>NZ_JAGGJE010000010.1:0-1181 GCF_030466375.1 Pseudidiomarina terrestris
TGACGGTCCCCCAAGAAAAAGATCCACAAGGACGATGAATTTGGGCATGATAAAGACCTTACGAGGGCCACGTCATGAAATCAAAACGTTTTTCAGTCGAGCAGATCGTTTCCGCTATAAAACAGCACGAAGCTGGCTTATCCATCGCCGAGATCGCTCGGAAAATGGGGATTGCCGAGGGCACTTTCTATGCTTGGAAAAAGAAATACGCTGGGCTTGAATCTGATCAAGTTCGAGAACTCAAGCAGCTACGAGAAGAGAATGAGAAGCTCAAACGGATTGTTGCGGATCTAACCCTTGATAAAGTTATGTTGCAAGATCTCAATACCCGAAAGTGGTAAGCGTACCGCAGCGTCGTAAGGCGGTGCGCCACTTAATCAGCCTCTACCGCATCAGTGAACGAAGAGCATGTGCGTTAACAGGACTAAGTCGCACGGCTTGCCGTTATAAGCCTCGCTCGGAGCCTCAGGAGGCGCTCCGCCAGAAGATCGTGGCGATAGCTAGAGCCCGCGTGCGATACGGTTACAAGCGTATTCATGTGATGTTAAAACGCGAAGGTATTCACGTGAATAAGAAACGCGTTCATCGCCTGTATTGTCTAGAAGGACTTCAGTTACGCCCCAAACGGCCGCGGCGCAACGTCAGTGGCGCACATCGAAAACGCGACTATGTACCAAGTACACGACCGAATGAGGCATGGGCGATGGACTTTGTTGCCGACCAGCTGTCTACCGGGAACAAGTTTCGTATTCTGACAGTTGTCGACACCTATACGCGAGAGTGTTTGGCAGCCGATATCGGAGTTCAATTACGCTCAGAGAATGTGGTTGCAACATTGACGCGACTTTGTCGAGAACGAGGCGCACCAAACCGTATTCATTGCGATAATGGCAGCGAATTTGCAGGACAAATGACTGACCTTTGGGCTTATACCAACAAGGTAACGCTAGCGTTCTCGCGTCCTGGTAAGCCAACAGATAATGCCTATATCGAGTCACTGAACGGCAGTTTTCGGGATGAGTGCCTTAACTGTCACTGGTTCGAATCGCTAACCGATGCTAAATTAAAAATCGAAGCTTGGCGGGATGACTATAACAAGAGTCGACCTCATCGGGCTTTAAATAACCTGCCACCCTTGCAGTTCGTGGCATCCATTGAAAATTGAACAGCTCAATTCATTC
>NZ_JAGGJE010000011.1:0-778 GCF_030466375.1 Pseudidiomarina terrestris
TGACTCATGCGGCTCTTACTGCCTCATCATGGCTTATCGCAAGTTAGTACGTCCTTCATCGCCTCCAACTGCCTAGGCATCCACCGTCTACGCTTCGTCACTTAACCATACAACCCGAAGATGTTTAGTCTTCAGTCGTATGGGCTGTTCTCGATGCTGTACACAAGTTCGATACGCCTCTACCAAAAATAGGTTTGATTCAAGTAGAGTGGCATTTCATTACTTTATTACAATCAGCTTGTTCATATTGTTAAAGAGCGTGTAACACAAAGTTACCGGTAAGCATTTTAATCAAAACGCTTAACGCTAACTTCAAGAGAAATGGTGGAGCCAAGCGGGATCGAACCGCTGACCTCCTGCGTGCAAGGCAGGCGCTCTCCCAGCTGAGCTATGGCCCCCTAATGCTTGCCTAAACCACCAATAGCTGCGTTGCGCGCTTCGCAACACCGCGACAAACTTGATAAGGGAATTTTGAGTGGCTGACAAGGCGGGAAGTCGCGACGCATACATCAGTATGCGAGAGGCTTTCCAACGCAGCTCAGGCGCTCAAAATGGTGGGTCTGAGTAGACTTGAACTACCGACCTCACCCTTATCAGGGGTGCGCTCTAACCAGCTGAGCTACAGACCCAGTATCCGCTAAATCTGCCATAGGCAGACCCAGTTTCTCTTGTTACTTCTACCAAACCAGGCAATCTGTGTGAGCACTTAACTTCTTCAAGGCTGTTTCATAAGGAGGTGATCCAGCCGCAGGTTCCCCTACGGCTACCTTGTTACGAC
>NZ_JAGGJE010000001.1:0-1534303 GCF_030466375.1 Pseudidiomarina terrestris
GATGCTAAATTAAAAATCGAAGCTTGGCGGGATGACTATAACAAGAGTCGACCTCATCGGGCTTTAAATAACCTGCCACCCTTGCAGTTCGTGGCATCCATTGAAAATTGAACAGCTCAATTCATTCTTCGAGTGGTTCTAATAATGGGGGCCTGTCACAATACAACGTGTTCTGCGCGATGCCGGTGGTGCCATTGGGTCAGCTTTACGGTGGGAAAATCTGTGCCGCGTTGGATAGACAGCACCCGCGCATTTAGCTATGCCGATTTTGAAGCAACGCGAGATAGACTCATAGATGCGATACATCGGAATTTTAACGAGGCGGATAAACAATTTCTACTGGACTTTAATCGATTAGAGCCGGATTGGTCTGTATATGACTATCATCAATTTCCATCGGTAAAATGGAAGCTGATGAACTTGGTAAAATTTAAAACGGAGAACCTAGAGGGTTATCAGCTGCAGATGGATAAGCTTGCAGTTTTACTGGAGTGTTGAGATTTTTACTGATGACTCTTCCGATTTTGCAGGATGATTACAAGCTCTCAAAGGGAGTTTCTTTTATTTAAGCTTGCCGCTAATTTCATCACTAAAGAGCATCAATATTAACGCCCCTTCAAAGAGAGTAAGTAAATACCCAATAGACATATCTAGGTATATCGAAACGCTGACTCCCAGGACATATGGACTAACAAGCAGATTAAAGGCAATAAGAATGCTGAATAACCACTTAGCGAATTTCTTAAATGTATAGAGTCCAAGAAGGCTCACTACATATAACACTGAATAAATATATGGAAATGGATTCGTCGGTTCGAGCATTCCGCCTGTACCAGAGGCAGATAGGATATAAACCACTTCTTCAGCATAAATATGTTGCCAAATGTACGGCATGAAGAAGAAAACCGTGTATAGCGCTGCTGTTATAAGTACCGTGGTTTGAAAGTGCTTAGTCATAGCTTCCCTTGCTTTTATGATTTGAAATGTGCCGACAGTTAGCCAAAGTTGAGTTTCAAGTATGCCTCTGAAATCAATCAAGTAAAACTGACAAATAATTGGCACAGGTTTGGCACAATCAATTCTGTGTTAGCGTCTATTAACTGTCAATCTATGGTGAGATATGGCGCACCCGACAGGAGTCGAACCTGTGACCTCTGCCTCCGGAGGGCAGCGCTCTATCCAGCTGAGCTACGGGTGCGCATTAAATTAGGAAATGAATCTGCCTGCGAACAAGCAGGCGGGAATTCTAGGGAAAAACCGCCGCATTGTCTACCCACTTCAACGATTAATCACTTGTTTTGGCGTTCTCGCTGTTGCATGTTTACACTTAGTGAATCATTAAAACATGGAGTAAACCCGAAGATGAAAAAAAGCATAACGGCGGTGCTGTTAACTGCTGCTCTGGCAGGCGGCGCAACGCTCAGCACAGATGTTCAGGCGCAAGCCGCTTTTAGTGATTATGTAAAGACCCAGCATCAGTTTGCGCATAAGCATAAGGACGACGCCGATGTTTTGGTGTTGCTTGCATCCGAAACGGAAGATGGCGCTATTCACTTACCGGAAATGTGGGATCCACAGGTACGCAGTATTGTTCAGAGCGCTTTGGCGCTGGAAGACTTTACCGGTAAGCATGGGCAACAGGTTGAACTGCTGGCCCTACCTGGCTTTTATGCGAAACGTTTATGGGTGGTGGGCACCGGTACCGCTATGACGCGTGCTGATGCTGAAAAGCTTGGTGCACAGGTAGCGGTGCAGGTAGGTGAGGCCGCTGACACTGTTGTCGTGCACGCGAAAGGGTTCAGTGATACTCAGGTCGCGGCGATGGCGCATGGTATGGACTTACGCAATTATCGCTTCGACCGCTACAAGAGTGAGCCAGCTGAGCGGCCCGACTATACCGTCCACTGGCACAGCGATCAGAGCGATGCGGCAGCGCAAGCGTACGCTGATACGCAGCCCCTGGCGCACGGCGTATTTGTGGCGCGCGATATCATCAACTTACCAGGTAGTGATGGCTACCCCAAGGCAATCGC
This sequence comes from Pseudidiomarina terrestris, assembly GCF_030466375.1. Lineage (NCBI taxonomy): Bacteria > Pseudomonadati > Pseudomonadota > Gammaproteobacteria > Alteromonadales > Idiomarinaceae > Pseudidiomarina > Pseudidiomarina terrestris. The sequence goes on from NZ_JAGGJE010000001.1 coordinate 2,034, forward strand.
CGAAATTGCGCAAACTGCGGTGAGTAATTACGACATCAAAGCCACGGTCTACACACCCGAACAAGTCAAAGAGATGGGCATGGGCGCGCTGTATGGCGTAAGCCAGGGCAGTCAGCATAAATCGCATCTATTGGTAGTCGAGTACCAAGGTGGCGGCAATGAAGCGCCAATTGCTCTGGTCGGTAAAGGTAATACCTTTGATACCGGTGGCTATAACCTGAAAACCTCGGGCAGCTCTATTGTTCGTATGCAAACTGACAAAGCCGGCGGTGCGGCTGTACTTGGCGCGGTTATGGCGCTTGCCGGCAAAGATGCCGAGCTTAATGTTGCCGGTGTTGTGCCCTTATCGCATAACCTGATCTCAGGCAGTGCGACCTTACCGGGCGATGTTTTACATGCGGCAGACGGTACCCGTATTGAAGTGGTCAACACTGATGCCGAAGGCCGTCTGATTCTGGCGGATGGTATCTGGTATGCGCGCGATCGCCTGAAGGCGCGGGCGATTGCCGATATCGCGACGCTAACAGGCTCGAAAGTGCGGGCACTAGGTACCGATTATGCCGCTATCTTCTCCGAGCATGATGCTCTGATTAGCACCATGAAAGCGGCGGGAGAAAGCACCGGTGAACTGGTCTGGCAGCTACCACTGGGGCCTTATGATGGCATTATCGACAGCTGGCTGGCGGATATTCAGAACGTCGGCTCGCCGGGCGCTCAGGCCGGTGCGCGACTGCTCCAGCACTTTGCGAAAGATACGCCCTGGATTCACATCGACATGGCTGGCAATGCCTACGGCACCAGTGCCAGTGGCATTCACCCGGCAGGTGGCAACGGTTATGGCGTGCGCCTGCTGAGCGAGTGGGTCGAGAACTACAACTCAGCGTCTCCGGTAAGCGCTGCAGGCACTAACTAGGGGGGAGAATGATGCTCGCTGGTGCTCACTGGATTGTCGCAGTCGCCACCTTAGTGTTGGTGCTGCTTGTTATTCTTATGCACTACGAAGCGTCGTTCCGACTGCGTAGACTGCTGCAGCGAAATCGCTCGCTGCGGCGTCGGGCGCGGATCATGGTTTTGCTGATCGGGCTGTTCTTCGCTCACATTGGCGAAGTTTGGCTGTTTGGGGTGGGTGGCTGGCTGTTATTTAATTATGCAGACTTAGCGCCCTCGGGTGGTATCGGTGCGCTGGCAAATCCTGAGTTATTCGATTTTATCTTTTTGTCGATTGCCAGCTACACCACGGTTGGCTTTGCTGACGCTTATCCCATGGGCCCTTTGCGCTTTTTATACGGCACAGAGGGCCTGCTGGGCTTTATGATGATTACTTGGTCAGCCTCGCTATCCTTCCTTGAAATGCAACATCACTGGCAGAACATGGAGCAGGACAAGTAACCTGCTCACTGCACTTTTTCAAGGCGCAAATTGTGGAAGTCGAAGCTGAAGTCGGTAAAAGGTGCCACGGCTTCCATACGCGCGCCTTGCACATCGTTGTCACGCGTCACCTGAAACTCGATAAAAGCATCGGCTTCGAGCAGCGGCTCGTCCCAGCGCACCACAAAAGTATCGGCGTTATAATGTTCGAGCCGGCCCTCAAGCAATTCGGTGTGGGTGAAGTTGATGCGCAACTGGTCGTCCTCCAGTGTTACCAGTACGTCGCCGTACCAGGGGTCACGATAGGTACCAGCATAGTTCTCTCGCGGTAGTGCCGGGCGGGTGGTCGTCGGCTGCTGTAACACGAAGTCGGTTTTTTCTTGCAGCGACTGCCGATAACGCTCCTGCTCTTCCGTCACCCAGTCCCGATCTTCCAGAGCCAGCAAATCTTCCAGCGTCTCTTCGGTGATAGCGGTCAGGCCGCCAAAGGCTTGCTGATTGCTCAGCACCACCATGCCGAAGTCGTGTTCAGGAATGAGGGTGGTCAGGGACAACATGCCGAGAATGCCACCGCTATGAGAAACATGCTTGACGCCGTGGTAGTCCTTCACGAACCAGCCCAGGCCGGCACCGCGGAAGTTCGTGGCCGGGTCACCGTTGCTGGTTAAAGGTGTTGCGACGTTCCACATGGTGTGTTGCGAAGCTTCACTGAATAAGCGCTCGCCGCCAGGTGTCACGCCTTGGTTAAGCTGGGTCAGCAGCCACTGGCTCAGATCCTTAACGGTGCTTGCCATGGCTCCGGCGGAGCTAAAGTCTTCGAGAAAGTCGAGAGGGAAACGCTTGAGCTCGCCGTAGTACTCGATGGTGCCAACCGCGACATTGTCGTAACCTTCCGGAATATTAGAATAGCCGACTGCAGTTGCCTCCATTCCCAGGGGCTGCAGGAACTCTTGTCGAATGTACTCATGATAAGGCATGCCGCTGACGCGGGCGATGACCTCGCCAGCCAGGATAAACATCAGGTTGTTGTAAGCAAATCCCTGGCGTAACGCTCCCCGCACTGGCACTTTCGCCAGTCCTTTGATTAAGTCGTCCATGCCTTTGTCGGTGTCGGGCCAGACCATCAAATCGCCCGCGCCTAAGCCCAGACCGGACCGGTGGCTTAACATGTCGCGCAGGGTGAGTTGGTTGCTGATCGATTCGTCGGCTAAGCGAAACTCGGGTATATAGTCGATGACTTTGTCATCCCAGTCGAGCTTGCCGTCCTCAACCAGAGTTGCAATCGCGGCTGAGGTGAAGGCTTTAGTATTGGAGGCGATACCGAATAAAGTGTCAGCGGTCACGGGTTCGCCGGTGGCAACATCGCGCACGCCAAAGCCTTCGGCCAAAATGATTTCGCCATCTTTGACGGCCACTACTGCGATACCAGGAATATTAAACGCTTCGAGGGTTTGCCTGGCGGTCGCGCGGATATCTTCTGCCGTTTGCGCTGCCACGGCCGCGCTGATTAACGTTGTTGCGCTGAGTACGCCGAAGCTCAACACCTTTAGGAATTTGTTCATTAGTACAGTCCTCGTGATAGTAACCGCTGCGATCGCGTTGATTAAATGACGGCCAATCACAACAGTTATTAAACCTGTAGGTTAAGCTTGAGTCGCCAGTACAAAACGATTGTGGCCAGTTGATTTAGCGCGGTAAAGGGCTTCATCTGCGGTTCGTAATAAATCGTCTAATTCACAGCGGCTCGAGCGGCTGTGTATCCCGCCTATACTTGCTGTGAGCTTTAAGATCTCGCCCTGAATGCTTAAGGTTGCTTTGCCAATACGATCACACAAGCGGTAACTAATCAGTTCAGCCTGGTTGCGGTCAACATCCGCTAAAGCGACGGCAAACTCCTCACCGCCGATGCGCGCGGCAACGTCATGTTCCCGTAGGTGACCCTGAATAATATCAGCGACTTGACGCAGGCACTCCTCGCCAGTTGCGTCGCCATAGTCGGCATTGATGTTTTTGAACTGGTCAAGATTAACCACTAACACACAAAATGGCCGTCGCTGAATGCGATTTTTGGCCAACAATAGTCCAGTGCGCTCAAGAAACCCGCGACGGTTAAGCATATGCGTTAACTCATCAAAATTTGTGACCTCAAGCAGGCGTTTCTCACTCATCGCGAAGGCGAGCAGCGGAAATAGAGTCGCGGTCCCTGTGGTTAACGCCAGGTGACCTATCAGTAGCCATTCGAACGATGAGGGCAGCATGAGCACATTCTTTAACGCCAAATTCTGTACCAACATACCGCTCTGGGTCAGCATCAGCGCGCCGTGGGCAAGAAACAGCAAGAACAGCATCCAACGCATCAGGGTGGGTGCTTGCTGGATGGTCAGTATGTAAATTGCGGCATACAAAAAGATTGCTGCACAGACCACAGCAGTGAAGGTCTGGGCATGTATGGGGGCGGTATAAAGTAGCACCAGCGGTAGCGCGCTATAACTCAGTACCAGCGCTACTAATTTGTAGGAAACAGGCCGCTGCATCTGGAACTGACGCAACCCATGTAACAACAACAACGGTGTCAGGATAATCAGCACGTCAGCGACAAATATGGTCAGCCATGCCTGATCAAAGTACGTTTGCATGCCGGCGAGTCCGACGGCGATGCCAAAAATGAAACAGGAAATCCCCCAGGTAAAGAAGCATTTCTGGGTTTTACGAACCTCGTAGATCACCAGCATCAGGCCGCCTAGCATGAGGTTCAGGCTGATGACAGTAATGATCAACGTAGGTAAGTGAAATGGCACGCGCGTCGTCGACTCTCGTTATAGTTTTTATTAGCTATCAGCTTAGCGTGAAAGCACGAATTTCACCAGCTCCGCTTCTTATGTCCGACCAGTCCGTACCAGCCAATCACGGCATAGCCTACTGGCAGTAACAGGTAGGCATGTTTGGCACTGAAGGCGTCGGCAAGACCGCCATAGACCAGTGGCAAGACGGCGCCACCAGCGATACCCATAATCAGTATGGCGGAACCGCGGGCGGTGAACTTACCCAAATCGGCAAGTGCCAGCGGCCAGATGGCCGGCCAGACCATGGCGTTGGCAAGGCCCAGCAGCGCCAGTAGGGCAACGGAGTTGGGAACCACAGGAACGCTGCTCCAGCCCCACAACAGGCTGGCAATGGCGGTGCTGGTGTCGGAGCTCATCAGTAAAGCGCCACTGAACAGCAAGCCAAGCGCAGCTGACGCCGTCAGCGCCTGCTGTTGGCTGAGTAAACGAGGGATGAGCAACAGGCCCAACACATAACCGATCACCATGGCCGCCATGACATAGGAGGTCAGGCTGGAGTAATTGGCCAGGCCCAGCCGTGAGCCGTACATACCAATGGTATCGCCGGCGATAACTTCCACACCGACATAGAAAAATAAGGCCATGGCGCCCAGCACCAGTTGCGGGTAGCGCAGTACCGACGTGTGAACATCAGCACCGGAAGGCGCTTCTTCGCGGATATGAGGAAGCTTAATACCGAATAAGCCCAGGGCCAGCACAAACATAGCGATCCCCATGCCCACATAGGGCGGAATGATGTTCGCTGCCATGGCGCTGACCTGTGCTGCGCGCTCACTCGCGCTTAGCTCGGCAATGCTCGCCGCACTCACATTTGGAAAGTCGGCGAGTACCAGCCAGGTGAAAAACAGCGGGGCAAAGACGCCAGCCAGTTTGTTGAGGATGCCCATAATGGCGATACGCGCGGCCGCTGACTCATGTGGACCAATGCGCACAATGTAAGGGTTGGAGGCGGTCTGCAAAAGTGTGAGCCCTGAGCCCACCACAAATTGGGCAAACAGGAAAATACTAAAATAGTGAGTTTTCGCAGCCGGTACGAACAGGAACAAGCCGAGACCTACCAACGCCAGGCCTAACACCATACCGTTTTTGTAGCCGGTATGGTCGAGGATCCACGACATGGGCAAAGCCATGACCACGTAAGCGATATAAAAACAGAAGGCGACCAAGAGTGCCTGAAACTCACTCAGATCGGAAATGATCTGCAGAAACGGGATCAACGCGCCGTTAAGCCAGGTCACAAAGCCGAAAATAAAAAACAAGATACCTATGGTGGTCATGGGGATCAGGGTGCGCATATCAGGCGTCCTTTCGAATCGGGGTGCCCTGTTGCCACAGTTGCACGATGTTAAGTTCAGAGTCGAGCAGCATAAAGTCGGCCTGCTTACCGACCTCTATACTCCCGAGCATGTGGTCCAGACCCAGCATTCGGGCCGGAGTAATGCTGGCCATTTCAACCGCATCTGCGAGACTGACAGCGCACTGCTGAACCGTGTTACGTACAGCATCGATCATGGTCAGGCAGGAGCCGGCGAGGGTGCCGTCAGGCGTGGTCAGCTTGTCACCATCGCGAACAATACGGGTATCGAAGAAAGGTACTTCGGTGGCGTCTGTCGCCGCTAACGCCATGGCATCAGTCACCAGCATCATTTGTGTTTTACCCTTGGCGCGGAAGGCCACCTGACAGGCTTGCGGATCCACGTGATAGCCATCAACAATCAAGCCGGCATAACAGTCCCGCGCCAGACAAACGCCGACCATGCCAGGCGCGCGTGACTGCAGCGGAGACATGGCGTTGTATAGATGGGTAAAGCCGATAGCGCCGGCGTCCAGTGCTGCATTGACCTGGGCGGCACTGGCATCCGAGTGACCTAGAAAGACCTTAATGCCGGCCGCGCTCAGCTTTTTGATCACCTCGACTGATACATTCTCGGGCGCCACAGTCACCATCACAGTGCCCAGCGCAGGGTCGCTTAGCAGGGCGATCTCATCCGCACTCGGTGGCCGGATAAACTGCTCGCTGTGCACGCCTTTGCGGGCGGTGCTCAGCCAGGGGCCTTCGAAGTGGACGCCGACGATGCCTGGAATTCCTTCTGCTTTTGCCGCTTTCATGGCGGCTGCAGCATCATGCATTGCACTGTAGCTATCGGTGATCAAGGTGGGCAGCAGCGCGGTAGTGCCATGCTCGCGATGGGCGGCCATAATGCGCTCTAAGGCACTGGCGCTGCGGTGCTGATTGAATAACACACCGCCGCCGCCATTCACCTGCACGTCGATAAAGCCCGGCACTAACTGGCCCTGGTAGCTGGGATAATTATGCTGGGCGGGGGCGTTGCTGATCGCGGTAATCACCCCGGCTGCAACTTCAATGAGTTGGTTCTGGCGCCAACCTTGTGGCGTAAGTACCTGATCGCATACAAACATTAGCGGGTTTCCGTTACTTTTTTCAGGCCCGGAGGAGAGTCTGGGTCGAGGCCCAGCTGCCTCGCAGCCCGTTCGATGTCTAAATAAAAACGCTGCATCAGTACCAGAGGTTGCAGCCGCGGATGGGGGGCAACCGGAACGTGCATACGAATGAGTTGGGCGCCGCGTGCGGCAATACCCTGCATTTGTTCCTGATGAGTAGGGCCGCCTTCATCATCAATCTGCAGGTCGATAATGCATAGCTGTTTTTCTGCCAGTGTTACCGGGCCATGCAGAAATTCTGCGCTGCTAAAAGCTTCGGCGTGAATACTTAGCACTTCTTTCAGCTTCAGCGCGACCTCGCGGGCGATGGCATAACCAAAGCCGCGGCCCAACACCACGCAATGCTTTAAGCCATCGAGTTGCGTGGCCTCGAGTTGGGCGGGCAGTTGCTGGCCCTCGCGCAGGGCCTCCGGCAATTGCTCCAGCGCTTGTAGTAAGTCGCGATCCTGTTGCCAGTACGCACATAGCTGGCACAGTGCGCTGAGGCTGGCCAGGTAACTTTTGGTCGCTGCCACAGCAAGTTCGGGGCCAGCATGCAGCGGCAGGACTTCGTCGGCCAGCCGACCTAGTGGGGAGTCCACCACATTGACCAGCGCCAGCAGACGCGCACCGCCAGCTTTCGCCAGTTGCGCCTGCTGCACGATGTCAGGGCTTTGCCCGGACTGCGAAATACAAATCGCCAGACAACCCTCGAGGTTCAGGGTGCGTTTATACACCCCCGCAACGGAGGGCGCGGCGGCAACTACTGGAATACCACAGCCCACTTCGAACAGGTATTTGGCGAACACGCCGGCATGATCTGAAGTGCCGCGGCCGATCATCATGATGGTGCGCGGCGGCTGCGATCTGAGCTGACTGGTAATGTCCTCGCAGCGGGCAGCGTTATTGTGCAGCTGCTGGGCGATAATGTCAGGGGCTGAGGTGGCTTCGTCAAACATTTGCTGGCTCATGATACGTCTCCCAGGCCGCCGTTTTGGTGGAGTAGCACTGCGCCCCATTCAGGACCAAATTGGGTGTCCTGAAGCGCAGTACGAATATCGTCATCAAGCCAGGGGGTCATTGCGGCGGCGACACCGCCGGCGATCACCAGCTTGCCACCGCTAAGTTGCAGAGCTTGGCGGGCAATGGCGCTGAGATAACTGCTGCCGCGTTCAACCAGGGCCAGAGCGGTACTTTCGTGCTGACTGGCAAGCTCTAAAATTTTCGGACAGATTTGACCAAACTCACCGGGAGCGGCCTGAATCAGTCGATCAACGATGTCCGTCGCGGTGCTGCACTGGTAGTGACGGCACACTGCCTCTGCCAGCTCGCCACGGGGAACAATGCCGTCGAGGGCTTCAAGAGTATGCATCACGGCTTGTTTGCCCAGCCAGGCACCGCTGCCTTTATCGCCAAGTAAGAAACCATGCCCGCCGAACTGCACCAGTTTGCCGTCAACCAAAGCGGCAGCGCAGGAACCTGTGCCCATGACCAGCACCGACCCATTCGCGCCGGCATGGGCACCGTATAAAGCAGTGTGCAGGTCTGAGGTGAAGTGAAAAGCTTTAAAAGGGTGCGGCCAGGCACGTAACTGCGCGGCAGCAAAGGGCAAGTTAGCCCCGGCCAGACCGGCGCAGACCGTGGTCTCGGCAAAATGTTCCTGACTCAGACAGGCGTCGGCAAACGCATTGCTTACCGCGGTAAGAATGGACTGTTGAGCGGTATTGCCCTGCCGGGCAATGTTGGCCGAGCCGGCTATACCAGCGCCAAGCCGTTCGCCCTGAACGTTGTAGAGCTCGGCGCGGCATTTGGTGCCGCCGCCATCTACGCCCACATAATAAAGAGAAGAGGTTGCTTGCTTCATGGCCTCACTTTTTCGTTTGGGAAATTTCAATTCTTGTGCCAGCGAATGCACAACATACTGCCATACTTTGCTCTATGAGTTGTAATACTTTATTCTTGTTTCAGGAATAACAAGGAATCGATCGATGAAAAAAACAACAAATTCAATTTCTACGACGGTGGCGAGTGTCTTTGCTATCGCCGCGGTTTTCGCCGGGACCGCCATCGCCAACAATGAAGGTCCGCAGGGGGAAGCCTATTACGAGCAGGTAATGGGCGCCCCGCCATTGTTACCAGCAAACGCCGAGCAACGCTGGCAGGCCTGTGCTCCGGCGATTGCGCCAGCGAGTGATTCCTACAAAACGGTTAGGGAAAGCGGGGTGAGCAAGGGCTGGGTGGAGCGCAGTGTGCATGACTGGAGCTTTTTTGATGCCAGTGCCGAGGATGGCAAAGTATTAGTGATCGATTATGCCCGCAAGGGCGAGGAACTGGCGTTTCGCTACCTTGCCAATGCGCAGACCCATGATGATCTGTATGAGCCGTGGAGCTCGTCAAAAATTATGGCGTACAGCGGCGCGTTGTCGCTGCTGAGCGACAATTTTGCGCAGCCTGATACTACTGTGGGCGACCTTAAACTAGCGGATTTAATCACCAGCGTGCATAGTTACGAGGCTTCAGGTGCTGCAGATGGAAATTCCAACGCCTACGCCTATTACCTTGCTAACCTCGCCGGGCGCGATTACTTAACTGCGTTGTTCCATGACGCCTGGCTGCACATCGGCCAGCCCCAGGTCAAGTTCCGCGGTGCCTACGGACCTGCAGCTTATGCCCCTGTCGATCGTTTTTGGCGAACACCGTCGCGCTCAGTGAGTGCGGCTTTTGTGCCCTATGACAGTGACCCCGGCATGCTCGGCTATCGTTGTGAGGACTGCGGGCTGACCGGCAATAAACCTATGACGACACTGGTCTCGGCTGAGTTTCTCAAACGTCTGGCGACCCATAAACGCGTACCGGAAACGCGTATGCCGGGCCTGTCGGATGATGCCGTGATGATGTTGTTTTACGGTCCGGGACACAGTGCTAACAGTGCCAACGCCGGCGGGATGATGGCTGGAGCCAGCCTGATGCCGCATCGGGCCATCGCCGCAGCATTAAAAACCCACTTGCCAGAACTGGCGGAACTCAGCACCCAGCAAGTTCTCGATCAGGCAACCGCAGGCAACTGGCGGATCTTCCATAAACTTGGTGCCGGTCCCAGTGAAACTCGCGGTACCAGTGAAGTCGTAGCGTTGGCGCACGTTTGCCTGCCACTGGCCTCTGGCACCCGCGAATTTACCGTCGCCGCACAAGCCTCAGTCGCAGGCAACAGCTATGAAAACGTAGGCATTGCTGGCGCAAAACTTGAGCGCCTGCTGACCGAAACCGTACAGACACTTCTCACAAATCCCGCAAACTAGCGGGCTGGCAAAAGGAAGGGCAGCCCTTCCTTTTTCCATTTTATATTCCTGGTATACATTAAAGTTGGAATAATCTATTCTAACTGGTAAATCATTTAACCCGAAAAGACTTTATGCTCGGATATTATTCGTTTGCAGACGTGTTGGTTTTTATTGCTTATGGGCTGGTGCTGCTGGGCAGCGGCTGGCTGTTTAATCGTCGTAATGCGTCAACGCAGGATTACTTCCTTGGCGGCAACAAAATGCCGATGTGGGTGGTGGCGATTTCGGTACTGGCGACGTCACAGTCAGCGGCGACTTTCCTGGGTGGCCCGGATCAGGGCTATCGCGGTGATTTAACCTATCTGGCGACCAACATTGGTGCGTTTATCGCGGTTGGCTTTGTGGCCATCTTCCTGATCCCCAAGTTTTACCAGTTCCGGGTCTACACCGTCTACGAGTTACTGGAACAGCGCTTTGGTGCGGCGGCGAAGCGTCAGGCGGGGGTCATGTACCTGTTTGGACGTATCTTTGCCAGCGGGGCGCGGCTGTATATGGCGGCGATTGCCGTGGCGATGATTCTGTTTGGCGACTTCGCTGCCAGCAGTGTGATCGCGGCGACGCTCATCATCACCTTAGCTGGCCTGTTGTATACAGTTTATGGTGGGATCCGTACGGTTATTTACTCGGATGTCCTGCAGGCTGTTATTTATGTCAGTGCCGCCATCGCGGTCATCATCGTACTTTATAATGCGATTCCGATTGGTTTTAGTGAGCTGGTCAGTGCCCTGCAGAATCCCGCACCGGGGGCTCCCTCGAAGCTGCAGCTGATTGATACGGAAATGGATTTCAGCAGCGCGGGCGTCTTCAACATCTGGTCAGTATTAACGGGCTTCGTGCTACTTAATATTGCGGCCTTTGGTCTGGATCAGGACATGACCCAACGGGTATTGACCTGTAAAAATGCCAAAGAAGGCAGTAAAGCCATGCTGATGTCGGTGGTCATGGTCATCCCGGTCATGCTGCTCTTTATTGTCATCGGCCTGCTGCTTTACATTTACTATCAGCGTCCGGATATCATGGCCAGTGGCCAGGGCGATGGACCGGTGCCAACGTTTGCCGGCGAAGCGGTCACCATTTTCATGTATTACGTGCTCACGGAAATCCCTGCGGGCGTCCGTGGTTTGGTCACCATAGGTATTATTGCCGCTGCATTGTCGACCCTGAACTCGGGCCTGAACTCCATGTCCAGCGTCCTGATCCAGGATATTTACCGGCCCTGGAAGCTGCGTCGGCGCGCCGATGCCAGCGAAAAGCACTTCGTGCGTGCCGGTCAGTTAGGTATGACCCTGGTCGCGGCCGCTTTAGCACTGATGGCCTGCCTGTGCTATTACTGGCAACAGTACACGGACACGCCGTTGCTGCAGTTTGCCTTAAGTGTCATGGTGTTCTCCTACAGTGGTCTGTTGGGCGTCTACTTTGTGACTTTGTTTAGTAAGCGCGGTAGCCCGGCATCTGTCGCCGCAGCGCTGGTGATTGGCTTTATTGTGCCACTGCTGATGCAACCCTATGTCATGGACGCCATCTGGCCCACGGCGTGGGTGACCGATATCGGCTTTACCTGGCAATTGATGATTGGCACTGCCATCTCAACCCTGATTTGTTTGACCGGCTCGTCAGCTAAGGAAGCTAACGGCAACGAGCGCAACGTATAAGAGTACTTATGGAAGATTCAAAACGCACTGCCGAACTGCTGGCGCAACTGAATAAAATCGTTTCAGAGGGACGTAACCCAGAGACGATGGAAATCGATATCCTCTCCAGTGAGGGGATTTTGCGTAAGCTCAATCATGAAGACGCGCACGTCGCACCCGCGGTGGCTTCCCAAATCCCCAGCATTGCTGAGGCTGTCGACGCCATTGTCGAACGTCTGCAAGCCGGAGGCCGGCTATTTTATATTGGTGCCGGCACCAGCGGCCGGCTCGGCATTCTCGACGCAGTAGAGTGCCGGCCTACGTTCAGCGTACCCGATGATCTGGTACAGGGCATCATTGCCGGGGGCGAGCACGCTATCCAGTTCGCCGTTGAAGGCGCCGAAGATGACCGCGAAGCGGGCATTGCCGATGTCAAAGCCGTTCATTTATCCAGCAAGGATGTACTGGTAGGACTCTCCGCCAGTGGCCGCACGCCTTATGTGGTCGCAGCCCTTGAGTATGCGAATGCCATCGGTTGTGTGTCGGTATCGGTGACCTGTAATCCTGACTCACCACTGATGACCACTGCGCAGATTGGCATTTGTCCGGTGGTGGGGCCTGAGGCTCTGACCGGTTCGACCCGCATGAAATCGGGCACGGCGCAAAAGCTAGTGCTCAACATGCTTAGCACCGCCAGCATGATTCGCCTTGGCAAAACCTATGAAAACCTGATGGTCGATGTCAACGCCAGTAACGAAAAACTGCGCGCGCGGGCGATTCGAATTGTCATGCAGGCCACAGACTGTTCCCGTGAAACGGCAGAAGCGGCCTTAAAAGCGGCTAAGAACCGTGCCAAGCTCGCCATTTTAATGATTTTAACCGGTGCCGAGCTGGCGGAAGCTGAAGCGCTGCTGGACCAGCAAGATGGTTTCCTGCGCCGTGCGGTGGAGCAAAAATTATGAATCTTTGGCAGCGCCTGACGCTTATCATTTGCCTGCTAAGTCTCAGTGCCTTTGCCTTACCAGGTAAGGCACAGGCGACCAGTGTTGCTGCAGAGCAAGCAAGTAAGTACTTACCCTCTTTGCGCGGCCAGCGCGTGGCGCTGGTGGTTAATCAAACCTCGCGCGTGGGTGAGCAGCACCTGGTCGATTACCTTTTAGCCGAAGGCATAGAGGTGGTCAAAGTGCTGGCCCCTGAACATGGTTTTCGCGGCGACGCTGGTGCCGGCGAAACCATTACTGATGCTATTGACCCGCGCACCGGACTGCCGATCTTATCGATTTATGGCAAAACCAAAAAACCATCACCGGCAATGCTGGCGGATGTCGATACCATCGTTTTCGACATTCAGGACGTGGGCGCACGCTTTTACACCTATATCAGCACCATGCATTACGTGATGGAAGCTGCGGCGGAGCAGGGTATCGCCATGATGGTACTGGATCGGCCGAACCCCAATGGTGCTTTTGTCGATGGCCCGGTACTGGAACCTGCCTTTCAGTCCTTTGTGGGTATGCACGAAATTCCTCTGTTGCATGGCATGACCGTTGGCGAGCTGGCGCTGATGATTAAAGGCGAAGGCTGGATTCAACAGGCGCAGGACCTGAGTCTGACAGTTATTCCTGTGGCGGACTATGCGCGCACGGAGGCGTATTCGTTGCCAGTCGCGCCGAGTCCAAATTTGCCCAATGATCAGGCGATTCAACTGTATCCGTCCCTGTGTCTGTTCGAAGCCACAGCGGTCAGCATTGGTCGCGGCACGGATTTCCCATTTCAGGTCATGGGCCATGATGAAGTGCACTTAGGCGATTTTAAGTTCAGTCCGCGCAGCATGCCGAAGAGCGCGCCGTCACCGAAACTCGAAGGTCAGATTGTTTATGGTCAAGACCTGCGCGACAGTGATCTGCAGGGACTGGATCTGAGTTTACTGATAAGTGCGCACCAAGCTTTTACGAAGGCGGGCGTGACCTTTTTCACCGCGCCCGATTTTATGGATAAACTAAGTGGCACAGACGCTTTGCGCAAAGCCATCGAGGCAGGGCAGTCCGAGGCAGAAATACGGGCCTCCTGGCAAGCGGATCTGACGCGATTTAAAGCGCGACGTCAGCCGTATTTGCTGTACCCGTGATCCAGTTTAGTTGCCGCGCAGCCGCTGAAAAGCTTTGTTGGTCTGCGCCAGTGTGGTTCGGCCCGCTTCCGATGCCTGAATCAACGCGATAAAGAGCAGATCGATAATCAAGTTTTGTGCGGTGCGGGCGTGAATAGATGAAAGCCGCGTCGACTCGCTTTCGGCAACGGAATAGAGTTTTACATCGGCTAACTGATTGACGGCAGTTTTACCGTAACGGGTGATGGAGATCACCTGGCACTGATGACGCTGCGCTTCTTTGATGACCCGGGTCACCTCGCGGGTGGTGCCCGATTCACTGATGGCAATTACTACATCGTTGGCGCTCAGGGTGGCCGCGATAGCAAGCTGGATATGACTGTCGGCATCGGCCTGAGCTTGCAAGCCGAGTTTCTGCAGCTTGTAGCAGAGGTCTTTGCAGACCAGGGCCGAGCCGCCAATGCCACTGATAAGAATGCGATCGGCAGCCAATACTCGCTGAACAGCGTCACGGAAAGATTCTTTCTCATTCAGGTTGCGGGTTTCGCTGAGCACATTGATTTTGGCGGCCAGTAATTTATCCGCCATGTCGTTGAAATCATCCTCGAGGGTGATTTCGCCATGTAAGCGGGCGGCTTGGTGCGCTTTTTTGTTGAGTGCATCAACAACGGATAGCTTAAATGCCGGATAACCTTTATAGCCAAGCTTCTGGGCGAATTTGACCACGCTGGACTGGCTGACGCCAACAGTTTTTGCCAATTGCGACGATGACATATCACGCATCGCACTCGGCGAGGTAAGGGTAAACGACGCAAGCTTAGCTTCGCTGGCCGATAATGAATGTTGTATTGCTTTTATTTTCGCAAATGCGGACATGATGCCCTACCCTGTGGAATTATTTATTCAAATATAAACGAGTTGACGCGAATATCAAAAGGAGTTTCTGGTGCCTCAATCCTCAGCGCTAACTAATGCCTTTATGCAGGGTATTCAGGAGCTGCTTCCGCCCGAGCGACGGATGACGGATCTGACCCGTCGCCTTGCGCATAGCACCGACGCCAGCTTCTACCATAAAGTGCCGCAGCTGGTGGTGGAGGTTGTCGATGTTGCGGAACTGCAGCAGCTGCTGCGCCTGGCGCAACAGCATAAAGTCGCATTAACCTTCCGCGCTGCGGGCACCAGTTTGTCCGGGCAGGCGATTTCAGATTCAGTATTGGTGGTGCTGAGCCGTGACTGGCAGGATATTGCGATTCTGGACAAAGGCGAGCGCGTGCGTTTGCAGCCTGGCGTGATTGGCGCTGAGGCCAACCGTAAACTGGCGGCTTATGGCCGTAAAATTGGCCCGGACCCGGCGTCAATTAACACCTGTAAAATCGGCGGCATTGCCGCCAACAATGCCTCAGGCATGTGCTGTGGCGTGCGTCACAACAGTTACCATACGTTGCAGGAACTCACCTTTGTGCTGGCCGACGGCACCCGGGTAGACACCAGCGACGCGGCTTCGGTTGCAGCGTTCCGCGCGAGTCATGCCGAGTTACTGCAGGCGCTCGCGGAGCTGGCGCAAGAGGTGCGCGACGACGCCGATCTCAGCAGCAAAATCACCCATCAGTACCGCCTGAAAAACACCATGGGCTATGGTTTGAATGCCTTACTCGACTACCAGGATCCGGTGGCGATTTTAACTCATTTATTGATTGGCTCTGAGGGCACGCTGGGTTTTATCGCGGATATTACCTACCACACCATAGCACTTCCCAAAGCCAGTGCGACGGGGCTTTATCTGTTCGCAGATAGTCACGCTGCCTGCGCGGTAATCGCTGACCTAAAAGCGATTGGCGTGAATGCTGTGGAATTTATGGATGGCCGCTCGCTGGCGTCGGTGAGTGACCTACTGGCAGCCCACACCAGCGCCCTGCCTGATCGCAATGCGGTCGCCTTGTTGGTCGATGTGGGCCGTGACTCCTCCGCCCAACTGCACCAAGCCTTAGCAAGTATTGAAGAGTGTTTCGCCGGGGTAGCGGGTGTGCGGGCCTTGTGTGAATTTTCCGATGATCCTGCCACCGTGGCGGCGCTCTGGCAGATCCGTAAGGGTTTATTCCCCGCCGTGGGGGCCGTGCGGGCCAGCGGCACCACGGTCATCATCGAGGACGTGGCATTTCCCTTGTCTCAACTCCCTGCAGCGGTCAGCGCCTTGCAGGAATTATTTATCGAGCACGGCTACCATGAGGCGATTATTTTTGGACATGCGCTGGATGGCAACGTCCACTTCGTCTTTACTCAGGCGTTCGCGACGGCCACCGAAACTGAGCGCTATGCCAACTTTATGGCCGCAGTGGTGGCGCTGGTCACCGAACGTTTCGACGGCACCCTGAAAGCAGAGCACGGCACCGGCCGGAATATGGCGCCTTACCTTTATGCGCAATGGGGTGGGGCAGGGCTTGCCGTCATGCAAAAGTTAAAGCAACTGATCGACCCGGTTGGGATTTTAAATCCGGGCGTCATCATTAATGCCAGTCCGACAGCTCACATTGAGGACCTGAAACAACTGCCTGCGGTTGATCCCATTGTCGACGCCTGCATTGAATGTGGTTTTTGTGAGCCGCAGTGCCCGTCGTTGCATTACACGCTGTCACCGCGCCAGCGAATTGCGCTGATGCGACGTGCGCAGCACCTCAATGCGGCGGATAAACGCACCGTTGAACAGGACTTTCAGCATTTAGGCATTGATTCGTGTGCGGCGACAGGGTTGTGTGCCAGTGCTTGTCCGGTCGGCATCAACACCGGCACCTGGGTGCAGCAGTTGCGCGCAGAGCAGGCTCGACATCCGCGTCTGGCACGTTGGTCCGCGCAACATCTGAAAGGTAGCCTGCAGATCGCAAGGTTTGGGATGAGTGCAGCGCGCAATGTCGCCAGGCTAGCCCCGGTCCTGTATCAAAAATTTAGCCCCCGGGGAATGCCGGCGTTACCGCCAGTAGCAACCGGCGAGGTTACTTTAAAAGCTCGCCAGGCCGCCAGCAAAGTGGTGTACCTGGTGACCTGTCCAAATCGTCTGTTTGGTTATCAGAAGAGCGCCGGAGATAGCTTGCCAGATACGGTGATCCGACTTTGCAATAAGGCCGGCATCGAGGTGATTTTGCCAGATACCGCAAGTGAGTCCTGCTGTGGGCAGCCCTGGCAAAGCAAAGGCTATCCGGAACAGGCGCGGGAGCGTAAAAACAGTCTGCTGGAGCTATTATGGCAGGCCAGTGAGCAGGGCCTCTGGCCAGTGGTGCTCGACGCTAGTCCATGTGCATTACAGTTGAGTGATGCCAAAGATCTCAAGGTGCTGGAACTGAGTGACTTTCTCTATCGACAGGTAGCGCCTGCGCTTGATATTCGGCCTACTGAGGAGCCGGTGATGCTGCACGTCACCTGTAGTAGTCGCCGGATTGATGGGGGCGCGACGTTGCGCGGGTTGGCGCAGCTGTGCAGTGAGCAGGTGATAGAACCGGACGGTATTCAGTGCTGCGGTTTTGCCGGCGATAAAGGCTTTACCTTACCCGACTTGAACAAGCATGCGCTCGGCCCCCTGGCAAGCCAAATACCCAGCGGCTGTAAGACCGCAATCAGCAATAGCCGCACCTGTGAAATAGGCCTCGCGCAGCACAGTGGCCTGGACTATCAGCATATTGCTTTTCTACTCGATGCCATCAGCCAGCAAAAAGACAGTTCTAAAGGAGTTTCGTCATGACCCATCCCAACGTTGCCATTGCTGAACTGGAGCAGCAAATTAGCGCTGTGCAGTGGCCACAACTTGATCGCAAGCACCTGACCTATGCTGATATCGCTCCGGTTATGGACGAGCTGGCCGGGCATGCGGCACTGCGAGTGACTCATATCGGCGCGTCCTACCTGGGCACACCGATTCGCCGGCTCACCCTTGGCAATGGACCTCTGGTGGTGTTGGCGTGGACGCAGATGCATGGCGATGAACCCACGGCAACAGCAGCGGTACTGGATTGGCTGCAGTTGCTGCTGACGCAGCAATTGTCGGGCTTACCCAACGACTGGCAGCAGCTGCTCACCTTGCATGTGGTGCCGATGCTAAATCCCGACGGAGCGGCGCAACGCACACGGCAGAATGCCCAAGGCATCGACATCAACCGCGATGCACTGGCCAGGCAAAGCCCGGAAGGGCGTTTATTATGGCAACAAGTGCAGAGCTTACAGCCGACGCTGGCGTTTAATCTGCATGATCAGAACCCTTATTATGCGGTGGGGAACAGCGCGGAACCGGCGACCGTTGCTTTTCTGGCGCCTGCTTATCATCCGGACAAACATGTCGATAGTGCACGCTTACAAGCCAAACAGATGATTGCCCACATGCGACAAATGTTGTCGCACTGGCTGCCAGGCGGCATTGCCCGGTACGACGACAGCTATTCAGAACGCTCGTTTGGCGACAACATTGCCGGTACAGGAGCAAGTACCATCTTGATCGAAAGTGGTGCACACCGTCAGGATCCGCACCGGCAAGTTGCCCGGCGTATGAATGTGATTGCGCTGCAGGTGGCGTTGGAGGCCCTGTTTACCGATGCACACCGAAACTATACGTTAGCTGACTATTACGCTATTCCAGCCAATACGGCGGATGGCTTTTGCGACATAAAGATCTGTCAGGTGACCATCGACGATGGTACTCATGCGCCTTTTCAAACGGATATCTGTTTGTCACGGGAAAAAGGTGATGAGTTGCTACGGGTGGAATTTATCGGTGATGCGCGTGGTATCCACGGCTTTACTGAATATGACGCCCGGCAGCAGCAACTGCCGGAGCTTATCAACATCGGCGATGACGCAACCGAACTGGTTGCGTCACTCAAACCTGTACAGGCGGGCCTTTAGTTAGGCGCAGACGGGAATACTGTCACCGGCAGCACACCCGGTGCCTGCTCGCCTAATAAAACGGCGACGATGGCATCGATACTGGGGCTATGAATCCGTGCGCTGCTGTCTGCAGAACCATGCGCACTGTAGTCGTAACTGGCAAGCGCGGCATCAGCGACGTCCCGGTAACGTGACAGCACATAAGGAGCGCGCAGGGCGACCAGCACAGTAGGTTGCTGACGCTGCTTAGCCACAGCGAGTACCTGTTCCAGCCACAGGTACTGGTCTGCTTTACTGGGCCGTTCGCGCCAGTTCGCCAAATCGTCCATCCCACCCATCTCTGCGAGACTGTGGTGCGGGGTTATATCGCCGATGACCAGTGTCGCGTTCGGATTCCAGTCCTGCCATGGCTGGCCCTCAGGTAATTTGCTCAAGCTGACACAGTTCACTTCAGCACCAGGCTGTTGTTCAAAGATAGCTTGTTCAAAAGCAACACAACGCAGTGTATCGGGCATGACCAGCTGCCAGGTTTTCTTCGTTATCGGCAGCAGGGCATTGTCCCAGACCTTAGTAACAGAAGCCGCTGCCAGCTTGCGTTCAAGCTCTTTGTTAGCCGCCAGGGGCAGCTTATTCTGGACATACTGAATTCGTTCAGCCAGCGGCAGAGATGCTGATGACAGAAGTCCATAGCGCTGTTTCAGGTCGGCGATGCGGGCGCCGGACACGCGCAGCTGTTCCAAATCAAGTTGCCCAGCTTGAACAGCCCTCTCCAACCCTTCGAAATACTGCCAAAAGGCATCAATATCCGCATTGTTACGGATAGTGAACGGCATTAATGCTATATCGGCACCGGCGTTGAAGGTTTGAATGGTCGCCGCCAGTGGTTCAAAGTAATGAGCAATTCCTGCCATGTCGAGCGCGTCGGTGATGATGACACCGCGATAGCCAAGTTCATCACGCAGTACGCCGGTTAAAATTTTCTGCGACATGGTGGCCGGCACGACCGTGGCCTGACCATCTTTCGCGACAAAGGTGGTGTCATCTAATTGCGGGTATTGAATATGCGCGGTCATAATCATCGCCGGTGGCGTGCTGCTGGCAATACTGCGCTGAAATGGTAGCAAGTCAACTGCGTCAATAGTGGCGCGGTCATGATCGACGCGGGGCAAGCCGGTGTGACTATCCACATGGGTGTCGCCGTGCCCCGGGAAGTGTTTAAGCGCACTCATCACGCCCTGTGCCTGCATGGCTTTGACCGTGGCCATGCCAAGTGTGGCCACCAGCTCAGGGTCCTCACCGTAACTGCGGACATTGATGACCGGGTTCTCCGGATTCACGTTAACGTCGACGGTGGGGGCAAAGTTCACGTTAAAGCCCAGTGATTTAACAGCTTTGCCAATGCCAGCGCCTACTTGCTCAGCAAATTCGGTCTGGCGCTGTGGGTAAGTTGCGCCAATGGCCATATTGCCGGCAAAACGCGTGGCGATGTCATCAGGTAAGCGGGCCACGCGGCCACCTTCCTGATCCAAGGCAATAAAGAGTGGCGGGTGACCGCTTGCGCGCATGACGTCCTGCATTTCATCAATCAGAGTCATGATCTGCGGTACGCTTTGCAGGTTTTCAGAAAACACGATCACGCCGCCGATCACACCCTCGCGAAGCACTTCGGCCAGCTCTTCAGGAAGTTCCGTCACTGCTTGCTGGCACTTTTCCGCGGCGGTGCCATCGTCACAAAAGTAGCGGAAGTCCAGCATCAGCTTCTGACCCAGCAGCTGTCGTACCTCCGAGGTTGGCGTTGGCGGCTCGCTTTGCGGCGAACAGGCGGCAATACTGGCAATCACAAACGCGGTCGCAGCAAGAAAAGCAAAGGTACGAAACATGGTTACACTCTTTAAATTAAGTTCGGGTGATAGATTTCTGGTCAGCTATCCTACTTCAGCTGCCCCGAAAAATAAATTATTCCTTAGTAAAGGGATTTATCTCATCTCAGGAGTTGAATAAAAGCACCATTTGTTAGAATAAATTGACATAACAGGCGCGGGAGTTGACGCTTCTGGCGCAAGAAACATTCCGCAACAAAATTGGCTGACACCCATAAGCGGCGGTAATTAATCATAAAAATTGAGTGTAAAAACAGCACTCTTGACCTGACGCATAAAAATTACTCACTAAACAACTTGGAATAATTTATTATTTACATTATAAGAATATGTGGTACTTTCAACTCATGATGGATTTTTTCATCGGTTGTGGTAACTCGTCGATTAGCGGCAGAGATTATAAAAAGAAAGCGTAGTCACGATACGCATCAGATTCTTACAACGAGCGGAGATTGCAAAGTGAAACTCAATAAAATAGCACTCGTGCTGGGATTGACTACAAGTATGAGCGGCCTCGCTTATGCTCAAGATGTCGATCAAGAAGAGAACACACAGCAAAACGAAGAAGCAGAGAAAGTTGAACGAATTCAGGTAACAGGTTCAAGTATCAAACGTACAGCGATGGAAGGCGATTTACCGCTGACCGTTATTTCGCGTGACGAGATTGATGCACAGGGTATTACCACTGCTGAACAGTTATTGCTACAACTTAACGTTGCTTCAAACTCAAATGACAACCTGGCCAGTAACACAGGTATCGTAAGTGGTGAAGAGCGCGGTAACAACGGTGCTTCAACAGCTAACTTGCGACAACAAGGTTCAGGGTCGACACTGGTTCTTTTGAACGGTCGTCGTACTGCAACTCACGGCCTCCAGGGGCGTTCAGTTGACTTGAACTCAATTCCTTTCTCTGCCATCGAGCGAGTTGAAGTATTACGTGACGGCGCTTCTGCCGTATACGGTACTGATGCAATCGGTGGTGTTATCAACTTTATCCTGAAAAAAGATTTTCAGGGCGCGCAAGTTGGCGCCTTCGCAGATCATACTGAGAACGGCGGCGGTAACATTTACCGTTTCAACGTCTTAGCAGGTAAAGGCGATTTATATTCTGATGGCTACAATGTGATGGCTTCACTCTCGTATCGTAAAGCAGAAATCCTGCGCGGTGTCGATCGTGATTTCACCAACACCTTCCAGCCAGAAAGTGGTTTGTCACCAGATACGCGTGGTACGCCATTCGCATCACTGAACAACCGTCCAGGCGGTGATGATCCTAACTCACCAAACTACAACTTGATCGGTACCGGTTTACAATACCCGGGCGACCCTGATCGGATTAATGACGTACTCAACGTGCTTGCTCTCCCTGGTATGCCCGGTTGTGATGTCTATCCGAACATGGGCCCTGATGCAGCGGAACTGTGGAACCGTGAACGTAACTCAGGTGTGAGCTGTGCATGGGATTATCCGCGTGCCGCAGCATTGCAGCAGCCGGTCGACAGTTTTGATTTCGTTGCACGCGGAACTATGGTTCTGGGCGATAATGCTGAAGGTTTTGTAGAAGTTCTGGGTTCAGAAGTGACTTCACAAAAAGTCTTTGAGCCAAACCAGATCACACCATGGTCAATCGGTTCTGAGGGGTATTACCCAAGTACTGGTGCGTCTTATGACTATATTGTTGATGCGCTATCAGCGTTTTACGGCGCCGATCAGTTAAACATCGGCGCCCCGATTGCGTATCGCTGGCGTTGTATGGATTGTGGACCTCGTGAAATCGAAACCACAACTGAAGCAATGAAGATTCAGTTCGGTGTTGAAGGCACTATCGGTTTTTGGGATTACCGTGTTGGCTTAGGCCATGCTACCAACGAATCCGAGTCGCAGCTTGGCGGTGGTTATCACTACACCTCAATGCTTGCACAAGGCATTGGTAGTGGCGCGATTAACCCATTCTTATTGCCGGACCAGTCACAAACTCAAGCCGGTATGGATGCTTTAGCCGCAGCTTCTGCTGAAGGCGTTATCCTGTACGGTGGTAAAACCACGATGACCCAGTTCGATGCGTCGATCACGGGTGATACAGGTTGGAGCCTTGGTTGGGGTGGCGATAACGTTTATGTAGCCGGTGGTGTTGATATTCGTAACGAAGGTTATGAATTCAACGGTGACCGTCGTGCAGCTGCAGATCGTCCGGAAATTTATGGTGCGCCATTTGACAACGCCAACGAGCTTGACGATGTTGACCGCACTGTAAAAGCGGTATTTACCGAAGCACTGGTGCCGGTAGTTGAGACGTTTGAAATGAACCTAGCGGTTCGCTATGACCATTACGATGGTTTTGGTGGCACCACTAACCCGAAAGTAGGCTTAGTGTGGACCCCAGTGGAGGAAGTCTTAGTACGTGGTGCCTACAGTACTGGCTTCCGTACACCGTCATTTAACCAACTGTTTAACGGCGTTTCTGAGCAACCTTACACAGGTCAGGATCTTGCTGATCCGCGTGACTGCCCAGGTGGTGAAGTCGACGCCAGCGACCCGAACTGTGATACACCTATCACGCCAACCCGTTTATTCGGTGGTAAAGAAGATCTGGGTCCAGAAGAATCGAAGCAACAAAGCTTTGGTGTCGTTTATGCACCGACCGATAGCTTCTCAATGAATGTCGACTGGTGGCGCATCGTCATCGACGGCACCATTCAGATTCCAGGTTTCCGCGACTTGCTGGAAAACTACGAGCTGTTCGAAGAGAACTTCATCCGTAATGAAGCTGGCGAACTGGTAACCATCGATACCCGTTACATCAACGCCGGTGAACGTGAAACCAGCGGTATTGAAGTGGGTATTCAGAGCAACGGTGAACTTGCCGGTGGTCTCTGGAACGTGAACTTCAATGGTAGCTATCTGATTGAAGATAAGAAGAAACTGCTCGACAACGCAGCATGGGGTGACAACCTGGTGGGTACCCACTCACGCGGTAACATTCCTCTGCGCTGGAAGCACACCATTATGTTCAACTACGCTAAAGGCGACTTTGCACATAACCTGACGCAGATTTATCGTCATAGCTACGATGATGAAACACCACCAGGTGTTCGTTCAGGTATCGCAAACCCTGCGTACTACGATGGTGAAGTTGGTAGCTATACAATCTACAACTACAGTGTTCGCTACCTGGCGTGGGAAGACCTTGATGTGACCTTCGGCATCAAGAACCTGTTTGACCGCGATCCACCGTTCACTGCACACCAGAACGATTATTCACCTGGTGCAGCGTTTGACCCTCGCGTAGCAGATCCACGCGGGCGTTCATACACCCTGCAGTTGACTTACAACTTCTAAGTCGCACGGTGAAAATGAAACAATGCGGTCAGCTTCGGCTGGCCGCATCTATTTTGGTCCTCTGATGAACAATTCGATGACGCATCCGTATCAAATCGTTATCTTAGGTGGGGGCTCGGCAGGCTGGATGACTGCTGCAGCGTTAAGCAAAGTCCTTGACCGGCAAAAGTACCGAATCACCTTAGTGGAATCGGCAGCTATCGGCACCGTGTCCGTCGGCGAAGCCACCATCCCGGGCATTCGGGAATTCAATCAACTTCTTGAAATCAATGAAGATGACTTTCTGCGGGAAACCAATGGCTCCTTCAAGCTGGGCATTGCGTTTGAAAACTGGCAGAACATCGGTGATTTCTATATGCATCCGTTTGGTCCTTATGGCGTTACCTTAAACGGCGTGCCTTTTCATCATTATTACTTACGCCACCTTCGCGAGCAGGGCGAGGCCAATGCCATCCCGCTTAGCGATCTCAATTTAGAATGGCGTGCCGCCATCGAACACAAGTTTAGCCGGCCCATTGCAGATAAACGCAGTCCGTTGGGGCACATCAAATATGCGTATCATTTTGATGCGCTGAAATACGCTCACTATCTTAAGCGCTATGCCACGCAGCGGGGTGTTGTCGCCCTGGAAGACCGCATGGTCAGTGCCAAGCAACGCGTCGAGCAAGGCCCAATCGATGCCTTAATGCTCGAGCAGCACGGCGAACTTAACGGCGACTTTTTCATTGACTGCAGTGGTTTTAAAGCGCTGCTGATTGGTGAAGCTCTGGGCGTCAGCTATCACGACTGGCGTAAATGGATGCCGTGTGACAGCGCTGTCGCCTTACCCGGTCAGCACCATAACGATGCTATTCTGCCGTATACACGCTCGATCGCCCATCATGAGGGCTGGCGCTGGCGGATCCCTTTGCAGCACCGCACTGGCGAGGGCTGGGTGTATTCGAGTCGCTTCACGGATACGGAGCAAGCCGAGCGTGATTTTCGCCAGACCATCGGCAATCACGACAGTAAAGCTAATCATTTGCGCTGGATAAATGGCCGTCGCGACCAGGCCTGGCGTCATAACTGTGTTGCCATCGGCTTGTCCGCCGGATTTATTGAGCCGCTGGAGTCGACCGGGTTACAACTGACTCAGTCAGGCATTATGCGCTTAATCAGCTTGTTACCGGGGCCAGGTGAACTCAGCGAACGGGCGGCAGCGTTTAATAAGTACACCGCGGAGGAAATCACCAACATTCGTGATTTTGTCATGTGTCACTATAAGCTGACTGAGCGGGATGACTCGGAGTTCTGGCGCTATTGCCGTGACATGGAAGTGCCGGACTCCCTGCAGGAGCGGCTTGACCTGTACCGCGAGAACGCCAGCGTATTTAAAAACAGTAATAACGAGCTATTTAACGAAATCAGCTGGTTTTCCATGTTCCAGGGCCAGGGGCTCCGGCCCGCCCAGGTGCATCCTTTAGCAGAGCAGATGCCAGCAGCGGAAATGCAGCAGCACCTGCAAACGGTCCAGCGGATCTTTGCGCAATCTGTCGCGCAACTTCCGACTCATGAACAATTTATTCAGAAGCATTGTAAGGCACCATGATCCGAACTTTTATCAAACCCTTTAGCGTTGCCTTAGTGGCATTGTTTACCGTCAATAGCTGCAGCAGCTTCGCAGACTATGAACAGATGCCGTCGGCGAATTACGATCACCGGATTAAAGTTCTGGTGATGCACTACACGGCCATCGACTATCAGAAAAGCGTGCAGGTATTGGTAGAGCCAAAAGGGCTAAGTTCGCATTATCTGGTGCCGGAGTCTGGTGATCCAAGCTATCCGCATGATGAGCTTAAGGTCTTCCAATTGGTGGACGAGTCAGAGCGGGCCTGGCACGCCGGCGCAAGCTATTGGCAGGGCCGCAGTGACCTCAATGATCAGTCCATTGGCATTGAAATCGTCAACGTACCGCAGTGCGAATGGGATACCAGCACACAACCGTCCCGCGCGGAGCACGGCGAAAACCGCCTGTGTGTGTTCCCGGACTACGATCCTGCGCAAATCGAAAAGGTGATTGAGCTAGCGCAGGATATTCTTGAGCGCCATCCGGACATTCACCCAACTGCTGTAGTGGGGCATTCGGATATCACCCCCACCCGTAAAAACGATCCAGGTCCACGCTTCCCCTGGTATCAGCTCTACCAACATGGCGTCGGCGCTTGGTACGAGCAGGATACCTTAAGCAAATACTGGAAGATTTTTAATCAGCAGCCGTTGAACACCGGTTTGTTACAGGCCGCGTTGCATGCCTACGGTTACGGACTGACCGAGACGGGTGTTTACGATGAGACCACCGCAAGCACGGTAGCGGCGTTTCAAATGCACTTCTTACCCTGGCTGGTGAACGGTAAAGCTGATAGCCAGACCAGTGCGGCTTTGTTCGCATTACTGGAGAAGTATTTCCCGGAAAAACTGGAGCAGCTGTGGACGCGTTATCAGGCGGAGCTTACCGCGCAGCCCGCTCCACGCTGGCAGCCTAAGCATGGCCAGATTGATGCCAGTTTTCCAGAGCCAGAGGCGCAGCGTTCGAGTCGTGAACTGGTGAATGACAAGGCCGGCTTCAAGAGCTACCGCGGGCGTGGTGAGCTGCTGTTGTCCGCGGAGCAGGATCTGACCGCAGTACTCGAGGTCAACGGTGAAACATTGAATATCGCCACACCTTTGCGGGCCGGAAAAACTTACGATTATTCGCTGCATCGGCGAACGCAGGACGGTATCAACACCTTCCATGTCAAAGCTGTTGAACCGGCGGATGCGACGCTGGAGGTGCGAATTCCTTATCCGCGCCTGATTGATGCTACAGCAGACTATCAGGGCAGGTTTGATGAGGTGGATGAGCTGATTGAAGCCGACATCGCCAAAGGTTTTCCGGGTGCGGTACTGGTCGTAGTGAAAGACGGAAAAATCATTAAACAAAGCGCCTATGGCTATGCCCGCCGTTACGATGAGCAGGGTCAGTTACTGGCTGCGCCGACGCCAATGCAGCCGGGTACCTTGTTTGATGTGGCGTCAAATACCAAGGCTTTTGCAACTTCG
The DNA here is from genome assembly GCF_030466375.1 of Pseudidiomarina terrestris. Taxonomy (NCBI): domain Bacteria; kingdom Pseudomonadati; phylum Pseudomonadota; class Gammaproteobacteria; order Alteromonadales; family Idiomarinaceae; genus Pseudidiomarina; species Pseudidiomarina terrestris. Next base: position 28,929 of record NZ_JAGGJE010000001.1, read on the forward strand.
ATGGCAATGATGCAACTGGTCGAGCGTGGGCAGTTGGATGTTAATAAGCCGATTTACTTTTACTTGCCTGAATACCGCGGCGATGGACGTGAAGCACGAACCGTAAAAGATTTACTCAACCATCACTCTGGCTATGCCCCGCAGGTGCATTTCTTTGATCCGGAGAACAAGCTTGGTAAAGGCTTCTATTCGCTGCAAAAAGAAAAAACGCAGCGGCTGATGGCCACCAAGGTGCCCTTTGATGTCGGCAATGGTGTCCGCGCGACCTACAGTGACACCAATTTCATGTTGCTGGGTACCATCATCGAGCGGATTACCGGAATGCCGCTGGATCAGTACGTTGAGCAGAACATTTATGTCCCCTTAGGTCTGCATGACACACTTTTCGCGCCGCTGCGCAAAGGTCGTCGTCCGGGTGAGATTGCTGCTACCGAGCTGCAAGGCAATACCCGTGGTGGCGTGGTCGATTTCCCTGGGGTGCGGACCTATACGCTGCAGGGCGAGGTCCATGATGAGAAAGCCTTTTATGCTATGGACGAAGTGGCGGGCCATGCCGGTTTGTTTGCCACCGCGCCGGATTTAGCGGTACTGGTACAAACCTTGCTAAATGGCGGCGGCTACGGCGATGTGCATCTGTTTGAAGCTTCGGTACTGGATGCCTTTACCAAGCCGCATCAGCAACAGCGCACCTTTGGCTTGGGCTGGCGACGCGCGGCCGATGGCCAGTTACGCTGGCATTTTGGTCCTTATGCCAGTCATCAGGCCTTTGGTCATACCGGCTGGACGGGCACTGCGACCGTGGTCGACCCTGCCCTCGACCTAGGCATTATCTTGTTGACCAATGCGCGGCACAGCCCGACCACGGAAGTCGACGGCGCCGTTGAATTTCTCGGCAAAAGCTTTGAGACGGGAAATTATGGCAGCCTGATGACTGCCATTTACGAAGCTATTCTCGAAGCGAAATAAGCCTAAGGACTGGCATAGCGTGCGCGTATTTCTGCAATGCGCGCATCAAGGGTAGCGCGGTCAAACCACTGACCGCGCACCATCACACCTTGTGGTTCCTGCAAGGCTGCGGCTGAAGCCAGCGGATTGTCCTTAAGCAACATGAAATCGGCTTGATAGCCGCTGTCGATATGGCCGATTCTGGTGCCGCTGTCATCGTCGCCAAAGTAGTCTCCAGCGGCCACTGTCGCACTGTAGTAAATGGCCTCTAACGGCATTCCCGCAGCTTGCATATAGCGGATTTCATGATGAATAGAATAGCCGGGTACACTGAACAGCTGCGGCGCATCAGTGCCGAAAATAATGGTGGCGCCGCCCTCATACAGCGCTTGCAGCAGCTGGCGGCGATTGTCCTGTTGCACGGCCGCGTTGTCGGTGTTGAAATAACTCGAGCCACGGCTCGGGTAGTAGTCTAACCAGCCCTCTCTGACGCGTTCAGGCACCAGTGCCAGCTCCGGATAGTTGGCCAGAGCAACGGCATCACCTGCACCAATTAAGGTTGCCCATAGCGCTTGGGTAGGCACCACGGCGGTATTGTGTGCCAGTGTCAGTTCGACCAGTGCATCGAGCTCGCTGGCAGTGATCGGACGGTTGCTGGCATCGACATATCGCAGATAGCCATCAAGATGATCAATGGTGCGCTGGCCTTCGGCCATGGCCACATCAATCCCTACCGCAACCGGCACATGGCCGGCAAAGTCAATTCCCTCGGCGCGTGCGGCGGCCGCCACAGCACGGTATTCAGCAAGTTCCAGACCAGGATGAATCTTGAGTAAGTCCCAGCCTTCAGCAACATGTTCGCGCACGCGCGCAGCAGCCTGCTCTGGTGACGCAACGGTGCTGTCATTAAAGCTTGGTCCGGCGAGAAATAAGTTAGGACCGATGCGTTGGCCGGAAGCGATATCTTTTTTTAGCTGTAATTGCCGGGTGTAGCCCAACATGCCGCGCACCGTGGTAACGCCATTGGCAATGTACAGGAACAACATGTCGTCGGCGTACGTTTCGGGCATACCGCCAAAATTGACTGCAGCAGGTACATGGCCATGCATTTCGGTAAAGCCGGCTAGGGCATAGGCACCCTTACCATCAATGATCTCTGTAGCGGCAGCGGTCAACATCGGGTCGGGCTGGCTAGTGACATCGACAATGACACCGTCTTTAATCGCAATACTGGCGTTGCGCAGCAGTTGTGCCTGTTGTTCCTGCCAGATCACCACCTGCACATTGGTCACGAGCGTATCTGGAGGCACTGACGACTGTCCATTCGCCGGCTGTGACTGGGCGACATCAGCCGCTTCGGAACAGCCCAACAGCAAAAGACTAAAGCTAAGCAGTAAAGTTTTGTACATGCGCAACATGATGGGTCCTTACCTGAGTGGTTTTGTTCAGCATATTACATAAACCGCTGGTCACCAATTATTCATGCTTTTGCCACGAAGCACTAGTAAAGGTGGCCATTCCTGTTTACCTTAACAAGTGAAATCAGGAGGACACCGCTCACTATGAAAACCGCAGCACGAATCGCAACCCTTGGCCCCGCAGGTACTTTTTCGGAACTGGCAGCCCTTGAGTATGCGCAGCAGTTACCCAACTACACTCTGCAGTACTATCCTGCACTGGGCCGGGTGCTAAAGGCGCTGCCTGATGATGCAGATATAGCGGTGGTGCCGATTGAAAATATCGTGGAGGGGATGGTGTCGCCGGTGATTGATACCTTCGTTAAGCGGCCGCTGGAGATCATCGATGAGCTGAGTATTCCGGTGCGCTTTTCCCTCGTAGCCAATCACGATATGCCCACCAAAATTTACGCCCAGTTTGTTGCACAGGGTCAGTGCAGCGAGTGTCTGAGTCGTTATAACGTACCCATTATGAATACCGCCAGTAACAGCGAATCCTTACAGTTGCTGGAACAAAGCCGTGAACCGGCTGCGGCAGTGGTGCCGGAGCATTGTCTGGGCGAACATAGCTTTGTCCATGTTGAACATGACATTACCGACTACGCCCATAATGAAACCCGTTTTGTTGCCGTACGCATGCCGGGACTGCAGGAGAGCTTGCGGCAGCCGCAGGTGACCTACAAAACCTCATTATTAATTATTGACGATACCGATCATCCGGGTCTTCTGGTGGAACATTTGCAGGTCTTCGCGGCCTATCGGGTGAACCTGACCTCACTTGTTTCACGGCCTACTGGGCAGAAGTTTGGCCAGTACCACTTCTATATTGAATGTGAAGGGCATCGCGACGACAGCGCCATTCGCGCAGCGCTGACCCTGATCCAGCTGCGCAATAAAGTTATGGTGTTGGGCAGTTATCCGGATGCGGGCGCCGCTTAGAGCAGCGCCCATCGGATCAGCAGTCCAACCGCGGTGACGGCGACCACGCCGAGGCACCACAGCAGTATGAACCAGCCCAGGCGTTGCCAGCTTTGCCTTTGCATCAGTCGTGATACCCTGCATCAGCGCGGGTTTTGCCACGAAAGACCCAATAGGTGTAGCCAGTGTACGCAAAGATAATGGGCAACAGGATGACAGCACCGACCAGCAGGAATATTAAACTATTGTCGGGCGCAGCGGCCTCCCATAAGGTAATTGCACGCGGCACCAGATAAGGGAAGATACTGACGGCGAACCCGAGAAACGCCACCAGAAAAAGGCCAAGCGACCAGAGGTAAGGGCTGACATGCCGCTGTTTTTTCAAGGCGCGCAAAAGGCCAAAGGTTACCAACCCCAACACCACCGGCAATATCCATAACCAGAGGGAGGCAGGGAAGCTAAACCAGCGATCGGCGATAGCCGCGTCGCGCCATGGCAGATATAGACTGACGAAGGCAATACAGGCGACTAAACCCAGCGCGAAGCGAAAAGCTAATTGATAGCTTTTCTGTTGCAGCTGGCCCTCAGTTTTCATGACCAGCCAGGTGGAGCCGAGCAGGGCATAACCGATGACCACCGCAACGCCGCAGAACACTGAAAACCAGCTTAGCCAGTCAAACCAGCCACCGGCATAGGAGCGGTCAACGACTTTAATACCCTGCAACATGGCACCCAGCATAATGCCCTGGCTAAGGGCGGCAACCAGTGAGCCCAGAATAAAAGACAGATCCCACAGATGCTTGCTGGTTTTGGTCTTAAAGCGGTATTCAAAGGCGACGCCACGGAAGATCAAGCCCAGCAACATGGCAATGACTGGCATGTACAGGGCTGGCATGAGCACCGCATAAGCCAGCGGGAACACCGCCAGTAAGCCACCGCCACCGAGCACCAGCCAGGTCTCATTACCATCCCAGACCGGCGCCACCGTGTTCATCATGATGTCGCGATCTTCCTCTTTTTTGAACCAGGGGAAGAGCATTGCCACGCCAAGATCAAAACCATCGAGCGCGACGTAGGCGAACACCGCTACCGCAATTAAAATTGCCCAGATGAGTGCATAATCCATGGTTAGTCCTCCTCGTGCATGAGTCGTTCAGCCGCCATACCCGCCGCTTTAGGCTTGGCGTAGTCGGGAATGTGAACCTGCTCAGGGTCGCTTGCCATTTTCCGGAGGATGTACACGGTGCCCGCACCGAATACCAGAAAATACACAACAATAAAGGCCAGTAAGCTGCCACCCACACCTTCGGCGGCAATTGGAGATGCCGCATCACGGGTGCGTAACAAGCCATAAATGACCCAGGGTTGGCGGCCAACCTCTGTGACAATCCAGCCGGCGATGACCGCAACAAAACCCGATGGCGCCATCAGCAGAGCCGATTTATGCAGCCATGAAGTTTGATAGAGTTTACCGCGGGCGCGCTGAATGCCAGCCCAGAGGCCAATCACCACCATAAGCAGGCCTAGTCCGACCATGATTCGAAAGGCCCAGAAAACTATCGTGACCGGCGGCCATTCGTCGCGCGGAAAGGCATCCAGGCCGGTGACTTCGGCATTGATATCGTGCTTGAGGATGACGCTGGCGAGTCCGGGAATCTTAAGTGCGTAATCCACCTCGGCGGTCTCCTCGTTCGGCAGGCCAAATAAATACAGCGGGGCGCGTGCTTCCGATTGGAAATGGCCTTCCATCGCCGCCACCTTGGCCGGCTGATGTTCTTGAGTATTTAAGCCGTGTAAATCACCGACGAAAACCTGTAGCGGAGCCACCAGCAGTGCCATCCACATGGCCATGGAAAACATTTTGCGCGCGGCAGCATTACTGCGGTCACGCAAGAGGTGCCAGGCACCAACACCACCCACCACAAAGGCGGTTGTCAGGTAGGCTGCCAGCAGCATGTGGGCAAGGCGATAGGGAAAGCTGGGATTAAAGATGACCGCCAGCCAGTCTTCGACGACGTACTGACCCACATCATTCATGGCAAAGCCTGCCGGGGTTTGCATCCAGCTGTTGACGGAGAGTATCCAGAAGGCACTGATGGCAGTACCAATCGCCACCATAAGGGTGGCGAAGTAGTGTAAGCGCTCGCCCACACGGTTCATACCAAACAGCATGACACCGAGGAAGCCTGCTTCAAGGAAGAATGCAGTCAGTACTTCGTAACCCATCAGGGGGCCAATCACCGGGCCGGCCTTGTCTGAGAATACAGCCCAGTTGGTACCAAACTGATAGCTCATAACGATGCCAGAGACCACGCCCATACCAAATGCAACGGCAAATATTTTCAGCCAGAAACGGAACAGCTTCTGGTAAACGGGGTTACGAGTCTTTAAAAACAACCCTTCAAGCACCGCTAAGTAGCTGGCGATACCAATGGTAAACGCTGGGAAAATGATGTGAAAAGCAACAGTGAACGCGAACTGAATACGCGCCAACAGGAGTGCATCCGCATCGGAGAAAAGACTTTCAATCATGCCAGACTCTCCAGTTATTTTAGGATCTACTTAATTGTAGGTAGTCTCAGAGGAATTGACAGGCTAAAACCATGAATTTTGTAAGACGATTATTTATCGATTGACCTACCTCAAGTATGGCAAGTCCTGCTTGCCCGCGTTAAACTTGCAGACTGAAGATGACAGACAGGACCCATCATGGAACGTATCGTTGAAAACTTAATGTATAGCTTGCGATGGTTGCTGGCGCCGATCTATCTTGGCCTGAGTATCGCTGTGATGCTGCTGGGAGTGAAATTCTTTCAGGAGCTGTTCCACGCCATCCCACTGATTTTTACCATGGCCGAAGTCGACTTGATTTTGTTGACCCTGACGCTGATTGATATCGCGCTGGTTGGCGGTCTGCTGGTGATGGTGATGCTAAGTGGTTATGAAAACTTCGTTTCCACGCTTAATATCAGTGGTGACACTGAAAAGCTGGCCTGGCTGGGTAAGATTGATTCAGGGGGCTTAAAAAATAAAGTCGCCGCCTCGATCGTTGCCATCTCGTCGATTCACTTATTGAAAGTGTTCATGAATGCGGAAAATATTAGCATCGATAAGATTAAATGGTACGTGCTTATCCACCTGACCTTTGTCGGTTCGGCCTTTGCCATGGGTTACCTTGATAAACTGACCCGTAAAAGCGGCAACGATTAATCTCTAAAACTGAGAGTTTGGTCTAGTTAAGTTGCTATTCCCCCTTGCCTTTGGGTAGTCTCGTTGGTACTAGAGTAAAACTCACAGACCAACGAGAAGCCCAATGACAATGCAAAAATTAACACCTACAGCTGTAAGCCTATGCCTTGCTTCGGCGCTTTTCCTGGCGCCTGCTATGGCACAGGATGAGCAACCCACACCGAAGTTGAAAATGCCGTTGCAAGCGGCGGATGTATTTGCTCTTGAGTATGCCAATGATGTGCAGATCTCTCCTGATGGTCGCCACATTGCATACGTCCGTAACAGCTTTGACATCATGACCGATGGCACCCGCAAAGCGCTCTGGGTCATCAACACCAGCACCGGGCAGCACACACCGCTATTTGCCGATCAGCACAGCTACGGCAACCCGACCTGGTCGCCTGATGGTAAGCGGCTGGCGTTTACCTCGAATCGCTCCGGGCGCAACCAGATCCATGTGTTCTGGGTTGAAGAGCAGCGCGTCGCGCCCGTTACTGAAGTGGCCCATAGTCCGAGTCAAATGGCGTGGTCCCGTGATGGCGAGCAATTGGCATTTATGATGTCAGTAGAAGAACCGAAGTCTGATTTTGCCAAGAGCGTCCACACGCCGAGTAAGCCGGAAAAAGCAAAGTGGGGAAAAACTCCGCTTATTGTAGAACGCACCCTTTATCAGCGTGATGGCCGTGGGGTAGTGAAGTCAGCCTACAATCAGGTCTTTGTCGTGCCAAGTCATGGCGGCAGCGCGCGCCAGATCACCGATGGGCCTTTCCAACATCGTGGGCCGCTGGTCTGGGCTGAGGATGATCAACGGATTGTGTTCTCTGGCAACCGTACCAAAGACTGGGAATACCAGACCCGCGAAAGCGATCTGTGGGCCGTAACACTTGCCGATAACAGCCTGGAGCAACTGACGGATCTGCCCGGTGATGAATACAGTGCAAGCCTGTCTCCGAACGGCGAGCAGCTGGCGTTCTTGCACGGCGACAATGCGCCGGTTCCTTATCGCAATGCCACCTTGCATCGTTTAAATATGGAAAGTGGTGCCCTGAGTGAAGTCAAAACCGATCTCGACCGTTCACTGGAGCAACCGCTGTGGATTGATAATCAGCGCTTGACCGTTCAGTACACGGATCGTGGTTTAACCAAGGTCGCTGAAGTGAACCTCAACGGTGAAATGAAGGATCGTGTCAGCAGTCTTGGTGGTACCTACGTCAGCCGACCTTACACCAGTGGTATGTATTCAGTTGCCCCGGCAACGGGCGCGGTTGCCTATACCCATGCCAGTGCTTATGACCTTGCCAATGTTGCGGTAAATATGGACGGTGCTACGCATCAGTACACGGATCTTAACAGTGACGTGCTTGGCTATCGCGAGCTTGGCGAAGTTCGTGAAATTACTTATGAATCGTCTTTCGACGGTACCGAAATCCAGGGTTGGTATATTTTGCCGCCAGGCTATGAAGCCGGTAAGTCCTACCCGACTATCGTTGAAATTCACGGTGGCCCGCATGCGTCTTATGGGCCGGTGTTTGGTATCGAGCATCAGCGCTACGCAGCGGAAGGCTATGTTGTGCTTTACGTCAACTACCGGGGCAGCACCTCTTACGGGAAGGAGTTCGCCAACTTGCTGGATGGCTTTTATTCCTCAGAGCGGGATTTCGCCGACCATATGTCCGGTCTTGATAAGCTGATTGACATGGGTATTACCGATGCCAACAACCTCTATATTGCCGGTGGTTCTGCCGGTGGTATCGCTACCGCTTATGCGGTGGGCCTGACGGATCGGTTTAATGCAGCCGCCGCGACTAACCCGGTGATCAACTGGGTCAGCAAGACGCTGACGGCAGACAGTTCGGTAGGCCAGATCCAGAACCAGTTCCCGGCAATGCCATGGGAGGATTTAGCGCACTACTGGAAACGCTCACCACTTTCGTTGGTCGGTAACGTGAAAACGCCAACGTTATTGTTCACCGGTGAGTTGGACCGCCGTACACCGATGGCGGAAACCGAGCAATTTTACCAGGCGCTGCAGTTGCGCAATGTCGACACGGTCCTGGTCCGCGTGCCAGATGCCTATCATGGGGTCACCGCTAAGCCGTCGCGGATCGTGGCGAAAGTTGAGCATGCTCTGGCCTGGTTCAAACGCTACCATAAAGAGTAAGCGTGTACCTTAGCCTGTTTCTGGTCGCCTTCCTGGCGGCGACGCTGCTACCAGCACAGTCTGAAGTGCTGGTGGTCAGCGCCCAGCAAATGGGCTACAACGTCTGGTTGATCTGGTTGAGTGCTTCTCTTGGCAATACCCTGGGGAGTGTCGTGAACTATGTCTTAGGGCGTTTTCTGTTGCAGTACCAGCACCGTCGCTGGTTTCCCTTTAAAGGAAAGTCGTTAGAACGCGGGCATTGGTGGTTTGAGCGCTACGGTAAGTGGTCGTTGTTGCTGGCCTGGGCGCCGTTCATTGGCGACGCACTAACCTTTATTGCAGGTATGCTGAGATTGCGTTTTTGGGAGTTCTTAGTGATTGTCTGGATCAGTAAAGCAGGGCGTTATGCCCTGCTTTTAGGTCTGCTGCAGATGTGGTTTGCACCCATCCTCGATTAGCTCAACGTCGCGCAGTTTAACGCGGCTTAATTTCTTCCAGTCCGGCCACGGACTTAATACCGAGCCCCGGTGAATCATTAATTGAAATCTCCGCATCGTTAAAGCGGACGCTACCTTCAACGGGATCAAAGGCACACAGCGACGGACCATCCAGGTCTATCTTAGTAATCACGTTGGACTTTGCCACCGCCAGATGCACCGCGGCTGAGACACTGATGCTGGACTCCAGCATACAGCCGATCATGCACTGCATATCGTACACCGAACAGATATCTGCGATTTTAATTGCGTTGGAGATACCGCCGGTCTTCATCAGCTTGATGTTAATGATGTCGGCGGCGCGCATCTTAATCAGCTCGATCACTTCCCGTGGGCCAAAGCTGCTCTCATCGGCCATGACCGGCGTATGCACGCGTTCGGTGATGTACTTCATGCCATCGATGTCGCGGGCTTTTACCGGCTGCTCCACCAGCTCCAGACGCACACCGGCACCTTCGAGTTTATGCAGCGCATAGACGGCTTCTTTTGGCGTCCACCCCTGATTGGCGTCAAGGCGCAGCAGGGCTTTGCCCTCCACCGCCGCGTAGATAGCTTTGACTCGCTCAATATCCACGCCGATATCTTTACCGACTTTGATTTTCAGGGTTTCAAAACCGCGGTCGATGGCTTCGAGTGAGTCGGCCACCATTTTGTCAATATAATCGACGCTGATGGTGATGTCCGTCGATATGGTCGGCACGCCGCCACCAAGCATTTTGTAAAGCGGGGCGTCGTAAAGTTGTCCCCACAGATCATAAACCGCCATTTCCACAGCAGCTTTAGCACTGTAGTTGCGGATGATACCGTTTTGAATAATACCGATAAGGTGGTTCAGATCAGAGACGTCCTGACCCACCAGCTTCGGCTTCATGATGCGATCGATAGCTTCGATGATCGAGCCATGGGTGTCACCGGTAATGACGGCGGTCGCTGGCGCTTCGCCATAGCCGACGTGACCGGTATCCGTATGCACCATAATGACGATATCTTCTATCGATTCGACCGTACGCAGCGCCGTTTTAAATGGTGTTTTTAACGGTACGCGGAGCATAGCGAATTTGATGTCAGTAATTTTCATATCAGTTCCTGTTTAGCGTACCGATTTGATCGCATAGATGCGATCCAGGTAAGTGTCATTGGCATTAAAGCCAAGGTCAATCAGCGGCGTTACCGAGACACCATTTAAAGTGCCTTGGTAGTGCTGGTCTTCCGCATCGCGGTAATTCAGTCCGTGAACGTCGTGAATGACGTAGGGCTGCCCCTCGATGTCGCCAATATACATGACCACGTGGCCGGGTAAATAAATCAAATCGCCAACTTTAGCGTTGGCTAAGCGTGCAAGTTTCTCTGCGTTACTGCTGTTTTCATCGTACACGACAGTGTCACCGTACTCGCCATAACCTTGCTGGCTGGAGTTACGTGGCATATCGATGCCCATACTCCGATACACTTCCAGCACAAAGCCAGTGCAGTCGCGCGCGTTGTAATCGTGACCCCAGCCATAGCGTTCGCCCAGGAACTTAAATGCCTGTCGAATCACATTAGCCTCAGTATAAGGAAGGTAACCGACATGCACGTCGTGATGACGCGCAATTAACGCTGGCGAGAAGGCCAGTGCACCTTCAGCGTCGCGAATCGGCAGTTGCACCGTGTAGCTGGCAAACGGATTCTGACCATGCACATCATGCCCGGTATCGGCTGCACTTAACAACGGTAGACGGGTACTCATATCCAGTTGTACTGCGGAGACCGGGGCGAAGCTCGGGGTATAGTTAGTTTCGACTTTGGCTTCAGTGACGACGGCAAAAGGTTTTTTGTCAGCGAAGGCAAGCACTTCATCGCGCGGACCTATGGCAACATCGCTGGCCTGGATCCAGGCCAGGTAATGGTAGGATTGCGCCAGGTACCACTTACCATCTGTGCTGGTGTGCAGGATCGCTAATGGCGTACCTGGAAAGACTCCGGTTTCCTGAAAGCGGTCAATGTCGAGATCAAGGTCGTCACTGTAGAGCTTATCCAATGTCGGGAAGGTTCGCATCGAAGAGCGTTTCACCACTAGTCCGAAGCGAACGGCGTTAACCGCCTCGACCGCGGCAAGGTTAGCAGCACTCCGGTAGCCCTCTAACTGGGCCGTGGTTGCTTGCTCACCGGTGGCATAAAAGCGCGGATAACCGGGCAGGCTGCTGATCGAGTTGATTTTATCAATCAGCTCTGCCGCACGGAACTCGGTTGGATACTCGTCAAGCAGCACCATTTCGTCCTGCACTGCATAAGAGCGCTGATTAAAGGCTGTGATCTGGGCAGGAGTGAGCACCGCTGCGTGCGGTTGTTGCAGACGCTGTACCCAGAACTCAGGCTCCAGATACTGTTCCTGCATGCCAATGACATCGTGCTGGTAACCAGGTAACGACTGATAGGCAACGGCAGTGGTGGTTTCAGGTGCCTCTGTTGGTGCCGGCTGGCAGCCGGCTAAGGTCGCGAGGCTAATAGCTAACGCAATATATTTCACGCTTTCTCCCTAGTGGGCTGATGAAGTTTGTGAATGTACCTGCTCTCCATCTTAAATTGGAATAATATTCCAAACAACAAGTTTTTTAGGCATAAATTATTTGTAATGCTTGGGTACACGCGGGCTGACGCGACACAACAGCTCATAACTGATAGAACCTACTGCGTCAGCGACTGTGGTCACCGGCAAATTCGGGCCCCAAAGCTCCGCTTCGTCACCTATGGCCACTTCGTTTAACCCGGTGACATCCACGGTGATCATATCCATGGACACTGTCCCGGCCAGTGGCACCTGTTGGCCATTCAGCCAGACAGGCGTACCGTCAGGGGCATGGCGCGGGTAACCATCTGCGTAACCAATGGCCAGAGTTGCAATACGACTGGCTCGTTCTGCCCGCCAGCGACTGCCGTAACCGACGGCCTCACCCGGGGCAACCTCGCGCAACGCCATGACCGGTGCGGTTAAGCGCATAGCGGCCTGGAGCTGCTCTGTTTGCGCCGTGGTGGTGGGATTGACTCCGTACAACAAAATTCCCGTGCGGCACCACTGATTGGCGTCGGTACCTAAATCGATGGCGCTACTGATCAAAGCTGCGGTGTTGGCGCTGCTAATCGCGGCGGTAGGTGAGGTTGACGCGCAGAGCTCGGCGAAGCGTTCCTGTTGCAGCGTATTGAGGTCGTGATCGACACGATCGGCATTGGCAAAGTGGGTCATGAGGGTGACACTTGCCACTTGCTTCAGGCTGGCCAGCTCACGACTGGCAGCTTCGACGGCGGCCGGGGCAAACCCTAAGCGGTGCATGCCGGTATCGGTTTTCAGCCAGACCGCAAGGGGTTTCACCAGGCGCGCGCCGGCGATGGCATCAATTTGCCCCTGATGGTGAACCACCGGCTGCAGATTGTAATGTGCACACACGGGGAGTTCTGCCTCACTAAAACAGCCTTCCAGCAGCACTATGGGCTGGGTGAAACCCGCCTCGCGCAGTTGCAGCGCCTCATCAATGAAGGCCACGGCATAAGCATCTACGGCGCCATTGATGGCGCGTGCCACGGCAATAGCACCATGACCATAGCCGTCTGCCTTAATCACGCCTAACAGTTTACAGTCGCCGGCCTCGCGGCGGGCGACCTCGGCGTTGTGTTGCAGCGCAGTCATCGAAATTTCGGCACGGGTTGGACGAAAATGTAAGCCGTTGTTCATCGGTTACTGCTTAGTAAAATTAAGGTCTTCAAAGTCGAAGCTCCAGTCAGCGGCAGGGTCAATCGGGGCCAGTTGCATGCCCAGAATATCGCCCTGCATGGTGGTGGTAAAACGCACGTAGGCATCCGCATGATGGGTCCGGTCGTCCCAGCGCGCGGCAAAGGTGTCGCCTTTAATATGAAACAGCTCGCCTACCATCCGCTCAGACCTGTGCGAGCGCCAGCGCAACTCGCCATCCTGCCAGCTGACAGTGACTTTGCCGAACCAGGGGTCGACATATTCACCTGTTACACGCGCGGCCACTGCCGCAGTGACGGGATGCGTCTCAGGCTCTGAAAACGCTGCCTGACGGCTGGCGCTGGCTTGCTCGCGCCATTTTTGCACGGCCATAATCCAGTCGCGGTCGGGGCTGTCGGTGTAGGCTTTGATCATGGTTTGCATCATGGCGGTGCGAGCATCGCTGTGCGCGCGGTTCATCAGTACCATGAAGCCGACATTAAGCTCGGGAAAGAATGACAAGTAAGCGTTCATGCCATGTAAGGTACCCGTGTGGTGTACCCGTAATAAGCCATCGACATCGTGCATACGCCAGCCAAGACCGTAGGCAGCGAAGTGCGTGTTGTCCCAGTCAGAGGCGCGGGAGCCCACGTTCATGATGGTTTGTGGTGACCACATCTCCGCATGTTGGCGGGCACTGATCAATTGTTTTTGTTCACCTTCGGCGGTGGTATAGGCACCGCGGGCGATGTGCATTTTCATCCACTTGGTCATGGCCTGAATACTGCAACGAATGCCGCCCGCCGGGGCCGAAGTCAGGTAGTCCGCGGCAAAGTCACGGCGTACCACCGTCGGTTGCTCATCTAAGAACCCATGTGGCTGCGCAAGGTACTGCTTGTAAGCCTCGGGCACTGGACCGGCAAAGCAATACTCCATCCCCAGCGGCCGCATAAGGTTCTCTTCAACAAAGGTTTCCCAGCGTTGCCCGGTGACCCGCTCGGTCAGCTCACCGGCGATCACATAAAGGATATTGTCGTACGCATATTGCGTGCGAAAGCCACCTGTCATAGGCAAGTACTGCAGACCATGGAGGATATCTTTTCGGGTAAAATCATTCGGCGTGGGCCAGAACATCAGATCGCCCGCGCCCAGGTTCAGGCCGCTTTTATGGATCAGCAAGTCACGCACCGTGAAGTTGCGCGTGATCCAGGGGTCCTGCACCCGAAATTCGGGAATGTAGTCAATGACCGGGTCATCCCAGCTGATCTTGCCCTGATCCACCAGCAGAGCCAGCGCCGCGGTGGTGAAGTTTTTAGTCACCGAGGCAATTTTAAATAGTGTTCGTTGCGAAACCTGGCGCGGTTCACCGATCTCCTGCACGCCGTAGCCCTTTTCGAACACCACCTGGTCACCCTCGACAATAGCGATGGCCATACCGGGCACGGCGTAGACCGACATCACTTCCTGGACGGTTGAATTGAGCTTGTCGCTGCTGATTTTGCTTGGCTCTGCCTGAGCTGTAGCACTTAAGCCCAGGCTCACGGCGGCGGCTAAGGCGACAGCAGGCCGGGTCAGTAATTTTAAGTTATGCATCATGGTTCTTAGTCTCGTCGGTTAAATCATGATCAGACTAGCGATGACATAGAGTACCAGAGTGATGGCACCACCTGTCAGGGCATAAGGGAGCTGTGTGCGCACGTGCTCGAGCAGATCACAGCCGGATGCCAGTGCTGACACCGCAGTGGTATCTGAAATAGGGGAGCAGTGATCGCCGAAGACGCCACCCCCTAACACCGCGGCCAGTAATAATGGCGCGGGCAGATCAAGCGCGATAATCATCGGCGCGGCGATCGGAATCAAAATCGCGAAGGTGCCCCACGAAGTACCCGTGGTAAAAGAAATTAAAGCACCGGCGATAAACAGCATCGGGGCGATCAGGAACAGTGGCAGGAACTCACCGACCAGTCCGGCCAGGAAAATTCCGGTGCCCAGCTCGCGCAAACTGCTGCCTAAGGCAAGTGAAAGCAACACGATACTGACCAGCGGTAGCAGCTCGCCCATTCCCTTAAAGCCCAGATTCACAAGCTGCTGGTGGGTTTTACGACGGCTGATAATGAGCATGAAGTAAGCGACGACACAGGCCAGCACAGTCGCGTAAAGTACCGACTTGGAGCCGTCACCCTGGGTGATGTCGCCACCACCGGTACCAAACATAAAGGCAACCATACCGACAACCATGACGGTCAGTGGCACTAACATATAGCGTGCTTTACTGTTGCTTGGTACATGTTCAGGTATGTCTTTATGCTCGACCGGTCGCTCTTCAACTTTTTTCATCGGACCAAACACGCGACCGGTGATGGCGGTATAAAAAACGATACTCAGGGTGACCAGTGCGTAGAAGTTAAACGGGATAGTGCTCCATAAGGTGCTGACACTGGAGCCGGGTAAGTCCTGCTGATCGAGCATTCCGAGCACGTAGGCGCCCCAGCCGTTCAGCAGGATCAGAATACAAATGGGGGCACTGGTACTATCGATCAGATAGGCCAGACGCGCGCGGCTCATGCCCAGTTTCTCGAATAGGCCACGTGAAAGAATACCGGCGGTGAGTACGCTTAAGTTAGACTCGATAAACACGAAGATACCGGTAAAGACGGTCATCAGACTGGCGCTGCGCTTGGTGGAACCGAGGCCGCGCGCAAGCAGGGCTTCAACGGTTGCCGCGACCCCGCCGGATTCGCGGATGTAGGCCAGCAGCGAACCCACCATCAGGCTAAAAATAAGGATTCGCGTGTTGCCAGGCGAGCCGAATACAGAAATAATGCGTTCAATGGTCGCCACGAAGGTGTAGACCAGTGGTTCACCACCTTGCCAGGTAAGCAGAAGTTCTGAAGTAACGATGGCAAGGAGCAGGGCAACAATAACTTCCTTGCGCCAGAACACCACAATAATGGCCACTAGCGGCGGTAGTACGGACATCCAGCTCATAAATGAGACCTTGTTTTGAATAGTTGGTGGCGGATTTTTGACGTCCATATTGCCAATCAGTAATAAATTATTCAATATGGGAGTCCAACTTTCATAGATTATGAAGAAAGACAGCACCTATGTCCTGTTTATTAAAAATACGCGCAATGCGCGAAGATATGTCGTTAATCGAGCGCAAGCTGGCGGATTTTATTCTTGAGAATACCCATCTGTTGCGCGATTACTCCTCACAGCAGCTGGCTGATGCCATCGGCGTGAGCCAGTCCAGTGTGGTCAAGTTCAGTCAAAAGCTTGGCTATCGTGGCTACCCGGATCTGAAGTTTGCCGTCAACGAAGCGGTAGTGTCTGCTACCAGTCAGTCGCGAACGCAAGCCAGCCATCCTTCTCAGGAGCGTTCCATCGCTGCAACTTTTGCCGAGTTGCGCGATGCAAACTATGCCGTCATGCAGGGTGTAGCTGACATTAACGAAGTCGAAAAACTGCAGCAGGCGTTGCGCGTGCTCACCGCTGCCGAAACCATACAGGTAATGGGCTTTGGCAAATCAGCGATCGTGGCGAAAGATTTTGTGCTGCGCTTAATGCAGATGGGTAAAGTGACCTTAAGCAGCACTGATCCGGCGTTGCAGGTACAGATGGCGACGACCCTCAGTGAGGGCAGCGTACTGTTTGCCATAAGCGACGGCGGCCAGAACAGCGATGTACTGAAGATTGTGCGGCAGGCAAAAAGCAAAGGTGCGAAGGTCATCTCACTGACCCGCTATGGTAATAATCCAACCAGTGTGCTGGCCGATATCAGCTTATTTGCGTTGGGCGGCGATACCCATATGCGCATGGACAGTGTGCTGATGCAGTTAGGGATGCAGCACTTGTGCCATATGCTCTATGTGCAGCTGTGCCAAACCCTGAAAGTCGATAGTTTAATCGAAGAAAGTATGAATTCACACAATCTGTTAGATACCAAATGAAAACTATTCCCATTTAGGTATTGAATCTTAAATACGAATCGTTATCATTAGCGCAAATTTTTTAGACATCGCGCACATAGGATTCGTAGTTATGAAAAAAACCATGCTGAGTTTGAGTATTGCCACTCTTCTCGCGACACCTGCTGTCGCACAGGAACAAGACAGTCAGGTCGTTAAAGCTGACGAACGCATTAAAATCACGGCAAGCCGTACCGAACAAACCACCGCAACTATTCCCGCGACAGTGACGGTGATTGATGGTGCCGACCTGCGCCAGCAACTGGCCAGCGCCGACACGCTGTCTGATGTACTTGGCAATTTAGTCCCGGCGTTTTCCCCTTCGCGGCAGAAGCTAACCAGTTCCGGTGAGACCCTGCGCGGTCGTGAGCCACTGTATCTGATTGATGGCGTGCCGCAGTCCAATCCGTTGCGTAACGGCGCGCGGGCGTCTTATACCATAGATCCACTAATGATTGAGCGGGTTGAAATTATTCACGGTGCCAGCGCCATCCAGGGCATGGGCGCCAGCGGCGGTATCATTAATATCGTCACTAAGTCTGCCGAGCAGGGCGCCAGCCATGAAGTCAACGCGGGCATCACCGCGCCGACCAGCGAAACCAGTGAAGGTTTGAGTTACCGCACCGGCTATCTGTTCCGTGGCGCTTCTGGTGATGTCTCTGCGGTAGCGGGTGTGCAACTGCGTAGCACCGGCATGTATGTGGACGGCAACGGTCAGCTGATCGGTGTTGATATGGCGCAAGGCGATACCATGGACTCGGAAAGCTACGATGTGTTTGCCAAGCTGGGATATCGCATCGATGCCAACCAAAGCCTTGAGGTTATGCTGAACCATTTCGATATGGAAGGTAACGGCGACTACTCGTCCGTGGGTGGCGATCGCAGTACAGGTGAGCCGACCCTCTCAGTGGAAGAGCCTGCCGCAGGTGAAGCACCGCGCAATAAGGTGACGACTACAACAGTCACTTACCGTAACACTGATGTGTTAGGCGCCGACTTAAACTGGCAGCTGTTCTCACAGGACTTTTCGGCCCTTTACGGGGGTGGCACCTATGCCACGTTCCAGGATCCGGCTTACGGCGACAACATCTTTGATCAGTCGCGTAACGATTCACAGAAATACGGCTCACGCTTAACCATGAACTGGAACAAAGTGGCGGACTTACCCATTGCCGTGAGCAGCGGGGTCGATTATTTGCGCGACAGTACTTTTCAGGAACTGGCACAAACCGGGCGTAAATGGGTACCGGAAACCACTTTTGACAACTGGGCGCCGTTTGCGCAAGTGCGCTACCGCAACCAGGGGCTGACCTTAAGTGGCGGCGTGCGCTACGAATACGGCAAGCTGAACGTGGACGATTTCACCACGCTGGCCAGCTACGGCAGCGTTTTCGTGGAAGGCGGTGAACCGTCGTTTAACGAGCTGTTGCCAAATGTCGGCGCGGTTTACGAATTGACCGGAGACTGGCGTGTCTTTGCCAGCTACTCAGAAGGCTTCAGTATGCCTGATGTGGGGCGCGTACTACGCGGCATCAGCCAGCCCAACTTGAGTGTAGCCAGCTTCCTGGATTTGCAGCCGGTGATTGCTGACAATCAGGAAATTGGCATTGAGTACCGCGGTAACGCACTGAATCTGAGTGCCAGCTACTTCACCTCAGACTCTGACCTTGGTGCCCGCTTACAAGCCGACGCCGACGGTTTCTACAGCGTCAAACGTGAGCGCACGGAAATCAGTGGTATCGAACTGAGCGCGAACTATGCCTGGTCGGCCTACACCAGCTTTGGCATGAACTACGCCAAAACCGATGGTGAATACGACAGCGACGGCGACGACCGGGTGGATAGCGAACTGGGCGGTCGTAACATCGCTCCGGAGCGTGCCAATCTCTACTGGGAGCAGCAGTGGGGCGCATTAGTCAGCAGCCGTTTGCAGTACAACATGCTGTTTGATCGCGACATTTACAGTGGCGCACAAGCCATTAATAACTTTGATGGTTACCAGACTCTGGATCTGCAGGTCCTTATCGAGACCATGGATTATGGCCAGTTCACCGTCGGTGTTGAGAACTTATTGGATGAGTACTACTTCACTTACTATGCGCAGACGGCAGGTTCGGACTCACGTAACTTCACTGGTCGCGGTCGTACCTTAAGCCTGAACTGGAACTATAGCTTCTGATGTGGCGACATGGGTTTGGCCGGGTCCATAAGTGGCTCGGCCTTACATTAAGTCTTTGGGTGGTGCTCGTTTCGTTAACGGGCACTCTGCTGTTGTATAAGACTGAACTGCTGCAACTGCAGTACCCCGAACTACGGCTGGCTGAAGTCCCGTCAACTGCCGATGCTGCCAGGGTTTTTGATCGGTTCCAGGCGGGCTACGCCTATCTGCCGCGGGCAGATAAGCCCTGGATCGAGGTCGTCGATGCTGAGGGTGTGACCCATTATTTCGATGCCGCTGGCTCTGCGGTACTGGCGCGACCCCACCTTGGCGACTGGATTTCCTGGTTTGTTGAGTTTCATCATCACCTGCTGCTGGACGAGCTGGGTAAAGATCTGATGGGCATATTCGGATTGCTAAGCCTGTTGCTGGTCATTGCCGGCATGGTCCGCTGGTGGCCACGAAACTGGAGCTGGCGTGTTTTCAGCGTGCGCTGGCATGGGCCGCGTTCGCGGCAGTTTCGGGCAACGCTCTGGCAACTGCATCGCACCTCGGGGGTGCTGGCGCTGGTGCCGGTTGCGGTGCTGTTGCTGACGGGTACTGCCATCATGTATGCAGCGACGGTAAATTCCACATTGACCGCGATGTTCCCGCAAACCCAAACACGGCCAACCGCGGAACTACCCACCGCGAGTGCGACGAACTGGCAGCAACGGTTTGCCATTGCTGAGCGCTTCTGGCCCGATCAAAAGCCACGGCTGGTGTACTTACAAGCTAATGCGGAAGGCGCGTATCGGATGCGCTTAAAGTATAGCGACGAGTGGCATCCAAACGGCCGCAGTTACCTGACCTTTGCCGCACAAGGGCCACTCATCAGTGCCGACGATGTACGCAATAAAGCTTTAGGGTTTCAGTTGTCGCAGCTTATTTATCCGCTGCATGTCGCTGCGGTGGGTGGCATCATCTGGTTGCTGGTAACTTTGCTGGGCGGTCTGGTACTGATGCTATTGCCAGTAACTGGCGTCTGGTTTTGGGTAAAGCGCCGGCAGCGGGCGCACTAGTCCAGATCCAATTCCAGCTGCAACTGTTCATCTGGGTCAGGCAACGCCACACTGAGGCCGACCAGGCGCACGCCGCGTTGGTCACGACGATCCCAGGCCTCGCGCAGTAACTGGTAAAACAAACTGGGTGAAGCGGTTTTCGCGGTGCGGGACACCGTGGTTTGCTGGAAGTCACTAAACTTAAGTTTTACTGTCTGGCTTTTGATGTGGGTGTCCTGCCAACGGCTTTGTCCCAGGCGTTTTTGCAGTTGGGGCAGCAAAACTTCATCAAGAAACTTCTCCAGCTGGCGCAACTGTTGAAAGTCATGCCGCAAGGTTTCCTCGCAGCCGACGCTTTTGCGGGTGCGTTCGGTAACGACCGGGCGTTGGTCGATACCATTGCAACGTTGTTGTAATAACCAGCCGGCTTTTTCGCCTAATAAGCGCTGCAAGCGCTCCAGTTTGGCGGCCTGAATATCAAGGCCGGTGTAAAAACCGGCATGTTGCAACCGCTCAAGGCTCTTCGGTCCGACCCCTGGGATGCGTTTCAGGCTCAGTTGGGCGATGTAGGGCACCACCTGATCCGGAGGTACGACAAACTGACCATCAGGTTTTTGTTCCTCACTAGCGATTTTGGCGACCATTTTTTGACAACTAATACCGGCAGATGCTGTCAAGCCAAGTTTACGCAACTCCCCGCGTATGGCTTCCATGGTTAACGAGGCGCTGCCGTGATAATCCTTATTTTCCGTCAGGTCGAGGTAGAATTCGTCGATCGAAGCGGGTTCGACCTGATCCGTTACCTGCTGCAAGACGGCCAGTACCTGTCTGGAAAGCTCACGGTAATAGCGATGATCAGGGCTAACGAAGTGCAAGTGGGGACACAGACGCCGGGCGTGGGCACCGGACATTGCGCTGCGAACACCGAATTGACGGGCCAGGTAGTTCGCGGTCGCTACTACGCCACGTTCGCTGCCGCCACCGACGGCAAACGGCCGATCGCGCAGGCTCGGATCACGCAAGACTTCGGCGCTGGCGAAGAAGGCATCAAGATCCAGAAGCGCAATTTTGCGCGTATTAAAGGTCGATTGCTGGGACATAAAACGAAATGTTTAACCTTGGACGGAATCTGGCTATAATCGCAACAACTAAGTGAGCGTGCAAGCTCAACTCAATGAAACAGGAGTCCACTGTGAACGTATTGAAAGCTGTAAAATCGGGTCGTTTGTTTGCCGCCGCTTTGGCCTTCGTGGTCGGTAGCGCTGGCGCGACAATGTTGCCACAAGACAAGAATGAAGATATTGCTAAGCGTATTGCGCCTATCGGTCAAGTGCGCACAGGTAGTGCGGATGCAGCCCCAGGTGGTGATTCCGGTAGTACTGCAGCACGCTCAGGTGAAGCGGTTTACAACCAGTTTTGTGCAGCTTGCCACACCGGCGGTGTATTAGGCGCACCGAAGCTCAATAACGAGGCAGATTGGGAGCCACGTTTGGCTCAGGGTATGGACACAGTGTTAAAGCACGCGATTGAAGGTTACAACGCGATGCCACCGAAAGGGACCTGTGGCGATTGTAGCGATGATGAGATTCAAGCGGCAATCGATTACATGATCGCTGACATTTAAGTGATGAAACAACTGATTTAAATGATAAAAACCGCTTCGGCGGTTTTTTTTTGCCTAAAAATAGCTGAAAAATCCAGCAAAAGCCTTTCTTGTACAGGAATGTAAAGATATAATCGATTGCAAGTTCGTTCACAAAAAAGCATACAAAAACTCAATAAACGACGAAAAAATAACCAACTAGAGCTTTTCAAAGCCGATGCCAAACCAACATCAGTTGTCTACAGATTCTCGCGACATTGCGCGCTTGCGCAAGGCAGTAGTACGTCTGAAAAGCATCGCTCTAAAGTACCGGCAGTCCGAAGTTGTCCAAAAAGCACTCTTCCGAATCTCTGAACTTGCCTCATCCGCACGCGATATGTCAGAGTTCTATCCCGCTCTGCATGCCATTATCGATGAACTTATGGTGGCCAGAAACTTTTTCGTCTGCTTGTTCGACCAACAACAAGACACCGTAAAATTTGTGTACTTCGCCGATGAATACGACGATGTGCCAAGTAACGAGCAATTTCCCGCGGAAGTCTTGCGAAAAGGTCTGACAGGTTATGTGATTCGTAAAGCCCAACCCTTTTTGCTCAATGAAGAAAATTTCAGTGCCTTGGTCGAGTCAGGCGAAGTCTCTGATTTAGGCTCGCCACCGATCGATTGGCTAGGGGTACCACTTTGTAGCGGCGAGCGCGTTATCGGGGCCATGGTGGTACAAAGCTACACGGATGGTGATGGCTATACCCGTGCCGATAAAGAGCTCTTCATGTTCGTTTCTCAGCACATCGTTAACGCCCTGGAGCGGATTCGTCAGCGTGAGTTTATGCGCGAGGAAATCGATCGGCAAACGGCTAATCTGCGCGACATAAATGCAAATCTTGAAGAGCAGGTCGCTGAGCGCAAACGCGCCGAAAAACTCTCTGCTGTGCTGTACGGTATTTCTGAACTGACCAATACCTCCGAGAGCATGGACAACTTCTTTACTCAGTTACATCGGCAAATTGGCTTGCTGATGAACAATGACAACTTTTTCGTCGCCTTGCTCGATGACGACCGCAAACATATCCGGTTTCCCTATTACGTGGATGAACGTGACAGCCAGTTAGTCGATCGACGCCCCTTGGGCAAAGGTATGACGGAGTATGTCATTTCGACCCGGAAAGCGGTCTTTATTGATGAGCAGGCTTATGAACAACTCGTCGCAGCAGGCAAGGTCGAGGGCCCCATCAGATATTATGGAACCCGACCCAAACAATGGCTAGGATCACCTCTGTTAGTGGACGACGAGGTTATCGGCGTACTCTCAGTACAGACCTATAATGGCGATGTGAGCTACAAACAAGACGACCTTGAACTGCTGAACTTTGTTTCTCAGCACGTCGCTGTAGCGATTGAGCGACGCCGTAATGCTGATGAAGTGCGCCGGGTGAATGCCTTCCTCGAGAAAAAGGTTGCCGAGCGCACCGAAGAGCTGGTCAACGAAATCGAGCGCCGTAAGAAGATCGAAGAAAAACTTTTCTACGATGCGCATCATGATGCGTTAACAGGCCTTCCGAACCGCTCTATGTTTACCGAGCGTTTGCAGCAGGCACTCAATCAAAAGCGCCGTTTCCCCAGCCATAACTTTGCCGTGTTGTTTGTCGATCTCGATCGCTTTAAGGATATCAATGACTCGTTGGGCCACTCGGCGGGCGATGAATTTTTGCTTGAGGCCAGCCGGCGTATCGGTGAGTGCGTGCGTGACAATGATACTGTGGCGCGCTTAGGTGGAGATGAATTCGTTATTTTACTGAATCTTATTCACCACATAGATGATGCCAAAGATGTTGCTTCGCGGATCATCGAGCATATGCGTCAACCTTTTGAGTTTGGTGAGACTGAACACTATTCCGGTGCCAGTGTGGGTATCGCAGAATGCAAATCGCGCAATGATTCAGCAGAACGCTTATTGCGGGACGCTGATGCGGCTATGTATCAGGCCAAAGGCATGGGCCGTGGCCGCTTCGTAGTGTTCGACGAGAGTATCCATAAAGATCTGGTGGCGTCATTACATCGTGAGAGCGAGCTGCGGCATGCGCAGTTTGATCAGGACTTCCTGCTCCAGCAGTTCGACCTTGTTTCGTTAGTCGACGGTAAGCCCAAGGCGCGTGAGGTGCTGGTGCGCTGGCAGCGCGGTGATCAGTTGCTGACGGCACAAAGTTTCCTGAACGTGGCCGAAAAGACCGGCATGATTTTGTCGCTCGATCACTGGATGCTGACCCGTTGCTGCGAAATCCTCTGTGAGGGCAAGAGCAACGTCCCCATTTATGTAAGTCTATCTACCAAACACCTGTACAAGTTGGCCGATGTCAAAGCTCTGCTGGGCATTATCAAAAGCGCCGGCGTATCGCCTAAGCAACTGGTCTTCGAGTTCAGCGAGACGGAGCTGAGCGATAATTCAAAACGTCAGCTTACTGCCCTCAAAACCCTGGCTGATGCCGGTGTTGGGCTAGCCCTGAATGAATTCGGCCGTAGCTCAGGAGCTTTACAGTACTTGCTGAATTATCCGTTCACCCACGTGAAACTGGATCCCCGCTTTGTCGAAGAAACGGCAAATAGCGAACGCGCGGGAGTGATGGTCAGAAACGTCGTCAACCTGTGTAACGAACTGTCGATCACCATTGCAGCTGCCGGCATTGATAGCAAAGAACAGTTGCAGGCGTTACGGGACGCAGGGGTACAGATTGGCGTTGGCAAGCAACTGGGTGAACCCGTGTGGGTTGAAACAAAACAAAAGCAAGAAGCTATTTAAGCGCATTCCGCAACATCGACAAGCCATCGTTGCGTGATTCTTCTTCCCGTTCAGGCGTAATTGGCGTTTTACCTTCCCATTCCAGGTCATCTTGCGGTAACTCAAACAAGAAACGGCTCGGCTCCGGTCTGAGTACATCACCATATTGGCGGCGTTCTTTCGCCATGGTAAAGATTAATGACTGCTGGGCGCGGGTAATACCGACATAAGCCAGCCGGCGTTCTTCCTCGACCATATTGTCGTCGATGCTCGATTGGTGAGGTAATAAGCCTTCTTCCATGCCCACCAGAAAAACATGCGGAAATTCCAGACCTTTGGAGGCGTGCAGGGTCATCAGTTGCACCTGGTCGCCAAACTCTTCTTCTTCATGACGCGACATTAAGTCGCGTAAACATAACTTGGCGACGGCTTGTTCAAAGTTTAACGGTTCGTGGTCGTCGTCACCCTTGAGCATTTCCCCGACCCAGCGCAGCAGTTCACTGATGTTCTTGTAACGCATTTCCGCCGCGCTCTGGCTGGGGCTGGCTTCGTACAGCCATTCCTCATAGCCGATTTCTTTGATCAGATGGTAAAGTGCTGGCATCACCTCGGGACTATGATCGCAACGCCGTGCGGTTTGGCTGATCAGGTGAGTAAACAGCTGTACCGATTGATACTCGCGGCTTCCTAACCGTGTTTTTAACGCTTGATGCTGTGCGGCTTCCAGCAAACTGGTGTGTAACTCGTGGGCCAGTTCGCCGATGCGCTCCACCGTATGCGGACCAATACCTCGCTTAGGGACATTGACGACCCGAATAAAGGCCGTGTCATCGGTCGGGTTCATGAGCAAGCGCAGGTAGGCCATGATGTCTTTGACTTCGGCCCGGGCAAAAAAGCTTTGGCCACCGGTCATGCGGTACGGAATTCGGTTGGTCAGCAAGGCTTTTTCAAAAATGCGCGACTGGTGGTTGCCGCGGTACAGCACCGCAAAATGGGAGTAGGGGGTGCGCTCTAAAAAGCGGCGCCGTACAATTTCAGCAACCACACGCTCTGCCTCATGCTCTTCATTACGGCCATAAATCACCCGCAGCGGCACCCCGTACTCCATTTCTGAGAACAGCTTTTTCTCAAATACGTGAGGATTGTTCTCAATCAGAATATTCGCTGACTTAAGAATACGACCATGGGAGCGATAATTTTGCTCAAGCTTAATCACCTGCAGCTGGGGAAAGTCTTGTTGCAAAAGTGCCAGGTTCTGCGGTTGCGCGCCGCGCCAGGAATAGATGGACTGATCGTCATCGCCTACCACAGTGAAGCGCGCACGCTCGCCAACCAGTAACTTGACCAGCTGATACTGCGAGGTATTGGTATCCTGATATTCATCAACCAATAAGTATTGGAACTTCTTCTGCCAACGTTCGCGGACGGCCGGGTCGCTGGCCAGCAGTTGCGTCGGCAGCAAGATAAGATCATCAAAATCTAAGGCATTGCAGGCGCGCATATTTTGCTGGTAGCGACGGTAAAACTCGGCAAATTCTTCTTCATCTGGTGTCTTTGCATGGGACAGCGCTTGTTGTGGTGTCCACATGGCATTTTTCCAGTTACCAATTTGGCTCTGGAGCCGTTTCAGAGTGTCTTTATCGCCGTCCAGTTCAGGTTCGGTAAGGGCTTTAAGTAAGGCAAAGCTGTCCTGGTCGTCAAACAGTGAAAAACCAGACTTGAGACCAAGATGTTTGACCTCTTTGCGGATAATACTCAGCCCCAGGGTATGAAACGTCGATACGGTTAAACCACGGATCTGATGGCGCCCCAGCGTCTTACCGATGCGCTCTTTCATTTCGCGTGCGGCTTTATTGGTAAAGGTCACGGCGGCTATATGACGAGCCTGATACTGACAGCGGGTGATCAGGTAAGCAATTTTCTCGGTAATCACGCGCGTTTTGCCACTGCCCGCGCCAGCGAGTACCAGCACCGGACCACCGATGGCTTCGACTGCTTCTTGTTGGCGAGGATTTAACTGCATGATTGTCCTGTTAAAGTGAGGGAAAATGGCGCTGTAGCAGCGAACTGAAGAGCAGATTTTACCGTAAACTCCTGCTAAGCTAAAAGACTATTCCCTAATTCGCCCAAGGAGTTTGAGATGGACGCGAAGAAAATTGAAGATATCGCCAAGCAAATCAATGACAGCATCCCAGCTGGCATGAAGGATTTTGCCGGAAGCATGGAGCAGCGAACCAAACAAATCCTGCAACAGCAGCTGAGTAAGCTGGACGTTGTCACTCATGAAGAGCTGGATATCCAGCAACAACTGTTATTGCGCTTACGCCAGCGTGTTGAAGAGCTGGAAAAACAAGTGCAGGCATTGCAGCAAGATAAAGAGCTTTAAGTCGAGCGGCACGTTACCCAGGATGCGGAGACATCGATCGGCGCCGGTGCGTCAGGAAGCTCCGCAGCTGCTTGTTGCAGGCGTTCACGATAGGCAGTGAACGTCAGCTCATTATTGAGAATACGATTCACGTCGCGTTGGATAAAATAGGCACGGCGGCCAATCGCGTACCGCGCAGATTCTTCATCTTCGCGCAGCAGTGCGCTGGCGTTACGGCTTAACGCGTCTGCACAGCAATCCTGCACAGCATTGCGCAGATTACGGATAATCGAGTCGGGCACTTTCATTTCTTTCGGATTCGAACTAAAGCGGCGCAATCCTTCGATTTGTTCATAGGTTCGCTCAGTATGAGCGAGCACCTCTTGAATTCGTGCTAACGAGTCCCGAGCTAAATGGTAATTGAGGGCGCTCATGACGTGTTGCAGGTGTTCAGCTTCGGCGGGGCGTAATGCATTATCCTGTTGCAGCGTGCGCCACTGTTCATTCAGGAAACGAAGCTGTTTTGCACTTGGCGCTGAGACATCAAGCTGAGCTAGATTTTCGGCAAACTCACAAACTTTCAGCTGGCTGTAACGCAGCACAGGCTCTTGCGGTTGCTGGTTATCAGAGGCATCACTGCAACCTGCCACAGCAAGCAGAAAGACGAACGCCAAAAAGTAGAATTTGCTGACCATAACCTAGCCCTGTAGTTAAGAAACGCGTACTCTACCAGTAATGCTAGCATAAGGTTAGTGACGTCAATTTATTAATTTGAAAGGTGGTACCCATGGCACAGTGGATGACTGGCGAAGTGATTGAGAATCATGCGTGGAACAATGAGTTATTCAGCTTACGGGTGCGGGTACCTAAGCCGTTTGAGTTTATCGCCGGGCAGTTTGTGCGCTTAGGCTTGCACACTGAGGAGCAGCGCATTCAGCGTGCGTATTCACTGGTCAATGGTCCCGATGATCCGATCCTCGATTTTCTGGTGAACCGTGTGCATGACGGCGATTTCTCACCGCGGCTGCATGATTTACGCGCCGGCCAGTCGATCGAAGTCAGTCAGCCTCCAACTGGCTTCTTTACCCTGAATGAAGTGCCGGAAGGCGAGAGCTTGTGGCTGATTTCTACGGGTACCGGCATTGGCCCTTATCTGTCTATGCTGACGACCACGATTCCATACGAACGTTTTGCGCGGATCCATCTGATTCATGCGGTGCGATACGAGGCTGACTTAGCCTATCAGCAACAAATACTGGATTGGGTTGCTGCCCATCCCGGGCAACTTCATTATCAGCCTGTGGTAAGCCGCGAAGACGCCACCGGCGCGCTGCGTGGTCGAATTCCATCCCTTATTGTCGACGGCCAGCTGGAAGCTGCTCTGGGCGATGAGCTCAACGAAAACGCGCAGGTCATGTTATGTGGCAACCCCGAGATGATCCGCGACGCCAAGCAAGTACTCGCCGACAAAGGCCTGCCAAAAAACCTGCGTCGCAAGCCGGGCAACGTGACTGTGGAACATTACTGGTAAGCCACATCGCGTTTAGCCAAGCTATCGTCAACAGTTGCTAAGGCGACAATATAGCTCGCTTGACTGGCGAGCAACGAGCTTGCAGCCACAACCACGTCATCCAAATATGAGCTACGAATCCAGCCGCCCACCCACTTCTAAGATCGACTGGATGACTACCTCGACTTATGAAAACTTCGTTGACACAGAATATTGAACATCCTTCACGCTGGTACTCAGGGAATTGTATAAATATTATTAATTAAAGCTTGAGTGTTTTGTTTGTAAAATGTATAAAAAGTTTAATTAATTTTAAATTATTACTATCGCACTTTTTCTTGGGGTAGGAGTTAATTCGCTATGAGGTTGTTTTTTCTTCTAATGTTGACTATTGCTTATGCTCTACTTGTCGGTAAGGCTGAGGCGTTTCAGGATACTATGGATACGTCACCGCACGGCTTTTCATATATCGATCATCATGGTCAATTTAGGTTCATTAACGTGGATGAAGAAGCTAGTTCTTTTATCGTGAATCTTGATTACGCGAATGAGCTGATCACGGTTACGTTTGACGACGGAAGTTTCTTTGTTTTAAATCAATCCACAGATGACATCGTGTACTTCAATCCCGAGACCAATAGTATCCAACCTGGAATGTTTGGAGTCCCGTCGCAATTCAACATGACAGAAGATGCAACCAATGTTCTCTCAAGTTACGCCAATCATCATCCGTATATTTCTCAGACAGAAGCCCCGACAGACCCATTCTGCCATGTAGAAGTTCGTCCAGGAATGCCGTGTCCTCCACATATAGGTATAGATTCATTTGAGCAGACTTTGACTACGCAAACTTCTGCTTTTTGTTCTGTTGTAGGAGCTCGTAGCGCTTATCCCTATGATGGCTCAGCAACCCTTGAGCAATGCTCAAGAAGTGAACGTTATACAGATTTAGCTACGTTTATGGCCGCTATCGCTGGATGCGCTCTTACAGGCGGGGCGACCTGCGCTGTTGGAATGAGCGCAGTTGCTGCGTCTCACAACAGCTTTCGATCAAGAATAGATGTGTGCCTTGCGTCATTTAACCAAACCCAGTTTGAGCTAGAAGCGTGTGAGTTGGAGCGTAATGACGACGACCAAAACCAGGGTGGCGGCAGTGTAGCACCGGGAACTGTAACGACTCCTGACAGTAATCCCCTAGTTGATCTTGCATGGGACCAGCTATATCGTTGCAGAACAGCAACCACTAGTAGCCCATTCTCAGACCCCACTTCCCACGTTATTTGTTTTCCGATTTAAAGGAAATACTTTTATGTTTAGTTTAAAGAATCCTGCCACTAGGAAGGTAATTTATCGAATAATTGTTGGCGCAGCGGTGGTGATAGTTGGCCTTGTTATGTTACCGCCGATGCTCAAAGGTCCATCCAACGACGCGCCCTACGCGAACATACCCAGTACAGGATTCCTGTTAGCAATACTCGCGGCAGTGTTCATTGTCTCACAATTATCCCGAAAGCTGGTGCTGAACGAGCCAGCAAGAACAAAAGTGGTCGCGACTAAGTTCGTGTCTATGACCCCCAAAGCCAGACGTAATCGGCTTATTCAAGGCATGATGGTTTGTTCTCTCGCAACACCGATATACCTGTTGATGCTTTATTCTGTGAAGGAACCATCGCCGTTACTACTACTGCCGATACCTATCCTTCTTGTTTTCTATATCTACTTCGCTACGTTGATCCCAGCAATCTTTAATTCTGCTGAATTTAGAGATGAAACGGTCGAGCTTGATGGTGTGCAAACAGGAAAGGTAGTAGTGCCTTTTCAGAGTCTGCTGAAAGTTGAACAAAAGCGCAGTTGGGTCGGTGTTATTGAGTTGGATTCGCATGGCGATATACTTTGTATACTAGCCAAAGATGAGGCGGGTGACGAGCAGGAATACCGTATTCGCTTGCTAAAAGATATGGCCCACAGAGAACTGTTTATTAGTTTGCTAAAAAAGCAATGCCGTCTTGCATATTGAGCTTATCGTGGGATCGCTGACCGCGGAGTGCCACTTTTTGTATGGCCAAAGCGGCGAACTGCTGAGTGAAACCAAAGACGGCTCGCATGTGAAAAGCTATATTTGGCTCGAAGGCGAGTTAGCGATCGTAAACAACCTGTAAAGCTTTACTCTTGCGAGACGGGTTCAAAAGGGACGAGCTCATTTGGACAAAAATTAGCAAACCCGTTAAATCAACCTGTTACGGCTCCCTCAGTCCCTTATCTGGTAAATTAAAATGGTTGGCAAGGACTGCAAAATGGGGCGTTGGGTGACATTTAGGCCTCAGAATGGAGGACACTAATTGAAAATATTATTGCCTGTTTCGGCGCTATGCTTGATCTCGATGTCACCCGTTTTACCAGCGCAGACTCATCTTGAAGGTGTGGAGGTGCGCGTCGAAGCTTTGGGCGAAAACTATCGAGCGATGTGTTCAATTGTGGAAATTGAAACCCCAGCTTTTAAGCGAGACGGAAAGTTATTAAGCAATGTAATTTCTACGGTTTCCATATACTCGACGGCCCAAGATAAACTTGTTGCGGTATCAAAGCTAAGTGTTGAATTGTGGGAGCAACGCTATCTTTCCGTCGGTTGTTTACCGTTAAATCAGGATTATCGTGTTGAGATCGATATCGCCTATCACCCAGAGGGGCAGCTTGAGCTCTGTCCTAAGCGTTTACAAATAAGTGATTTGAGTAGTTTTATAAATGCCAAGGATGAAAAAGCGATGTAACGAGCTTTTCTCGTCCCTCCGGCCATCGCAAGCGATGTTCAAATATGTTACAGACATGTTTGTTCAGGCCAGTATTGGAACAGCGAACGCGCCACATGGCAGAACTGGCATCCTGCCTTCCGTCCTTCGGGCATGCTCGTATGTCCAAAACGGCAGTCATGGGTACTGTGGTAAACCGTTAAAGCTAGGTTTAGCCACGGCTTAAAGGTGTTGCTGTTAAGACTTTCCTAAAAATTTTCGTACTTTGAGAGACCGTTTAACGACAAAAGTGGACACCAGCTCTGGCGATTAAACTCTATTCCACCACAATGTATAACATTGTAGTCAAAAGTAGGTCGGACTTATGGGTGTAACTACCGTGCGTTTACAAGACGATATTGAACAAGAGGTTCAGGCTATCGCTGATAAACTGCATCGCTCCAAGGGATGGGTGATCAAGCAGGCGCTATCTGAATTCATTGAAAAGCGGAAACTAGAACAGCAACGGTGGAACGAGACGTTGCAAGCGATGGAATTTGCCGCGCAAGGGAATGTTGTTCCCGGTGATACAGTCCACGATTGGTTGGCAAGCTGGGGCACTGAAGGAGAGGAAGATAAAAAAGGACCGCTTGAATGAAAATGAACTTGGTTTACACGGACGTGGCCATTCAGGATTTACAGCGCTTAGAAGCATTCATTGCAGTCCATAACCCTCATGCAGCAGCAGAGACTGCAGCGCAACTTATCGAAAAGCTGAGTTTACTAAAAAGCTTTCCACACCTTGGCACACCGGTCACGCAAGCGCCTGAAGTAGGAGCCGTGCGGGATGTCGTCTTTGACCTTGTTGTTGACACCAGTGTTGGCTCAGACACTCGTTCCTGAATTTGCCGTTCAGGCTTTCCACAAACACATTCTGTGTCGGCTTCCCTGGCTGAATGAAGCTCAAGCGAACGCCTTTAGTTTTGCTCGATTGAAAAATGAGTACTCGACTAGCTAAGATTCAAATGCAAGCTGCAGCTCCACAGTCCGAACCGCCTGTTAATGGTACCCAGGAAACGGT
The DNA here is from genome assembly GCF_030466375.1 of Pseudidiomarina terrestris. Taxonomy (NCBI): domain Bacteria; kingdom Pseudomonadati; phylum Pseudomonadota; class Gammaproteobacteria; order Alteromonadales; family Idiomarinaceae; genus Pseudidiomarina; species Pseudidiomarina terrestris. Next base: position 61,050 of record NZ_JAGGJE010000001.1, read on the forward strand.
ACTAAACTGCTTTCTGACTTCAATGAAGTTTCCTGATTCACTATCAACAATGCGGGCGACGGTTCCTATTGGTTGCTCGTCATTTTGTTGATTCTCCCAGTCCTGCATATCACCGACTATATTTAGCTGGTCTATGAAATCGTCCCAAACTTTCTCTTGAACCGCCTCGCAAGAACGGTCGCAATCTATAAGCGGGCCGTCGAAGTCATCCTCATCAAAATAGCTGAGTGAGGAATCAGTCGAGGATATAGTATTCTGCTTTGCTGAAACGTAGCGATTTAGACGCAGAGCGAGCGTCAATGTCCTATCAAAAGTTCGATAAAACTGGCGAAACTTCTCAACATCAACACCAGCTCGATCAGCCAACAATTCAGTTTCAATTTCATAGCGCTTAGCAACTAACATTAATTGCTGGCTGTCGAGACTCGCGTAAGGCTCTGTTGCGAAGTTAATTTTGGCAAGTACGTCATCATCTGAAAGTGAATCAAGTTCCGAGAGGGTAAATTTACGAGATTGAAAGTCTGATATGACTTTAAAAGCTCGGTTAAGCTCGTCTCGTGAGAGACCCACCGTCGATGCCACAAGGAGCATTACTTCTGCACCTGGATCTGGTCTTGGTCTTTCTTTAGCATTGACAGGAACAGTCCCTAGTGATGACAGTAATGCAATTAGTAATAATGATATAAGTGGTAACTTCATTATGGATAATCCTCATTGCTCATGTAATTTAAGCGTTAAAGGTAGTAAAGCTGATTTTCAAAAATGTAGCATTTAAGTTAAAAAAAATAAGAACGGTGTGTGGATTTGTCAACTTTCAAAGATACTTTTAATGGGACGACCATTTTTTTGAGCGAGCTTCGCATAGGAGCGTTCTCTTGCGTATCTGTAGTGGAATGGTTGTAATCCCCGATTTTACGATTTACAAACCAAACGATGATGGCGTACAGCTAAATCAGTCGCTCTGATGACGTTTCATTCGAGAGACATCGTTATACTTGTTTGATGGAGTGTGCCTGCGGGCGACGGTCAAAGGAGTGACGATGGGATCGATTAGTTTGGCGCGGGTGTTTACCCGGGCATTGTATGGCATGGAAGCACCCTTGGTGACGGTTGAAGTGTGCCTGGCGGCGGGGTTGCCGGCCTTTACGGTCGTTGGGATGCCGCAGGCGGGAGTGAGGGAGGCGCGTGACCGGGTGCGCTCAGCTATTCAGGCGAGTGAATTTAACTTTCCCCGGGGCAGCAAGATCACCGTCAATTTAGCACCAGCCGATTTACCTAAGCATGGCGCGCGTTACGATCTGGCTATTGCCATGGGCATTCTCGCTGCCGATGGTCAGTTAAGCGAGAGTTCGGTGGTATCGCGGGAGTTTTACGGTGAGCTGACGCTCAATGGTGAATTGCGCGGGGTAGAGGGCATGTTGCCAGCGTTACTGGCGTGTCGGCGGGAAGGCCGGGAGGCGGTCATTCCACTGGATAACCTGGCAGAGGCACAGGTCATTCGGGAGCAACAATGTGTGGTGGGCGAGAGCCTGCGTGATGTCGTCGAACATTTGTCGGGGCCTCATCGACTGCCACCGGTGAAGCCGGTAGCCGAGACCAGCTATGTTTACCCGGGCGGTGATCTTGCCGATGTCATCGGTCAGGAGCAAGCCAAGCGAGCTTTAGTACTGGCTGCGATGGGTGGACATCATTTATTATTTGTCGGACCACCGGGCACCGGTAAAACCATGCTGGCCCAACGGTTGCTCGGATTGTTGCCACCGTTAAGCGACGAGGAAGGTCTGGAAGTTGCTGCAGTACGCAGTGTCGCGGGCTACGAACACCGCGCCGCAACCCCACAGAGTTGGTTGCAACGAAGTATGCGGGCGCCGCACCATTCCTGTTCGGCCGCGGCCTTAGTGGGCGGAGGCTCACCGCCGCAGCCGGGCGAAATTTCATTGGCTCATAAGGCTTTGTTGTTCTTAGATGAGTTACCCGAATTTTCCCGGCATGTACTGGACTCGCTGCGTGAGCCCCTGGAGTCCGGGCAGGTTTCAATTAGTCGCGCGGGCTATCAAGCCAAGTTTCCGGCGCAGTTTCAGTTAGTGTGTGCGTTGAATCCGTCTCCCTGCGGACATTTTGATGGCACCCTGGCGAGTGCGCGCGCCAGCCCGGATCAGATCACGCGTTACCTGGGGAAACTTTCCGGCCCGCTGTTAGATCGCATTGATATGCAGGTCTCGGTTCCCCGGCAACCCGCTGTGTTGCAACAACAGCATCAGCAACAGGAACCGCAAACGCCATTGTTGCGCGAACAGGTCGAGGCGGTTCGCGGGTTGCAGTTGAAACGTCAAAAGTGCTTAAACTCAGAGCTGGAAACCGCGCAACTTGCCGATGTTTGTCGGCTCAGTGACGAAGACCACGGTTTTTTGGTCTCCGCCATCGAACGCTTTAACTTATCGCACCGAGCTTATCATCGGGTGTTAAGGCTTGCCCGCACCATAGCCGATGCGGCGGGCGCTGAGCACATCAGCAAAACCCACCTCGCCGAAGCCTTAAGCTATCGGGCTCTGGACCGCCTGTTGCAGCAATTACAGGACCTTTAACGCGTTAGCGAAGCTGCTGACGATTTGGTCGATGGTCGTGGCCGGAATACCAAGGTGGGTCACCAATCGCATGCGTTGCGCTGTACCAACGATGATGTCGTGCTTGCGTAAGTACTCACTTACTTTTTTGGCCCTGTCTGCAGAGGCAAAATTGACGTAGACCATATTAGTTTGCGCCGGCTCAACATCGAGGCCATCGAGCTGACTCAGGCCTGCGGCAAGCTTTTCGGCATTGACGTGGTCGTCGGCGAGACGCTCGATATGATGATCGAGGGCATAATCCATAGCAGCGGCTACAATTCCGGCCTGGCGCATACCGCCACCCAGCATTTTACGCCACCGGTGAGCACGGGCAATAAATGCGCGATCGCCAACCAGCACCGAGCCAATCGGTGTACCCAGACCTTTGGAGAAGCAAATTGAAACGCTATCAAATGGCGCTGCCAACTCTGCCAGAGAAAGACCACTGGCGACCGCAGCATTAGCGATACGCGCACCATCTAAATGCAGTTTCAGACCGTGCTTTTCCACCAGCTTTCGCGCGCGCTCCATGTACGCTTGCGGAATAAGCTTTCCGGTATGGGTGTTTTCCAGTGCCAGCAGCCGAGTGATAGGGAAGTGCGGGTCGTCGGGCTTAATGCGCTGCTCTACCTTGGCGAGATCTAAAGTACCGTCGGCTTCGACTTCGAAGGGTTGCGGCACTATGCCACCAAGCACGGCAGCACCGCCGGCTTCGTAGCGATAGGTATGGTATTCCTGACCGACTAGATACTCCTCACCGCGCTGGCAGTGACTCAATAGCGCCAGTAAGTTGGTTTGCGTGCCGCTGGCGGCAATCAGCGCCGATTCTTTGCCGGTCATTGCGGCAACACGTTCCTGTAAGGCATTAATAGTCGGGTCGTCGCCGAACACATCATCCCCAACCGGCGCGGCCGCCATGGCATCGCGCATGGCGGCGGTCGGTTGCGTCACGGTATCACTGCGTAAATCGAGTACCACGTTGCGCTCCTATTTCGCATAGCCCCAAGCCGCAGGCGGCTCGGTGACAGGTTGAGATAAATCAACGGCCACCACAAACTCGCGACCCGGACGGGTAAGCTCGTAATACATGGTTTCGTCTTCGAAGGAAATGATCCAGGTATTGGCGGTGGAGACATCAAGACCATTTTCGATAAACAACGCTTTACTTGCCTCATCCACCGGGAAGGCCTGCATATCAGGACTGCCAATGGCCACGGTCTGGCCACCATAAGGCGACACCGCGTCCGGCGTGCCATCTTCATGTAAATGAATGTGCTGGAAGTCGATGCCATCGGTGGTCCGGGTCAGCACCCAGGTGCGGGAGCGATCTTCACCGACGTGCAAAGGCATACGGATAACATTCGCTTCGCAATCACGGATGTGGACGACGAGATCCTGCTGCCAGGTTTCGCTCGGTTGATTATCCGCAACGATTTCAGCGGCGTAAGCGTTGCCGCAATAGGGGGTAAATTTAGCCATAAAGGCGTCCTGTGGATCCGCAGCCTGGGGCTGACACGCGGTGATACCGATCAGGCTGCCAAGGATAATCAAAGGACGGAAAAACTGTGATGAAGTTGACATGCAACTATCCTAACTTAAGAGTGTGTGCTCATAATGTGCCATAACTTATGCGAAAAAGCATGATGAAAGAACAGGCACAAATTGGCATCATCAGTGTGCATCGTGCGATAATGCCGCAACTTAAAGATTGAATGGGAATCACAGCATGCGAGTTTATCAAAACGTATTGGAAATGATTGGCAACACGCCAATGGTCAAAGTCAGCAATATCGATACCGGCCCCTGTGAGTTGTATTTAAAATTAGAAAACTTAAACCCGGGCGGTTCGATTAAAGACAGAATTGCGGTCAGTATGATCGAAGCGGCCGAGCAGTCTGGTGATTTAAAACCGGGCATGACGATCATCGAGGCCACTGCGGGCAATACCGGTTTAGGTCTGGCTTTGGTTGCCGCAAGTAAAGGCTATCCGTTACAAATCGTGATGCCTGATAAAATGTCATCTGAGAAAGTGAATAACCTTAAAGCTATGGGCGCGGAGGTGCTGCGCACCCGCTCGGACGTGCAAAAAGGGCATCCGGAATATTATCAGGATGTCGCTGCGCGTTTAGCTAAAGAGCACGGCTACTTCTACGTGAACCAGTTTACCAACGACGCCAATGTGACTGCACATTATGAGACCACAGGTCCTGAGATCTGGAATCAGATGGAAGGCAATCTTGATGCGTTCGTTTGTGGGGTAGGCTCAGGTGGTACCTTAACTGGCGTCGGTCGTTATTTACGTGAACAAAACCCGGATGTGGATTTGGTGCTGGCGGATCCGGAAGGCTCGATTCTCGAACCTTTGGTCAATCGCGATGAAACCGTAGAAGCCGGAAGCTGGTTGGTAGAAGGCATTGGCGAAGACTTTATTCCAGATATTTGTGAAATCAAGCTCGCCAACAAAGCCTATGCCGTAAGCGATAAAGATGCCTTCCAAACGGCCCGGCAACTGCTGGTCAAAGAGGGCGTTATGGTGGGGTCTTCAAGTGGCACGCTGATCACTGCGGCACTACGTTATTGCCGCGACCAAACCGAACCGAAACGTGTCGTAACTTTAGCCTGTGATACCGGCAATCGTTACCTCTCGAAACTATACAATGATGAGTGGATGGCCGCTCAAAATCTGCTGGAGGAGTAAGCATGGCGGACGCCAAGAAGATGAAATTTGCAACCAAAAGTATTCACGGCGGACAATCACCTGAGCCAGCTACTGGCGCGGTGATGCCACCGATTTTTACCAGCTCAACCTATATTCAGGAAAGCCCGGGTGTGCACAAAGGGTTTGAGTACTCGCGTTCACACAATCCAACACGATTTGCCTGGGAGCGCGCCGTAGCAAGCCTGGAAAATGGTAGCCGCGGATTCGCTTTTGGCTCGGGTATGGCTGCTACTTCGACCATTATGGAAATCCTTAATAGTGGCGATCATGTGGTGGCGATGGATGACCTTTACGGCGGCACTTTCCGCTTGTTTGATAAGGTGCGCGGACGTTCTGCGGGCTTGGAATTCTCCTATGTTGACCTCAGTGACATGGGCGAAGTTAAAGCAGCTATCACTGAAAAAACCCGGATGATTTGGGTCGAGACACCAAGTAATCCGATGTTAAAGCTGGTGGATATTGAAGCCATCGTAGCGATTGCGAAACAGCACAACATCATTGTGGTGGTCGATAATACCTTTGCGACACCTTATAACCAGCTGCCGCTCGATATGGGTGCGGATATTGTCATGCACTCAGCTACGAAATACCTCAATGGTCACTCAGACATGGTCGGTGGCATTGCGGTGGTGGGTGATAATGAAGAGCTGGCTGAGCAAATGGCGTTTTTACAAAACTCAGTGGGCGCGGTAGCCGGACCTTTTGATAGCTACCTGGCATTGCGCGGTGTGAAAACCCTCGCCTTGCGGATGAAACAGCACAATGAAGCAGCGTTGACCATCGCTAAATGGCTTGAGCAACACCCAGCGGTGGAGAAAGTTATCCATCCGGGCCTGACGAGTCATCCGCAACATGAGCTGGCGAAAAAGCAGATGTCTGGCTTTGGCGGGATGATCTCAATCCTGTTAAAAGGCGACATCGAAAAAGCACGCACTTTCCTCGAGAAAGTCGAGATTTTTGCCCTTGCGGAAAGTCTGGGTGGAGTGGAAAGCCTGATTGAACATCCGGCGATTATGACCCACGCATCGATTCCAAAAGAGAACCGCGAGAAACTCGGTATTCTGGATAATTTCGTGCGAATTTCGGTGGGTATTGAAGACGTAGATGACTTGATTGCTGATCTGGATCAGGCGCTAACTGACTGATAATACAGGTCCATTTACATTCTTTTACAATTGAATGAAGTTACGGTAGGCTTACTCAACAATTATTAGAAACACAAAAACAAGGGTTATCTTATGCCTCTTAGCCTGTTCTTATTACAAGGTTTAGTGGCGGCATTGTTGTTTTATGTGCTGGTCGGTCAACACCATCGCCAGCCGTTGTGGAGTATGCTTGCCGTTCTAATTTGTGGAATGATTCCACCGATCAATTGGGCACTATTGATGGTTGCTGTTGGCGTCCGCATGTGGCGTCGACCTGCAACTATGATGACTGTTAAACATTAGCTTGAGTAAAGATTCATTATGAGCTCTGTCGATTCTGCAGTACGACCATTTCATCTCGCCATTCCTGTCGATAACATCGCCCGTGCGCGTGAGTTTTATGGCGACGTACTCGGCTGTAGTGAAGGCCGCAGTGCCGAAGAATGGGTGGACTGGGATTTTTACGGCCATCAGCTGGTTACCCATCTGGCACCTGAACAAACGGGTGTTGCGCATCATAATCCGGTCGATGGGCATGCCGTTCCAGTGCCGCACTTTGGCGTGGTGCTGACAATGGAAACCTGGCGTGAATTAGCCGATCGCGTTGCCGCGAAGGGCATTCAATTTGTCATCGAACCTCATGTGCGCTTCGCTGGCAAGCCCGGTGAGCAGGCGACCATGTTTTTCTACGATTACAGTGGCAACGCACTCGAATTTAAAGCGTTCAAAGACTTGTCACAGCTGTTCGCTTCCTGAAACAGCTAGTGGGTTACTCGCGAGGCGGGACGTTGCCGCCGCTAATGATGACGCCCACCTGTTTTTCTGCAAAGATTTCAGGATAGCGCTTAAGTGCAGCAATAGTTGTCGCTGATGAAGGCTCTATCCACATTCCTGTACATTCCTTAACGAGCTGCTGAGCGGCTTCCACTTCCTGATCCGACACCAGCAAAACATCGGTGACTTGCTCCTGTAAGATCGCAAAGGTGTGTTTGCCCAGGCTGGTTAACAGACCGTCACAAATACTTTTCGGTGGCATTGCCGGTTGAATTTCACCACGCTCCAGCGACTGCTTGCCATCGGCAGCAAGCTCTGGCTCCACGCCATAACAAAAGGTGTCGAAATGCGTCGCAACCAGGCAACTGCCACTTAACAGACCGCCGCCGCCAAGCGGCGCCACCAGCCCCCATAAGCGTGGGTAAGCTTCGAGCAACTCCAACGCCGCGGTACCCTGTCCGGCAATGATGTCTGGATGATCGTAGGGCGGTATAATGATGGCACCTTGTGCCCGGTGTTCTGCTAAAAAGGCCTCGCGCGCCTCCATACCCGGCTCAATAGGTATGATCTTTGCGCCGTAACGCACCATATTGCTGCGCTTTAACGGCGATGCGTTGCTGGCGACGCCAACGGTTACTTCGACGCCGAGCATTTTGCCGGCGCAGGCAAGGGCGGCACCATGATTGCCGGAGGATACGGTGATGACCCCCTGGGAGCGTTGCTCTGGAGCAAGTTGCAATAAGGCATTACAGGCCCCACGAAATTTGAACGCGCCACTTTTTTGCAGGTTTTCACATTTCAAATACACTTGACAGCCCAACGCGGCATCAAGTTCATCCGACCGTTTTACCGGAGTACGCAGTGCGCGGGCGGCGATCCGGTCGGCGGCTGCGGCAATCGCTTCAAAAGTCATCATGCAGTTATCTGATACTTAGGTATTTGCGAACAGATTACATGGAATTCGTCACGAGTGCTATGATGTGGCCATGACCAACACAGGACAAGGATTAATGGACGTTACATGCTGAATACTTTCCAACGTTTTCGCGAACTCAATTTCAATTTTCAGGTATTGGCTGCGCTTTATCTGTGTGAACGTATGTACCCGAACTACGAACTGTTTCATCAGGTGACCGGATTTGGCGACCCTAAGCCGTTGCGTGGCGCCTTGAATGCGTGCTGGGACTGGAGCTGGCAGGGCAAAAAAGTGAAGGTTAACTTTGCCCGTTGGCAGGAAAAGATCGATGACGTTACCCCAAGTGAATATGGCCATGACATGCTGGGGGTTTATCCGGCGATGGATGCCTGCACCGCAATCAGTACCATGCTGGAAAGTTTGCTGGATCCAAAAACGGCCGATCTGGTCAGTGTAGCGAAAGTTTCGCAGGCGAGTGTGGCCAAGTTTCTAGAGCTGACAGAAGGCGCTGAACTTGAAGCTGAAGCACGCCGCGAGCTGGTACGTGAGCATGAGCTGGCTGTTTATGAAGTGGAGGTGCAGCAAGCTCTGCTCGACTTCCTGGAAGCAATGCAGCGCTCAGCCGACGCACCGACGCAGATGATGGTACGGCAACTGCAGGAGATGGTGGTGACCGAGGGCATTACCAATATTGGCATGGAACGTGACAGCGAGAGTTAGTCTCGCTGCTGCCGGTGCGGCTGGTCCTGGACGATGGCCAGCCAGCCGACCACCCCGAAAAAAATGATTTGCCAGTAGTCACCGCGACGCCACTGAATATGCTCCCGATAAACAGTGGCAAACATCAGCAACTGGAGCAGGTGCAGGGTGACCAGAATAAACAACAAAATTAAAAACAGCGGAAAGCCTTTACCGGGAAAAGGCCAGACGATATTGGCCAGCATAGCACCCCAAATAATGGCGAAAACACTACGGCCAACCCAGACTAAAGCACTCATGTAAGATCCTCTTCTGCAGCAACTGTGAATAAGCGATAACAGACCTGCCCGGCTAATTTTTCCCGTTCCAGACGCCAGTTTGCCGGCACTTTTAACGGCCACTCTTTCTCTGTTTCCAGATAAATAAGACTGCCTGAGTGAATCAGCTGCTGTTGCTGCAATAAAGCACAGGCTGGTGCTGCGAGATCGCTGTGAAAGGGTGGGTCGACAAAGACGATGTCAAAGGGCGGCATTTGGGCTTGCGTCAGCCATTGCAACGCATCGGCCTGGGCCACAGTTGCGCTGCCATGGCACTGGTCATTCAAAGCGCGGGTGTGCTCTGTTAACAGAGCTGCAGCCGTCGCATTACGTTCGATCAGGGTCACTTCACTTGCGCCTCGCGACAGAGCTTCTAAACCCAGCGCACCGGTTCCGGCAAACAGATCCAGACAACGGCGTTGGGGCAGTTCGAATTGCAGCCAGTTAAACAGGGTTTCGCGCACCCGATCGGTGGTGGGGCGTAGCCCTGGCAGATCAGCAACAGCAAGTTTGCGGCCGCGTAACCGGCCGCCGATGATGCGCAGCTGACCAGCTGCTCCGCGGCTGCCGCTTTTCTGCTTGTTTGAAGTGCGACCCATGCTAAAGTAGCCCTCGGATTGACTGATTTGGCGCAGTGAGTTGGCGTTGGCAAGATGCCGACCGCCAGTGTACGTGTTAAACTGCCGCCATTGTAAACTGAGTCGCAGCGAACTTCCAAAGGTAAACAAGGCATGGCTAAAGGATCATTTTTTTCGCGGTTCCTGAAAAAGAAAGACGACAAGCACGAGCAGTCTGAGGAACCGGAGGTCGAACAACAAGATGAGGCGGATGCTGATGCAGAGGCAGAGGCACCCGAACCTGAGACATCGGTAGCGGAACTGGTCGCGCCGGATGCAACGGAAATTTGCGCCCAGGTGACCGCCGAAAGCCGTGCTGCGCAGCTTAAACCAGAACCAGAACCAGAACCAGAGCCAGAGCCAGAACCAGAGCCAGAACCAGAACCAGAACCAGAACCAGAGCCAGAACCAGAACCAGAGCCAGAGCCTGCCCAAGAGCAATCTAAACCGAGCCTGTGGCAACGCCTGACCACGGGGCTGAAAAAGACGTCGACCGCTATTGGCGATGGGCTGTGGGGCATCTTCAAAGACAAAAAAATTGATGATGAGCTGTTTGAAGACCTGGAAACCCAGCTGCTGACGGCCGATATTGGTGTACCCACCACCATGCGCATCGTGGAGCGTCTGACCGAGCAAGCCGATCGCCGGCAGCTCAAGGATGCCGAAACTCTCTATCAGTTATTGCAAGACGACATGGTCGAAATCTTACAGGAAGTCGAGCAACCATTGACGATTCCAGCTAAGCAGCAAGGCCCTTATGTGATCTTAATGGTTGGCGTGAACGGCGTCGGTAAGACCACCACTATCGGTAAACTCGCACAACAATTGCGCCGTGAAGGCAAGTCCGTGATGCTGGCCGCAGGCGATACTTTTCGTGCCGCGGCGGTTGAACAGTTGCAGGTGTGGGGGGAACGCAATGACATTCCAGTGATTGCGCAACATACCGGTGCCGACAGCGCGTCGGTCATTTACGATGCGGTAGCGGCCGCAAAAGCACGTAATGTTGACGTGCTTATCGCTGATACTGCCGGACGCCTGCAGAACAAAGCGCACCTGATGGACGAACTGAAAAAAGTCGTGCGGGTAATGAAGAAACTCGACGAAAATGCGCCCCATGAAGTGATGTTGACCCTTGATGCCGGAACTGGGCAAAATGCCATTAGTCAGGCGAAACTATTTACCGAAGCCGTGGGCGTGACAGGTATTACCTTAACCAAGCTCGATGGTACCGCGAAAGGCGGGGTGATCTTCGCTATAGCGGATCAGTTCAAGCTGCCGATCCGCTATATTGGTGTCGGCGAAGGCATTGATGATTTACGACCTTTTGCCGCTAAGCCCTTTGTCCAGGCACTGTTTCAGCGTGCCATTGAGGAACCGCAGCAGCAATGATCAAATTTGAGCAAGTCAGCAAAGTCTATCCTGGTGGTTTTCAGGCTCTGAAAAATGTCAGTTTTCACATTGAGCCAGGGGAAATGGCCTTTTTGACCGGGCACTCCGGTGCAGGCAAAAGTACCGTGCTGAAGCTCATTAGTATGATGGAGCGGCCCACCGCGGGACGGGTGATGATCAACGGTCACGACCTGAAGCGCATTGAGCGTAAGCAAATTGCCTATGCACGACGTGATATCGGCATGATCTTTCAGGACCACCGGCTGCTGATGGATCGCACGGTATTCGATAATGTTGCATTACCCCTGATGATTGAGGGGTACAGTCTCGCCGAGGCGCGCAAGCGTGTGCAAGCCGCACTTGAGAAAGTCGGGCTAGGCGATAAGGTCCGGCATTATCCGCAAATGCTCTCGGGCGGCGAACAACAGCGGGTAGGTATTGCCCGGGCGGTGGTGAATAAGCCACCGTTGCTGTTGGCAGATGAACCCACTGGTAATCTTGACCCGAAGCTCTCTGGCGAGATCATCAAGCTGTTTGAAGATTTCAATCGGGTCGGCGTTTCAGTGCTTATCGCGACGCACGATCTGGGTTTGATTGCCCGTTTACGTTACCGCACCTTAAACCTCAAAGAAGGTCGCATGATTAACGACGGCCTGACGGAGGAAGCGTTATGAGTGTGCTGTTTCGCTCCCGTCAGCAAGGCGCTCAGCAGGTCAAAATATCGGGCATGCGACGCTTTCTCATGTTCTGGGTCCATCACATTCAGCAATGTATCGGCAGTCTTGGTGAGCTGGCGCGCTATCCTTTCGCATCATTGATGACGATGGCGGTGCTTGGACTCAGCCTGACGTTACCAGCGACTTTGTATGTGATCGTAAAAAATACTGATGATGTGGGCGCGAACTGGCAACAGGCCTCGGAAATCACCCTGTTTTTACGGCAGCAACTCACCCAGCAGGAAGTGCAGACTTTTAGTAAGCGTACCGAACTGGCTGAAGAGGTCGAAGCCGTGCGCCTGATTGACAAAGAGCAGGGACTGGCCGAATTTCGCCAGCGTTCTGGCTTCGGCGAGGCCTTAGATACCCTGAGCAGCAACCCGTTGCCGAATGTTCTGATCGTGATTCCGCGCGAGGGCTTTCGCACCCCAGCTGCCGCCGAAGCATTGGTTCGCAAATTCAGTGAGCAGCGCGAAGTCGAGCAGGCGCGCCTTGATCTTGGCTGGTTACAGCGGTTCCAGGCCATTGTGAATCTGGTCAGAGACGGTTTTCTGGCCCTGGCGCTGTTGCTTTGTGTCGCTGTTATCCTGATTGTTGGCAATACCATTCGCCTGAATATCAGTAGCAAACGTGACGAAATCATGGTGATGAAGCTGGTGGGGGCGACGGATGCCTATATCCAGCGACCGTTCTTGTACACCGGCGTCTGGTATGGTCTGGTGGGCGGCATCATTACCTGGCTGGCGACCGGAGCCTTGTTGTGGTGGCTCAGTGGTGCAGTGCGCGATATCGCTGATCTTTATGATAGCGAATTTCGTTTAACTGGTCTGAATCTGACGGAAATGGCGGTGGTCTGGGGGATTGCTATCGGACTGGGGTTAGTGGGTTCGTATATTGCGGTAAGAAAACACGTGAGTGCTATTGAACCGCGCTAATTTATCCCCCATGTAAGTTTTATGAAGATCATTAGGATCCCATTGTCAGCAGCGTCAGATTTGCTAGAATGAGGGAACTTCTCAGGCTGTATAAGGTCTGATTGTGTGACTGCAGAATCAATTCACAGGTGCAGTTACCTGCAAAAGAGGATGTTGTTGAATGAGTACTGAAATGACAAATATGGCACTAGCGGTCCCGCAAAGCGGCGGAAGCCTTGAGGCCTATATTCAGTCGGTCAATCGCATTCCAATGCTCACTGCTGAGGAAGAGAATCAGCTGGCGGTTCGATTAACCGAAGAAAATGATTTAGAAGCTGCACGTAAGCTGATCATGTCGCACTTGCGCTTTGTGGTGCATGTGGCACGTAGCTATTCCGGTTACGGCTTGCCGCAGGCAGATCTGATCCAGGAAGGTAATATCGGTCTGATGAAAGCCGTGCGTCGCTTCGACCCATCGGTGGGTGTGCGCCTGGTATCATTCGCAGTTCACTGGATTAAAGCAGAAATTCACGAGTACGTGCTGAAAAACTGGCGCGTAGTTAAGGTTGCAACCACGAAAGCGCAACGCAAATTGTTCTTCAACTTGCGTAAAATGAAAAAGCGTCTGGGGTGGTTCACCCATGAAGAAGTAAGCACAGTCGCTGAAACTTTGGGCGTCAGCACCAAAGAAGTGATGGAAATGGAAGCGCGCATGAGTGCTCATGACCAGGCGTTCGAATTAAGCTCGGACGATGATGATGCACGTGAAGGCGGCAACTATTCACCAGCACAGTATTTAGAAGACAAACGTTCTGATCTCGCTGAAGAAGTTGAGCAGGAAGAGTGGCAGGCACACACGCAAAAACGCCTTTTCTCTGCAATTAACACCCTTGATGAGCGCAGTCAGGACATCGTTCGTGCCCGTTGGCTGGACGATAACAATAAAACCACTTTGCAAGAGCTTGCCGACAAATACGAAGTTTCTGCGGAGCGGGTCCGTCAGCTTGAAGCAAACGCGATTAAAAAGCTGCGTATGGCGATGGCCTAAGGCGTGCAATGCCGCGCCGGCTGTGGTGCCTGTTGTATCGCACCGTCAATAAGTTCAGCAATACCAGGGATGCCAGCCGGGAAACCAGCTGGCATTCGTTGTATTCACCTCACTGAAAATCATCTCTGTGGCATTTTCGGTCATCCTGATCGGCCGCAAGTCTGCGCGGATTTTGACGCCGAACCTTCGATCTGCGGAAGTCACCGCGATGAAGCCTTGATCTTACTGACCCGACTGGAAGCGGAGACGTCCTGAGACATTACCGGGGTGTTGGCAGGAGCTCAGACAAGTACACCAGCTCGACCTGTCCCTGTTCGGCAAGCTGCGGTAAATGCTGTTGCAGAAACTCCAGAGTCGCTGGGTAGGGATGCCCGATAGCCACAGCGAAGCCCTGTTCTGCGGCGATATCAAGCAGCCGCGACCACTCCTTCTTGATAGCCTCCAGATGCGGCTCATTATCCAGGAAAACGTGGCGCCTTAATGCGGGGATACCTGCTGTCCGGGCAAGCTCCTCTGCTTGTGTCGCAGTGGTCGTCCGGCTATCAAGAAAGTAAAGCTGGCGCGCGGTCAGTTCCTTCATTAACAGCTGCATCGGCGCAACTTCCGCAGTCAATCGACTGCCCTGATGATTGTTAAGACCTTTAGCCTGGGGCAGGCGGGAAAATGCGGCGTTTAAGGTCGCAATAAACTGCGCGGGCGTATCGAAGCGATCAAGTTCTCCCTGGCGCTGCTCATCGCGGTGCTCTGCCTGCATGGGCATATGAATGATCACTTCATGCCCTTGACGGGTTGCGCTCGTTGCCAGCGCTTCAGCTTTGGGGGTAAATGGCATGATCGCCAGAGTGACAGGAAAGGAGAGCTCGACAAAGTCGAAATGGTTCTGATGATGACCTAGGTCATCGATGACGATGGCAATTCGCGGCTGCACTGGCGGCTCGCCTTGCAGGGGAAGGGCCTGAGCAGGGGCTAATACCATGGCTGAGAGTAGGACAATAGCCGACCTGAGCGAAGTCATAAGTGCCATCAGCGGCACCACTGCGCGGGGTTCACCGCCTCGCCTTTGACTCGAATCTCAAGATAAAGCGCAGGGGATTCACGCCCGCCGCTTTGTCCCACCAGACCAATTTCCTCGCCGCGCCGCACCACTTCACCAACATTGGGCAAAATCGTCTGATTATGACCGTAAAGGCTCATATAACCGTCACCATGATCAAGTACCAGCAGCAGACCGTAGCCACGCATCCAGTTGGCAAAAATGACCCGGCCATCGGCAATAGCGCGCACCGGACTGCCAGCCGCTGCGTCAATTAAGGTACCTTTCCACTTGACCCCACCACTACGGGTGCGGCCAAAAAGATTCTGTACTTTACCTTGCGCTGGCCAGTTCAGGTCGCCCTTTAGCTTAGCCAGGCCATCCAACTGAGGCTCGTCGCGTAGCGCGGCGATAATTGCGGCCAGCACTTGCTCAAGCTCTTCCTGATCCTGCTGCAGCTGGGCGACCCGCGACTGATCCTGTTGTTGCTGTTGCTGCAAACGGCCGATGAGTTGTTGTTGCTCTTTTTGCTGTTCACGCAGCACGCCCTGTTGGCGTTTTTGCTCTTGCTGTTGCGCGGCAATGTCGTTGCGTGCGGCTGCGAGATCAGCCATCACCTGGGCTAGCTGTGCCTGAGTTGCCTTGAGTTCATCGAGCTTTTCTAAGCGGGCCCGGTTAAAGTAACCGTAGTAGCCGTGCAATCGTTCAAAATCGGCGGGATTCTCCTGATTCAGAACCAGTTTCAAAAAGTCGTGTTCACCAATGCGATAGGCCATATTGAGCTGCTTTGCCAGCCATTTGGCCTGTTGCCGTTGTTCTGACTCGAGGGTGGACTGTTGCTGTTCCAGCGCGCCAATACGCTGATTGGTTTGTGCCAGTCTGGCCGTTGTTTGCGCCAGTTCATTGGCGACCGTGCTGATTTGCATTTCCAGCTGCTGCAGCTCACGCTCGGTTAAGCTCATTTGTTTTGAGCGCTGCTCCATTGCCGATTGCCGCCGCTCCAGCTCCCGGCTGATGGCATCAATCCGCGCCTGAGTCTCAGCGGCATCCTCCGGGCGTGCTTGCTGCCAGCCCGCTGCTGTCGACGCAGAACTCGCCAACAGCAGGGATGCCAGGAACAGAAACGCCAGATTACGCCTCATTGCGGTCGCTTCATGAGTCAAGCGTAATAATGGATTTGCCGGTCATTTCCTCGGGCTGCGGCAGTCCAAGTAGATGTAGCAGCGTCGGCGCCACATCGGAAAGGATCCCGCCATCCCGGGCAGAGCCCGCGCGGCCAACGTAAATGAAGGGTACCAGCTCACTGGTATGGGCGGTGTGCGACTGCCCGGTCGAATGATCTTCCATCTGCTCGGCGTTGCCATGATCGGCGGTGATTACGCATTCGCCGCCCACTTCGCGTAACGCGGCTACCACTCGACCCACCGCGGCATCCACGGCTTCAATCGCTTTGACTGCCGCGGCAAAGTCGCCGGTGTGGCCGACCATATCACCATTTGGGTAATTGCAGACAATGACATCGTGCGCGCCACTCTTAATCGCCGCAACCAGCTTATCGGTCAGTTCGACACTGCTCATTTCTGGTTGCAGATCATAGGTTGCTACTTGCGGGGAAGGCACCAGTACACGGGTTTCGCCTTCGAATTCCTGCTCTCTGCCGCCGCTAAAAAAGAAAGTCACATGCGCATATTTCTCAGTTTCTGAGATGCGTAACTGGGTATAACCTTCTTTGCTTAGCCATTCGCCAAGCACGTTATCCAGGCTTTCTGGAGGAAAAGCTACTGTGCTGTTGATATCTTTCGCATATTCGGTCAGCGAGACAAAGCTTGCCAGGTTTGGCCGGCGGGTGATCTCGAAGCCGTTAAAATCTTCGCTTACAAAAGCATGGCTAAGCTGGCGGGCGCGGTCGGCCCGGAAGTTCATGAAGATAACACTATCGCCGTCCTGCATGGGCGCGGCGTCAGCCACGCGGGTAGGCTTCACAAACTCGTCATTTTCACCGCGCTCGTAGGCTTGCGCCAGGGCCTCGCTCGCGCTGGGCGCAGCGAAGGGAGCGCTACCATCGACCAAGAGTTGCCAGGCTTGTTCGATACGGTCCCAGCGTTTATCCCGATCCATCGCATAATAGCGGCCGCACAGGCTGGCAAAACGGCCAACACCGAGCTTGCTGAACAGCTGTTCAAAGCGTTCAAGGCTTGGTTTAGCCGAGCGCGGTGGAGTATCGCGACCGTCCAGAAAGCCGTGCACATAAACCTGCTTCGCGCCGCGCTGAGCGGCCATCTCGACCATTGCCAGCAGGTGCCGTTCGTGACTATGTACGCCACCCGGAGATAACAACCCCATAATATGCACTGCGCGTTCATTCGCTACCGCTTTATCGACGGCCTCAGTGAGCGCGGGATTAGCAAAGAACTCGCCATCATGGATGGCCTTGCTGACCCGGGTAAAGTCCTGGTAAACAACGCGGCCGGCGCCCAGATTGACATGGCCAACTTCGGAATTGCCCATCTGACCGTCGGGAAGACCCACCGACATGCCAGAACCGTCAACGAGTGTATGCGGGCATTCTGCCCATAACTTGTCCATGTTGGGCGTATTTGCCGCCGCTATGGCATTGTCATCGGTTGCTTCGCGGTGACCCCAGCCGTCTAAAATCAACAGCGCTAGGGGGGTATGTGGCTTCGCCATTGCACATCCTCACTTGGTTGTTGTGGGTAGTTCTTGATTGATCTTTAGTTTATGCGATTTTACGTCGCAACGCACCCGCTGTCGGTCGAAATGCCCCCAAATTTTACTGGTAACTGGCGTTTCAGCAGGTATACTCTGATGCTTGATTTTTTCAGTAGGAGTAGTGAGCAATCATGGAGCAAATCCTAGCCTTCGCAGCCGACCACTATTTGATGAGTATCTTATGGGTAGTGTTGCTAATCGCCCTCATCGTTTCTTATGTGCAGGCCGCAACGTCCAATGTTAAAGCGCTTACCCCGCAGCAGGCGACGCTGGAGGTCAACCGCAACGATGGCGTATTTGTCGATACCCGCTCGGTTGATGAATTTCGCAAAGGGCATATCCATGGCTCAGTCAATTTACCTGCTGAGCGGATCCGAAAAAATGACACTGCGGCACTTGAGAAATACAAATCTGCCCCCATCGTTGTGGTATGTGCAACTGGCATGACCGCAAAATCAGTGTCGCAAGAATTGACTAAAGCGGGCTATGAAAACGTTGCCTTATTACAAGGTGGAATTTCAGCCTGGAAAGGCGCAAGTTTTCCGCTCGTTAACAAATAACTCGTAAAACCAAATCGTTAATAGGAAGTATAACCATGGCTGATGAACAGCAAGTAAACGGCGCCGCTCAAGGCGAAGCGCAAGCACAACAAGAACAAGCATTCGCAATTCAGCGTATCTACACCAAAGATGTTTCTTTCGAAGCGCCGAATTCACCAGAGATCTTCCGTAAAGAATGGAAGCCTGAGTTAAACCTTGATCTGAACGTGAAAAACACCAAGCTGGAAGACAACACCTATGAAGTCGTGCTGAAAATCACCGCGACCAACAAGGTTGGTGAAGACGTTGCGTTTTTAGCTGAAGTTCATCAGGCCGGTATTTTTACTATTGCTGACTCGATTGAAGAAGCACAGCGCGCGCAATTGCTGGGTGCATTCTGCCCGAACATCTTGTTCCCATATGCACGTGAATGCCTGTCGAGCTTAGTAAGCCGTGCAACATTCCCACAATTGAACCTTGCGCCAGTAAACTTCGACGCAGTGTTCGCACAGCATATGCAACAGCAACAGCAGCAAGCTGAACAGCAAGCTGACGCGTAAGCAATCAGGTATAACGCTAACTCATGCGTGATACTCAAGTGACAGTGCTAGGAGCCGGTTCTTATGGAACCGCCCTGGCACTTTGTTTTGCGCGCAAGGGAAATCCAATTTGTCTTTGGGGCCGCGACGCAGAGCAAACCTCTTCTATGGCCGAGCAGCGGGAAAACAAACGCTACTTGCCAGGTATTCCTCTTCCTGATGCATTGACGGTCACCAGCGATCTTGCTGAAGCCGTTGCCGATGCCCGTAATATCGTGGTGGTCGTGCCCAGTAGTGGTTTTGCCCAGGTGCTGCATGATATCAAGCCATTGATCCGCAGTGACGCCCGCGTGGCGTGGGCGACCAAGGGCCTGGAGCCCGACACCGGCCGTCTGCTGTTTGAGGTTGCTGAAGAAATTCTGGGCAACGAACATGCACTGGCAGTGTTATCCGGACCTACTTTTGCGATGGAAATGGCAAAAGGTCTGCCGACGGCAATTTCCATGTCGTCAACGGACCCTGACTTTGTCCACGAGCTCTCGGAGTTATTGCACTGTAATCGCAGCTTCCGGGTCTACACTAACGATGACTTTATTGGTGTTCAGCTTGGTGGCGTGGTGAAAAACGTGATCGCTATAGGTGCCGGTATGGCCGATGGTATTGGCTTCGGCGCCAATGCGCGCACCGCACTGATCACTCGCGGTCTGGCCGAACTGACCCGACTGGGACTGGAACTCGGCGCTAAACCGGAAACCTTTACTGGCATGGCGGGCTTGGGCGACCTGATTTTAACCTGTACCGATAATCAGTCGCGAAATCGACGCTTCGGTCTCGCCCTGGGACAGGGCAAGTCTGTTGAACAGGCGATGAGCGATATTGGTCAGGCCATCGAAGGCTATCGTAACACTAAGGAAGTGGTGATGCTGGCCCGACGGCACGGCGTAGAAATGCCGATTTGTGAACAGATTTATGATGTTCTCTACGGCGATACCACGCCTCAGCAGGCGGCAATCAACCTGCTGAGCCGGGCGCGGACTTCAGAGTAATTGGTGGGCAATGGTTTGCCATTGCGCATCAAACTCGGTGGTCGGGGTCTGTTTAAACTCTGAGCGTACAAACTGCGCAATTTTGCCATCCGCATAAGCCATCAACAGGTTAGCCAGTACGGCTTCATCAAGACGGCTTTGTACGTTTTCCCGCAGGCGACGTTCCCGCAGCGCCTGCTTCAGGTTCGACTCAATTTTAGCGAACAGATTCTGCACCCGCGAGCGCAGACGATCATGCTCACCCATCAGGGCATCACCGGTCAAAATACGGGTAATACCCGGATTGCGTTCGACAAAGGTAAGGACCACTCGCAACATCATTTCGCAACGAATGAGGGTGTCTTTCTCGACTTCCATGACTTGATTGATGCGACTTAATACAGCTTCTTCGGTGAACTCAATGAGCCCCTCAAACATCCGTGCTTTGGACGGAAAATGGCGGTATAGGGCTGCCTCAGAGACGCCCAGTTCAGCAGCCAGGTTCTTGGTCGTGATCCGTTGACCCGGGCTGGTTTCCAGCATGGCGGCCAGCGTCCCTAAAATTTGCTCTTTACGATTCGGTTTCTTACTCGTCGTCATCGTTAACGTTCTCTCTTTATTCTTATGGGGCACGCAGTTACATCAGCGTGAAGTCTGTAATTCGTGTAGTTGGGTCAAAATTGCGTCGGCAATTTGCGCTTTTGGCGCGCGGCCGAGATCGCGTCGCTGCAACTCACCGTCTGCGTCATGCCAGAACAGGGTCATGGCGTTATCATCACTGTTAAAGCCGATACTTTTATCGCTGACGTCGTTAGCCGCAATGAGAGTGAGCTTTTTGCGTTTGAGCTTATCGGCAGCGTAGCGCGCAACATCCTGAGTTTCTGCGGCAAAACCTACACATACGGGAGGCTTTGCACGATGCGCGATGGTCGAAAGAATATCCGGAGTCCGCACCAGTTCAAGCTGGGTTGCGCCGTCCTGTTTCTTGATTTTTTGCTCCGCCACGCGGGCCAGGCGGTAGTCGGCAACGGCCGCACAGGCGATGAAAATATCATCCGCAGACACGGCTTCTTCAACGGCAGCCAACATCTCTTCGGCGCTCTCTACCGCGACCAATTTTGCCCCTTTTGGGGGTGTTAATTGCGTCGGGCCGGTCACTAAGGTCACCTGCGCGCCTGCGCGCAGGGCTTGTGTCGCCAGTGCATAGCCCATCTTGCCGGAACTATGATTACTCAGGTAGCGAACCGGATCGATGGCTTCGCGCGTCGGACCAGCGGTAATTACGATATGTTTTCCGGCAAAAGCACCCTTGCCCGGAGCTAACAGCTCAACCACGGCATCGCGCAATGCAATGGGTTCAGGCATGCGCCCAGCACCGAAGTCACCACAGGCTTGCGAGCCACTGGCGGGTTCGATGATATGAAAGCCAAGATCCTCAAGTTCGCGCATATTACGCTGCACCGAGCTGGCCGACCACATTTGTTGATTCATCGCCGGCGCCAGCATGACAGGTGCCGTGGTTGCTAAACACAGGGTGCTTAACAGATCGTCGGCAAAGCCATGGGCGAGGCGGGCAAGAGTGTTGGCACTGGCCGGTGCAATCAGGATCACATCGGCCCATTTGGCGAGTTCGATGTGGCCCATGGCCGCCTCCGCCGCCGGATCCAGCAGGTCATCGTGGACGCTATGGCCAGATACGGCTTGTAGTGTCAGCGGGGTAATAAAAGCATGTGCGCCTTTGGTCATAACCACCCGTACGATGGCGCCCACATCACGTAAGCGACGCACCAGGTCGGGGCTTTTATAGGCTGCAATACCGCCACTGACAGCAACCAGAACATGGCGTCCAGATAACGATTTGATAGGGGTTTCCGTCATAGTAAGTCCTCACCAATCCAGGTCCGTTAGCCTAGCACGAGATACTGTCTTTACGGAACTTTTAACATGCAGTTGATGAGCGAAGCGACCAACTTTTCACCATCACCCCCGAATCCAGACGTGTTTCACTGGTAATCTGACATTGGAATTGAGACAGCGAAGAGGTTCATGGAGGAACAATGAGTACAGTTAAAAATTGGCCAGCCCAGGAGCGCCCGCGAGAGAAGATGGCGGAGCTGGGCGTGAGCGCCTTAAGTGATGCCGAATTACTGGCAATATTACTGGGCACCGGGGTACGGGGCAAGGATGTGGTCACTTATGCGCGCGAACTGCTGCACGCGTTTGAGGGCATTGGCGGCATGCTGGCCGCCTCGACCAAAGAGCTGCTGCAACAGCCGGGGCTGGGGCCGGCGCGGGTGATGCAGTTGCAAGTGGTCATGGAAATTTCGCGACGTTATTTGGCCTGGCAGTTGCGGCGTGATGAAGGTTTTACCCAACCTGCCATGGTCCGTGACTATTTAACCGCTCAGTTACGCCATCAGCAAAGGGAGGTGTTCGTGGTGTTGCTATTAGACAGCCAGCACCGCTTACTAAAATACGTGGAGTTGTTTCATGGGACCATTAACGCAGCGCCGGTATACCCGCGTGAAATCATTAAACTGGTGATGCAACATAATGCCGCGGCGGTGATTTTAGCGCACAATCACCCCTCGGGCGTGGCCGAACCCAGTCAGGCGGATCAGCGGGTCACGGATCGTCTTAAAAATGCGCTGACAATGATCGATGTGGCATTGCTGGATCACTTTGTGATTGGGAGCGGGGAGCCAGTTTCGTTTGCCGAGCGCGGGCTATTGTAGTAGAGTAGCGCCACCATCAAGACGATCAGAAAAGATCAAAAAAACGCGTCGATCACTTGATTACCGAGTCGGATTACTGTATAAAATGCGCCCTCGGATTCAAGGCAAGGCCGCGATGGGCGACAGGCGAGCTTGAAGCAATTTTTGGAGTAAAAAACGATGTCACGAGTATGTCAAGTTACAGGAAAGCGTCCGGTTAGCGGAAACAACCGTTCACACGCGCGCAACGCGACCAAGCGTCGTTTCCTGCCAAACCTACAATCACACCGCTTCTGGGTTGAATCAGAAAAGCGTTGGGTGAAGCTGCGTATTACCACTAAAGGTATGCGTATTATTGATAAAAACGGTATCGACTCTGTGCTCGCGGATCTGCGCGCACGTGGCGAAAAAGTGTAAGGAATTAAACTATGCGCGATAAGATTCGTTTAGTATCTTCTGCCGGTACTGGTTATTTCTACACTACCGACAAGAACAAGCGTAACATGCCAGAAAAGATGGAAATCAAAAAGTTCGATCCCGTGGTTCGTAAACACGTGATGTTCAAAGAAGCTAAAATTAAGTAAGCTTCGTTCCAGCATGTTCTGAAAAACCCGACCTCGTGTCGGGTTTTTTGTTTTAACGGGTCGGATCGACGACGCCGCCAATACTCGTATTTAAACGATACCAGCCGGTAATGCTGAATCGATCACGGGCGCCGGGTAGCACCTCGTGCACGAACACATCACTTAAAAACACGACCAGCTTGCCAGCTTCCGGCAGCACGGTTTCAAGCACCTCTCCCCGTTCCCCATAAATCACCAGTTGACCGCCATCCTGTTCCTGCCAATCAGGATTCAGATAGAACACCGTGGTCAGAATGCGATTGCTGCGGCCCTTGAAAGCATCTAGATGTTTACGGTAAAAGGCGCCAGGTGGGTAGTGAGCGAGGTGACATTCATAATCGAACAGCCCCATAAAGAGTTCACGATTGAGCTCCAGGCGTAACTGATCCATCATCCTCAGGTAGGCGTTTTCGTAATGGTAGTCAGCCCGTAACCAGCGGATTTTATCCTGTCGAACCGCGCTGTTGGT
This sequence comes from Pseudidiomarina terrestris, assembly GCF_030466375.1. Lineage (NCBI taxonomy): Bacteria > Pseudomonadati > Pseudomonadota > Gammaproteobacteria > Alteromonadales > Idiomarinaceae > Pseudidiomarina > Pseudidiomarina terrestris. The sequence continues at coordinate 84,582 of NZ_JAGGJE010000001.1, forward strand.
GGTGTAATTGTCAGCCCGGCCAATGCCTGCCTGCTGCCATCCTTGCGCTGGCAAATTAAGGGCATAGTCGTAAAGTTGCTGGCAATGTTCGCGGGCAAGAAAGTTAGGTACAATGACATAGCCAGCCTGTGCCAGCTGGTCGACAGCGATCGACTCGGTGGCAAAATCAGCAACCGTTAGTACTGGTGGGGCAGTGGTCATCAGGTGGAGGCTCTCCTTTATCGTCGGCGCGAAATATAGTTTACAGCGTAGTTAAAGACAAGCTGTAAAGACAAGCACTAAACATAGGCCCTCAGCACAAGAGAAAGCAGATGCCAGAATTACCAGAAGTTGAAGTCAGCAGAATGGGCATCGCCCCGCATCTTGAAGGACAAACCATCACTTCGGTAGTGGTGCGCGATCGACGTTTACGGTGGCCGATCCCCGAGGGCGTGACGGCGCTTGCCGGAGCGAAAATTGCGCGGGTCGAGCGGCGCGCCAAATACCTCATTCTGCACACTGATAAAGGCTACCTTATCATTCATCTGGGCATGTCAGGCAAATTGCGCGTGGTGCCAAAGGATAGCCTGGTGGTGAAACATGATCATGTCGATATTCAGCTCAGCAGCGGTCAATGTTTAAGGTTCAACGATCCACGTCGGTTCGGCTGTGTATTGCTGAGTGAGCAGCATCCTGGTCTGGACCACCCCCTGCTTAAAGATCTGGGACCCGAACCGCTGACTGAGGCGTTTACCGCAGGCTACTTGCATCAGCGGGCCAAGGGCCGCCAGCAAGCCATCAAGACCTTTATTATGGATAATCATGTGGTGGTAGGGGTTGGCAACATTTATGCCAATGAAGCGCTGTTTAAAGCGGGTATTCACCCTAAACGTGCGGCGGGTAAGGTCAGTCTGGCGCGCTTGCAGCGCCTGGTGCCTATTATCAAGCAAACCCTGACCGAAGCCATTGCACAAGGCGGTACCACCTTGCAGGATTTTACCCAGGCCGATGGCCAGCCTGGTTACTTTAAGCAGCATCTGAATGTTTATGGCCGCGGCGGCAAGCAGTGTATGGTCTGCAAACAGGAGCTCACGGAAATTCGCCTGGGTCAGCGTAGCACCGTGTATTGTAAACGTTGCCAGCGCTAGCGCACGCGCAGGAAGAACTCACGCCATACTTCACAGAAGGTTTCGGGGGCACTGATGAACGGCGCATGACTGCATTGCGGCGCAATGAAGCGCTCGCTGTGCGGAGCCAATCGGTCCACCTGCTCCGCAACAGTGCTGGGAACCAGCGCATCGAGGCGGCCATAGATACGTAGGAACGGCAAGGTAAGTTGCTGCAGTTGCTCACGCAGGTCAACCTCGGCGAGCATATCCAGACCGGCATCCAGCACCTCAACGCTCGCCATGGGCTTGCTAAACAACCATTCTTTAATCGCTTTCACATCTTGTTTTGCATGGGGGCTGCCCAACGACTGCAGGGCTAGAAACCGCTCCACAGTGCGGCGGAAGTCTTTGCTCAGTTGTTTGCCGAACTGGCTCAGGATGCTCGGCTCAATGCCGGGCCAGGCCGGCGGCTCTGCCGGAAAGTAGGGCGAGGAGGCGACCGTAGTCAAACTGGCAACCCGTGCTGGTGCCTGCAGTGCCAGCTGCGTAGCCACCAGCCCGCCTAACGACCAGCCGATCAGGTGGCAGCGCGCAGGTAGCGCGTCGAGGGTCAGCTCACAGAGTTGGGTGAAGTTGAGCGGACGCTCAGGGGGCCATGGTGACTCGCCATACCCTGGCAGATCGAGCCGGGTTAAGCGGCCGAGGCGGGCGAGCTCGTCCTGCACCGGTGTCCAGATTGCACCATTTAAACCCCAGCCATGGAGGACAACGATATCCTCTCCTGTGCCACTGACGTCTGACCAAACCTTGGCTACCATAGTTATTCCTGTTACCGCTCACGGAGGAGCTTATGGTACCCCTGCAATCGTTGCTTGCCAAGTTACCCGGCGGCTGCTGCTGGCTGTGTCTGCAGTCGTTGCATCGTGATGAATCCTATGGCTTTTGCCGAGCCTGTTATCACGACCTGCCGCGCTTGCCACCAAACTCGTTGCGTTGGCGTGGACCGCCTGATGCGACGGGCTATGGGCGGCACTGGTTTGCGGCGTTAGCCTGGCAAGCTGAAAGTCAGCAGCTGGTGAAAAGGTACAAGTTCCAACGTTGCCCGGAGCTGGTCAACAGTCTGGCACCGTTGCTGGCGGCGCACGTCTACGCCTGCTACCGGGGACAGCCGGAAAGCTGGCCAGATCTGATAGTGGCGATGCCGATGATAGGTAAACGCTGGCGCAAAAGAGGCTTTAACCAGGCGGCATTGTTAGCCCGTGAGGTTGGGGCTTTGGTACAACTGCCGTTTGCCGCGGGATTACTGCGACGGCTGCATGATGAAGGGCAACAGCATCGGTTAAACCGTCAGCAACGTTGGCAGGCCATGGCGAAGGCCATGCACTGTACCCGTTCGCTACAGGGTCTAACGGTGGCATTAGTCGATGATGTGGTCACTACGGGGGCTTCAGTAACCGCCGCCGCTGCAGCACTGCAACGGCGGGGAGCAAAAGCGGTCGATGTGTGGGCATTGTGCTACACCGAACCGCATCGGGCGGGAGTTCTTTAGTGCGCTGCTTCCTCAGCTTCTGCTGCCGCAGCTGCGGCGTCTTTATCTTCGCTGGCATAAGCGTCGATGGCAGGCGCCATAAAGATGGCATTGCTCAATAATTTCGCGCTGCCCCAGAAGAACGCACGGAAGTTGACGTCGTCGGCAAAGGCAATCACGCGGCCACCACCAAGACGGTGCGCGACCAGAGCTGCTTTATCAGCGATAACTTCACGGTTTTCTTTGGCGGCATAACCGCTAAGTAGTGGCTCATCCAGGTAACGGCCAACAGTGATGAACGGTGACTTCGGAACCGTCATAGCGTTCAGGCTGTCTTTGAAAACAGGTAGCTGTTGACGTGGGAAGCCGAAGGTTAGCGGATGACTCAAATCAAGTTCAACGCCGAAGATCGCACCGGCAACGCGACGCTTGCCATAATAGCTGTCACGGTCGCTGTAGCTGAGCGCAGAGCTATCAAATTTTTCATCGAAAGCTTCATCTTCAACAAACTTGGCGGCCAGGATTTCGTTTTCAGAAAGCCACTTGGCACCGCCTTGCTGACCGACAACCACACCGCCTTTGCGCACCCAGTCCTGCAGACGCGAAACACTAGCGTCGTTGAGGTTGCGGTAGCTACCGTCGACCATCAGGATATGGGTGTAACGTTGCAGGTCAATGCGGTTAAAACGGTCGGTATCAATCATCGATAACGGGATGCCAACGTGGCGATCAAGGTAATACCATGCTTCACCGTTTTCGTACATGTTGGCACCGTCGCCGACCAGCATCATGACCTTAACAGGTTCAACCGGACGCAGATTGCGACTGCCCAGATCCATGCCCGACGGCGTCAGCCCGGTGGTGATGCTGTGCACGTTGAGGCCATTGCGTGCAGTAATGGTCTGCACCAGTTGCTGAACTTCGGCCCATGGCTTGTCCTGATAAGCCTGGGTGATCACCACAGCACCGGCATCAAATGCGTGTGTGCCATCGGTTACCTTGGCAGTAAAGTCGAGGTCGGCCTGACGAACGTGTACGCCGGCTTCCAGCAATTCCTGCAACGCACGTGGTGCGAAGTAATTATGCCAGTCGAAACCATACGCATAGGCATCGGCACTTAGTGCGGTCGCAGCCGGCGCTTCCGGAGCTGCCTGCCATGCGGTATCGCTGTGACGAACCCGCTCATCGGTACGGGTGAATTTGAGGTTAAATGCCAGTGGCAAGGTCCAGCCAGAAACATCGTAGAAGGTATTGTCGCGGAAGTCCTGGCGCGTGCTGAACATGGCACGAATCAAGCGGTACTGTGGCTGCTGTAATGGTACATAGTAGCTAGTGCCCGCTTTAAAGGTCACACCATTGTCTTCAATGTCGCGCGTGACCGGATACACCTGCACTTCATGTTGCGCTAACAGCTTAAGTAATCCCTCTACCCGGGCCGGGTCGGTCTCATCGCCAAACAGGTAGCCACGGAAATCGGCGTCGTCAGCTAATTCCAGCGCGCTGTCGAAGAAACGCTGCTGGTAATCAAGAAATGCAGTCTTATTTGCGTGAGCACCGTACATGGTGGTCAACGAAGTGGTGAACTGATTCTGGATGGTGAAGGGGAATTCAACTACACCATTAATTGAATCTTGTGCGTGACCGCGGCTTGAGGCTTGCTCGAACAATATACCAATTGCGCCTTGTACGTCAGGGTAGGTTGAACCTTTACCGACATAAAAGTCGTCAAATGCTTCTTCTGTAAAGTACAAACGACCTTGCTCATCGAGCGCGGCAGCATGGCCTTCGGCTAACTTGGCAGTAAGTGTTACGTTCTCTTCCGGGGTGTTCGGATTACGGCGGGTTGGGATGCCCGGCTGGAAGAAGAAAGTGCTGTCGGTACCCATTTCGTGGAAATCAGTCAGGACGTTAGGCTTCCATTTCTGGAAGTTCACCACACGTGCCCGTGACTCAGGGTGTTGCAGCAACAACCAGTCACGATTCAAGTCGAACCAGTAGTGGTTGACGCGGCCACGTGGAGTCCCCTGGACATGCTCGCGATGCTGCGGATCAGCAACCAGGTTCTGGCTGCGGTGCTGATTGGCCCACTGGGCAAAACGTGCTAAGCCGTCAGGGTTCAGGCTTGGGTCGAGTAAAATAATCGAATCGCGCAACACAGCTTCGATTTTTTCACCTTGGGCTGCGGCGAGATAGTACGCATATAACAGCGCTGCGTTACTTCCACTAGGCTCGTCACCGTGGATGCTATAGCCCATGTAGAGCACCAAAGGAGCAGTCTCAGGGTCGCCTTTGCGCGCCGGGTCGGCAACTGCCATGTGGGCGTCTCGCAAGGCATCAATATTTTGATGGTTCTCAGGAGTTGTTACGGTAATCAGTAACAAAGGGCGGTCTTCGTGAGTACGACCGGTGTATTCAAGTTGGAATCGGTCACTGTTTTCAGCAAGCACTTCCATGTAACGGACGAGCTGATCGTGACGTACGTGCCACTCACCGACCTGATAGCCCAACACGGATTCTGGTGTAGGAATACTTGGGTCATAGGTGACATCTTGCGGGAGATAATCTTTTAGCGTCGCGCTGAAAGCACTGGTGCTTACCAACAGCAGCGCCAGAGCGACTAGTTTTAGATAACGCATAACAACTTCCTAAGCCAATGAAACATCAGCTTAAGCTAGCAAAATACCGGGAGAACCCCAAGCTCCTTACTATGCAATGACCGATTTTTGCGATAAGATATACCCTACTAAAATACTCAAGTATAGCAGTGAGGTGGTAAGCCCATGATTCGTATTACAGAAAGCGCCCAGGCGCATTTTCGCAAATTGCTTGCCGAACAGCCGGATAACACCAATATCCGTGTGTTTGTGGTGAACCCGGGTACCGCATCAGCCGAGTGCGGCGTTTCCTATTGTCCGCCAGACTCCGTAGAGCCGGATGACGAGACCTTGCCATTTTCAGGTTTTGATGCCGTCGTTGACTCGGGTAGTGCGCCATTTTTGCAAGATGCCGTGATCGACTTTGAAGAGCAGGAACTCGGCTCGCAACTGACATTAAAAGCACCTAACGCGAAAGCGCGTAAGGTCGATGATGATGCGCCCTTGATTGAACGTGTTGAGTACGTGATTCAGGCGGAAATCAACCCACAGCTAGCCAGCCATGGTGGCCGTGTGGCTATCAATCAAATTACCGATGACGGTTTTGCGGTGCTGCAGTTTGGCGGCGGTTGCAATGGCTGTAGCATGGTCGATGTCACGCTCAAAGAAGGCATCGAAAAAGAGCTACTGCAGCGCTTCCCTGAAGAGCTCAAGGGCGTCAAGGATGTGACCGAGCATCAACCCGGCGAGCATTCCTACTACTAACAGAAAGGGCTGCCATCAGCTGCTCCCCTGCTAGGTAGTGAACTGCGGCACAGGTTTCGCCCAGTAGCGTAAGTACAACCACTGACTTGCGCCACGGGCCAGCAAAAAAGCACTTAATGCCAACCACAGTCCGTGGTTGGCATTTTCATTACTGAACCAGACTGCCGCCAACTGCCACAGCGGGACAAACACCAGTAGCGCGCTGACCGCCATGGTATCGCGCATGGCGCGGGTGTAGCCAAGCCCAATAAAAACACCATCAAAATAGTAACTCCAATGGCCGAGCAGCGGCAGCACATAAATCCATGGCAGGTAGTGTTGCGCCGTCGCGATGACCTCCGGTAGATCCGTCAGCAAGCGTACGACAGAATCGCCAGCAAGCCAGAACAAAAAGCTATAAGCGATGGCAAAGAGCATCGACCAGAGTAGCGTGAGACGTAGCCAATACTTGACCTCATCCCGGCGCTGACGGCCAACCGCGGCACCCGCTAAGGCTTCAACGGCGTAAGCGATACCATCAAGTCCCAGCGAAATCAGCATCAAGAACTGCATCAATACCGCATTCACCGCCACGTAAATATCGCCAAATCGAGCGGCATAACCGGTCATTGTGGCCATACACAGCTGCAGCAGCAAAGAGCGTAGAAAGACATCACGGTTCATGCCAAAAAAACGACTGAAATACTGACGTTGTAAGTGCCAGCTTTGGCCTAACTGCAGCACGTTCCGTATCAGGTACAGGCCGAGCAATGCGGTGCTCACCTCAGCAGTAACTGACGCCCACGCGGCACCAGCGACGTTCATATCCAGACCAATAATCAAAATGATATCGGCAATCACATTCACGGCGTTGGTAAAAATCACCAGGATCATGGCCCTTCGGCTTTGCTGACGCCCTAACAGCACGCCAAGAACCACCAGATTAATGAGCGCCGCGGGCGCCGCCCACATGCGAATCTCAATGTAACGAGTGGCATACTCTTGAAGTTCCGGGCTTGGCGCAATCAACCACCACGCCAGCTCGAGAATCAAGGGCGTCAGCAGCAGCAGACCGACGCCCAGTATCACGGCGAAGGCCAGTGCATGGAGTCCGATCTGACGCTGCTCAGCGAGAACCTCGCGGCCGAAAGCGCGGGCGATTTCTCCCGTCGTTGTCATTCGCAGGAAAATAGCCAGCAGGAAAATAAAACTAACTACCATGGCGCCTAATGCCACTCCACTCAGGTAGATCGCATCAGGTAGATGGCCTATTATGGCAGTATCGACAAGACCTAAAAGTGGCGCAGCAATATTGGAAATGATCATCGGCAAGGCGATGGCAAAAATTTTCCGGTGAGCTGGCCACGACCCCCAAAACTTTTGGAGATCGACAATGCGTGGTGTGTTATTAGGCGTGATTTGGCTCATCCTGTTCCCTTTCAGCGCTGGCGCTAGCCATGCGGCCGAGCATGGTGTGGTGATTTTGCAATATCATCATATCGGTGATGATACACCGCGGGTGACCTCAGTGACAGCCGCAGAACTGGAGGAACATTTCCAGTTTCTTGAGGACAATGATTTTACCGTGGTGTCGCTGACGGAAGCGCAGCGGTTGCTGGAAAGCCCGGACCCTATGCCAAACAAAGCGGTGGCGATTACCTTCGATGACGGCTGGCGTAATGTTTACGACAACGGGATACATATCTTTAAAGAATTTGAATTTCCGTTCACGATTTTTATCAATCCGAAGCTCATGGAGGAGACTCCGCACCTGTATATGAGTTGGGAGCAGTTAACCGAACTCCAGAGTTACGGTGCGACCATTGCCAATCACTCCAACAGTCACGGCCACATGACCTGGCGTCAGCAAGGAGAAAGTGAACAGCAATGGCTGGCGCGGCAGCGCCGGGATGTTGTTGAAGCGCAGCAGATGTTACAGAAGGCGCTGCCCGGCGAACAGCCACGTCAGTTTGCCTATCCTTACGGGGAATTTAACCCGCAGCTGGAAGCGATGTTGGCCGAGGAAGGATATATTGCCTTTGGTCAGCATTCGGGCCCTTGGGGACCTGCGACGCCAACAACTCAAATCCCACGGTTTCCTGCATCAGCTCAATACGCTGACCTGAAAACATTACGCACGAAATTACTCAGTTTGCCATTGCCAGCAGTGACGACAGCGCCACGTAACATGGTGCTGGAGGACGGTAGTAAAAAGTTGGAGGTCAAGGTCGACGTGGCTAGCAGCAATGACTTTGATACTTCCCTGCTGAACTGCTTTTATCAGGGTGAGCAACTCAAACCACAGTGGCGCAAGCTTGAGCACCAGCTTGGTGATGGCTGGCAGTTAACGCTGCATCTCAAAAATCCGCCTTTGGGACGCTCACGGGTGAATTGCACGGTACCCAGTCGCTCACAGCAGGGACGTTTTTACTGGCATTCGGTGCCGCTGGTGCGCCCCGATGCAGAGGGGCGCTGGCCAGACTAAGCTTACTGATATTGCTGGGTGATGAGCTGGAAATCCTGAACCATCTGCTCCATATCGACCGTCGGCAGCGTGCCAGGCGTGTGACTGGCTTTAAAGATGGCATGCCGGTTGCCGTCTGGATTAACAAGGACAATGGCAGAGCTGTGGTTCACTAAGTAATCCACTTCTTCCTCGCCGGGAATCGAGTACATCAAACCAAGACCGTTGACGAAGGGGTAAAGGTTTTTATGCTCGGCGCGTACGCCCATAAACTCGGTACCAAAATAGGTCGTGTAGTCCGCCAGCTTTTGCTGAGTATCGCGGCGTGGATCAACGCTGATCAGCCAAACTTTCACCGGGCGGTTGGTCACCGAAGCGAGCTGCGGTAATGCTTTCTTAAAGTCCGCCATGGTGGTCGGGCAAATATCCGGACATGAGGTATAGCCAGTGAACAGAAAGGTCCATTGCCCGGTAAGATCGGCATTGGTCAGCTGGGCGCCATTGTGAGCCTCTAGCATGAAGGGGTCGAGCTCCCGCGGTGGTTCGTAAACCAGTGCTTGTGGCTCGGGACGCGGTAAGCTGTTAAAGATCACTACCCCGGCAAGTAATGCCACAATAGCGACCACACTAACTAATAATTTCTGCATTGTTTTCTGCACCTTCGCATTAGCGTTGCAACACTCCTATCAGAGTGCTGGCGTTACAACATAGTGGTCTACTAACAATAGCACAAAGAGTGCCATCAATTGCCAGATTGAGAAACTGAACATGCCATATGCGGTATGTTTGGTTGGAGCAAACTTAAGCTTCCAGGCGTAAAGTAAAAACCAGATACTCAAGATGCTCGAACCGATCAGGTAAATAATTCCTGACATGCCGACAATATAAGGTAACAGGCAGATAATGGCGAGCAAAACGGTGTACAGCAAGATACAGGTCTTGGTGAACTCGATACCGTGTGTCACCGGGAGCATAGGGATGTTGGCCTTGGCGTAATCTTTGGCGCGATGTACGGCTAATGCCCAAAAATGCGGTGGTGTCCAGGTGAAGACAATCATCACCAGCAAAATCGCATGAGGATGAATCTCATTGGTGACAGCAGTCCAGCCCAAGAGCGGTGGAGCAGCACCAGCGAGACCGCCGATGACAATATTTTGCGGCGTCGCGCGCTTTAGATACATCGTGTAAACAATGGCATAGCCGACCAGGCTGGCTAAGGTGAGCCAGGCGGTCAACATGTTCACCCAAATTGCCAACACCACGAAACCCAGGCCACCAATGATGGCGGCGAAACTGAGCACGTGCCGTGGTGACAAGACACCGGATGGCAGCGGCCGACGCAATGTACGCGCCATCTGTGCGTCAATATGGCGATCGACCAGATGGTTGACAGCGGCAGCCGAGCCCGACATCAAGCCGATGCCGATCATGGCTGGCACTACCACCGACCAGCCGACCCAGGTAGGGCTGGCCAGACACATGCCGACAAGTGCGGTGAGCAGGAGTAGCAGAACTACCCGTGGCTTGGTTAATTCCAGATAGTCACGCCAGTGAGCGTGTCTCTTATATGTAATCTCTGTCATACAACTTACTTCCTTTTCGCACGCGGTTATTATTGTTTTAAGCGTGGCGTACGATTTTATAGTTCAAGCCTACCAGACTCAGTAGCAACAATGCACCTACCAAATTATGGGCAACGGCGACACTTAGTGGCAGCATGAAAATAACGTTACTTAAACCAAGAGCGATTTGCACTACCAGGGCCAGGCCCACCCAGTTCAGACTGCTGCGAATCACAGCTGACTGAGCCCGGTTAAAGCCGCGCCATAGTAAAATGCCGACCACAATGAGGGTGATAATGGCACCGATCCGATGGGCAACATGCATGGTCATACGTTCAGCGTAATCGTGCGCACCGTATTGATAAGTGACCGCCTCAGGTACTGAGAAGGCCCCGGCAACGTCTAACTGGCTCTGCCAGTCGCCCTCACAGATAGGTAGATCAGTACAGGCGAGGGCGGCGTAATTAGCAGCCACCCAACCGCCCAGCGCAATCTGAGCAACCACCACGAGGAGGGCGAACAACGCGAAGCTTGCCAGCGGGCGCATCTTGGCATCGCCCATGGGCAGGTGAATACGTTTCAGGCGCAAGCGCAGCAGATAGAGCAAGGCCAGCGTGGAAAAGCCGCCGAGCAGATGCCCCATGACCACCAACGGCTGTAGGTTCAGAGTGACCGTCCACATGCCTAACGCGGCCTGGAAAATCACCAGAGCCAATAAAAAGAGGGGCAGCTTTACCGGTGTTTCAGCGTGTTTGCGAGCTTTTACTAAAGCGCTGATGGCGATAAAAAGAATAAATAACCCAAGGGTCCCGGCAGCATAGCGATGAATCATCTCGTTCCAGGCTTTTTCATGCTCCAAAGGGGAGTCCGGGAACAGTGCTTGCGCCGCTGCCGCTTTATCGACATCCATAGGCACGCTTAAGTGACCGTAACACCCAGGCCAGTCAGGGCAGCCAAGACCTGCATCCGTTAATCTTGTGTAAGCACCCAGTACGATCACGACCAACGCCAGAATTAAACTTAAATTTACCAGAGTACGCATAAATTACCCAATTCGAGAGAGCTTAAGTAAGGTACGTAGATCCGAGAGCAAATTCTTTGCTTCTGCGCGCATGGCTTCTTCTTCTGAAAAGGTCGCGTAGTGGAGCATCGCGTTGCCAAGGGGATCAATAATAAATAGACGGTGCGGCGGGATGTCTGCAAAAGCCGCGGGGAATTCGTCAGAAATAATCGGTATGACCAACGGCGTCTGCTCGAGATCAAAATCTAGCGGCGTCCGGCTAAAGACGATGGGTTTGACCCTATCACTTTCTTTGCCTAAGGCGACATCAAGCTGGTTCATGGCATAGAGACCCTGTACACAAGCTGCGCCACATTCGTTGTCGGCGACCAAAGCAACGCGCCAGCCTTCGGGCAGCCGTGATTGCAGTTCGTCGCTCAGCTTGATGGGCGGCATAAGCATGGTGCCTTTGTTAGTGGCGGCACCCTGGTACCAGCTTTGATCCAGTACGAACTTGGCACCGATCACCGGCAGTGCAAATGCCAGAATTACGCCAATTAAGGTGGCACGAGATTTTTTTACGGAAGTCATTCACATTCCTTTTTTGTTCTGATTATGGAACGTCGGGCAAAGAAAAATACGATCAGGCAAGCGATAGCTAAGGAAAACCACTGCATGGCATAGGCCTGATGTTTAGCTGGGGTCATGACTTGTGGAGACCACTGCCGCGGCCAGCCAAAATTCGATTGTTCTGAGAGTAGCACTACATAGTTGGCTAAGGGAAGCTCCAGGGCCTCGCTTATGGCGTTAAAATCCAGCTGCTGCACGCGCCACGGCGCTTTGCTGCTAGGTTCGACGATCTGTTCAGCAAAAGTGAAAGCATCGGCGTTCGCTGGATAGAGCCAGCCGTTCACTTGGACCTGGCCGTCAGGTAAAGGCAGATTGGGAAGCTGACGGCGGTCTTGGCCGACGGGTACCCAACCCATGTTGACCGGTATGAGCGCCTGGCGATCGCTGACCTTAAGCAGTCCAATCACCTGGTAGCCGACCTTGCCGTTAAAGATTTTATTGTCGAGCAGTAAATAATTATCGCTAAAGGCACCTGTGACAGTGACGGGAGTATAGCGGGAGCTTGCTGCAGGGTCTTCCGGCAAAGGTTGAAACGCACTCTGATCGACCTGGGACTGAGCATTGTTAAAGTCGTCAAACAGAGCCTGTTTTTCTGAGGCACGGTCAAGTTGCCAAAATCCAAGCTTGACCAAAAAGGCAATTGCCAGCACAGTTATTAGAGTTGCTAACGTGGTGCCGTAGCGCATCAGCTTAAACCGAAAGAGGAAAATAATATGGTCTTTATTGCAAAACTCATTTTGGTACTACTCATGTTATTCATGGTCTACAACCTCATGCGCGCTTTAATTACCATGCTGCGCAATGATCCGACCAAACCGCCAATGACGCGCTATCTAGGGCGCCGCGTAGGTGCCTCCGTGCTGGCCATTATTATCATTGTATTGCTGCTGGCTTCCGGTCTTCTGGAACCTAACCCGCGACCCTACTGAATGGATTCAGTAGGCCGCGGGTCCATGCTTTAGAGTATATAAACGAAAATAAACAAGCATACCCAGACCACGTCCACAAAATGCCAGTACCAACTGGTGGCTTGAAAGGCAAAGTGGCCTTCTGGCGTAAAGTGACCTTTTAAAACCCTCAGGAACATCACGATTAACATGATGGTTCCCAGAGTTACGTGAAGGCCGTGAAAACCGGTCAACATGTAAAAGGTGTTACCGTAAATTCCTGAGTCGAGCGTCAGACCTAAATCCTGATAAGCGTGCACGTATTCTGCGCCTTGCAGGTACAGGAAGATAAGGCCCAGCACAATGGTCACACCCAGCCAGCCGATCAACTGCTTACGTTTGCCTTTTTCCAGGCCAACGTGAGCGAAATGACAGGTGAACGAGGAGGTGATCAAGATCAAGGTGTTGTAGAGTGGCAGTCCCAGCCAGCCCATGGCTCCTGACTCAATGCCACCAGGGGTTTCAGTCAACGGCCAGATGGCCTCGAAACCCGGCCACAGAACCTCATTGGTCATGACATTATTGCTGGCGCCGCCGAGCCACTCAACGGCGATAACCCGCGCGTAAAAAAGCGCGCCGAAGAACGCCGCAAAGAACATAATCTCCGAGAAGATAAACCATGCCATACCTTGTCGGTAGGAGTGGCCAAGCTGCTTACTATAAAGTCCGGACATTGACTCGTTGATCTGGTCGCGAAACCAACCGAACAACATCACCAGAATGACAACAATGCCGGCTAACAGGACGTTAATGCCCCAGCCATCGGCTTCGTTTTTCATATCAATGACTGTGTGTCCAGCACCGAAAGCGATCAGGCCGAGGCCAATGGCGCCTACGATCGGCCATGGACTTGATGCAGGCACATAGTATTTTTCGTGTTTTTGTTCTGCCATTGCAAAAATCCTCAGTTTACTGGCTGTGCGATCGCAGCCAGCGCATCAGGTGTAGCGTTTTCTGTCATATCGTACATGGTGTATGACAGGGTAACCGTGTGAATGTCGTCGGGAATCTCTGGATCGAGATAAAACTGCATCGGCATCGCCGTTTTCGCCCCCGCGGCGAGTGGTTGCTGATTAAAGCAAAAACACTCGACCTTATTCAGATACAGGGAGGCTTCGCCAGGCGCCACGGACGGAATGGCTTGTGCAATCATATTGCCGCCCGTTGGGTTGTTGGCGAGAAAGTTGACCACCTTGGTCTCGCCCGGGTGCACGCGAACTGAGTTGACTTCAGGTTCGAATCCCCAGGGCATGCCCTTATTCACACGCGTAATAAATTGCACGTTAACCGTTCGACTGGTATCCACTGTTTTGGTGTTCGCGGCCGCTTGTCCATCGGTGAAGCGGCCGTTGAAACCCGTAATATCACAGAACACGTCGTACAGTGGCACCAAGGCGAAACCGAACGCAAACATCCCCACCACCGTCAGTAATAGACGGCGGACGATACGGGTGTTGTCAGGTTTGCCTTGTTGCTCAGCCATGGTCCTGTGCCTCAGGTGGTGTCTTGGAGGTGTCAGGCGGTGTATCGAAGGTGTGATACGGAGCTGGTGATGGTACTGTCCACTCCAGTCCTTCGGCACCTTCCCATGGTTTAGCAGGCGCTTTCTCGCCACCTTTCACGCACTTGATAACAACCCACAGGAAGATCAACTGCGATAAGCCAAAGGCAAAGCCACCAATACTGACGATCTGATTAATATCAGCAAACTGTATTGAGTAATCCGGGATACGCCGTGGCATTCCTGCAAGACCGGCAAAGTGCATAGGGAAGAAGAGCACGTTGACGGAAATTAAGGATGCCCAGAAATGCAGTTTTGCAAGTCCCTCATCGTACATATGGCCGGTCCATTTTGGCAGCCAGAAATAGGCGGCGGCCATGATAGAGAAGATGGCACCACTGACCAGTACGTAGTGGAAATGCGCGACGACGAAGTAGGTATCATGATACTGGAAATCTACTGGAGTGATCGCCAGCATTAAGCCGGAGAAGCCGCCAATGGTAAACAGAATCACGAATGCCAGTGAAAACAGCATGGGCGTCTCAAAAGTGATTGAGCCACGCCACATGGTGGCAACCCAGTTGAAGACTTTCACCCCGGTCGGCACCGAGATCAGCATCGTACAGTACATGAAGAAGAGTTCAGCAAAGACTGGCATCCCCGTGGTGAACATGTGATGTGCCCATACTAGGAAGGAGAGTCCGGCGATGGCCGCCGTTGCATAGACCATTGAGGCATAGCCAAACAAAGGTTTGCGGGCGAACGCAGGAATAATTGCTGAGACAATCCCGAAGGACGGCAAGATCATGATGTAAACTTCGGGGTGCCCAAAGAACCAGAAAATGTGCTGGAACATGACTGGGTCACCACCTCCTGCGGCATCGAAGAAGCTGGTGCCAAAGTATTTATCTGTCAACACCATGGTGACTGCGCCGGCTAGTACTGGCATGACTGCTATCAACAGGAAGGCAGTAATAAACCAGGACCATACGAATAACGGCATTTTCATGTAGGTCATGCCGGGTGCACGCATATTCATGATGGTAACGATAACGTTTATCGCCCCCATGATCGACGAGATACCCATGATGTGCACGGAGAACACGAACAATGCGGTGGAATCGCTACTGTAAGTGGTCGACAGCGGTGCGTAGAAGGTCCAGCCAAAGGCCGGGCCGCCACCTTCCATGAACAGTGACGCTAACAAAATGGCGAAAGCGAACGGCAGAATCCAGAAACTCCAGTTATTCATCCGTGGCAAGGCCATATCCGGTGCACCGATCATCATTGGAATCATCCAGTTCGCCAAGCCGGTGAAGGCCGGCATAACTGCACCGAATACCATGATAAGACCATGTACCGTGGTCATCTGATTAAAAAAGTGGGGGTCTACAAGTTGTAGTCCAGGTTGAAAGAGTTCAGCGCGAATAACCATCGCCATTGAACCGCCAACCAAAAACATAATGAAACTGAACCACAGGTACATCGAGCCGATGTCTTTGTGGTTCGTGGTAAACAGCCAACGGGTAACACCCGACGGCGCATGGTGGTGATGATCGTCGTGCTGATCCATCTCGCCAACAACTGTGCTCATAGTCAGGTCTCCCTTATTCGTTCATGTACGCGTTAACATCAGAAGCTTGTACGGTTTCGCCAGTGTCGTTACCCCAGGCGTTACGCTCATAGGTAATCACTGCGGCAAGTTCGCGTAAGCTCAACTGATTGCCAAACGCCTGCATCGAGGTGCCGGATTTGCCATTCACTACGATATCGATGTGACCTTCCATATCGTTAAGTGCCATAGGCGACCCTTTGAGTGCCGGGAATACCCCTGGAATGCCTTCGCCATTTGCCTGATGACAGGCGGCACAGCTACCCAGGTACACCTGTTCACCAAGATCCATCAGCTCGGTCATGTCCATAGACATGGCCAATAGACGTTGTTCCTCTTCTTTTGCCTTGCGCTGAATCTCTTCCTGCGCGGCGAGCCACTTGTCGTATTCGGCTGGCTCTTTAGCAATAACGACTACTGGCATGAAGCCATGGTCTTTACCGCAAAGCTCAGCACATTGGCCGCGATAGATACCGGGTTGATCGACTTTGGTCCAGGCTTCGTTAATGAAACCCGGGTTGGCGTCTTTTTTCACAGCAAAGTCCGGAACCCACCAGGAGTGGATAACGTCATCTGAGGTGATGAGGAAACGAACTTTACGGTCGGTAGGAATGACCAATGGACGGTCAACCTCGAGCAAGTAGTTTTCGCCTTTTTCGAGTTTGTTCTCGATTTGATCGCGCTGAGTTGCGAGCAGGCTGAAATACTCGACGTTACTGTCAAAGTATTTGTAATGCCATTTCCATTGCGAGCCGGTCACTAAAACAGTGACGTCGGATTCTGAACTGTCTTCCATTGCGATAAGGGTCGATGTAGCGGGAATCGCCATACCAATCAAAATCAAAAACGGAATGATGGTCCATAAAATCTCAACTTTAACACTCTCGTGAAAAGTTGCGGGTTTCCGGCCATTTGATTTGCGATGGCGAATCATTGACCAAAACATTGCCCCAAAAACGATTACGCCAATCACACAACAGATATAAAATATCGTCATGTGTAAGTCGTAAACGCGCTGACTAATCTCAGTAACGCCCTGAGTTAGGTTAAACTGCGATTGCGCTTGCGCAGCAATGGGAAACATTGCTGTTAGCGCGGTGATGAGTCTGATACTCACGCGACATCTCCTCTCATTCTTCCGACGCGGATTATTCCGCGAATACACCGAAGTGCGAGCCTGAAGAACAACGAGGTGAGCAGAAAAAGGAACAGCATTTCTGTGGAGAAAAATCGCTTTCCCTACTAACCCTTTTGTTGTTTTGTATTTAATAGTTATTTTTATTTAGTGTGTTAGCAGTAAGCTGCTCGAACAAAATACCATGAGTAGATGAAAAAGCCACCGCCAAAGTTAAGATTTTTCAGATTAGATTGAAAAAAAAGGCTGCCGAAGCAGCCTTGCAGGGAAAACCTTCTCAATTAGTGGAGTGGGGATCGAGAAGGTTGATTGTGGAAAATAAAGCTATGGGTCTGACTTACTTTGCGCGCCATTTTTAAGCGTTGCGCAACTCGCGATGATGAGACATCACCAAGAAAGCTGAGGACGACACTGCTGGTACCGGCGAGCAGTGCCTGCTCTGTTGCCCATTCACGCTGATCAGCGTCACGTCCGGCGACCCAGCGAATGCGCGAGCGGCTAACGCCAGCATTAACCAGTTGCTGAATCGCTTCACGACTGCCACCAATCACGGTTACCCATTGTTTAGTGCGTAATGCCAGTGACTGGATACGCGGCATCAGACTGGCAAACTCCTCGCTTGAAAAGCTGCTGTCATCAGTAATAGCTAGGGTATTGACCGCAAGCTCCTGGCTCGCGTGGGGATAGTTGTATCTCATAACCATGCTCCATTTCGAATCACGCCGACCGCAAGTCCTTCGATAGTGAAGAACTGATGAGTAAGGTCGACCTGGATAGGTGAAAACTCTTCATTTTCTGGATGCAGTAAGATCGTATTTCCTTTTCGCTCGAAACGTTTCACGGTGACGTCATCTTCCACGCGGGCGACGATAATCTGGCCGTTACGTACTTCCTGGGTTTTGTGCACTGCGAGTAAGTCACCGTCCAAAATGCCAATGTCTTTCATGCTCATGCCATTTACACGAAGCAGAAAGTCGGCGTGTGGACGGAACAGGTTCTGGTCCACTTGATAGTGACTTTCGATATGTTCCTGTGCGAGGATCGGTTCGCCGGCGGCGACCTGACCAATAAGAGGCAGGCCCTGAGGAATATCTTCCTCCTCAACGCCGACCAGACGCAGGCCACGGGACATACCTGGCAGCATTTCGATGACGCCTTTTTTGGCTAACGCTTTGAGGTGCTCTTCGGCAGAGTTTGCCGAGCGGAAGCCTAGCCGGGCCGCAATTTCAGCGCGCGTCGGTGGCATGCCCGTAGCGTCAATTGTATCCTTGATAAGATCCAGAATTTCTTGTTGTCGTGGCGTTAAAGGTCGCATCTTTTTACCTGTTTATCTATACAGTAATACTGTGAGTATATACAGGTGTTTTGAGATCGCAACTTTTTTGTACGTTTTTTTTCTGTCAGCAAACCAGCCGAATCAATGATATCCTTTAAGGGTCTATTTTAGTGAGGGAAGTCCATGAGCTGGAGAGGCTTTGTTGCCAAGGTAATGTATTGGCCAGTGCGTTGGTTAACGCGCTTCGAAGTGATTTTTGACGAAACCATTAGTGCCGAGACTGCCGCTGATACTGGCGCTCAACATGTGGTGTATGTCATGCGCTCGACATCAGTCACTGACTTGTTGGTTGCGCAACGCGCCTTACGCGATGCTGGACTACCTGATCCAACAGACCCCTTATTGATTAACGGCACAGAGCACGCGCGGGTGATGTACCTCGAGCAGGCTAAAGCCGATACCAGTGAGGCCGCCATTGAAGAATTCCTGCAGTTGCTGGAAAGCCACGAGAAAGAAAGCAAACTAAATGTACAGCTGGTGCCGCTGGGCTTGTTTTGGGGGCGTAAGGCCGGGCAGGAGCTGCGCGAAGGCAACACTATGGTTGCCGATCTTGATAATCCGGGCCGCTGGCGTAAATTTTGGTTAGTGGTCTTTTCAGGTCGCAACATTTTAGTACGCGGAAGCCGCCCGGTTAGTCTTCGGAGAATGACCGATCAGCATGGTTCGAGCCGGCGTATCGCGCACAAACTGGCGCGGGTCGCGCGGGTGCACTTTGTGCGCTTACGGCATGCGGTGGCAGGCCCAAAAGTAGCGCACCGCGATCGCGTCATTAAGGAGCTACTGGCCAGTGCGGCTTTGCAAAAAGCCATTGCCGATGAAGTCAAAAGTAAGAAGATTTCCCCCGAAAAGGCGCATCAACGCGCCTATGACTACCTGGATGAAATCGCTGCCAAGTACAGTGATACCTTGGTGCGTATGTTGGATCGTTTCATGGGCTGGATGTGGAGTCGCATCTACAACGGCATTCACGTGGAAGGCGGTGAGCGCATTCGGGGTCTGGCTCAAGCGGGGCACGAAGTGATTTATGTACCTTGCCATCGCAGCCATATGGATTACCTGCTGCTGAGTTACGTTATTTATAAAGAGGGCTTGGTGCCCCCGCACATTGCGGCCGGGGTGAATCTCGATTTCTTCCCCGCTGGTCCGCTGTTCCGTCGCGGCGGCGCATTTTTTATTCGCCGTAGTTTCAAGGGTAACAAACTGTACTCTGCAGTTTTCCGTGAGTACCTGAACCGCTTGTTCCAAAAAGGCTACCCCGTGGAATACTTCACAGAGGGCGGGCGCAGCCGCACCGGACGCTTACTGTCACCGAAGACGGGGATGATCGCCATGACCATCCAGGGTATGTTGCGTGGCCAGCAGCGGCCGATGTCGATCGTGCCAGTCTACATAGGCTACGAACATGTCATGGAAGTCGGCACCTACTTAAAAGAGCTCAAAGGTAAGTCCAAAGAAAAAGAATCCGTATGGAAAGTGATCTCCAGCCTGCGCCATTTGCGCAATTTTGGACAGGGCTTCGTCACTTTTGGCGCGCCCATCAATGTTGGACAAACGCTGGATAAACTGACGCCAAACTGGCGTGACTCTATTACCCATGGCGCTGAAGAGCCGGAGCGTCCTAAGTGGCTGACGCCAACAGTGAATCTGGTCGCGGAACAAATCATGCAGCGCATCAACGATGCCGCAGGCATGAACAGTGTCAACCTGTCGGCACTCGCGCTATTGAGTGCTGAACATCATACCCTGTCGCGCGAGGAGCTGGTGGCGCAGCTCGACGTGTACACCAAGCTGCTACGCGATGTCCCCTACAGCAAGGACGCTTACGTTCCTGCGGAGTCAGGCGAAGAGCTTTGGCAACTGGCGAAACGTCACGATAAGTTCACTGTGGTGGCCGATACCATGGGTGAAATGATCCGGCTGGATGGCACCTCGGCCATCGCGATGACCTACTATCGTAACAACATCATGCACATGGTCATTGTCCCGGCGATTGTCGCTGCCTTTGCCTGCGCCCATCACCGTTTTGAGATTGCCGACGTGGTGAAATTGCTTGAGCAGGTGCAGCCGTTGTTAAAAGAAGAATTGTTTATAAGCCACACCCGCGAGGACATGAAACTCTGGACCCAGGCGATCGTCGATCACATGCAGACCGAGAGGATGCTGACCGAGACGGAAGACGGAAGTTACGCAACCACAGCTCGTGATAGTTCAGCTTATTTCAAACTGGAATTACTTGCCCGCGCGGCTGGTGAAACGCTGCAGCGTTATGCGATTCTATTTGAACTCCTGCAGCAGGGCGGGCCAGAGAGTCGGGCACAGCTGGAACAGGCTTCAGTGGAACTGGCCGAGCGCTTAAGTGCGATGCACGGTGTGAATGCACCTGAGTTTTTTGATAAAAAGTTGCTTAGCGCGCTGATCTCAACCCTTAAACGGCAAGATCTCATTGAGGTCAACAGCGAGGGTAACTTTGTTGCCCACGCCGACGTTGGCGAACTCAGCGATACCATTGATCGGCTGCTCGAGCCGGCGGTGGTTCAAACCATCCGCCAATCGGTGCAGCGCCGCCTGCAGGACTAGTACCAGTAGCTCGCGGCTATTGCCGCCGCGAGCACCCATCCTACGTGGTTGTTATGCAAAAACGCACGGAAACAGCGTTGCGGCTCGCGGTACCAGATCAGGAACTGTTGCCAGACAAAGAGCAGCACAATCACCAGCAAAGCTATCCAGTAAATCCAACCCAATACCAGCAGATGCCCTAAGGCTGCCAAAAATCCTAAAGTTGCCACTTGCAGCAGGGCAATTGCCAGCTTGTCAAAACCGCCGAACAATATCGCCGTGGATTTCACCCCTATCTTCATATCATCGGCACGATCAGCCATGGCGTACTCGGTGTCGTAGGCTACGGTCCAGCAGATGTTCGCCGCAAACAGAAGCCACGCAGCAAGAGGTAAACCTTGCTCAAGTGCGGTAAAGGGCATCAGAATGCCAAAGCTGAAGGCGATACCGAGAACCACTTGCGGCAGCTGGGTGAAGCGTTTGCAGAAAGGATAGAGTATCGCCACTCCGGCCGCTGCAAAGCTCAATAAAATGGTTGCCTTGTTGAACTGCAGTACAATCAGAAAAGCAATGATGAGCAGACCGATAAAGAGCAGCAGCGCTTGCCAGCTTTTCACTTCTCCTGTGGCCAGCGGACGCTGTCTGGTTCGCGTCACGTGGCCGTCAATTGCGCGATCGGCGAAATCATTGATGACGCAGCCGGCAGAGCGCATAACGAAGGCGCCGATTAAAAATAACACCACAACCTTCAGCGGTGGATTGCCCGCGCCGGCAATCAACAGTGCAGCGAGCATGGGCCAGGCCAGTAACAGGGTGCCGATAGGACGATCGGCGCGCATCAGTCGCCAGTAAGGGTTAGTCATCGGAATTCTCCTGTGCTAAAGGTGAGGCGCCAATAAAAACTTCAGCGACCAGAACTTGCTGGGCAGCGGCGGTAAAACAACTTCTACGGCCAAATAGTGTAGCAGGGGGGAAACCGAGCTGCTGGTGCAGTTGGCCAACTTTTGAGTCAGGCGCAAAACTCGAGACTTCGACGCTACTGCGGCGTAAATCCGGCTGTTTGAACAAGTGTTCGCCGAGCGGCTTGTCGCCCAGCTGCTTCAGCCCCAGCTGCTGCTGGGCAAGGGCTTGCAGCGGAAACACACTGCGGGCAAAAACCCAGGGTTGCTGGTCACACCAAAGGATGACTTCGCGTACGACGCAGGCCTGCTGCTGGCCCAGCCAGCGCTGCTCATCAGCCAGTAACGAGGCTTCATGTTGACCTAAAAGTTGGACGCTAAACTGCTGACAGCGTGATTTCAGCTTCGCCGTGAGTGAGTCAGGATCTAACAGCCAGTCTTTGGCACAGGAAGACCAGTTTGCCGTAGCCTGTGGAGCATCCCAGTTCGCCTCTCCGCCTTGTGCGACGACCGGGAAACGGATCTCAGGAAACTCAGCTGCCATGCGCGGTGTTGGTTTTGTTAATATGTTCAATGACACGAATAGCGATGCCCAACACGAGCCCGGCAATCAGACCTGCGGAGTGTGCGGTATTGGCAACATTGACCCATAGCAAATCGGTATAACCCAGCAACAGCCAGACCAACATAAAGCCGATGAGACCTATGGGTAAGAACAACGGGTGGGCAGGGCGCTGCCAGGCGACCACCACGGCGATGCCAAAGAGCCCGTAAACTACACCAGAAAGCCCGCCAAAGTAGGGCCCGCTTACCATGAATTGCATGACATTGGAGAACACCGCACAGGCCACCAGCGCGATCAGCAGATACAAGGAGCCGTAGGCACGCTCGAAACGACCACCCAGATACCACCACCAGAACACATTAAAGAGGAAATGAAGCACACTGAAATGCAACAGCGTTGGGGTTAAGAAACGCCAGGGCTGGAGCCAGGGAAGATCCGTGAAACTATCGCTGATACGCAGATTCTCAAATAAAGGCATTGCCAGTTGGGTATTGAGCAGGGCAAACACAAGGGATACAAGAACGGCGTAAATGATGGTGACCAGACCTGCCTGGCGCAGTAGTTGCTGCACCAGCGAAGGCGTTTGTTGTGCTCTTGGGGACGCTTGAGACGCTTGCTCCAACTCTGCTTCAGCGCCGTCGGGGTCGGCTTTAAATTCAGCTATGAGGTCCTTGGCAAGAGCGCTGTAGCTTGATTGTACGAGCCAGAGCTCAAGCTGGTTGCCATGTTCGCTGACGGTTACTGGCACCCCGCGGCGTTGGAGAAAACTGTGCAGGCGTTTCATCATATCGGCGTTGCGGGTGGTCAGTAATTTTTGCATGTTAACTATGCTCCACCGCGTCGGGGTAAAACTGCGCCCAAGCGGTAAATCCGCCGTCGAGACTGCTGACTGGCTCAATGCCTTGCTGCGCCAGATACTGCGCGGCACCTTGGCTGCTGTTACCGTGATAGCAGACGACGACTACAGGTTGGTCGTCGTCCAGATCGGCAAGGAAGTCGGTGAGCGAAGCATCGGTCAAATGCACCGAGCCCGGGATATGCCCGAGTGCAAATGAACGGGCATCGCGAATATCGGCAAAAGCTGCCGTTCCGCTTTGCCATAGTTCATGTGCTGCAGCGGTATTGATTCGGCTGAACTCGCTCATGGTAACATCCTTCTTTTAGTGGCTTAGGCTTCCCAGTCGAGAATAACCTTACCCGACTGGCCTGAGGTCATGATTTCGAAACCTTTTTCGAATTCATCGACGGGCATGTTGTGCGTCAGGATAGGCGACAGGTCGAGCCCGGATTGCAACAAACTCGCCATTTTATACCAGGTCTCGAACATTTCACGACCGTAGATACCTTTGATGACCAAGCCCTTAAAGATGACCTGATTCCAGTCAATGGCGACACTTTGCGGCGGGATACCAAGCATTGCGATTTTGCCGCCATGATTCATGGTTTCCAGCATCTGACTGAACGCAGAGGGAACACCGGACATCTCCAGGCCGACGTCAAAGCCCTCTTTCATGCCAAGTTCTGACATCACGTCGCGGAGCTTTTCTTTACTCACGTCAACCGCGCGGGTCGCACCCATCTTTTTCGCTAAATCTAAGCGGTAAGGGTTCACATCGGTAATAACAACGTGGCGTGCACCCACATGACGCGCGACCGCGGCAGCCATGATACCAATCGGACCCGCGCCGGTGATCAGCACATCTTCACCTACCAGATCAAAGGCTAAGGCCGTGTGCACAGCGTTGCCAAAGGGGTCAAAAATGGCAGCAAGGTCATCGCTGATATCGTCGGGGAGCTTAAAGGCGTTATCGGCAGGAATCACCAGATACTCGGCAAAGGCGCCGGGACGGTTGACGCCAACACCTACAGTGTTGCGGCATAAATGGCGGCGTCCGGCACGACAGTTACGGCAGTGACCACAGGTAATGTGCCCTTCGCCAGAGACGCGGTCGCCTTTGGCGAAGCCACGTACGCCTTCACCCATGGCGGCAACCTCACCTACGTACTCGTGACCCACCACCATAGGCACCGGAATGGTTTTTTGCGACCACTCATCCCACTTGTAAATGTGTACGTCGGTGCCGCAGATGGCGGTTTTCTTAATCTTGATGAGCAGGTCGTTATAACCGTATTCGGGTTGCTCGACATCGGTCATCCAAATGCCAGGTTCAGCGTGTAATTTTGCTAAAGCTTTCATAAGCTCCTCCGCGTTTAAATGACGCCTAAATCTTTACCGATACGAATAAAAGCATCGATAGCTCGTTGCAACTGTTCACGCGTATGCCCAGCCGACATTTGCGTACGGATGCGAGCTTTGCCACGCGGCACCACAGGGAACGAGAAGCCGACCACATAAATGCCTTCAGCCAAGAGACGGTCAGACATTTCTGAAGCCAGTTTAGCGTCGCCGATCATCACTGGAATGATGGCATGATCAGCACCACTCAAGGTGAAGCCGGCATTCGTCATTTCCGTGCGGAAATAGTTTGCGTTGTCCCACAGGCGCTGGCGTAGCTCGTCGCCTTCTTCCAACATCTCTAATACACGAATGGAGGCCTGAACGATCGCTGGCGCCACTGAGTTCGAGAACAAATAAGGACGTGAACGCTGGCGGAGCCAGTCAATCACTTGCTTTTTACCTGAGGTGTAGCCGCCTGATGCACCGCCAAGCGCCTTACCCAGCGTGCCGGTGATAATATCCACCCGACCTAATACGCCACAGTATTCGTGCGTGCCTTTACCGCTGGCACCCAGAAAGCCAGTCGCGTGACAGTCGTCCATCATGGTTAACGCACCATACTGGTCGGCCAGATCACAAATGGCTTTCATGTTAGCAATCACGCCATCCATCGAGAACACACCATCGGTGGCGATTAAAATATGGCGCGCGCCGTCAGCCTTGGCTTGTTTTAACTGGGCTTCAAGATCGCTCATATCGTTATTTTTATAACGGTAGCGTTTGGACTTGCTCAGTCGAATGCCGTCAATAATGCTGGCATGGTTAAGTTCGTCGCTGATGATGGCATCTTCGGGTCCCATAAGGGTTTCGAACAAACCGCCGTTAGCATCGAAGCAGGACGAGTACAGAATCGTGTCTTCGGTGCCCAGAAAGTCGCTAAGCTTGGCCTCAAGGGTTTTGTGAATATCCTGGGTACCACAAATAAAACGCACCGATGCAGTACCAAAGCCGTGCTCGTCGAGCCCTTGTTTAGCAGCAGCAATAAGGTCAGGATGATTGGCCAAACCTAAATAATTATTGGCGCAGAAATTGAGAACGGAGGACCCGTCACCCACCTGAATCTCAGCTGCTTGCTCGCTGGTGATAATGCGTTCTTTTTTGTATAAGCCTTCTTGCTGTAACTCTTCCAGCTGGCTATCTAGCTGTTGATAAAAATCGTTCTTCATGTAATTCTCCGTGCTTTGAATAGCGTACGCGGATGTAATCCATAGGATTTGTCCTATAGTTTACCTGATCTGCAGGGCATCGCGCATCCTCATTTCTGTTGCCGGAGAAAATTCATGCACAAGCGTGCTATCTATCCAGGGACTTTCGACCCCATTACCAACGGTCATGCCGATCTTATAGAGCGTGCGGCAAACCTGTTTAGTGAAGTTGTGGTTGGTATTGCAAATAATCCGAACAAGAACCCCATGTTCACCCTCGACGAACGTGTCGAGCTGGTGCGGCAGGTAACCGATCAGCTACCGAATGTCAGTGTGGTCGGGTTCAGCGGATTACTGGTCGATTTTGCCAAAGAGCACGGAGCTACCGTCTTGATTCGTGGCTTGCGAGCAGTGTCTGACTTCGAATACGAATTTCAAATGGCAAACATGAACCGACGTCTGTATCCGGGTCTTGAAAGCGTGTTTCTGACGCCTTCAGAAGAAAATTCCTTTATTTCCTCAACGCTGGTCAAAGAAGTGGCTCTGCACCATGGCGATGTCAGACAGTTCACCGATACCCGAGTCGCAAACGCATTGAATGAAAAGATAAAATCGCGTTAAGAGCTGCTGAATGGCACTGCAATGCGCGGTCGAAGCTACCATTTTTGATGATTTCAGGTTAGAATCGCGCCCCAAAATTCGTTTCTTTTTTTGTTTCTTTCTTTTTTGCTCAGACTAGACCCGCAGGAGTCCGCCCCATGACTGATCTGGATTTAAGCCGTTATGGCATTACAGACGTCACTGAAATCGTTCACAACCCTTCCTATGACCAGCTTTTTGAAGAAGAAACGCGCAGCGATCTTCAAGGCTATGAAAAAGGTGTAGTTACTGATCTTGGCGCTGTCGCCGTGGATACTGGTATCTTTACGGGTCGCTCACCCAAAGATAAATACATTGTGCGTGATGAAACCACCAAAGACACCTTGTGGTGGGCTGATCAGGGTAAAAATGATAACAAGGCGATTTCGCCGGAGATCTGGGCGGACCTGAAAACCACCGTCACCGGTCAGTTGTCGGGTAAGCGCTTGTTCGTTGTTGATACCTACTGTGGTGCTAACGAAGATACGCGTTTGTCAGTGCGCTTTATTACCGAAGTCGCGTGGCAGGCCCACTTTGTAAAAAACATGTTCATCCGCCCTTCCGAGGAAGAGCTGAAGACCTTCAAAGCTGACTTTGTGGTAATGAATGGTGCCAAGTGCATCAATTCAAAATGGCAGGAACATGGGCTGAATTCAGAGAATTTTGTCGCCTTTAACCTCACCGAGCGCATCCAGTTGATCGGTGGCACCTGGTATGGCGGCGAAATGAAAAAAGGCATGTTCTCGATGATGAACTATTTCCTGCCGTTGCAGGGAATTGCCTCGATGCATTGCTCCGCAAACGTCGGCGAAGACGGCGATGTAGCAATTTTCTTTGGCCTGTCAGGTACGGGTAAAACCACCCTTTCAACAGATCCAAAACGTCAGTTAATTGGCGATGATGAACACGGCTGGGACGATGACGGCGTGTTTAACTTCGAAGGCGGGTGTTATGCCAAAACCATTAACTTATCGCAAGAAGCTGAACCGGATATCTATAATGCGATCCGCCGTGATGCCTTGTTGGAAAATGTAACTGTTCGCGACGACGGTACTGTCGATTTCAACGACGGGTCAAAAACCGAAAATACACGCGTCTCTTACCCGATTTATCACATCGATAACATCGTTAAGCCGGTCTCCAAAGCGGGTCATGCGAAGAAGGTTATCTTCCTGACAGCAGACGCATTTGGCGTATTACCTCCGGTTTCCAAACTCACCAAAGAGCAAACCAAGTACCACTTCTTGTCAGGTTTCACGGCCAAACTGGCAGGTACTGAGCGCGGTATTACCGAGCCGACCCCGACCTTCTCGAGCTGTTTTGGCGCAGCTTTCCTAAGCTTACACCCAACGCAGTACGCCGAAGTACTGGTGCAGCGTATGGAAGCCGCTGGTGCAGAAGCCTACCTGGTGAATACTGGTTGGAACGGTAGTGGCAAACGTATCTCGATCAAAGCGACACGCGCCATTATTGACGCGATTCTGGATGGCAGCATTGAAGACGCAGAGTTTGTGAATCTGCCTTACTTTAACCTGGCAATGCCAACTCAGTTGCATGGCGTTGAGGATACCTCTTTACTCGACCCGCGTAAGACCTACGAAGATGTCGCTGAGTGGGATTTGAAAGCAAACGATCTGGCGCGCCGTTTCGTAGCTAATTTCGAAAAATTTACCGATAATGAAGAAGGTCAGGCACTTGTTGCTGCCGGACCTCAGTTAAAGTAAAAGCTAACGAAAAGATAATAAAAACCCGCCTTCTGGCGGGTTTTTTTATGCCCGGCAGAGCGCTCTCCGACACATTTGCAAACAAATTATTAACTAAAGTTACCGACCTTATCGGGCGTGGTGTGGAATAATCTCTAGCGATCCCTTGTTGAGCTGGAGAACCATCCATGTACGTTGAAGTGAATAATGTCACCAAAGAGTACGCCACGGTACGGGCTGTCGACCAGGTGAGTCTGGTTACAAAAGGTGGCGAGATCCTCGCGTTACTGGGCCCCAATGGTGCGGGCAAGTCGTCGTTGGTGCGCATGATGGTGGGCTTAACTCAGCCGGACAGCGGCCAGATTGTCTATCGGTCCGCAGCGGATCAGCAGCCTTTGACGGCATTACCCAGCACTGCCTTTGGCTACCTTCCCGAAGACCGGGGGCTTTATCAGGAGCGCACGGTCCTGGATAACCTTCGTTACATCGCCCGCTTGAGAGGTGTCCATAAAACCAGAGCGGAACAAAGTATCCAGCGCTGGCTGGACCGGTTCGAACTTACTGACCGTGCAAGTGAACCCATGCGCCAACTATCGAAAGGCAATCAACAGAAGATTCAGCTGATCGCAACCTTACTTCATGAGCCGCAAGTGGTCATGCTGGACGAGCCTTTCTCTGGACTTGATCCCATGAATCAGGAATTTGTGCTGAGCGTGCTTAATGACTTACGTAGTACCGGAACCACCGTCATTTTAAGCGCCCATCAGATGGCATTGGTCGAGCGCATGGCGAATAAGCTGGTGTTGATGAATAAGGGCGCGGTGATTGCACAGGGCAGTCTGGCAGAGGTACGCCAGCAACTGGTTCAGCAGCAGCGACTGCAGGTGGAGTTTACCCAGTCGGTGCAGGCGGAGCAGATATCGATACTGACAAGTGTGATTGAGGCTGTGCCTCTGAGCGACACCCGTTTTGAACTGACCTGCGATGATCAACTTGCCGCTGACAAGTTACTGATGCAACTGCAGGACATTGCGCCAGTGGCTGAGTTTAGCCCCCAGCGACAAGCACTGCATGATCTCTACTTACAAGCCGTTCGCGCGGAGGTGAACTCATGAAACACTGGCGCCAGGTTATCCGGATTGGCGGCTTTGAATTCCGCCGCTTTTTTAAATGGAAACAAGAACTCTTTTCACTGGTCCTGATCGGGGCACTGTTCGGTGTGACCGCGGGCTGGGGCGTGTTAAAAACTGCGCTGGAAGAGACTCATACCGTTGCTGTTGTTGCCCCAGTGACCTTACCGGAGCTTGCCAACATTAAATGGCAACCGGTGTCAGATACCACCACTGCGCTTACCGAGCTCGGTGAAAACTACAGTGGTGTATTGCGTGTTTCCGCGAGTCCGGAAGAGGGCTATGGAGCCGAACTATGGGCAGCAAACACCAGTGGTTGGCAGGACCGCATGCAGGCGCAACTCCAGGCCTGGCTGCAACAGCAAAAGCTTGAGGCACTGCCCCTCGACGCGAGTCAGATAGCGCTGCTCAACGACCCCGTTCGGGTGTCGATCACCGTGCAGCGTGGAGAGGAAGAAACCAGCCGCTCCGCCAGCAAGGTGATTCCGATGTTGATTCTGGTCAGCATTATGGTCGGCGTTTTCGGTAGTTTTGGCTTGATGATGACCGCCATCACCCAGGAAAAACAACAACGGGTAACGGAACAGCTATTGACCATAATTCGCCCGCCCGAGTGGATCGATGGCAAGATTCTGGGAATTACATTGCACTGTCTGAAAAGCATGGCCACTGTGCTTTTGATTATTGTTCTGGTGTCGTTGTTAATGATGGTGATTGAAGGCCGCCCGTTAGACTTCCCGTCCATTAACTGGACGGTTCTGGGCAGCACCACTGTGTTTGCCATTGTTGGACTGGTGATGATCAATGCTTTGATGGCAGGCTTTGCCGCAACCATTGATGATCCGAATCACTCGGGACGCACCGCGATGATGTTAATTCCGGCACTCTTTGTTGGTGCCGGCTTTGGCGTGATGGATAACTTACAGGGCATTCTTGCCCAGATTCTATCCTGGTTTCCACTGACCTCCTTTGCGGTGATGCCTTTGCGCATCGCAGACGGCAGCGTAAGCTGGTGGGAAGTTCTGGGCAGTTTACTGTTACTGCTATTAATGACCTATACCATTCGTTCTGCCGCCATCCGGCTGTTTAGCATGGGCATTACCATGTATGGCAAAGAGCCTTCCTGGCGAATGATGGGACGCGCCTTTATTGGGCGTCGCTGATGGTGCGATTGCGGCCTTCGTCTTTGGCGCGATAAAGCGCCTGGTCGACCCGCTTGATGATACTGGATTCATCATCTCCGGGGCGATAAGAAGCTACACCAAAGCTTGCCGTGATGCGAATACCATCACGGAACTCATAAGCCTCGATGGCGTGACGTAGACGTTCGGCATGCATCACTGCATGCTGGCGTGTATGTTCCGTCAGCACCAGCAGGAATTCTTCACCCCCCCAGCGGCCCGCGACATCAGTACTGCGCACATTGCAGCGTAGCAGCTGACCGAGCTCAACCAGAATACTGTCGCCAACCTGATGCCCGTAGGTATCATTGACGCGCTTGAAGTGATCGATATCCAATAAAACAACCGAAAACTCGCGCTGATGGTGCTTGGTTTTGCGCAACGCATCGCTTAATGCACTATCCAGCTTGGCGCGGTTATATAAGCCGGTGAGCCGATCGGTTACGGCGATATACTCGAGCCTTTGGCTGTGTTCTTCCAGGTAGTGAAAAGCTTCAGCACGGGTTTGTTCAATGTGACGAAGAATAATAATAAGTGCGACAGTTGCGATGAAAATATTGTTCAGCGAGTGCAACGTAAAAGGTGCAGACTCCCAGTCATCTGTGGCCTGCGTGAGAAAAATAAAGCACAGTGCAAAAAATATGACACTGGTAATCAGACCCCTTTTGCCACCTAGCAGAAAATAAGCGATGGGCGGGAAGGTGGCCAGCCAATAAAGAGCGTAGGATTGCCCCTTACTTATCACTACGTAAACCGCGATTAATATGGCAATGATAAGCGTGACAATCCAGCTGATAACAATCACATGCTGAGGGCGATAGCGAAGCCAGATATAAAGACCAATAGCGACCGCAAAGAGCAGGTATTCGAGGGCGATCATAAGGTGATTTTGATCGAAAAGCTGATTAATAATGGCAAGGACTGGGGACACCACTATGAGGACCCATAGCAGTGAACGTAAAAATTGGACCCGCCGATAACGCGGGTCCAATGGTGAGTTGATACTAGTCGATGTGCTCTGCATGAGGAAGCTCGTGTGCAGGTGCTTCAGTTGCACCCTGTTTTAAGAAGCTGTCCATCCAGCGCATCAGACGCATGCTGTAATCGAGCTGTGCCGCGACGCGGCGATTACCATGTCCTTCGCCCGGGTAAAGCACCAGTCGTACCGGCACGTTACCATGGGTTTTCAGATAGCGATAAAGCTCCATGGACTGACTAGGATGCACCCGGGTATCTTCTTTACCGTGCATAATTAAAATCGGGGTCCGGGCTTTTTCTGCGTGGTAAATCGGGCTGCGCTCCAGGTACCATTGCCACTTTTCCCACGGGTAGCTACGGGCATGTACGGCATGCATTTCTTTGGCAATGTCGGTGGTACCGAACTTGGAAATGTTATCGCTGATGCCGACAAACATGACACTGGCTGCCCAATGCTCGGTCTGCGCTGTCGCGCCCCAGGCTGATGCGAAGCCGCCATAGGAACCGCCGGTAATACCTGCGCGATCGCCGTCTGCGATGCCGCGCTCAACCAGAAAGTTCTTACCATCCACGATGTCGTCGAATTCTTTACCAGCGTAGTCGTTCTGTCCCAACTTAGAAAATTCCACACCACGGCCAGTACTGCCTCGGTAGTTCGGGAAGAACAAAGCGTAGCCTTGCTGTGCGGCATGCTTCACTGGGCTGGAGTAACGATCTAACCAGCCGTTGCTGTAGTGTGCCTCAGGGCCACCATGAACCACGGTAATCAATGGGTAGCGGGTACCTTCCTGATAATCAGTGGGGTACACCAGAATGCCCTGCAGGTCGAGACCGTCACGCGCTTCATAGGTTACGGTTTCCTGAGTCGGCATAGTGATTTCGCTTAACCAGGGATTGGAGTTGGTCAGGCGAATCATACTTTGCATTTCCAGTCGGAACAGCTCCGTTGGATGTTCAGCGCGGTGTGCGCGAGCGTAAACACCGGTCTGACCTGGCGCTGCTTCGATGTCCACCACAATGGCATTACCGGGCTCAAGCAGTGGCCGTGTTTCGAGCCATTGCATGGTGATGGCATGTACTTCTGATTCGGTGCCAACGTGACCGAGGTAAATCAGTTCATCGTTATTGCGCCAGTCGATATCCTGAACATGGCCGGGATAGTCGGGCAATACATCACGGACACTGTTGTCGTTCTGCAGGTCGAAAACGTACAAGCGGCCGGTGGCTGGATCATTGTAATCCGCCGCGCCAATCACCGCCAGGTAGCGACCATCTGGTGAAAACTCTGCTTTACCCAGTTTCCCTACGGTAGCGAAGCTTGATTCCTGCACGCCGGCGAAAGAAACCAGCTCATATTTGCTACTCATGTAGCTGTCATCCACCAACGGCGTCGGTGCTGTGCGCAGTAAAAGCTGTTCCTGATCCGGACGGAAGGCAACCGAGAACACCTGACGGTCGTCGGTCAGTTGCGCTGCAATTTGTGACTCGGCACTTAAGTCAACAAACCAGGCGTGGGTGAACTCGTTTTCTTCTTCGTAGACTTCGGCTTTAAACCCTTTTTTGGCGAGCTTTTTCTCGGTCTTATCAGCTGCGGCACGGGCAGTAAAAGCAAGGTAACGACCATCGGCACTCAGTGCATAAGTGTAGATGCCGTTCTCGTGCTCAAAGACTTTCTGAGCTTCGCCGCCGTTGAGGGATATCTTGTAAATACTGGTGTGGTCATCGCCATCACGTTTGCTGGTGAAGTAAATAAAGTCACCATGAATGCTGACGTCACTGACACCTTGTTTGTCGGAGATGAAAGGCACCGGCTCGTTCTCGCCACGAACAACGAAAAGTTCTACAAAGGAACCGCCATCGTCATCAACATAGGGCGTACGCGGTGAAACCCGGGTAAAGGCGGCCACCTGGCCATCATCACTTATGGCAACGCTATTGATGGACTGCGTTGTGACTGTTTCTGTGAGTGAAATATCACGAGCTGAGGCACTCATGCTAAGTGCCGCACAAAGTGCTGTGAGACCTATCCGAAGGAACATCGTTTTCTCCTATACATGTTATTTTCCTTCTCCATAGTAGCAGCAAAATAGTTGACTTCCCACGAAATCAAGCCACTCTAACCTTTGGGTTTTTCATAAGGGAAAAGTTGTATGGCGGATCAAATCTGGATTGGCGCTATTCTAATCACAGCTTTGGTGCTGTTCGTAGTTGACCGCTGGCGCTACGACTTCGTGGCCATGGGGGCGCTGTTTGCCGCTTACATTGTTGGGCTGATACCGAAGCAGGAGGTATTTGCCGGATTTGGCAATGCCGCCGTCATCACCGTTGCTGCGGTACTGGTAATCAGCCATGCATTGTGGCGCTCAGGAGTGGTCGACTCAATGGCCAGTAGTGTCAAGAAAGTCGGCGACCGGGTCTGGTTGCAGATGATTGTACTGACCGGTCTGACGACCTTTGTTTCGGCGTTTATCAGTAATACCGGAGCCATGGCGATCATGATTCCAGTGGCGCTGCAGCTTTCCCGCAATGGCGCAGGACATGCTTCACTGATGCTGATGCCAATGGCGTTTGGCTCTCTGCTCGGCGGCACCATCACCATGATAGGGACTCCGCCTAACATCATCATTTCAGATATTCGCGCCAGTCATGGCGCTGAACCCTTCGGCATTTTCGACTTTACCCCGGTCGGCTTAAGCGTAGCGGTAGCGGGCTTGGTGGTCATGTGGTTGACCGCGCACTGGCTGGTTCCGCGTAGCAAAAGCCGCGATACTTCGAACTCCCCTTACGATGTCAGCGCCTACCTGACCGAACTCTACCTTCCTGCCGGTTCGAGTCTGGTAGGGCAAACTCTGTTTGAGTTTGAATCGCAAATTAAGGATCCCTTCGTGGTGGTTGCGCTAAAGCGCGGCAAGCAGATGATTAGCGGACCGCCACGCTACCAGCGCTTGAAAGCCGAAGATGTGCTGATCGTGAAAGCAGATACTGAGACATTGCAGCAAATTATTGATCTGACGAAATTTGAGTTAAATGCCGAAGAAGAGCTGGATACGCGGTTCCTGATCTCAGATGAAATCAAGGTGATTGAAGGGATTGTAGGACACGATTCAAGACTCATTGGACGCTCTGCAGCGGACTTACGGTTACGTCATCGATTCGGTGTGAACGTGTTGGCGGTGGCGCGCGAAGGACAGCCGTTGAAGCCGAGTCTATCTAACGTCCGCTTTAAGCCCGGAGACGTGCTCCTGCTGCAAGGTGATGCCGAGGTGTTGAATGATGTTTTCAATCGATTTGGCTGTTTTCCGCTGGCGCAGCGCAGTCTGCGGCTGGGCAGCAAGCGCAAGCTTCTGCTGCCGTTGGCGATATTTGCGACTGCGATTGGGTTAAGCGCGTTTAATTTTCTTAGTGTGCCGGTGGCGTTTGCTATGGCTGCGGGCGTTATGGTGCTGGCCAATGTCATTCCGATTCGCGAGCTTTATGAACATATCGAATGGCCGATCATCGTGTTACTTGCTGCAACCATACCCCTAGGTGGCGCTCTGGAACGAAGTGGCGCGGCCGATACGCTGGCGCACGCAGCTCTGGCAATTAGTCAGGGGTCGCCTGATTTCGTCGCCCTGAGCTTGTTACTGGTGGTCACCATGTTGTTATCAAATGTCATTAACAACGCGGCGGCTGCGGTGCTGATGGCACCGATAGGCATCAGTATGGCGGATACGCTGGGGGCGTCCATGGATCCTTTCCTGATGGCTGTCGCTCTTGGTGCAGCACTACCCTTTTTAACACCGATCGGGCACCAGTCGAATATCTTAGTCATGGGGCCGGGCGGTTACCGTTTCGCCGACTACTGGCGGCTGGGCTTGCCACTTTCAATCGTGATGACGGTGATTGCGGTTATTATGATTTCACTGACATGGCCGATGTACGGGTAACTGCAGCGCCGCGGGCAACGATACGCACCTGCGCTACGGTTGCTTCTAGCAGCTGGTGGCGTTCCGCAGGTGAAGCATCAAGCGCATCGGCGCCGGCACTAAAGACGATACGGACAATGGCGTCGGCTTGCAGCTCAGCGAGTTGACGCGGGAAGTCCTGCTCATCCACCAGGTAATCCACCAGCTCTGCAGTAAAGTGCTCAACTTCCCGCTGCACCGCCAGGCGAAACTCGCGCGAGTTGCCGGACTTTTCTTGCAAGAGTAAGCGGAAAATCGCCGTATTGTTGGCGACAAACTCCATGAAGGTGGTGACGGATGCGCGAATGATAGAGCCGCCGTTGGCGATTTGCTGGCGTGACTGGCGCAGCAGTTGGCGTAAGGCCAGCCCACCTTCATCGACCAAAGTGAGCCCTAATTCTTCCATGTTCTGAAAGTGACGGTAAAAAGAAGTAGGCGCAATACCTGCTTCGCGGGTCACTTCGCGCAAGCTCAACGAAGCATAGCCATGCTCTGCGCTTAACTGGTTCATCGCTGCCTGAATCAGAGCGCGGCGAGTCTTTTCTTTTTGCGCAGCACGAACACCGGCCATAAATTGAACTTCCTTAACGGTTTTGTTGCCTAAATTTTTAACTCTGGCGAATGAGCGCTGGCGCTCTTGCAGCGATTATGTCAGTGAACGCCTGTTCACGCAATTCATCGCTTTTGAGCAAATAAGGGTTGCACCCTACGCTAAATGTAAGTAAATTCAGCGTACACATGTTCGCTAAACGAAACAGTTCAGCAGCATGCCGTTTTTTTTATGTAGGTACTTTATGTCGACGTCTCAATCTGCGAAGCCAAAGATCATCTGGCTGAACACCCTCGTTTTCACCATTACGTTCCTGGTCGCCGCTATTGGCGTACCCTGGTATGGTTTAACCCACGGTTTTTCCTTTGGCTTATGGTTGGCTTTAATCGGCACCATTGGTTTTGCCGGAATCTCCATCACTGCTGGCTATCACCGGCTTTGGGCTCACCGCACTTATGATGCGCATTGGTCCTTGCGTGTACTCTTTGCATTAGGCGGAGCCTTAGCAGTGCAGAACAGCGCCTTGCACTGGTCCTCGGATCATCGTGAACATCACAAGCATGTGGATGACAACGACAAAGACCCGTACTCAGCGAAACGCGGCTTCTGGTATTCACATATCGGTTGGATGCTGCGCGAGTACCAGGCGTCACGCTATCACGACTACAACAACGTCAAAGACCTGCAAAAAGATGGCGTGGTGATGTGGCAACACCGTCACTACCTGACGCTGACCTTATTGACCACGATCGGCTGGCCAGTTGCGATTGGCCTGATGCTGGGTGATGTTTGGGGTGCGGTTATTCTGGTAGGCTTTGCGCGACTGGTCATTAATCACCACACCACATTCTTTATTAATTCGCTTGCGCATATCTGGGGCAAGCAGACTTATACTGACAGAAATACTGCGCGCGATAACGGCTTTCTCGCGTTTCTGACCTTTGGCGAAGGCTACCATAACTACCACCACATCTTCTCCGCGGACTATCGCAATGGTATCCGTTGGTGGCAGTTTGACCCGACCAAATGGCTGATTCGCGGGTGCTCCTGGCTGGGCCTCACGCGCAACCTAAAACGTACTCATGGCTATCAGGTGGAGAAAGCTAAACTGGAAATGCAGTTTAAGAAACTCACCGCCAAAGCGCCGATAAGCTGCGAGACAACGATGCAGAAACTCCATGATGAGTACGATGCATTACTGTTGCGCTTACGTGAGTACTATCAAGCGCGCAAACAGCTGCTTGACAGCAAGACCAAAGCGCTGGCTGAGCATATGCCAACGCTCGAAGAGATGCACGAAAAGGTAGCAGAATTACGCAACGCTTTTTTGCAACATAAGCGTCAATTCAAGATGTTACTGCAGCAGCCACAAATAAATTAACCGCATTTCCTTGATACCACCACCCGGAATCGCTCAGCGACAGTACGGGTGATGGTAGCGCTACCGGTTTTTAGCCTGGTCCTGTGGACAGTATGTTCGGCTCTACTCTGTTTCAGGTACTTCTTTAGCTAAAGTTATTTCTTCGCTTTTGCGAACGCGTCAGCAAAGGCTGAGCCCATCGCTGAGTTACCAAGCGATGGCTGGCCTTTCGCGGTCGGCTTCTTGCCAGCAGGTGCTGACTTGGGCTTGCCGGAACCCTTGGTGCTGGCTGCAGCGGCAGGCTTCGCCCCGTCCCTGGCGGTCACTTCGTCATTGAGCTTCATCGACAAACTGATGCGTTTGCGTTGTACGTCAACGTCCATGACCTTCACTTTGACAATATCACCCGCTTTCACGACTTCACGGGGGTCGCTGACGAAATTGTCGGACAGGGCACTGACATGCACCAGACCGTCCTGGTGCACACCAATATCTACAAAAGCACCAAAGGCGGCAACGTTGGAAACAACCCCTTCAAGCGTCATGCCGGGTCGCAGGTCTTGCAGTGTATCCACGCCTTCTTTGAAGCTGGCAGTTTTAAACTCAGGACGCGGATCACGGCCGGGCTTATCGAGTTCACGGATGATGTCGCGAACCGTAGGCAGACCGAAAGTGTCATCGGTGTACGCATTGGCATCCAGGCTCTTCAGGAAGTTACTGTCGCCAATAAGTTCCGCCACCTGTTTGTCGTGATCGGCCGCCATGCGCTCGACCAGAGGATAGGCTTCCGGGTGGACGGCAGAGCGATCCAGCGGCTGACTGCCATCCATCACCCGCAAGAAGCCTGCGGCCTGTTCGAACGACTTAGGGCCCATGCGACTGACGTCCAGTAAGCTCTTGCGATGCTCGAATCGTCCATTGGCGTCACGATGCGCGACCATGTTTTGCGCCAGTGTTTTATTGAGACCAGCAACGCGCGCCAGGAGTGCCACGGACGCGGTATTTACATCCACACCCACCGCGTTAACACAATCCTCAACCACGGCATCGAGACTTTGCGCCAGCTGAGCCTGACTCACGTCATGCTGGTATTGGCCTACACCGATAGATTTAGGTTCAATCTTCACTAGCTCAGCCAGTGGGTCTTGCAAGCGCCGTGCGATAGAGACTGCACCGCGTAAGGACACGTCTAAATCGGGAAATTCCTGCGCGGCAAGTTCCGATGCTGAATACACTGATGCGCCGGCTTCATTTACTATGACTTTGCTGGCCTTAAGATCTGCATCCGCTTTAAGTAAGTCACCCACCAGTTTATCGGTTTCGCGGGAGTGGGTGCCGTTACCAATGGCAATGAGTTCAACTTTATGCTGTTTGCACATGCCCGCGATGGTGCGCATGGCTTTATCTACCTGATTCTGCGGCTGGAACGGGAATACGGTATTAGTGCCGAGGACCTTGCCGGTACTATCCACTACTGCCACTTTAATTCCCGTGCGCACGCCTGGATCCAGGCCCATGGTCGTTTTCGCACCGGCCGGCGCTGCCATCAGGAGATCTTTCAGGTTGTTGGCGAAGATTTTTATCGCGTCAGCTTCGGCACGTTCGCGTACGGTGCCAAACAGCTCGGTTTCCATATGCAGCAGTAATTTAATTCGCCAGGTCCACTGAATGGTTTGCTGTAGCCAGGCGTCTGCAGCCCGGTCCGCAGGGGTAAACTGAATATGACCAGCGATGATCTGTTCGCCATAGCTGCGTGCTTTCGGGTCTTCCTGTTGCGGGTCGGCGTTCAGTTTGAGCTGCAGCATGCCCTCATTACGGCCCCGGAATAAAGCGAGGGCTCGATGCGAAGGGATTTTCTTCAGTGCTTCGCTGAAGGAAAAGTAATCACGGTATTTACTCCCTTCCTGCTCTTTACCGGTGGCAACAACACTGGAAATCTCGGCGTTATTCCATAAATAATCACGTACTTTCTTTAATAATGCTGCATCTTCGGCGAACTTCTCCATTAAGATAAAGCGCGCGCCTTCCAGAACTGCTTTGCTATCCGCAAAGCCCGCATCCTGATTAATGTAGCCGCTGGCAAGTTGCTCTGGATCTTGAGCCGGGTTCTCTAACAGGCTTAGCGCGAGCGGCTCCAGGCCTGCTTCAATAGCGATTTGACCTTTGGTCCGGCGCTTCGGTTTATAGGGCAGATATAAATCTTCCAGTTCGGTTTTCGACTGGGTGGCGCGGATCTGCTGTTCCAGTTGCGGTGTGAGCTTTTCCTGATCGCGGATACTGGCCAGAATCACTTCACGACGATCATTCAGCTCACGCAGGTAAGTTAACCGCTGCGCCAGATTGCGTAACTGAGTGTCATCAAGACCGCCGGTGGCTTCTTTTCGGTAACGAGCGATAAAGGGGACGGTGGCGCCATCATCGAGAAGCGCGATAGCAGCTTGAACCTGCTGCGAACTGACTGCTAACTCGTTCGCGATTTGCTGGGGAATCGAGCTCATGTATTCTCTCTTGTTAGTGAATGCCTGAAAAGTTGCGCGCCAGTATAACAGTCATTGCGCAGCAGGCGCGACCTCGTCGTGATGATTTGTGCAGGGTAGAGCTGACCTAGCAAGCGTCGGGTTTCGTGCGTTGGTAATGAATCGCAGTGATAAACCACTCGTGGGTGCCGGTAGGCGTGGTGACCCGCACCTCGTCGTCAAGCTGTTTACCGATCGCGGCGCGGGCCATAGGCGCATCAATAGAGATGACTGTCTTATCGTCGTAGATCTCATCGGGACCAACAATGGTAAATTGTTTTTCGACACCATCGTCATTTTCAATGGTCACGGTGGCGCCAAAAAATACTTTTCCTTCTTGAGAGGGCGCATAATCGACAATCTTGAGGGCTTCCAGGCGCTTACGCAAAAAGCGGATACGGCGGTCGATTTGTCGCAGTTTTTGTTTATTATATTTGTAGTCTGCGTTTTCTGAGCGATCTCCTAAGCTCGCAGCCCAGGTCACTTTTTCGGTGGTCTCGCGGCGCTCGACCCGCCACAAGTGGTCAAGCTCATGCTGGAGTTTATAGTAGCCGTTGCGGGTAATCAGATTCGTGCGTGCCATGTCGTGTATACCATCATGCGATAAGGGTTCGGTAACGGTTGAGGACTAGCCGCGGATAAT
The DNA here is from genome assembly GCF_030466375.1 of Pseudidiomarina terrestris. Taxonomy (NCBI): domain Bacteria; kingdom Pseudomonadati; phylum Pseudomonadota; class Gammaproteobacteria; order Alteromonadales; family Idiomarinaceae; genus Pseudidiomarina; species Pseudidiomarina terrestris. The sequence continues at coordinate 124,774 of NZ_JAGGJE010000001.1, forward strand.
AGCACTTAGCTGCGGGCATGCCCAACTGATGAGCGCTGGCACGGGTGCGATGGTAAGGTTTTGATAAGGGGGTTTTATGACAAGCTGGCAACAGGCAGAACGATTTCTGGCGCGCACGCACGAGGTTCAGAATCAACCTCCGGCGCTCGAGAACTATAATTTATTTGCGCAAGATACTGCCCTGCAAGAGGCACTCAAGCGCGAAGGGGCGAGTTGGGCCCGGGACTCGGTTGCTGCGTTCGGTGAACTTGCTGGCCAGGCTCAGACCATCCGCCTCGGATTTTTGGCAAATGCCTATCGGCCGCAGTTTGAGCCGCAGGACCGCTTCGGTCACCGCACCGATTTGGTCGAGTATCACGACGCTTATCATCAGCTGATGGCGTTGGCCACGAAGCACGGCTTGCATGCTTCGCCCTGGGCAGAGCCCGGGCCAGGAGCGCATGTTGCCCGTGCCTGCAGGTATTATCTGCACACCCAGGTCGAGGCTGCGCATGGCTGCCCGATCACCATGACCTTTGCTGCAGTTCCGGCGTTGCAACACCAGCCGGATTTGGCGGCTTATTGGCTGCCGAAGATTTTAAAAAACAGCTACGATCCGCGCAATGTCCCTGATGGCGAGAAGCAGGCGGTGACCATTGGCATGGCAATGACCGAAAAGCAGGGCGGCTCTGATGTCAGAGCCAATACTACCTATGCTTATCCCGTTGGCAAAGAGGGGCCGGGCCAAGCCTATGAGCTGGTGGGCCATAAGTGGTTTGTTTCGGCACCGATGTGCGATGCCTTCCTGGTGTTGGCGCAAACAAAAGCCGGATTAAGTTGCTTCCTGCTGCCACGCTGGCGGCCTGACGGCAGCAAGAACCCCCTACAGATCCAGCGCCTCAAAGACAAAATGGGTAATGTCGCGAACGCCTCCAGTGAAGCTGAACTGCGCGGTGCGCTGGCGTGGATGGTGGGGGATGAGGGACGCGGTGTGCGCACCATCATTGAGATGGTTGCTATGACGCGCTACGACTGCATGATTGGCTCTTCGGCGGGAATGCGGCAGGCCACAGTGCAAGCTGTTCATCATTGTCATCACCGGGCAGCATTTGGTGCCCAACTTATCGACCAGCCATTAATGCAGAATGTGCTGGCGGATCTGGCGCTGGAGAGCGAAGCAGCGATGACCCTGACGATGCGCATGGCTCGGGCCATGGATCATCAACACGACGAACATGAACGCGCCTTTGCCCGTATTGCCGTGGCCGTTGGTAAGTACTGGATCTGCAAGCGCACTCCAGAACATGCCTATGAAGCCATGGAAGTCATCGGCGGCAGTGGGGTGATGGAGAATTGCATCATGCCACGGCTGTATCGTGAGGCACCTATCAATGCTATATGGGAGGGCAGTGGCAATGTTCAGTGTTTGGATGTGTTGCGGGCCGTGGCAAAACAGCCGGACTCTTTTGCTGCCTTTTTAAAGGAGCTCAATCGCGCCAAAGGCAGCCACGCCAACCTTGATGCGGCTATTGCAGCGCTGCCCGAGCGCCTGAAAACGGCGCAGCAGCAGCCTTTCTATGCCAGACAACTGGTGGAGTTGATGGCGCGGGCGCTACAAGGCGCTTTGTTGCAACAGCATGCGCCCAATGCAGTCGCCGATGCGTTCTGTAGCTCGCGTTTAGGCGTAACAGAGCACATGGGGTATGGTAGGTTAACTGACCCTACTGCAGCCAGGCAGATCCTGTCGCGCGCCTGGCCTGCTTAATGACAACCTGAGGGACAAGGAGAGAATGACGATGACGATCTATCAGATGCTGGCGCGTAATGCGCGCAAGTTTCCAGCGTGCCTGGCGGTCACCGATGACCAGCAGGAACTCAACTGGCAGGAGCTTGCCAGACAGGTAGAGCGCACCGCGGCCTGGTTACGGCAGGAACAGGGGGTCCAAGCGGGCGATCGGGTCGCGCTGGTTTTACCTAATAGTATCGCTTTTATCGTCGGTTTTTTTGCCATCCAGCGGTTAGACGCTATTGCCGTGCCTATCAATGTGCGCCTTACCACTCCAGAGCTGGAGTATATTCTTGGCGATGCTGAAGCAAAGTTAGTACTCACTTGCTCAATGACGGACAGTGCGCTTAAACCATTGATTGAGCAAGGCCTGGCCGGTCTCTGGCTGGACGATTTCTCAGTGATGGCTGGCGTTTCTGTCGGAGAGTTAGATGTGCCGCTGGCGGAGTCTGACCGCCCGGCCCTTTTACTTTATACATCGGGTACCACCGGGCGGCCGAAAGGCGTCCTGTTCCAGCACACCGCAATTCATGCTGTAGCCACCATGATTGCCCTGGAAATGGCGATGACGCCGCACAGTAAGTTGCTGCATTTAATGCCATTTACGCACTCCGCGCCGCTGAATTTATTTCTCATGGCCGGCACCCTGGTCGGCGCAGCTCATGTGGTCGCACCTACTTTCACACCGGACCTGTTATTAAGTCTGGTGCCCAAACATCAGGTGACCCACTTTTTTGGTGCGCCCGTGGCTTACCTACTGACGGCTCAGCAGCCGACAGTAGAAACCGCCGATCTTAGCAGTGTCAGTCATTGGATTTACGGCGGTGCAGCGATGTCCACTGAGCAAACACAGCTGGTACAAAAGGCTTTTGGTTCAGATCAGTTTTATTGTGTTTACGGACTTACCGAAGCCGGCCCGTCGGGCACGCTCTTATTGCCCCATGAACATGCAACCAAAGCGGGGTCCGTCGGTCAGCGCGCAGCTTTTAACACCGAAGTACGATTACGCACGGAAACGGGGCAGGAACCCGCGACTGGCGAGCCGGGTGAGGTCGAGATCAGCGGCGAGGGCATGATGCAGTGTTACTGGAATAATCCGGACGCCACCACTGCGGCCTTCACCGCAGATGGTTGGCTGAAAACCGGCGATGTTGCTATCCGTGATGAGGACGGTTTCTATTGGATTAAGGACCGTAAAAAAGACATTATCATCAGCGGTGGTGTCAACCTTTACCCACGCGAGATAGAGGATGCTCTGGCGGCGCATCCGGCTGTCATCGAAGCTGCCGTTATCGGCGTGCCACATAAGGAATGGGGAGAGACGGTGAAGGCGTTTGTGATTTTGCGGCAGCCGCTGGCAGCTCCGCAGCAGGAACTGAGCGAGTTTCTGCAAGAACGGTTGGCAGATTATAAGTTGCCGCGACTCTATGAGGTCATGGAGGAGTTGCCGCGCAACGCCAACGGTAAGGTCCTAAAACATCAGCTGGGCTAGGGCAGAACACATTTGGATACAAAAAGCGGCTGCGGCTAGTTCCCGCTGCGTTGGCAAACCGCCAAGCTTCTTTTATAGTTGCACTACTGACATAGCCATAGGACATCGCAGGCATGGGGCAAGAGACTTTTAAAATATTAGTCGTGGATGACGATGCACGATTGCGGAGCTTGCTGGAGCGGTACCTCACTGAGCAAGGATTTTACGTGCGCTCCGCAGCGGAAAGTGAGCAAATGGACCGCTTGCTGGAACGTGAAAACTTTCATCTGATGGTGCTGGATCTGATGCTTCCCGGTGAAGATGGTTTATCCATCTGTAAACGATTGCGTCAGGCAAGCAACGACATCCCTATTGTCATGCTGACTGCAAAAGGCGACGAGGTCGACCGCATCATCGGTCTTGAGCTTGGTGCCGACGATTATTTAGCTAAACCTTTTAACCCCCGCGAGTTGCTTGCCCGCGTGCGCGCCGTGCTGAGGCGCCGAGGCAAGTCAATCCCGGGTGCACCGTCAGCGGATGATGAAGAAATTAAATTTGGTGATTTCCGACTGAATCTGGGCACCCGGGAAATGTACCGCGGTGCTGAGCCAATGCCGCTGACCAGTGGCGAATTTGCCGTTCTGAAGGCTTTGGTCACTCACCCCCGCCAGCCGATGTCGCGTGATAAATTAATGAATCAGGCTCGCGGGCGCGACTACAGCGCGTTGGAGCGCAGTATTGATGTTCAGGTTTCACGCTTGCGGCGCATGCTGGAAGTGGACCCAGCTAACCCGCGCTACATACAAACCGTATGGGGACTCGGGTACGTATTCGTGCCGGATGGCAGTAAAAAAGCCAGTTGATGCGTATCCTTCCGCGTTCCGCGTTTGCCCGCACGGTCGCCCTGATCGCGCTATTGCTATTCATTAATCAGGTAGTGTCTTACGTCATGGTTGGCCTGTATGTAGTGAAGCCAACCATGCAACAGATCAGCTCGGTGGTATCGAAACAGGTGCAGGGCATTATTGTGCTTGACCAGTGGTTGAGTACTCATGAGATGTCAGCGTTTGAAAAACGCAATCTGGCCGAGCGTTATACCCAAGCCGTGGGTATCGATGGTTTCACCGAAAAAGAAGCTTTGGCGAACGGCTTACAGCAGGCCACGATCTACAATTTCCTCTCTGAGCAAATGAGCCAACAACTTGCGGCAAATACCGAAGTTCGTATTTCGCAGGACGATGTCTACTTCGTCTGGATTCAAACCGAATCCCTTGAAGGATACTGGCTGCGGGTGGAGCTGGAAACCTTTGATGAAGCCCGGTTCTCTCCCTTGCTGTTTTATCTCATCCTGATTGGCGCCTTAAGTATTTTAGGCGGCATGCTGTTTACCAATTGGCAGAATAAGCCCCTTAAGTCACTGGAAGCGGCCGCGCTCAAGGTTGGTCGCGGAGATTATCCGGAGGCCTTGCCCGAACGTGGTTCTACTGAAGTCATTGCGGTGACCAAGGCATTTAACCAAATGGCGCAGGGGGTACGGCAATTGGAGCAGGATAGAGTATTGCTGATGGCTGGGGTCTCGCATGATTTACGCACCCCGCTAACCCGCATACGTTTGGCGACCGAAATGATGCCGCCGAGTGAAGATGCATTGGCCGAGGGTATTATTGGTGACATTGACGATATGAACGCCATTATCGATCAGTTCATTGATTATGTGCGCGTGGATACCCAGGCTGACAGTGACTGCGAAAATCTTAACTACCTCATTGAGGACGTCGTTGGTCATGTGCCGGAGAGCTGGCAAAGCACTATCGAGGTGCATTACGGCGAAATCCCGAAAATCCCGATGCGGGCCGTTTCCATTAAGCGGGTACTGCTAAATCTGATAGAAAATGCCGAGCGTTATGGAGGCCGTCGGATCAGTATTGAAACTGGCTATCATGCCGCCCGGGAAAGCGTCTGGGTTACCGTCAGTGATGACGGCGAGGGCATTCCGGCAAGTCAGGTCGAGCACGTACTGCAACCCTTCACTCAGGGCGACAAAGCTCGCGCAGCGAAAGGCTCAGGATTGGGACTAGCGATCGTGAAACGTATTATCGAGCGGCATAACGGGCGTATATCATTCGGGCGGAGCCAGAAACTTGGCGGTCTGGCAGTTCGCATTGAGCTACCAGCCGCGAAATCCGACGACTTATTCGCGAACCCGGTTTAAACCGTTCAATGCTGCCACCCGATAGGCTTCGGCCATGGTTGGATAGTTGAACGTGGTGCGGACGAAATACTCAATGGTATTGCCGCCATTCTTCTGTTCCATAATGGCCTGACCAATGTGAATGATCTCTGCAGCACGTTCACCAAAGCAGTGAATCCCAAGAACTTCTTTGGTTTCTCTATGAAATAGTAACTTCAGACTACCTACCGCCATATTGGAGATCTGCGCCCGGGCTAAGTGTTTAAATTGCGCGCGACCGACTTCGTAAGGTACCTTCTGCTCGGTCAGTTCTTCTTCAGTTTTACCGACCGAACTAATCTCAGGGATGGTGTAAATTCCGGTCGGTATGTCGCTAATCAAACGTTCTGCGCAATCACCGGGAAGCATTGCGGTGGCGGCAATTCGTCCCTGGTCATACGCCGCTGACGCCAGTGATGGGTAACCCGTGATATCGCCGACGGCATAAATGTTTTCCACCTCAGTCTGGTACTGGTTAGAAACATCGAGCTGTCCCCGAGAGTTTGGTTTTAACCCCACTGCTTCGACGTTAAGCTCTTCGATATTACCGGAGCGGCCGTTAGCGTACAGCAGACAATCTGCATCAAGACGTTTACCTGACTTGGTAAACAATGTGACGCCATCTTCATGCCCTTCAATTCTCTCGTATTCTTCATTGTGGCGGATCACTACGCCGTTGTTACGCAGATGGTAGCTTAACGCATCGGAAATCTCGGCATCGAGGAACGACAACAGGCGGTCGCGGGTATTGATTAAGTCGACCTTGACGCCCAGGCCACGGAAGATGCTGGCGTACTCACTACCCACCACACCGGCACCATAAATAATGATGCTGCGTGGCTCATATTTAAGTGACAACACGGTGTCGGAGTCGTAAATGCGTTCGTGCTTAAAGTCTACATCAGGCGGATGGTAGGGACGTGAGCCAGTGGCGATAACTATCTGTTTTGCACCGATGTATTCAAGGGTTCCGTCCGGCTGAGTAACTTTAATGGTATTGGCGTCTTCAAAAGTAGCGACGCCGTGCAGCACCGTTACCCCGTTGCGTTGGTAAAATCCACTACGCATTTGCACTTGTTTTGAAATAACACCCTGCGCGTGACGGAGAATGTCAGCAAAGGATAACCCGCGCTGAATGTTTTCACCGGAGAAAAGCGGGTTGCTATTGAATTCAATTAAACGGCTGACAGAGTGTCGTAATGCCTTTGATGGGATCGTGCCCCAATGGGTACAACCGCCCCCAAGCGATTCGTGTTTTTCGATGAGCGCGACGCTGCGACCGTTTTTCACCAGTTGCATGGCTGCACCTTCACCACCGGGGCCACTGCCGATGACTACGGCGTCATATTGTGCTGTGGTTTCGCTCATGAAAAGCTCCTCTTTGTTGTACCGCTAGTTACAAGCCGTTATAGTAACCGAAACAGCAGTTCGGAAGCCAGTAACCCAGGCTTATTCTGGATATCAGTTTCACCGATTGCGATGGCAACTCTGGTTGGCAGAAAAAATATGGCGCGAAAACCTACCCCAGAAATTCTTCAACGACAAATTGTAGCGCGCAGTCGCCTGCTGCGCATTGAAGCCGTCGATTTACGCTTTAGCAATGGCGTCGAACGGCAATTTGAACGCATGCAAAGCAGTGGTCGCGGCGCAGTCATGATCGTGCCCTTCGTCGACGCTGATACCCTAATGTTAGTCCGTGAGTACGCCGCTGGCCTGCACAATTATCAGCTCGGCTTTCCCAAGGGGTTGATCGATCCGGGAGAGACACCGGAACAGGCGGCCAACCGCGAACTTAAAGAAGAAATTGGCTTTGGTGCGCAGCAACTCATTCCGCTAAAAAGTGTCACTATGGCACCGCAGTTCTTTTCCGCTACCATGCATATTTTTATCGCCCGAGACCTTTATCCTGAGCAGCTGGAGGGCGATGAGCCGGAACCGCTGGAGCGGGTACCCTGGCTGCTGAGTAAGGCACAAGCGCTGCTGGACCAGGAGGACTTCACCGAAGCGCGGAGTATCGCGGCTTTACTGATGACCCTAAGGAAACTTGAGCGTGACTCCAACTAAGCAACTACAACAGTGGCTGGAAGGCGCTGCCGATGTAGCGCTGCAGGCGGGCGATTTAATCATGGAGCTCTACGAAGAGCAGGCCTATGCCACTTATGAAAAGTCTGATAGCTCGCCAGTCACTAGTGCTGATCTGGCGGCACACAAGTTCATCACCGATCAACTTAAAACCTTAACGCCCGACATTCCGGTGCTCTCTGAAGAGGGCGCGCATCTGTCGTTGGCTGAGCGCCAGGCGTGGCAACGTTACTGGCTGATTGACCCGATTGATGGTACACAGGAATTTATTGCCCGTAGCGGCGACTTTACCGTCGTCATTGCCCTGGTTGAACAACACCAGCCTACGCTGGGAGTGATATACTGGCCTGCCGGGGACAAGCTCTATCTGGCGCAAAAAGATCGCGGTGCATTTCGGCGGGACATTAACGGCGAACAGCGCCTTCGCGTGCATAAATTTAGCAATCCGGAACAGGATCCCTTAAGGTTGGCCATCAGCCGCCGGCAGCCACGCGAGCGGGTATTACAGCGGATGAATCCAGACCGTGAGATAAGTACCGTACCTGCAGGCAGTTGTTCACTTAAAGCATGCTTAATTGCCGAGGGGCAGGCGGATTGCTTTTTACGGGTTGGACCTACCGGAGAATGGGATACTGCTGCGGCCGATGTCATCGTCGGTGAAGCCGGAGGCAGTATTGTAAGCGAGCACTTTAAGCCTATCACCTACAATAAAGAAGCTGATTTAGGCAATCCAAATTTTGTTATTCTGGGAGATGAAGCGGTGAACTGGCGCAATGTGTTTATTCGCCATCAAACTCATCCCGAGGCATGATATTGACAGTTTCATGTAATTCCGACCAAACCAGAATGGCATCGCCGCGCTCTAACTGAGCACGCACATCTGCGACTTTTTCCGTGAGTGTCTTCTCTTGCTCACCGTAGTCTGTACCTTCTCGTAAGACGAAAGCTTCAATTACGCTATCGAGCAATTCTGGATCCAGCTGTTGCCATGGAATTTGCATACTCTTGTGTTACTCCTGTGCTTCAGCGTGTTGTAAGGCTTCTTCGGCACTCATCCAGGCTTCTTCGGCTTCTTGCAGCAACTGTTGCGCTTGTGTCTGCTGCTGCAATAACTGCTGCAACTGCTGTTTATTGGCGTCTTCATAAAGACTGTTGTCGCCCAGTAAGGTGTTGAGCTCGGCCAGGTCGTTCTCGTGTTTATGAACCTGTTTTTCGTAACGCTCAACGGCGTCTTTAAACGGCTTCAGGCGCTTGCGTCGCTCGGCCGCATCACGTTTCTCCGCTTTGCGATCGGCTTTGCCAGAGCTTGCGGATGAAGTGTTGTCGCTGGGCCGCTGCCGATCCTGTAACCAGCGGTGATAACCGTCGAGGTCGTCATTAAACAAACTCACCTGACCATCAGCAACGAGGAAGAAATCATCCACACAAGTACGTAACAGGTGCCGATCGTGCGAGACAATCACCATTGCCCCTTCAAAATCCTGCAGGGCATACACCAATGCTTCCCGCATGACGCTATCCAGGTGGTTGGTCGGCTCATCGAGTAGCAGTAAGTTAGGTTTCTGGTAAACGATAAGCGCTAATACCAGGCGAGCTTTTTCACCACCTGACATGGGAGCCACCAGCCGCGTTGCCTGATCGCCGGTAAAGCCAAAGCCACCCAGGAAATCACGCAATTGCTGCTCACTTGCCTGCGGATCCAGTCGTTGTACGTGTTGTAACGCACTGGCTTTAAGATCGAGCGTTTCCAGCTGGTGCTGGGCAAAATAGCCGAGTTTAATGCCAGAGTTCAGCGCGACAGTACCGCTTTGCGGCGCAAGCTCGCCAGCAAGTAATTTGACCAGCGTTGACTTACCGGCGCCGTTACGTCCGAGCAGACCGATGCGACTGCCCGGCACCAGGTCAAACTTGATGGAGCGTAAAATCACCGTATCGCCGTAGCCGGCCTGGACATTTTCCAGCGTCAGCAGCGGGTTAGGTAGCTGCATGGGTTTGCGAAAACGAAACTGAAATTGACTGTTGGCAACAATGGGAGCGCTGGACTGTAAGCGCTCTAAGGCCTTGATGCGGCTTTGTGCTTGTTTGGCCTTACTGGCTTTGTAACGAAAACGGTCAATGTAGGTCTGTAGATGTTTACGTTGGGCCTGTTCCTTTTCAAACTGCGCTTGTTGCTGGGCGATCTGCTCAGCCTGCTGGCGCTCGAAACTGCTGTAATTACCGGTGTAGGACGTCGCGGTTTGTTGTTCGATATGAATGATCTGCTGACAAATCGCATCGAGGCAATCACGATCGTGTGAAATTAGTAGTAAAGTCCCCGGAAAGCGCTGTAGCCAGTCCTCAAGCCAAAATATGGCGTCGACATCAAGGTGGTTCGTCGGTTCATCCAGCAGTAACAGGTCAGCTCGAGCAATCAATGCCTGTGCCAGGTTCAGGCGCATCCGCCAGCCGCCGGAAAAAGCTTTGACCGGCTGCTGAAATTGCGCATCGGTAAAGCCTAGCCCCGAGAGTAAAGATGCGGCCCGGGAAGGAGCCTCGTACGCACCGATGGCGGCAAGCTGATCATGCAAACGACCGATGGCATGGCCATCATTGGCCTGCTCAGCCATACTAAGCTGATCTTCCAGTTGGCGCAGCTCCGTATCACCATCAAGCACATAGTCGAGGGCAGTACGATCCAGGGCGGGCGTTTCCTGCTTGACACTGGCAATGCGCCATTGCGATGGCACGTCACATTCACCTTGCTCCACTTGCAGTTCGCCCCGCAGCAACGCAAACAGTGATGATTTGCCCGTGCCGTTTCGTCCGACGATACCGACGTGGTGGCCGGGAAAGATAGCGAGATCGGTGTTTTCGAGCAGTACGTTACCGCCGCGCATGAGCGCCATGCCACGGATTGAAATCATGACTAACCTTGTGCTTGGTGTTGGTGAATGAATCTGCGACAATTATACCTGAAGCGAAACGAGGTGAATATGGCACGTACACGTAAACGTTTTATTGCTGGGGCTGAATGTCCCGCTTGTCAGGCCAGCGATACCCTGATGTTACTCATAACTGAGACAGTCAGCGGCGAGCCTGACGAGCAGGTTGAGTGTGTGTCCTGCCACCACCGCTTCACAGAACAGGATAAGAAGCCTCAGCAAGAACCCGCCACAGCGAGCGCCAAAGCAGTAAAAGACGACAATGTGATCGGCATTTTTAAACCCGAATAATAACTACAGAAGGGATAAGCTATGCAAGCACAGACGACATTAGTATTTACTGGTTTATGGATTATTTTGGTCACCTGGCTGATCCAGTGGGCCGTCGCCGCTGCGGTCAAAGCCAAACAAGCCGATGCCGTTCCCGGCAAAATTCCACAGGGCTTAAGTCATGACTCTTTGGTGTTCAGATGCCACCGCACCTTTATGAACTCGCTGGAGAACGTGCCAATGTTTGTGGCGACGGTGTTTCTGGCTTTGTTTTTAGGCTTGCAAAGTGAATGGTTTGGCTACTGGGTTGTGGTGTTTGCCGTGGCGCGCATCTTACACATGATTTTGTACTACGCCATTGCGACAGAGAAGAACCCAAGTCCGCGCAGCTGGTTTTTTGCGCTCGGTGCAGTTGCCAATATTGCAATCTTGGTGCAGTGCGCAATGCAACTCTGGTCAATGTACTAGGCTGACCAGTGGAACTCGCGCTGCTGGAACTGGCTTACGCGCTTGCTGTCGGCTTGATTATCGGGCTCGAGCGCGGCTGGAGTCAGCGCGGTCGCGCCGAAGGCCAGCGTTTCGCTGGCTTACGCACCTTTGCCGTTGCTAGCTTGTTTGGTGGGGTTGTCACCTTATTAAGCCAACATCTGGCAGCGCCGCCAGCTTATCTTATCTGGCTGATCAGTTTCGGCTGTTTTTCTCTGCTTGTCATCATCGCGCACCTACTTGAAGTGCGTCGCGACCATGACGTCGGCATTACCACTCCGACCACGCTCCTATTGACCTTCTGCTTAGGCGCTATGTGCCTTGTTGGCCAGGTCGAAATAGCGGTGCCCGTCGCGATAGTGGTGGCATTACTGCTTGGCCTGAAGCCCGTGTTGCATGGCTGGGTTGAGGCATTACAGCAGCGTGAGCTACTGGCAATATTGCAAATGCTGGTGATTAGCGTCGTGGTATTGCCGTTGTTGCCCAATACCGGCTATGGTCCCGGCGACGTCATCAATCCCTACCTGGTGGGTTGGATGGTGGTATTGATTACCGGCATCTCCTTCGTGGGCTATTTTTCGGTAAAACTATTGGGGCAGGCGCGCGGATTACTGGTCACCGGATTATTTGGCGGCATAGCTTCATCGACCGCGGTGACGTTGAGTATGGCGCATTTAGGACGCCAGCAAAGCCGTTCCCATGGCTTTCTGGTTGCGGTCATTTTGCTGGCGGCAGGCACCATGTTTCCGCGAATGTTGATCGAGGTCGCTATCGTCAATCGCGAACTCTTACCCAGAGTTGCGGCGCCTTTACTCAGCATGACCCTGGTGCCCCTGATCGGTGTGCTCTGGCTGCTTTGGCGTCGCGGCAGAAATGGTCATCATCCCAGGGTTAAGCTGAAGAATCCCTTTGATATCATCACCGCAGTTAAGTTTGCAGGCCTGTTGGTCATCGTGTTGCTGCTTGCCCACTATGCTCATCAGTATTTTGATGCCTCCGGTGTGTACGCTGTGGCGGCCGTGTCCGGCCTGACAGACGTCGATGCAATCACCTTATCGATGGCAAAAATGGCAGGCGCGAGCGGGAATTACAGCCTGGAGCTGGACGTTGCCGCCCGCGCCATTATCATTGCCGCCAGTGTCAATACGCTGGTCAAAGCTGCCTTAGTCGTAATGCTGGGCCATCGCTCAATGTGGCTTATCACAGTCTGTGTGAGTGTGCTGGCAGTACTTGCCGGCTGGCTGACCCTCCTCATATTGGGTTAGCGGAGCTCGGGTGGCTGGAGGCTTAAGCTAAAATCGCCTAAACTAAAGCAACTTAATGAAAGTAGTTATTTGTCAGCAACGTTCAGGGAGTGGTCACCTATGACGCAGCAGTATCCTATTGGAACTCCGGGTAAGCCTTGGGGCGACGAAGAGAAACAAGCATGGTTCGAGCAACAGAGTAAGCAGCGCGATTACAAGGACAATGTCATTCGTCGTATCGATCACTTGCGGGAGCAGTTCGACGTTGAGACTTATGGTGAGCTGAACTATGACGGCCGCAGCTTTCCGTTATACGTTGTGCGCAGTCAAAACTGGCGCGTTGACCGCCCCACAGTGCTGGTTACGGGCGGTGTGCATGGCTATGAGACCAGCGGTGTGCATGGCGCCTTATACTTTCTGGAAACGGAAGCGGTGAACCACCTAGCACGTTTCAATATTTTGGTGGCGCCCTGTGTGAGTCCCTGGGGTTACGAGACGATAAACCGCTGGAATCCAGCTGCGGTGGACCCGAATCGCTCTTTCGTTACCGACAGCCCGGCTCAGGAAGCAGCGCTGCTCATGCAGTATCTGGAAGTGCATGAAATAGCACCAAGTGTTCATGTCGATTTACATGAGACCACGGATACGGATAATTCCGAATTTCGTCCGGCTCTGGCCGCGCGCAATGGCACGACCAACGACAACTGGAATATACCTGACGGCTTTTATCTGGTGGCGGATAGCTCACGCGAGGAGCCAGAGTTCCAGCGCGCTATTATCGAAACGATAAAACCAGTAACGCATATTGCGCCGCCTGACGAAAGTGGTTGCCTGATTGGTGCTCCTATGGTGCAGGAAGGTGTCATTGAATACGACGCTAAAGAGCTGGGGCTGTGCATGGGCATGACCAACGCGCGGTTTGTGACCACTACTGAAGTTTATCCGGATAGTGCAAATACCAATCCGGTTGAATGTGTTGATGCTCAGGTAGCGGCAGTGCGCGGTGCGCTTGAGCATGCAGCAGGCAAGTGCTAAGTGGTTAACTTCTCTGCAGGTAAATCGGGTCACGCTCCAGCGAGAGTGTTGACACCTGCGTGTGATGCGGTGCGCGAATGGGTTGAGCGAGTGGTTGTCGGGCTAAATTTTTGCCCGTTTGCGCACCGGGAAGTTGAGCGTCAGACCATTGTTTATCAGGACTGCGCGGCTACTGAGCTGGGCGCGGCATTGCAGGCCTTTGCGGATGCCGCCAGCCAGCTGCTCGCAAACGATCAGAAAGAGACGACCTTACTGGTCTTGAGCGACGGCTTTGACGACTTTCATGATTATCTTGAACTGTTAGATTATGCCGATGTTTATCTGCGCGAAGCTGATCTTGAAGGGATCTTACAGGTTGCCAGTTTTCATCCCCGCTACCAGTTTGCTGGCAGTGCCCCTGATGCAGCTGCGAACTACACTAATCGGGCACCTTATCCGGTGCTGCATTTACTCCGCGAAGCAAGCCTGGAGCGGGTACTAAAGCGTTATCCAAACCCTGATCTGATTCCGGAAAATAACTGCGCTGAAGCCGAACGTCGTGGCGTTGGTTTTTTCGAAGCCGTGCTCAGTGCCTGCAAGAGCCGCGCGAATAACGAGGCTTAAGCATCGCGGGGCAAGCCTTTCTCGACTGCCCGGGTCAGTCGTAACACCTGTTTGCTGGCGGTAGCACTTTTGTTGCGCTGCCGCTGTAACGCCCAGTCAATGTGTTCATCCACCATAGCATTCACCGCCCCGCGCTGTGCTTCCAAAGCCGCAATAATGGCGGGATCGTGCGGCGCGTTGCCTAAGGCTACGGCTAAATTTCGCTGCCAGGAAGCAAACCCGATGCGGCGTATCGGCGAGCCTTCGGTAGTTTTTAAGAAGGTGGCTTCGTCCCAGCTCCATAAGGTGAGTAGTTCAGGAGCGTGCAAATCTTTGCGCGGTGCGAAATCACCCTCGTCAGTGATTTGCGAATAACGATTCCAGGGGCAGACCAACTGGCAGTCGTCACAGCCGTAGATGCGGTTGCCAATTAAGGGGCGGAATTCCTCAGGGATCGCTGATTTGAGTTCGATCGTCAAATAAGAAATGCAGCGGCGCGCATCCAGTTTGTAAGGTTCTACGATCGCTTGCGTCGGGCAAATGGTAATGCAGGCTTTACAGCTGCCACATTTTTCTTCCACGGGCTCGTCCACCGGCAGCGGCAAGTTAATCAGTAACTCCCCTAAGAAAAACCAGGAGCCGCCCTGTTCGTCAAGCACGAGCGTGTGTTTCCCGGTCCAGCCTAACCCAGCCTTCACCGCCAGTGGACGTTCCATAATGGGCGCTGAGTCAACGAAAGGCCGGTAATCAAGCTCGGCACAAGCCGCTTTAATTTTTTCGCCCAATTGTTTGAGGCGTTTGCGCATTAACTTGTGGTAGTCACGACCTAAAGCGTAGCGACTGATATAACCTAGTTTGGGATTCTTCAGCGTCTTTGCAAAGCCAGCTTCGGCGGGCAGGTAATTCATGCGCACTGAGATCGCCCGCACACTGCCTTGGTGAAGTTGGTCCGGCCGGGTACGTAAATCAGCGTGGCGCTCCATGTAATCCATCTCGCCATGCATACCGTCTGCTAACCAACGCTGCAGTGCTTCACGTTCTGCACTCAGGTCCAGATCGGTAATGCCAACCTTTTGGAAGCCAAGTTCTTGACCCCATTGTTTAATATCTGCAGCAAGTTGGTGGAAATCCATAAAATTCGTCTTATGCTTAGGTGCAAGTGGTTAAAATAACAAAAATCCCATGGAGATGCATTGATGCCGGTAAGTGTACAGCAACTAGTTTATCGTACGGAGCAGGTTCGGGAACGCGAACTTGAAGCCGCTGAGTCACTTTCGGTCTCTGCCGAGCAGTTAATGCAACGGGCCGCGAAGAGCTGCCTCGCCGCGCTGGAGCGACAGTATCCAGCTCCGGCACGGGTGATGATTTTATGTGGTCCTGGCAACAATGGTGGTGATGGTTGGGTGCTGGCGCGATTGGCACGAACCCACGGCTATCGCGTGCAGGTAGTGGCGGCTCAGCCTAAAAGCGATCTCGCTAAACAGGCCGCTGCAGCCTGGGAAGATGAGCAGGGGACGGTGGAGCCACTAGAGAAGTTGGATCGAACCCACATCGCTGAATACGATGTCATTGTCGACGCCATGCTGGGGACAGGGCTGAGCCGGGATCTGGACGCATCCTACTGTCGAGCGGTCGAGACCTTAAACGACGCGAAAAACTTTCATAAACTTTGGGTCCTCAGTATCGATTGCCCAACCGGCTTGCAAAGTGACCGGGGCGTGGCGATTCCGGTAGCGGTGGAAGCCGATTACACGGTGACCATGGTGGCGCTGAAACCGGGACTGCTGACTGCTCAGGCGGCCCATTATGTCGGCCGCCTGGAACTCGCTGAACTGGGAATTGCCGCAGCCTTTCAGCATTTAGAGCAGCCCTTTGCAACCTTAGTAGAGCAGGATGATGTCGCACGTCATTTACCCCCTCGCAGTCGTACTAGCCACAAAGGGCGCCACGGCCATGTGGTCATTGTTGGTGGTGCGCCGGGCATGTCCGGAGCTGTGGTTCTGGCCGGGCGCGCGGCGTTGCGAGCAGGTGCCGGCAAAGTTTCAGTACTCACTCACCCTGAGAGTCATGCATTGATCGCCTCGGCCCAACCGGAGCTCATGGTTTCAAGTACCGAGGCAGCTTCGAAAACCGATGTTGTGAAATTTCTCGAGCGTGCCGATGCAGTTGTTCTTGGCCCTGGGCTTGATCAGCAGGACTGGGGCGCGCGACTTTGTCAGTGGGTTTTAGGTACCGAGGTGCCTGTGCTTCTGGATGCCGATGGTCTCAATGTGGTCGCGCAACACCGCGCATGGGCAAACCGCTCCGCGCCCTTGTGGATCACTCCCCATCCGGGCGAAGCCGCGCGGCTATTGGACACGACCAGCGATGCCATTGAACAAGACCGCTGGCAAGCCGTCAGACGTCTGGCACAAGAGCTGAATGCCTTTGCGCTACTTAAAGGCGCTGGAACTCTTATTGTCGGGCCCGAGTCCGAAACGATACGAATCTGTACTCGCGGCTCCCCGGCACTGGCAGTGGGTGGTTCCGGTGATGTTTTAAGTGGCATCGCCGGCAGTCTGATTGCACAGGGGCTCGCTGCAGAAGCCATTTTACCCTGTGCCGCCTGGTTGCATGGACGGGCCGGTGAACAGGCTGCAATTGCGGGGGAACGTGGTACACTACCGAGCGATTTAATGGAGCCTTTGCGGAAGTTAGTGAATCCATGATTGAAAAAAACTTTTTCCTCGCTGATGAAGCGGAGATGCTGGCACTGGCCCGGCGACTTGCGAATGTGGTAAGTGAGAGTGCAACGACCCCGGAACAGGCACTTACCTTCTATTTGTTCGGTGAGCTTGGGGCCGGTAAAACGACCTTTAGTCGAGGCTTTATCCAGGTCTTGGGGCATCAGGGCAACGTCAAAAGCCCGACCTACACGTTAGTGGAAAGCTATGAACTGGACCCTTGGCAGATTCATCACTTTGACTTATATCGACTGGCCGACCCTGAAGAACTTGAATTTATGGGCATTCGTGATTACCTTGACACTAATACAATAATTTTGGCGGAGTGGCCCCAGCGTGGAGCAGGGGTGCTACCAGAGCCGGATATGACTATTGTCATCGAGTACGCGGATACGTCGCGGTCGTTGACGTTTGGTGCGCTAACAACAAGAGGTCGGGAACTCCTCGATAAACTCTGATGCAACGCTTAATCGCTGTCCTGTTTTCACTGATGTTAGTGGGTTTTGCTGTACCTGTGACAGCAAAAAACACAATTGACAACATTCGCATGTGGCCGTCCCCCGAGCGCACGCGTGTGGTCTTTGACATGGGTGAAGAGCCAGCGTACAGCTACTTCCAACTCAATCAGTCTCACCCTTACCGGCTGGTTGTGGATTTCACCCAAACGGATCTTAAGTTTAACCTCGACCGCTTCGAGTCGAACTCACTGCTGGTCAAGACGATCCGCACCAGTACCCCGCAGAATGCCAACAGTACTCGGCTGGTCATCGAATTAAATAAGCTGATTGAGCCGGTGATTCAGTCACTGGGGCCGCAGGGCGGGTATGGACATCGGCTGGTGATTGATCTTCCGGGCCAATCGTTAAAGCGCGATAGCGCAGCTCTAAGTGCGGAAGATCTGCAGGAGCGCAAAGTCACGGTGGCGATTGACGCTGGACATGGTGGCGAGGATCCTGGTTCGATTGGGCCGCGTGGAACTTATGAAAAAGACGTGGTGCTGAAAATTGCGCGTGCCCTGGCGAGCATGATTAACTCTGATCCGGGCATGCAGGCGTACCTGATCCGCTCCGATGATTACTATGTTGATTTGAATGAGCGACCGCGCAAAGCTGAACGTATCAATGCCGATCTGTTTGTTTCTATTCACGCCGATGCCTTTGTGACACCGCAACCTCGTGGCGCCTCAATCTGGATCCTGTCCAATCGCCGCGCAACCAGCGAAATGGGTCGCTTGCTGGAAAACAAAGAACGCTTGTCGGATGTTCTCGCCGGAGTAGAACCTGCTGCCAACGAACAGGAATTTCTCAACGAAACTCTGGTTTCAATGAAAATGGACCATGCCATGCTTAGTGGTTATGAAGCGGCAACACAGGTGCTGAGTGAATTAGGGCGCATTACCAAAATGCATAAAAAAGATCCGCAGCACGCCAGTCTGGCGGTATTAACGTCCACCGCCATGCCGTCCATGTTGGTAGAGACGGGATTCATTTCAAACCCGACAGAAGAACAGTTGTTAGCGAGTAATCAACATCAACAAAAGTTAGCGCGAGCCATTTATCAAGGCGTACGTGGTTATTTCATGCGGCGCCCACCGGACGGTACGCTGTTTGCGAAAAATCGTGCCAGTCGCCATGTGGTGCGCTCCGGCGAGTCGTTATCTATTCTGGCGCAGCGCTACAACACATCGGTGAGAGCGATAAAATCGCACAATAACCTGGACAGCTCTGTCATCCGCATTGGCCAGGTTCTAGAAATCCCAAGTCCGGAATAACCATTCTCATGCCCATCCGCCTGTTACCTATTAGTCTGGCAAACCAGATCGCTGCCGGTGAAGTCATTGAGCGACCCTCATCGGTGGTGAAGGAGCTGGTCGAGAACAGCCTTGATGCTGGCGCGTTGCAATTGGTGGTCGATATCGAAAAAGGTGGTCGGCGGCGTATTCGTATCCGCGACGACGGTGCGGGCGTCAGCAAAGACGAGCTGCCGCTGGCCCTGGCGCGGCACGCGACCAGTAAAATAGCATCTTTGCACGATCTGGAAGCCATCCAGAGCTTAGGCTTTCGCGGCGAAGCTCTGGCAAGTATCAGTTCGGTCTCGCGTTTAACTCTGACGTCAAAACCTGCCGCGCAGCAACAGGCCTGGCGGGCTTGGGTTGAAGGCCGGGACATGCAGGCCGAGTTGGCACCGGCCAGCCACCCCGACGGCACCACCGTGGATGTAGAAGATTTGTTTTTCAATACGCCTGCGCGGCGTAAGTTTCTGCGTACCGACAAGACCGAATTTAATCACATCGACGAACTCCTTAAGCGTATCGCGTTGAGCCGGTTCGATGTGCGCTTGACGCTGAATCACAATCAGAAAAGCGTACGTAATTATCCGGCGGTCAGCCCCGCACAACGTATTGATCGCGTGGCACGAGTTATGGGAACTGCTTTTACTGATCATGCGGTTGCGCTGACCGTGGAAGCGATGGGATTGAAATTATGGGGCTGGGTAGCACCGCCGCACGCCTGTCGCCATCAAGCTGACGGTCAATATTTCTATGTGAATGGCCGGATGATGCGCGACCGCATGCTCAACCATGCCATACGCCAGGCTTTTGGCGATCGGCTGGACGATGAGCGTGTGCCAACCTATGTGCTCTACCTTGAGCTGCCACCGACAGAAGTGGATGTGAATGTGCATCCCGCCAAACACGAGGTGCGCTTCCAACAGGCCCGTGAAGTCCATGACTTTATTCTGCAGAGTGTCCGCGAGGCCTTGCAGGCCGGCGCTGAGGCAACAGCTCGCGAGATGCCGTCGCATAGCTATCAGGCGGCGAACGAGAGTTTGCAGCAACAAGTTGCAGAACTGCAACCACGCAATCGTCTGCCACTGCCAGGCGTAATGGGCCAGCAGCCGGGCGCACCGGCGGTCCCGACAGCGTCAGCGCCCAGACCATCGGTGCCGGCAACTGCGGCGATCCAGACTGCAGGCGTTGAGTCAGCTATAGTGCTCAGTATCGTCGATGAACGCATGGCCTTGTTTATTCAAGATGACGAGTTCAGGTTGCTGCACTTGCAAGCGGTCGAGCAGGCTTATGTCATGCAGCAGTTACAGCGGCAGTACCAAACTGGATTGGCCGGACAGCCGCTGTTGATACCAGTGAAGCTGACCGAGCAGGACTGCCTCGCGCGGATACGTGAACTTGATGAAGAGCGCCTGGCGCGGCTGGGCGTGATGGTGCGCACCGAAGGCCGCGCGGTGGTGGTGAAGCAAGTGCCAGCAGCTTTGCGGCATACAGATATTACGGCGAGTTTAGCCAAACTTAGTCAGACTCTGGTTGACCATGCTGAATTGCCGCAATCGTTTTGGTGTTGGTTGGCGCAACAGCAACTGACCACCCGTTATAACAAGGTCCAGGGTGAGCACTGGCTCGGTATCTGGCAGGAGCATTTGCATGCTGATCCGTCGTATTGTGTTAACGTCCAACTGCCTGCATTGCCGGAGCGACTGCGATGAGTGAGCCTTTTGTAATTTGTTTGTACGGACCAACGGCTGCAGGTAAAACTGGGCTAGCTATTGAGTTAAGCCAGCGTTTAGATGCCGACATTGTCTCGGTCGACTCAGCATTGATTTACCGTGGTATGGATATAGGTACTGCCAAGCCGACGGCGGCAGAGCTGGCGCAGGCCCCGCATCGACTTATTGATATCTGTGATCCAGCGGAGCGCTATTCGGCAGCACAGTTTGCCCTTGACGCACGGCGCGAGATTGAAGCCATTATCGCGGCCGGACGCACCCCCTTGCTGGTGGGTGGAACTATGATGTATTTCAAAACGCTGTTAGAAGGTATGTCCGAATTACCTGAGGCGGATCCTGACGTGCGTGCGGAATTAACAGAAAGGCTGGCGCAAGAGGGCAGTCAGAGCCTGCACGAAGAGCTCAGGCAGGTCGACCCCATCAGCGCGGCACGGATTCATCCGAATGATCCACAACGCCTGATTCGTGCACTCGAAGTTTACCGGTTATCCGGTAAATCCCTGACAGCCTTGAGCCAGACCCGTACCGGAGCGTTGCCTTATCCAGTTCTGCAAATTGCTGTGGCGCCGGACGATCGAAAAGTTCTGCATGAACGTATCGAGATGAGATTCAGACAGATGTTACAAGAAGGCTTCGTTGATGAGGTCAAGCAGCTACGGCAACGTCATGACTTGCATCTCGACTTGCCAGCACTGCGCTGTGTCGGCTACCGACAGGTCTGGCAATACCTGGATGGCGAGTACGATGAGGCGACCATGATCGATAAGGGTATTTTCGCGACCCGGCAGCTGGCCAAACGGCAGTTGACCTGGTTGCGGAAATGGCCAGGCGTAAAATGGTTTGACAGCCTGGCCGGGGACTTGCCTGAGAAGGTTGTCAGCTATTGCCAGCAAGAGCCTGAAAACTTTACTCGGTTCAAACCTTGAAAGAAGTCAAATTGGCCTTATAGTTAAAGAGTGAGTACAAATAGGGTGTCTAACCTTGCAGTAAGACAAAGCATGTTAGATTATAGTTGAGCGGACTGGCACAGTAGGTCGCAAGGAAACTGCCGGATTCAAAACAATAAAAAGAAAAAGGATGCAACTAATGGCTAAAGGGCAAACATTACAAGACCCATTTTTGAACGCTTTGCGTCGGGAGCGCGTACCGGTTTCTATCTATCTGGTGAATGGCATTAAGTTGCAGGGGCAAATTGAATCTTTCGACCAATTTGTGATTCTGCTGAAAAATACCGTAAGTCAGATGGTGTATAAGCATGCAATTTCAACTGTGGTTCCAGCTCGCATCCCACAGAACTACCTCCCGCAACAAGAAGCGGGTAGTGAAGAGGCAATTGATTAATAAACGATTCTTGAAGGAGCAGTGGTAGCTTGTTTGATAGATTTGAAAGTGGTGAACAGGCTATCCTGGTGCACGTCGATTTTCCCATTGAGACGGATCGGGAAGACCTCTCTGAACTTAAATTACTGGTGTCTTCGGCAGGGGTAGAGACCCTTGCTGTCATGACTGCATCGCGTTCGACACCCAGCTCCAGATATTTTGTCGGTAGTGGTAAAGCAGAGGAAGTCGCGGAAGCGGTGAAGCTGCACAATGCCAATATCGTCATCTTCAATCACAGTTTAAGCCCCACGCAAGAGCGTAACCTGGAAAAACTGTGTCAGTGCCGGGTACTAGACCGTACCGGACTGATTCTGGATATCTTTGCGCAGCGCGCGCGAACCCACGAAGGTAAATTACAGGTTGAGTTAGCCCAACTGCGGCACATTTCGACGCGACTGGTTCGCGGCTGGACCCACCTTGAACGACAAAAAGGTGGTATCGGTCTGCGCGGTCCGGGTGAAACCCAGCTGGAAACCGACCGCCGGTTGATCCGCGGCCGCATTAAAAATATTCTCGGCCGCCTGGAAAAAGTCCAGAAGCAGCGTGAACAGGGCCGCCGGGCGCGGCAACGCGCGGAAGTGCCAACGGTATCTCTGGTCGGCTACACCAACGCGGGCAAGTCGACGTTGTTTAACCGGATAACAGAGAGTAAGGTCTACGCAGCGGATCAGCTGTTTGCAACCTTGGATCCGACCTTGCGAAAACTGGAACTGGAAGATGTTGGTACCGTTATTCTGGCCGACACAGTAGGCTTTATTCGGCATCTTCCCCATGAGTTAGTGGCAGCGTTTAAAGCGACACTGCAGGAAACTCAGGATGCTGACTTGCTGCTGCATGTCATTGATATCAGTGACGAGCGGCAACAGGAGAATGTCGAACAGGTGACCGCGGTGCTGGAGGAAATTGGCGCCGATGAAGTTCCTCAGCTATTGGTTTGTAATAAGATCGACCAGCTTGCTGAGGCCGATGCCCGCATCGATTACGACGACAATGGTCGTCCAATTCGAGTCTGGCTGTCAGCACAAACCGGCGTGGGAATTGAGTTACTTGAACAAGCATTGGTGCAACGCTTACGACCGGAAATGGTCAATCTTTCATTGCGCATTCCGCCGTCTATGGGTAAGTTGCGCGGGCGTTTGTATGCTTTGCACAGTGTCACTGAAGAGCAAGCTTGCGATGATGGCGCAATGGCCCTGAAAATACGGATGTCAGCGGTCGATTGGCGGCGGCTGTGTAAACAAGTTGCCGATGAGTATGGCGCTAGTCTGCAAGGCTTTGTAGAATAGATAGCAACGAAAACGTAATTAAACCTTAAATTCGATCCAAATCTGGAGTAATCAATGGCCTGGAATCAACCGGGAAACGGTAATAACAACGACCGTGATCCATGGAAAAATCAAGGTGGTCGCGACCAAGGTCCTCCTGACCTTGATGAAGCGGTCAAAAATTTATTAGCCAAGCTGGGCTTCGGCGGCTCAGGTAAAAAAGGTGGCGGCAAGTCCAGCGGTGGCGGCTTTTCAGGTAAAGGCTTTGGTATCATCGCGGTACTGCTCGTTGTGGTTTGGTTTATCGCCGGTTTTTATACAGTGAAAGAAGCAGAGCGCGGCGTAGTCCTGCGGTTTGGTAACTTTCATAACTTAGTTGAGTCAGGTCTGCATTGGCGTCCGATCTTTGTTGATACTGTTGAAACAGTCGATGTCAGCAACGTACGTCAGTTCCAGTCAGAAGGCTTTATGCTGACTCAGGACGAAAACGTAGTCCACGTTGAGCTTGACGTTCAGTACCGGGTGATTAACCCACGTGACTATTTGTTTGCGGTAGAAAATGCGGACAGCAGTCTGGCCCAGGCCACGGATAGCGCCTTGCGCTATGTGGTAGGTCACACCACGATGGATGAAGTTTTAACCGTGGGTCGTGAGAATGTTCGTGCGAACACTTTAGAGTTGCTCGAGAACATTACCGCGCCTTACCAGTTAGGTATTCAAATCGTTGACATCAACTTGCTTCCTGCGCGTCCTCCTGAGGCCGTAAAAGATGCTTTTGATGATGCCATTGCAGCACAAGAGGATGAGCAACGCTTTATTCGTGAAGCCGAAGCTTATGCGCGTGAGCGTGAGCCGACAGCACGTGGTCGGGTACGGCGTATCCTGCAAGAAGCACAGGCTTATCGTGAGCAACAAATCCTGAAAGCTCAGGGTGAGGTGGCTCGTTTTAATGCCTTGCTGCCACAGTACCAAGCCGCGCCACAGGTGACACGTGAGCGTCTCTACCTGGAAACTATCGAGAAGATCTATTCTGAGACCGCTAAGGTGATGATCGATGTGGAAGGTAGCAACAACATGATGTACCTGCCGCTGGAGAAGATCCTGGAAAGACAACGTCGCTCAATCAGCTCAAGTGGCATGGATAGCATTGGTGACCAGGGGCAAAGCTCAAGCAACCCGGACAGTGCGCAAAGCAACAATCGGAGCACGACAACAAATCCAACGGGTCGTACCAGTGATCGTTACGACGGAGGTCGGGGCTAAACCATGAAAAATTTAATAGCAATACTCGTGATTATCGCCGCGTTGTTAGGTTTCTCTTCACTCTTTGTGGTGAATGAAGGGCAACGCGCAATCGTCATCCAGTTTGGTAAAGTCCAGCGTGATGCCGATACCGGTATGCCAACGGTTTATGAACCAGGTTTACATTTCAAACTTCCGTTTATCGAGCAAGTAAAGCGGCTTGATGCACGGTTCAAGACTCTTGATGGCGACCCGGATCGTTTTGTAACCAGCGAGAAGAAAGATCTGATCGTGGATACCTACGTGAAGTGGCGTATTTCTGACTTCGCAACTTATTACCTGTCCACCAACGGTGGTAATCAGGCGCAGGCAGAAGACTTGTTGACCCGTCGGGTGAACAGTGGTCTGCGCGCTGAGTTTGGTAGTCGCACCATCAAAGAGATCGTCTCTGGTGAGCGCGATAATCTGATGCGTGAAGCATTGATTCGTGGTGCGGACAGTGCCAAGGAACTTGGAATTGAAGTTATCGACGTTCGCGTCATGCAGATTAACCTGCCGACGGAAGTCAGCCAGTCCATTTTCCAACGTATGCGTGCAGAGCGTCAGGCAGTAGCGATGGAACACCGTTCTGAAGGTCGTGAGCAGGCGGAATTCATTCGCGCTGATGTTGATGCCCGAATCACCGTCATGTTAGCTGATGCCAGCCGTGAATCACGCGAGTTGCGTGGTGAAGGTGACGCAGAGGCCGCAGGCATATACGCGGAAGCCTATCAGAAAGATGCGGAGTTCTTTGCCTTCATTCGAAGCCTGCAAGCCTACCAGAAGAGCTTTGAAGGTGGTAACGATGTGCTCGTACTCGAGCCAGACAGTGAGTTCTTTAAATACCTGAAAAACATGTCAGGGAAATAATTCAAAAGCCGGCCTCGCGCCGGCTTTTTTATCGATTTTGTGAGCTTATGACTTATAAAAAACATTATCAGTACTTTCTGCAACAGCACCCTCAGACTCTGCACTGCTCGCCTCACAGTCACCATTACTGGCCCGACGTCACCCGTCAGGCACAACTTGATTATTGGGAGGATAGTGCCAAAGGTGCTGACCATAAATGGGATATTATTTTTGGTGAGCGCATTCCTGCGGTGCAGCAGCATCTGGCGCGCTTGTTAGATCACCCGGCACCTGAGCAGTTTGTGTTTGCGCAAAATACTCATGAGCTTTTGTATCGGGTGATGACCTGTTTCGACCCGCAACAACCTTTACGGATCCTGACCACCGACGGTGAATTCCATAGCTTTTCCCGGCAACTGCGGCGGCTGCAGGAGCGCCCGAACGTTGAGGTGGTGCGCATTGCCTGCGAGCCTTATCATAGCTTCCCTGAGCGCTGGCAGGCAGCGGTCAGAGAAGATTGTTATGAGCTGGTGTTCACCAGCCAGGTGTTTTTTAATTCAGGTGTGGTGGCACCGCCCATCAAAGACTGGCTGCATATGCTGAGTGAGTCGACGCTGGTCATGGTTGACGGCTACCACGGCTGTGGTGCGTTACCCACCAGCCTGCGTAGTGTGGCTGATCGCGTGTTTTACCTCGCGGGGAGCTACAAGTACCTGCAAGCCGGCGAGGGCTGTTGCTTTATGACCGTGCCTCGCAACTGCGAGCTGCGCCCGGAGTATACCGGCTGGTTTGCGGATTTTGCCAACCTGGAAAAGCCGCAACAGGGAGAGGTAGGTTACGCTGGCGATGGCCTGCGCTTTGCCGGTGCGACCATGGATTTTACCGCTTTGTATCGCTTACAGGCGGTACTGGACTGGTGGCAGCGCGACGGGATTAACGTGGCGCAGGTGCACGCTTATGTGCAGCAGTTGCAAGCCCGTTTCTTAAAGGTTATCGACGAGCTGGAGCACCCGTTACTGAATCGTGGGGCTTTGTTAGCGGATCGGTTGGACCATCACGGCCACTTCCTGACCTTTGAACTCGACACGCCCGCCCAGGCCGCGGAGCTGGCTGCTGTGTTAAGGCAAGCCGGCATCGAGACCGATGTGCGCGGCCGCAGGTTACGATTTGGCTTTGCCCTCTATCACGATGCGAGTGACTACGAACAACTGAAAAAAGCGTTCGTTGTCGGCTGAACGGGCTACCGAAGGGGGCGAATTCCTGTTAAAATCGCCGCCTGTTTTTTCAACAGTAAAGCTGGTGACAGGTATCATGGGTAAAAACGTCGTAATTCTCGGCACGCAATGGGGTGACGAAGGTAAAGGTAAGATAGTTGATTTACTTACCAATAAGGCTTCTCTGGCAGTTCGTTATCAAGGGGGCCACAATGCCGGTCATACTCTTGTAATTAACGGTGAGAAGACCGTTCTGCATTTAATTCCATCGGCCATTTTGCGTGAGAACGTGAAGTGTGTGATTGGTAACGGCGTCGTGCTGTCGCCAGAAGCTCTGATGGAAGAAATTGCGATGCTGGAAAAGCGTAACGTTCCCGTACGTGAGCGACTTCTGATTAGTGAAGCCTGTCCGCTGATTCTGCCTTACCATATTGCTTTGGACCAGGCGCGCGAGAAAGCGCGTGGTAATAAAGCCATCGGTACCACCGGCCGCGGCATTGGTCCAGCGTACGAAGATAAAGTGGCCCGCCGCGGGCTGCGAGTTGGCGATTTATTCAATTTCACCCGTTTTGAAGAAAAACTGCGTGAAGTGGTCGAGTTCCATAACTTTACCTTGACCAATTACTATCATGTTGACGCTGTTGACGTGGAAGAAGTTCTTGCCTATTGCAAAGAAGTGGCTCAACAGCTGCAGGGCATGGTCGCGGATATCCCAGGATTGCTTGACGATGCCCGTAAAGCCGGTGAGAACATTATGTTCGAAGGCGCTCAGGGTACCTTGCTGGATATCGATCACGGTACTTATCCATACGTGACCTCATCAAACACCACTGCGGGTGGCGTATCGACAGGTGCAGGCTTTGGCCCGCGTTATATCGATTATGTACTGGGCATTGTGAAAGCTTACACCACGCGTGTTGGTAGTGGTCCGTTCCCGACAGAACTGGACTGTGATGTGGGAGAGCACCTGGGTGTTAAAGGCCACGAGTTTGGTGCAACCACCGGCCGCAAACGCCGGACGGGCTGGTTTGATGCGGTAGCCGCTCGCCGTGCGGTACAAATCAACTCGGTCAGTGGCTTTTGTTTGACCAAGCTGGATGTACTGGATGGTTTGCAGGAATTGAAAATTTGTATTGGTTATAAATTACCAGATGGTAGTATTACCGAATACCCACCGATGGCTGCGGAAGATTACGATACGGTTGAACCTGTATACGAATCTATGCCAGGTTGGGAAGAAAGCACAGTGGGTATCACAGAACATAAAGATTTACCGACTGCAGCGCTTGCTTATATCAAGCGTATTGAAGCACTGACTGGTGTTCCTGTGGACATTATTTCGACAGGTCCAGACCGCGCTGAAACGATTATTTTGCGCCATCCGTTCGCAAATTAACCAATCAGTCGCGGAATAGTAAAAAAATCGGCATTTCCTATTGCATCATCAAAATCGATACAATAGAATGCGCTCCACCTAACCGGGGTGCCGGCATAGCTCAGTTGGTAGAGCAACTGACTTGTAATCAGTAGGTCCCGAGTTCGACTCTTGGTGCCGGCACCAACTCAAAATTTGTTCGGAGGGGTTCCCGAGTGGCCAAAGGGATCAGACTGTAAATCTGACGGCTCAGCCTTCGCAGGTTCGAATCCTGCCCCCTCCACCAATTTGCATTTCTTTAGAATGCGGTGAGTCCAGAATGGTTTGAGGTGGCCCGATTCTAGGCATGCGGGTATCGTATAATGGCTATTACCTCAGCCTTCCAAGCTGATGATG
Organism: Pseudidiomarina terrestris; assembly: GCF_030466375.1. Classification (NCBI taxonomy): domain Bacteria; kingdom Pseudomonadati; phylum Pseudomonadota; class Gammaproteobacteria; order Alteromonadales; family Idiomarinaceae; genus Pseudidiomarina; species Pseudidiomarina terrestris. The sequence continues at coordinate 152,865 of NZ_JAGGJE010000001.1, forward strand.
TGGGTTCGATTCCCACTACCCGCTCCACATAATCTGTCGTGCTGATATAGCTCAGTTGGTAGAGCGCACCCTTGGTAAGGGTGAGGTCGGCGGTTCGAATCCGCCTATCAGCACCATCTTTTCGGTCCGTCCTTGCAGCCCATTCCTCGGTTACGTAAATTTACTTATTTGACTAAATTTTTGGTGGTAAGCCACCGTACGTTGTCCAAAGAGAGGCTGTCATGTCAAAAGAAAAATTTGAACGTTCGAAACCGCATGTGAACGTCGGTACAATCGGCCACGTTGACCATGGTAAAACTACTCTGACTGCAGCGATCACCACTGTATTGGCAAAAACCTACGGTGGCGCAGCGAAAGACTTCGCTATGATCGATAACGCACCAGAAGAGAAAGCGCGTGGTATCACCATTTCAACTTCACACGTTGAGTATGACACGCCAGCGCGTCACTACGCTCACGTTGATTGCCCAGGACACGCTGACTATGTGAAAAACATGATCACCGGTGCTGCGCAGATGGACGGCGCGATTCTTGTTGTAGCTGCGACTGACGGCCCAATGCCACAAACTCGTGAGCACATCCTGTTGTCACGTCAGGTAGGCGTACCTTTCATCGTTGTATTCATGAACAAGTGTGACATGGTTGACGACGAAGAGCTGTTGGAACTGGTTGAGATGGAAGTTCGTGAACTTCTTTCTGAATACGACTTCCCAGGTGACGACTTACCAGTGATTCAAGGTTCAGCGCTGAAAGCGTTGGAAGGCGAAGAGCAGTGGGAAGCGAAAATCATCGAACTGGCAGAAGCACTGGACAGCTACATCCCAGAGCCAGAGCGTGATATCGATAAGCCGTTCATCATGCCAATCGAAGACGTATTCTCAATCTCAGGCCGTGGTACTGTAGTTACCGGTCGTGTTGAGCGCGGTATCGTTCGCACAGGTGACGAAGTAGAAATCGTAGGTATCAAAGACACTACGAAGACTATCGTAACTGGTGTTGAGATGTTCCGTAAGCTGCTTGACGAAGGTCGTGCAGGTGAGAACATCGGTGCCTTGTTGCGTGGTACTAAGCGTGACGAGATCCAACGTGGTCAGGTATTGGCGAAGCCAGGTTCAATCACTCCGCACACCAAGTTTGAAGCGGAAGTATACGTATTGAACAAAGAAGAAGGTGGCCGTCACACGCCATTCTTTAAAGGCTACCGTCCACAGTTCTACTTCCGTACCACTGACGTAACTGGTGCAGTACAGTTGCCAGAAGGCGTGGAAATGGTAATGCCAGGCGACAACCTGAAGTTTGTTGTTGACCTGATTCACCCCATCGCGATGGACGAAGGTTTACGCTTCGCAATCCGTGAAGGTGGCCGTACAGTAGGTGCTGGCGTAGTTTCTAAAATCTTAGACTAATTACGCTGCGTACAACTGACGCATTGAAAAAAGGGAGCCTCGGCTCCCTTTTTTGATGGGGTGAACTGAAACACACGAATAACAAGGAACGCTCTTGTTTTAAGTCACTTGATCGGTATAATACAGCGTCCATTTTCCGACGAATATCGCGGGAAATTTTAGGGGTGTAGTTCCAATTGGTAGAACAGCGGTCTCCAAAACCGACGGTTGGGGGTTCGAATCCCTCCACCCCTGCCAAAGAATATTCAAAGGCGTTCCTCGTTACTCGAACGCTTCGCTGCTCGGCACTTTGTTGTTCGTTTTACACGAAGAGCGAGTATCGCGAACGCACGAAAAGTGAGGCGGAGCCGAACGTACGAGTCACGAAAACGATTTTTTAATGAACAGGATTGAATAATGAGTGCAACTTCCGAAACGCAAAGCAGTTCTTTCGATAGCATTAAGTGGATCATCGCTATCGCGCTTTTGGCTGCAGCCGTGGTGGGTAACTACTATTACGGTGAAACCGTATCTGTACTCTATCGTGCCATCGCCGTGGTCGTGCTTGTTGCGGTAGCTGGTATTGTCGCAGGGATGACCGGTAAGGGCCGTCGCTTCCGTTCTTTCGCGAAAGAAAGCCGCACTGAAGTGCGCCGCGTGGTATGGCCAAGCCGTCAGGAAGCCACTCAAACCACTATCATCGTGGTCATCGCAACAGCGATCGTATCATTGATTCTGTGGGGTATGGATGCCATTCTAGTACGCGTAGTTGGCTTTTTCACCGGACTGGAGTTTTAAATAATGAGCGATAAGAAACGCTGGTACGTGGTCCAGGCATTTTCAGGTTATGAAGCTCGCGTTGCCCAATCGTTACGCGAGTACATCAAGATGCACGGTATGGAAGACAAGTTCGGTGAAGTTCTTGTGCCAACCGAAGAAGTCGTCGAAATGAAAGCGGGACAGCGTCGCAAGAGCGAACGCAAATTCTTCCCGGGTTACGTTTTGGTCGAAATGGCCATGGACGAAGAAAGCTGGCACTTAGTGAAAAGCATTCCTCGGGTACTGGGTTTCATCGGTGGTAAGCAAGACCGCCCAACCCCGATCACACAGAAAGAAGCAGACGCGATTCTTAACCGCCTGCAGGAGTCTGTTGATAAACCACGTCCTAAGACCTTATTTGAACCAGGTGAAGTCGTGCGCGTTAACGATGGTCCATTTGCAGACTTTAACGGTACCGTTGAAAGCGTTGACTACGAAAAGAGTCGCCTGACAGTATCGGTCTCCATCTTTGGCCGTGCGACGCCAGTTGAACTTGAGTTTGCTCAGGTCGAGAAAGCTTAAGCGTAAGGCCGAAATCGGCAACTGTGCTGATGCTAAAAAATAGTGTACGAATAACGACCACTATTGTGGCTCGGTGTATTGCAATAGGGTGCGAATACAGCTATAATTCGCGTCCTTTTTTCCGTAGGGGAGCCGTTTGAGTAAGTCACCCCTTGGTTTTTGAGGTCTGAAAATGACAGCAAAAATTGAAGACTTACAAGGCGTTAGACCCAAACCAAGAGGTATAGAACATGGCTAAGAAAGTAAGTGCTATCATCAAGCTGCAAGTAGCAGCTGGTGCAGCTAACCCGTCACCTCCTGTTGGTCCAGCACTTGGTCAACACGGTGTGAACATCATGGAGTTCTGTAAAGCGTTCAACGCAGCAACTGACCAGCTTGAAAAAGGCGCGCCAGTTCCAGTTGAAATTACAGTGTTCGAAGATCGTTCTTTCACGTTTATCACTAAGACTCCTCCAGCAGCCTTCTTGTTGAAGAAAGCGGCAGGTATCAAAAGTGGTTCAGGTCGTCCTAACACAGAGAAAGTGGGTACCGTTACCCGTGCTCAGTTAGAAGAGATTGCCAAGGTTAAAGAGCCTGACTTAACAGCGGCTGACCTTGATGCAGCAGTACGTACTATCGCCGGCTCTGCTCGCGCGATGGGCCTGAATGTGGAGGGTCTGTAAGATGGCTAAATTAAGCAAACGCGCTCGCATGATCGCAGAAAAAGTTGAAGCTCGTGATTACGAAATCAACGAAGCTATCAGCCTGTTGAAAGAACTTGCGACAGCAAAATTTAAAGAAAGCGTTGATGTTTCTGTCAACCTCGGTATCGACGCTCGTAAATCTGACCAAAACGTTCGTGGTGCAACTGTACTGCCTAACGGTACTGGTCGTGACGTTCGCGTAGCAGTATTCACTAGCGGCGCAAACGTAGAAAAAGCTAAAGAAGCTGGTGCTGACCTGGTCGGTATGGAAGACCTGGCTGAGCTGGTGAAGAAAGGCGAAATGAACTTTGACGTTGTTGTCGCTTCTCCAGACGCTATGCGTGTTGTTGGCCAGTTAGGCCAAATCTTAGGCCCACGTGGCCTGATGCCAAACCCGAAAACGGGCACGGTAACACCTGATGTAGCAACAGCGGTACAAAACGCGAAAGCGGGTCAGATTCGTTATCGCAACGATAAAGCGGGTATCATCCACGCAACTATCGGTAAAGTTGATTTCGATAACGACAAATTGAAAGAAAACTTAGAATCGCTATTGGCAGCTCTGAAGAAAGCTAAGCCTTCTTCAGCAAAAGGCCAGTACATCAAGAAAGTTAGCTTGTCGACAACTATGGGCGCTGGCGTAGCCATCGACCAGGGTACGTTGGATAGCAAGTAAAGGTTTGTGGGTTGGAGTCGCCACTTCAGTGTAATAGCTAAGTGAATGTGGCTCCCGTCCAAGACCGCAGGTGTCTCGCGGTGATTTCTGCGAAGAAATGATTAGCGACACTTAATTTCCTGCGCAGATGGTGTAATCCGGCTCAGACTCTCTGGGTAAGAGATTCACCGTGACAACGTGGTAGATGCAGTTCCGGTCTGCCTATGTGTAACGATAGTCCGCGGCTTTGCCAAGGACTAAAAAAAGAGGTGATATCAGTGGCACTAGGTTTAGCAGCAAAAAAAGCAATCGTTAAAGAAGTTAACGAAGTTGCTTCAAACGCTCTATCCGTCGCTGTTGCTGAGTATCGCGGTATGGAAGTTGCGGACATGACCGTGCTGCGCCGTCAAGCGCGTGAGCAAGGTGTATATCTGAAAGTTATTCGGAATACGCTTGCGAAACGTGCCTTTGAAGGTACGCAGTTTAACGACATGGACGAAGTACTGAAAGGCCCACTTGTTTACGGCTTTTCTTTGGACGCACCAGGCGCTTCTGCGCGTCTGTTCAAAGATTTCGCTAAAGCAAACAAGCACCTTAAAGTAACTGCCCTGCATATCGGTAACGGTGTGATGGGTGCAGATAAACTTGATGCAGTTGCATCTCTTCCGACGCGTGACGAAGCATTGGCGAAATTGCTGGCCACCTTCAAAGCACCTGTTAGTAAGTTCGTTCGTACAGTTAACGAAGTTCCTACTAAATTTGTGCGGGTGTTGGCGGCAATTAAAGACGCTAAATAGAGACGGTTTTATTAACCAATTTTTTGTAATTTATAACCCAGGAGTTTAGAGTTATGGCTCTTACTAAAGATGATATTTTGAATGCAATCGCTGAAATGCCAGTTATGGAACTGGTTGAGTTGATTGAAGCTGCAGAAGAAAAGTTTGGTGTTGACGCATCTGCTTCTGTTGCAGTAGCTGCTGGTCCAGCTGCCGCTGCTGAAGCTGCTGAAGAACAAACTGAATTCGACGTTGTGTTGAAAGCAGCGGGCTCAAACAAAGTTGGCGCGATCAAAGCAGTTCGCAGCGCAACTGGTCTTGGCCTGAAAGAAGCAAAAGCTATGGTTGAGTCTGCACCTGTTGCCGTTAAAGAAGGCATCAACAAAGACGAAGCTGAAGCACTGAAGAAGCAGCTTGAAGAAGCTGGTGCAGAAGTTGAAATTAAATAAACAACTGCATACAAAAAACTTGGCCAATTAGGCCTGGGCCTGGTGACTTTTTGAGTCACCAGGCTTTTTGCGCTGTTAAGCATGTATCATTTTTGCCCGTTATTGGGGTGCATGCTCGCGGTGACAAAAACGGGAACGACAAGTCGTTAAAAAGCTTGTTTTTAACCATCGACTCCCCGGTGGTTAGGGTCATCAATCAGCTAGCTGAGGAACCCCATGGCGTACTCCTACTCTGAGAAAAAACGTATTCGCAAGGATTTTGGTAAGCGGCCTCATGTACTTGAAGTGCCATACCTGCTGTCAATCCAATTAGATTCATTTAAAAAATTCATTGAGCTGGATCCAGAAGGCAACAACGGTCTGGAAGCAGCTTTTAGCTCAGTATTTCCGATTACTGCGTATTCAGGCAATTCGGAACTGCAATATGTGAGCTATCGTCTTGGTGAGCCGGTATTTGACGTGAAAGAATGTCAAATTCGCGGTATTACCTATTCTGCTCCATTGCGAGTAAAACTGCGTCTGGTTCTTTATGATAAAGAAGCAGCGGCAGGTACCGTAAAAGATATGCGCGAGCAAGAAGTGTACATGGGCGAAATTCCGCTCATGACCGAGAATGGTACTTTTGTTATTAACGGTACCGAGCGCGTTATCGTTTCTCAGTTGCACCGTTCGCCGGGCGTGTTCTTTGACCATGACAAGGGTAAAACCCACTCGTCAGGTAAAGTGCTCTACAACGCACGTGTGATCCCATACCGTGGTTCGTGGTTGGATTTTGAATTTGACCCGAAAGACAACGTATTCGTACGTATTGACCGTCGTCGTAAATTACCGGCGTCGATCATTTTGCGTGCCCTCGAGTACACCACTGAAGAAATCCTTGAGATGTTCTTCGATACCACGTACTTCCAGTTCCGTGGTAAGAAAGTATTTATGCAGTTAGTGCCAGAGCGTTTACGCGGCGAAACTGCGAAGTTTGATATTAAAAACGATGACGGCGAAGTGATCGTAGATAAAGGACGTCGTATTACTGCGCGTCATATCAAACAGATCGAAAGCCTGAATCAGCCAGAGATGGAAGTTCCATTAGAATATCTGGTCGGTAAAGTGCTGGCGAAGGATTACGTCAATAAGAAAACCGGTGAAGTGGTCGCCGAAGCGAACGCCGAACTGACGCTGGAATTGTTAGCTGAATTACGTGAAGCAGGCTTCAAGAAATTTGAAACCTTGTTCGTGAACGACCTGGATCATGGTCCGTACATGAGCGAGACGCTGCGTATTGATCCAAGCAACAACCGTATGGAAGCGCTGGTTGAAATCTATCGTATGATGCGCCCGGGTGAGCCACCTACGAAAGAAGCAGCGGAAGCCTTGTTCGACAACTTGTTCTTCAGTGATGACCGTTACGATTTATCGGCGGTAGGTCGGATGAAGTTCAATCGTCGTCTGGGTCGTGATGATCTGACCGGTTCAGGTACCCTGACCAAAGAAGACATCATCGAAGTCATGCGTAAGCTGATCGAAATCCGTAACGGCATCGATGAAGTGGACGATATTGACCACTTGGGTAACCGTCGTATCCGCTCTGTGGGTGAGATGGCGGAGAACCAGTTCCGGGTTGGTCTGGTACGTGTAGAACGTGCAGTAAAAGAGCGCCTGAGCCTCGGTGATCTGGATGCGGTAATGCCACAAGACTTGATTAACGCCAAGCCTATTAGTGCTGCGGTAAAAGAGTTCTTTGGTTCCAGCCAGTTGTCGCAGTTTATGGATCAGAACAACCCGTTGTCAGAAGTCACGCACAAGCGTCGTATTTCTGCCTTAGGTCCGGGTGGTTTGACGCGTGAACGCGCTGGTTTCGAAGTTCGAGATGTGCATCCAACGCATTACGGTCGAGTGTGTCCGATTGAGACTCCTGAAGGTCCAAACATCGGTCTGATTAACTCTTTGTCGACCTTTGCGCGCACCAACGAGTATGGTTTCCTCGAGACGCCATATCGCCGTATCGACAATGGTGTCGTGACTGACGATGTTGATTACTTATCAGCGATCGAAGAAGGTCAGTACGTTATCGCACAGGCAAACGTTGCTTTGAATGACAAAGGTGAATTGGTCGAAGACCTGGTGCCGTGTCGTCATAAGAACGAATTTACCCTGATGTCGAAAGAACAAGTTCAGTATATGGACGTTGCGCCGCAACAGATCGTTTCGATCGCTGCGAGCTTGATTCCATTCCTTGAACACGATGATGCGAACCGTGCTTTGATGGGTTCGAACATGCAACGCCAGGCCGTGCCAACTCTGCGTGCTGATAAGCCGCTGGTAGGTACTGGTATTGAGCGCACTGTAGCTGTTGACTCGGGTGTAACCGTAGTCGCCAAGCGTGGTGGTGTGGTCGACAAAGTCGATGCGAGCCGTATCGTTGTTAAAGTCAATGAAGAAGAAATGGTACCTGGCGAAGCCGGTATCGATATCTATAACCTTGTGAAGTACACCCGTTCGAACCAGAACACCTGTATTAACCAGACCCCGACCGTCAATGTTGGTGAGCCGGTAATTCGTGGTGACGTACTGGCCGATGGTCCGTCTACGGACATGGGTGAGCTGGCATTGGGTCAGAACTTGCGCGTGGCATTCATGCCATGGAATGGTTACAACTTCGAGGATTCAATCTTGATCTCGGAGCGAGTGGTACAAGAAGACCGCTTAACCACCATTCACATTCAGGAACTGAGCTGTGTTGCCCGTGATACTAAACTTGGCGCGGAAGAAATTTCTTCTGATATTCCAAACGTTGGTGAGTCAGCGTTGAACAAACTTGATGAGTCAGGTGTTGTTTACGTCGGTGCCGAAGTCAACGGTGGTGATATTCTGGTCGGTAAGGTAACGCCTAAAGGTGAAACCCAGCTGACGCCTGAAGAGAAGCTATTGCGAGCTATTTTTGGTGAAAAAGCATCTGACGTAAAAGACAGTTCATTACGTGTGCCTAATGGTGTCACGGGTACTGTTATCGACGTTCAGGTGTTCACCCGTGACGGCGTAGAGAAAGACAAGCGCGCGCTTGATATCGAGAATATGCAGTTGGAACAAGTCAAGAAAGACTTAACTGACGAATTCAAGATTCTTGAGCGTGGTATCTACGAGCGTGCACGTAGCCTGTTGCTGGCGAACGGTTTTGATGAGTCAAAACTGGCCGGTCTGGAGCAGAGCAAATGGTTAACGCAGAACTTGAAGAATGAAGATGCCCAGCTGCAGCTTGAGCAGATCGCTCAGCAGTATGAAGAACTGCGCACCGATTTCGATGACAAGTTTGAGAACAAGCGCCGCAAGATCACCCAGGGTGATGACCTTGCCCCAGGCGTATTGAAGATTGTTAAGGTTTACCTGGCAGTCCGTCGTCGCATCCAACCAGGTGATAAGCTTGCTGGACGTCACGGTAACAAAGGTGTTATCTCAACCATCCAACCGGTTGAAGACATGCCTTATGATGCTGATGGTAATCCTGTCGATATCGTACTTAACCCGTTGGGCGTACCTTCGCGTATGAACATCGGTCAGATCCTTGAGACGCACTTAGGTTTTGCTGCTCGTGGTATCGGTACCAAGATCGAAAAAATGATGAAGCAGCAAGCGAAAGTGGCAGAGATGCGTGAGTTCCTGCAAAAGGTCTATGACCTGGGTTCAACGCGTCAGGACGTTCAGATCAGCGAGTTTAGCGATGACGAAGTTATGCGTCTTGCGACCAACTTGAAGAAAGGTCTGCCGACCGCAACGCCAGTTTTCGATGGTGCTGTAGAAAGTGAAATTAAAGAACTCCTGAAACTGGGTGATTTGCCAGAGTCTGGCCAGATCACTTTGTATGACGGGCGTACTGGTGAGCGCTTTGAGCGTGATGTAACCGTCGGTTACATGTACATGTTGAAACTTAACCACTTGGTTGATGACAAGATGCACGCACGTTCGACCGGTTCGTACAGCTTGGTTACCCAACAGCCGTTGGGTGGTAAAGCTCAGTTCGGTGGCCAGCGCTTCGGTGAGATGGAAGTCTGGGCATTGGAAGCATACGGTGCTGCGTACACCTTGCAAGAAATGTTGACGGTGAAGTCGGACGACGTAAATGGTCGGACGAAGATGTACAAAAACATTGTCGACAACGACTTGCGGATGGAAGCAGGTATGCCGGAGTCCTTCAACGTATTGCTGAAGGAAATCCGCTCGCTCGGTATCAACATTGAGTTGGACCAAGACTGAGACCACACCGGACGCTAATTGCCAGGAGATAAATCGTGAAAGACTTATTAAAGTTTTTAAAGCCGTTAAATCAGACTGAAGAGTTCGATGCGATTCGCATCGGACTTGCTTCTCCGGACATGATCCGCAGCTGGTCTTTCGGTGAAGTGAAAAAGCCAGAAACGATCAACTATCGTACGTTCAAGCCTGAGCGTGATGGTCTGTTCTGTGCGCGTATTTTTGGCCCGGTAAAAGACTACGAGTGCTTGTGCGGTAAGTACAAGCGCTTGAAGCACCGCGGTGTGATCTGTGAGAAGTGTGGCGTTGAAGTCACCCTGACCAAGGTCCGTCGTGAGCGTATGGGTCACATTGAACTGGCGAGCCCAGTTGCGCACATCTGGTTCCTGAAATCATTGCCAAGCCGCATCGGCTTGATGCTGGATATGACCTTGCGTGATATCGAGCGGGTATTGTATTTCGAATCTTATGTCGTTACCGAAGGCGGTATGACATCGCTTGAGCGTGGCCAAATTCTGACTGAAGACGAGTACCTTGATTCGTTAGAAGAAAATGGCGACGAGTTCGAAGCAAAAATGGGTGCTGAAGCGGTACTGAGCTTACTCAAGCATATTGATATCGAAGCGGATATCAAAACCTTGCGTGAAGAGCTGCCAGAAACCAACTCAGAAACCAAACGTAAGAAAATTAGCAAGCGTTTGAAGTTGCTGGAATCATTCCACCAGTCAGGCAATAAGCCCGAGTGGATGATCCTGAAAGTGCTGCCTGTGCTGCCACCGGATTTACGTCCTTTGGTACCGCTGGATGGTGGCCGTTTCGCAACCTCAGACCTGAACGATTTGTACCGTCGTGTTATCAACCGTAACAACCGCCTGAAGCGTTTGTTAGATCTGGCAGCACCGGACATTATCGTACGTAACGAAAAGCGTATGCTGCAAGAAGCAGTGGATGCATTGCTGGATAACGGCCGTCGTGGCCGTGCCATTACCGGCACCAATAAGCGTCCATTGAAGTCACTTGCGGATATGATTAAAGGTAAACAAGGTCGTTTCCGTCAAAACCTGTTGGGTAAGCGGGTCGATTACTCAGGCCGTTCAGTTATCACTGTTGGTCCTAAGTTACGCTTACACCAGTGTGGTCTACCTAAGAAAATGGCCCTGGAGTTATTCAAGCCATTCATCTACGGCAAGCTTGAAGGCCGCGGTTTAGCGACCACCATTAAAGCTGCCAAGAAAATGGTAGAGCGCGAAATCCCGGAAGTGTGGGACGTGCTGGACGAAGTGATCAAAGAACACCCAGTGATGCTCAACCGTGCACCAACTTTGCACCGTTTGGGTATCCAGGCGTTCGAACCTGTCCTGATCGAAGGTAAAGCGATTCAGTTGCACCCATTGGTGTGTGCGGCCTATAACGCTGACTTTGACGGTGACCAAATGGCCGTCCACTTGCCGTTAACACTCGAAGCGCAGCTTGAAGCTCGTGCCCTGATGATGTCGACCAACAACATCTTGTCACCTGCCAGTGGTGATCCGATCATCGTTCCTTCACAGGACGTGGTCTTGGGTCTGTACTACATGACGCGCGAAAAGATTAACGCTAAAGGCGAGGGCATGATCTTCAAGAACGCCAAGGAAGCTGAAAAAGCTTACCGTACTGGTGCGACTGAATTGCATGCGCGCGTTAAAGTGCGTTTAGACGAAGTGCTGATCAGTGAAGAAGGCGAGCGTAGTGAATTAACGACGATTTATGACACGACTGTTGGTCGTGCCATTCTGTCGCTGATTCTTCCTGAAGGCATGCCGTTCGAAATGATCAACCAGTCGATGGGCAAAAAGCAAATCGGTCGCTTGTTGAATCGCTCGTATCGTGACATCGGCTTGAAGCCAACGGTAATTTTTGCTGACCAAATCATGTACACCGGTTTCCATTACGCAATGGTTGCAGGTGCATCGGTAGGTATCGATGACATGGTTATTCCTGATGCGAAGAAAGAGATCATCGACGCAGCTGAAGAAGAAGTTGCGGAGATTCAGGAACAGTTCGAGCAAGGCTTGGTTACCGCAGGCGAGAAATACAATAAAGTTATCGATATCTGGTCGACTGCGAATGAGAAAGTTTCTAAGGCAATGATGGAAAACCTGTCGAAAGAAACTGTTATCAACGCAAAAGGCGAAGAAGAACAGCAAGACTCGTTTAACTCGGTCTACATGATGGCTGATTCAGGCGCTCGTGGTAGCCCTGCTCAGATTCGTCAGTTGGCGGGTATGCGTGGTCTGATGGCGAAGCCGGACGGCTCCATCATCGAAACGCCGATTACCGCGAACTTCCGCGAAGGTTTGAACGTACTTCAGTACTTCATCTCGACGCACGGTGCGCGTAAAGGTTTGGCGGATACGGCTCTGAAAACAGCGAACTCAGGTTACCTGACCCGTCGACTCGTCGACGTTGCGCAGGACGTTGTTATCGTTCAGGAAGACTGTGGTACCCACGATGGCCTCTTCATCAAACCATTGATCGAAGGCGGTGATATCGTTGAGCCACTACGTGAACGTGTCCTCGGTCGTGTGGTTTGTGATGACGTGCTTGCCCCTGGCAGTAACGACGTTCTGATCGGCCGTAATACGCTTCTTGATGAGAAGATGTGTGACGTGTTGGAACAGAACTCAATCGACGAAGTTAAAGTTCGCTCGGTCATTACCTGTGATACAGACTTCGGCGTATGTGCCAACTGTTATGGTCGTGATTTGGCGCGCGGACATCTGGTCAACCAAGGTGAAGCAGTAGGTGTTATCGCTGCCCAGTCTATCGGTGAGCCAGGTACTCAGTTAACGATGCGTACCTTCCACATCGGTGGTGCAGCATCACGTGACTCAGCCGCCAACAACATTCAGGTGAAGAACAAAGGTACATTGAAGTTGCATAACGCTAAGTACGTTACCAACAGCGATGACCACATTGTAATCACCTCGCGTTCAACTGAACTGACCCTTATTGATGAGTTCGGCCGTGAGCGTGAGCGCTACAAAGTACCTTACGGTGCAGTGCTGAAGAAGAACGAAGGCGATACCGTCGAAGCTGGCGAAATCGTAGCGAACTGGGATCCGCACACGCACCCAATCGTCACCGAGGTAGCAGGTCGTCTGAAGTTTGTTGATTTGATTGATGGCGTCACCATGACCCGTCAAACCGATGAACTGACCGGTCTGTCAAGTATCGTTGTACTGGAAACAGGTCAGCGTACAAGTGCCGGTAAAGACATGCGGCCGATGGTTAAGCTGGTCGATGCGAAAGGCAAGGATGTCAACATTGCTGACACCGATATGCCAGCGCAGTACTTCTTACCAGGTAATGCCATCATTAACCTCGAAGATAATGCTGAGGTGAAAGTTGGTGATACAGTTGCGCGGATTCCGCAAGAAGGTTCGAAGACTCGCGACATCACCGGTGGTCTGCCACGGGTTGCCGACTTGTTCGAAGCACGTCGTCCGAAAGAGCCAGCAATTTTGGCAGAAGTCACGGGTACCGTGAGTTTCGGTAAAGAGACGAAAGGCAAGCGTCGTCTGTTGATCATGCCACATGATGGTAATGATCAATACGAAGAGATGATTCCTAAGCATCGTCAGCTGAACATCTTCGAAGGTGAATCAGTGACCAAAGGTGAAGTTATTGCTGATGGTCCAGAGGCGCCACACGATATTCTGCGTCTGCGTGGCGTAAGCGCGTTGGCAAACTATATCGTTAACGAAGTTCAGGAAGTTTACCGTTTGCAGGGTGTTAAGATTAACGATAAGCACATCGAGACCATCGTGCGTCAGATGTTGCGTAAAGCGATTATCTTGAACCCAGGTGAAACGGAGCTGCTTGAAGGCGAAATGATGGAGCTGTCTGAAGTGCTTGCTGCCAATGCGAAAGCTGAGGCTGATGGCAAGCTGCCAGCGACTTATGAGCGTCAATTGCTTGGTATTACCAAAGCGTCATTGTCGACGGAGTCATTCATCTCTGCGGCATCGTTCCAGGAAACGACGCGCGTACTGACCGAAGCTGCCGTACAAGGTAAGCAGGATCCGTTACGTGGTCTGAAAGAGAACGTTATCGTGGGTCGCCTGATCCCTGCGGGTACAGGTTTCGCCTACCACCGCGAACGTGCGCGCAAGCGCATGGAAGCACTGGGTCAGGGTGAAGCTGCGCCGAAGCTGACTGCAGAAGAAGCAGAACAGCAATTGGCAGATGCTCTGAACTTCGGCAACGAAGAAAAGGACAGCGGCGATAACGCAGAATAAGCGTTCGTAGCTTGTGATATGAAAGGCCAGCCGTTTCATCGGCTGGCCTTTTTTATTTGCCGAATGAAGAACTGTGGTAAAATGGCATTCGCTAATGAATGGTGAGACACAACATCTACTTAGTGACCCGACGAGGGCAAAATAGCAGCACCCGCTTTCCTCCAATCACCGCTTTTCCTTGACAGTCCAATTATTGACCATTAAAATTCGGCCTCCCTATATCTAGGGCATTTAGCCCGTGGTGCAGGGAAACTTGGATTTTCACTCTGTTGAGCGACATCAACAAAATCAGGAGTATTGAATGGCAACAGTTAATCAGCTGGTGCGCAAAGGTCGTCAAAAGCCGGTTGTTAAGAGCAACGTTCCGGCGCTTGAGGCTTGCCCACAGAAACGCGGTGTATGTACCCGTGTTTATACAACCACCCCGAAAAAGCCAAACTCAGCGCTACGTAAAGTATGCCGTGTGCGTTTGACCAATGGTTACGAAGTATCTTCGTACATCGGTGGTGAAGGTCACAACCTGCAAGAACACTCTGTCGTATTGATTCGCGGCGGCCGTGTAAAAGACTTGCCAGGTGTACGTTATCACACAGTGCGCGGTGCGCTTGACTGCGCTGGCGTAAACGATCGGCGTCAAGGCCGTTCGAAGTACGGCGCGAAGCGGCCCAAGTCTTAACGGTTCTCCGTTAGTAAGGCCAAACACTGTAAATTTTTAGTTTTGGGGTAACCCTGAAATAACCGGAGAATATTAAGATGCCTAGAAGACGCGTCATTGGTCAACGTAAAATCCTGCCGGATCCTAAGTTCGGATCAGAGTTGTTGGCTAAATTTATCAATGTCGTCATGGTAGACGGCAAAAAATCTGTCGCAGAACATATTATCTACGGTGCTTTAGACATCATGGCTGAAAAGACCAAGAAAGAGCACTTAGAAGTATTTGAAACAGCATTGGACAACGTACGTCCTACGGTAGAGGTTAAGTCGCGCCGCGTTGGTGGTTCAACTTACCAGGTACCAGTAGAAGTTCGTCCGGTGCGTCGTAATGCACTGGCTATGCGTTGGTTAGTTGATGCCGCGCGTACTCGGGGTGAAAAATCCATGGCTCAGCGCCTAGCAGGTGAAATGCTAGACGCATCTGAAAATAAAGGCTCTGCTGTGAAGAAGCGTGAAGACGTCCACCGTATGGCCGAAGCGAACAAAGCGTTCGCCCATTACCGCTGGTAAATTCACAGTTAACCTAAAGAGGAATTTATGGCCCGTAAAACTTCGATTGAGCGCTACCGTAATATCGGTATCTGTGCTCACGTAGACGCAGGTAAAACAACCACCACAGAACGTGTGTTGTTCTACACCGGCTTATCTCACAAAATTGGTGAGGTACATGACGGTGCAGCAACCACCGACTGGATGGCACAGGAACAAGAGCGTGGTATTACTATTACCTCTGCTGCGGTTACCTGTTTCTGGCGTGGTATGGATGCACAGTTCCCAGAACACCGCGTTAATATCATCGACACCCCAGGACACGTTGACTTCACCATTGAAGTAGAACGTTCTTTGCGTGTACTTGATGGCGCTGTTGTTGTTCTGTGTGCATCATCAGGCGTGCAGCCGCAAACAGAAACTGTTTGGCGTCAAGCTAACAAGTACGAAGTTCCACGTATGGTCTTCGTTAACAAGATGGACCGTGCAGGTGCGGACTTCTTGCGTGTTGTTAAGCAGATCAAAGCTCGTCTGAACGCGACGCCAGTGCCAATTCATTTGGCAATTGGTGCTGAAGAAAACTTCAAAGGCGTTGTTGACTTGATCAAAATGAAAGCGATCAACTGGAACGAAGAAGATTCCGGTATGACTTTCACTTATGACCCAATCCCAGCAGATTTGGTTGATCAAGCCGAGGAATATCACGCCGAGTTGGTTGAAGCAGCAGCTGAAGCTAACGAAGAGCTGATGAACAAATACCTTGAAGAAGGTGAGTTGACTGAAGCTGAAATCAAGCTTGGTCTGCGTGAGCGTACACTGAACAACGAAATCGTATTGTGCTTGTGTGGTTCTGCATTTAAGAACAAAGGTGTACAGGCTGTACTTGATGCTGTTATCGAGTACCTACCGTCACCTACAGAAGTTAAAGCGATTCGCGGTATTCTGGACGATGAGTCAGAAGGCGTGCGTAAGTCTGATGATGCTGAACCGTTTTCAGCATTGGCATTCAAAATCGCAACTGACCCGTTTGTCGGTACTTTGACCTTCTTACGCGTCTACTCGGGTGTAGTAAAACAGGGCGATACTGTTTTCAACCCAGTGAAGAGCAAGCGTGAGCGTATCGGTCGTATGGTTCAGATGCATGCAAACGATCGTCAGGAAATCAAAGAAATCCTGGCGGGCGACATTGCAGCTGCAATCGGCCTGAAAGACGTCACTACCGGTGACACTCTGTGTGATCCGAACAACATTATTACGCTTGAGCGGATGGAATTCCCTGAGCCGGTAATTTCTGTTGCGGTAGAACCAAAAACTAAAGCTGACCAGGAAAAAATGGGTATTGCTTTAGGTAAATTGGCTGCAGAAGATCCGTCTTTCCGCGTAAAAACCGATGAAGAGTCTGGTCAAACGATCATCTCAGGTATGGGTGAGCTTCACCTGGACATCATCGTTGACCGTATGAAGCGTGAATTCAACGTTGAGTGTAACGTAGGTAAACCGCAGGTTGCTTATCGTGAAACTATCCGCAAACCAGTGGAAGTTGAAGGTAAGTTCGTACGTCAATCAGGTGGTCGTGGTCAGTTTGGTCACGTTTGGTTGAAGATCGAGCCGATGGAATTCGATGCTTCTGACGAAGAGACCGCAAACTACGAATTCGTTAACGAAATCGTTGGTGGTGTGGTACCGAAGGAATATATTCCTGCGGTAGATAAAGGTATCCAAGAGCAAATGCAGAATGGTGTACTTGCTGGTTACCCGCTACTCGGCGTTAAGGCAACCTTGTATGATGGTTCATACCACGATGTTGACTCCTCTGAAATGGCGTTTAAAATCGCAGGTAGCATGGCGTTCAAGAAAGGCGCATTGCAAGCGAATCCAGCGATTCTAGAGCCGATGATGAAAGTCGAAGTCGTTACTCCTGAAGATTTCATGGGTGACGTAGTTGGTGACTTGAACCGTCGTCGCGGTATCATCGAAGGCATGGAAGATGCTGCAGGTGATTTGAAAGAAGTCCGCGCGCAAGTTCCATTATCAGAAATGTTCGGTTACGCTACTGACCTGCGTTCGCAGACTCAGGGCCGTGCATCTTATGCAATGGAATTCCTGAAGTACGCTGAAGCACCAAACAACATTGCTGAGCAGGTTATTGCTGCTCGTCAAACTAAAGATTAAGTAGAGTCTGGTCCGGTTCTCTAAGGGACCGGACTTTTAACTTAAGTTAAGGAAAAGTCATGTCAAAAGAAAAATTTGAACGTTCGAAACCGCATGTGAACGTCGGTACAATCGGCCACGTTGACCATGGTAAAACTACTCTGACTGCAGCGATCACCACTGTATTGGCAAAAACCTACGGTGGTTCAGCGAAAGACTTCGCTATGATCGATAACGCACCAGAAGAGAAAGCGCGTGGTATCACCATTTCAACTTCACACGTTGAGTATGACACGCCAGCGCGTCACTACGCTCACGTTGACTGCCCAGGACACGCTGACTATGTGAAAAACATGATCACCGGTGCTGCGCAGATGGACGGCGCGATTCTTGTTGTAGCTGCGACTGACGGCCCAATGCCACAAACTCGTGAGCACATCCTGTTGTCACGTCAGGTAGGCGTACCTTTCATCGTTGTATTCATGAACAAATGTGACATGGTTGACGACGAAGAGCTGTTGGAACTGGTTGAGATGGAAGTTCGTGAACTTCTTTCTGAATACGACTTCCCAGGTGACGACTTACCAGTGATTCAAGGTTCAGCGCTGAAAGCGTTGGAAGGCGAAGAGCAGTGGGAAGCGAAAATCATCGAACTGGCAGAAGCACTGGACAGCTACATCCCAGAGCCAGAGCGTGATATCGATAAGCCGTTCATCATGCCAATCGAAGACGTATTCTCAATCTCAGGCCGTGGTACTGTAGTTACCGGTCGTGTAGAGCGCGGTATCGTTCGCACAGGTGATGAAGTAGAAATCGTAGGTATCAAAGACACTACGAAGACTATCGTAACTGGTGTTGAGATGTTCCGTAAGCTGCTTGACGAAGGTCGTGCAGGTGAGAACATCGGTGCCTTGTTGCGTGGTACTAAGCGTGACGAGATCCAACGTGGTCAGGTACTGGCGAAGCCAGGTTCAATCACTCCGCACACTAAGTTTGAAGCGGAAGTATACGTATTGAACAAAGAAGAAGGTGGCCGTCACACGCCATTCTTTAAAGGCTACCGTCCACAGTTCTACTTCCGTACAACTGACGTAACTGGTGCAGTACAGTTGCCAGAAGGCGTGGAAATGGTAATGCCAGGCGACAACCTGAAGTTTGTTGTTGACCTGATTCACCCCATCGCGATGGACGAAGGTTTACGCTTCGCAATCCGTGAAGGTGGCCGTACAGTAGGTGCTGGCGTAGTTTCTAAAATCTTAGACTAATTACGCGGCGTACAACTGACGCATTGATAAAAGGGAGCCTCGGCTCCCTTTTTTATTGAGAGGACGGAGTAAGACTATAACTGTGGCATAACGTCTTTCCAGTCGCGCAACTGGCAATGGCTTGACATTCGCTGGGGTGCAAACGAAGATGATGGCAGATTAGCTGATACCGAGGCCCTAGTGCGTCAATTTACGTTGCTTTTTGTTTTTATAGTGGCCGCTGCTTTCGCGCCGGTGCAGGCTGCCAAACCTCAGGCTGCTGAGCAGATCGTGGTAGCTGCATACGATTTCCCTCCCTATTTCTCAGCTTACAGTGATACTCACCTGGTAGGAGACCTCCTGGAGGCCCTCAACAGCCGCCAGAGCGATTATTTCTTTGTCCTTGAGGACATACCTTCAAAAGCACGCTTTCGCGCGCTCAGCGAAGCTGGGTGCTGCGACATGATCCTGTTTGAGTCGCCGGCCTGGGGTTGGCCACAGCAGTTTCCGGGAATTCGCGCGGGAAGAGTTTTAGTGCAGGGTGCTGAACGCTTTGTAGCTCTGCAAAAAGAAGATCGGGGACAGAGTTTCTTTGCGCAGCCAGGCTTACGCTTTGGCGGATTAACAGGTTACCATTATCCATTTTTGAATAACCAGACTGATCAGGCTGTTTTAGAAGATCATTACAATGTCTACCTGTCACTCAGCCATAGAGTGAACATCAAAATGTTGCTCAACGGTCGGCTGGATGTGGTCATGTTGCATGATGAGTACCTGCACCAGCTTCGCCATGAGCCATGGTTCGATGATTTGTTGCTTAAGCGCGAGCCCTACGATACCTACGAATTGCGGACCCTGGTCAACCCGGCAAAGGGCTTTAGTTTAGAAGAGTGGCAACAGGTGCTGCAGCCGTTAATTGAGGACGGTAGCCTGGCAAACCTGCTGGCTGATTACGATCTTCCCTGGCCTCCGGCGCGGGTCAATGTACTAATAGACACTAAGACCTAATTGATTGGCGAGATTGCGAATCATCGCCATCCCACGGGCGGAGTTGCCGTAGCTATTTAAAGGTGGAGACCAGGCTGCGATCACACCGTAGTCAGGGACAATGGCAACAATACCGCCGCCAACACCGCTCTTTGCGGGCAACCCCACAGTGAAGGCGAACTGTCCGGACTGGTCATACATGCCACTGGTACTGAGTAAGGCATTGATCCGTTGCGCGTCTCGGTGAGAGGTGATTTGGCGACCGCTACGAGGGCACTTACCACGGTTGGCTAAAAACGCCAGGCTGCGGGCCAGGTCTTCGGTGTTCATGGTTAATGCGCATTGCCAGAAATAGTGATCCAGTACCTCTTCGACATCTGCGTCAATATTGCCAAAGCTTTTCATCAGATAAGCGAGTGCGGCGTTGCGCGAACCGTGTTCACGTTCGGACTCGTGCACGCGGCTGTCGGCAGACAGGGTATCGTTATTGCAGAGACCACGTACCATACTCAGAACCGCCGCTTTACTGGTCGAGTAATGACTGACCAACACATCACTTACTAAAATCGCGCCGGCGTTGATCATGGGGTTACGGGGAATGCCGCGCTCCCACTCAAGCTGCACAATGGAATTGAAAGGCTGTCCGGAAGGTTCCATCTGGACGCGGTCCCAGAGACTTTCGCCCATACGCTCCATGGCCAGCATTAAACCAAAAATTTTTGAAATAGACTGGATCGAAAAAGCAACCTCGCTGTCACCCACGGAAGTGACTTTTCCATCCAGGGTCGCGACCGTCAGCGCGCAGTAGTCTGGCTTTACCTCGGCGAGCGCTGGAATGTAGTCGGCGACTTTACCTTCACCAACCCGCAGGGCTTGCTGCAAGATCTCTTGCAGCAAGGGCTTCAGATTGTCCGGGGCGTTTATGGATTGCCCACCACTAATCACATCATGCGTCATGGTCAGACTTTAACATAGGACCCAGGAAGCGTGCAGTATGTGACCGTTCGCAATTGATGATCGTCTCCGGCGCACCTTCGGTGAGGATCTCACCACCGCCAGCGCCACCTTCGGGACCTAAATCAACAATCCAGTCCGCAGTTTTTATGACGTCCAGATTATGCTCAATGATAACCACAGTATTGCCGTGGTCACGCAGGCGATGCAGTACGTTCAGCAACTGCTGGATATCGTGAAAATGCAGACCCGTGGTCGGTTCATCCAGGATATACAGGGTTTTTCCGGTATCCCGTTTAGACAGCTCGCGAGACAACTTGACCCGCTGTGCTTCACCCCCGGAAAGGGTGGTTGCGGATTGTCCGAGTCGCACGTAGCTGAGCCCGACATCCATCAGAGTTTGCAATTTACGCGCGATAGCAGGCACTGGCGCAAAGAATTCATGGGCATCCTCGATGGTCATATCGAGCACTTCGTGAATGCTTTTACCTTTGTATTTAATTTCCAGGGTTTCACGGTTGTAGCGTTTACCCTTACAAACGTCGCAGGGGACATAGACATCGGGTAAAAAATGCATTTCGACTTTGATGACGCCGTCACCCTGACAGGCTTCACAACGTCCGCCACGGACATTAAAACTGAAACGGCCCGGCTTGTAACCGCGTGAACGAGCTTCCTCAGTCCCCGAGAACAGTTCACGAATCGGCGTAAAAATACCGGTGTAGGTTGCCGGATTTGAACGCGGCGTACGGCCAATCGGGCTTTGATCGATATCGACCACTTTATCCAGGTACTGCATGCCATCGATGTCAGCGTAGGGCGCCGGCTCAATGGCAGTGGCCTTATTCAGATCGCGGTGGGCAATGCGGAACAGGGTATCGTTCACCAGTGTCGATTTACCGGAACCGGAAACCCCGGTAATGCAGGACATCACTCCAACGGGCAGTTTCAGCGTCACGTTTTTGAGATTATTGCCAGTTGCGCCGGACAAGGTTAACCACTTGTCTCCCGGCTGATGACGTTGCGCCGGAATGTCAATCTTCTTGCGCCCTGACAGGTAGTCCGCAGTGAGCGAGCGCTCACTCTTAAGAATGTCTTCAAAGGTACCCTGAGCAACGATCTCGCCGCCATGGACGCCCGCTCCGGGACCGATATCGATGACATGGTCCGCAGCCCGGATCGCATCTTCATCATGCTCAACGACGATCACAGTGTTGCCCAAATCGCGCAGCCGGGTAAGGGTATTTAACAGACGTTCGTTGTCACGCTGATGCAGGCCTATGGATGGCTCGTCCAGCACGTACATGACGCCGACCAGCCCGGCACCAATCTGGCTGGCGAGACGAATACGCTGGGCTTCACCACCGGACAAGGTTTCGGCACTGCGGGACAGGCTCAGGTAGTTCAGGCCGACATTGACCAAAAAGCCAAGACGGTCGTTGATCTCTTTAAGAATTTTTTCTGCGATCTGAGCGCGCTGGCCATCGAGCTCGAGGTTCTGGAAGAACTCCAGTGCCGCACCAATGGACTGGTCCACAACTTCCGGCAAGGTGGTGTCGTTAACGAACACGTTTCTTGCTTCCTGGCGCAACCGCGCACCACCACAGCTCTTACAGGGCTGAGCGGCTAAGTATTTAGACAATTCTTCGCGCACCGCGGTGGAGTCCGTTTCCCGATAACGGCGTTGCATGTTGGGGATGATACCTTCGAAGCTATGCTTACGAATCACCCGATCGCCACGGTCATTCAGATAGGTAAACTCAATTTCCTCGCGGCCGCTGCCAAAGAGAATCACTTCGCGGTGCTTTTCGCTGAGCTGATTAAACGGCTTATTTAAATCAAAACCATAATGCCGAGCGAGCGATTGCAGCATCTGGTAGTAGTAAAAGTTACGTTTGTCCCAGCCCCGAATGGCGCCACCGGTCAGGCTCAGTTCATCATTGTTAATGACGCGCTGTGGGTCAAAGAACTGTTCAATGCCGAGGCCATCGCACGAACTACAGGCGCCTGCAGGATTGTTGAAGGAAAATAGCCGTGGCTCGAGTTCCTGCATGCTGTAACCACATTGCGGACAGGCGAAATTGGCTGAGAAAATCATCGACTCGAGCTTTGAATCAGCGTCCAGTGGCGCGACGATAGCAGTACCGCCACTGAGTTCCAGAGCTGTTTCAAAAGATTCAGCGAGACGCAGTTCCAGACCTTCGCGGACCTTAATGCGGTCGACCACTACTTCAATGGTATGTTTCTTTTGCAATTCCAGTGAGGGCGGATCACTCAGGTCGCAGAGTTCGCCGTCAATGCGCGCGCGGATGAAGCCCTGCGCTGCGAGATTATCAAGAACTTTAGTGTGCTCGCCTTTGCGATCTTGAATGATGGGAGCCAGGATCATTAACTTTTCGCCCTCAGGTAGCTCCAGTACCTGATCGACCATCTGCGAGATCGTCTGTGCTGCTAACGGCTCGTGGTGCACAGGGCAGCGTGGTTCGCCGACGCGGGCGAACATCAACCGCAGATAATCATAGATCTCGGTGATGGTACCCACCGTCGAACGTGGGTTGTGGGAAGTTGATTTTTGTTCGATGGAAATGGCCGGTGACAGGCCTTCGATGCTGTCGACGTCGGGCTTTTCCATAAGAGATAAAAACTGACGTGCATAAGCTGATAGCGATTCGACGTAGCGACGTTGACCTTCAGCGTAAAGCGTGTCGAACGCCAACGAGGATTTTCCCGAGCCAGACAGGCCGGTGATCACGATAAGTTTATCGCGGGGCATCGTCAGCTGCAGATTTTTTAAGTTATGGGTGCGGGCGCCGCGTACTTCTATAAAGTCCATAGTTAACCTGTAACTCCGTTGGCGAAATTGAATCGAGCATTATCGCACAGTGACCACCTTCTGGTACAATCACCAGCGAATTTTTCTAGCAACGCCGAGAGATAGATGCCTAAGTCTTCGAACGATCAACGCCTTACCGCCGTAGAACGCCGTGCCTCGGGTGCTTTAGCTGCTGTATTTGGGTTACGCATGCTGGGGCTGTTTCTGATCATGCCGGTAATGGCGATTTATGGAAAAAATTATCCAGACTATACGCCGTTGCTGATCGGACTCGCGATCGGTGCGTATGGGCTTACCCAGGCATTGCTACAGATCCCGATGGGAATGTTATCGGACCGCATCGGCCGCCGGCCGGTGATTATCGGTGGTTTGTTGGTGTTTATTGTTGGCAGTCTGGTGGCAGCCTACGCAGAAACTCTAACTGGCGTCGTGCTTGGGCGTGCGTTACAGGGCATGGGCGCTATCGCCGCCGCCATTCTGGCGCTTGCCGCGGATATCACCCGTGATTCACAGCGACCGAAAGTGATGGCGATGATCGGTATGTGCATTGGCCTCTCCTTTGCCCTGGCACTGGTGCTGGGGCCTTTGCTGGGGCAACATATCGGCTTATCCGGATTATTCCTGTTTACCGGCTGCAGTGCTGTGTTCGGTTTGCTGGTGTTCGCTTTTGCGGTGCCTAAGGTCGAGCTGCGCGCAGCGCGGGGGGATTTGCTCCCGAATCTGGCAGAGCTGGGACAGATTGCCAAACATCCGCAACTGGCGCGACTGAACGCTGGTGTATTTATTTTGCATTGCCTGTTAACCGCTTTTTTCGTGGTCGTGCCGACGCAGCTTGTCGCCGGTGGCCTGGCGAGTGAGCACCATGCCTGGCTGTATCTGCCGACGCTGTTTGTCTCCTTTGCTTTCATGATCCCGATGCTGATCTGGGCTGAGAAACGTCGCCAACAACCACGGTTCTTCCGTGTTGCGATTATTTTACTTATTACCGCCATAGGAATTATCGGATGGGCGCAGGGTAGTTGGCTGATATTCAGTATCGCAATCATCCTCTTTTTCACGGGTTTTAACTTTCTTGAGGCGACCTTGCCCTCGAGTCTGACGCGCTTCGCGCCCGCGGGCCGCAAAGGCAGCGCCAGTGGTGTTTACGCGACAGCTCAGTTCGGCGGTGCTTTCGTCGGTGGGTTAGCCGGTGGCGCATTGTTACAGAGTTACGGCCTCAGCGGCGTTGTTTGGTTCAGTGTACTGCTGCTAGTATGTTGGTTTGTGATTAGCTTTGGTATGCAAGCCCCGCCACAATGGCAGAATGTGAGTTTCAAATTACGCGAACTTGAAAATGAGGAACTGCAGCAGCTTGCCGACCAACTCGCCGATGCCGAAGGTGTCGAGGAAGTGCGAATCGTCAGCAGTGAGCAAACCGCCTATTTAAAAGTTCACAAAACTGATTACAATGAACAAGCGATAACGACGCTCGTGGCGTCGTACCAATAGATAAGATAGGAGCAGGGCATGGCCAGTCGTGGCATTAATAAAGTTATACTTATCGGCAACTTAGGTGCCGACCCAGAGATCCGGTACACGCAGAACAACACAGCGATTGCCAACCTGTCGATTGCCACCAGCGAAAGCTGGAAAGACAAGCAAACCGGTGAGCCGCGCGAGCAAACCGAGTGGCACAAATGTGTAGCCTATCGCCGTCTGGCAGAAATTGCTGGTGAATATTTAAAGAAAGGCTCCAAGGTCTACGTCGAAGGCCGCCTGCAAACTCGTAAGTGGCAAGGCCAGGATGGCGTCGAGCGCTATACTACCGAGATCGTCATTAACGAAATGCAAATGCTTGACGGTCGTCCGGGTGGCGGACAAGGTGGCGGCTATCAAAGCCAGGGTCAAAGCCAGGGCCAAGGCCAGACAAGTGGACAAAGCGGCCAGTACCAGCAAGGTGGACAGCAACAACGCCAGCCGGCACCGCAGCAACCACAACAGCGCCCGGCGCAGCGGCCTGAACCTGAACCTTTTGTGCCAGATCAGGAATTTGACGACGACATCCCGTTCTAAAGTCGATGCGTCATCGGTAATCAAAGCTTATCTTCAGAGCCCCTCTTCGCAGGGGCTTTTTATTGACTGGACAGGCTCTGCGGCAATCCTTGCGCCTTTAGGTCGGTTGACTTGAGCCATAAAATGCTTATTAAATAGGAACATCCAACGGCAGCAACAGTGCGACTTCAGGCTATTCGATTCGCCAACACCGCCAACGAAGTTTCCCTCAGGAGACAGGTCATGATTCATATTCGCCGGCTTTTCATGCTGACACTCTTATTTCTTAGCGGCTGCAGCGACCCTACACAATTTATGGTGGTGGGCACACTCGAACGTGACCGTATCCAGCTCAGCGCGGAACTGGGTGAACCGGTAACGGCGATTCATGTGCGCGAGGGACAGCAGGTCACCGTCGGCGAGACACTGATTGAGCAGGATAATGAGCGGGTAAATGCGGAGCTGGCGCGACTCACGGCCGCTGCCGACCGTGTTCGGCGACGCTTAGACGAACTGGTGCGCGGACCGCGGCAAGAAGCGATCGACGAAGCTCGAGGCCATCTTACCGCGGCGGAGGCGGAACTGCAGACGGCTCGGCAAGACGTGCAGCGTATTGCGCCACTTGAACAACAAAACCTTGCCAGCCGTGAACAACTCGAGCGCGCCCGCAATGCGCGGGAGCAGGCTGCAGGTCAGGTCGCTGCCGCGCGGGCAGCATTGGCCGCTTTATTGGCTGGTACGACCGTTGAGCAGTTAGAGCAGGCACGCGCAGCGGTGCGTGAGGCGGAGGCCGCCGTCACCCGGCAGCAACTCACCGTCAAACGTCTCGTGCAAACGGCACCCCGTGCCGCGCGCGTCGAGGCGTTGCCATTTGAGCTGGGCGAACGGCCGCCGGCAGGTGCTGCGTTGGTCATTTTGCAGGCCACTGATCAAGCTCCCTATGCCAGGGTTTACGTCCCGGCAGCGCTGCATCATCAGCTGCAGGCAGGGGATAAGGTCAGGGTGAACGTTGATGGGCACGGTGAGCGCGAAGGTGAAGTTCGCTTTGTTGCCGGTGAAGCCTCTTACACGCCTTATTTTGCGCTCACCGAACATGACGCCGAGCGTCTTAGCTACTTGGTGGAAATTGATCTGAACGACGCCAGTGAGCTGCCAAGTGGCATCCCGGTGCGCATGGTGGTGCTGCCAGGCAGCGCGGAGACGAGCAATGAGTGAGTCAGTGGCCATTACCGCTAAAGGACTCACGAAACACTTTGGCGACTTAACCGCTGTCGACAGTGTCGATCTGGAGATTCCGGAAGCGGCTATCTACGGTTTTTTGGGACCGAACGGATCGGGCAAGTCAACGGCGATTAGAATGCTTTGTGGCTTGCTCACCCCCAGCTCCGGCGAGGTTGAGGTCCTGGGCTATCAGGTCCCGGGTCAGGCCGAGCAAGTGAAGCGCGAAATCGGCTACATGACGCAGAAATTTTCACTTTACGAAGATCTGACCGTTGCCGAGAACCTGAAGTTTTTAGCAACAGTGTACGGAGTGCCCGGCAAGGAGCTGAGCAAAACCATCGATGGTGCGCTGGAGCGTTATTGGCTGAATGAGCAACGTCATCAGTTTGCGGCGACCTTAAGCGGAGGCCAGAAACAGCGGCTGGCGCTGGCCGGCGCAACGCTACATCGGCCGCGGCTACTTATTCTTGACGAACCGACCTCAGCGGTCGACCCACAAAGCCGGCGGGACTTTTGGGATATCTTATTTGGGCTCGCTGAAGATGGCACCACGGTACTGGTATCGTCCCATTACATGGATGAAGCGGAGCGGTGTCACCGGTTAGCTATTCTTAATAAAGGGCGACTTGTTGCTGAAGGCAGGCCCCGGGATCTTATCAGTGAGATCGACGCCGGTGTTGTCGAAATCGAAACCTCGTCACCGCGGGCCGCCAGAGATTGCCTGGAAGGCATTGACGGAGTCCAGAGCGTCGCGCAGCTCGGTGCGCGCTTGCATGCACTTACCGACAAGAACCTTGCAGAGCCAGCAAAACTCATACGTGAGGCCCTGAACGAGGCCGAGGTCGAGGCAGAGGTCACAGCTGTCACCGCCAATCTGGAAGATGTTTTCGTGGTGGCAACTCGGCCCAACCGTAAGGATGGAGAGCCTGGCCATGCTGCGTAGACTGCTGGCGATTGCCGGAAAGGAAGTACGGCAACTGAAACGAGACCGTCTTACCTTTGGCATGATCGTCGGTGTACCGCTATTACAAATCCTACTGTTTGGCTATGCTATCGATCTGGATGTGCGCAATGTCAACGCGGCTGTAGCTGACCACGCCAATACCACCCTCTCCAGGCAACTGGTTGCGTCTGCAGATGCCAGCCAGGTGATCAGTATCTCCAGAGCTGCAAGCGGACCAGAAGAGCTTAAAGAGTTGCTGGATACCGGCCAGATTGATGTCGGGATTTTTATCCCACCCGATTTTGAGCGGCGCGTCATCGATGCTGAGCGTCCGGTGGGCCAGTTACTGATCAATGGTTCAGATCCGACGGTGGAACGAATCGCCCGGGGCTTAAGCGAAATGCCGCTGCCGGGCCAGCAGCTGCGTTCGCCTTTGTTCGAACCGCGGACCTATTACAACCCAGAGCGCAGGTCGCCGGTGAACATCGTCCCGGCATTAATCGGCGTTATCTTGCACATGACCATGGTGCTGTTCACCGCTATCGCCATCGTGCGCGAACGTGAGCGCGGTAACCTGGAAATGTTAATTACTACCCCGGTGAAACGGGTTGAGCTGATGTTAGGCAAAATTTTGCCCTACGTACTGATCGGTCTGATTCAGGTGACCTTAATTGTGCTGGTGAGTCAGTGGCTGTTTGATGTTCCAGTGCGTGGTCGCGTTATAGACATTTATCTGGCGTCGATGTTGTTTATTCTCGCTTCGCTGGCGCTGGGCTTGACCGTTTCCACATTTGCCAAAACTCAGTTTGAAGCCATGCAGTTGACCGTATTTACGTTTTTGCCATCGATATTGTTGTCAGGATTCATGTTCCCTTTTGAGGGGATGCCGCGGGCAGCACAGTGGATCGGCGAAGTGATACCACTGACGCACTTTGTGCGATTGTCGCGGGGGATTCTGGTGCGCGGTACAGAGATCGGCGAATTACACATGGAAATTTGGCCACTTCTGGCTTTTTTCGCAGTATTTATGGTACTGGCGACCTTACGCTTTAAAAAACGACTCGATTAATCGCTCACCAATGACGCGCGTTCTAGCGTGTTAATCGCACGATAAAGCTCGAAAAATCAGACGTTATTACCTAAACTATCACCATCATGCGTTCAATTTATCAGGGTTAACGCTTTTGTGATGCGATTTATACTCAGCTGTCTTGTCAGTTTTACCTTACTTGGCTGCAGTCCACCTAAAGATGACGTGGTAATTGTAGGTAATGCTTGGCTGGGCGCCATGCCGATCTATACGCTCGCTGCAGTTGACCCCGAGCTTATCCCGCCAGGTCTGAAAACCGTGATGCTGGCTTCAGATGTAAGCGTAATGCGTATGCTGGGCAACGAGGCCGTAAGTGGTGCCTTTGTAACTCTGGATAACGCCCTCAGCGTCAATACCTTCACCGATGGTGACTATTGCATTGCCATGGTGCTCGACCGTTCCATGGGTGCCGATGCGGTGATGGTGCAGAATGATTGGCAGCCGCAGGCCAAAGAACCCATCACGGTAGGTCTTGAAGATAGTACTATCGCCCGTTACATGCTGTCGCGCTGGTTAACCCTGCATGACCTGAACATGACCGATGTCACGACGCGAATTCTGTTGCCGACCCAACACCTTGACGCATTCAGCGAGCGAAAAGTGGACGCTATTATCACTTATCAACCTTTTATCGAGAAACTGCGTGAAAGTGGAGCGAAAGTCATTTTTGACTCTTCGCATCCGGATGTCTCAGTGGTGGATATCTTGATTTTACATAAGGCGGCCTGGTCCAGGGCCAAACCGTTGGTGCAGCGGTTAAAGCAAAGTCTCTGGCCGCAGGCGTTGGCGCAGTTACAGGAGCGTGAGCAGGAGTTCTGGCAGGGGCTTATTGAGTTAACCGGTAGCTCTACAGAAGAGCTGGAAAAGGCCCTGCAAGGGGTGCATTTTGTGACGCGTTCCGAGCAACAGAGTGCGCTTGAGCGTGTGTTGCAAAAGGATATGCCCGCCACGGCGAACTACCTGGTTGCCAGCGGTATGCATGATGCCGTGGTGCCACTGACCGAATGCGGAGCTATGGAATGAGGCGTTTGCATTGGTGGAATAAGCTCTCTGTGCAGTTAACCATACCGGTCGTGGTGGCGATCTTTGCCATCGTCCTCGGGTTGATGTACTTCCTTATTAACGCACAGCAAAAAACTGCGTTGAGCTCAGCCCGACTGGAGTTACTCAGTAACCTGACCATGGCACAGGGCTCGTTTAACCGCATGTACACCGCCGACCGTGAGACTTCAATTCCAGAGCTGCTAAGTGAGATGCACGTCCACCCGCGGTTGGCGAATGCGGCAATCGTTGATGTCAGTGGTAGCATTGTTGCTGGCTATGAACCACACCAAGTCAGTGGCCAGCTGCAACATCTATTAGGTGACCTTGATCAGTTAACGTTGTCGCAAGTCGCCTATAGCGGCAAAACCTTTATTGAGTTCCATCCCGAACACGATCACTTTATTGCTATTGCGCCGATTTTTGAAAGCATCAGGGTTTCCCAACGGACTCAGCGTAACTTGTTGGTGGCAGAATACCGTCATTCCTCAGATTGGTATTTACTGGAAAGACTGCCTTGGGTACCCCTTAGTTTACTCATGTTGCTGTTACTGGTGGTCGGCGTTGCGTTATGGTGGGGCTTGCAACGACTTGTTGTCAGACCAGCCGAGCAACTGGCCTTCGCAGTCTCACAATTCGGTGATGGTGATGCCTCGACCGCGCCCTTGCCGACCCGACTCCCCAATGAATTTGGTGTGCTGGCCCAGCGATTTAAACTGGCCATACGCGAGCGCAGGAAGCGTGAAACTCAGTTGCGCAAACTTTCGGCTGCGGTAGAACAAGCCAATGAAAGCATTATGATTACCGACCTGGATGGGAAGATTGAGTACGTGAACCCGGCCTTTGAACGTACCACAGGCTACAGTGCGGCAGAAATTATCGGTGAAAACCCCCGCATTCTGTCCTCCGGACGTACCCCGGAAGAGGACTATCAGCAGCTTTGGAGCAACTTGGTCGAAGGAGAGATCTGGCAGGGCGAGCTGTATAACCGCACCAAGCAAGGCCAGGAGTTTCGGGAATGGGCAACGGTTTCGCCGCTGCGTGACGAGCACGGACGAATTACACATTATTTAGCGAGTAAAACAAATATTACTGAGCGCGTCGAAGCTGAAGCGAAGGTGGAATATCTGGCTTATTACGACGCACTTACAGAATTACCCAATCGCACCAGCTGTATTGAGCATTTAGCGCAGCAGCTGGAGGAACTTCCTCGCGGTGGTCAGGGTTCAGTGGTTTTATTTGACCTGGACGGCTTGCAACGTATCAACGACGTGCGCGGTTTCCAGTTTGGCGATGCTATTTTGAAAACCACGGCCAGCCGGATTCGAGGTTTGGTCGCGGACGAAGACGGTGCTTTTGTGGCCAATCTGGGCGGCGATTTATTTGCGGTATTACTCTCTGCCAAACAGGCCTCACAGGAGTCTGTGCTTGCGGATACCCAGATGCTGGTAAAATTAGTACTGGCCGAAATTGGTCAGCCAATTTTGATCCAGAGTGAACAGGTATCCGTGACTGCCAGTGCGGGCATTGTGATTTATCAGGAGTGCGCCGAATCCGCAGACGCCATCATCCGACATGCAGAAACAGCCGTGCACACGGCGAAGGATGCTGGCGGTAACCAAACTGCAGTCTATGACGTGTCTTACAGTACTGAACTTGAGAAGCGTTACGAGATTGAACGTGAACTGCGACTGGCTCTGAACGACAGTGGCCTTGAGCTTTATTTACAACCCCAGGTCAGAGAAAACGGTGAACTAGTGGGTGCGGAAGTGTTGTTGCGCTGGAATCACCCCTCACGCGGCATGGTATCGCCGGCAGATTTCATAGCGGTTGCAGAGCAAACTGACCTCATCGTCGACTTGGGCAAGTGGATTGTTCGCGCTGCGCTCGCCGAACTTAAACGATTGCCGGCACCGCTAACGTTGGCCATTAACATCAGTCCACGGCAGTTCCGGAAGTACGACTTTGTTTACTTCATTGAACATGAGTTACAGCAAAGTGGTGCAGATCCGAGTCGGTTGATTTTAGAGGTCACCGAGAACCTGTTTGTCGAAGACCTTGGCGACATCATTAGTAAAATGGAGGCGCTGCAGCAAAGCGGTGTGCAATTCTCTATTGATGATTTTGGCACAGGTTACTCATCACTCTCCTATTTGCAACGTCTGCCATTGCAAGAGCTCAAAATCGATAAAAGCTTCGTGCAGGCAGTAGGCAACCAGGAGCAACAAGCTATTGTCGATTCGATTGTCGCCATTGCCAGTAACTTACGCTTGCGCATCGTTGCTGAAGGTGTGGAAACCCAGGAACAGGTGGATTATCTTGCCCGCCATGATGCAGACATGGTGCTGCAGGGCTATTTATTCGATAAGCCGCTGCCGATAGAAGACTTCCATAGGAACTACTTTACGAGCTAAAAAAACTTTCGTTCAGGAGGTTCCTATGGGGACTTGCCGGCTGCGGATGTTAGCTGACGTTATGCTCTGCGGCGACTTTATCAAAATACTGCAGCGCGTGCTTCGCATACTCCCTTTTCGCCAGATAGTTGGCCGGGAAAAAGTTCTTTTTGAAGCCATACGCGACCATATCTTTTAGCCGTTTCAGTGGCACCTCTGCGGTTTGCAGAGCAAGTTCGTATTCGCGGGTGACTGTAGTGCGGGACACCAGTCTGTTATCGGTGCAGATGACGGTTGCCAGGCGATGCGCATACATGTGCTTAAAGTTATGCTGAGTGACATCGCCAATGGCCGGGTTGGTCTGCAGGTTACTGGTGATACAGACCTCTACCGCGATCCGCCGATCAGCAATGAAAGAGGCTAATTTGTTGGCGTAGCTCTCTTTGTCAGTAATCGTCGGGTCCTGAATCATTTCCGGCGAAAACAAAGAGTAGCCGTGGCCCAGGCGATCTGCATAGCACTGGGTCAATGCCTCGAAGATACTTTCCGCACCATAAGCTTCACCGGCATGGACGGTTTTCAGCAAAAAGTTTTGATGGGCATACTCATAGACCTCTTTGAACTCATGCGCAGGGTATCCCATTTCCTGACCAGCAATATCCAGGCCGACAATAGGCAAACCTTCTTCGTCGCGTAAACGAATACTGGCGCGTATCATTTCCATGGCGGCGATTTTGATCACATGCTTTGGTTGGTGGTCACGCAGGGTCTGAAATAACTGGGTGTAATAAGGCGAAAACCCTTTTTTGCCGAACATGCGCATGGCGCAGTTGATAATGCCGTAATCGAACGGGGGCTTGCTGCCGTTGCGGACTTCTTCCTGGCCGTTGTATTCCTCTTTGGCGCGTTTGAGCCCAGCATTGGTGGTGTGCATGACTCTGTCAAAGTCGATACCGCGACTGGGATCCATCATCAATTGTGGCGCGAAACGTACTTCGATATAGATAACGCCTTCGGCCAGATTATCCATTGCCAGCTCGTAGGCGGCTTGCTCAAGATTTTCCATATCGCGCAGGACAGCACAGGTGTATTGAAAACCATTTAAGTATTCGCCAAGGTTGTTATAACTCTCTTTGAAAACTTTTTCGTAAAGACCTTCGACGGTATAGGAGGGCAGCTCAACGCCACTGCGCTTCGCCATTTCTATCAAGCCATCGGGTCGCAAACTGCCATCAAGATGTAAATGGAGATCTGCCTTTGGCATCGCTTTAAGAAAGGCTTCAGAATAACGCTTTGACATAAGGACTCCTACTGTAAGTTTGCGTTAGTATAGCAAAATAGAGCTTTGCAATCAGCGCTTAAACTCAGTATAAATCTGAAGTACAGTGCGCAATTAACCAACCAGACGACATACCTATGGCTTCACTTTACTACACCTATTCGGCGATGAACGCAGGTAAGAGTACCTCGCTGTTACAAGTTGCCCACAACTATGAAGAACGCGACCAGCGTGTGCTGTTGCTGACGCCGGCGATCGATGAACGCGCGGGCAAAGGCAAAATCGCATCGCGCTTAGGAATTGACCGGCAAGCATTAGCCTTCACCAGCAGTACTGATCTCGCTGCGCTCATAGAAGCACGCAACGGGCAAGATCCGGTGGATTGCGTGCTCATTGATGAGGCGCAGTTCCTGACTGAAACCCAGGTATGGCAGCTGACCGATGTTGTGGATCGCATTGATATTCCGGTCATGTGTTACGGCATCCGTACCGATGCTTTTGGACAGGCCTTTCCGGGCAGTGCAGTGCTGCTCGCGGTAGCGGATAAAGTCAGTGAGATGAAAACCATTTGCTCCTGTGGACGCAAAGCGACCATGAATCTGCGCATCGATGAAAATGGCGATGCGGTTAAAGTGGGTGAGCAAATTGCAATTGGTGGCAATGACCGGTACATCTCTTGCTGCCGCAAGCATTGGAAGGAGAAACTCGGGCTGCGTTAAGTCATCACTCGATTAACTCATCTGATTCAGTGTTTTGCGCGTCGTCTGCTATGCTTAAAATGGTAGTCAAAGATCAGGAGGTTATATGGGGTCAGTGCCGCTGCCTACGAATGAGCAGGCTCGTCTACAACTCCTGCACCAACTTGACATTCTGGATACTGAAGCAGATCCAATTTTTGACCGGATCACAGCTTTGGTGAAAGAAGTTCTCGGCGCTGATGCGGCTTTGATCACGCTGGTCGACGAAGAGCGTCAATGGTTCAAAGCTAAAGTGGGATTTGATGAGCCGGAAACCCCGCGCGAGGTTTCGTTCTGCACCCACGTGGTTGCGGCGGGCGAGACCGTTATCGTTGAAAATGCCATCGATGATGAGCGCTTTAGTGAGAATCCCTACGTGACGGCCGAAGGCGGTGTGCGGTCTTATGCTGGCGCTCCGATTACCTTATATAACGATTACCATTTGGGCAGTTTGTGCGTTATTTCCCAAACCCCTTATAAATTTCCTCCCTCAAAAATTCGTTATCTGGAAGTATTAGCGGAGTGGGTATCGGAAACGATTACTGCTCGCTACGAACTGGAAAACTATCATGCTGAACAGCAAGTGCTCGCGCACGGACCGGTCTGCGCTGTGGTATGGCGAGTCGAACCCGACGTCCATCTGAGTTATGTGGCCGAAAATGCCGAGCGAGTGCTGGGCTACGGCAACGATTACCTTCTGCGTGAGGATGTCAACTACGAGTCCATCGTCCACCCTGATGAACGTGAGGAACTGTTAAGCCGTATGCACGCTGTTCTCGATGGAGACGAAGACATTCTGGAAATGGATTATCGGGTGGTCGGCGAGCAAGATGACAGCACGACGATTCGCTGGATTCATCATTATGCGCGGGTGGATAAAGATACAGAGGGTAATGTACTACGGGTGCGTGGCTACTTACTTGATGACAGCAAGGGTAAAGAGCTCGAATTAGCGCTGCTTGAAGCCAATCAGAATTTTGAGCTGGCGCTGGCTGCCGGCGAGTTCTTTAACTGGTCGTGGACGATCCCAACGGATAAACTGACGCTGAGCCACTCGTGGTGGGCCCTTGCTGGCTATACAGCTGAACAAGAGCGGCAACTGGACTGGCGAACACTGGTGCACCCAGATGATATAGAGAAAATGCAAGAACAGATGAGCGCGCATGCAAAAGGCGTGACGCATCGCTTCGATGCACGGTTTCGTGTGCGCCATCGGGCAGGTCACTATTTGTGGCTTCACAGTGTTGGAAAAATTATCGCTCGTGACGCCCAGGGGCGTCCACTGAAAATGATGGGCATTCATCACGATATTACTCAGTTGATTGCCAGTGAAAAAGTCCTTGAGCAGCAGGCTGAGGTTCTGGAGCTCGTATCACACGTGCAAAATGAGTTTATGCTGGCAAAAAACTTTAGCGAGGTTTGTGATTTCGCACTGCCTAAACTGATGACCATGACCGACAGTAAGGTCGGTTTTATCGGTGAGTTACCTGCTCACTCGCAACAGCGAAATCTAGTGCTGGCCCACGGCTTGAGGCTCGGTAGCATAGAGCACAAATCAGAGTCGATGCAGCAACTGATTCAGCAGTCGCTGGAGGTCGAGGTGGGGGGCGATGTACTGCGCTCTGTGTTAGTGCGCGGCGAACCCGAGTTTTATCATGAGCCGCTGTCCGAGCAGGACCTGACGTTAAAGCCGCTGGTGCTACCGGACCTGAATAACGCTCTGGTCATGCCACTTTACTTTAAGCGCGACGTGGTTGGACTGATGGTGCTGGCCAATACTGATGGGCATTACAGACAAGAGTATCTGGGTCTGTTGCGACCCATGTTGGATACCTTAGGAACGCTGATGCATATGCGGCGGATGGATGAAGAACGCAGACAGGCGGTGGAAGAGCTACGCAAATTAGCCACCACTGACGAGTTGACCGGGGTAGCCAACCGGCGCGTGTTCTGGGAGGCCATGAGTAAACGATTTGATGAGTTTAAGCGTTACCAGGTGCCCATGACCGTTGCTGTTATCGATCTGGATCATTTTAAAAGCGTCAATGACAACTACGGTCATGCTGCAGGTGATCAGGTGCTACGCGAATTCTGTCATCGTGCGGAGAAGCAACTGCGCGACATGGACTTATTCGGTCGACTTGGCGGTGAGGAATTTGCGATACTATTTACGCATACCGAGGTTGATGCTGCGACGACGGCGTTGGAGCGTATTCGGAAAGCGATCGCCGAGAAGTCCTTTAAGGTTGAAGGAGAGGAGATCTCGGTTACCATCAGCGCCGGTATTGCCGAGGTTCGAAAAGACGACGAAAAACTCGATCATTGGATGGCACGGGCGGATGAAGCGCTCTACAAAGCAAAAGCCAAGGGTCGCAACCAATGTGTGACTGTAACTAAAGACTAGAGCAGTTATACTACCCATATTAAGATCCACTTTTCTGAAGTTAAGAGGTTTTCATGCAACAGCTTTCTCTTCCTCGTCCAGATGACTGGCATTTACACCTGCGTGACAATGAACTGTTGGCGACCACGGTTCCCGCCAGTGCTTCCGTATTCGGGCGGGCGGTGATCATGCCAAATCTGGTACCGCCAGTTACTGACGCACAGCAGGCCATGGCCTACCGGGAACGGATTATGGCAGAGGTTCCAGCAGGGGCCGATTTTCAACCGTTAATGGCGCTTTATCTGACCCAACAAACCTCGCGTGTGCAGGTTGAGGAAGCCGCCGCCGATGAAAATATTATTGGCTTTAAGCTTTATCCGTCGGGCGCGACCACCAATTCGGCAGCGGGCGTCACTGATATCGAAGCTTTAGACCATGTTTTTGCGGCAATGGCAGAGCTAAAGGTTCCCTTGCTGGTGCATGGTGAAGTGACGACAGCAGATATTGACATATTCGACCGCGAAAAAGTGTTCATCGACACCAAACTGCGACCGTTAATGGAGCGCCATCCACAGCTTAAACTTATACTTGAACACATCACCACCAGTGATGCCGTGGCTTTTGTCGAAAGTATGGGCGCCAATGTCGCGGCCACCATTACGCCACAGCACCTGTTGATGAACCGTAACGATCTGCTGGTGGGCGGCGTACGGCCACATAACTATTGTTTGCCAATTCTCAAGCGGCGGGAACATCAGCTGGCGCTGCAGAAAGCTGCGGTTTCAGGTAGCCCTAAGTTCTTTCTGGGGACTGACTCTGCACCCCATGCACAGTCGAAGAAAGAGGCCGCCTGTGGATGTGCCGGATGTTATTCTGCGCCAGCTGCGCTGGAGCTCTACGCTGAATTTTTTGAGCGCATGGACGCGTTGGATAAGTTAGCTGATTTTGCCAGCCACTTTGGCGCTGATTTCTACGGCTATCCACGTGCAACTGAGACCGTCACGCTGCGGCGCGAGCCCTGGCAGGTTGCCGCCACTATCGATACCGCTGTAGGGCCGATGGTTCCTTATTGGGCGAACGAAACCCTGAACTGGCAAGTGGAGAAGTAAAACAAAAATAAAACAAGTGCCTTTTACATATAACAGTGCTTGTTTTTCAGGCGGAAAGTGTCAAACTTACGTTAAGAAGTCGAGTCCAGGCTTTAATAAAAATTATAAAATGAACAGGGACTGAGATTTGTTTAATTTCCTTCGTGCGCGCAAGTCGAACCAGCTCATCCTTACCTTTGCTATTCGCAAGGGTAAGGTGCATCTCGTGGTCGTAGAGCCTCAGGCTGACGGTCCGCCAAGCCTCGTCGTTTCTGATGAGCGTGACGCCAAAGATAATGATTTCGCGACCGCTATTCAGCAGTTGGCTCATGAGTACGCGCGTTATTGCCGTGGCCAGCCCAGGCTATCGCTGGTGCTGGGCAGTGGTTTTTACCAGAGTGTCGCACTCGATCGACCGAACCTTCCTGAAGACGAAATTGCCACAAGCCTGCGCTACAACCTGCGTGATCTTATTGATGTTGAGCCGGAAAATTGCATCGCGGATTATTATGAACTTCCTGTGCAGCTGCCCGGGCACGACAAAATTCACGCCATCGCCGCCAATAAATCTCAGCTGGAGCAGATTTTGCCAGCGATCCACGACGTCTCAGATAATGTTATCGGGATTTTTGCTGAAGAACAGGCGATAAGGGAAATGTTTACATCGGTTTCAGAGCCGGCGGTGTTGGTTTATCAGCAACCGCAGCAGGCTGCATTATTGCAGGTTTATCGTGAGGGAGTTCTGCAGGTCAACCGTTCTGTTCGGGCCTTGGAAAATATCAGTGAGCTTAGCATTGAAGAAGTTCGTATGGGTGGCTTGCAACCCTTAAGCGTCGAAATCCAGCGCTCGGCGGACTACTTCGAGCGGCAACTGCGGCAGCGGCCGATTACTGACGTGGTGCTGGCAATGGCGATGAGTAAAAATGAAGAAGTGTTGGCTAAATTACATGAAGATTTGGGACTGACCGCCAACTGGGCCGAGTATCCAGCATGGGCAAGCGAGTTGGGCGCTGGGGACTACAGTGACTTTGCGGCTCTGGGCGGCGCTTTGATGTCGTGCAAGTTAGAGGGGAGAGCGTAAATGAAAACATTCGCTAACCTCTATGTACCTGAGTTACGGCCCAACCGTGAATGGTTAACGTTACAACGTTTTGTCGTCACGGCAGTGTCCTTGATTGCGGTGTTCGTGGTGGCCTGGCTGGTGCTCAAGTTTATTGCCGGGCAACAGCAAGCAGCCTTCGTTGCCAGTGTTACGCAAGCCAACCAAATTGAAGTTCAGCTGCGCCAGCGCCAGGCGGCTCTTGAACAAGCACTGAACGACAGCTCCCTTAATGAAGAACTGGAGAGCGTGCAACACCGGCTTACGTTGCGGCAACGCCTGCTGGTGCAAATGCAGCAGCTTACGGGGAGAAACAGCGTGAGTTTCTCGCAACTCCTGGTCGATCTTGCCGCTGCCGATGAACACGCCATCTGGTTGCATCGGATTTTGCTGCAAGATCAGGCGTTGACGCTGCAGGGGGTAACGTTGGAACCTCAGCAATTACCGGCCTGGCTGGCGGATTTCAGCCAATATCCAACCCTTAAGGATCGGCCTTTCGGTGTATTTGAGCTTCGTGATGAAGGTGAGCGAGGCTTGCGTTTTACTGTCGGTCACTTGCAGCATAGTCGCGACGTTCAGGCCGTTTCGGGGAGCATGCAATGAAAGCGAGATGGCAGCAGTTACAACTAAAATTCAATGAGCTGCCCCTTAGCCGGCGCAAGTTCTGGTTTGTGCTGACCCTGATATTTATCGCTTATCTGGGCTTATGGGTAGCGCTACTGCCGACCTGGCAAACCTATAAAACCGAGCAAACCAAACTGAAGCAGCAGCAATCACGGGTGGAGTTGTTGCAGCAACAACTGCAGGCCGTAGAAATTCGTCTGGCAGGGGATCCGCAAGCGCCGCTACGAACTAAATTAAGTGAGCTGGAGCAGCGTTTAGCACAGCTGAATAGCAGGCTCCGGGCTGAAACCAATTATGTGAGTGCGGCAGATAATCGACAACTGTTAAAGGCGTTGTTGGGCAGCGCCGGCGCGCTCGAAGTACAGTCGGCTCAGGCATTGCCAGCTGAGCGTGTCTACGGTGATGGCGAGGCGACCGCCGGAGCCATCTACAAACATCGATTGCAGCTGATTTTGCGCGGTGACTACAATGAAATCTACCGCTATTTCTTAAAGCTGGAACAATTGCCCTGGTCGTTCTACTGGCAGCGCATGGACTATGAAGTCAAAGAACACCCGGATGCGACACTGTTATTAGAAATATACACTCTTAGCCTGGAGCGTGATTATGTTGCGAGTTAACGCCTGGCTCCTGACCAGCTGTTTTGTCGTATCAGCGGCCGCAGCGCAAGAGCTGAATGATCCGACCCAGCCGCCGCAAAACCGCGCAGCTGCACAGCAACAGGCCCAGCTTACTGATTTACGTCTTAACGCTATCCAACAGCGGCCCTCAGGTTTCACGGCCTATATCAATGGGCAGCGGATAGTGGAAGGCGAACACTTACCACCGTACACCATAACAAAAATCACAATGAACCACGTGATCGTGCGCGATGCCGCAAATGGCAGCGAATTTAAATTATCACTTTACACGCAGAATCCGTTAACGACCGAGTCTGCGTCGGGTTCAGGGGGACAGAACTAATGCGGATTGCCACTCTTATTGCAGCAACCATGGTTGTATCAGCGTGTGCGCATCAACCTGAGCGCAAACCGGTAGAGGCACAACAGGCCTTAAACCCGGCTGCCCAATTGCAAGAGTCTGCACGACCACCACTGCCTGATTCGGTTCGCGAAACTCTCCGACCATCGGCGTTTGAGACTCGTAATGCCAGTGAGCAGCTGCTCGCGGAGCCACGGTTTTCGGTAAACGCCAATGGTATTGCGGCAGCCGAGTTCTTTGGCGGGCTCGCCGCCGACTCGCCCTATAATATTGTGGTTCATCCTGAGGTGAGCGGTACCATTACCGTCAGCTTGAAAGAGGTGACCTTGATGGAAACCCTGGACGTCATCTCTGATATCTATGGTTACGACATTAAGCATGAAAGACGGATGATTCGGGTTTTCCCGGCAGGCTTGCGCACTGAAACTATTGCTCTTGATTACCTGGCTTTGCAACGTATGGGTCTGTCGCAGACCCGGGTGAGTTCGGGCGGGGTTAAAGACAACGATGATCAAAATGGTCTTTATGGCGGTGGTACCTACAACAATGCCTTACTTGGTAATCAGGGTGGACTTGCCGGCCAGGGCAACTTAGCGAATCGTGGTCTGAATGGCATGAATAACGGCATGCAAACCAATGGTTCATCGATTTCTACTCAATCTGAAACTGACCTCTGGGGCGATCTTAAAGAAATTGTTCAGGGTATCGTGGGCGAGGGCGATGGCCGGCGGGTGGTGGTATCACCGCAAGCAGGCCTGGTGACCGTGACTGCGTTGCCGGGTGAGCTGCGGGCCGCACGCGAGTTTCTTGCCACTGCGCAAGAACGCTTGCAGCGCCAGGTGATTTTAGAGGCTCGCATTGTTGAAGTCGCACTGAACGATAATTATCAGCAAGGCATCAACTGGAGCGACTTGTTCAGCCTTGGGAACGCCAACGGCAGTATTGGTTTCAGCGGTGGTAGTGTGAGTGGCACCAATGGTGTCTTTGGTATGTCACTGGATGTTGGTGATTTCAGCGGCGTTCTGAACTTACTGCAGGATCAGGGCAATGTGCAAGTTCTGTCAAATCCCCGGGTAAGTGCCAGTAATAACCAGAAAGCTGTGATTAAAATTGGTGAAGATGAGTATTTCGTCACCGATGTTTCAACTACAACGGTGACCGGCACTGCCACGACATCGACACCGAATATTGAGTTAACACCATTCTTCTCGGGGATTTCACTGGATATCACTCCGCAAATAAGTGATAACGGCGAAGTGATTTTGCATGTGCACCCTTCAGTGGTTGAGACCACCGAGCAAAATAAGACCATTACCCTCAATCAGGAGTCGTTTATCCTGCCTTTAGCACAAAGCAATATTCGCGAAAGCGATACCATTGTCCGTGCGCGTAATGGAGAAATTGTGGTGTTGGGTGGCCTGATGCAGACCAGTTATACGGACAATGAATCCAAAGCCCCGGTCCTCGGTGATATTCCGGTGGTCGGTAACTTGTTCAAAAACAAGCGGCGTACGGAACAGAAAAAAGAGTTAGTTATCCTTATTCGACCAGTGGTTGTAGGTGTAGACACCTGGAAACAAGAACTTGAGCGCTCCAGCGACTTGCTGAAACGCTGGTACAACGAGTAACCGATAAACATCATGTATCAAACGCATTACGGATTGACAGAACTGCCCTTTACGCTGACCCCGAACACCAGTTTTTACTGCGATCTCGAGGGTCACCGTTCTGCGTTTGAGGTTTTGCTCACCGCCCTTGAGGCGGGTGAAGGTTTTATTAAAGTCGTCGGTGAAGTGGGCACTGGAAAAACCCTATTGTGCCGCAAGCTCCTCAATGAGCTGCCTGACCATTACGTGACCGCCTATATTCCTAATCCGTACCTGACACCGAGCGAAATGCGCGCGCATATTGCTCGCGAGCTACAGGTTGAGCGGCCTGCTGAGCAAAGTGAGCAGTTACTAACGCAAGCGATCCAGGAACGACTGGTGGAGATCAGCCGGGCCGGGCAGATTGCTGTAATTGTTGTTGATGAAGCACAAGCCCTGCCGGCAGAAAGTCTGGAAGCTTTGCGATTAATTTCGAATCTGGAAACAGAGACACGCAAGCTTTTACATATTGTCCTGTTCGGCCAGCCGGAACTTGATGAGCGGCTAGCTACCCGGGAGCATCGCCAGCTACGCCAACGCATCAGCTTTAGCTACTCATTGCAGGCGATGAGCCCAAGCGAACTTGCCCGCTACATATCGCATCGCTTGCATATCGCCGGTTATCAGGGCGCTCCGGTTTTTTCCAGCCGGGTGGTGAAAATGTTACATCAGTCCAGTCGCGGAATACCCCGACTGGCGAATGTGCTCTGCCACAAAGTGCTTATGCTCTGTTATGGTGAGGGCTGTTATCAGGTCACGCCTCGGCACGTGCGCTTTGCGGTCGCCGATACTGAGGATGTTGCCTTACCCTCGCGGACATGGCTCTGGTGGAGCCTGGCGGGAGTCGGAGGCGTAGCTGTAGCACTGCTGTGGTCGTGGCAGCAGGGCTGGCTGACGGAGTATCTATCATGAGTGTAATTAACCGCATGTTGCGCGATTTAGATCAGCGTAAACAGCAAGAGCGCAAAGGCAATCTTACCCCTGCTGCGGCAGCTCCTGGTGGCTTTCCGTGGGCGTGGTTGCTGGGCATATTTGTAGTCGTGGCGATTAGCGTAGTCGCTTTCATGGCAATTTATGACAGCATGTCCGGCTCGGAACCAGATTTGCGTGTACAGTCGACGCCAGCACCGATCAAAGGGGCTGAGCAGGAGCCAACATCGCTAGCGGCGGCGCCAGAGACAGCGGCCGCGGAGCAACAGAGTACGCCGGCGCCGGAAGCGGTGCAACCTCAGCGGCAATTGATGCCAGCGCCGGTTGCTACGCAAACCGGGGCAAGCGTTGTAACCGAGTCTGACCCGCAACAGGCGCAGCCAGAGCAGCTAACTCGACCACGGCAAACGCCTGGCCCGGAGCAACAGGCCGCGGCGGGCCAGGGAGTGACTACTGAACCGCAGTCGGGCGACGCGGGGGGCGAAGCCGTTGACGCCAGCAGTGGCACCATGAAGGTTACCCGGGTTGAATTAAGTGCTGAAGAGTTAGCGGAAGTAAAACTCAACCAGGCCAGAGAAGCTTTACAAAACGGCGAGCGCCAGCGCGCAGGAAGTTTACTTGAGCAAGTGATTGCGCTGGCTCCTGAGCACGTTGATGCGCGAAGTGAATTAGCCGCGTACTGGTATGGTCGCGGACGCGTCGCGTCGGCGGTTGCGGTGCTTGAAGAAGGCTTACAGCGACAGCCACTGCAAACGCGCTGGCAAATACTTTATGCGCGCATCATGTTGGAAAGTGGCAGCTATGGGAAGCTGCTTTCGGTGCTTAGCGAAATTCCCGCAAATACGCCTGAG
The DNA here is from genome assembly GCF_030466375.1 of Pseudidiomarina terrestris. NCBI lineage: Bacteria > Pseudomonadati > Pseudomonadota > Gammaproteobacteria > Alteromonadales > Idiomarinaceae > Pseudidiomarina > Pseudidiomarina terrestris. The sequence continues at coordinate 196,385 of NZ_JAGGJE010000001.1, forward strand.
ACCTCGGATTTACTACAAATGCGTGCGACCGCCGCAAGTGAGCTTGAGCGCTACGGTGAGGCCGCTGCTGATTACCAGCGCCTGGCTGAGCGCACTCAGGAAGGTCGTTGGTGGCTGGCTGCAGCCGTGGCCTACGAGGATGCCGAGCAACCCAAAGCTGCCTTAAACAGCTATCAGCATGCGCTCGAAGACGCTGACCTGAGTCAGGATGCGAGACGTTATGCCTTGCAGCGACAATACGTTTTAGGAGGCCAATAAGTATGCGACCTCGTTTAAAAATGCGCCTTGGCGACCTGCTGGTGCAAGAGAACATTATCACTGAGTCGCAACTGAAACAGGCGCTTGATGATCAGCGCACCAACGGGCGTAAGCTTGGGGTAACTCTGGTTGATATGGGCTTCATTGGCGAACAGGAGCTGCTTGAGTTCCTTGCGCGCCAGTTGAATATTCCTTTTGTCGAATTGAGCGAACGCAAAATCGCCGATGATGTCGTGAATTTACTGCCTGAGATTCAGGCACGCCGGCATCGGGCGTTGGTGGTTGAGGCAAATGATAGTGAAGCCTTAGTCGCAATGAGTGACCCCGCAGATTTAGCCGCGGTGGATGCCATCAGTCAGTTTTTGCAACCGCGCTCGATTAAGCTCGCCGTCGCACCTGATCATGAACTATTGGAAGCCTTTGATAATCTTTACCGGCGCACCAAAGACATCGCCCAATTTGCGAGCCAGCTGCAGACCGAGTACGAACAGGATGAAGTGGTCGACCTCGCAGCATTGTCCCTTGAAGATGAGGGTGATGACGCAACGGTCGCCAAATTGTTGCAGTCCATTTTTGCTGACGCTGTACAGGTGCGGGCTTCGGATATCCACATTGAGCCGGATGACCGCTCGTTACGCATCCGGATGCGCGTGGATGGTATGTTGCAGGAGAACGTGCTGAACGAGACCACTATCGCTAGTGCTCTAGTGCTGCGTCTCAAACTGATGGCAGGGCTGGATATCTCCGAGAAGCGGATGCCGCAGGACGGCCGGTTCCATATCAGAGTGCGGGATCACGCAATTGATGTGCGGATGTCAACGATGCCCGTGCAATACGGCGAGTCCTGCGTCATGCGCTTACTGGATCAGTCTGCGGGTATTCTGGATCTTGAACAGACCGGATTACCAGAGAACCTACTCGAGCGCGTCCGCAATCTCATCCACAAGCCTTACGGCATGCTGCTCGTCACTGGCCCTACCGGCTCAGGTAAAACCACCACCTTGTATGGTGTGTTAAATGAACTAAACCAAGCCGAAAAGAAAATTATTACCGTTGAAGACCCGGTTGAATACCGTTTGCCGCGCATTTCGCAAGTGCAGGTGAACAGCAAAATCGGCCTAAGCTTTTCCCGGGTGCTGCGTACCACCTTACGCCAGGATCCGGATATCATTATGGTCGGTGAGATGCGCGATGGTGAAACCGTTGAAATTGGCCTTCGTGGCGCGATCACCGGTCACCTGGTGCTGACCACACTGCACACCAACGACTCCATTACCAGCGCGTTGCGCTTAATCGACATGGGCGCTGCGCCGTATCTGGTTGGCGCCGCAGTACGTGGGGTGCTGGCACAACGCTTAATTCGCAAAGTATGTGATAGCTGTAAGACCGAAACCACCGCTGAGCCTGCCGATCTGACCTTGATCCGGCGTATGGCACCGGATGTCCCCTCTGATGGTAGTGGCTTCGTCAAAGGCAAAGGTTGCCGCAACTGTAACCATACCGGCTACAAGGGCCGCATTGGGGTATTTGAATTACTGGAATTAAACGAAGCCATGATCAATGCGCTGCGTGACTCAAATATGCGTGAGTTTGCTGGCGCTGCCAGAGCTGCCGAGAATTTCCGGCCGCTGGCGCTGGCCGCACTGGACTATGCCCGTGAGGGGATTACCAGCATTGATGAGGTTCTGTTCCTGGCCGAAACTGTAGAAGAGGAAGAATTACGTAGCATCGTGGATGAGGCCGAGGAGACAGCTCATGGCTGAGTTTAGCTACCGCGGTCGCGATGCTTCAGGAGAGCTGGTCACCGGAGCGTTGGAAGCTGCGTCCGAGCGGGTCGCCGCGGATACTCTGATCCGCCGCGGTGTGACGCCACTTACCATAGCGCCTCGCAGCAATGAAGTTTCGCGCGGGTCAGGCTTGCGGCTATTTGATGAAAAAATCGATCTCGATGATCTGATTGTCTTCACCCGCCAAATGTACTCGCTGACGAAGGCGGGTATTCCCTTGTTGCGCGCCATTGATGGGCTGGCCGTCAATAGTCCGAAACGGCGTATGCGGGAAGTGCTGAGTGATGTGGTCGAACAGCTGGAACGTGGACGCGAGCTCTCTGTTGCTATGGGGGCACATCCCAAAGTCTTTCCACGCCTGCTGGTCGCAGTGGTGCATGTAGGGGAAAATACGGGGCAGCTGGAAGAGGCATTTCAACAGCTTTCGGATTACCTGGGCCGGGAGCAGGATACGCGTAAGCAGGTCAAGTCGGCATTGCGCTACCCAATGTTTATCGTTTCTGCATTGGTTGTCGCAATGTTTATTTTGAATATCTGGGTGATTCCCACTTTTGCCCGCATGTTTGAGCAATTTAACGCGGAACTGCCGTTACCCACACAAATTCTCATTGGTGTATCGAATTTCTTCGTCAACTGGTGGCCGTTGATGCTGTTAGCAATTGTGGCGGCTATTTTTGCCTTGAATCGTTTTAAAACCAGTGAAACAGGTCGAGTTAAATGGGATCGCTGGAAAACGCGTATGCCGATCTTTGGCGATATTGTTTTGCGTAGTTTGCTGTCGCGCTTTTCCCGTAGTTTTTCGGTGATGTTGCGGGCCGGAGTGCCGCTGACTCAGTCGCTACATTTAGTTGCTGACGCGGTAGATAACTATTGGATGCATGACCGCATTGAGGACATGCGCCGTACCATTGAAAAAGGCGAAGGTCTGACCCGCGCAGCGCAAGGTACGAATTTGTTTACACCACTTGTCATGCAGATGATAAGCGTCGGCGAAGAAACCGGGCGGGTTGATGAATTACTCAATGAAGTGGCGGATTACTATGAACGCGAAGTCGATTACGATTTAAAAAGCCTGACTGCCCGCATCGAGCCTATTCTGCTGGTGCTGGTAGCAGTGATGGTGGCGATTATGGCGCTGGGTATATTCACACCGATGTGGGACATGATGGATGCTTACAAAGGTCGTTAATCAACGTATTTATGAACAACAAAATGGTGAAGAGGACATTATTATGAACCCCGAGCAAGCGACTCAAGAGCGCGGCTTTACCTTGATCGAGTTGATAATCGTCATTGTCATTCTCGGTCTCTTAGCTGCATCGGCCTTGCCACGCTTTACCAGCGTCAGTGCCGACGCTGAAGATGCGGCGTTAGAAGGTGTAGCAGGAGGCTTCGCCAGTGCGGTAAGTCTGGTTCGCGCCGAATGGGAGCTGCGCGGCCGTCCAAAAGGTAATAATGTGGGTGCCGGAGCTGTGATCGTGATGGACGGCGTCCCCGTAAACGTTGACGGAAGCACCGGTTATCCGGTCAGCGGAAACACTAATCCGGATGCTCATGATCAGAACATGAGCAGTGAGGACTGCCGCACCATTATGCAGGCGATCCTGCAAGGCGCACCGACGGCAACGGCGAATTATGCCCTGTTGGGCGAAAATCGCTATTACGTCGCACGGGAAAATAATGGCACTAACGATATATGTGTGTACTTCCTAGCGAACACCATTAAAAATCTGGGCTCAGCCCCTGCTGGAAATGATTACTTAAGCGTGGGCAATGCTTTTGTTTATAACCCTCGCACCGGTGGTGTGAGCATTTTTAGTAATAATTAAATCGCCGCTTGCAAAACGCATGATGGAAGGCATTATAGTCGTAACTGGAGAGCGAAATGAATACACAAAAGGGTTTTACGCTGATCGAGCTGATCATTGTTATCGTGGTGCTTGGTATCCTAGCGGTGACTGCAGCTCCGCAATTTATCAATTTCTCGAGTGATGCTCGTGAAAGTACATTAAAAGGGCTGCAGGCGAGCATGAAATCTGCGGTTGAGCTGAGCTACGCCAAGGCTGCCATCGATGGCAAACTAGCGGGTGAAAACACGGTACCGACCAACTCGTCGACTGTGGTTATTGCCATCGCCAATGGTTATCCGAAAGCGGCTGCGATTGCCACAGCGGCCGGCGCTGGTAGCGACTGGACCTTTGCCGAGAAAACCGCGGGAGATTATGCAGGCGGGACGAACGGTGTTTACGTGGGTACACTGGCAAGTCTTGCTGCAGCAGGTTCCACGGCGACTGAAATTGAGGCCACAAACTGTTATATTACGTACGAAGATAATGCCGACGATACAGGGAAACCATTGCCTGTTGCGACCGTTTCGGGTTGTTAATTTTTTTGATTCCATGGAGAAGTAGTTATGAAACGTCAACAAGGTTTTACGTTAATTGAGTTAATCATCGTGATTGTTGTGCTCGGTATCTTAGCGGTTACTGCAGCGCCACAGTTCATTAATTTTTCGTCGGACGCACGTGAGTCTACGGTTAAAGGTGCACAAGCATCTATTCAGGGCGCCATGCAGCTGGTGTATGCACGTAGCCTGGTAAACGGCACAGAAGATGCAGCAACTTCAACAGTGACCACAGAAGGCGGTGTTGTCGATACTGTATACGGTTACCCGGCGGCGGCAGTGAACGGTATTGATCGCGCGGCAGGTCTTGGTAGTGACTGGTCTCGTTATGACAGTGGCACCTCTCCGGCGACGAATTCTGCATCAGAAGTTGCGTTTGCGCCTACCGGACAGACTCCAGACTTCACCGGTGCGGACAGCTGTCACGTTCTCTACACGGAAGCTGCTGATGAAGATACCCCAGCAACTGTAGTTGTGAATGTAGCTGGCTGCTAATTACCGTATTAAAGCTAAAAAGCTATCGGCAAAAAAGGCGCTCTGGGAGCGCCTTTTTTATTGGGTCAGATCTTTCTCGGTCGCTTTACGGGTATTGCCGCGGTATAAACCAAAGCCGGCAAAGGCGCGCGGATCTGAAAAGCTGTTGCCATCGGCGTCCTGCCAGGGATATTCGAGGTAGGACGGGGCATCGAACTCAAAGATAAACTCACCCTGCGCCGGGGTGCCCGTCGGAGCGAGCCAGAACAGTGGGCTGGTGCCGACCCGGCCATCTACCAAGGAGCCAGGGGCGCCATCAGCTGATGTGGTGATAGGGTCGATATAGTCCACCACACTCAGCTCCGTTGGCGCGTACTCAGAACATTGGTCCAGACCATGAGTGGTAAACAACGCGCCGTTCCAGTATTCCGCGCGCAAGGCCACCGGTAGATTTTCAGACTCAGGGCCGTAGCTGTTATCGAGCACGAGTCGTCCGTAGCGCAATAGCAGACTGCCACTCAGTGGTACCGCATCGCCGGCAAGTGTGGCGAGGGTTGCGTCACCACTCGGGAAGTCCCTGTTGTCCATTTCACTCGCAACTTGTAATCCGACTTCAACTTGCTCAAAAGGACCATCGGGTTGCGCATCGGCACGTCGTGACAGGGTCGCGTTAGTTACCGCTATCAGCAGTTGCCCAGTGGTCCAGGCCGTTGGCAGGGACGCCTGCCAGCGCGTGACAAAATTATCCGTCGATTGATCGGCTGGGCTGTTACGGGCCACAGATTCCAGCACTGCAGTATTGGCATAATTACCGCCATAGTTGCGTAGTCGCTGACCAGCCAGGGCCTGGGCCTCGACCAAAGCGTCGAGGTTGACCCCGGTGTCGCCCATATAAGAGAAGGTAGTGCAACTATTGGTAAGACTGCTGTTAATCAGGGCAAAATGATGCGGATAGAAGCGTCCCACCGGACTGGCAGGGCGTTCTAAGGCGTCGCCGCCACCTAAGTAATCGTTGCCGGAAAAGGCGGCGCGTAAGTTGACTGTGCCGGCCTCCAGCCAGGTCGCACCTTCAGTCTGGTAAGCGCCGGCGAGGGCGGTGCTGGGTGAGAACGGCTGATTGATGGCCAGTTTACTGCCGTCGGAGCTGGCATCGGCGGGAAGCGGGTAGGCCATGGAGTCAAAGCTCGCAGTCACCGCAACCGGGCTGACTTCATTACCGAAGTTAGGCGTAATAGCGCCGCCAGCATTGCGGCTTAACACGACCATCTTGAATGGCTCGCCCGCTGCCACGAAGCCTGGCCCGCTTGCGGTTGTGGCTGTCCACAGTTGGTCATTCTCATCCAGCGCAACCACTTCGAGGGTGTGGGGCTTAATCACGTAGCCGTTTAAGCTCGAGCCCGTCAGAGTCGTGGTCGGATCAGAAACACTGGCTTGTCCGGCGGCGGGCGCTTCATCCAGTTCCAGTCGCGCGTGCATGCTCAGTAGCCCGACATCAGAATAATTATTCGTTAAATTGGCCGCGCCCTGACTGTCAAAGTTCAGGTTCACGCTGGTGTAGCTCAGCGCACTGCCGGCGTCGTTTAATGGCACAGTGTTGCCGTTCACCGTGTAGGTTTGCCCAGGCTGACAGGCGACGGGATTGGTACACTCCACGGCGAGCTCAACGGTCTGCGGGCCACTCACACGTGCCTCGCACGCGCCCGTTGTGGTATTGGTTTCAACGGCCCGGAGTACGCTTGGAAAATCTATGCCGGCATAGTGTCCCGGAATCACGCTTTGGCCATCGGCGTCTGTAATAATAAGACCCGCAGTGGAGAATGTCAGTTCGCAATTGGTTGCCACAGTGCCGTTACTGGTCACGCATTGGGTTGCATTCGTCGGTGCCGGGGAGCTGGCCGGTGCCGAGAGCGTCGCGGTTCCCCCGCTGACCCACTGCAAACCGGCCACACCACTGCCGTTGCTGAAGTTTAGTGTTGCGCTGGCACCGGAGCTACTGGTGACATTGCCACCCTGCCAGGTAGGGCCGCTCGTGCCAGCATTAAGATCCACAGCCACATTGCCGGCATAGAGCTGCGAGCAGCTGGCATCAGCGCAGGCCAGTACTTCAACCACGGCACTGTAGCAGCTGACAATCGACTGTGGGTGGCGAATACGAAGATGGTGGATACTTGAGGTAGGTTCGCAGCCGATCGCCTCTAGTAGCTGGTCCTGAACCTCTGGACTGTAGCTGAAGCTGGTGTTCGCGCCTACGCTAACTGTGCCCGGCGTCAGAATAGCACCCTGATAATTGTTGTTGTTGCCCAGGGTAACGGAGGTCGACGCGTAGGGACTGTAAATAAGTCCATTGAAGTTGACGACTGTATTACTGCCGCCACCTTCGTTGAAATTTCCCAAATCCACGTAGGCGTTCTCGTACAGGTAAACCAGCATGTCACCCACTGGACCATTACTATTGACGAAGATGTTGTTATCACCGATCAAATAGTCGCGCACATACAAGCGCACCTGGCCTTGCGGAACGATATTAATATACGAGTTATTATCAAGGTTTAAGCGCTCGATAAAGTAGTCGCCAGGTGCCAGCTCCGCGGTCGAGTCCTTACCGTCAAAAATGAGCTCTTCAATATAGTAAGTTCCGCCACCGGTAAAGGAAACAAAGGGTGTCGCTTTGCCTTGTTTATTCGTTGAAATGGTGCCGTAACTGCCTGCCTGAATACCCGTAGCGTTGGTTAAATCAGGACCGCCTGTCTGGCCGCTCGGAAAGGTGCTTGGGTTCAGTGGCGGATAGTTTAAGTCTACGGTATCGACCTGGCCCTCTGGCGTCGGGGTATTGCCAGAACCGTCGATTGGATTACCGTTAATCTCCGAGTTATTACCATAATCAAACCCCGACTCACCGATAATGCCATAATCAAAAAGCTCGCTGTACTGATCACATTGGGTGGCGTCAGGCGTGCTTTGTGCTTGTGCTGGCAAACTTGCTGTAGCGAGCAACAAAGCGACGAGGCTACTGGTCAAGCTCGTGGTAAGCAAAGGTATAGACTTACTTAATGGCATCAGCGACCTCGACTAAGATACGTTTGGAATACATCATTGCGCCACCGTCACAGCTTCCTTCAGCAATGATTCTAATGTGTGTGCCGCTGTAGGGACTTGTTAAGTCTAGTTGGTTGCAGCGTACTTGCGCGGTGCACTGGCTCAGACCCGGTGCGGTGAAGCTATAGCTGCGCACGACCGGAGGCTCGCTGGCCACCCGCGCTGGACACACCGAGGGGTCAAAGCCCATGTTGAGCGGATACAGCTCGACCATGATCGCCTGCACACCGCTGCTGGCGGCCAGCTGAGCTCGGCCCCCGAGCACATCACTGGCGACGGCATCGGCGGTATCATTGAGTGAGCGCACTAAGGTCAGGCCCACCAGACTCATCACCAGCAGCACAAATAATGCAATCGCCAGCGCGGCACCCTGTTGCCGCTGGCAGCGGGTAGACTGTGGTAAAGCTAAACGGCTTAAGTTAGGGAACATTCGGTATATGTACCTCGTGCGTGATTTCGACCGCGCTTGCTGACGCCTCCGACGAGCGGAACGCAAGAAAAAGTTTTACCAGGTTGTTTCGTTGCAGCGTAGGTGCCGAGACATGAAATGGTTGCTGCCCCAGACTCAGATCATTCACCACATCCACCGCCATTACCTGCTGACTGGAGGCCGTGATGCTAAGTGCTGCCAAGTCAGGTTGAGCCGGGAGTAAACCGTAATCAGCAAAACGCACCAAGGTTTGGTTGGCGGTATTGACGCACCAACTAACGGGGCTGGCACCGATAAAGAAGGTTCGTGCCGGACTGTCGGTAAAGAAGGTTGCTGGGGTGCCGGTCAGGGTCAGGGTGCTCAGACCTACCTGCGGGGCATCATTGGCGACAGCTGAAACTACTTTACGACGTTGCTGATTGTTTCCGTAAATAAAGTTGGCGCCGGTGGCGTACACCAACACGTAATTGCTGACCATCTGGGCTGACGGCAGGTAAGGCGTGACCACCACCATCGGCTGGCTGCCCCCGGGACCCGGACGGGGCAGGGTCAGGTAGACGTTGCTGCCGAGCATCGGCATATACTCGAGGCAAGCGGCATTGGCCCGGGCGCTGCGTGGCACCGACGAGCGCAGCTCGCGATTCATGCGCTCAATGGCAAAGCGCTGCTCAGCGACCAGCTGGTTACGCTGATTGACCTGCACGACCATGTCCGTGCCAAGGCCCAAAAACCCAAACGAGTAAATCGCCAGCGTCGCCAACAGTAAAATGACGATAATAATTTCAATCAGGGTAAAACCGGACGCTGAACGAGAACCTTGCTGGCGCATTAATAGTTCCCCTTCACATAGGAGAAGACAAAGTCCTGTGACTGAGATGTTGCGAGCGACACGGTCACCCGTTTAAAGGTGGTCACAGCGCTGCTGCAGGTGCCTTGCACATCGCTATAACAGACGCTGATGGCATAGCTGAAGCCGCGATAATCATCGGCGAGGCTGGCGCCTAGCACATCGGCCAAATTGGGCTGCGTAAGTTGTAACTGATGATAGTCGTCAACATCATCAAAGCGATCCCGGGTTTCGCCATCAGGGCCTAAGGTCGTGCTACATGGGGGCGCGCCGGTTTCACCGCAACGCAAGTCCCCGCCGCTTTGTGAGCTGTTTTCGTCAAAAGCCTTGGCCTGAATTTCATCGATAAAAGCCTGCGCCAGGTTCGCCGCGCGCACTTGTAGCACGGGTTCAGCACTGCGAATAGCTTGCGGATAAATAAGAGTAGCAATCAGCGAGAAAGCAAAGGCGAGTACAACCACACCGATAATCAGCTCGATCAGGGTAAAGCCGGTCGTCATTCGGGAGAATTGACCGAATTTAGCGTGATTTGGTTGTCGCATAAGCAAGCTCGATAGTGGTTGCGCAGAGATTATTTTATCGTCAGTTTATCAACAATCTTTAACTTGTTAAGTCAATACTATACTCTTTTTCTAAATTGTGCATCGCAACCTGGGCATGGTCATGAACAAACTGGCAAGTGTAAAGAAATGGCAAGGCTTCTCGGTAATCGAATTAATAGTCGTTATTATTATTCTCGGCATCATGGCAGTCACCGCGGCACCGGTATTTTTGAGTGACGATAACGTCGATGAGAACCTCTTGCGAACTGAGTTGGTGAGCTTGCTGCGGCTGAGTCAGGAGCGTGCCATGCAGGATGTCAGCAACCGCTGTTACGGTCTGACCCTGAGCAACACAGCCATCACGCCCGTTGAGTGCGGCGCCAGTATTAACTCTGAGCGCATCATATCAGTGCCGGCTGGTGTCAGCGTTACCGTATCCTCAACTCTGCCAGCTGCAGCAGCGAGAATTTTATTTAACAGCTGGGGCTGCCCGGTTTCCAGTCAGCATAGCTCGACCGCGGAACCTTGCGGGCAAAGTAGCGTCGAATTTAGTATTGCAGGCGTGGATACCCGCTATGTCTGTGTGCAAAGTCATGGTTACATTCGGACCGGGGCCTGTAGTTGATTTTAAGGGAAAGAATAATGGCGCGGGAATCTGTAGTAAAACCATGCAAAAAATATGCAATAATACACCCAAACTAAGGGGAGCAAGCTTGCTCGAAAGATCTTCAGTTGCTAAAGTTAGCGCGGCTCCCCCCACCAACCAGATAAAATTAAAGACCAGTAAAGGGAATACCCCTGATGTTTAAGAAATTGCGCGGAATTTTTTCCAACGATCTGTCCATCGATTTGGGAACAGCAAACACACTTATTTACGTTAAAGACGAAGGCATTGTTCTCAATGAGCCTTCGGTTGTGGCCATCCGGCAAGAGCGCTCGGGTGGTCCCAAGAGTGTTGCTGCGGTAGGTCAGGCGGCAAAACAAATGCTGGGACGTACACCGGGTAACATTAAAGCAATCCGTCCCATGAAAGATGGTGTTATCGCCGACTTTTATGTCACGGAAAAGATGCTTCAGCACTTTATCAAGAAGGTCCATGACAGCCATTATTTTCGGCCCAGCCCACGGGTCCTGGTCTGTGTTCCTTGTGGCTCGACCCAGGTGGAACGCCGTGCGATTCGTGAATCAGCTTTAGGCGCGGGCGCCCGGGAAGTCTATTTGATTGATGAGCCGATGGCAGCGGCTATCGGTGCTGGTCTGCCGGTCTCAGAAGCCACCGGTTCGATGGTTGTAGACATTGGTGGTGGTACCACGGAAGTCGCTATTATCTCCCTCAATGGTGTGGTGTATTCATCATCGGTACGCATCGGTGGTGATAAATTTGACGAAGCTATCGTCAACTATATCCGGCGTAACTTTGGCTCGTTAATTGGCGAAGCCACTGCTGAACGTATCAAACACGAAATTGGTTCGGCCTTTCCTGGCGATGAAGTCCGCGAAATCGAAGTCCGCGGCCGTAATCTGGCAGAAGGCGTGCCACGCTCCTTTACATTGAACAGCAACGAGATCCTCGAAGCGCTGCAGGAACCTTTGATGGGTATTGTCAGTGCCGTGATGGTTGCTCTGGAACAATCGCCACCAGAACTGGCCTCAGATATCTCCGAGCGCGGCATGGTGTTGACCGGTGGTGGCGCATTATTGCGTGATCTCGATCGCTTGTTGATGGAAGAAACAGGCATCCCAGTCATTATTGCTGACGATCCGTTAACCTGTGTTGCACGTGGTGGCGGTAAAGCCCTGGAAATGATCGATATTCATGGTGGTGACCTGTTTAGCTATGAGTAACACCAAATGAAGTCGCTGTTCGAACACGGCCCTTCATTACGAACACGTTTACTGTTAGCGCTTATTGTTGCTGGCAGTTTGATGTTCCTCGACCACCGGTTGCAAACCATGCAGCCGGTGCGTTCGTTTTTGAGTACCGCAACCGCCCCCGTTCAATATTTGGCTGTTTTGCCTGAAGAAGTCCTCGATCGCCTGGTTTACCTTGCCACTACCCGTTCAGCCCTGCGCGAAGATAATCAACGCTTACGCGATGAATTACTGGAATTGCAAATGGCAGTGCAGCGATTGAATTTTCTGGAGAATGAGAACGCCCGGCTGCGCCAGTTATTAGGCTCGGAAGTGCGCGCGGCGAGCCGGCGCATGGTCGCTGAGGTGGTCGCTGTCGCCACCGACCCGTTCTCTCATCAGGTGGTCATCAATAAAGGCTACGCCAATGGTGTGTACGAGGGCCAACCGGTGCTCGATAATCGCGGTATTGTAGGGCAAGTCAACAGTGTCGGGCGCACCACCGCGCGGGTGCTGCTGATTTCTGATCAAAGCCACGCATTATCCCTGCGCGCTGAGCGTAATGATATCCGCGTGATTGCCAAAGGCGTGGGTGATCTGAATCGCCTGGACATCAGCTTTATTCCCCATAGCACCGAATTGCAGGAAGGCGATGTACTGATGTCATCAGGGCTTGGAGGAGTATTCCCCGAGGGCTATCCAGTGGCCCAGATCACTGAGATCGACCGCGATGAGCGCTTGCAGTACGCGAAGGTGACGGCGACTCCTTTCGCGCAGCTTGATCGCATTCGCACCCTGTTACTCCTGTGGCCGGCGAACGCGACCGAAACTCCGGTATTTGATAACGAGGTGACGGATGTGGATTAAGTCTGGGTTAGTCCCACTATTACTGAGCTATGTCGTCGCCCTGGTGCTGATGGTGATGCCGATCCCCTCATTTCTTGAACCATGGCGGCCTGACTGGGTCAGCCTGGTGTTGATTTACTGGTTGATAGCGATTCCGCACCGGGTCGGTTTTGGTACCGTGCTTATTGTCGGTCTGCTAACGGATATCCTGATGGGGACCACTTTCGGGATCTACGCCACAGCATTTGTATTGATGGCTTACCCAGCATTACGTCATTTTCAGCGCATACGTAACTACTCACTTACTCAGCAGTTGCTGATTGTTGGCGTCCTTATCCTGATTAAACGGGCATTGGTCTACGAATTCGAACATTTATTGAACGATGCGGCATTTAACTGGCCTTACTTTTATCCGGTGGTGTCGTCGGCGATAATATGGCCATGGGTCTTTCTAATCATGCGCCGTTACCGCCGTCGTTATCTGATCCGTTAGATTTTTAGAAGTACTAAAAGGAATTCGTCATGCAGCTCGTGCTTGCCTCAGGTTCACCACGTCGCAATGAATTATTGCAGTTATTGGATCGCCCCTTTCAGGTGGTCCGGCCGCAGGTCCCTGAACAGCAGCAAAGTGGCGAGCACGCCAGGGATTATGTGCTGCGTTTGGCGGCAGAAAAAGCTGAGGCAGGCGCGCAGCTTAGCGGCTCAGATGCCGCGGTGATAGGTGCAGATACCGTGGTTGTTTGCGACAATGAGGTACTCGAGAAGCCAACAGACGAACAGGATTTTAAACGGATGATGGCAAAGCTATCCGGACGCGCGCATCAGGCCCTAACCGGAGTGGCTTTGCACCATAATGGTGCAACTGACCGGGTGTTAGTCTCCACCACCGTCCATTTTAAAATTCTGACGGACGACGATATAAGTGCCTACTGGCAAACCGGTGAACCCCAGGATAAAGCGGGTGGCTATGGTATTCAGGGGCGAGCGGGCAAATTTGTGACGCACATTGAGGGTAGCTACCTGGCGGTTGTGGGTCTACCGTTATATGAGACTGAGCAACTAATCCAAGCAGCGGAGCGTAGCTACGATGAGCGCTGAAATTCTGATGAACGTTACCCCGACGGAAACCCGGGTGGCGTTAATTGAAAACGGTATTTTGCAGGAAATCCATATCGAGCGTCAGGCCAAACGTGGTCTGGTGGGGAATATCTATGTCGGTAAAGTCGCCCGCGTCTTACCCGGAATGCAAGCGGCTTTCGTCGATATTGGTCTGGATAAGGCTGCATTTTTGCATGCTTCTGACATTGTCTCACCACTTTCGGCGGCAGAGGGCGTGGCACCGCGGCCAGAATTAGCACCGGATATCGCTACCCTGGTGCGTCCAGGGCAGCACATTCTGGTGCAGGTTGTGAAAGATCCACTGGGTACCAAAGGTGCCCGCTTAACCACGGATATCACCATCCCTTCGCGCTACATGGTGCTGATGCCCCAATCTCCACATGTCGGTATTTCGCAACGGATCGAAGACGATAGTGAGCGCGAGCGGCTGAAAAAAGCGGCTCAACCTTATTGTGACGAAGAAAGCGGGTTTATCGTGCGCACCGCAGCAGAAGGTGCCAGCGATGAAGAGCTTAAGCACGATGCAGCATTTTTACGGCGCCTGTGGGACACCCTGCAAAAACGCCGTAAAGGAATGCGGAAAATTGGCCTGGTGTACGAAGATCTCAATCTTTCCTGTCGCATCTTACGTGATTTTGTTGGCGACGAAATTGAACGTATACGGGTGGACTCCAAAGTCACCTTTGAGCTCTTGCAGGAGTTCGTCAATCAGTTCATTCCTGAGCTCGCGGAGGCGCTTGAATACTATGCGGGCGAGCGGCCGATTTTTGACATGTTCGATGTCGAAAACGAGGTGCAGCGAGCTCTGGATCGCAAAGTAGAATTAAAGTCAGGCGGTTCGATCATTATTGATCAGACCGAAGCCATGACTACAATTGATATTAATACCGGTGGGTTCGTCGGTCATCGTAACCTTGAAGAAACGATTTTTAATACCAACACGGAAGCGACCCAGGCTATCGCCAGGCAGTTGCGTTTGCGTAACCTCGGCGGAATTATCATTATCGATTTTATCGATATGCAAAACGCTGACCACAAACGCCGTGTGCTGCACAGTCTTGAGCAGGCGCTGGGCAAAGACCGCGCGAAAACCTCGATTAATGGTTTCACCTCGTTGGGGCTGGTAGAAATGACCCGGAAGCGCACACGCGAAAGCCTGGAACATGTACTCTGTTCGGAGTGCCCGGTATGTAGCGGCCGCGGAAGCATGAAAACTGTTGAAACCGTCTGTTATGAAGTGATGCGCGAAATTGTAAGGGTCAACCGCGCCTATGCTGCAGATCACTTCGTGGTGTATGCGTCGGCAGCGGTCACGGAGGCCTTGCTGAATGAAGAATCTCACGCACTTGCTGAACTCGAAGTGTTTATCGGCAAGCAAGTTAAAGTCTCAGTCGAACCACTCTATCATCAAGAGCAGTTCGACGTCGTCATGATGTAATCGGCATGTGGCGGATTTCGGTTAAAGTAGCTTATCGGACCTTACTCTACACTCTGGCGACAGCCCTGGTGTTATTTGCTGTGGTGCTAAGCATACTGCGTTACCTGCTGCCACAGTTGCCTGATGTGACCACCAACGTTGAAGACTTTCTTAGCCGCAATTACGAGGTGCAGGTAACCATCGATGAGCTGGGCGCCGACTGGAATAGCGCCGGGCCACAACTGATCCTGCGTGATATTGCGGTCAGTGAGGTTGCTGGCCAGCAGACCAGCCTTAAGCTTAACGAAGCCCGCGTGATGTTTAATTTCTGGCACAGTTTGCGCTCCTGGTCGGTGCAGTTTGAGCAGGTGACCCTCGCCGATCTCCATGTCACTTACGATTTGCGTGACTCCTCGCTGACCAGTAATACCGGACTCGGTGATCAGTTACCGCGATTTTTTCTTAATCAGTTGGATCAGGTCACCATAGAGAATAGTACCCTCGAGCTGGTAAACCTCGTTGGTGTGCGTCGTGCCATTGTCGTTGATCGCCTGAGCTGGACCAATCAGGGACGCTCGCACCAGGGCATCGGTAGCTTTCGTATCGATGCGCTAGCGAGTAACGCCCTGGATGTGATGATCGAGGTGGAGGGGAACGACCCCGCCGACTTGAACGGCCAGATCTATGTACAAGCTTCAAACCTGGATATTGCCGCCTGGCTGCAGCAGCAAGTGGTAGATTCAAAAGTGCTGCAAGCTGAGTTCAACTTCACCATGTGGCTGAATTTCGCTGCCAGTGATTTCTCTAACGGGATCTTGCAGCTGGGTCGCAACGAGTTGCACTGGCAGGTCGCCGAGCGCAAACATCAGTTGGTTATCCCGAAAGGCCTACTGCGTCTGCGGCCACAGGATAACGGTTGGCTGGTGAATAATAATCCTATCACTTTCGTGCAAGACAAAACCACCTGGACCCTACCTACGGTGAGTTGGCTGCAGACTCCTGACAGGTTTGCCTTGAGTGCCGAAGACGTGCCCGTGGCCCCGCTTGTGCAATTGACCAGTTTAGCTGGCAGCAAGGGCCAGCGCTTTGCCGATGCGGTCCAGAAAAGTGAGTTACAAGGACGGCTTAACTTGAGTCTGGAACAGCAGCTGCAACAGCCTCTGCACTGGCATTTGCGCGCGCATCAGGTGAGCTGGAAACAGACCCAGGGCGCTCCGGGCCTGAATCAAGTCGCTCTGGAAGCCATTGGCCGCGGCTCCGATGCCCGCTGGCTGCTGACTGGTGCTGATGTGGCGCTGCATAGTGACGCGCTAAGTGACACGAGACCCTGGCAGTTACAGGATTTGCATCTGGGGGGGGATTTTCGCTGGCAGCAAGGTCAATGGGACTTGTCCGTCGCAGAGGGCAGTCACGCCGATCTGGTCGGGCTACCACTGGCCGTGCGCGCCCAAATCCGGCAACGTGAGCAGCTTGAGATTGAAGCCAGGGTGCACGACACCGGCGAGAACTTGATTCCGGCAGCGACGTTACGGGATTACCTACCGACGGTGATGGGTGCCAAACTCCACGATTATCTGCAGACCGCACTTATCGAAGGCAGCGCCGAAGATTTAGCGATGGTCTGGCGCGGCACGCTGACAGACTTCCCTTACCAGCAGCCGAGCGGTCGGTTTCAGGCTCAGGCGAACATTCGCGATCTGGTCTATCGCTTCCAACCCAACTGGCCTGCGGTTACCGATGCCAAAGCGCGGGTGAATTTCACCAACCAGCGCATGCACATTGTGACGACGGACGGCAAGCTCGGGGAAATGCGTCTGGCTCGGGTAGACACGTTAATTCCAGACGTTCTTGCACGGCCCCCCAGCCTTGAGATAAGTGGTGATATCGGGGGTGATGGCGCAGGCTTGCAACCCGTTTTTGCGGCAAGTCCGATGGCGTCGAGCCTTGGCGAAACGTTTAGCGAACTTCAGTTGAGCGGACCCATAACAGGTGAATTGCAGTTAACCATTCCACTTGATGACTCTAAGTCCGTCGTTGCGGAGGGGGTTGCAACGCTCGCTGACAACCAACTTTTTGTCCGCAGTCTGCAGCAGCAATTTACCGGAGTCAGTGGCGATATCGCGTTTCGTAACGACGTGATTGAGGCCGAGCAACTGCAGTTTCTGTGGCAACAGTTGCCTGTTACCGCAGATCTGAATGCGCAAGCGCGTGCGGATGACTATCACGTGCGCTTGAAGACCTCAGGAAACTGGTCAATGGCGGCGCTGAATGAGCGTAACCCGGCTACCGCAGCGATTGCCGCAGGTGAGCTGATATGGCAGGGGCAACTGGCACTCTCGTTACCGAACACGGGTGGCTACTCATTCCACTGGACGCAACAATCGGACTTGCGTGAGCTGGCTCTGGATCTACCGCAGCCACTTCACACCACCGTGGGCGAATCGCTGCCATGGCAATTGCAGGTTTCCGGCGGACCGGAGAGTCTGTTAATCAATAGTAGCTTAGGCGACGCCAGCCTGATTGAGTTGCAGTACAACGGGGATGCGAGTGAATTGCAGCAGGGCTACGCCCGCATAGGTGATCGCGTAAACGAGACGCCGAATCCAGACTTGCTTGGCTTAAATCCGCGCTTTCCGCTTGAGATCGGCCTGACCGAGATGGATGCCAGTTTATGGCTGCGCAAAGTTGTGGGTATCGGACAATGGCTGGAGATCAGCATGGCCGGTGACAGCGGTGCAGTTGCTGATGAATCTGATTCGGCCATCGCTGCACCTGTTCCTGATTTGATAGAACTTCGTGCAGATCGGCTGACGCTCGCGGGTCATGAACTGACTGATAATGCGATCGTCGCCTGGCGGCAGCAGGATCCGAACGAAACTTCGGTGGTGGATACCTGGCGCTTCCGCTGGCGCGCAGAGCAAGCAGCGCTAGCCGGTGGATATTGGCCAGAGTCTGAAGATCAAGCTGCGCAACTGCAGATTGAAGCCGACTACCTTGAACTTGATGTCGTTCCTCCAGCCGCCGATGAACAAGTGGTCACGGAAGTGCAGGAGGCGCAGGACTACAGCTTATGGCCGAAGATTGAGTTTGATTGTAAACGTTGCCGTTATGGTGCGTACCAGCTCGGTGAAGTAGCATTTGAACTCAGTCCCAGCGCAGCTGAACTCAGCTTTGAGAATATCTCTATCAAGCAGGGCCAGCATCAGTTGCAAGCGGGTCTCGATTGGCTGGTAGCCACCGATCAGCGCGCCGCGCAAACCCGTCTGCAAGGAAGTTTTTCGAGCTCCGATCTGGGCGCTTTTCTGGATGATTACGAGATCACTTCAATCATACAGGACAGTCCCGCTGACTTTGACTTCCAACTCAGTTGGCAGGGCAGTCCGGATGAGTTTGATGTGCAGAGTTTAGACGGCGAGATGGACTGGCGACTGGGCAAAGGCTATTTAAATGATGTCAGCGATGGCGGCGCACGGCTGTTTTCCTTGTTAAGTCTGGATAGTATTGTGCGAAAATTACGTTTCGATTTTCGTGATATCTTTGCCAATGGGCTGTTTTTTACGGAATTTGCCGGAAGCTTCACCATTGACGACGGCGTCGTCACCACCCGTAATGCTAAAATGGATGGCTCTGCCGGCGATATGGAGATCAGTGGCACCAGTAATTTGGTAACAGAAGCCATCGACTATCAGTTATTTTATGTGCCTAAGGTCACCTCAAGTTTACCCGTTATTTTGGCCTGGATGGTGAATCCACCGTCTGGCTTAGCCGCCTTATTAATCGATCAGATGCTGCAGGATGCGCAGGTGATTAGCCGACTTGAATATAAAATTACCGGCACCATTGACGAACCGGTGGTGAAAGAAGTATCCCGTGACAGTCGCGAAGTCACCATTCCCGTAGATGAACTACCGCAGGAGGAAGGCAATGACAGCAACCAAAATAGTGCAGCTGACAGCAGTACAAATGACCAGTCAGCCGGATCCTCAGGACAACCTCAAAATCATTGAGCAGGTGCTGACGCAACTCCCCCCCGCGCGTCCGCAACTCGTAGTTCTGCCGGAGGCTTGCTTGTGCTTTGGCGCTGGTGACAAACGTCAGCGGGAGCGGGCGGAAGTTTTTGGTAGCGGGGAGTTGCAAGAACGGCTGGCAAAACTGGCCCGGCAACACAGCATTTATTTGTTGGCGGGAACCGTCCCTATTATCGATGGTCAGAGCGATGACAAGTTTAGCGCCGCTTCGTTGCTCTATGGCCCGGACGGTGGCTGCCTGGCGCGTTACAACAAAATCCATTTATTTGATGTCGATGTTGCCGATTCAACCAAAGAGTATCGCGAATCCGCCTGGACTCATCCGGGCCAGGAGATCGTGACCGTCGCCACTGAATTCGGCGTGTTGGGTTTAGCGGTATGTTATGATGTGCGCTTTCCGGAATTGTTTCGTGCGTTGCGCGCGGCTGGTGCCGAGGTGATTGCCTTACCATCAGCTTTCACAAAAGTGACCGGCGCGGCGCATTGGGAAGTGTTAACCCGAGCCCGAGCCATCGAACAACAGTGCGCATTGGTCGCAGGCGCTCAGGTCGGCACTCATGCCAACGGTCGCGAAACCTATGGACACGCTCTGGTGATTGATGGCTGGGGCAAAGTTTTAAGCGCTTGTGACGGACAACAAAGCCCGTGCCTAAGCAGCGCCAGCGTTGACCTGAGTCAGCTCGGCGACATTCGTAAAAATATTCCTGTGGCAAAACACTTTGCCAGTAGTAAGAAGGTAATCCATGAGTCATCACAATCAGGTCATTGAACATTTACTGACAGCGAACGATCTCGACGTTGCTGCGCTGCAGCAACGCTTAGGGAGTCTCTACACAGGCTCGATTGACTACGCAGATATCTATTTACAGCACAGCACTAACGAGTCCTGGGTGCTGGAAGACGGCATCGTTAAGTCGGGCAGCTTTCATATTGAAAGCGGGCTAGGCGTGCGCGCCTTACACGAAGAGAAAACCGGCTTTGCTTATGCGGATGAAATCACCGCTGCCGCACTCACGCAAGCTGCCAGCGCGGCACGGGGAATTGCCACTGCCGGGCAAGCCAAAACTGTGCAGGTTCCTGCGGCCGTCACGGCCACAGCGCGTTATCAGCCGAGCAATCCATTGGCAAGCTTAAACGAAGCAGCCAAGATCGACCTGCTGCGCGAAATTGACGCTTACGCGCGCGCTCTGGATAAGCGCGTGGTTGAGGTCATCGCCAGTGTCAGCGGTAGCTATGATGAGGTTTTAGTAATCGCAACCGACGGCACCTTAGCCACTGACGTACGCCCTTTGGTACGCGTCAATTGTACCGTACTGGCAGAGCAAGATGGCCGGCGCGAGCGCGGCAGTGCAGGCGGCGGTGCCCGAGTGGATTATCAGTACTTTTTCAATGCCGAGGACCAGGAAACCTTGCCGCGCTGGCAGAGTTATGCCAAAGAGGCTGTACGTCAGGCCATCGTCAATCTTGACGCGCGTCCGGCTCCAGCTGGCACCATGCCAGTGGTGCTTGGTGCAGGTTGGCCCGGGGTGCTATTGCATGAAGCGGTCGGCCACGGCTTAGAGGGCGACTTCAACCGCAAGGGGGCTTCAGCTTACTCTGGCAAAATCGGTGAAAGCGTTGCGTCCGAACTTTGCACCATTGTTGATGACGGTACCCTGGCCAATCGCCGCGGCTCGTTAAGTATTGACGATGAAGGCACTCCTGGTGGCTACAACGTTCTCATCGAAAAAGGCCGTCTGGTGGGCTACATGCAGGACAAAATGAATGCCCGGCTAATGGGTGTTGCAGCAACCGGTAATGGTCGCCGAGAGTCCTATGCTCATTTGCCTATGCCACGCATGACCAACACTTACATGCTTGGCGGCGAAGCAAATCCTGCGGATATTATTGCCAGCGTCAAACGTGGCATTTATGCACCGCAGTTTGCCGGCGGACAAGTGGATATTACTTCCGGCAAATTCGTGTTTTCAGCTTCGGAAGCGTACTTGATTGAAGACGGTAAAATTACCGCGCCGCTGAAAGGGGCGACTTTAATTGGTAATGGCCCTGATGCCATGCGCCAGGTCTCCATGGTCGGTAACGACCTGACACTGGATACCGGCGTGGGCGTTTGTGGCAAGGATGGGCAAAGCTTACCCGTAGGGGTAGGGCAGCCCACACTGAAGCTGGACGCCCTTACCGTAGGTGGCACCGATTAAGCGGTGGCCACCTCGCGCAAATACTTAAACAGCTCGCGCGCCGCCGCTGGCGGTTTGCCCTGTTGCTGTTGTTTTTGCGCTTGCCGGTAAAGCTGGCGTAGCTTTTGCCGGTCAGCAAGAGGGTAGTCGGTCAGGAATTCCTGAATCGCGCTATCCCCATCAGCAAGTATCTCATCACGGTACTTTTCCAGCTGATGAAATAATGCATTTTGCTCGTGATGCGCATGTTCGAGTTCGTCAAGCGCCTGCTCAATCGGCGCCGTATCGCGATGGCGCATCATTTTACCAATGTGTTGCAGTTGTCGACGGAAGCCTTCGCGTTTATTACGAATGCGCTGAGCCAGCTGAATTGCATCAAGTAATTCCGCGTCGAGTGGCATTTTATCGAGCTTGCCGGCGGACAGGTCGACAAGCTGCCGACCGAGTTCTTGCTGCGCTTCTGCTTCACGTTTGAGTTGTGATTTACTGACGAAATCGTCGTCTTGGTCGTAGTCTTTGCTATCGTGCATGGTTTTTCCTCTGTGCAATGGCAGCATTTTAACAGGCTAGTGAGCAAGCAACCAATGGAGTTTACTTTGAAACCAGATCTAAATGAATTACAGGCCGAGCTTGTTGATGTGAAACAAGCGGTCGCCGAAGCCCTGGATTATGGCAAAAGCCTGGGTTCCACTGCGATGGAGTGCGCGCTAACGCGCAGCCGCGGAATTAGCGTAGAGACCCGTTTGGGCGAAGTTGAGACCGTGGAGTTCAACCAGGACGGAGCCTTGGGTATTACCTTGTATCAGGGCCAGCAAAAAGGTTCTGCCTCGACCACTGATTTGTCGCCGCAGGCGATTCGCGCCAGTGTTGAAAAAGCTTTCGATATTGCCCGCTTTACCTCACCCGATCCAGATGCGGGTCTGGCCCCGCAGGAACTGATGGCTTATGACGCTCCGGATCTTGATCTGTGTCATCCGGGCGATCAGTCGGCGGATTATGCGCTTGAGCAAGCATTGCAATGCGAGCGGCACGCGCTCGCTCTGGATAAGCGTATCGTTAACTCTGACGGTGCCAGTTACAGCAGCCACATTGGCTATCGGGTGTACGGTAACAGTCATGGCTTTCTGGATGGGTACCTGCAATCACGGCACGCGATTAGCTGTGCGCTGATCGCCAAGCATGGTGACGCCATGCAACGCGACTATGCTTACACTGTGGCACGTAAAACTTCTGATCTGCAGTCTCCGGAGCAGGTCGCCGAAGATGCCGTCCATGAAACTGTGGCGCGTCTGGAAGCCCGCAAGATTGATACGGCCAAAGTGCCGGTGATTTTCCGTGCGGATATTGCCAATAGTTTATTCGGTCACTTTGTCGGTGCGATTAGCGGCGGTAATCTTTACCGTAAGTCCAGTTTTTTGCTCGATCAGCTGGGTAAACCTGTGTTGCCGGAATGGCTGACCATCGAGGAAAAGCCTCACCTGCAAGGTGCACTGGCGAGTTCGCCATTTGATCATGAGGGCGTGGCGACCCAAGACCGCGTGATCGTTGAAAATGGGGTACTGCAGAGCTACTTATTAACCAGCTACGCAGCCCGCAAAATGAAAATGACGCCTACCGGGCACGCAGGTGGCATTCACACCTGGCAGCTGACCCAGCAGGATCAGAGCCTGGCAGAGCTTTGCAAAACCATGGGCACAGGGCTGTTGGTGACGGAGTTGATGGGGCAGGGCGTAAACCTGGTGAACGGCGATTACTCGCGCGGCGCGGCAGGTTTCTGGGTTGAAAACGGCGAAATTCAGTATCCGGTCGAAGAAATCACCATCGCGGGTAATCTGCGCGATATGCTGCGTAACATTGTGGCCATTGGCAATGACACCGACCGGCGTCACGGCGTACGGACCGGGTCGGTGCTGTTAGAAAGCATGCGCGTCGCGGGTAACTAAGCGCCCGCACTGTCTTCAACTAAACTTTCGTTAACTAAGTAACAGAGTTGCAGTGCCAAGGAAGGCAAAAATACCCACAACATCGGTCACGGTGGTCAGTATGACCCCGCCGGCCAGGGCTGGGTCGATATTGTATTTTTTCAATATCAGCGGTACCGTGACCCCCGCCAGGCCTGCGGCCAGCAGGTTCGCCATCATCGCGAAGGCGATAATGCCACCTATGACCAGATCCTGCTTCCAGATGGCAACCACTGCTGCAATCAAGAGCGCCCAGATCACACCGTTTAACGCACCAATTGCGAGTTCTTTACCGATCAACCAGCGTTGGTTACTGGCGCCGACATGGCCAAGGGCCATACCGCGTATCACCAGGGTCAGAGTCTGCGACCCGGCAATACCGCCCATACTTGGAACTATGGTGTTTAAAATCGCCAGTATGGCCATTTGCGCAAGAATATCTTCAAACATTGAACTGACTGCTGCCGCCAGCAGCGCAGTAATTAAGTTGACACCTAACCAGACCGAGCGCCGGCGAGTACTTTTCAGGACCGGTGCGAAGGTATCCTCATCATCATCAAGACCCGCCATACTCAGCATCGAGTGCTGTGCATCTTCACGGATAATATCGACCACGTCATCGATGGTAATACGGCCGAGCAGGTGGTTTTCGGTATCAACGACGGGGGCGGATATCCAGTCCTGGCGCTCAAACAGCTTGGCGACCTCGGTTTCATCCATATCGACCGCAATCCCCTGCACGTCAGATTCCATCACGTCACTCACCAGCTTGGCTGGGTCGACCGTGACCAGACGGGAAATGGAGATCTCTCCAATGAACTGGTCATCGCGACTGACGACATACAGCTTGTCCGTTGCCTCGGGCAACTCACCCTTTAATCTCAGGTAGCGTAAAACGACGTCGATAGTGACGTCAGGGCGCAGCGTGATGGTATCCGTGTTCATCATTGAACCGGCAGTTTCGTCCTCGTAAGAGAGCGCTTTTTCTGCGCGATGCCGGTCTTGTTCGTCCATCGACTTCAGAACTTCCTGATAAACCTGCTCGGGCAGGCCACGAAGTACATAGGCCAGGTCATCCGTATCCATGCCTTCGGTAGCGGCGGCCAGTTTTTCCGGCGCCATCTGGCGAATAACGGATTTTTGAACTTCTTCAGAGAGTTCTTCGAGGATATCACCGTGCTCGTCGGCATCGACCAGCTGCCAGATGATGGCACGGGCTTTTGGCGGTGAGGATTCGAGCAGGAGCGCGACATCCCAGGCCGGCAGGTTATGCAATTGCCGACGGGCTTGCACGTACATGCCACGCGCAAGTGCTTCGGTCACGTCTTGTAGCCGTTGTTCGGCAAATTCTTTTTCAGCGACTTCTGGAAGCATGATGAAAACTCCTATGAATATGAGGAGTTTATCGCATTAAAGGAATTTCGTCATGCCTTCTTCGCTAGCTGTCTTCTTCAAAACGGGCTTCGATGAGACTGGCGACCGCGTCAACGGCAGTCTGAGCTTCACTGCCACGGGCGATGACCTCGATCTCTTTGCCTTGACCGCTGGCAAGCAGTAGCAGGCACAAAACGCTGGAGGCATCGACCTCTTTACCGTCTTGCACAATGGCGACTTTCGCGTCGAACTGTTGTGTGAGTTTGGCTAGTTTGGTGGCAGCACGGGCGTGCAGGCCTAACTTGTTTTTGATGATGACAGATTTACGGGCTTCAGTGGTCATTGGCGGCGGAATCCTTCACGATGGCGAACCTGAACTTTGAATTCATGGTCGGCAAAGCGTTCTGCCAGCTGTTCAGCGATATACACGGAACGGTGCTGACCGCCAGTGCAGCCAATACCAATGGTCAGGTAGCTGCGGTTACTCCGCTGGAAATAAGGTAACCAGGTAGCTAGAAAGGTTTCCACCTGATGCACAAACTTGGTCACCAGAGGCTGTTGGGCAAAGAAATGCTGTACCGCTGGGTCGTTGCCCGTCAGCGGTTTTAATTCTGGCTCCCAATGCGGATTAGGCAGAATACGGGTGTCAAATGCATAGTCCAGATCCGGCGGTAAACCATATTTAAAACCAAAGGACTGGAAGACCACAATGAGTCGTGATGCTGCGCGACCGAGTACGCGCTCGCTGACCTGCTCACTCAGCTGATGAACACTGAGGTCGCTGCTTTCGATACGCCAGGTGGCACGCTCAGCGAGCGGTTCGAGTAACTTTGATTCGGTCTGAAGCGCCTCACTTAAGGGCATTTCATTGCGCGACAGGGGGTGCAACCGGCGTGTTTCACCGAATCGACGCAGTAACACCTGGTCATTGGAGTCGAGGTACAGAATTTCTGGCTTGATGTTGTCAGGAAGAAAATCGAGAGCATCACTCAGGTCGTCATGTGAGCCGGGTAAGTTTCTGACGTCGACACTGACCGCGACGTTCGCATATTGCTCCTGGATAGCATGCACCAGGGTGGGCAATAGCATAATAGGTAAGTTATCGACACAGTAGTAGCCGAGATCTTCTAAAACCCTTAACGCAATGGTCTTCCCTGATCCCGAACGGCCGGTAACGATAATCAGCTGCATAACTTAGCCACTACCGTTGTCGGTAAATAAATCGAACAATTCCTTATCGCTGCTCGCCTCACGCAGTGCGCGGGTGCAGGACTTGTCGTTCAGACGCTGCGCCACAGCCGCAAGAGTCTGTAAATGTTGCTCATGCTCTTCTTCAGGAACCAGCAATGCAAAAACGATATCAACGGGCTGGTTGTCAATGGCGTCGAAATCGATTCCATCAGCAAGGGTCATCAATACCGCGACGGGTTTGTTGGCCGTGCCTAAACGCCCATGGGGAATGGCGACGCCTAGCCCGATACCGGTGCTACCAAGGCGTTCGCGATTGAGCAAGCTCTCGAAAACATCAAAACTTGTGGTTCCGGATAAACGCGGCGCGGCCAGCTGACCGATGAGTTCGAGAACTTTCTTTTTACTTGTGCCCGCGACTGCACAACGGGTGCAGTCCGGGCTTAACAGTGAGGATAAATCCATGATTTAGTGACGTTTCATCTTTTCTTTGTGTTTAATCACTTGACGGTCGAGCTTATTAATTAAGCCATCGATCGCCGCGTACATATCTTCATGTTCTGAATCGGCGTAAATTTCGCCACCACTGACATGCAGCGTAGCTTCCGCTTTTTGGGTTAACTTTTCAACATTTAAAATCACATGGACATTACTAATGTGGTCAAAATGACGCTCTAGCTTCGCAAACTTGGTATTGACGTAATCTCTCAACGCGTCAGTAATCTCAATATGATGACCAGTCAGATTAATTTGCATAACATCTTCCTTCTATTGTCCAAGATTTAAATAAGACGCTTGCGCTGGTTCGAGGGCGGTATTTGGAGCGCCTCCCGATATTTGGCAATCGTCCTTCTAGCAACCTGAATCCCTTGGTCCGACATCAGCTCAGTCAGTTTACTGTCGCTTAGCGGCTTCTTCGGGTTTTCGGCGGCGACTAGCTTTTTCAGCAACGCCCGGATAGCGGTTGAAGAACAGTCCTCACCACCATCAGTGCTGAGTTGGCTCGAGAAAAAGTACTTCAATTCAAACACACCGCGAGGCGTATGCATATACTTTTGGGAAGTTACTCTGGATACGGTGGATTCATGCATTTCGATGGCAGCGGCGATGTCCGCGAGCACCATAGGTTTCATCGCCTCTTCACCAAGCTCAAAAAAGGCCTGTTGGCGTTGCACAATCGAAGTCGCGACTTTTAACAGGGTTTCATTGCGGCTTTCGATACTGCGAATAAACCATTTTGCTTCCTGTAAGTGCTGGCGAATGTAGCTCATATCGTCGCTTTGTTTGGCATCCTGTATTAGTGCTGCGTAACTGCTATTTACTTTTAGTTTAGGCAAACTTTGCGGATTTAGCTCAACTATCCAGCGACTATTTTTTTTGTGCACGACCACATCGGGTATCACGTACGCATCATCGTTTTGCTCAAAGCGGTCGCCGGGATGGGGTTGCAGCTGCTGAACAATAGCAAGCACCTCAGTTAACTGAGTTTCGTTCAATTTCAGATATTTGCACAGCGATCGGTAATCCCGCTGTCCTAGCAATTCCACGTAGTTAGCAACAGCTTTGCGTGCCTGGCTTAAATACGGCATCTGTTCTGGAAATTGTTGCAGTTGCAGCAACAGGCATTCACTGACATCACGGGCGCCAACGCCAACCGGATCAAATTGCTGAATGCGTTTGAGCACCACGGCGACTTCGTCGTCTTCAACAGGTTCTTGCAACTGGGAGTTGAGCCCTTGGGTCAGCTCGTCGACGGATTGGGTCAGATATCCTGCTGCGTTGATGGCGTCGATAATAGCCAGGCCGATCTGTTCATCTACGGGAGAGAAGTGAGAGAGTTGTAACTGCCAGCGCAGGTGGTCATGCAGGGTTTCCTTACCACAGCCAAACACCATGGCGTCATAGTCCGCATCGTTTTGGCCGACTGCGCCCATCAATTCCGCGGTATAATTCTGGTCCCACTCGTGATTGTCATCGCTGAGGGCTTCTTCATCGTGGTCGCGCAGCGGCTCCTCGATCTCATCCTGCTCCAGCAAAGGGTTTTCTTCGAGGGCCTGCTGAACTTCTTGCTGCAATTCGAAGCTGGAAAGCTGAAGCAAGCGGATAGCCTGCTGCAACTGAGGAGTCATCGACAGTTGCTGGCTAAATTTAAGTTGCAAGCCTTGCTTCATAGGGTAACCACCGAAAGTTGCGGTTGATCGTCTACAGCGTAAATTGATCGCCTAGGTAAACGTCTTTTACCTGTTGGTTACTTAAAATAGTATGGGCGTCACCTTCGGCAATCAACTCCCCATGGCTAACTATATACGCATGCTCACATACGGATAAGGTTTCACGGACGTTATGGTCAGTGATCAGCACGCCGATGCCGCGTTTACGCAAATGCTCAATAATCTTTTTAATGTCGATAACTGAAATAGGATCAACACCGGCAAAAGGCTCATCGAGCAAAATAAAAGCGGGTTCGGCCGCTAAGGCCCGGGCAATTTCAACCCGGCGGCGTTCGCCTCCAGAGAGGCTCATGCCAAGACTGTTCGCAATGTGGCCAACATGGAACTCTTCCAGTAACGCATCGACTTTTTCTTCGCGCGCATTAGCATCCAGCTCTTTGCGGGTTTCCAGAATCGCCATGATATTGTCGCGCACGGTCAGCTTACGAAAGATCGACGACTCCTGTGGCAGGTAGCCAATACCTTTGCGCGCCCGCTCATGCATCGGCAGCAGGGAGATATCCTGATCATCGAGCAGGATACGTCCTTTGTCATGACCCACGAGTCCGACAATCATATAAAAGGTCGTGGTTTTGCCGGCGCCGTTGGGGCCAAGTAGTCCAATGACCTTACCCGATTCAACGGTCAGGCTGACGTCTTTAACGACCTCACGTTTCTTGTAGGATTTAGCGAGGTGCTCAGCGATTAATTGGCTCATTATCGTTCTTATTTTTAGGCTTGAAAATGGTAGTGACTCGGTCACTTTCGTCGTCGCCACGGCGAGCGCGGAGCTGCTGATTTGCGAAGTCGTAAACGATCTCGTTACCTTGAATCTCGCTGTTCGCCTGGGTGACTTTGACATTACCAAGCAAAGTCAGCGTCTCAGCGTTCTCGTCGTAGCGAATGATTTCCGCCTCAGCACGAATCAAGTTACCGTCCTCCAGCTCCTGCTGGTAGGTCGCGGGTGCGCCTTCGGCGGTAAAGGTACGCACGCCGTTTTCACCCTGTTGTGAAACCTCAAGATGGTCGGCGGTAATACGCAAGGTTCCCTGGGTGATCACTGCATTGTCTTCGAATACGGCAATTTTGTTTTGAATGTCGAACCATTCGCGTTCGGAGTCAACCTTGATGTCTTGTTCAAAGTCCGCTTTTCCCTGAGCTGCAACCGTCGGGCTGAAAAGGGCCGCAGCGAGCAGCACCAGGGCGGCACTGAAAAACTGTTTAGCGATTGCGACTGTAGGTAGTTTGTACATGCTCATTCAATTCCAAGGTCTCGGCGCGGAGGTCAGCAATCATGCCGTTGCCGCGCACTATAAAATTTTTACCAAAAATCGTCACAGGCTGGTCGGTGATCATGGTCTCAGCCAAGGTGTCGATAGTTAAATAACTCGTCTCAACTCGTTCCAGATAATCGTCTGCGGCGAGGTGCGTCACCACGATGTTCCGTTCCAGCACCAGGGTTTTATCATCATAAAAAGAGCCCTGTTCAGCCACCACTTGCCAGGTTTCCTGCTGGCCATCGGGGCGAACCTGATACACTGGGTTATCTAGCTCCGTCAATCCAATTGGACTGTAATGCGTCATTTTGGTTGCATTAATCCGATGCTCAAGCTGTCCACTGCTATTGTACACTCGAGTGGCCAGCCCTTCAGCAATAAAGTCCGGTGGAATTTCCCGAAACTGAGGGTCAGTTGCAATAATCTCGTCGCTGGAGAATGGCCGCCAAATCAACAAGGCGCCCAAGAAAAACAAAATGGCCAGAATCCAGCTCAGCTGACGGTTCATACACTGACCCCACCGTGCAACTGCAAGCGTCCCTGACTGAGCAGGATGAGATCGCTCAACTCACGGACGGCGCCAAACCCGCCGCGCATGCTGGTGACATAATCCGCCTGCTGCTGCACCCAGGGGTGAGCATCCTGCGGCGCAACCCCGACCCCGGCACGCTGCAGCATCACCACATCGGGGATATCATCGCCAATGCTGGCAATGTGCTGATCTTCGAGCTGGTAACGCTCGGCCAATTCAGAATAGACCTTGAGCTTTTCGGTGGTACCTTGATAGATATCTGTAACGCCGAGCGCCTGCATCCGCTGATCCACAATTTTTGATTGCCGGCCCGTCACCACAGCAACGCGGATACCACTGTTGAGCAGTGCTTTTACGCCGAGGCCGTCGCGGGTGTGAAAAGCTTTCAGCTCTTCACCGTTGTTCCCCAGATAAATCCGGCCGTCAGAAAATACACCATCGATGTCACAGACGACCAGTTGAATCGCGCTGAGACGGTTAAACAGAGATTCACTGATATCTCCATACCAGGTGCTGATGGTGGTCAAATTCATCACATAACTCCCGCTTTCAGTAAGTCGTGCATGTTCAGAGCCCCGAGCGGCTGGCCGTTAGAATCAACCGCGAATAAACCGTTAATCTTGCGGTCTTCCATGAGTTTCAGGCCTTCTGCGGCAAGCACATCCGCGCGGATCGTTATTGGCTTTGCTGTCATGACGTCAGCAATACGAGCCTGATGGACATCGACTTTTTGGTCAAGGATGCGACGCAGGTCGCCGTCCGTAAAGACCCCAATCAATTTGCCTTGGGTGTCAGTCACTCCAGTCATCCCCAGACCTTTGCGGGACATCTCCAGTAACGCATCACTTAAGGATGCGGACTCTGCGACCAACGGCATACGTTCTGCGCTGTGCATGACATCGTGAATATGCAGCAGCAGGCGTCGGCCGAGACTGCCGCCTGGGTGTGACATGGCGAAGTCATCAGCGGTGAAGCCACGGGCATGCAATAAGGCTACCGCTAGTGCATCACCCATCGCCAGGGTCGCGGTGGTTGACGAGGTCGGCGCCAGACCTAGCGGGCAGGCCTCTTGTTTAACAGCAATACAGACGTGGACATCGGCCAACTCGGCAAGCGTCGAGTGCGGGTTTCCGGTCATACTGATCAAGTGTGCTCCGCGACGTTTAATTAGCGGCGCTATACTCAACACTTCAGCGGTTTCACCTGAGTTCGACAGGGCCAGCACCACATCCGCTGCAGTGATCATCCCTAAGTCGCCGTGACTGGCTTCGCCCGGATGAACAAAGAACGCCGGCGTACCGGTGGAGGCAAAGGTCGCGGCAATCTTGCCGCCGATGTGACCAGACTTGCCCATACCAATCACGATTACTCTGCCCTTGCAGGCGAGTAAGTACTCACATGCCTGAGTGAAATTTGCGTCAAGAAAACGCTTCAGGTCACTGACCGATTGCGCTTCAATATCCAGCACGCTGGCGGCTAAAGAGATAAAAGAGTCGGTTTTGGCAGCAGTCATAGCAAACCTTTCATTGCCGAAAAAATGAGGAATGTTGCAATCATAACCGATCGATTCTGTAAATGCAGACGTAATAGCGCTTTGACACATGATTTGTCACAAAATTTACCACCGCACGCTAGGGAAAAGTCCCAATTTCAGGTAAACTAGGCGGTCTTGAAAAAAGGGAAGAGCCAGTTATGACAAGCGCTGACGCCGACGACCTCGTCGTTATTGAAAATCTGGATTTTGCCCATGGCTACGGTGCGCATCAGGTCTATAAAGGTCTGGAAATGCGGATCCCGCGCGGCAAAATCACTGCGGTGATGGGACCAAGTGGTATCGGTAAAACCACCCTGTTACGGCTGATCGGTGGGCAACTGAAGCCACAAAGTGGCAGCATTAAGTTTGCCGGGCATGATATTCCGCAACTATCACGCAGCGCTTTGTACGAGCAGCGTAAGCGCATGAGCATGCTCTTCCAAAGTGGCGCTTTATTCACCGATATGACGGTGTTTGACAACATAGCGTTCCCGATTCGTGAGCACAGCGACTTACCGGACGAAATTATTGAGACTATCGTGCTGATGAAGCTGGAAGCGGTGGGACTGCGTGGTGCTCGCGATCTGATGCCAGGTGAGCTTTCCGGTGGTATGGCGCGGCGCGCAGCTTTGGCACGGGCGATAGCACTGGATCCGGAACTTATCATGTACGATGAGCCTTTTGCGGGGCAGGACCCGATTTCAATGGGGGTCATCGTTAAGTTGATTAAGTCATTAAACAACTCACTGGGGCTGACCAGTGTCGTGGTCACCCATGATGTTGCTGAAGTCTTAACCATCGCCGATAAAGTGTTCATTATTGCCGACAAAAAAGTCGTGGCGGAAGGCACACCAGAGGAGCTCAAAGCCTCTGATGATGACTTAGTGCAACAATTCTTGTCGGGCGACGCGGACGGTCCTGTACCGTTCCATTATAAAGCGGAAAGTTTTGCCAAAGATATCTTGGGCGAAGAAGCGGATGCTGACTCTGATGCCGAGCAGCGCAAGGAGCGAGACAATGCTTGATCGAGTTGCAGCGCTGGGGAAGGCAGTTTTAGATAATATTGCCGGTGCCGGCCAAGCTATGGTGATGTTACTGCGAGCCCTGGTAGGCAAACCACAAATTCGCAAGTCCTGGCCTTTGCTGATGCAGCAAATGTACTCCGTAGGCGTGTTATCGCTCGTCATTATCATCGTCAGTGGCCTGTTTATTGGCATGGTCATTGGTCTGCAGGGCTATACGATTTTAGTCGACTTCGGCGCCGAGCAAAGCCTGGGGCCTATGGTCGCACTCTCACTGTTGCGTGAGCTTGGACCTGTTGTCACAGCATTATTATTTGCCGGGCGCGCCGGCTCTGCACTGACGGCAGAAATTGGTTTGATGAAAGCGACGGAACAGCTCTCAAGTCTTGAGATGATGGCCGTCGACCCGCTAAGACGCGTCATCTCGCCGCGCTTCTGGGCCGGTTTTTACAGTATGCCAATATTGGCGATTATCTTCTCCGCGGTTGGTATCTACGGTGGCTATTTAGTCGGCGTGCGCTGGCTTGGCGTCGACGAGGGCGCGTTCTGGTCAGTGATGCAGTCGAATGTCGAATGGGGACAAGATATCCTCAACGGTATTATTAAAAGTTTAGTTTTTGCCTTTGTGGTGACCTGGATCGCACTGCATAAAGGCTTTCATTGTACTCCAACCTCGGTCGGTATTAGTCGGGCAACGACATCGACTGTGGTGACAGCTTCACTCGCTGTGTTGGGGTTAGATTTTGTTCTCACCGCACTGATGTTTGGGTAACAGATTATGGAATCAAGAAATACACAGTTAGCTGTCGGATTTTTCGTTATTTTTGGTGTGCTCGCACTCATATTTCTGGGCCTTCGCGCAGCTGATACCAACGTCGGAAGCAGTAATGAAACCTATAAGTTGTACGCAAAATTCGACAACATTGGTGGTTTAAAAGAGCGTTCACCAGTGAAAGTTGGTGGCGTGGTGGTCGGTCGTGTCAGCCGCATTACGCTGGACGGCGACTACTACGAGCCGCTGGTCGAAATGACCATCAACAAACAATA
This sequence comes from Pseudidiomarina terrestris, assembly GCF_030466375.1. Taxonomy (NCBI): domain Bacteria; kingdom Pseudomonadati; phylum Pseudomonadota; class Gammaproteobacteria; order Alteromonadales; family Idiomarinaceae; genus Pseudidiomarina; species Pseudidiomarina terrestris. The sequence goes on from NZ_JAGGJE010000001.1 coordinate 229,806, forward strand.
TGATGAATTTTCTAATACTTCATCGGTCTCAATCTTAACGTCGGGCTTACTAGGTGAGCAATATGTGGGATTAAGCCCAGGTTTCATCGATGACACCGTGGAAATGTTAGAAGACGGCGACTATATCCAAGATACAAAATCTGCACTGGTGCTTGAGGATCTGATCGGTCAGTTCCTGTTCAGCCAAGGCAACGATTAAGGAGCAAAAATGAAAATCTGGTATGCATTCTTGATGGCAGCGCTGTTAGTGGTCACTGGAACTGCCGTGGCCAACACCAAGCAGGACGCCGAAAGCCCTTATGTTTTGCTGGAACGGGTCGCCAATAAGACCGCCAAGCGCATCAGTGAAGAACGCGCTAAAATTAATGAAGATCTTGATTACCTGCGGGTGATCATCCGCGAAGAGTTGATGCCGTATGTCGATGCGACTTACGCTGCAAAGCGTGTGCTCGGTCGGAATCTTAAGGATACGACGGAACAACAACGGCAGGAGTTTTATTCTGTTTTTCGTGAGTACCTGATTGCAACTTACGGTCGCGCCTTTACCCAGTACGATGAAGAAAAACACGAATTTCAGTTCGAGCGGGCTCGCGATATTGCCCCTGACGACCGCATGGTTGAGGTGAAAACTCGTCTTATTGAAAAAGACGGGCGGCCACCGGTTCGCCTCGACTTTAAACTGCGCTACGACGACGATGAAAAAGTCTGGAAGGCCTACGATCTCGTGGTTGAAGGCGTGAGCCTGCTGAACAGCAAAGCCGCAGAGATTTCCTCAGTGATACGTGATCGTGGCATCGATGGCACCATCGAATTGTTACGTGAGAAAGGCCAGGAGCCTATCCAGCCTTACGACCAGGGTAATAGTTAAGATTATGACAGCGCAATTGAGTTGGCAGCAAGAGGATGAGACCCTGACCTTTAAAGGTGAACTGACTCGCGCAACAGTTGCGCGTGCATGGGGCCAGCGAAAAGATTGGTACGCCGACGGACAAGAGCGCTTAACTGTTGACCTCGAGTCCGTTGAGCATGTTGATTCGGCCGGTGTGGCGATGCTGTTGCAGTTAAAAAAGTATTTAATGCAACGAAAATGTGAACTTGCGATCACTAATCCGAGTCAACAGTTTGATGCCATCGTTGAAGTTAGCGGTGGCTCTTCATTACTCAAGCATGTTTAAATGTGAGTAAATTAGAACGCAACCCAACAAGAACTTAGTCTAATGACAATTGATACGATTAAAGAACTTATACAGGCAGCGCTCGAGTTAGACGAACTCATTGTGAAAGTTGACGGCAGCCACGCTTCAATTACGGCGGTGAGTGAGCAGTTTGCTGACTTAAGCCGCGTGAAAAAGCAGCAGTTGGTGTATGCACCGCTAAAAGAGCTTATTGCCAGTGGTGAATTGCATGCTGTTTCGATCAAAACCTATACCCCAACTGAATGGCAACGCGAGAAAAAGCTCGCAATGCTGAGTTAAAGCGAGTAGCCCGCAATGCAAAAATTTATAATAAAGGGTGGCCAAGCGCTGCACGGTGAAGTACGGATATCTGGTGCGAAAAATGCTGCGCTACCCATTTTGATGGCAAGCTTGCTGGCGACCGACGATGTGAATCTGCACAATGTTCCTGCTCTGCAGGATGTGCGCACCTCGCTGAAGTTGCTCGCAGACTTAGGCATCAGCAGCGAAGCTCTGGATGCCAACAGCTATCGCATTCATCCGCAAACCATTGCTCACCATATCGCCAGTTACGAGCTGGTGAAGACCATGCGCGCCTCGATTCTGGTTTTAGGACCCTTGCTGGCGCGTCAGGGCGAGGCACAGGTGTCCTTACCTGGCGGTTGTGCCATCGGTGCGCGACCAGTGAATCTGCACATCGAAGGTCTACGCCAGATGGGCGCAGAGATCGTGGTCGAAAATGGCTACATTAATGCCCGTGTTGATGGCCGGCTGCAAGGCGCCGCGATTTTGCTCGACACGGTGAGTGTCACAGGTACTGAGAACCTGATGATGGCCGCTACTCTGGCCGAGGGCGTGACCACTATTGAGAATGCTGCGCGGGAGCCAGAAGTCGTTGACCTCGCTAACTTCCTTAATACGCTTGGTGCAGACGTGCGCGGCGCTGGTACTGATACCATCGAAATCCATGGCGTCGATAAGCTCCATGGCGGCGATTACTCAGTACAGCCCGATCGTATTGAAACCGGTACCTTTCTCGTCGCGGCACTGGTGACAGGTGGTGATGTGACTTGCGTAAATACCGATCCAACGATGCTGGATGCGGTACTGAAGAAGTTAACAGAAGCGGGTGCAACCATCACCAAAGGTGAAGACTGGATTCGCTTGCAGGCGCCGGCGCGACCGCGTCCGGTGAATGTAATTACCGCGCCACATCCGGCATTCCCAACGGATATGCAGGCGCAGTTTTGTGCTCTGAATGCCATCGCTGATGGCACCGGCTGGGTGCGTGAAACGATTTTTGAAAATCGCTTTATGCACGTCCCTGAACTGCAGCGCATGGGCGCGCAAATTGAGCTGGAAGGCAACACCGCCATCTGCAAAGGCACCGATCGTCTCGCCGGAGCACAAGTCATGTGTACCGACTTGCGGGCTTCAGCGTCGTTAGTGATTGCTGGCTTGGTGGCGAGTGGTGAGACTACGGTGCAGCGTATCTATCATATCGACCGCGGCTATGAAGCTATCGAGAAGAAGCTATCGGCGCTGGGCGCGCAGATCGAACGTCACGATTAATAGCGCAGCTTTCTGATGATGACCGTGGTAGTGATTTCATCATTACCGCGTAAGTAGCGAATTTCGAGTTCGGTGCCGGGGGCTGTATTGGAAATCAAAGCCAGCCCTTCGGTCGCCGACGAAATCTGCTGGCCGGCAATCTCCACGATATAATCCTCGGCGCGCAGGCCTGCCTCAGCCGCGGGACTGTTCGGATCGACAGCGGTGACGAAAATACCGGGCTGCTGATATACCTGAGCGGCCGGTGTGTCGCTGGTATTGATACCTAAGTAGCCGCGCACCACTTCACCTTCTTCGATGAGCGTTTTCATAATAGTGCGCGTCAGCGAGTAGGGCACAGCAAAGTAAATCCCCTCAACACCCTGGCCAGCCGGGCCGCGAAATTGGGCGTTATTGATTCCTACCAGGTATCCTTCACTGTTAACGAGGGCGCCACCTGACGCTCCTTCGTTGATCACGGCATCCATCTGCATCAAATCTGCGTGGGTGTTAATCACACCCATGCGGCCACCGGTGGCACTGATAATACCCTGTGTAATGGTCTGCCCTAAGTTGAGCGGGTTACCGATCGCCAGCACTACGTCGCCGACACTGGAGCGCAGGTTCTGGTCCTGCGGGATGACCGGTAGGTTATCAAGTTCAATCCGCAGCACTGCCAGATCGGTAATGGGGTCAACGCCAATCACCTGAGCACTGGTGCGGCGGCCATCTTGTAAAGCAATTTCAATGGAACTGACATTGGCCACGACGTGGGCGGCAGTAATGATATGGCCGACGTTATCCATAATCACACCGGAACCAAGCCGCAGAACTGTGCTGGGGCGACGGCTGTAATAGGAACCGCGAACCTCACTAAGGCTGTAGATGTTGACCACCGCTGGAGCGGCACGGTTAACGGCTTTAGCGAAGCTCATAGGTTGGCTGGATTGCTGCCGTGACAATTGCCAATCGGCAACTAGAGGTTGCAACCAGATGACTAATGCCGCAACCAACAGGCCCAGTACCACAGAGCGTAAAATGTAGCTTATCCAATTTGTAGACTGGGGTGATCGCGTCATTTGTCTTCCATTACCTGTTGAGCCAAGTGAAACCGTTATGTAAATGAAAAAGCCAGTTAAAGCATATCACTTCTGAAAAAAAGAAGGCAGCTTTGTTGAGCTGCCTTCAAAAGTTGCGCTGTGTGAATCATTTAGTGCATAACAGAGATGGGGTTAACCACCTCGTAATACAAGGTAGAGTGATGAATTACCGCGTTGAATGTTCAATGCGATCACACCACGTGCGGTATCGAGCGCAGTGCGCAACTCGCTGACCGAACTGACGGGCTGACGGTTAACGGCCATAATAATGTCGTCTTTACGGAGTCCATAGCGGGCGGCGATTGAGCCTTCCACCAATTCGGTAATCAGCACGCCACCACCGTCGTTAGCCGCTAAAGTCGCGCCTTCCAGGGCAGGGTGCAGATTGGCAGCTTCCACGGCAGTTTCTTCGGCGCTAAGCGTGACGGAGAACTGACGCTCGTCGCCATCTCTCAATACGGTTAACTGCACTGGTTTGCCAACGCCCATGGTTTTCACGCGGGCGCTCAGGTCAGAGAAGCTTTTCACTTGCTCACCGTTGACGGCGATGATGACGTCTCCTGATTTCAGGCCTGCTTCATCAGCAGCGCTGTCCGGTAAAACCTCGGCAATAAATGCGCCTTGTTTGGCTTGCAGGTTTAACGCTTCGGCGATATCGGCGGTCAAATCGTTACCGCGAACACCCAGCACGCCGCGACGCACTTCACCGAACTCGATTAACTGCTGTACGAGCGCCTGCATCATGTCAGAGGGAATGGCAAAACCGATACCGATGTTGCCACCGTTCGGCCCAAGAATGGCTGTATTGATGCCAATGAGTTCGCCGTTGAGGGTCACTAAGGCGCCACCCGAGTTGCCGCTGTTAATGGCCGCGTCGGTCTGAATGAAGTTTTCGATTTCTTCGATACCCAGGCCACTGCGGCCCAGCGCACTGACGATCCCAGAGGTGACGGTCTGACCCAGGCCAAATGGGTTGCCAATGGCGACCACGAAGTCGCCGACACGAAGATCCGCTGAACGGCCCACTTCAATTTCAGTCAAGCCTTCACCATCCTGAATTTTCAGCAGCGCGATGTCAGAGTTTGCATCTGTACCTATGACTTCGGCATCAAATTGAGTGCCGTCTTTCAAGGTGACCAGGATTTCTGACGCACCATCGATGACATGATTATTGGTGACCACATAACCTTGTTCAGCATCGATAATGACGCCTGAACCCAGGCCGCGGAAAGGCCGTTCCTGAACTTGTTCCTGTGGGCTATTCGGACCAAAGAAAAAGCGAAACATATCTGGCACGCGCTGGCGTACTTCGCGGCTGCCTTTCACTGAGATGTTCACTACGGCGGGGGTAACTTCTTCGAGCATCGGCGCCAACGTAGGCGTTTCGTCTTTATCGCTGAAGAAAGGAATATTGGCCTGCGCCGGGCTGAACGCCGGTACGCTGGTTAAGGTAATTAGGGTGAGTAGGGCAAAGAATTTCATTCTCATAGGGTACAGACTCCTTTAAACAACACGATGTCGCGTGCAAATAAAGACCGACCCTATGGAAATAAGTTCAGCTCAGAGATGTTTCAAGATGTTTTTTGTTTCGAAGATGAAAAAAGTCCACTTTTTTTATCCGAATAATCGCGAGGCATTTGCTCAGCGGTTTCTTTCTGCGCCTGACTACTGTCTTTTTGCAGCTGGCTGGCCATACGCAGCTGGCGCATGGTGTCCTCAGCAAAGAACGGCAAGCTCGGTTGCGTCTGCTCTTGCTGCAATAGCTCAGAACTGTGTTGCAGGTACGCCTTGAGCTTATCCTGGGTTTCTTCCAGCTGCTCGACCAGCGCACTCGCCGTGGCAAAATGTTCGGCCACCTCTTGCTGATAGGAGGCGAGCTGTTCGCGACTCTGTTGTACTTCCTGGTTTAATCGCGCCTCGTCAGAGTGTTCTTTCAGCCAGTAGCGCGCTACAAAGAAACCCAAAACTGCTCCTGCCAGTACTAACAGAATGCCAATGATTGCATCCATAAAAACTCCTTAAAAACACGATTCGCATGATAAACTAGTTCCCCATAGCATAATGCAGAATAGGGTCGAAGTGGTAGTGACAACGCAAAACATTACCCCGTTAAGTAAATACGAAGAGGATCTAGCCAGCGGCGGGTTCAGTCCTGACGCGGCGCAACGGCGCGCGGTTGAAGCACTGCAAAGGCTTTACGATGATCTGATGAAGTATCGTGCCCAACAACGTGGCGGCTTGGTCAATAAGCTCAAACAGCTGTTTGGAGCAACACCTCAGGCGCCGCAGGGGCTGTACTTCTGGGGGGGCGTTGGCCGCGGTAAAACCTACCTGGTCGATACGTTTTACGATACCTTGCCTTTTGAACAGAAATTGCGCGTTCACTTTCACCGGTTTATGCATCGGGTTCATAAGGAGCTTAAAGAACTCAAGGGCAAGAGTGACCCTTTGCCGATCATCGCGGATAAGCTTGCAGACGAAGCGCAGGTCATTTGTTTCGACGAGTTTTTTGTACAGGATATTACCGATGCGATGATTCTGGGAACCTTGATGCAGGAACTGTTCAGTCGCGGTGTGGTGTTGGTGGCCACCTCCAATATCGTACCCGACGACTTGTATCGCAACGGCTTGCAGCGACAACGCTTTCTGCCGGCGATTGAGCTTATCAAAAAGCATTGCGACGTCATCAACGTCGATAACGGCATTGACTATCGTCTGCGCACACTCAGCAAAGCCGAAATTTATCACTCGCCGCTCGATGCGGAAGCTGATGAAAACCTGCAACGTTATTTTACCGAGCTGGCGCCGGATCATTGCAGCCGAAACACGGATGGCAGTATTCGCATTAACGGCCGCGATATTGCTGTCCGGCTTGAGTGCGACGATGTCGTACTGTTCGAATTCGAAGCGATTTGTGGCGGCCCGCGCTCGCAAAATGATTATATTGAGCTGGCCCAGCTCTACCACGCCGTGTTGATTAGTAATGTGCCCCAGCTGGGCGCAAACAAGGATGACGCCGCACGCCGATTCCTGGCATTGGTAGACGAATTTTACGAACGCCGGGTGAAGCTCATTCTGTCGGCCGCGGTGCCGCTGGAGGATATCTACGCCGGTGGCAAGCTGGAGTTTGAATACCGCCGCTGTATCTCGCGCCTACAGGAAATGCAAAGCCACGAGTATCTGGCGCAGGCGCACAAACCTTAAGCGATATAGCCGTTGATCTTTGCAGCGGTTTTCCCTATAATCCGCGCAGCCCACGTTACAGGTACAACTAACCAGTGTGTGGTGAAACCACAACGGTTGTTGTGGTTCGCGGGGAAGCCCGGAACTACTGTCGTGAACCTTTAATAAAGAGTATGTTTCAATGAGTACATTTGTTGCAAAGCCAGAAACTGTACAACGTGACTGGTATGTTATTGACGCCGAAGGTAAAACTTTAGGTCGTTTGGCGACTGAAGTCGCCCGCCGTTTACGCGGTAAGCATAAGCCTGAGTACACTCCTCACGTCGATACTGGTGATTACATCATCATCGTCAACGCTGAGAAAGTGGCGGTTACTGGCCGTAAGGCACAGAACAAAATCTATTATTCACACTCTGGGTATCCAGGTGGTATCAAGGAAATCAGCTTCGAGAAGTTGATCGCCAAGGCACCGGAAATGGTCATTCAGAAAGCGGTGAAGGGTATGTTACCTCGTGGTCCACTTGGTCGTGCCATGTTCCGTAAACTGAAAGTATATGCAGGCACTGAGCACAACCATGTTGCTCAACAGCCTAAACAACTTGAAATTTAAGACGGAGCACTAAGACAATGGCAGAGAATCAATACTACGGTACTGGTCGTCGCAAAAGCTCAACTGCACGCGTTTTCTTGCGTCCGGGCAGCGGCAACATCAGCATCAACAACCGCACCTTAGAAGAATACTTTGGCCGTGAAACCGCACAAATGGTTGTTCGTCAACCGCTTGAGCTGGTCGACATGGTTGAGAAATTCGACTTATACATCACCGTTGCTGGTGGTGGCTCTAGTGGTCAGGCTGGCGCAGTGCGTCACGGTATCACTCGTGCACTGATGCAATATGACGAAGCTCTACGTGGCGACCTACGTCGTGCGGGTTATGTAACTCGTGACGCGCGTCAAGTTGAACGTAAGAAAGTCGGCTTGCACAAAGCACGTAAACGTCCACAGTTCTCGAAGCGTTAATTTCCGCTTACGAAGCTGTACGTTTCAGCAAATACAAAACCCGGCCTTTGTGCCGGGTTTTTTGCGTTTGTCCTTGTAAAAATCAGGGTATTTCTTTATCATCTGAAAGCATTTTTTTGCCGTTCGCCTGTGCCGGTTGGTAGAGGTGGACCTAACGCAGCAGCTAATTACTGACTTCATGGCAATGTCCCGTGAAGCGTCCAAACTGGAGAGTAAGTGGATGAGCAATGCGCCTGTAGATAAAGGCCGCCGTCGTTTTCTGACTGTCGCAACCTCTGTGGTTGGTGCAGCAGGCGCGGTGGGTGTTGCTGTTCCTTTCATTGCATCGTGGAACCCGAGTGCGAGAGCTAAAAACGCGGGTGCCCCTGTGGAAGTGAACATCGGAAAAGCTGAACCGGGTCAAATGATTCGTGTGGAATGGCGAGGCCAGCCTGTTTGGGTGGTACGTCGTACTCCGGAGATGTTGGCAAGCCTTGAAGGCTTAGCAGACCAACTACGCGATCCTAATTCAGAAGAGCCTCAACAGCCAGAATACGCAGCAAATCTCTATCGCTCACGAAAAGAAGAGTTTTTCGTGGCGGTCGGTATTTGTACGCACCTGGGCTGTTCCCCTCAGTACCTGCCAGAGGACTTCGGCGAACAAGTCGAGGGCGTCAAAGCAGGCTTCTTCTGTCCATGTCACGGTTCGAAGTTTGACATCGCTGGTCGCGTCTTTGCGGGCGTACCTGCACCTTACAATTTGGTAGTGCCACCGCATTACTACATTGACGACAACACGATTTTAGTGGGTCAAGACGGGGAGCAAGCGTGATGAAAAGACTAGTTGCATGGATTGACGAACGCATTCCGATGACCAAAACGTGGAACATCCACCTGGCTCAGTACCCAGCACCAAAAAACTTTAATTTCTGGTACCTGTTTGGGGTGCTGGCGATGTTGGTATTGGTGAATCAGATCCTGACCGGTATCTGGTTGACAATGAACTACGTGCCTTCTGCTGAAGGTGCCTTTGCATCGGTCGAATACATCATGCGCGACATCGACTACGGTTGGTTGCTGCGCTATATGCACTCGACGGGAGCATCTGCTTTCTTCGTGGTGGTCTATCTGCACATGCTTCGCGGCATGATGTACGGGTCCTATCAGAAACCCCGCGAATTGCTGTGGGTGTTCGGTATGTTGATCTTCCTGGTGTTAATGGCAGAAGCCTTCATGGGCTACCTGTTGCCATGGGGACAAATGTCCTATTGGGGCGCTCAGGTTATCATCTCGCTGTTTGGCGCCATCCCGGTCATCGGCGATGATTTAACCCTTTGGATCCGTGGTGATTACGTTATCTCAGGAGCGACGTTGAACCGCTTCTTTGCACTGCATGTAATCGCGCTGCCATTGGTACTGGTGATCTTGGTCTTCTTACACATTGTCGCTTTACACGAAGTTGGCTCGAATAACCCTGAAGGGATCAACATTAAGAAGCCGAAGGGCTCGATTCCTGAGGAAGAGAAGCCGAAGTTCAAGTTCCACGAGCGTTTCACTAAGAAATACGACATTGTCGATGCTTTCCCGTTCTTCCCTTATTACGTGGTGAAGGATCTGGTAGGTATCGGAATTTTCTTATTCCTGTTCTGTTACGTGATCTTCTTTGCGCCGGCGATGGGCGGCTTGTTCCTTGAGCCACCAAACTTTGAAGCGGCAAACCCGCTGAAAACGCCAGATCATATTGCACCAGTTTGGTACTTTACGCCGTTCTATGCGATTTTGCGGGCTGTTCCGGACAAGCTTCTGGGTGTCATTCTGATGTTTGGCTCCATTGCAGCGCTATTCGTCCTGCCATGGCTGGACCGCGGCAAGGTGCGCTCAATTCGCTACCGTAGCGGCTTCCACAAGGTCAACCTGGCGGTCTTTGTGGTCAGCTTTGTCGCACTTGGCTACCTGGGTCTGAAACCTGCGACCGAGGTATACACCTTGTTCGCGCGGATCTTCACCTTCTTGTACTTCGCGTTTTTCGTATTACTGTTCTTCTACAGTAAAAACGAGAACACGAAGCCAGTTCCAGAGAGGATTACTAAGTGATGAAACAGTTTCTTAAAACCACTCTTCTGGTAGCCGCATCTTTATGGTCAGTTGCAAGCTTTGCAGCTGACCCAACGGTGCCACTTGATGAAGCAAAAATTGATTTGCATGACAAAGCCTCGCTACAGCGTGGTGCGCAATTGTTCATGAACTATTGCCTGGGTTGTCACTCAATGCAGTATCAACGCTACGGGCGTACCTTCGAAGACTTAGGGATTCCTGACGATATCGGAATGGCCAACCTGCAGTTTACCGGCGAGAAGGTGGGTGATCTGATCACCAATGCTATGCCAACAGAAGCCGCGGGTAACTGGTTTGGTACTGCCGCACCGGATTTGACCCTGGTTTCACGGGTGCGTGGTGCCGACTGGATTTACACCTATTTGCGTACATTCTACGTCGACGAGTCTCGTCCGTTTGGTGTGAACAATGCGGTGTTCCCTAACGTTGGGATGCCTCATGTACTGCAAGAGTTACAAGGTGTGCCTCGTAAGACTACCGAAGAACACATGGTCGATGGCGAAATGACAGAACGCTACGTGGGTATTAAAACCGACGGCAGCGGTATGTTAACCCCGTCAGAGTACGACCAAGCTATGCTCGATTTAACCAACTTCCTGGTATATACCGGCGAACCGATGTTGCTACAGCAGCGTCGTATGGGTTGGTATGTCTTCGGGTTCTTATTAGTCTTTACAATTTTCGCGTGGCTACTCAAGCGCGAATTCTTTAAAGACGTGAAGTAATGATGGAGAAAGACATGTCGGTTGCGGCAAATAAACGGTCAGTGATGACGTTGTATTCGGGACGTAATGACTTACGTAGTCATCAAGCTCGAATCGTATTAGCAGAAAAGGGCGTAGGTGTGGAAATCACCTACGTCGAGAACGATCAAATTCCAGAAGACCTGTTGCAGTTGAATCCGTATCCGGATGCGTTGCCAACTTTGGTCGATCGTGAGCTGGTTCTCTACAACGCGCATATCATCATGGAATACCTCGATGAACGTTTCCCGCATCCGCCATTGATGCCGGTGTATCCGGTTGCTCGCGGCACCAGCCGCTTGATGATGTATCGTATCGAGCGTGACTGGTACGCGCTCGCTGATGCGATTGTCAAAGGCGGCAAGGGCATCGAAGCAGCACGTCAGGAATTGCGTGAAGGCATTCTTGCCCTGGCGCCGATTTTTGCCGATACCCCTTACTTCATGAGTGAAGAGTTCACCTTGGTGGACTGCTACCTGGCGCCGTTGCTTTGGCGTTTGCCAAGTTATGGCATCCAGTTAGAGGGCGCTGCAGCGAAGGCAGTGAAAGCTTATATGCTGCGTGTATTTGAGCGCGATTCATTCCAGGAATCACTTACCGACATCGAGCGAGATCTGGGACGGTGAGTGAGTTGACGGCAATGACGGCACGGCGCCCGTATATGTTACGGGCGGTGTACGAATGGTTGGTAGATAATCAGTTGACACCGCATTTGGTGGTGGATGCTGACCAGCCCGGGTGCCAGGTGCCGCGTCAGTTTGTGCAGGATGGACAAATCGTTCTGAATATTGCCCCCGGCGCCGTGGGCAACCTGCAACTGCTCAATGATCGTATCGAGTTCAATGCCCGCTTTTCAGGTAAACCTGAGCATGTGCAGGTGCCGATGATTGCGATCAACGCACTTTATGCACGTGAAAACGGTGCCGGCACCATTTTCGAGGAAGAACCACAGCTCGAAAATACGTCGCCTGAGCCACCTCCTGAACCGCCCACCCCGGGTGGCAAGAAGCGGCCCAGCCTTAAAGTCGTAAAATAAAACGTCTTCTCGGTTTTTAGCTAATTTCGAAAGCATCAATGACGCGCTCAACACCGTTGGTGTTGCGCGCGATATCGATCGCCGCACGCGCCATTTCACGGCTAACCAACCCCATTAAGAACACTTCACCGTTCTCGGTGACAACCTTGATTTTATTGGCTTCAACGGTTTCATCGGTGACAAATTTGGCTTTAATTTTACTCGTCAGCCAGCTGTCATTACTGATGGTTTTAAAACTGATCACCGGACCGGTACGCAATTCATTATGCACGCGTTGTACACCTTCAACGTCGCGGGCCAATCCTGCAGCTAATTCCGCCAGACCGGAATGAGGGACCTGGCCAAGTAACAATACGGCGCGATTGAACGATACGACCTGAATGCGGGTGTCTGAAAGCCTTTCTTCGCTTTTTAGTTTGGCGATAACCTTAATTTCAATGGCCTGATCATCCACCTGGGTGCCGACGGTGCGCGAATCTGTCGCTGATGAAATACCAATTGCGGTAGCGCCAACCAGAGCTGCTGCACAGCCCGATAGCCCAACCATCGCAATCAGGGCGAGCGCCGGTAAACCTAAACGCTGTTTCACGAGTCATCCTCCTGTGGAAATATCTGTTGTTCAGCCAGACTGCATAACATATTCACCAATTGCAGCAGGTGTTCGCTCACCCGGGCCGCATTACGCGACGGAATACGGATTTCTACATCATCGGGACCGAGGAGTCCGGCGACGTCTAAATCGGCGTCGTTGGTCAGGGCAATAATCAACATATCGCGACTCAATGCGGCTTCCATGGCGCGACTGACGCGCGGAGCGTTACTGCCTGCGCTTAACACCAGTAATAAATCACTGGGTTGACCGACGGCTAAGATTTGTTGCGCAAAGATACTTTGATGTTCATTGTCACCAAAATCAGCATGCAATGCATTGACTGGGAAGGGCGGTCGCTCGAACTGCAGGCCAGTGAGCATGATATGAGAAAAGTGCCGGGCGCTGGCGTGCGCCATACTCTCACCGCAGCAGTAGATCTTTTGTCCCCGAAGCAGGGAGTCGACCAGTAATTCAGCCGCCCGCATCAACGGGTCTTGCAGTTGATCCGCTGCAGCGATTTGGGTCTGAATGCACTCTGTGAATATGGCTTTTACTGGCTCTTGCATAAGTCCTCGTTAAAAAGCATCTTGCAACCAGTGGAGTTGCTCCGGCTGCTGACAAATAGCAACGACATCAAAGCGCATGAACGTCTGATGTTCATCAAGTTTTTTCGATAGTAAATAAAATTGCGCACTGCGTCGAACACGTTGACACTGGGCGGGGGTAATTTGTTCAACCACCCTGGCAAAATCTTCATTGGCGCGAGACTTGACCTCGACGAAGACCCAGTGCTCGCCATCCCGCATGACAATATCAATTTCACCTATGTCGCAGCGAAAATTACGTTCCACGAGCTCCAGTCCCTGCTGACAGAGGTGTGTTACCGCCAGCTCCTCGCCGGCGTTGCCCTGTTCCTTTGCCAGCATGTGTCAGTCAGTCGCCGTGGCTGGTTTAATCTGATGGCCGTCATAGCGTGCCCAGGCAAGCGCCCGGTCGATACCTGCAGGTTGACGCGTTAGCTCGCCGGTCAGGCCGGACACCTGATAGCCTGGCAATGCTGCCATGACGTCCATGCGTTGCGTCAGCATCATGGCATCGTGGCCAAATGCCGCCAGTCTAGCCAGGTTATAGTTCCAGTGCCGGCGCAGCTGCAGTAATTGTCCTAATCTCGGATAGTGCGGATGGTTCGGTAGTAACCAGGGGATCTCGGTGAAGCGCACGTTGTCGAGGTCATTTTCACTAAGCTGATCGCCGCGAATATGACTGGCGGAGGTGGCAAAAACCGGGATAGGCTCCATAAAGGGTGCGATATTAACGTCAATAAATGGCTTTAATAATCGCGTCTGCTCTATGGTTCCGGGTAAAAAGATCGCGTCAATATCAGCGCGACTGCGAGCTTCAGCGTCCACCAGGATCTTACCCGCGGTAATTTTGACTTGCCAGATACGCGCTTCGCTGGCGGTGACCCCCAATTTTTGCTGAACAATAGCTTTCATGTCATCAGTGGTACGGTAGAGACCGCTCTCGACGGTGGCATTGGGCTGTTGAGCGAGAAAATAGTCTTCAAATACCTGCACCGCCTCTTTGCCCCGGTTACTGTCCGCCGCCAGTATTAATGGATGTTTCACGCCACGCTCAACCAGAGTTTCGGCAACCTGGCGGATTTCCATCTCTGGGGCTAAGGCGTACCAAAGGTCAGGTTGTACCGCCTTCAGTTCAGTGACGTTGTTTAATGCCACCCAGCGTACGCCCATGGCAGCAAGGGGGGCATCATCAATGGCACTGATCGCATCTTTCAATAGCGGACCAATAAGGGTATCGGCCTGCTCTTTCTGCAACTCCTCGGTCAGAGTGGCGTAATCGAAGTTGTTGCTATCGCGGACGGTGATAGAGAAAGCCGGTTGATCTTCCAGCGCCATAATCATGCCATCAAGTACGGCTTGCCCTTGCTCTGCAAAAGGACCGCTTAGTGGCAGTAATACCAGCGCGTGATGTTTCTCAGCGGCTTGCTGTAATTGTTTACGCAGACGCTCCGCGACTGGCGCCGCCGGATGTTCTGGATGGCGCAGCTGCCAGCCCTGGATAGCGCTGCTGTCAATTGCGTCCGCTTGTTGATGTGCAGCCATCAGCAGCGCCAGCCAGGAGCGTGCGACCTCGCCTCTGGTGGTTAACTGTGTCGGTGCTGTGGCCGCACTTAAATACTGCCAGCTTTGCTGGGCAGAGGTATCGGCCTGACCAAGGGCCAGCAACTCAAGTTGATATTGCGCTGCTTGCTGCGAGTGTTGCAGCTGCGCTGCGAGATCCCGGGCGAAACGTAAAATCCGGGCTTGTTGGCTGGTCGCCGTCTGCTCGGTAGCGTTCAGCAATTGCGTTAACTGGTCGTTTGCGTCGCGCGGCTGCCCCTGACTGGCCAGCCACTGTAATCGCGCCAGTTGCAATTGCTGTTGTTGGGAAGCCGACAACTGCTCAGCGACACGTTCGAGTTCACTAAGCAGGACCGCGCTGGCTTGCCACTGCTGCTCATTCTGCAGACGCTCGGTCTGCGCGAGCAGGTACCGCCACTGCGCTTGTTGATTAGGTTGCTGTTGCAGCGCCGTGAGGATCTCGTCCAGGCTTTGGGCAGTAGCCGCAGCTGTCTGCTCACCCAAACTCGGCTCTCGGGGTTCAGATTGTGCCGTTTCGTCTGTTGGTCGTGACGGTGTTGCACAAGCCGCCAGACTGCAAACAACGATGCACAAGACCAACTTCTTTGGCACAATAGCAAGATTCACCAATTTCACACTCACGCTGGGTTCGACTCTAACGGTGGCTCATGGGCATACTATAAACCTAGCCGTGCAGCGACACAACGCAACGAAGTGAATCTTACAAGGGGTTAACATGCCGCAGACCACATCAGGCATACTCTATATTGTACCCACACCCATCGGTAATCTTGGCGATTTCTCGACCCGGGCGCAGCAAGTTCTCAGTGATGTTGCAGCGATTGCAGCAGAAGATACCCGTCATAGCCGACAGCTCTTGCAGCAGTTCGCTATTCAGAATGACGTCTTTGCGCTACATGAGCACAATGAGCGTGAGCGAGCGGGCAAAGTGATTGAGCGCCTGACCAATGGCGACTCAATTGCTCTGATCAGTGATGCGGGTACGCCGCTCATCAGTGACCCTGGCTATGTGCTGGTGCAACAATGCCGTGCCGCTGGTATTAAAGTGGTGGCATTACCGGGGCCCTGTGCGATTACCACAGCGCTATCAGGAGCGGGGCTGCCTACGGATCGCTTTACTTTCGAGGGCTTTCTGCCAGCCAAACCGCAGCAGCGTCGAAAGACACTCAGCGCTTTGCTCGACGAGCCACGTACCATGGTCTTTTATGAGTCGCCCCATCGAATCTTGCACACCCTCAACGATCTGCACGACGTGATGGGAGCTGAGCGCACAATGGTGCTGGCCCGGGAACTGACCAAGCAATTTGAAACTTATCTCAGTGGCAGCATCGCTGAGGTGCTGGATCAGGTTGCGGCGGATAGTAATCAGCAGCGTGGCGAGTTCGTGTTGATGTTAGCAGGAGCGCCAGTGCAGGAGGAGTCCGCGGCGGACGATCTGGCAGCATTGCGGACGGTGCAACTTCTACGTGAGCACCTGCCACTGAAAAAAGCGGCGGGCTGCGCAGCTGAAATCCACGGCGTACGCAAAAACCATCTGTACCAGCTAGCGTTAGACGCAGATAACACGTAGAATGCGCCGCAGAGTTAGCCAGACAATCGCTGCTTATTCAGGTTCGCCTGCGTAAGGGGAGGAAAGTCCGGGCTCCACAGGGCAGGGTGCCAGATAACGTCTGGGCGGCGCGAGCCGACGACCAGTGCAACAGAGAGTAAACCGCCGATGGCCTGCGCAAGCAGGATCAGGTAAGGGTGAAAGGGTGCGGTAAGAGCGCACCGCGCGGCTGGCAACAGTTCGTGGCACGGTAAACTCCACCCGGAGCAAGGTCAAATAGGGGTTCATTGGCGCGGCCCGCGTTGAACCCGGGTAGACTGCTTGAACGCTAGAGTGATTTAGCGGCTAGACGAATGATTGTCCACGACAGAACCCGGCTTATCGGCTAACTCGCTGATTAAAACGTTTGGTGTAGTCGATGAAGGTGTCCAGGCGCAAGCTTTGGCCATAATAGAAGCCCTGCTGGAAGTGACAGTTTTTGCTTTGCAAAAACTCGACTTGAGCGCGAGTTTCGACACCTTCAGCGACAACCATCAAGTCCAATGTATGCGCAATTCGGATGAGTACGTCAACTAAAGCCGTTTGTTGCCGATTCGCCGGCACCCCCTTCATAAACTCCCGATCAATTTTAATCACATCAATGGGGTAAAAGCGTAAGTAGTTGAGACTCGAATAGCCGGTACCAAAGTCATCGATGGCCAGGTGCACACCGGCGCTGCGCAGACGGCGTAAACTCATCAACTGACGCTCCTGATTGCGCATCAGCATGGATTCGGTAATTTCCAGCATCAGCCGGTTGGGGGGCATATTGGCTTCCTGCAGGGCTTCCAACCACTCACTGGCGACATCTTTGTCATGGAACTCACGAGGCGACCGGTTGACGGCGACGGTTAGGTCCAGCCCGGCAGCGCGCATGGTCTGCCAGTCGGTCATCACCTGCCGCAAAACAAAGTCACCCAGCCAGACGATGGCACCTGTCTTCTCGGCGATGGGGATGAAATCACCGGGTGGGATATTGCCATGCTCAGGGTGATCCCAGCGGATCAACGCTTCGCAGCGGGTTAATAAGCCACTGACTGTATCAATCACCGGCTGGTATTCGACATGAAACTGGTTGTTCTCCAGAGCCTGAATCATCTGATGATGGAGCGCGATATGCTGTTCAGTATTCTGACGCAAGGTCCGGTCGTAGCACGCTACCGAGAGCGAGCCCATGGCTTTCGCTGCGTACATCGCCAGTTCAGCACATTTCACTAGTTGCTGGGCGTGCGTAGCGTCATCGGGGTAGAGGGCAATCCCCAGGCTGGCGGTAACATTGATGTGGTTTTGCTGAATGTCGGCAGTATTCAGCAAATCATTGATTATCGCTTTGCCGCGTTGCTCAGCGTGAGCTGCCGTGTCGACATCGGCCAGCGCCAGCATAAATTCGTCACCGCCAACGCGTGCGACCATGTCTTGTGGACGTATACTGCGACCGAGTTGCTCGGCAACATGCTGGAGCAAGCCATCACCGATATCCTGGCCCAGCGCGTCATTAATGTCGCGCAGATGGTCAAGGTCCAGCATTAATAGCGCAAAGCCTTTATTGTGGCTCTGCGCATCGGCAATGCGCTGCTCGAGCTGTTGTTGGAAATAATTGCGGTTGGCAAGGCCGGTCAGTGGATCGAAGCGGGCCTGAAAACTGATGGTATGCAGCGCAAAGCGCAAGCGCCGCTGAGTCAGGATCAGCACCGCGAAAGCGGCAACAATAAGTGCGGTGACGGCTAAACCTGTTAACCAGTGCACATAGTAACCCTGCTCGGTATCAAGCCAACTGCCGCGGCGTGGTGACACCGCCAGCTGCCATTGGTCGCCAGGCACCTGAACATCCGTCTTTATGGGGTCAAGCTCGAGCACTGCGGCGTCGCCGTTGATAATGTCAGCTCCATTGTTGAGTGATTGGCGATAGACAACAAACTGGTATTCAGGGTGATCGTAGAAGCCGACCTCATGGAACAGGTGCTCATGATCAATGACCAGTGAGGCAATCCCCCAGAAGCTGCCGTCGGCCTGGAAAATAGGAAGTCGGGCAATGAACGCCGTGCCCCCTTGCAGCAAATTCACCGGGCTGCTCAGGATAATGTCCTGACCGCCAATGGCGCGCAGGATTTCATGGTATTGCTCACGCACGTTACGGTAATCGGTGCCGAGCAGCTGTTCGTTACCGGCACGCGGGTAGATAAAGCTGATACGTAGATCGGGAGCCAGGGCCAGGTGACTGATATCGAGCTCAGTCGTTAAAAACTCATCCAGAATCTTTTGCAGACGACTGCGATCGGGGGTGTCTTGCCAGAGAATTTCGGGTTTCAGCGCGCGCAAGACCAGCACATTAGCCTGAATGCGATGTTCGATACTTGAACGCATCGAACTCAGATGCTCCAGAGCACGACGTTTTTCGATCTCGCGCTGCTGCACACGTTCAGTCTCGACAATAGAATAAACAGCGAAGAGCAGGGCGGCGGCGATAAAAAATAAGCCAAAAAAATCGCGCACCATACGCCACTTCGCCTGCGCTGGCGTGTAGTGCGTCGGTTTTCTCATTAAGTCACTGATAAGTTTACGCAATGTTTCGGCTTATTATTGTAATAATGATTCGCAATAGCATCTTCTAGCACATTTATCAGTGCGTCAAGCCCTGTCGCATGTCGCAAAGTCCCCTTTTTTTCTTGACAGTGGGAAAGATCGGCACCTAGACTGTCACATTGTGGGGATTTGTGGGTAATAGTGGATCAATTTTATGTTTCGTGGTGCAGCAGCATTAAGTCTAGATGACAAAGGCCGTCTTGCGATACCAGCAAAGTATCGGAAGAGCCTTATGCTTGACTGTGAAGGCCAGATGGTCTGTACCATAGATATCAAGCAGCCTTGCTTGTTGTTATATCCTTTGCCGGAATGGCAAATCATCGAACAAAAACTTACCACCTTATCCAGTATGAACCCCGCAGAGCGTCGTCTTCAACGTTTACTGTTGGGTCACGCCGAAGACTGCCAGATGGACAAAAATGGCCGTATCCTGATTGCTCCAACCCTGCGTCAACACGCAGATCTGGATAAAAAGATCATGATTATCGGTCAGCTCAATAAGTTCGAACTCTGGTCAGACGCGGCATGGCAAGAACAGGTTGCTGCTGATATGGCAGCAGAACAACAGGACGATTTGGCACTCAGTGATCGACTACAAGACTTCTCATTATAATGACAAAAGCGCCGCAACATGTCTCGGTGCTGTTACAGGAGTCAATCGAGGCTCTTGCCATCAGACCGGACGGAACTTATCTCGATGCCACCTTTGGAAGAGGGGGGCATTCACGCGCCATATTGTCACAACTCAATGACCAGGGCCGACTGATAGCGCTCGACCGCGACCCCACCGCGATTGAAGCCGCTGAAGCTCTGCGTGACGACCCACGCTTTACCATCATCCACACTCCCTTCTCACGTCTTGATGACGTGCTGGAAACGCAGCAACTGCGTGGCAAGCTTGACGGTATCTTATTTGATCTTGGCGTCTCATCCCCACAACTTGATGATGCTGAGCGCGGCTTTAGTTTCATGCGTGAAGGTCCCCTGGACATGCGTATGGACACCAGCAGCGGCATGACAGCAGCGGAATTTTTAATGACGGCAACTGCCGATGAAATTGCCTTCGTGTTGCGCGAGTATGGCGAAGAGCGGTTTGCCTGGCGTATTGCGCAGGCCATCGTGCAACATCGTGACGAGCAACCACTGACCACCACTAAGCAGCTGGCTGACTTAATAGATAAGGCCGTGCCCTTCAAAGATAAGCATAAGCATCCCGCCACCCGCAGTTTTCAGGGTATTCGTATCCACATCAACGGCGAGCTGGATGAAATTGAACAGGCGCTGAAAGCCGCGATTACTGGTCTGAAACCCCAGGGCCGACTGGCGGTAATTAGTTTTCATAGTCTGGAAGACCGGTTGGTGAAACGCTTCCTTCGGGCACAAAGCAAAGGCAAAGCCATTCCGGCGGGGTTACCACTGCGTGATGATCAAATCGATCGCGGTGAAACCGTGAAACTGATTGGCAAAGCGAACAAGCCCAGTGCTGCAGAAACGCGCGACAACCCTCGTGCGCGCAGTTCTGTGTTG
This sequence comes from Pseudidiomarina terrestris, assembly GCF_030466375.1. Lineage (NCBI taxonomy): Bacteria > Pseudomonadati > Pseudomonadota > Gammaproteobacteria > Alteromonadales > Idiomarinaceae > Pseudidiomarina > Pseudidiomarina terrestris. The sequence continues at coordinate 250,163 of NZ_JAGGJE010000001.1, forward strand.
CGTGTGGCAGAGAGGTTACCTTATGACCAATAGCCGCGTGCCGACTTTGTTATCTGTGTTGTTTAATGACTTACGCCAGCAGAAGCTGGTGATTTTGTTATTTGCCTGCATCCTGGCCAGCGCACTGGCAGTCATCTATATCGCGCACGCGAATCGTTTGTTGACCATAGAACGCGATGATCTGTTGTCGCAGCGTGATCAAATTGACATCGAGTGGCGCCACTTGCAAATCGAGCAAACGGCGTTGACCGAGCACAGTCGGGTAGAGCGGATTGCCAGTCAGCGGCTAGGCATGGTTCGTCCGGAAGGAAAACAGGAGGTGCTGGTGCCATGGCAGTAACACCTCGGAAGCGCAATCAGAAAAAGGGCATACAGCCGCATTTAGGGCAGGGACGTTTTTACTTTGCTCTGTTTGTCGTATTTGCAGTGTTTGCAAGTCTGGTTGGGCGCGCCGCTTTCATCCAGGTGATTGAGCCTGAGCAACTGATTTACGAAGGTGACCGCCGCTCACTACGGATGGATCCAACCCTGGTACAGCGCGGTACCATCGTCGATCGTCACGGGCGCGAACTCGCGGTAAGTGTGCCCGTGCAAACCGTATGGGCAGATCCGCAGCGCGTACACGAGGGCCAGGGCTTAGCGAATCGCGAGCGTTGGCTGGCGCTGGCTGAGGTTTTCCGTACTGATGTGGACACCTTAATGGCCCGGGTCGCCGATCCGAAGCGCCGGTTTGTGTATCTGGAGCGTAAGGTTACGCCAGCGGTCGCAGATTACGTGCGCCAGTTGGGAATTCCTGGCATCTATTTAAAAACTGAATCACGCCGGTTCTATCCGGTCGGTGAAATCACCGCGCATCTGGTGGGTTTTACCGATATCGATGGCATGGGCATTGAGGGGCTGGAAGCCGCTTATAACGAGGTTCTAACAGGGACGCCGGGTGAACGGCTGTATCGCAAGGATGCACAAGGACGGGTTGTTGAAGAAATAAGTACTACCGCCGCCAAACAACCAAAACAATTAACGCTAAGTATTGATCAACGTTTGCAATCACTGGCCTATGCCGAGTTGAAAAAAGCCGTGCGCTATCATCAGGCAACCTCGGGTTCAGCAGTGATTGTCGATGTTGACACTGGCGAAGTGTTGGCGATGGTCAACAGCCCGTCCTTTAACCCGAATAATCGCACCGATTTGCAACCGCATCGCATGCGTAACCGGGTCATTACCGATGCCTACGAGCCTGGCTCAACGATGAAACCATTGGTGGTTTTAGCCGGACTGGAAGCTGGCGCAATTGAGAAAGATACCATTATCGATACCAATCCTGGCTGGATGCGCCTCGGCGGTCGCCGGGTCAGCGATCCCATCAACCGCGGCGAGCAGAGCATTACCGAAGTTTTACAGAACTCCAGCAATATGGGCTCGTCCAAGATTGCCTTACTCACAGGTGTCGAGCAGCTGCTGGCAACCTATGCTGCGGTCGGCCTCGGCAATGACACAGGTATTGGCATGATTGGAGAAAGTTATGGCGTGCTGCAACATCGCACACGCTGGTCAGATTTTGAGGTGGCAACGCTATCCTTTGGTTATGGCCTGACGGCAACGACACTGCAGTTGGCGCAGGCCTATTCGGTCATCGCCAGTGGCGGTGTGCACCGTCCGTTAACCATTCAGCGTCGCGCAGAGGGTGAATTGCCGCCCGGCCGCCAAGTGGTATCGCGTGAGAATGCTGAGGCGGTACTGCTGATGTTAGAGCAGGTGGTCGCCGATGGCAGTGCTAAGAACGCGCGGGTGCCAGGTTATCGGGTGGCGGGCAAAACCGGCACGGCACGAAAAGCAATTGCCGGTGGCTATGGTGATGAATACGTGACCTTGTTCGCTGGCGTGGCGCCGGTGAGCGACCCCCGCATCGCGGTAGTGGTAACGATCAATGAACCAAGTGGTGATGATTATTATGGCAGTACCGTTTCCGCACCTATTTTCGCGGAAATCGTCGGTGACGCACTGCGGGCAATGAATGTTGCCCCTGACCATCTGGAAGACACGCAACTGCGGGTCGCAGGCTTTGGAGGTGGACAATGATGCAGTTGCCACAGCTTTTACCTGTCTACCCTTTGCCCCTGCCGGAGGTCGCCATTGGTGGCCTGAAACTGGACAGTCGGCAAGTGGCACCAGGCGATGCTTTTGTAGCGGTGCCGGGCTATCAGGTCGACGGCCGCGATTACATTGATGCGGCCATCGCTGCGGGCGCAAGCGTGGTGCTTTGTGAAGCCGATGGCGTCGATGTCGAGCAGCATGGCAACACGGTAGTGGTTGAGGTTCCCCAGTTGAAAGAGCAGTTGTCGCGCATTGCGGCACGATTCTACGGCGAACCCGGCAAACATCTGCAGGTGATTGGGGTTACCGGCACCAATGGCAAAACCTCCGTAACCTATTTGATTGCCCAGTTGCTGGATGGACTGGGTGTGAAAGCTGGTGTGATTGGTACCACAGGCAGCGGTTTCCCTGGCGCTTTACTTCCGGAAACCCACACCACCCCGGATCCGATTGCGGTGCAGCAACGCCTGGCCGCCCTGCGTGCCGAGGGTGCGACCGTGGTGGCAATGGAAGTTTCCTCGCATGCCCTGGTGCAACGGCGCGTGGAAGCTATTCCCTTTGCTGTCGCAGTGGCGACCAATATCAGCCGCGATCACCTGGATTACCACGGCACGATGAGCAATTACGCCGGTGCCAAACGGCGTCTGTTTACCGAGCTTAGCTCCGCAAACGCTGTATTGAACAGTGATGATGCGGCATTAAGCGCCTGGCTGCCGGACCGTCCCGATGCGTGGCGTTTTAGTTTACATCCGCAGCAGCATGAACACGGCGTGTATGCGAGTGCAGTGCATTTTGGTGATGCCGGTACAGATTTCACGCTCAACGTCCCCGCCGAGAGCGGGCGCCTTGAGTACCCTGTCGCTTCTCCGCTGTTGGGCGAGTTCAATATTTACAATTTGCTGGCGGCGATGGTTGCCGTTGCCCGGCTGGATTTCGACTGGGCCGCAATTTGTCAGGCGGTGCGTGGATTGCATCCCGTGCCCGGACGCATGGAAGCCTTTACGCAACCGGGCCAGGCGCTGGTTATTGTTGACTACGCGCATACGCCGGATGCCTTGCAGCAGGTGTTAACTGCCCTGCGCCGGCATTGTCACGGCGAGCTGTGGTGCTTATTCGGCTGCGGTGGTGACCGCGACCGTGGCAAACGCCCGCAAATGGGCGCCGTCGCCGCTCAATTCGCCGATCGCGTGGTAGTGACCGACGACAATCCCCGTACGGAAGAGCCGGAGCAGATTGTGCGCGATATTTTGACCGGGATCCCTCAGCAGGACAAGGTTGAGGTTATTGCCGGACGCGAGCGCGCCGTTACTGAAACTATCGCCAAAGCCCAGCCGAAAGACGTTGTGGTGCTGGCCGGTAAAGGCCATGAAGATTATCAGGTAATTGGCCAGCAGCGCATTGCCTATGATGAGCGCGCGCTGGTTGCTGAGTTGTTAGTGAGACAACAGGTGAGCGGGGGGCAGTCATGATCAAAACAGATATGCAGTGGATTAGTCGCGCCGTCGACGGTCAGTTATTTGGCGATAACTGCAGTATTGAGTCGGTCAGTACCGATACACGTGAGCTGCCCGAGGGCTGCTTATTCATTGCCCTGCAGGGGCCTAATTTTGATGCCCATGAGTTTGCGGCCGATGCCGTGAGTAAAGGTGCGAAAGCACTCATGGTCGAACGTCATGTGGACCTGCCAGACGCGCAGCAGGTACCGCAAATTGTGGTCGCTGATACCCGTCATGCACTGGGTCAGCTCGGCGCCGCGGTAAAAGCCAGTGTGCAACCAAAAACTATTGCTATCACTGGCAGCAGTGGCAAGACCACCGTCAAAGAGATGCTGGCGGCGATTTTGCAAACCCAGGGCAATGTGCTGGCCACAGCGGGCAACTTTAATAATGACATCGGCGTGCCCTTAACCTTATTGCGCTTAGAGCCAAGCCATGACCTGGCGATTATCGAGCTGGGGGCAAATCATTTGGGTGAAATTGCTTATACCACCCGCTTAACACAACCGGATGTCGCCATTATCAATAATGTCGCACCGGCGCATGTGGAAGGGTTTGGTAGCGTGCATGGTGTATTTCGCGCCAAGTCCGAAATTTTTAAAGGCTTGAATGCCGATGGCTTAGCGCTGACCCCGATTCGCTCAGAGTTTGCGCCATCCTGGCAAAAACAGATTACCCATTGCCGCCATTTGACCTTTGGTCAGGACGCCGGCGCTGCGATTCGCGCAACCGATGTTGCGATCGACGAGCAGGGCTGTGCCAGCTTTACTGTGGATCTGGACAAAGCATTGAGCGGCACCGCGGAATCAGCACGAATCACGCTTAACCTGCCAGGTTTACACAACGTTGACAATGCACTGGTAGCCATAGCTGCTGCCGTTGAGGTAGGTTGTCCGCTCGCTGATGCACAGGCTGCCCTGGCGGCTTTAAAGCCAGTTCCCGGACGCATGCAGGTGGTGCCTTTAAGTGACCATATCAAACTCATTGATGACAGTTACAACGCTAATGTTGGCTCGGTGAAAGCCGCGCTGGACATGCTTGCAGTTTACCCGGGCTGGCGCATGATGGTGCTCGGCGATATGGGAGAGCTTGGTGAGGACGCCCGCCATTATCATGAAGAGATCGGCGCCTACGCGATTCAAGCTAATATCGACAATCTTTATACCTTGGGAGTGCTGAGCCAGAGCGCCAGTGAAGTGTTCAATGGCCGTGGTGGCAGACATTTTTCCGATCAGGACGCTTTGGTGAATGCCATTATTGCAGCTGCGCAACAGGCTTCAACGCCTATTACCATTTTGGTGAAAGGCTCACGTAGTGCCCATATGGAACGTGTTATCGCAGCCCTGCAAGCACGCGCAAGCGAATTACACCCAAGCTTAGGCCAAGAAGGAAAACACGCATGCTAGTTTGGCTAGCTGACTATTTAACCCAGTTTGCAAGCGGCTTTAACGTCGTCTCCTACCTGACCATGCGCGCTATTTTAAGTGTGCTGACGGCGCTGCTGATCGCGCTGTGGATGGGACCACGGTTGATTCGCTATCTGCAGCGCTTGCAGATCGGCCAGGCGGTTCGTGATGACGGGCCACAGTCGCATTTGAGTAAAGCCGGTACCCCGACCATGGGCGGCCTGCTGATTATTGCCGCCATCGTACTTTCCACCGTGCTTTGGGCTGACCTTTCCAATCGCTACGTGCAAGTGGTGTTGGGGGTGGTGATTGGCTTCGGGCTGGTCGGCTTTATCGACGATTATCGCAAAGTGGTACAAAAGAATTCACGGGGCTTGCCGGCCAAATGGAAATACTTCTGGCAATCGGTGATTGCCACCGCAGCAGCTGTTGTGCTTTATGCCAACGCCACCGTTGGCGCTGAAACTCAGTTGCTGGTGCCCTTCTTCAAAGATTTGATGCCACAGCTTGGCATGCTCTACATCCTGCTTGCCTATTTTGTGGTGGTCGGCACCAGTAACGCTGTGAATCTGACCGATGGCCTGGATGGCCTGGCCATTGTGCCCGTCATCATGGTGGCTGGCGCCTTGGGCATTTTTGCCTATGTTTCAGGCAACATCAATTTTGCCGCGTACCTGAACATCCCGCACTTGCCATTATCCGGCGAGCTGCTAGTGGTTTGTACCGCCATCTGCGGCGCCGGGCTGGGCTTCCTTTGGTTCAACACCTATCCGGCGCAGGTCTTTATGGGCGATGTCGGCTCGCTGACCCTTGGTGCGGCGCTGGGAATCATTGCGGTCATGGTCCGGCAGGAATTGATTTTATTCATCATGGGCGGTGTGTTTGTGATGGAAACTGTATCCGTGATGCTCCAGGTGGGCTCGTTCAAACTGCGCGGCAAGCGCGTGTTCAGAATGGCACCCATTCATCACCACTACGAATTGAAAGGTTGGCCAGAGCCACGGGTTATCGTGCGGTTCTGGATTTTGTCACTGGTCTTTGTCCTGATAGGTCTGGCGACCTTGAAGCTACGTTAAGGAGCGGTCTTGAGTTACCTTGCAGCACTGCACAAATACGATGTCATCGGCGTGGTCGGACTCGGCCAGTCGGGACTTTCGTGTGTGCGCTTTCTGTTGCAGCAGGGGATTCGACCGTTAGTGTTTGATACGCGTGCGCAGCCGCCTCTGGCGGGCGAGTTACAGCAATTAGATGGCTCGCTGGAACTATTTACCGGTGAACTTGATATTGGCGAACTCGCCGCCTGCGACCTGCTGGTGGTCAGTCCGGGATTGGATTTGCGCCTGCCGGCATTGCAAATGGCCCAGGACGCCGGCATTTGCCTGGTTGGGGATGCGGATATCTTCGCGCACTATGCGCAGGCACCGGTGCTGGCGATCACTGGCTCGAACGGCAAGTCCACGGTTACTCAATTGACCGGTGAACTGTTGCGCGCCGCCGGTAAGAATGTAGCGGTGGGTGGCAATATCGGCGTGCCGATGCTGGACGTACTGGCCCCGGACGTGGAGGTTTACGTACTTGAGCTGTCGAGCTTTCAGCTGGATAGCATGCACGACCTTAAGCTGCACGCCGCGGCGCTGCTCAACATCAGCGATGACCATTTAGATCGCTATGCTGACCGGCATGCTTATACTGCCTCTAAACATCGTATCTATAGCAATGCCGAGCTCGGCATCTGGAATCGTGATCAGCGTGTCACCGCGCCGCAGACCATCCCCCTCGCGCAGCAGTTTAGCTTCGGTCGTGACGCCCCTGATAACGAAGTGCCGGGCTTGTTTGGCCTGTGCCAGGGTGATGATGAGCTGTTTATCTGCGTCGCGGATGAGCCGTTAATCGCCGCATCGGAGTTGCAGCTTGCCGGCGTGCATAATCTGCTGAACGTGCAGGCTGCTCTGGCGTTAGTGCTGAGCATGGGAATTGAGTTAACCAAAGTGCTACCGGCATTACGGGCATTCAAAGGGCTGCCCCACCGCTGTGAACTGGTGGCCGATAGCGACGGTGTGCGCTGGATAAACGACTCAAAAGCAACCAATATTGGCGCCGCGGAAGCGGCCATTGAGGGCTTGCGTCCGCTGGTCACCGGCAAGCTTATCCTGATCGCCGGCGGCGATGGTAAAGGCGCTGACTTCGTGACGTTCAGAAGCGCGCTGCAATTGGTTGATGAGCTCATCGTGCTTGGCCGTGATGCGGATCGTATTGCTCAGCATCACGATCAGGTGACCCAGGTACAGGATTTAACGGAAGCGGTGCGGGTGGCGGACAAACTGGCTACCCGCAACAGTGCGGTGTTACTGGCACCAGCCTGCGCCAGCCTGGACATGTTTAAAAATTATCAGGACCGCGGTGAGCAGTTTAAAACCGCGGTGCTGGAGCAACTGCAAGAGAACCAAGCGCAGGAGGTGCCGCATGACTGATACCGCAGCACTTCGCGCCAAGCAGCTGAAAGAGAGTAAAGAGCAGCAACTTGAACTCAGCATTCAGGAAGTTGCTGCCGGGCAGTCGCCGTGGACGCGGATTCGCGACTGGTGGTTGCCAGAGCAGAGCATTCTTTATGACCGCGTGCTGTTATGGCTGGCCCTGGGCCTGCTGGCGTTTGGTCTGGTAATGGTCAGTTCAGCGTCTTTTCCGGTCGCCGAGCGTTTAACCAATAATCCGTTTCATTTTGTCATTCGTCACTGCATGTACCTGACCCTTGGGTTGGCGTTGCTGGCGACCGTGGTGCAGGTACCGTCCGACTGGTGGTTCAAAGGTAGCAGCGGATTGCTGTTACTGGGCCTGGCGTTACTGATTGTGGTACTGCTCATCGGCCATGAAGTCAATGGTGCACAGCGCTGGCTCAAATTCGGACCTATTACGTTGCAGGTGGCGGAACTGGCTAAATTCTTTTTCGTCATTTACCTGAGTAGCTACCTGGCGCGGCGTATCAATCTGGTGCAGGAAAACCTGAAAGAATTCTTTAAACCGCTATGCGTGCTGGCCTGTTTTGCGGTGTTGCTGCTGATGCAGCCGGATTTCGGTTCAATGGCGGTGATGGTCAGTATTGCTGTGGGTATGCTGTTTTTGGCTGGCGCGCGGTTGTGGCAGTTCTTCGGCATCATTATCACCCTCGCTGTGGTGGTGACCCTGTTAATCATTAAAGAGCCGTACCGTATGCAGCGCGTGACCTCTTTCCTTGATCCCTGGCAGGACCCGTTTGGCAGCGGCTATCAGCTGACCCAGTCGCTGATGGCATTTGGCCGGGGTGACTGGCTGGGCCAAGGCCTGGGGAACAGCATTCAGAAATTACAGTACTTACCTGAAGCACATACGGATTTTATCATGGCCGTAGTTGGGGAAGAGCTTGGTTTTCTGGGCATCGTAGCGGTGTTGCTGGCGGTCTTTGCCATTGTTGTGCGGGCACTTTTGATTGGCCGCCGGGGGCTGCAGATGGACGCGCGCTTCAGCGCCTTTGTCGCCTATGGCATCGGCATCTGGTTTGCCTTTCAGGCACTGGTCAACATAGGTGCTGCGGCCGGTATGCTGCCCACCAAAGGTCTGACCCTGCCACTGATTTCTTATGGCGGCACCAGCCTGTTGGTCAGCTGTGTCGCACTGGGAGTGTTATTACGCATTGACTACGAAATACGGGTGGCAAGTGTGAAGGTCACTCCACGGACCGGGCTACGGCGACGGAGGGCTTCAGCATGAGCCAGATTATGATTGCTGCTGCTGGTACCGGTGGCCACGTATTTCCTGCCCTGGCCGTTGCCGAAAAATTGCGCGAGCGCGGCCACACCGTGGTCTGGCTTGGCACTACGGAGCAACGCTTAGAGGCACGCGTCGTGCCTGCCGCTGGTTTCCAGTTGGAGCAGATCTCCATGCAAGGGCTGCGCGGTCATGGCGTGTTACGCAAATTGATGATGCCCCTGCGGATGCTGAAAGCCATCGGTCAGTGCCGTAAACTTTATCGTCAGCATCGCACGCAGGTGGTGCTGAGTTTCGGCGGCTATGTGTGCGGGCCTGCCGGACTCGCCGCAAAAGCGGCAGGGATTCCGTTATTGGTGCATGAACAAAACGCGGTGGCCGGATTAACGAACAAAATGCTGGCGCGCTTCGCCCAGCACGTGATGGTCGGCTTTGCCGCTGCACAGCAGCAGCTGCCTGGCGCGGAAGTTACGGGTAACCCGTTGCGCGCCGACTGGATGGGTGCACAACCGCAAAAATCAACCGATGACAAACTACGCTTGCTGGTGGTCGGTGGCAGTCTTGGTGCTCAGGCGCTCAATCTGGCGGTGCCGCAAGCAGTGGGCCAACTGAGTGCACGGCAGCGACTGCAGGTCGTACATCAGTGCGGTCAGGGCCGCGTGGCCGAGGTGGAGCAGGCGTATCAGCAGCAGGGCATCGCCGCTGTTGAAGTGGTGGAATTTATCGACGCCATGCACAGCGCCTATGCGCAGGCTGATGTCGTGATCTGCCGGGCTGGCGCACTGACCGTGAGTGAACTGGCAGTGGTCGCGACACCGGCACTCTTTGTGCCTTTGCCGCACGCGGTCGATGACCATCAAACCGCAAATGCGAAAGAATTGGTAAGCGCCGGAGCCGGCGCATTGTTGCCGCAAGCCCAGCTGGAGAAAATTCAGCCGTTGGTCGACATTCTGGAAGACTGGCTTGCGCATCCTGAACAATTAGAACAAATGCGGACGCGGGCCCAGGCGGCGGCGCGTCCCGATGCCACCGAAGTCGTGGTTGAGAGGTGTGAGCAATGGCTATGACGTCAACCCCATTCACCGCTGTCAGCGTACCGGAAATGCGCCGTGTCCGCCGAATCCACTTTGTCGGAATCGGTGGTGCCGGAATGGGCGGTATCGCCGAAGTATTGTTGAATCAGGGCTACACCATTACCGGTTCAGACCTGGCTGAAAACGCTAACACCAAACGTCTGGCTGAGTTAGGCGCTACGATTTACATGGGTCATGACGAGAGCAATGTTGCCGGCGCTGATGTCATCGTGGTGAGCTCGGCAATACAGCCGGACAACAGCGAGTTACAAGCCGCTCAGGCCGCGTTTATTCCACAGGTTCGCCGCGCTGAGATGCTGGCGGAGCTGATGCGCTTCCGGCATGGGATTGCGGTGGCTGGCACCCATGGCAAAACGACCACAACCTCGTTGCTGGCCAGTATTTTTGCCGAGGCGGAACTGGATCCAACCTTTGTTATTGGTGGCTTGCTCAACAGTGCTGGTAGTAATGCCCGCTTGGGTTCGAGTAAATATTTGATTGCCGAAGCCGATGAGTCGGATGCGTCGTTTCTGCACTTACAACCTATGGTCGCAGTGGTCACTAATGTCGAAGCCGATCATATGGACACTTACGGTGGTGACTTCAACCGTTTGCTGGATACCTATATCGACTTCCTGCACAACCTGCCGTTTTACGGCCTGGCTGTGATTTGTGTCGATGATCCGGTGATTCGCGAGTTAATGCCGCGGATTGGCCGGCAAATGACGACCTATGGCTTTAGCGACGATGCTGATGTGCGTGGGTCCGATTACCAGCAGCAGAGCGGACAGAGTCACTTTAAGGTTCATCGTAAAGCGAAAGCGCCGCTGGACGTGACGGTCAACTTGCCTGGCCGGCACAATGTACTCAACGCGCTGGCCGCGATCGCAGTCGCCACCGATGAAGGTATCGACGACGCGGCCATTCAACAGGCATTGAAAGATTTCAGTGGTATCGGTCGCCGCTTCCAGTTACTCGGCCAATATCCAAGTGAGCGGGATAGCCAACAGGGCGAGGTCATGCTGATCGATGATTATGGTCATCATCCGACAGAAGTTGCCGCGACCATAGCCGCGGCCCGGGCCGGTTGGCCTGAACATCGCCTGGTCATGGCATTTCAGCCGCATCGGTACTCACGCACCCGGGATTTATACGATGAGTTTGTTTCGGTGTTGGCAGAGGTCGATGTGCTGTTGCTGCTCGATGTCTATAGTGCCGGCGAGGCAGCGGTGCAGGGCGCAGATAGTCGTTCGCTGGCGAAATCGCTGCGACTGCGCGGAAAAGTTGAGCCGATTTATGTCGGTGACCGGGGCGAACTTATGAAAGTTCTGGCTGACATTTTGCAACCCAAGGATATGTTGTTGGCGCAAGGCGCTGGCAATATTGGGGCCATCGCAAAAGACTTAGCGGCCACCGAATTACAGCCCGATGCCTTGCGCCGGGCGGGTGCAGCTTACACGGAGGAGCAGGCATGAGCGAGTTTGGCAAAGTTGCGGTGCTGCTGGGTGGCGACTCGGCCGAGCGGGAAGTCTCGCTGCGCTCGGGACAGGCTGTGGTTCAGGCCTTGCGTAACGCGGGGGTTGACGCGCATGCCTTTGATCCAGCCCATAACCCACTGGCGGAACTGAAAGAGCAAGGCTTCACCCGGGCCTTCAACGTGTTGCACGGCCGGGGTGGCGAAGATGGCACTATTCAGGGGGCATTGCATTATTTAGGCATCCCTTACACCGGCAGTGGTGTGCTGGCGTGTGCGCTGGCAATGGACAAGGTCAAAACCAAACAGATCTGGCAAGCGTCGGGTTTACCTGTCGCGCCAAGTGTGGTTGTGAGTCAGGGCGAGACGCTGGACTATGCCAGGTTACTGGACGAATTGGGTGGCAAGGTGATGGTCAAGCCGGCCCAGGAAGGTTCCAGCATTGGCATGAGTTCTGCAGCCACTGCTGCACAACTTGAAGCTGCGGTGGCTTTAGCCTGGAAGTTTGATGATGAAGTGCTGGTCGAAAGCTGGCTGAGTGGGCCGGAGTTCACGGTGGCATTGCTGAACAATAAAGCTTTGCCGGCCATCAGGTTAGAAACCAGCCACGAATTTTACGATTACGATGCGAAGTATCAGGCCAACGATACCCAATATCACTGCCCGGCGGACTTAAGTGAGGTCGAAGAGCTCGCTTTGCGGCAACTGGCTGAAGCGGCGTTTCGCAGTCTTGATGGCGCTGGCTGGGGCCGCGTTGATGTGATGTGTGACAAATATGGCCATTTCCGGTTACTGGAAGCCAATATGGTGCCGGGGATGACAGAGAAGAGTCTGGTGCCGATGGCAGCGAAGGCCGCCGGCATGAGTTTCGAGCAACTGGTGGTGGCGATTTTACGCCACGGAGAGGGCTGAAAATGGCCGCGGCGGAACGTAATGTTAACTGGCACTTCTGGTCAGGTCTTGCGTTCTTTTTGGTGGTGGTTGCCAGCACCTTTACCGGTATCGGCTGGTTGTACTACACCGCCATGGATGCTCAGGAAGTGCCGTTAAAACGACTGGTGGTGCAAGGCGAATTGGCCTATCTGACTCCAGCCGATGTGCGCGACACCTTATTGGGTGAGCCGCTGGGGAGTTTCTTCTCAGCAGATGTGGATCAGATTCGCACGCGCGTTGAAGCGATGCCCTGGGTGGCAAGAGCTTCCGTACGCAAAGAATGGCCGGATATTTTGAAAGTATTTGTGGTTGAACAGCAACCACTTGCGCATTGGAATGCAAATCAGCGTGATGATGCGCTGGTCAATCAGGAAGGGACAGTGTTTTACGCAGATAAGTCGGTGCTGAGGAAAGCTCTGCCCTATCTTTCCGGCCCGGAACATGCGGTCGCTGAGGTGGTAAAGCACTATCGCAATACCAGTGAACTGCTGGGTTTAAACGGCTTTCAGGTCAGCCAGCTGGACTTGAGTAAGCGATTTGCGTTGGAGCTGCTGCTTAATGATGGCACCAGTTTACGACTTGGCCGCGAGGCCTTGCTGGAGCGGGTACAGCGGTTTATCGATTTGCAGCCGCAACTGCGCAAGCATCAGGATGCGCCACTGGATTCGGTGGATTTACGTTATGACACGGGTGTCGCTGTACGCTGGCGCGACCCAGAAGAACAACAACGAGAGAGTTAATAGGCATGTCAAAAGCAACAGAACGGAACATGGTCGTTGGCTTAGATATCGGCACAAGTAAAATTGTGACGTTGATTGGCGAAGTCATGCCTGATGGTGAAATCAGTGTGATCGGTGTCGGCGCGGCGCCGGCCCGGGGCATGGATAAAGGCGGTGTGAATGACCTGAACCTGGTGGTGCAGTCGATCCAACGTGCCGTTGAAGAAGCGGAACTAATGGCGGACAGTCGCATCGCTTCGGTTTACCTGAATATTTCCGGCCGCCATATCTCCTGCCAGAACGAGAGTGGCATGGTTCCTATTAACGAGGCAGAGGTCACCCAGGACGACGTTGATAGCGTTATTCATGCTGCCAAATCGGTACCTATTGCTCAGGAACGCCGCATTTTGCACGTGTTGCCGCAGGAGTTCGTGATTGACTCACAGGAGAGCATCAAGAGCCCGATTGGCATGTCCGGGGTGCGCATGGAGTCAAAGGTTCATATCGTCACCTGTGCCAACGACATGGCGAAGAACATTGAAAAAGCTGTTGAACGTTGTGGCTTTCGCGTCGACCGTTTGATTTTCTCGGCCCTGGCGTCGAGTTACTCGGTGCTGACTGACGATGAAAAAGATTTAGGTGTAGCCCTGGTTGATATGGGCGCAGGCACCATCGACATCTGCATCTACACCGGTGGTGTGCTGCGTCATACCGCCGTGATTCCAGCAGCCGGTAATCAGGTGACCAGTGATATTGCGAAGATTTTTCGCACGCCACTGAATCACGCTGAAGAAATTAAGACCAAATACGCCTGTGCGCTCTGTCAGCTGGTCAGTAAAGACGACAACATCGAAGTGCCGTCGGTCGGTGGTCGGCCATCGCGGGTGATGCAACGACATATTTTGGCCGAGGTGGTTGAACCGCGCTACCAGGAACTGTTTGAATTGATCCGGGACGAGATAAAACAAAGCGGGTTGGATGAGCAAATTGCTGCAGGCATCGTGTTAACCGGTGGCTGTGGTCGCATGGAAGGCGCCATTGAATTTGCCGAAGAGATATTTCAGATGCCCGTGCGCTTAGGCGAACCGTTGGGAATGCAAGGCTTAAGTGATTATGTGCAGGACCCAACCTACGCCACGGCCGTCGGTTTACTCCGTTACGGCCAGGAAGATCTGCAAGCGCGCCAGGACGAAGCGCGTCATAACAACGTGATCGGTTTGTGGAAACGCGTACACGGTTGGTTTAAAGGTGAATTTTAATAAAAACAACACTTTGGAAATTATTTTTGGGGTAGTACACTAAGCAGGTAAAAGGAGAAACAACATGTCTGAAGTATTCGAAGTAGTCGACAACTTTGACAGCGATGCCGTCATAAAAGTGATAGGTGTAGGTGGCGGTGGTGGTAATGCCGTCAAACACATGATCACAGAATCCATCGAAGGTGTGCAGTTTATTGCTGCTAACACTGATGCGCAGTCTTTGCGTAACCACGGTGCCCACGTGACCATTCAACTGGGTGATGACATTACCAAAGGACTGGGTGCCGGCGCCAACCCTGAAGTTGGCCGGCAGGCGGCTGAAGAGTCGCGTGAAGAGATCAAGAAAAACCTGCAGGGTGCGGACATGATCTTTATTGCTGCAGGCATGGGTGGTGGCACAGGTACAGGTGCTGCGCCAGTGGTTGCAGAAGTCGCGCGCGAGCTGGGGATTCTGACCGTAGCTGTGGTCACCAAACCCTTTCCGTTCGAAGGTCGCAAGCGGATGGCGATTGCCGACGAAGGCATCGCGCAGTTGGCGCGTAACGTCGATTCCTTGATCACTATCCCGAACGAGAAGCTGCTGAAAGTATTAGGCAAAGGCACCAGCTTGTTGTCTGCCTTCAGTGAAGCGAACAACGTCTTGTTGGGTGCGGTACAAGGTATTGCCGACTTGATTACCCGTACCGGTTTGATCAATGTCGACTTTGCTGACGTAAGAGCTGTTATGCGTGAGATGGGTACTGCCATGATGGGTACCGGCATTGCGCGCGGCGAAGAACGTGCACAAGAAGCTGCTGAAATGGCGATTAACAGTCCGCTGTTGGAAGACATCGACTTGTCAGGTGCGCGTGGTGTGCTGGTCAACATTACGGCCGGCATGGACATGAGCATTGAAGAGTTTGAAATCGTGGGTAACACGGTAAAAGCCTTCGCTTCAGAAAATGCCACAGTGATTGTGGGTACGGTCATCGATCCGGAAATGTCGGAAGAGATGCGCGTTACCGTCGTCGCCACCGGCATCGGTGCTGAGCGCAAGCCAGATATTTCACTGGTGAATAACCCTGGTCGTGACAAGCCGCGTGATGCAGCTTATGGACGTTCTGCCGGCTACCAGGGCAGCGGTGCAGCGACCGCACGAGTGCTTGACGAAGATACGGAAGAGCTGGAACAGGAAGATTACGAAGTTCAGGTTGAAAAGCCAACAGCGAAACCACAGGCGCAGGGCAACAAAGATATGGATTATCTTGATATCCCAGCGTTTTTACGTCGTCAAGTAGACTAAAACAGCGTAAAGATTAGGTAAAGCGGTTTAGAAAATTGCGAAAAACGCAATTTATGGGTAAACTATTGCGCCTTTTACTGGTCAGACGACATAGTGAGAATGAGAGCGAACGATGAAACAACGCACAATTAAACAGTCTATTGCAACCACAGGTGTGGGTTTGCACAAAGGCAACAAGGTTCAATTGACCCTGCGTCCGGCACCGGCGAATACCGGTCTGGTGTTTCGTCGTGTCGATTTAAAACCCGCAGTGGATATTCGTGCCGATGCCGAGTTGGTGCGTGATACCCGCATGTGTACCTGTTTAATTAACGATGACAACGTACGTGTCTCTACGGTTGAACATTTGCTCGCGGCAGTTGCTGCGATGGGGATCGACAATCTCATTATTGAAGTCGACAGCCATGAAATTCCAATCATGGACGGTAGCTCGCATCCTTTCATTTACCTGCTGCAAAGCGCGGGCATCGAAACACAGGGCGCAGCGAAAAAGTTTATCCGGATCAAGCAACCGGTTCGGGTTGAAGAAGGTGACAAATGGGCGGAACTACTACCCCACAATGGCTTCCGCATCGATTTTGCCATCGACTTCGACCATCCGGCGATTGCTGATACCAATCAGGTTGTCAGTATGGACTTCAGTACGTCCAGCTTTATGAAAGACATCAGCCGGGCGCGTACGTTTGGCTTCATGAAGGACATCGAGTTCTTACGTGAGAACAACCTGGCGCTGGGCGGTAGTTTTGACAACGCTGTGGTGTTGGACGAATTCCGCATACTTAATAGTGATGGTCTGCGTTACGACGATGAGTTCGTCAAGCATAAGATCCTTGACGCTGTGGGTGACCTGTACATGGGTGGCCACGCGATTCTGGGTCATTTGCGGGCGTTTAAATCAGGCCACGCGCTGAATAATCAGTTGTTGCGGGAAGTTCTGCAACACCAGGAAGCCTGGGAATTCGTTACCTTCGAAGACGAAACCGTCGAAGCTCCAATCACCTTCGGCAACCCGGTCACCGCTTAAGCTAACGGCAGCCCGTAGCAAACCTACGGGCTACTGTATTTATCGGCTAACGCCAATAGCTGCGAACGCAGCGGCTCCTCACATAACTCCGCCTGCTCACGTAGCTTGCGCACGGTATCTGACTCTTTTACTTCAACTTTTACTGGTGCTGGCGGTGTTTCTGTAGACTTCACATGACGGCCTGGTCGAATGCGGATCTCAAGGGATGTCACCGCAGGCGTAGCATGAGTTTGAAAATACGTTATAATGCCCGCTTGGTCGGTTTTTAGGCGCTGCGCGATCGGTGCCGAGGAAACCTGTAGGATCAGGGCAGAAGCGCCTACCGCAATGACTTCACACTGGGGTAAGAGTTGCTGCAGCGAGTGTTTCTCGAAACAGTCGCGTAATAGCTGTTGCCAGCGTTGATGTTGCTCGGTAAAGTCAGCAAACTGTTGTAATCGCTGGCTACCTAGCAGTTGATCCAGTTTTTTCGGTCGGCGGCGTGGCATAACCCGATAATAGCCCAGTTAATGTTTTAGCAACGAGAGGTTGCATGAGTCTATCAGTCTTCTATAGAGGCTCCAAAGTTAAATTTGGTTTGCGTTTGAGTCGCCGTCGCTTAGCGTCGTTGCTTGGCGTTGTCGTGCTTGCCGGGCTGGCTTTTAGCGAGCCCTGGAGCGCGTCCGGCGGCGTCAGCGCAGATGCCGTCCGTAGTAAAATAACCGCCGAGCAGATCCAGCTGGCGGCGCAATCAGAAGCTATTCAGGAAATCAAAGCCGACGCGGAGAAGAAATTGACCGCGTTAACGATTTCGCTGGGTGAAATGCGCGCCAAACTGCGTCGTTTAGAGCATCTGGGTGGCCGCTTGGCGGATGCCGCTGAAATTGATGCCAGTGAACTCGAAAGCCGCGAGCAGGAGGTGCTGGCAATGGGCGGTCCTGAGACCTCCATTCTCGATGCGCCGAAACTGGCCTCGGGCGATGTCATCAGTGATCTGGAATCGGTGCTGGCGCAGTTGGAAGATAAACAAAAACAGCTGGCGCTACTTGAATCTGTGTTAATGAGCCATCATATCTCTGCAGAGAGCTACGTGGCCGGACGTCCAGTTGACGACGGTTGGCTCAGTTCACATTATGGCGTACGCAAAGACCCGTTTAACGGTACGCCAACCATGCACAGCGGTATTGATTTCGCGAATTTGGCGGAAGATGCCGGTGTTTTTGCTACAGGTGCAGGTGTCGTGACCTGGTCGGGTGAGCGGTACGGTTACGGAAAACTGGTTGAGATTGACCACGGTGGCGGATTAAAAACGCGCTACGGCCATTGTGCCGAACTCTTAGTAAAAGAGGGCGACGTAGTAACCCGTGGCCAACAAATCGCGAAACTGGGCAGTACAGGGCGCTCTACGGGGCCTCATGTACACTATGAGGTGTTGCGCAACGAACGCCAGATTGATCCCAGCAAGTATGTTTATCGTGATGCTCGCTAGAGCATCATTGTCATTTAAATACAGGATTAAATAATCACATGTTTGGTAGTCTTTTCCGCAAAGTATTTGGAAGCCGCAATGACCGCATCCTCAAAGGATTGCAAAAACAGGTTGCTGCGATTAATGCCTTAGAGCCAGAATTTGAAGCACTCAGCGATAGCGAACTCAAACAAAAAACCGCTGAATTCAAACAACGCCTGGGCAACGGTGAAACCCTTGATGACCTGCTGATTGAAGCTTTTGCGACGGTTCGTGAAGCAAGTAAACGGGTGTTCAATATGCGGCACTTCGATGTGCAGCTGGTCGGCGGTATGATCCTCAACGACAACCGCATTGCTGAAATGCGTACCGGTGAGGGTAAAACCCTTACTGCGACACTTTCCGCCTACCTGAATGCCTTATCTGGCGATGGCGTTCACATCGTGACCGTGAATGACTACCTTGCGCGTCGTGATGCCGAAACCAACCGTCCCTTATTTGAATACCTCGACATGACCGTGGCCTTTAACGTACCGGGCATGCCGCATCAGGAAAAGCAGCAAGCCTATCTGGCCGACATTACCTACGGTACCAACAACGAATTTGGCTTTGACTACCTGCGCGATAACATGGCGTTTTCGCCAAAAGAGCGGGTGCAGCGCAAACTTAACTACGCCATTGTCGATGAGGTCGACTCGATCCTGATTGATGAAGCACGCACGCCTTTGATTATCTCTGGTGCTGCCGAAGACAGCTCTGAGCTGTACATCAAAATGAATGAAATTGTGCCGCTGCTGACCCGTGCTGACGAAGAAGACACGGAAGAGAAGCGCGGCGAAGGCGATTTCACTATTGATGAAAAAGCGAAACAGCTGCATTTGACCGAGAATGGTCAGGAAAACGTCGAAGCCATCCTGAAAGAGCGTGGCATGCTGGACGAGGACGAGTCACTGTACTCGGCAACCAATATCACCTTGCTGCACCACGTTAATGCTGCATTGCGTGCCCATCACCTGTTCCAGAAAGATGTCGATTACATCGTTAAAGATGACCAGATTGTCATTGTCGATGAGCACACGGGTCGTACTATGGAAGGCCGGCGTTGGTCGGAAGGCTTGCACCAGGCCATGGAAGCCAAAGAAGGCGTGAAGATCCAGAACGAAAACCAGACCATGGCATCGATCACCTTCCAGAACTATTTCCGGCTGTACAACAAGCTCGCGGGTATGACAGGTACCGCTGACACTGAAGCGTTTGAGTTCCAGTCGATTTACGGCCTGGAAACCGTGGTGATCCCAACCAACCGGCCGATGGTTCGCGATGACCGTCCCGACTTGATTTTTATCACTGCCGAAGAGAAGTTTGAAGCCATTGTTGCCGACATCGAAGAGTGCCGCGAAAAAATGCAGCCAGCATTGGTGGGTACCATTTCGATTGAAAGCTCTGAGCTGTTATCGAACTTCTTAAGAAAGAAAAAGATTCCTCATGAAGTACTGAACGCCAAGTTCCACGCCAAAGAAGCGGAAATTGTCGCTCAGGCAGGTATGCCAGGCGCGATTACCATCGCGACCAATATGGCCGGCCGGGGTACGGATATCGTGCTTGGTGGTAACCTGCAGGTGGAGATCGAACAACTCGAAGACCCCAGTCAGGAACAGATCGATAAAGTGAAAGCCGAATGGCAGAAGCGCCATGACGCCGTGGTAGCTGCTGGTGGTTTGCATATCATTGGTACCGAACGTCACGAATCACGGCGTATCGATAACCAGTTGCGTGGCCGCTCCGGTCGTCAGGGTGACCCGGGTTCATCACGTTTCTACTTGTCACTGGAAGATAGTCTGATGCGTATCTTCGCTTCGGATCGCATGGCTGGTCTGATGAAGCGCCTGGGCATGAAACGTGGCGAGGCAATTGAGCACCCATGGGTGACGCGAGCGATTGAAAATGCACAACGTAAAGTTGAAGGTCGCAACTTCGATATTCGTAAGGCATTGCTTGAGTTTGATGATGTCGCCAACGACCAGCGTAAAGTCGTTTATGAACAGCGTAACGAACTGCTGGATGAAGGCGATATTTCAGAAACCGTGCAGGTGATTCGCGCGGACGTGATTGAGCAGGTGGTCAATGAGTACATTCCGCCGCAATCACTTGAAGAAATGTGGAATGTGCAAGGCCTGGAAGAACGGCTGCGCTCAGACTTCGATTTACCGCTGCCGATTCAGCAGTGGTTAGACGAAGACGATAATCTGCATGAAGAAAAACTGCGTGAGAAGATCGCTGAAGAACTTGAAAAAGCCTATGCTGCGAAAGAAGAGCAGGTCGGTAAAGAGGTTCTGCGTCAGTTTGAAAAAGCTATTATGTTACAGAGCCTCGACTCGCACTGGAAAGAGCATCTAGCGGCGATGGACCATTTACGTCAGGGCATCAACCTGCGTAGTTACGCGCAGAAAAATCCTAAGCAGGAATACAAACGCGAAGCGTTCGAGCTGTTCACAGATATGCTGGAAGCACTGAAACTTGATGTTGTGACGATACTCAGCAAGGTTCGTGTGCGCGCCGAAGAAGATGTGGAAGCGGTTGAGCAGAAGCGTCGCGAAGCCGCCGCGCGTCAGCAGCAGGAGTTCAAACACGAAAGTGCCAGCGCTACTGCACCAGCAGATAGCCAGCCAGCACCACAAGCGGCACCGCCAGCACCGGCCCAGGCCGGACCGCGGGTGGGACGTAACGAACCTTGTCCATGTGGCTCAGGTAAAAAGTACAAGCATTGTCATGGCAAACTCTGATCCCATTCACGTCGCCGTTGGTGTGATAGAAAACACCGATGGTGACGTGTTTATCAGTAAACGACATAAAGATTTACATCAAGGCGATAAATGGGAGTTCCCCGGCGGTAAAGTTGAGGTCGGGGAAACGGTTTATGACGCCTTAGTGCGTGAGTTGCGGGAAGAGTGCAATATTAGCGTAGAGTCAGCGTCGCCGCTGACGGTGATCAATCATGCTTATAACGATAAACGCGTCGTGTTGGACGTCTGGCGGATTACCACCTTTACTGGCGAGGTGAGTCAGTGTGACGGTCAGGAGTGGCTCTGGGTGCCGGTGTACGCGCTGGGAGCTTATCAATTCCCAGAAGCCAATGAAGCCATTATTGAGTTACTCACTGATTGAAGACATTTCCTATTTTCAGGTACATTCTGGAATTTTTCTGGTTATTGAGGTAGGTTAATAGATAATCTCATGAAGGAGCATCATTATGTCCAGTGTCAAAGATATGATTGAGGCAACGCATCAAGGAAAGCGTTACACGGAAGGGTCTCGTTTGGCCTCACTATTGGAACGGCTATTCGCTCTGTTGTCGAGTGACGTGTCTGCTGCAAAGACCTACGCCAACGCGCTCAAGGTAAACGTGAATGCATCGAAAGTTTCATTGGACGTCGAATCGCTTCTCAGCAATGACGAAGTAACTCGTCAAGCCCGTAGATTGAAGGCTGACTGTCAATAATTCTTTGCCGGAAGAGGTCTGTCGTTAAGGAAGACGAAAATGATTTCTGTGACTGTTCTAGCCCTATTAGGCATGGCGCTCTCGGGCTATCTTTTTAGTTCCCGCTTTATCTTTTCAAAATATCGTTTATCGAAATATCAAGGGCACCATCTGCTTTATAAGTGTCTAGGAATAGGGTTAGTTGTTTTCGGCTTATCAGCGGCTCTGTTCGCACTAACCTGGCCTTTTACCAGTCAAAGTTCGTTGGCTTTCGAATTTCTAGCTCGAGCATTCCCAGAAATGACGCAGTCGCAGTTTAATTTATACTCAATTTTACTACTGGGTATAATTGGCGCAGATATGTTTGCACGGCTGTTAAACCGTGTCATTTTCAGATCGTTTTATATTCTTTATTCAGATAGTAAAAATGATGCTACCTACGGATCCACGAGTCATTCATTAACGATTAATCAGCAAGCATCTGAAACAGATCCAGCACTAACTAACGATCGCCGCGGAAAACCTAAACGGCCGTTACTAAAGAAACGTAGCGATTATCTTTTAGACTTAATTGTATACAAAAAGTGTACTGACAACGGATACATAACTCATGTAATCGATACGTTCCTTTCCCCAAGCCCGCTGCTATTAACCCTTGATACCAGACGCTGTTACGTATGTTACCCAAACGAGGTAAAAACACCCCTAGACCACCAGGAAGACCAGGAACTATCAATCATTCCACTCTGTTCTGGATATCGTGATGATAAGGATATGTGTCTCGAGTTAACGACGGTTTATGAAGACGTATTAATTGAACTGTCACGCACTCCGGATGAGTACAGGGCTCTTTCGGAAGTTGACCGGAAAAAAGCGGTCGCGGTGCTTGAGAGCCACAAAATTACGATTTCATACCAACGCGTAGTTTCCATCGCGAGTTTTGACGAGTCAAAATATCTAAATTTCAAAGTTCATGAAAACAGAAGGCGAAAAGAAATTTTTAGCGGGAGGAAAGTTGATGAAGACGAAAGAGATTCCGATTTAATTGATGTGCCATCATCAGAGTAGCTTTCATTAGGGTATTAGGGGCAGAGCGCCAGTTCGAATTCAACGTTATTTTCAAACGATGCTTTACCTTGTTGTGGGGCACAGCTGAGGAAGCGGACACTGAAACGTTGCTTATGGCCGCTGATCACCGGATAGGCCGGCACCTTAGCAGGAACTCTCAGGCGTAACAGGCTCAAGGGCTCGGTACTTTCCTGTAACAGCCCGCCTTCGGCGACCACCCACTGAAAATGGGCCTGGCCACGCAGCAGCTCCAGCTCAAGTTCAAGCCCGTTAAATAACACCTCAAACTCGTGCCACCAGCGCTGACAATCGTCGTCGCGTTTTTGCTGTGCCTGATGCAACCAGAAATGCAGTTGTGGTACGTCAAAATTACAGGTACCGCCAGGCATACCGAAGCGTTGCCGGGTGACGCTCAGCAAGCGATCCTGCTTCAGGTGGCTACCAATACGAGTCAACGAATGAATCGCTTTACTGGCCTCTTGTACCCGCGTGTTGAGCTCTTGCACCTGCTGCTGGTTGACGTCGGGATGCTGCGCCCAGACCAGTAATTGTGCCTTGCGGCGGTCCAGGTCTTTTTGCACATCCGTGCGCACATCGCTGCGCTCACAGAGCTCCAGTATGGCGAACAACGCGTCGAAGTAGCGCGAGTAGTTGGTTGCGTCGACAGTTTGCTCAGGTTTGAGTAACTGCTTAAGATGTTCCAGGCGCAGGTAAGTACGTACCCGCTCATGGAGCGGATATTCGTAATTGATTGCTGCATATTCAGTTTTTTCAGTCATTGGCTCTATGATAACCGCTTCTTCGGCCGTTGCAACGCTTTGAAACAAGTCTGACTGGTAACTCATCTCAGTCCTCCTGTCCCTGGTCGGTTTGCAGCGCCTTCTCACGGGCGCGTTTCAGGTGCGCTCGTCCCAGATAATCCTGATGCAACGCTTTGACCTGCGGCGCCAGTTCGCTGAGCGTGCCTTCGTTGTTAATGACATCATCTGCTGCCGCTAAGCGCTCGTTGCGGGAAGCTTGAGCGGCAAGAATTTGCTCGATCTGATCGTTGCTGACCTTATCGCGCGCCAAGGTTCGTTGGCGTTGGGTTTCTTCGCTGACATCGACCACCAGCACCCGGTCACACAAACGGGTCAGGTTGTTTTCAACCAGTAAAGGTGCAGAAAGAATCACGTAAGGTGAGGCTGCGGCTTCCAGCTCTTCCAGCAGCTGGCTGCGGATGAGAGGATGGGTGAGTTGATTCAGCCAGTCCTTTTCTTCGGGTTCGGCAAAGATTTTTTCTCGCAACCAGCCCCGGTTAAGCGAACCGTTATCAGTTAACGCCTGCTTGCCATAACGCTCGGTTACAGCGGCAAGTGCCGGTGTGCCCTGATCAAGGATATGACGGGCAATGACATCGGCGTCAACAACAGTGATGCCGTGAGCGGAAAACAGGTCCGAGACAGTGGTCTTGCCTGAGCCGATCCCTCCTGTTAAGCCGAGCACCCACATCAGATACGCACCAGCCCCCAATACCAATGGAGCAAGGGCTCACCCCAGATTAAGGCAATTACGCCGCCGAGAATAAGGAAAGGACCAAAGGGAATCGGTTGCCCGCGTTTATCGCGCTGGATGAGCTGAAGGGTGATACCGATAACCGCGCCACTAAAGGCCGCTGCCAGCACAATAACGGGCAGCAGCTGAAAGCCTGCCCAGGCGCCAAAAGCTGCCAGCAGTTTAAAGTCGCCATAGCCCATACCTTCTTTACCGGTAAGTAGCTTAAAGGCCCAGTACACGGACCAAAGGAATAAATAGCCGGCAATGGCGCCCATGACGGCGTCGGGCAGGCTTACCGGGCCACCGGCCCAAGCCACAAAAAGACCTAGCCATAAGGTAAAGTAGGTCAGCTGGTCCGGTAGCAGCATGTGATCGTAGTCGATGAAAAACATCGCTATCAGCAAACCTGCGAAAATCATGTAGTAAAGGGCAGGCCAGCCAGCCCCATAAAACCATGCGATACTGGCAAACACCACACCGGTCAGAATCTCTATTGCCGGGTAACGCAGTGAAATGCGGGCCTTACAGTTGCGACATTTGCCTTTCAGCAGCAACCAGCTCAACACCGGAATATTGTCGTACCATTTAATCGGGTGCTTGCACTTGGGACAGTGTGAGCCGGGCGTTGAAATATTAAAAGTGGAGGGCTCAGCTGCTGGGTTGGGCGTTGTTTCTGGCGTCGCTGTTTCCAATACCAGAGCACAATCGCGCTGCCATTGACGTTGCATCATCACCGGTAAGCGGCCAATGACCACGTTGAGAAAGCTGCCGACCACCAGCCCCAACACCAGTCCTAACAGCAGCGTCAGATGGCTGTACGACGGGTAGACATCATTAAGTTGTTCTAGCATTAACCGACCACCGCGCCGAGGTTAAAGATGGGCAGGTACATGGCAATAATCAGGCCACCGACCAGGACGCCGATGACCACCATGATCATGGGTTCCAGCAGCGCTGTAAGGTTATCGACCAGGTCGTCGACCTCGCGTTCGTACACATCCGCGACCTTGGATAGCATGTCATCCAGAGAGCCGGATTCTTCGCCGATATAGACCATTTGCGTGGCCATGGTCGGGAAAATGTCAGCATTGACCATGGCGGTGTTCATTTGCATGCCTGAGGTCACGTCGCTTTGAATGCGGTAAATGGCGTCGCGGTAAACAGAGTTACCTGACGCGCCAGCTGCGGACTCCAGTGCACTGATAAGGGGCACACCGGCTGCAAAGGTCGTGGAGAGGGTACGGGCAAAGCGCGCGACCGCGGCTTTATCGAGGATCATGCCCACGACGGGGATTTTTAAGGAGATCGCCTGGACTTTGTCGCGGAATTTTTCACTTTTAACCATGGCCCGGGCAAACAACCAGCCAGCGGCTATAAAGCCAGCGATGACATAGACAGCGTAGGCCTGCATAATTTCAGATAAATTCACCACAAACTGGGTCATGGCAGGTAGTTCTGCACCAAAATCTTTAAAAACACTTTCGAATTGAGGCACCACGTAAACCAGCAAAATCATAGTGACTGCAATAGCCACCACGATAACCGCAGAAGGGTAGACCAAGGCCTTTTTGATTTTGGCTTTTAAGGCTTCGGATTTCTCCCGGTAGGTGGCAATTCGATCGTAAATGGCTTCCAGAGAGCCCGACTCTTCACCGGACTCCACTAAGTCACAATAAAGCGGATCAAAAACTTCTGGATGTTTGCGCAACGAGGCTGCCAGAGGGGAGCCGGAGCCAACGTCATCGGCCAGAGTCAGCATCAGATTACGGACTTTGACATGATCCGTACCCTTGGCCACCATCTCCAGCCCTTGCAGCAAAGGCACGCCGGCTTCCAGCATGGTGGCTATCTGACGCGTGAAAAGCGCGATATCCCCACCTTTAATTTTTTTATGGCCAAAGAGTGGCTTGGCTTTCTTTTTGACTGAACGCGGATTGATGCCCTGATCACGTAATCGGGAACGGATCTCTTTTTCATTATCGCCCCGCATCAGGCCTTTTACTTTCTGGCCCCGCCGGTTGAGTCCCTGCCACTGGAATTCACTGAAGTCGTCTATTTTTTTACTTTTTTTTGCTACAGTTGCCATAGCCAACCCTTAGTTGCTGCTGACGCGATTTGCCTCCGCCAGGCTGATGGTGCCGTCAGCGACTCTTTCTAATGCGGACTGCCGTAATGAATTATAGCCTTCTTTTCGTGCTTGTCGGGCGATTTGTATGGAACCCGCACTGGACATAATAAGCTCTTGTATGGCTTCCGTCACTGGCATGACTTCATAAATCCCTGTACGACCTTTGTAGCCGTTGGTACAACGGTCACAGCCCACGGGCTTGTGAATCGTCAGATTAGGAATTTGTTCTTCGGTAAAGCCTTGACGCAGCAGCTCTTCGTGGGGAATTTCTTCCGGCTCCTTGCATTCACCACAAAGCCGTCTGGCTAGACGCTGGGCGATAATGAGCGAGACAGAGCCGGCAATATTGTAGGAGGGCACGCCCATGTTCATTAAGCGGGTCAGGGTTTCGGCCGCAGAGTTGGTGTGCAGAGTCGACATCACTAAGTGACCCGTTTGCGCGGCCTTAATAGCAATTTCAGCAGTTTCCAGATCGCGAATCTCACCCACCATGACCACATCGGGATCCTGGCGCAGGAAAGAACGCAGGGCATCGGCAAAGGTCAGACCGGCTTTGACATTAATCTGAACCTGGTTGATACCATAAAGGTTAATCTCAACAGGGTCTTCCGCAGTGGAAATATTCACTTCGGGGGTATTGAGGATATTCAGGCCTGTGTAAAGGGAAACGGTTTTTCCAGAGCCGGTCGGGCCTGTGACCAGTATCATCCCCTGCGGTTTGGCGAGGGCCTCTTCATAGAGCTTTTTCTGATCCGGAGCATAGCCCAAGGACTCAATACCCATCATCGCCGATGCTGAGTCCAGAATCCGCAGTACAAGTTTTTCACCGTACATCGTCGGTAAAGAACTCACTCGAAAATCAATGGCCTTGTTTTTTGACAGGCGCAGTTTGATACGGCCATCCTGCGGCAAACGGCGCTCGGCGATATCCAGCTGGGACATGACTTTCAGACGTGCTGCTATTCGCGCAGAAAGCGCAACCGGAGGTCTGGCGATTTCGTGCAGGACACCATCGATACGAAAACGAATTCGGTATTCACCTTCATAAGGTTCAAAGTGTAAATCCGAGGCACCGCGCTTGATGGCATCGAGCAGCATTTTGTTAATATAAATAACAATAGGCGCATCGTTTTTGCCGTCGACGGAGACTGCGCCATGTTCTTCACGAATTTCACCTTCGGCATCAATCTCGCGCAATTCTCGCTCATCTTGCTCGGTAACACCCAGCATGGAGCTTTCGTTTTCCAACAACTTATCAATAAGCTTTTGTAACTTGTCTTCCTGCACCAGCACTGCTTCGGATTGCAGGCGGGTGCGAAACTGAAACTCGTCCAGGGTTTCAATTCGGGTGGGGTCGGACACCGCGATATAAAGCACATTGCCGCGCTGATACAAAGGCACGGCATGGTTCTTGCGGATTAAACGCTCATTGATAAATTGTGGGGGAATAAGTTCTGAATTAAAAGCGTCCAGGTCGAGCCATGGGCAATTAGATTCTTGGTAGCAGAAAGCCGCCAGTTCGTCCGGCTGAATCAGTTTACGCTCTAATAAAACACTGGTGAAGGGTAATTTGGTTTCCCATGCATACTCACTACAGCTTTTTAGTTGCGCTTCGGGAATACGTCGATCGCGCAGCAGAAGTGCGGCTAAAGAATGATGGAGCATTGATTTACATCTTCTTTTTCAAGAATAGAGGTCCCAAGCCATAAAGCTTGGGACCCAAGGAACTTACACAAAAGACGTTAGCTTGCATTCGTTCCTGCAAGCGCCAACGCAGCGGCCTCAGTCTGAGTACAACCATCTACGCGAGTATCCGCACCTGTATCAGAACAACCGATCTCCCAGTTGAGATTTGAGCTGTTGCCAATAGTTGGTGCTAACGTAACACCGATATCGCCTCCGCCTTGGGCTTGAGCTTCCAATGTCGCCGTAATTACGCCGTCAGTTGCGGATGCTGCTTTCAAACCATTTACTACGCCTGCAGCAGTAATTGCTGCTGGAATTTGAGCGGTCGCGTTTGAGCTGGAGCAACCAGCTAATGCTCCAGTTTTCTGGTAACATAGCGCTACCGCAGTTTTATAAGAGTTAAGAGCAGCCAGGCCAGTGCTCGCCTTCGCACGCTGCGTATAGTCAGAATAAAGTGGAATGGCGACGGCCGCCAAAATACCGATGATTGCTACTACAATCATCAATTCGATTAAGGTAAAACCTTTTTGTACTTGCGCTTTCATGTCAAATCTCCCGAAAGGTACGATAGTATTCAATTATAATTGTTGTACGGTGTGGCATTCCCTTGTTGGTATTACACACCAACAACAACAAACTCTGCATCAGCCGAAAGACTGTGGTTGCGCTTTGCGACCGTGAAAGCCGAAATAGCCACTCCATCCACCAGACTTTAGCCTGCAGCCCCGCTATCCGCCAGTACCTTTACGTTAAAAGGTCAGAAAAGGCACCGGTAGGGACCGGAGGTTTTGCGTCACCGCCTCACAACGGTTTTGCCTTTTAAAGCAATTGCCTGGCATTCCACAGACTAAACCTGCGGATTGCGCACTGCTTAGTAAACATAGCAGATGTAAGGGTTTCGTCAATAGTTAGACATCTGAAATGCGCAGAGAAAGATCGACCGCTTTTATGTGCTTGGTAAGCGCGCCCGAAGAAATGTAATCAATTCCGGTACTTACTAAGGTCTCTAGCTGATCTCGGACGATATTTCCAGACACTTCAATACGAACATTTTTTGACTTCAGCTTAACAGCGCTACGAATATCCTCATAACTGAAGTTGTCTAACATGATAATATCCGCTCCGGCAGCCATCGCAGTCTGATACTCTTCCAGGTTTTCGACCTCGATCTCAACGATTTTATCGGGGTTTAAACGGCGGGCTTCCTTAATCGCTGCGTCAATCGACCCACAGGCCATGATGTGATTTTCTTTGATCAAATAGGCGTCATAGAGACCGACGCGATGATTACTGCCACCGCCACAGACCACTGCGTATTTTAACGCGGTGCGAAGGCCCGGAATGGTTTTGCGGGTATCAAGTAACTTGGTCGATGAACCCGCTAAGAGTTCAACGTAGCTGGCGGTCGTAGTCGCTACCCCTGACAGGGTCTGTAAAAAATTAAGCGCGGTCCGCTCGCCAGTGAGTATGCTGCGGGCAGGGCCACGCAATTCACACAGCAGAGTGTTAGCGCTGACGCGGTCGCCATCGGCAACCTGCCACTCGATCCTGACGTCATCACCCAGCTGGCGGAAAACTTCATCGACCCATGCCGTGCCGCAGATCACTGCATCTTCGCGGGTAATGATGCGGCCATGCGCTTGCTGGCTGGCCGGAATCAGTTGCGCGGTAATGTCCAGCGCGCCACTTTGCTCATTTGTCAGTTCACCTTTTGTCAGTTCACCTTTTTTCAGTTCATCTAGGGGACCGTTTAAGTCTTCGGTAAGGGCGCGCGTGACCATGTGTTGGCGGTCGGCGGCAAGAAGTTCAGGCTGTACACGAGTATCCATGATGAACGGTCTCTCTGTTGGTGACTCTGGTGATGATGTTGTGGTCGTTCAGGAAAGCGCTTATTGTAATGGGTCGCCGCGGGGGTGACAATGGCAGGCTCACGGATAACGTCGACAACAAGTGGAAAGCAGAAGCCGCACATGAGCACAGACAAAACTGAATCTGACCCGAACGCTAGCATTAATAACGGTAAGTACCGGGATGCCGAGCAAAAGCTGTCACCGCATCATGATCAGCGCAGTGACCCGACCGATATCAGTGTGCTGGTGGTGCATGGCATAAGTTTGCCTGCCGGTGAATTTGGGCAGCCCTATATTGACCAGCTTTTTATGGGCACACTGGATCCCGAGGCGCACCCGACCTTTGCTATTCTTAAAGGGCTGAGAGTCTCAGCCCACATGGTAATCCACCGCGACGGACGCATCGTGCAATATGTCCCATTTCATCTGCGCGCATGGCACGCGGGTATCTCGCACTATTGTGGGCGCAGAGGCTGTAATGACTTCGCGATTGGGATTGAGCTTGAGGGAACGGACACCGAGCCCTACACTAAAGAACAGTATCAACAACTTGCGCGGGTCGCCGCAGCTCTGGTAGAGCATTACCCCGCGTTGACAGCGCAGCGGATTGTTGGCCATCAGCACATTGCGCCGGTACGTAAGACCGATCCGGGCCCAGCTTTTGATTGGCAGCATTTTAAGCAGCTTGTGAACCAGCAGCTGCATAGCGAGGATGATTAAATGCAATTATTGGCGATTTTATTGGCGTACTCGTTAGAGCGCTCCGTGACCTTGAGTCGCAATCTGCATTGGCGCCGCATTGTGCTGCGCTGGCAGCAATGGCAGGCTAAGAAAACCCAGCTCGGCGGTGACTCGCAGGAAAAAATTTCAGAATGGCGGCAACACCTGCTGGGCGAGGTGGTATGGGCCATACTGCCGGCCTTGATCATTACTTTTGTGGTGTTGCTGGTCGACTCCTTCCTGTTGTCTTTTGTCGTTGGCGTACTTGCTTTGCTGGCCTGCATGCAATGTGGGCAGGCGCGCAAAGCCTATAAAGCCTACCTCGAAGCTGCCAATCTGGGCGATACCGGTGCCACCGCCGAGCAACTACGGCAGATACGCCGCGCAGCGGGCGTTCACGACGCTGCTCCGGTTCACGATTTACTGGCATGGATCCATTTACGCTATTACTTTGCACCGCTGCTTTATTACGTGTTGTTTGGTATCTTCGGGGTGCTCGCTTATGCCACATTGCGCGATATGAAACACCCGCACAGCAAAGCCTGGACACAATTGCAGCTGATCATCAACTGGCTACCGACCCGCATCATGACCTTTGGCTTTTTAATGGTGGGGAACTTCGGCAAGGCGCTGCCGGTATGGCTGAGTTCAGTGGGCAATACTCCGCAAAACAACTTTGCTGCATTGAGTAAGGTTGCAGCGGCAGCCGAACAGCTGGAACCGGGGCATGAGGATGATGTGACCTCAACTGCTCTGACCACTGTTGCACTGCTAAAGCGTAACCTTCTGTTTTTCATCGTCTTGTTGGCAGTAATGACGATTGCGGGCTGGTTCTGATGAATTAATGTTTGGGTTCATGCCTGAACTAGTCTAAAATACGTTTGGTAAGACCAATGCACCACTGTTATCGAGGCACATCGCCGCCCAGAGACGTGGGGCCAGAATCAATCTGCTAAGGTTCTTAATGAATGGCATTTGACCGCATACAACCGACCAAACTGTCCGACGTCATCATGCAGCGCATTGAAGGCATGATTGTTGATGGCACGCTAGAAGCTGGCGCGCGTTTGCCGTCAGAGCGTGATCTTGCCCATCAGTTTTCGGTGTCGCGGCCGAGTTTGCGCGAAGCCATTCAAAAATTAGAAGCTCGCGGTTTACTTGAGCGACGTCAAGGCGGCGGCACTTATATTTGCGATAACATGCAGAAGCGCGTGGCGGAGCCACTCCTGGAACTGCTAACACAGCACCCTGAATCGCAGTTCGACCTGCTGGAGTTTCGCCACGCGCTCGAGGGTATTTCTTCTTATTATGCCGCGATGCGTGGCACCCCAACGGACATTGCCCGTATTGCCGAGAGCTTTGCCGCGATTCAGCAGGACGATGACGCGGAACTCGCCGCACAAGCGCATGCACTCAACGAATTCAACCTGCGCATCTGCGAAGCATCGCATAATGTGATCCTCCTGCACCTGGTGCGGAGTATGCAGCCACTGTTAGAGAAAAACATTCAGCAAAACCTGCACGACCTGTCACACAAAGCTGGCGTCATGCAACAACTGCACGAACACCGGCAGCACATTGTGACTGCCATTTCAGCTGGCGAGCCCGAGCAAGCGCGCGAAGCTTGCCATCAGCTGCTAGCCTATATTGAACACGCGTTATTGACCTCCAACCGTGAACAGTCACGGATTCAGCGGTCACTGCGCCGAACGTAAACTGGGTAAGGATAGAGTATGACTGACCATTTGAAAGACGACCTTGATCCACAGGAAACACGCGAGTGGCTTGACGCCCTCGAAGTCGTGTTAGAAGAAGATGGCCCGGAGCGCGGTCATTTCCTGATGGAATCATTGATTGAGAAAGCGCGTCGCAGCGGTGCCTATCTGCCGTATGCGGCCACCACCGCTTACTTGAATACCATTCCGGCAAGTCAGGAACCGACCATGCCTGGTGACCAGAGCATGGAAGCCCGTATCCGTTCGGCGGTTCGCTGGAACGCCTTGGCCATGGTCTTACGTGCCTCGAAAAAAGACTTGGAGCTTGGCGGTCATATTTCGAGCTTTGCCTCATCAGCGATGATCTACGATGTGGGCTTCAACCACTTTTTCCGCGCGCCGACTGATAAAGACGGCGGTGACTTCCTGTTTATTCAGGGCCATGCCTCACCCGGCATCTACGGCCGTGCGTTCCTGGAAGGTCGTATCAGCGAAGACCAGCTCAACAATTTCCGTCAGGAAGTTGATGGCGAAGGTGTGAGTTCTTACCCGCATCCAAAACTGATGCCTGAGTTCTGGCAGTTCCCAACCGTATCTATGGGTTTAGGCCCGATTCAGGCGATTTATCAGGCGCGTTACCTGAAATACCTGACCGACCGTGGTATTAAAGATTGCTCTAACCAACGCGTTTACTGCTTCTTAGGGGATGGCGAAGTCGATGAACCAGAAAGCTTAGGTGCGATTGGCCTGGCGACTCGCGAAGGTCTGGATAACCTGACCTTTATCGTCAACTGTAACTTGCAGCGCCTTGACGGTCCTGTTCGTGGTAACGGCAAAATCATCCAGGAGCTGGAAGGCACCTTCCGCGGCGCTGGTTGGGAAGTGATCAAAGTGATCTGGGGTCGCTACTGGGATCCGCTGCTGTATCGGGATACCGAAGGCAAGCTGGCGCAAATCATGCAAGAGAGCGTGGATGGCGAGTACCAGAACTATAAAGCTAAAGGTGGCGCCTACACGCGTGAACACTTCTTTGGCAAAACCGAAGAAACCAAAGAAATGGTCGCCAACTTGTCCGATGAAGACATCTGGCGTCTGAACCGTGGTGGTCATGACCCGGTTAAGGTTTACGCGGCGTACCACAAAGCGGTTAACACCAAGGGCCGGCCACAGGTTATTCTTGCTAAAACCGTGAAAGGATACGGCATGGGCTCGGCCGGCGAAGGTAAAAACATCGCCCACCAGGTCAAGAAAATGGACATGGATGCGATCAAGCACTTCCGTGACCGCTTTAACATTCCAATTAAAGACAGCGAGTTGGAAGATATCCCACTGTACAAATTCCCGGACGACAGCCCGGAAATGAAGTACATGCGCGAGCGTCGTGAATCGCTTGGCGGCTACATGCCAGTGCGTCGCCCGAACACCGACGTCGAGCTGGAAATGCCGGCTCTGAAAGCCTTTGAGTCGGTCTTAAAAGGCTCAGGTGATCGTGAGATCTCAACTACCATGGCATTTGTGCGGGTCCTGAACTCACTGTTGAAAGACAAGAAAATCGGCAAGCGCATTGTGCCGATTATCCCAGACGAAGCCCGTACTTTTGGTATGGAAGGCTTGTTCCGTCAAGTGGGTATTTACTCCAGTCAGGGCCAGAAATATGAGCCGCAGGATGCGGATCAGGTTGCCTATTATCGTGAAGATAAAGAAGGCCAGGTGCTCCAGGAAGGTATCAACGAACTGGGTGCGATGGCGTCATGGGTAGCGGCAGCGACGAGCTACTCGACCAACAACGAACCTATGATTCCGTTCTACATCTATTACTCGATGTTCGGATTCCAACGTGTGGGTGATTTGGTCTGGGCCGCAGGCGACAGTCAGGCCCGTGGCTTCCTGATTGGCGGTACCGCCGGTCGTACCACGCTGAACGGCGAAGGTTTGCAGCATCAGGACGGCAGCAGTCACCTGTTGTTCAATACCGTGCCTAACTGTGTAACCTATGACCCGACCTTCGGTTATGAAGTTGCGGTCATCGTGCAAGATGGCTTGCGGCGCATGTACGGTGAGCAGGAAAACGTCTTCTACTACCTGACGGTCATGAATGAAAACTACCAGCAACCGGAAATGCCTGAGGGTACCGAAGAAGGCATCATCAAAGGTATCTACGAACTGGAAGAGCATAAAGCTAAAGGCTCTAAAGGTCAGGTACAGTTGCTGGGCTCGGGCACCATTTTGCAGCAAGCGCGCAAAGCCGCACTTATCTTGTTGGAGCAGTACAACGTATCGTCAAAAGTGTACAGCGCGACCTCGTTCAACGAACTGGCTCGTGACGGTATGGATGTGGATCGTCACAACATGCTGAATCCAGGCAAGAAAGCTGAAGAAGCTTATGTGACCAAAGTACTCAGCAAGGCCAAGGGGCCAACCATTGCTGCCACGGATTATCAGAAGCTTTATGCTGACCAGATCCGTGCCTGGATACCGACGCCTTACCGCGTGTTGGGTACTGATGGCTTTGGTCGTTCAGACAGCCGCGAGAACTTGCGTCGCCACTTTGAAGTAAGTGCCGAGTATATTGTAGTGGCAGCCTTAGCAGAACTCGCCAAAGCCGGGGATATCGATAGCAAAGTAGTGGCCAAAGCCATTAAGGATTTCGATATCGACACTAGCAAAATCAACCCACTGTACGCGTAAGCGACGGGAGCGGAGACAAACATGGCAGATGCAAAAGAAGTGCTCGTCCCCGATGTGGGCGGCGAAGAAGTCGAAGTTATTGAAATTATTGTCAGCAAAGGCGATAGCGTTAACGCTGAAGACGGTTTGATCACCGTAGAAAGTGACAAAGCGTCGATGGACATACCTGCGCCTTTCGCTGGTACCGTGAGTGACATCAAGGTCAGTGTCGGCGACAAGATCAGTGAAGGCGATTTGATTGCGATGATCGAGGCTGCGGGTGAATCGGATGATTCATCTGATGATTCGTCCGATGATTCTGGATCTTCGTCGGCTGACGCCGGTGCATCTTCTGATGAAGGTGCAGAAGGGGCAGACCGCTCCGGGTCTGACCCGGACTCTGATGATTCATCCGATGATTCTGGATCTTCGCCGGCTGACGCCGGTGCATCTTCTGATGAAGATGCAGAAGGGTCAGCCCCTTCCGGGTCTGACCTGGAGGGCGGTGAGACCAAGGTTATTGACGTCAAGGTGCCGGATATTGGTGACGACGGTGAAGTGGATGTGATTGAGGTGCTGGTCAGCGTCGGTGACACCATCGAAAAAGAAGATGGCTTGATCACGCTGGAAACCGACAAGGCCACCATGGACGTACCTAGCCCGCAAGCGGGTACGGTGAAATCCGTGGAAGTGAGTACCGGCGACAAAGTGAAAGAAGGCTCGCTGGTGATTACTTTGGAAGTTGCAGATGAGTCTGGTGGTAAGAAGTCTGAAGATAAGAAGGCTTCTGAGTCTAAGCCGGCTGAATCTGAGTCTTCAGGCTCTAAGCCGGCTGGCGCCGGTGCATCTTCTGACGAAGATGCAGAAGGGGCAGACCGCTCCGGGTCTGCCCCTGGGGCGGGGGAGCGTAAAGCGCCGCCAGTGCCTGATCATCCGCTCGACAAGAAAGGTAAAGCAGAAGGTTTAGCCTATGCTTCACCAGCGGTGCGTCGTTTAGCCCGCGAGTTTGGTGTCGATCTGAACCAGGTCAAAGGCTCTGGCCGCAAAGACCGCATCCTCAAAGAAGACGTGCAAGAATACGTGAAGTATGAGCTGTCACGTCCGAAAGCGACCTCATCAGGCAGCACCTCACAAGGTGCGGGTGGCTTGCAGGTGATTGCACCACCAAAAGTCGACTTCAGCAAGTTTGGCGAAGTCGAAAAAGTACCGATGTCTCGCATTCAGAAGATTTCTGGTCCGAATCTGCATCGCAACTGGGTCACCATCCCGCACGTCACGCAATTTGATGAAGCGGATATCACCGAGCTTGAAAACTTCCGTAAGCAGGAAAACAAGCTGCAGGAGAAGAAAAAAGACGGCGTGAAGATCACCCCGTTGGTGTTCATCATGAAAGCCGTTGCCAAAGCGCTGCAGGAGTACCCGCAATTCAACTCGTCGCTGCATGAAGATGGCGAGCACCTGATCATGAAGAAATACATCAATATCGGGATTGCGGTGGATACCCCTGGTGGCTTGGTAGTGCCGGTCATTCGTGACGTTGATAAGAAAGGCATTTATGAGCTTTCTGAAGAACTCATTGATGTCAGCACGCGGGCTCGTGACGGTAAGCTGAAAGCGCAGGACATGCAGGGCGGTTGTTTCTCAATTTCCAGCCTGGGCGGTATTGGTGGTACAGCGTTTACCCCGATTGTAAATGCACCGGATGTCGCTATCCTTGGGGTTTCGAAAAGTGAAATGAAACCCAAATGGAACGGCGATGAATT
The DNA here is from genome assembly GCF_030466375.1 of Pseudidiomarina terrestris. Taxonomy (NCBI): domain Bacteria; kingdom Pseudomonadati; phylum Pseudomonadota; class Gammaproteobacteria; order Alteromonadales; family Idiomarinaceae; genus Pseudidiomarina; species Pseudidiomarina terrestris. The sequence continues at coordinate 286,722 of NZ_JAGGJE010000001.1, forward strand.
TGAGCCGCGGTTAATGTTGCCAACCAGCTTGTCTTACGACCATCGTGTCATTGACGGTGCGGTTGCGGCGCGCTTTAGTGTGTATCTGTGCAACGTGTTGTCAGATATCCGTAAGATGATTCTATAAATTAAACAAATCGTGGCGGGGCTGCTATAATGCGCCCCGCGCGAAAGTTAACCGAATTCAACGAAATTCTACGAAAGTAAGAGGTCGTCATGAGCAAAGAAATTAATGCCCAAGTGGTCGTACTCGGTGCAGGCCCCGGTGGTTACTCAGCTGCATTCCGTGCTGCTGATTTAGGTTTAGATACTGTACTTGTTGAGCGTTACAGCACCCTTGGTGGGGTCTGTCTGAACGTGGGTTGTATCCCATCCAAAGCCTTGCTGCACCTTGCTAAGCATATTGAAGATGCGAAGCACATGGACGCTGAGGGCGTTGAGTTTGGCGAGCCTAAAATCGACCTCGACAAAATCCGTAAGCACAAAGAGAAAGTTGTCGGTCAGTTGACTGGCGGTCTTGGGCAAATGTCCAAAATGCGTAAAGTGAAGGTCGTTACGGGTAACGGCGAGTTCGCCAGCGATAAGCAGCTGAAAGTAAAAGATGACGATGGTAATGAAACTGTTGTTAACTTCGAGCATGCCATTATTGCGACCGGTTCACAATCGATCAAACTGCCTTTCGTACCTCATGACGACGAGCGTGTCTGGGACTCGACAGCGGCACTTGAGCTGCGCTTCATTCCTGATCGCATGCTGGTTCTTGGCGGTGGTATTATCGGTCTGGAAATGGGCTGTGTGTACAGTGCTTTAGGTTCGAAAATCGACGTGGTCGAAATGACCGAACAGCTGATCCCGCCAGCAGACAAAGACATCATCAAGCCTTTCACTAAGTCAATGAAGAGCAAGTTCGACAACATCATGTTGAACACCAAAGCTGCTAAAGTGGAAGCCAAAAAAGACGGTATTCACGTCACCTTTGAAGGCGATAACGCCCCTGACAAGCCAGTTAAATATGATGCAGTTCTGGTTGCTGTGGGCCGTGCGCCAAACGGCAAGAAGATTGCTGCCGATAAAGCTGGTGTGAAGGTCACTGACCGCGGTTTCATCGAAGTCGACAAGCAAATGCGTACCAACGTGAAGAATATTTTTGCGATTGGCGATTTGATTGGCCAACCGATGCTGGCGCACAAAGCTGTCCACGAAGGTCACGTTGCTGCGGAAGTTATTTCTGGCAAGAAACACTACTTCGATCCGAAAGTGATTCCATCGATTGCTTACACGGATCCAGAAGTTGCGTGGGCGGGTCTGACTGAGAAAGAAGCTAAAGAGCAAGGTATTGAGTACGATACAGCGGTATTCCCGTGGTCAGCTTCTGGTCGAGCCATCGCACAAGGCGCAACAGACGGCATGACCAAGTTGATGTTCGACAAGAACAACCGCATCATCGGTGGCGCTGTGGTAGGTAGCAACGGTGGTGAATTGATGGGCGAAATCTGTCTCGCTATCGAAATGGGTTGTGACGCAGAAGACATCGCGCTTACTGTCCATGCTCACCCAACCCTGCACGAATCTGTAGGACTGGCGGCGGAAGTGTTTGAAGGCTCAATCACCGACCTGCCAAACAAAAAAGCGAAGAAGAAGAAGTAGGCCGTAGTTCTGGTACGGGTCTAATTCTCGTACATCACGACACTTCGAACAAAACACCGCGATGGCTCAGCCACCGCGGTGTTTTTTTTGCGACCAAAACTGATCATTTCAAGATACATACCATAGCATTCCAGTTGTATAGCTGCGGCGCATCCCGTAAGGTAAAGAGGTGCTTCGCAGAAAGACTTTTTAACAAAAGAAAAGGAGCGAGTTATGGCGAATGAAGGTTATCATGAACCCTACGAGTTACTTTCGGACGAAACCCGTGACATGCACCGTGCCCTGATTTCCCTCATGGAAGAGCTGGAAGCTGTGGATTGGTACAACCAACGCATTGACGTCTGCAAAGATGATGAGCTCAAGAAAATACTGATTCACAATCGTGATGAAGAGAAAGAACATGCGGCCATGACCCTGGAATGGATTCGTCGCCGTGACAAGAAGTTTGATGAACAATTGAAAGACTACCTATTCACCGACGACGTGATAGGACATTAACAACGAAGCCGTTACTGGCCATTCGAGATCAGTGATTAGATTGGGCTGGAAGTATTTCACCCTTAACTGCTATCGAATGGCCAAAAACGCTCCTGAATTTTATGAGGAAGTTATGCGTAAAGTGAGTACTTTGGCCCTAAGTGTGGCCCTGGCCCTTGGTGTTGCAGCATGTTCGCCGCAAAACCAAACCGAAACTGCGAACGAGCAAGCTGCTGAGCAAGTACAGCAGCAGTTAAGCTCAGGTTTGGACATGAACGACTTCAACACTGAAGTTCGCCCACAAGACGACCTGTTTACCTATGTCAATGGCGGCTGGGTTGAGAGAACCGAAATTCCTGCGGACCGGTCACGGGTGGGCTCATTCAACGAACTGCGTGACGAAAACCAGGAACGCCTGCGTAAGATCATTGAAACCGCTGCGGCCAGTTCACCAGAGCCAGGCTCCAACGCTGACAAAATCGGTGACTTCTTCAATAGCTTTATGGACGTCGAGCGTCTGAATAACCTGAGCTATCAGCCCATCGCTGGTGACTTAGAAGCGATCAGCAAGTTGCAGAACCATGATCAGGTGGCTGCCCAGTTTGCACAACTCGCACGTCTGGGTGTGAGTTCACCCTTTGGTTTTTATGTCTACGCTGATGCGAAAAATCCTGATGTGAATACCATGTACATGTCGCAAGCCGGTTTGGGTTTACCGGACCGTGATTACTATCTGAAAGACGAAGAGAAGTTTGTCGAAATTCGGGAGGCCTATCAGTCTTACATCGCCGACATGCTGACTCTGGTTGGCTATGACGCAGAAACTGCGACAACGGCAGCCGAGAAAGTGCTTGAGCTTGAAACCAAATTGGCCGAAGTACAATGGAGCCGGGTCGAGAGCCGTAATGCTGATAAGACCTACAACAAAAAGACCATGGAAGAAGTGCAGGAGTTGCTGGGTGCATTTAACCTAGGCGCTTACACCGAGGCCGCTGGTATTGCAACGGTGCAGGAAGCTGTAGTTCGTCAACCTTCGTACTTCGAAGACTTCGGTGGCATGTTCGAAAATGTACCGCTGGATACCTGGCAGCACTACATGAGCTTGCGTCTGGTCAGCAATTTTGCCAATGCATTAAGTGAAGAGATCAACGACCGCCAGTTCGCGTTCTACGGTAAAGTTCTGCGTGGTACGCCGGAGCAGGAGCCTCGCTGGAAGCGTGGTGTTGATGCCGCTGATAGCGCCTTAGGTGAAGTTCTTGGTCAGTTGTACGTTGCCGAGTATTTCCCACCCGAAGCGAAAGATCGGATGGAGACTCTGGTCGATAACTTGATCAAAGCTTATGGCGAATCCATTAAAGAACTCGAGTGGATGAGCGAAGAAACTAAGCAAAAAGCCTTGGAAAAATTGAGCAAGTTCACTCCTTATATCGGTTATCCAAGCGAATGGCGCGATTATTCAGCGTTGGTCGTAGCGGAAGATGATCTGGTAGGTAACTACAAGCGCTCTGCTGAATTTGACTATCAGGAAAACATCAGCAAAATCGGTGAGCCGGTAAAAGCTGAAGACTGGGGTATGACGCCGCAGACGGTAAATGCCTACTACAGCCCGGTACGTAACGAGATCGTGTTCCCGGCGGGCATCTTGCAGCCGCCATTCTTCGATATGAATGCTGAAGATGCAGTGAACTATGGTGGTATTGGTGCCGTTATCGGTCACGAGATCGGTCATGGTTTCGATGACCAGGGTTCAAAATACGATGGCGACGGCAACCTGCAAAGCTGGTGGACCGATGCTGACCGTGCAGCTTTTGATGAGCGCGGTGCGCAATTAGCGGCACAATACGGTACTTATGAGCCACTTGAGAATGTCTTCGTTAATGGTGAGTTAACTCTTGGCGAAAACATCGGTGACTTAGCCGGTTTAACCATTGGTTACCGTGCCTATGTCGACTCACTGAATGGCGAACCTTCGCCAGTACTTGATGGTTTCACGGGTGAGCAACGCGTATTTCTGGGCTGGGCGCAAGTCTGGCAGACCAAGCAACGTGATGAATACACGCGCAACCAGGTGTTGAGCGACCCGCATTCACCAGCGTATTACCGTGTGAACGGAACAGTTGTGAATGTACCAGCATTTTACGAAGCTTTTGACGTCAAGCCAGGTGATGATCTGTACTTGCCGCCAGAAGAACGCGTGACTATCTGGTAAGGAATAGGTTAGACTGTCGCCATGAAAGCATTTCTTTGGTTGATTATTGTCTCATTACTTCTGGTGCCGCTCGCGGCGCCAGTTGCTGCTGCGTCCGCGTCGTTCGCGGATGTCGCGAGTGAGACTGTGGTCAGCCATCATGCTGACATGGCGGCGGATCATGCCTGCTGTGATGAATCGGTAAAGGCGCAAGCTGCGTCTTTTGCCGCGCAAATGGATTGCGATGGTAGCTGTGGCGATTGCCAGCACCATTGTGGCGCCAGCGCCTTAGCGCTGCTGCCAAGTTTTACTTCAGCCGCACCTGCCAGTGAGCAAGGACAGTGGCTACTCCCTTCACGTCATTTATTAACCCGTCAGGATCGTCACGATCGTCCCCCAATGCCTGCAAACAGCTGATTAAACCTTTTTCAGTTTTTATTGCAGGAGTAAGTTATGTTTTTACAACGTTTTCTAGTGGCTGTCATTGCCGTGATTCTTATGGTTTCTGCCGTTGCGGCACAAGATCATAGCGATCATTCTGAGCATCAACAACAGCAGGATTTAACCGCGCCAACCCCCGCTGAGCAACAGCTGAACGATGAAGATGCGATCGAATACGTGTGCCCGATGCACAGCCACATTGTGCGCGATGAACCAGGTACCTGTCCGATTTGCGGCATGGATCTTGAGCCACAGGTTCAGGTGGATGAGATTGTGGTGCAGGTGAGCGGGCAGATGCAGCAAAACCTGGGCATCACCACCGCGACGGTTGCAGAAACAACCCTTTGGCGCTATCTGCCGACCCTGGCTACCGTCGAGTGGAATGACAATGCGCGTTGGCATAGCCACACGCGGGCATCCGGCTGGCTGGAAGAACTCTTCGTTCGTAGTGAGGGCACGCAAGTGCAGGTTGGCGACCCACTTTACAGTATTTACAGCAAAGAACTGGTCATCGCGCAACAAGACTTTCTGCAAACTCTGGATACCATTAATGGCTTATCTGCGCAGCAAAAGCAGCGCCTGATCCGCGATGGTCGCTTGCGTCTGGAGCTGCTTGGGCTGACCGCTGAGCAGGTGAAGACACTGGAGCAAACGGGTGAGATCCTTTACCGCGTCCCTGTGTTTGCTAAGCATGCTGGGGTAGTGACAGCACTGAATGTTGCTGAGGGCATGTATGTCGAGCCTGGCGTTGAACTGATGACAGTGACCGGTGCCAACAATGTCTGGTTAATTGCTGACGTGCCTGAGCGTTACGCCGACTGGATGCGGCCACAGGCGCCGGTGGATGTGACCTTGCCAGCCGCTGGCCTCAATGCCTACGAAACAGAAATCGATTATATTTATCCGGAACTGGACCCAGTTGCGAAAACGCAGCGGGTGCGTATAAAGCTACCGCAGGATGTCGATGCAGGCCGTATGCACGTGGGTATGCAGGCGCAAGTGGAGCTTTATGGCGGGCCTAAGCGCGATGTGTTGGCGGTGCCTGTCAGCGCGTTAATTATGACCGGAACCAACAACCGGGTGATCGTCCAGACGGACGACCAGACCTTTGAGCAGCGTGATGTGCACGTAGGTTTAATTGTGAATGATGAAGCCGAGATTATGCATGGTTTAAGTGCCGGCGAGCGCGTGGTCACCTCAGGCCAGTTCCTGCTTGATTCTGAAGCCAGCCTCAAAGGTAGTCGCCTGCAAGGTAGCAGTGGAGGCGGCCATGCTCACTAGTATTATTGATTGGAGTTTGCGTAATCGCATTCTCGTACTCATTGCTGCGCTGCTCGCTGCCTGGTTCGGCTGGCGCGCGATGACCAGCACACCGCTGGATGCCATCCCGGATTTATCTGATGTACAGGTTATTGTGAAGACACCTTATGCCGGACAAGCGCCGCAATTGGTGGAAGAGCAGGTGACCTGGCCGTTGGCGAACTTAATGCTGGCTGTACCGGGTGCAACTCAGGTGCGTGGCTACTCGTTTTTCGGTGATTCCTATCTGTATATCCTGTTTGAAGAAGGTACCGATATTTACTGGGCGCGCAGCCGGGTGCTTGAGTACCTGAATCAAGCCAGTGAGCGTTTACCGGAAGGCGTAACGCCGCGACTTGGCCCTGACGCCAGTGGGGTCGGCTGGGTGTTTCAGTATGCCTTGGTGGATCGCACCGGGCAGCATCATTTGGGCGAACTGACCAGCCTGCAGGACTGGTTCCTGAAGCAGGAACTGCAAAGTGTTGCAGGGGTGTCAGAAGTGGCGACCGTCGGTGGTATGGTGCAAGCCTACCAGGTGGTGGTTGAACCTCGCCGTTTGCAGACTTACGGCCTTACTTTAGAACAAGTGCAGGCGACTATCGTTGCTGCTAACCAGGAAGTCGGTGGTGGCATTGTCGAAATGGCCGAAGCTGAGTACATGGTGCGCGGTACGGGTTATATTCAGTCGCTGGATGACTTACGTACCTTACCATTGCCGGTGCAAAGCGCTGCTGGTACCAATATCACCTTGGCTGACGTGGCAACGATACGTCGCGGCCCGGAAAGCCGCCGCGGTATTGCCGAGTTAAACGGTGAAGGCGAAGTGGTAGGGGGCATCGTGGTCATGCGCCATGGCGAGAATGCTCTGGCCACCATCGAACGTGTGCGCGATAAATTAAAGAGTCTGCAGCAAGGCTTGCCTGCCGGGGTCGAAATCGTGCCCACCTATGATCGCTCGGAGCTTATTCATCGTGCGGTCGATAACCTGACCACCAAATTGCTGGAAGAGATGGGGTTCGTTGCCCTCGTCACCATCTTATTCCTGTTACACATTCGCTCGGCGATGGTGGCAATTATCACCTTGCCACTGGCGGTATTGATGAGCTTTATTGTCATGCGTTCGCTTGGCATTAACGCCAACATCATGAGTCTTGGCGGTATTGCCATTGCCATTGGCGCGTTGGTGGATGCCGCCATCGTCATGGTCGAAAACGCCCACAAACATCTTGAGCACTACCGCGAGGAACATGGCGAGGAGCCAAAGGGCGCTACGCATTGGCAGTTGATCCGCAACGCTACCGTCGAAGTCGGTCCCGCGCTGTTCCTGTCATTGCTGATTATCACTCTGAGTTTCGTACCGGTGTTCTCACTGGAAGCTCAGGAAGGACGGCTGTTCGCGCCGCTGGCGTACACCAAAACCTTCGCTATGGCGGCAGCAGCATTACTGGCGATTACGCTGGTACCGGTACTGATGGGCTACTTTGTCCGTGGCAAAATCATCAGCGAGCAACGTAACCCGTTAACCCGCTGTCTGATATGGATTTACCGGCCGGTATTACATGGCGTGTTGGCGTGGCCGAAGTTGACCGTGGTTGTGGCAGTTATAGTGGCAGTAAGTGGTTACTATCCGCTGAGCAAAATGGGCAGTGAGTTTATGCCGACCATGCAGGAAGGTGATTTGCTCTACATGCCTACGACCTTACCTGGGATTAGTCCCGGCGCAGTCGGTGAGTTGCTACAGCGCACCGACCGGTTGATCAAACAGGTTCCGGAAGTAGAGAGCGTATTTGGCAAAACCGGACGTGCCGATACGGCGACGGATCCAGCGCCACTGACCATGCTCGAGACCACCATTCAGCTGAAACCTGAAAGTGAGTGGCGTGAGGGCATGACCTTGCAGAAAATCATCGAGCAGCTGGACGCTACAGTACGGGTACCTGGCATCACCAATGCCTGGGTGCAACCGATAAAAACTCGCATTGATATGCTCTCGACGGGATTGAAAACCCCACTGGGACTGAAAATTGCGGGTCCTGAGCTGGCTGAGATTCAGCAGATCGGCAGTGAACTGGAGCAGCGCTTAAACGGTGTGCCGGGCGTCGCTTCAGTCTTTGCCGAGCGGCCTGCGTCAGGACGTTATCTGGAGATCCGGCCGCGGCTGGACGAAGCAGCTCGTTATGGTATCAATCAAGCGGCGATTCAGCGTGCTATCAGGTTTGCCATCGGCGGTGCGGAAATTGCCGAGACCGTGGAAGGTACGGAACGCTACCCGATCACATTGCGCTACCCACGTGCCCTTCGGGATCATGTGGAGACTATCAAACAGCTTCCGATTGCGAGTGCCAGTGGTACCTGGGTGACCTTGGAGCAGGTGGCTGATGTTGAGGTGACTGTTGGGCCAGCGATGATCCGTAGTGAGAACGCCCGGCCGACGGGGTGGGTGTTTATCGATGTGGATCCTAATGTCGCCGTGGGTGATGTGATTGCCGCAGCTGAGCCGTTACTTGCTGATTATGAGCTACCACCGCGCTATTCGTTGTCGTGGTCAGGACAGTACGAATCGATGCAACGCGTCGAAGCGAAGTTAAAGCAAGTGGTACCGGTGACCTTAGCGGTGATTTTGATCTTGCTGTATCTGACCTTCCGCTCGTTCAAACAAGCGGCACTGATCATGGCCACACTGCCATTAGCGCTGACCGGTAGCCTGTGGTTCATTTGGTGGCTGGACTATAACCTGTCGATTGCAGTTATGGTGGGTATGATTGCACTGGCCGGGGTCGCGGCGGAGTTTGGGGTGGTGATGTTGCTCTACCTCAACAATGCCTGGAAGGACCGTAAACAACGTAGCCGTGCAACACTCTATAGTGCGATAGAGGAAGGTGCGGTACTGCGGGTGCGGCCGAAGGCGATGACAGTGATCACTATCATTGCTGGTTTGTTGCCGATTATGCTGACCCATGGCACCGGTAGTGAAGTCATGCAGCGTATCGCAGCACCCATGATTGGCGGTATGATTCTGGCGCCGCTGCTGTCATTGTTGTTGTTGCCGGCGGTCTATCTGTTATGGCACCGCCGGAAATTAAGCTAAGCGTTTTGCTGGTGGGGTACGCGCATGACCAGCGCGTACATCACCGGCACAACAATTAAGGTAAGTAACGTCGCAAAGCCGAGGCCGAACATAATGACCACGGCCATGCTGACAAAGAAGTCATCGAATAACAGCGGCACCATGCCTAAAATAGTGGTGACCGCTGCCATGACCACCGGTCGTACCCGGGTCACTGCAGCATCTTCCAGAGCGACCAATGCCTGTTTGCCGGCAGCCAGTTCCACCCGGATCTGCTCCAGTAGTACCACGCCGTTTTTGATTAACATTCCCGATAAACTGAGAAAGCCCAGCAATGCCATAAAACCAAAGGGCTGACCTGACAGTGCCAGACCCAGGGTGACACCAATGACGCTCAGGGGCACCGTGGTCCACAATACCCCGGCCTGACGGATGGAGTTGAACAACAGAACGGTAATAATAAACATCACCACAAAGGCCAGCGGCAAGGCCTGAAACACTGCGCCAGTGGCTTTTTGCGATGCTTCATGTTCACCGCCCCATTCCAGCCGGTAACCGACAGGTAATGGCAAGGCTTCGATGTCTGGGCGTATACGCTCAAGTACCATGGCAGCTGTTTCGTCGCCGAATACGTCGTGATCGGCCATCACCGTGAGGGTGCGCTTACGGTCGCGCCGAAGGATGAGATTGTCCTCGGCCACCAGTTGCATAGCGCTGACCACCTGAGCCATAGGGATATGCTGCTGCAGCGCTGGTGAGTAGATCTGCAGTTCATGCCAGTCGGAAACTTCACGGCGCTCTTCCAGCGGCGCGCGGACCACAATAGGCATCAGTTGGGTACCGTCACGAAACAGGCCTACGGTCTGACCGTTGAAATTGCGTTTCAGCACGTTATTCACGTCGGCCTTGGTCACGCCCAGTCGGCGCGCTGCGGGCTCATTGAATACCGGCTGCAGTACTTTGGTACGCTGGCGCCAGTCGTTGCGTAAATTACGCACGCCCGGGTCTTGCGCCATAATAGCTTCGGCCTGAGCTGCAAGCCTGTGCAACACGAGCGGGTCAGGGCCACTGAAGCGCGCCTCAATTTTGGCGTTTTGCGACGGCCCCATCTCTACCGGTTTCATCTTAAACTGCACGTCTGGCTGGTGCTGGTTCAGATAGGCCGTGAGCCCTTCATGCACTGTGGCGAGCTTGTCATTGTCCTGCGCGCGCAGGATGAGTTGGCCATAGCTTTCGTAGGACTTTTCCACCATGTAGGTGAGGGTGAAACGTGGCGCACCGCGGCCTATGGTACTGGCAACATAATCAAGGTCTGGATAGGTTTCTTGCAGATAGGCTTCGAGCTCAGCCACCTGCTCCGCGGTGGCCCGAATATCGGTCCCCTGCGGGTACCAGACATCGACAAACAGCATGGGCGTGTTCGATGGTGGAAAGAACGACTGTTTGACCGTGGTAAAGCCAGCAACCGCCGCGACCAGTAAGGCCAGCATGACCAGCATGGTGGTCTTGCGCCATTGCAGGAAAAGGCGCAGAAGTTTACGGTAGCCGCGAAAAACCCAGTGCTGATAGACATGGTCATCGTCTTCTGGCTGATCTTTGGCACTCATGGCACGGGCATCCCGGCGATAGAGCAGATTGCCAAGGAAAGGGGTCAGGGTTATGGCGGTAAACCAGCTCAGGAATAATGAAATAAACAGCACCCAGAATAATGAATTCGCGTATTCACCGCTGGCATCTTCCGACAAGCCTATGGGTGCAAAGGCAATGACTGCGACCGCAGTGGCACCCAGTAAAGGCCAGATATTTTGCTGTACGATGACACTTGCGGCCTGCAGGCGCGACAAACCACGTCGCACGCCGACCAGCATACCTTCGGCAATGACAATCGCGTTATCGACCAACATGCCGAGGGCGATGATGAGGGCGCCTAAGGAAACGCGTTGCAGCTGGATGTCCAGCAGGTACATAAAGATAAAGCTACCGAGCACAGTGACCAGCAATACGCTGCCAATCAACACGCCGCTGCGTAAGCCCATGGTCAGCAACAAAGCTACTACCACGATGGCAACGGCTTCGGCCAGGTTGAGGAGGAAACTTTGGACTGACTTGTCGACTTCCGCGGGTTGATTATAAATGTAGGCAACATCGATACCCACGGGTTGTGCGTAATTGAGTTCCGCCAGCCGTTGCTCTACGCGGCGGCCGACGTCGACGACGTTGACGTCATGGCCAAAGGAAATCCCTAACCAGAGCGATGGCTGGCCATTGAAGCGGACCAAGTGGTCGGGAATCTCCTGGTAGTCCCGGCTGACCGTGGCCACATCGCGCAAAAGAATGCGCTCGTTGGCACCGGGATTGCTAATCATCAGATCGGCCAGATCTTCGACCTTGGCAAATTCTCCGGTGGTATGCAGACGGATACGCTCATCGCCGCTAAGTACCCGACCTGCATCGGCGACGACATTCTGGGTTTGTAACAGATTCAGCACTTGCGCGGGCGGGATGCCAACGTTCGCGAGTTTACTTCGGGAGATCTCAACGATGACCTGCTCTTGCTGGTCACCGTCGATCAGAACTTTGCCGACACCTTCCACCAGTACCAGCTCGCGCCTTAAAAAGTCGGTGTAGTCTTTGATGTCCTCATAACTGTAGCCAGCCCCAGTCACCGCCAGCATAATGCCGTAAACGTCGGCAAAGTCATCGCGTACGATAGGTTGCTCGGCACCGGGCGGAAGACGACGCGTGACATCGTTCACTTTGCGGCGTAACTCATCCCAGATCTGGGGCATATCATCTGCACGCAAAGTGGTCTTCATGTCTACGGTGATCTGACTCAGCCCCGGTTTTGAGATGGAGTTGATGTGATCAATGTTGCCCAGCTCCTGAATAGCGTTTTCCAGCCGGTAAGTCACTTCTTCTTCGACCTGTTGCGCCGACGCGCCCGGGTAGGCGGTGATCACCATGGCTTTTTTCAGGGTGAATTCCGGGTCTTCCAGACGGCCGATGTTGGTAAGTGCTAACACACCGCCGACTAAAAGTAATACAAGGAGTAACCAACTGGTGGTGCTGCGCCGAATACTGTAACGAGCGATATCCATTACAGGCCTCGCTCCTTAATCCAGCGCCGCACTTGCTGGCCTTCTTCAAGGGCATGGACGCCGGCTACTACAATCTGTTCGCCCGCACTCAAGCCCGCGGTGACTTCGATGCTGGAGCCAGTTACCCGACCGACCTGAATTTCGCGCTGACTCACGGTGCCTGTTGCGCTTTGTTCTTCACCTGTGTTCGTCAGGGGGGTGAAAACCCAAACCCGGTGTGGCGCCTCTACGGGCGCTGTCGTGTCAGAGAAAACTGCGGCAGTGGGGATCAGCACGCCCTTGGTCGGCTGGCTTGCAACGGCGTAGGAGTCGACCCGCACGGTCGCGGACATGCCTGGGAGCACGTTAAACTCCGCTGGAGTTGGCATAGTGAAGACGACTTTGTAGGTGTTGGTCGCAGGATCGGCCGTGGTATCCCATTCTTTTAGTTGCGCACGGTAGCTCTGCTCTGGAGCGGCGGCAAAGATGACTTCGGGCTGATAATCCAATTGACGCTGGACACGGGCGAATAACTGTTCCGGCACAGTGATACTGACGTCGATGGCATCGTCCATCTGTAAGGTGGCAATGGGACGTTGTGGCTGCACGGTTTCGAAGGCTTCAACAAAAACATGGGCGATGGTACCGGTAAAGGGCGCACGTAATTCGGTGTAACGTACATTGGCCTTCGCCGTTTCGAGGTTTGCCCGCGCTACTTCCAGATTGGCTTTGGTTTCGTCGAACTGCTGGCGCGATATCACGCCTTGCTCGACCAGGCTTTCGGTGCGTTGGAATTGTGCCTGAGCGAGTTCAAAGCGAGCCTGGGCCTGATCCAATACCAACTGATAGTCGGTTGGATCGAGACGGGCGATGAGCTCACCTTGTTGTACGGTAGTTCCAGCTTTGATAGGGAAAGCATCGATCTCACCGCCGACCCGAAACGCTAGTTGTGCCACCTGCGCTGCTTCCAGCACTGCAGGGAACTCGCGAAACCTATGCTCCGTTAAACTGCGGACCTCATGGAGTTTAACCGGTTGCACCACCGCTTCAGCTTGTTGCTGTGCTGGTGCTGTATCGCAACCTGTCAGGGCACTCAAACAGAGTGCGAGCATCAAACCTTGCCACTTGAACATCGTTACCTCGTCGCTAGTTACCGATTGTTGTCAGTTGCATCCCTGACAAGACATCAATGGAAACACGAATGGAATCTTAATGATGAAGAGTGTAGACCTTTAACACCTAAAGTAATACTGAATTAAAATTAAAAAGAACATAAGAATATATTATTATATGGTGGTGCTTCGAGCTGGATATGCGCTCAGGAGGACATCGACAACATTACGAGGAAACCGATGAAACTAAACCAGTTGGAAATGCTTCTGCACCTTGGCGACACCGGTTCCGTGCAAGGTGTTGCGGAACGAATGCACCGCACTCAGGCGGCGGTGAGTATGGCGCTTAAAAACCTGGAAGCGGACGTCGGCTTTGAGTTATTTGACCGCAGCGGTTATCGGCTTATTCTCACTGCTCGTGGCCGTCAGTTTTTACGCCAGGCCCGTGAGGTGATTCGCCAGCAGCAACGGCTACAATCATTGGCGGAACAATTACAGACCGGTGCTGAGCCCCAGCTGCGCATTGCTTATGATTACACCTGCGCGCCCTCGGCGTTGTTTCCCGCCATGCATGAGGTGCAACAACAGTATCCGGCGACCGAGCTGCTGCTTAGTGGTGATTCACAACTACGGGTGCTGCGTAAAATTAGCAGCGGCGAAGCTGAGCTGGCGCTCTCACCGTGGTTACCGATTTTCCGCCAGTACGGCGATTTTGAGACGATACGGGTGCGGCCGTTCGAGCTATTGGTGGTATGTGCCCCAGCATTATTGGCAGGGCGAAACTTAAAGGAGCTTCAGCGGCATGACTTGCTTGAGCTACCCATGCTGATCCCACAGAATCAGGACGTCGGGATAGATCTCGACAGCATTATCCGAATGCCGGGCAAGCAGCGGATTCGGGTCAATGACTCGATCACGCAGCGAGAATTATTGCTGGCCGGCATGGGCTGGGGCATTATCCCCGGTGATTTAGTCGGGGATGCTTTGCAACGCAAAGCGTTACAACGCATCGACATCCCCGGATTCATCAATAACGTGAACTTAGAGGTACATCTGGTACGATCGGCGGAGCGTATAGCCGGGCCGGCCGAAGAGATGATCTGGCGCTCGTTCAGCGCTAGTGTTTAGGCTAAGCTCAGCTAGCCTGGTCATATCGCGCAGCTCATTGGCGCTGGTTTCAAGCCCGGCGCGCGCGCTTAGCATACTGTCTTTGCGGACATCTGCCATCAACGTCTGTTGCATGATGCCCAGCTCATGATCGATACTGCCGGCGTAATTCTCAGGTGCGTAAGTGTAGCGGTAAACCTGTTGAGCTATGATTTTATTGGCGTTTTGTACCTCAACCGACGCGATGGCGGAAGTACTGACCATACCATTGACCAAGGTAAACATGGCTAGTGCTGATAAAGCGTGTACGGATTTCATCATTGCAGTTTTCATAATTAGGCCCCCCCCAGTTGACCTACCTTTTAAGATAGACCAAGAGTGTGAAAGGTTTATGTCAACGAACGCATTTCCAGCAACTAAGTGTAAGCATTTGTAAACCCGCCAGCTGACATTTTGGAAAGGTCCTCGCCAAGGGCTTAGCTATTCATGAAACTTATGCTAAAGATTACCTTTTATGTGCTCCTATGAATTTTAATTAGCAGCTAAAACCCCTATAATTGCGCCACTTTTTCACCCGCAAGTTTCATCCGCATAGCAAAGTAGAGGTAATCTGTGCTGCAAGACTATCGTAAGCATGTTGAAGAGCGCGCTGCCGAAGGCATTCCACCAAAGCCGTTAACCGCAGAACAAGTCGCTGATCTCGTAGAACTCCTGAAAAACCCGCCTGCTGGCGAAGAACAATTCCTGGTTGAACTCCTGTCTGAGCGTGTGCCTCCGGGCGTCGACGAAGCCGCTTATGTAAAAGCTGGCTTTTTATCTGCACTGGTTAAGGGCGAAGTCTCCAGTCCGGTTATCACCAAGCAGGACGCTGTGAAGTTACTTGGCAACATGCACGGTGGCTACAACATCGTGACTTTGGTTGATTTGTTAGATGACGCTGATCTTGGTGAACTCGCCGCTTACGAACTAAAGCATACCTTGCTGATGTTCGATGCCTTCCATGACGTTGAAGAGAAAATGAAAGCTGGCAATGCGCTGGCGAAAGAAGTGGTCGAGTCATGGGCGAATGCGGAATGGTTTACCAGCCGCAACGAAATGCCTGAGCAAATCAAAGCCACTGTCTTTAAAGTGACGGGTGAAACCAATACCGACGACTTGTCACCGGCACCTGATGCCTGGTCACGTCCAGACATTCCGCTGCACGCGAAAGCCATGTACAAAATGCCGCGCGAAGGTGTCACCGACGCTGCCAAGCAAATCGAAGAATTGAAAGAAAAAGGCCATCCAGTCGCTTTCGTAGGCGACGTGGTCGGTACGGGCTCGTCACGTAAATCAGCGACCAACTCAGTGTTGTGGTTTATTGGTGAAGACATGCCGGGTACACCAAACAAGCGTGCCGGCGGTATCTGTATTGGTGGCAAAGTAGCGCCAATTTTCTTCAACACCATGAAAGACGCTGGCGCGTTGGTGTTTGAAGCAGACGTCGAAAAGATGAACATGGGTGATGTGATCACCATTCATCCTTACGCGGGTAAAATCGAGAACGAAGCGGGCGACGTTATCGCTGAGTACGACTATGCTTCGCGTGTGATTCTTGACGAAGTTCGCGCCGGTGGCCGAATCAACCTGATCATCGGTCGCGGTCTGACCGAGAAAGCTCGTGAATCTTTGGGTATGGGTCCTTCGGACTTGTTCCTCAAACCCGAGCAACCTGCTGATAGCGGCAAGGGCTATACCCTGGCGCAGAAAATGGTAGGTAAAGCTTGTGGTATGGACGGCGTCCGTCCGGGTACCTATTGCGAGCCGAAAATGACCACCGTAGGTTCGCAGGACACCACCGGTCCAATGACCCGTGATGAACTGAAAGACTTGGCCTGTTTGGGCTTCACTGCCGACTTAACCATGCAGTCATTCTGTCACACAGCTGCCTATCCGAAGCCGGTGGATATCGACACGCAACATACCTTGCCTGACTTCATTATGAACCGTGGCGGTGTGTCATTGCGCCCTGGCGACGGTATCATCCACAGCTGGTTGAACCGTATGCTGCTGCCTGACACTGTCGGAACTGGTGGTGA
Source organism: Pseudidiomarina terrestris (assembly GCF_030466375.1). Taxonomy (NCBI): domain Bacteria; kingdom Pseudomonadati; phylum Pseudomonadota; class Gammaproteobacteria; order Alteromonadales; family Idiomarinaceae; genus Pseudidiomarina; species Pseudidiomarina terrestris. The sequence continues at coordinate 303,215 of NZ_JAGGJE010000001.1, forward strand.
CTCGCATACCCGTTTCCCGCTAGGTATTTCATTCCCGGCAGGTTCTGGTCTGGTCGCGTTCGCAGCAGCAACAGGCGTGATGCCACTGGATATGCCGGAGTCGGTATTGGTGCGTTTCAAAGGTGAAATGCAGCCGGGTATTACTTTACGTGACCTGGTGCATGCGATTCCTGCGTTTGCGATTAAAGAAGGCTTGTTGACCGTTGAGAAGCGTGGCAAGAAAAATGCATTCTCTGGTCGTATTCTGGAAATCGAAGGCCTTGACCACCTGACCGTTGAGCAAGCGTTCGAATTGTCTGATGCATCTGCTGAACGTTCTGCCGCAGGTTGTACCATCAACTTGTCAGAAGAGTCAGTCGCGGAGTACCTGCGTTCTAACATCACCATGCTGCGTTGGATGATCAACGAAGGCTACGGCGATGTGCGTACTCTTGAGCGCCGTGCCCAGAAGATGGAAGACTGGCTGGCAAATCCGTCACTGATGCGTGCTGATGCCGACGCTGAATACGCGGAAGTGATTGAAATCGATTTGGCAGAAATTAAAGAGCCTATCGTCTGTTGCCCGAATGATCCTGACGATGCGAAGTTCCTGAGTGAAGTCGCAGGCGACAAAGTTGACGAAGTGTTCATCGGTTCATGTATGACGAATATTGGTCACTTCCGTGCAGCAGGTAAGTTGCTGGAGAAGAACACCGAAGCGCTGAACACGCGGCTGTGGATTGCGCCGCCAACCAAAATGGACGAAGCACAGTTGCGCGAAGAAGGTTACTACAACATCTACGCCAACAACGGTGTGCGCACTGAGATGCCAGGCTGTTCACTGTGCATGGGCAACCAGGCACGCGTAGAAGCGGGCGCGACCGTGTTGTCGACTTCAACCCGTAACTTCCCGAACCGCCTTGGTGATGGTGCTAACGTCTACCTGACCTCAGCTGAACTTGCTGCAGTGGGTGCGATTTTAGGCAAGCTGCCAACGCCAGCCGAGTACATGGAATACGCCTCGGACATCAACGCAATGGCCGGCGAAGTCTACAAGTACCTTAACTTCGACCAGATGGACGCCTTCCGCGACGCCGAAACCGCCGCCAAAGCCAACATCATCCCCAGCATCCAAGTCGCCTAACCCAAGAGAGGGCAGCCCTCTCTTCGCGACCGCAAATAAAAAGGAGGGGCAGCCCTCCTTTTTTGTACCCGCAATCTAAGAAAGGGCAGCCCTGCCGATCTCGTACACGCAAATTCAGGGAGGGCAGCCCTTTCTATTTTTTTACAAAAAGTGAAGCTATATCTGGGTGAGTCGTGCGTCGACTTCGCGGGTATAAAGCGTGGTCAAAAATGAACTAAAAAATGGACTATTAAGGGAGTCGTTTATGAGTTCAGTATGAATGAAATTAGACTTCGAATTTAATTCAATAAAGAGTGCATCATGAGTTCGTGTGAAGAGCAGATCTATTCCCAATAGCCCGTAATGTACGTCGGAGCTTTTGCCGATCATTTCTTCAAGCACAGGCTTCAACCGATGGAGTTTATTCTGAATGCTTTCAAGTTTTTTATCGGCATTCGGTAACTCAGAAATTTTTTTCATTTTTATTGGACTGCCTGCGATATGGTAGCCGCGATGGTCAACTTGCGTCGCAAAATCAGTACTCTTTTCATCGTAGGGCAGGCCATGAATCATCACAAAACCATCATCAAAGACATAGAGTTTCTTGTTGTGTATAAAAACATAAGCACGGGCGGTGTATTTGCGGCCTTCATATAATTCTATATCTGTCACTTGCTGTTGGATAAAGTAGTGTTTTGGTAGTTCTAAATCTTTCAGTGAATCTGTCGTATGGCAGGTGATGCCCTTACCACCGGTCAGATGGGTGGGTTTTACGAACCAGATAGCATCCGGGCCAGGCTGCTCTGCAAAAACATCGGCGACGGAAAAGTAGCTTTTTGGAAAAACATTCTTTATGCCAAGCTCTGCCACTCGCCTGGCGATGTAACCCTTATTTTCAAAGCGCTGAATGGTGGCGTAATCGAGCAACTGGAAATATTCCTGGGTAATGTCCGGATTTAACCCGTAATAATTATCCCAATAACTAAACGGCCTTAAATACCGATAGGGCAATAGCTTGCTACCGATGCGATCAAACGCGCTGTGGACAACCTTAGCGGCCCGATTTGTGATGATTTGCGGAGCGACGAGCATAAATTGAAATCTCTGGATAATCTCGGTTCAGACTAGCATAAGCAGCGATAACGTATTAGAGTTTATGTTGACTATTTGTGGCGACGCAGTAATTCTTAATACATCACAACTCAAATAAAAAAAGGAACCGAATAATGGAGCCTGTGCAAGAAACAACTGTTATTACCGGACCAAGCCAGGAAGATCGAACCTACGCAATGCTGTTGCATCTTTCGCAATTTGCCGGTTATTTAATTCCGTTTGCGGGCCTTATTGTACCGCTGGTCATGTGGCTGAGTAAGAAGGATACAAACCCTTATATTGATGCGCACGGCAAAGTTGTTTTCAACTGGATTATCTCAGCGTTTATCTGGGGTATCATCAGTGTCATCTTAAGTTTTGTCGTGATCGGTATTTTCTTACTTATCGCTCTCGGCATCTGCCACATCATTTTCGCAATTATGGGAGCTATCCGGGCCAACGACGGCATCGTGCAAAACTACCCACTGACGATTAAGTTCTTCAAGATTTAATCCATATGCTCACAAAAAAGGAGGGGCAGCCCCTCCTTTTTTTTTTGCCCGCAAAAGTTAAGGGCAGCCCTTTCTATTTTTGTGTCTTTAAAATGTTAGGGCTGCCCTTTCTTGCTGTTAGGCTTGCGAGTCGATCCAGTTGCGGATTTCCTGCTCAAGGACATCAAGCGGGATACTACCGTTTTTCAGAACCTGGTAATGGAATTCGCGGATGTCGAATTTACCGCCAAGAGCGGCTTCAGCTTCGGCGCGCAGCGAGCGGATCAAAATTTCACCGAGCTTGTAGGATAACGCTTGCCCAGGCCAGGTGATGTAGCGGTCGATCTCGGTGCGCACATTATGCAGGCTCAGCGCGGTATTGGCAGCCATAAAGTCCATCGCTTTTTCGCGACTCCAGCCCATCGAATGCATGCCGGTGTCGACCACTAAACGTGCAGCACGCCACATTTCATAGCTCAAGCGGCCGAAGTTACTGTAAGGGTCCTGATAAAAACCCGCTTCCAGGCCGAGCCATTCTGAATAAAGTCCCCAACCTTCACCAAAAGCTGAGATGTAGGTCTGTTGGCGGTAGCTGGGCACGTCTTCCATTTCCCGTGCCAAGGCGCCCTGCAGGTGATGACCAGGTACCGCTTCGTGCAAGGTCAAAGCTTCAAGTTGATACAGCGGACGGCGGTCAAGGGCGTAAGTATTGACCCAATAGAAGCTGGCGCGGTCGTCACGTGAGGTTCCGGCATAGCGGCCAGTGGTGTACTTAGGCGCAATTTCAGCTGGCACAGGTGCAATACCATAAGGTTGCCGTGGCAGCAGTTTAAAGAACTTCGGCAGCTCACCATCCATGCGTTTGGCGATATAAGAAGCTTCTTTTAGCAACTCTTCAGCTGAGGTCGGGTAAAATTGCGGATCCGTGCGTAAGAATTCGACAAACTCATCAAAGTTTCCGTCAAAGCCAGATTGCTCAATCACCACCGCCATTTCATTGCGAATACGCGCAACTTCGGCCAGACCTTTGGCGTGGATCTCGGCTGGGGTCAGGCTCAGCGTGGTGAAGTGCTCAATTCTATTCTGATAATAAGCATCGCCGTTGGGCAAAGCACTGGCACCGACGGACTCACGGCAGTTCGGCAGATAGTCCATCACCATAAAGTCAAAATAGTTCTGGTAAGCCGGAATCACTGCATCGTCAATGACTTGTGCTGCGGCCACCTGTAAAGCTTCCCATTGGGCATCATCGATAAACGCCGGCTGCTGCAACAAGGGTTGGTAGAACACGCTATCGCGCGGGTCCTGCACAATGAAGGCAGCGATACTGTCTTCAAAGCCGACCATCGCCGCACGCGGCTGGGTGTAGCCTTCTTTAAGGCCGCGCTCAAGCCAGGCGGTCTGCTCATTCATATAACGTGGAACCGTGGCCAGCTTAGCGACATAATTCTGGTAGTCTTCATAGCTGCGAAGGGCGGTATTGCGCACCATGAAAGATAAAGAACTGTGAAATCCGCCTTCTGCGTTTAACGGCATGTAATGTTCGTTAAAGTCATAACTGTCGACATTATTTTGCAGACGGTAAGTGAGCATGCGCCAATTGATATAGGCCTGACGAGATAATGCGTCGGTATCGATACTTTGTAGCTCGTTGAGCCACTGCCGTTGTTGCTCAGCGCGGGCCGCAAGTGCCTCTGGCGTCATGCTCGGTAGCGCAGCATCAAGGTTTTCACTGCCGACAGGATTTTGCATGCCTTCCCAAACGCGTTCTGCCATAGTGGTAAAACGCTGGTCTTCACTGGCCACCGTGCTGGTTTCAGCAGCTGTTGCTGAGGCATCTGCACCTGAAGTTGTGGCGCAGCCGCCCAATAGCATGGCCAGCGAGGCGGCCATCAAAGTAGTTGTAAATCGCTGTGGTAGTCCCATAATAACTCCGCTTAAATTCTCATTTTTTTAGATAATCTTTGCTAGACTGACAAGCATTGTATGCCAGTTGTTAAGCAGCGCAAGTTGGTTGCGACCAAGCTGCATGGTTTTTCGAGCAAGTACCGCTAACAATAACGATTACAAATTGGTGAGGACACCCATGGCACAAGCGCAAAAAGGCATCTTCGCAGAGCCGAATTTGCATGGCTTAACATTATCATTGAACGTAATGACCGATGATGTTGTGAGTGTACGGCGTAAGTTAGCCCGAATTCCTGCTCTGCTCAATGAGCTTGACGAGCGCTTTTCAGAAGCTTTACTCAGTGGTTACGTCGCTATCGGCAGTGATTACTGGGACATTCTTTATCCTCAGCAGCGGCCCTCACAACTGGGGCAATTTCCCGACCTGCGTGATGGTGATCGACAGGCGCCACGTGAGCCCGTCGACCTGTTACTGACCGTGCGCTCGGATCGTTTCGATGTCAATTATCACAGTGCCCGCGCGCTGCTCGAGTGGCTTGGTCACGACGTCGAGCTCACTGAACAGTTACCGACGTTTCGATTTATGGATGGACGTGATCTGACTGGCTTTATTGATGCGCCGGAAAACCCACGCGGCATTCGCCGTCGTCAGTTGGCACTGATTCATGCCGATGATGATCCGGTATTCGCCGGCGGCAGCTACTTGTATGTGCAGAAATTCCGGCACGATTTGCGGCGCTGGGAACAGCTTACGCAAGAGATGCAGGAGTTTGTGATCGGCCGCAAGAAGCTTACCGGAGAACGTATCAGTGAAGCCGTGTTGCAGATGGTCTCGCATACCCAAAAGGCCAAACTTCAGAATGAACGTGAACAACCTTTAAGTATGTTGCGTCAGAATATGCCATGGGGCGATATGCGCGAGCAGGGCTTACTCGCCATGTACTTTTCCGGCCAGTCGCGTGACATACTGCAGTGGTTAAAGCAACGCTATATAGCGGATGAGAACGGCGATTACGATCCCTTGCTGGACTACACTGAAGCTGTCAGTAATGCCGCATTCTTTGCGCCATCCGTCGATTTCCTGACGCAGTAGCCATGAGTTCTGTTTGCGCCATAACGATCACCAGCGGACACAACGGCTAAGCGACGTTCTCAAACAGCTCGGTCACCTTCTGTAGCGTAAAGTCGATGTCAGACACTTTGACCGGCGCAATAAAAATCGTATCGTCCCCGGCAATCGTACCAAGTACACCTTCTTTCTTGCCGACAGAATCGAGTAAGCGCGCAATAAGTTGCGCGGCGCCTGGTGAGGTACGAATAATCACCATCACATCATTATGCTGAATATCCAATACTAATTGCGATAATGGAGCCCGCGTGGAAGGGATGCCTAATTCCGCAGGCAGACAGTAGACCATTTCCTGCCGGGCATTACGGGTGCGCACCGCGCCATATTTGCTTAGCAACCGTGAGACCTTAGATTGACTAATATTGTCGAAGCCTAACTCTTTCATGGCATCTACAATCTCGCTTTGCGAGCCATACCGCTCTTCTTTCAATAGCCCTTTAAAGGTATCAATCATCGCTTCTGGTTTGGCTTGGGTCATGGTGCAAAATGGCCTCTTGAGTTCGTTTCGTTGACCGGGATAAGCGCTTGCCAACCCGTTGAAACGTCAGTCTATCGCAAAAGCTCACAAACGCCTAGCCAGGCGCCTTTCGGTTGTAATTTGGACGCTTTTGGAGTAGGCTTTTGGCATCAAAAATTTCCCTAACAACTGGATGGAGTCTGAGATGAAAGTTGCAGTTTTAGGTGCAGCTGGCGGTATCGGCCAAGCACTATCATTACTTTTAAAAACCCAATTACCTGCTGGATCTGAGCTGGCGCTGTATGACGTTGCGCCCGTAGTACCAGGCGTTGCTGTTGATCTCAGCCACATCCCGACCGCAGTCAATGTTAAAGGCTATGGCAAAGATGATCTGGCACCAGCACTGGTTGGCGCAGACATCGTATTGATCCCAGCCGGCGTGCCACGTAAGCCTGGTATGGACCGCTCGGATCTGTTCAATATCAATGCCGGTATTGTTTCCAATCTGATTGAAGCGATTGCAGATAATTGCCCGGATGCAGCGATTGGCCTTATCACTAACCCGGTAAACACCACTGTTGCCATCGCCAAGCGTGTGCTAGAGAAAAAAGGCGTCTACAACAAAAACAAGCTGTTTGGTGTCACTACCTTGGATGTGATTCGTGCAGAGACCTTTGTTGCTGAGATCCACGGCAAGAACCCTGCGGAAGTTCAGGTTCCGGTCATTGGTGGCCACAGCGGTACCACGATTCTGCCACTGTTGTCGCAAACCGGTCTTGATTTCAGCGACGAGCAAATTGAGCAACTGACGCACCGCATCCAGAATGCCGGTACTGAAGTTGTTGAAGCGAAAGCCGGCGGCGGCTCAGCCACCCTTTCTATGGGTCAGGCGGCAGCGCGTTTCTGCTTGTCACTGGTCAAAGCCCTGCAGGGCGACGACAGTGTTGTTGAGTGCACTTATGTGGAAACCGATGGTAGCGATGCCTTGTTCTTCGCTCATCCTGTCCGTTTAGGTCCAAAGGGTGTTGAAGAAATCCTGCCGTATGGCGAACTGAGCGATTTCGAGAAAAAAGCGAAAGCGTCAATGCTCGACGGCTTGAAGAACGACATTCAAACCGGTTTGGATTTCGTCAAGTAAGGGCAGCCCTGCTTCCCTAGCGTTGTCATACGACACAAGCGCCGGGTCAGCTGCTAGCAGCTCCCGGCGCTTTTTTATAGGTGAATCCAGCGATGCAGTTGTTCGGTTTAACGATTCCTACTTCACGTGAGGCGCTGCTACCTACAGTTAGTGTTATGGTGTTGCTGACCCTCATCATGATGCTTCCCAATGCCTGGCAAGACATGCTTAAGCTCAACCGTCACGGGGTCATCGAAGGGCAGCATTTATGGCAGCTTTTCAGTGGTCAGCTGGTGCACCATAATTGGCCACATTTAGGTTTGAACCTGTTAGGCCTGCTGGTCTGCTGGGCACTGTTCATCGATCACCAAAGCGGCTGGCGTCGCTGGCTGGGCGTCCCTGTGATTATGCTAAGTAGTAGCCTGGCGCAGGTCTACTTTGATCCTGACGTACGCTTCTATGCGGGATTTTCAGGAACCTTATATGGCATTTTTGCCTATTGTGCATTGACAGATGTACTGCAGAAACGCTGGCTGGGTGCGCTTATTTTGATCGGCTTAGTGGGCAAAGTCGTATTTGACCTGATTTATCTGCCGGAACTCAGTGGACTAGCGTTTGCCGCACATACAGGCGGAGTTGTTGCTGGACTTGTACTAGCATTTCTTTGTAAAATCTTAACCTTAAACCATAGCTAGCGTTGCCGAATGAAGTTATCTGAAATTAATACGTTAATGGCCGCCGACATGAACGGTGTCAACCAACTGATCGGGGCTGAACTACAATCAGATGTAGCCCTGATTAATCAGCTTGGCCTGTATATCGTCAACAGTGGAGGTAAACGTCTGCGACCCTTGCTTGCCGTGACCGCAGCTCGCGCTGTCGGCTATGAAGGACGGGGTCATCTGACCCTGGCGACCATCATTGAGTTTATTCATACCGCGACCCTGTTGCACGATGACGTGGTCGATGCCTCTGAATTACGCCGTGGCCAGGAAACTGCTAACGCTGTGTTTGGCAACGAAGCTAGCGTACTGGTAGGCGATTTCCTGTATACCCGCGCGTTTCAGCTGATGGTGACACTCGACTCGATGAAGGTCATGAAGATTCTGGCGGATGCTACGAATATCATTTCCGAAGGCGAAGTCTTACAGTTGATGAACTGCAACGATCCGGAGACCACCGAAGCCAGTTATTTTGACGTCATTTACGGTAAAACCGGAAAGTTGTTTGAAGCCGCGACGCAACTTGGTGCGGTGCTGGCGGATCAGTCCCAGGCCAGCGAAGATGCTTTAGCGGCTTACGGGCGTCATCTGGGTACTGCGTTTCAGCTGGTCGATGATCTGTTGGACTACACTGCAGATAGCGAAGTCATGGGGAAACAGGCCGGTGATGATCTGGCCGAAGGTAAGCCTACCTTACCGTTGCTGTACGCAATGTGGCATGGCAATGAGGAAGAAGCACAGCTGATTCGCTCAGCTATCGAGCAGGGTGATGGACGTCAGCATCTGCAAACCATATTAACGGCAATGCGCCGCACCGGTGCGCTTGATTACACGCGGGACCGGGCGCTGGCTGAAGCTAAGTTAGCGCAACAACAACTGGCAGTATTACCTGCGTCAGAGCATCGCGAGGTCTTGCACGCACTGGCAGATATTGCCGTGGACAGGCTCGCTTAAAGCCAAAAGCAGGTATGGGCGTAGGTACAGTTGGCGCGACCTACGAATAACGAAGAACACTCTTTACTCGGGCGTTAAGTTCGCCTATAATTCGCGCCCTGATTTAAATCTAACGTGCCCTTAAGGGCGAATCGGAGAAAACTATGTACGCAGTATTCCAAAGTGGCGGTAAGCAGCACCGTGTGACTGAAGGCCAAATCGTCCGCCTGGAAAAGCTGGAAGCAGCCACCGGTGAAGTGGTTGAGTTCGACGAAGTGTTAATGATGTCGAACGGCGATGACGTGAAAATCGGCGCGCCTTTTGTTTCTGGTGGATCCGTAAAAGCGGAAGTCGTCAACCATGGTCGTGCAGACAAAGTGAACATTATCAAGTTCCGCCGTCGTAAGCACCACATGAAACATCAAGGTCATCGTCAGTGGTTCACTGAAGTGAAGATCACTGGTATTAACGGTTAATTAAGGAGTAACGACACATGGCACACAAAAAAGCTGGTGGTTCAACCAAAAACGGTCGTGACTCAGAAAGTAAACGTCTGGGTGTAAAGCGCTTCGGTGGTGAGTCAGTATTAGCTGGTAGCATCATCGTTCGTCAACGTGGTACTCGTTTCCACGCTGGTGATAACGTCGGTATTGGTCGTGACCACACTTTGTTCGCTCTGAGCGACGGTAAAGTTTCTTTTGCGGAGAAAGGTCCTAAGAACCGCAAATACGTTAGCATCGTTACTGACTAATTCAGGCGAGTTAACGAAAAACATAGAAACCCCGTCCTGTGTGGCGGGGTTTTTTTATAGTGGCAGGTAGAAAAGTATGAAGTTTGTAGATGAAGCCGAAATTCGGGTTGAAGCTGGCGACGGCGGTAACGGCGTAGTAAGTTTTCGACGCGAGAAATATATCCCCAAAGGTGGCCCCGACGGTGGTGACGGTGGCGATGGCGGCGATGTTTATCTGGAAGCCGACGAAAACCTGAACACTCTCATTGATTATCGCTTTGAGCGCATCCACCGTGCGCAACGCGGTCAAAATGGCATGGGTAAAAACTGTACCGGTAAACGCGGTGAAGACATCGTGTTGAAAGTGCCTGTGGGTACTCGTGCCACCGACGAAGAAACCGGCGAAGTGCTGGGCGATTTAACTCGCCACGGTTTGCGCCGTATGGTCGCCAAAGGCGGCTTCCATGGTCTGGGTAATGCCCGTTTTAAGAGCAGTACCAACCGTGCTCCACGGCAGAAAACCATGGGTACTCCCGGCGAAATTCGCAGTCTCAAATTAGAGCTGATGCTGCTTGCCGATGTCGGCCTGCTGGGCATGCCGAATGCCGGCAAATCGACCTTCATCCGTTCGGTGTCAGCAGCGAAGCCGAAAGTTGCCGATTATCCGTTTACCACACTGGTTCCCAATCTGGGTGTGGTGCGGCCGGTACCCCACGCGAGCTTTGTCATTGCTGACATTCCTGGCTTGATTGAAGGTGCCGCAGAAGGCGCGGGCCTCGGGATTCAGTTCCTGAAACATCTGGAGCGTTGTGGCCTACTCTTGCACCTGGTCGATTTAGCACCTTATGATGGAACCGATCCGGCGACACAAGCGGTCACTATCGTTAATGAGCTGGAAAAGTACAGCCCTAAGTTAGCGGAAAAACCGCGCTGGCTGGTGGTCAATAAAGTTGACCTTATCAGCGACGAAGAAGTTGCTGAGCGCATTGCTGAGCTTACTGCAGCGTTGGACTGGGAAGGCCCGGTTTACCAGATCTCTGCATTGAGTAAGCAGGGTACCGAACAGCTTTGCAAAGAGGTCATGACCTACCTTGAGCAGTTGCCTAAGCCTTCCGCCGAAGATGTAGAAGAGCAGACTCAGGCAACCACAGAGTTCAAATGGGACAACTACCATCAGGAGCAACTGGAAGCTTATGATGAAGACGACGATGATGACGATGATGATTTCGACGATGACGATTACGACGTCGAAGTGATTTATCAGAAATAATAACAATTGATTCAGGCGTTGCTCGTAGCCAGCGGACGGGTATGAGCACCCTGGTGCACGAGCAACGAGGTTTTTATGCGAATTGCATTGATTGCGGCCATGGCCCACGACCGGGTTATCGGAAAAAACGGTGATATGCCGTGGCATTTACCCGCCGAACTGCAACATTTCAAGCGCATCACTATGGGTAAGCCGGTAGTGATGGGACGCAAAACCTACGAATCCATTGGTCGGCCGCTGCCCGGTCGTACCAATATCGTGCTCAGCCGCAAGTATCAGCAGCCTTATACTGACGAGCAGGGCGTGGTCTGGGTAAGTGATACCGGCCAGGCCGTAACAGCGGCTGGAGATACTGAAGAGTTGATGGTCATCGGTGGCGGTCACGTCTATCAGGAATTTCTGCCCCATGCAGCGCGTCTCTACCTGACGCAGATTGATGTTAAGGTCGAAGGCGATACCTGGTTTCCGGATTTTCATGCACTCGGAGAGTGGGAGCTAAAAGAGCAAGTCGAGCACCCCGCCGATAAAAACAATCCTCATTCTTTCAGTACTCAGGTGTTCGAACGCGTAAATAATTTGTAAAAGTAGACCTGCCTGTTAACAATATATTCCGTTGTAAGGCTTGAATGAGCAGGGTAGGATGAGCTCCAGTGAGAACACTTGAGGTTATTCGATGTTCAAATCGATTACATCATGGCTAGCTGCAACTAGCGCTGCGATGGTCTTGATGCCACTCAGTTTGCCGGCATCAGCACAATCCTACTTAGAGTCCGAAGAAGTTGCGTTAGTCTTCTGCGCCTATGTGCGCGACAATCATACGGTACGTTTGCAGCGTAAGCTTCGCGACATGCGCATCCGCTTGCGTGATGTTTATTCCAATATCCGCTGTAATGACGCCACGCTGATTCAGTTTGCTGTTAAAAATGATGCCCATGATATCGGTAGCTTTATTGCCCGCAGTGTCCATATTGATGACATCAGACAGGTGGGCGATTTCGAATGGATGCGAGAGCGTAACCTGTTAGAGACGCCGATTGGTGAAATACTCGCTGGTCGTTTCCAGCCTTAAGCGTTGTTGGCCGGGCGAATGCCACATTTCTTTACAGTTTTAACCCTTTCCGAAGCTTGCCCGAACGTTTAGACTGTCTGCATTCGTTACAAATGGATAACAATGCATGAAAATCTCCATTGCACCTCTTTTGTTGGCTGCCGCAGTTGCGAGCTTTGCAACTCATGCGCAGGATGCCGCTGCACCCGTGCCGTCAGCTCAGGTGGAGCTCGAGTCCTGTTACCTGAAAGACATTTCTGAGCAACTGCGCTGCGGTACCTTGCAGGTTCCCGAAAATTACGATGCACCTGACGGCCGAACCATTGGCATCAATTTCGCGGTGTTGCCCGCTGTGCGCGAGAGTAAACAAGACGACCCCCTATTGATTTTAGCCGGCGGCCCAGGCCAAGCAGCGACAGAACTCGGCAGCATGATTGCGCGTATTTTCCAGAACGTCCGGCAGCAGCGGGATATTCTGCTCATCGACCAACGTGGGACTGGCGGCTCCAATCCGCTTAGTTGTGCCATGAGCCATGTCGAAGAGTTGGTCAAGGCGGACGATGCTATCGACTTAGCGGAGATGGCAGAAAGCTGCCTGGCTAAGTTTACCGATGTTGACTTAACTCAATACCATACCGTGAATGCCATTCGCGATTTTGAAGCCGTGCGGGAAGCTTTAGGCTATCCACAGGTAACGCTCTACGGTGGTTCTTATGGATCACGCGCCGGGCTGGTTTACATGCGCGAAGCGCCGCAATCGGTGCGGGCTGCCGTACTTGACGCAGTAGCGCCCGTGCAAGTGGTGGTGGGTCCCTTTGGCCGTCATGGCGCAGACTCTTTTGAACAATTGCTTGCCCGTTGCAAAGCGTCGCAGGTCTGTAGCGAGACGTTTCCTAATCTTGACCTCACTTACCGTACCCTGATGCAACAACTTGAAGTTGACCCCGTTCCCCTGACCGTCAGAGACCCGCTGAGTAACGAGCCGGTTGATATTCTTGTGACTGCCGGCCGGCTGAGCTCGGTGATGCGTGTGGGGCTTTATCATCCCACGACGCGGCAAATGCTACCTTATGTGATTCAACGCACTGCTGAGGGCGATTACACCCCGTTAACCGGCTTATTAGGAAGTACCATGGCACAGTCTGAACTTTATATGGGACTTACGCTAAGTGTGCTGTGCAGTGAAGACTTGCCGCGGGCGACACCTGAGCTGCTGACTGCGGATGGTGACAATACCTTTATTGGCAGCCGCACTGCCGATGCCTTTATCGATATGTGTTCGGTGTGGCCGAAACAAGCACGTCCAGACGAGTGGTTTACGCCGGTGGAAAGTGCTATTCCAACCTTGTTGCTGTCGGGCGAGCTGGATCCGGTAACACCGCCGGCCTGGGGCGAGCTGGCCGCGGAAACCCTGAGTAACAGTCGCCATCTGGTGGCGCCCCAGGGGGCACACACCATTGTCGGCCATACCTGTGCAAACCGCCTGGCAAGCGAGTTTATTAAAGACCTGGACTTGCAAAAGCTCGATCCTAAGTGCCTGGCAGAACAACGCCCGCAACCTTTTATTTTGAATAGTAACGGCAAAGGATTATAAGAGAGTCATCATGATCGAAGTCAAATCACTAAAAAAATCCTTCGGTAAGGTGACGGCTCTTGATGGCCTGACGTTTAGCGCGCCTGAAGGACAGATCACCGGACTACTTGGCCCTAACGGTGCCGGCAAAACCACCTGTCTGCGGACGATTTACGGTCTGCTCAAAGCAGATACAGGCGAGGCCCTGATTGACGGCATCGATGCCAATCTGGAGCCGCTTGCGGTGCGTAAGAAGATCGGCATTTTCCCGGACAAGTTTGGCCTCTACGAGCGCCTGACTGCCCGCGAGCAAATTGCCTATTTCGCAACGCTCCATGGTCTTGAAGGTGACGCCGGCGCAACTGCGGTGCAGAACGTCATCTCACGGCTGGACATGGATGCAATTGCCGACCGTCGCGCGACAGGATTCTCGCAGGGCCAGCGGATGAAAGTTGCTTTGGCCCAGGCCATTGTGCACCGGCCTAAGCATTTGATTCTTGATGAACCAAGTCGCGGACTCGACGTCATGAGCACCCGTATTTTACGTGACCTGCTGCGCGAGTTACGCGATCAAGGTACCAGTATTTTATTTTCCAGCCACGTCATGCAAGAAGTGGCTGCTCTTTGTGATCAGGTGGTGGTGGTCGCTGCTGGCAAGGTCGCTGCGCAAGGTACACCGACCGAACTCTGTGAGCAGACAGGGGAAGAAGCACTGGAAGAAGCTTTCGTAAAAATTATTGGTACCGATGAGGGTATTGCAGCATGAGATCACCAGTAAACATTGTTATGCGTAAAGAATTAAAGGATGCTTTGCGCGATAAACGCTCGGTTATGGCGGCTATGTCTTACGCATTTTTCGGTCCCTTGCTGATGGCGGTGGCGTTTTACGTATTGATTAGCCAGCTTACCGATACCAGTAATGTGAAAATCGATATTGAAGGCGCTGACTATGCACCAGCATTTGTGGCCCATCTGGAGCGGCAGGGAATCGTGACGCGGGATGAAGACTGGCCAGCAGGGCAGCAGCCGATTACATTGGCGATTGCGCCAGAGTGGGAAGACAATATTGCCACGGCGCAGCCTGCGAAAGTCACGCTGACCGCGGATTTTTCGTCACAGAAGCAACGTACAGATATTCGTCGGGTGGAAAGCGCGGTTGAAAATTACACCCGGCAACTGAGTTATATTCGTTTGCAAATGCGTGGCATTGATCCACGTATTACGCAGGGCGTCGATCTGGTCAAACACGATACCGCAACCAAAGGCTCAAAGGCCGCCATCTTGCTCGGTAGTGTGCTGATCTTTATTTTACTTTCGGTATTTTTCTCAGGCATGAACGTCGCCATCGATATCAGTGCCGGCGAACGTGAGCGCAATTCACTGGAGCTGTTGCTATCACAGCCGCTGACCACTGAGCAGCTGGTCTGGGGCAAAGCGCTTGCGGCATCGGCATTTGCCATGTTCGGGGGGATTTTAAGCGCGGTGCTGATTCCGTTCATTTTTAAGTTTTTACCACTGCATGAAATCGGCATCAGTATTGTGTTGGCCTGGCCCATGATTCTTTTAATCATGATGCTGTTGGTGCCGCTGGCGCTGCTGGCGACTGCATTGCAACTGTTCGTGTCGTTCCGGGCGAAAAGCTTCAAAGAAGCGCAGACCTACATCTCGCTGCTGTTAATGGCGCCTATGCTGGTGGTATTTGGCGTTGAGTTTGCGCGCGTGAAAAATCAAATTCTGTATTACTTACCTTTGACCGGGCAACATCAGGCTTTGTTGGATATTATTAAAGGTGAGTCACTGCAGTGGGGCGCTATGGCAGTAAGTGCAGTAGCGACGGTACTGGTTTCAATGTTGTTGCTGCGTCTGATTAGCCGTATGCTTAGCAGTGAAAAAGTGGTGTTCGGACTTTAAGGTCAGGGTTACAGGCTTCGCCAGCGAGCGAGCTGGTAAAAAGCCCATTGACCGACACGACGAAAATGGGGAAAAGGAAACTCGGGTAGCGGTGACTGATAAAACGGAAGGGGTGGTAACTCTTCTCCCATCACCAGTTCCGCCAGCCGTTGCCCGGCAATTTGAGTAAAGGTCACACCAGCACCGCAATATCCCATACTGGTGTAGACCCCTTTCTCGGGACTATAAACGCGTGGATAATCATCCAATGCAACGCTCACCCAGCCACTCCAGTAATAGTCGGCTGGCTCGCTGGTGAGTTCACGTAAGGCCGGGAAGCTGCCACGTAGGGCCTGCAACAGGTGGCGGGCATAGCGTGGATGACCCGCATCTTTACCGCGGATGGCACCGCGACCACCAAAGAGCAGGCGCCCGTCCGGTAGCAACCGATAATAATACTTCAACGTGCGGGTATCCATCACCAACTCGCTGCTGCTCAGCCCAATGGCCTGGCGTTCCTCGGCATGCAACGGGCGCGTGACGATGACACTGGAGAGCACCGGCAGCGTACGGCCGTGAATGCTCGGGTGTAGGTGATTAGGAGTATAGCCGTTGGTGGCGATAATGATGTTCGGTGCACACACGCGCCCCTTGGCCGTATGCAAGCGGTGCAGGCCACCCACTTTATCCCAGTGCTGAACCGGTGCGTCCTCAACCAGAGTAACCCCTGCCTCGCTGGCCTGACGCGCAATACTTGCCGTGAGTAGCACCGGGTTAATACCAAAACTTTGTGGAAAGTGAATGGCTGCATGGGCCTGCGGGCTGCGGATGCGCGCTTGTATGGCGTCGGAATCGAGCCAGCGCGTGTTGGGGTCAAACTCTTTTAAGGTCTGATAGCTATTGCGAAGGCCCTCTACAGCGCTGGGCTGATGCGCCACTTTGAGGTAACCGCCACGCTGTACCTGTAACTGCTGAGGGCACAGTTCAAGGTGCTGCTCCAGGCGGTCGAAGCCGCGCTGATATTCAGCTTGTATAGCACGTGCACCGGAATCGCCCAGACGCTTTTGCCAGTCTCCGTAGCCCAATCTGCCGGTCCCAGGCATCGCGAAGCCGGCATTGCGGGTGGAGCAACCCCAACCGATCCGGTTTGCGTCGATGAGCACCACCTTTTGGCCGAAGCGTTTAGCAAGCTCCAGCGCGGCATTGAGTCCGGTGTAACCGGCGCCGATGACAATGCAGTCCGTGCGTTCTGGCAAAATTGCTGAAGGTTGGGGGAGTTGTGTCTTCGTTGTCGCCTGCCAATAACTGCGAGCGTGAGGTTGCGCTGGGCCGGGACAGTTATCAACAAGCGGGTCGTACATAGGTAGGCTCGTTCTATTAGCGATCGAAGCGCAGCACCATTTCTCCGGCAGTGCAATGACAAACACCGTCACACACGGGGCAATGGTAGCCGCCATGAATCGAGAGTTCATACCAGCGGCCAGGATGTTCTTGAATCATCTCTCCGCCGCAGCGAGTAAAATAAGAGTATGCACTATTATTTGGACTTTGCATCCAAATATGCGCAAGACCAGCTTTACAGCCCAGAGTTTGTGCAGCAGCAATGGAGCGATTGAGTAACCCGCGACCAATACCCAGGCCACGACTGATTTCTGCAACCGCGGCGCACTTGAAATAGCACATCTGCTCTTTCGGCACCGGCCATGCTGCAGGCGTACACCAGCTGTCGATGTCCCATTTTCCAGGGGCAAAGGTCAGCCGAATGCCCGCCAGCTGGTCGCCGACAAACGCCAGCCAGTTGAGGTTAACGCCGTCTTTTTCGCCACGCTCGACGTAGTCGGCCAGGCTTTCTTCGGTTAAATAGTTTTCACCATGTACCCGGTTGCCTAATTCAATAACGGCCGCGTGATCGGCGGCCGTTAGTTCGCGGTAGGTCACTACCGGTTTTGCTTGCGTCATAGGTGACACCATTAGTAGCGGTATTCGTCGGTTTTGTAGGGGCCTGCGACATCAACATGGATGTAATCAGCCTGCTCCTGGGTCAATTTAGTCATGACACCACCAAAGCCCTGAACCATATAACGAGCAACTTCTTCATCAAGTTGTTTTGGCAGCACTTCTACCCGTAGCTTGTCAGCTTTTTCTGCTTCAGACAAGTCTGCAAACTTCTCAGCGAATAAGTGCAGCTGTGCCAGTACCTGATTCGCGAAAGAACCATCCATGATACGGCTTGGGTGACCCGTTGCGTTACCGAGGTTGACCAGGCGGCCTTCGGATAGCAACAACAAGTAATCGTTCTCATCGTCGCTGCGATGAATCATGTGTACTTGTGGCTTGACCTCGTCCCAGCGCCAGTTTTTACGCATAAACGCAGTATCGATTTCGTTATCGAAGTGACCAATGTTACAGACCACAGCGGTCGATTTAAGTGCAGTCAGCATGTGCTGATCACAGACGTTAACATTACCTGTGGTTGTGACGATAAGGTCGATGGTTTGCAGGAGGTCTTTATTGATACCGCCAGCTTCGCCCGTATTCACGCCGTTAAGGTAGGGGGATACCACTTCGTAGCCGTCCATGCAGGCCTGCATCGCACAGATCGGGTCAATTTCCGCAATACGCACGATCATGCCTTCCTGACGCAAACTGGCTGCCGAGCCTTTACCTACGTCACCGTAGCCGATAACCAAAGCCTTCTTGCCTGACAACAGATGATCTGTGGCGCGCTTGATCGCATCGTTTAACGAGTGACGGCAACCGTATTTATTGTCGTTCTTGGATTTGGTGACTGAGTCATTGACATTAATCGCAGGCACTTTCAAGGTACCGTGCTTCAACATTTCCAGCAGACGATGTACACCGGTGGTGGTCTCTTCAGTGATACCATGTACTTTATCCAGCATTTGCGGGTACTTGTCGTGAATTAACAAGGTCAAGTCACCACCATCATCAAGAATCATGTTGGCATCCCACAGCTCACCGTCTTTATGACAGGTTTGCTCCAGACACCATTCGTATTCTTCTTCAGTCTCGCCTTTCCAGGCAAACACTGGAACACCGGCTGCGGCCATTGCTGCTGCTGCGTGATCCTGAGTGGAGAAGATGTTGCACGACGACCAGCGAACTTCAGCGCCAAGTTCTATCAGGGTTTCAATTAAAACCGCGGTCTGAATGGTCATGTGAATACAGCCGATGATGCGTGCGCCTTGCAACGGCTTCTCATCTGCGTATTTGCGGCGAATGGTCATCAGCGCCGGCATTTCTGATTCGGCGATAGAGATCTCTTTACGGCCCCAATCGGCTAAGCTGATATCTGCAACTTTATAATCTGTCATAGCTAAAACCTCGCTTAAGAACAACGTTTAAGTCGTTTAATTAAATTCCGGCTCATGCTGAAGCTTGATGAGCAACTGCTGCTGCTGATCCAGGCTCAAGCGCGGGCCAAAGCTGGCAACTACTGCTGCGGCAGCGTGGCTGGCAAGTAGGCCACAGGCGGCCAGAGAGTACTTGCGGGTCAGCCCGAACATCATCGCGCCGGCGAACATATCACCAGCACCGTTGGTATCGACGGCTTTTACCGGGATACCTGGAACTGCAACCTGGCGCGTACCGTCACCGACCAAGGCGCCATCCTTGCCTAAGGTGATCGCAACCAGCTTGGCATGGCGCTGCAAGTGTTGCAGTGCCGCTTGTACGTCGTCGGTGCCGGTTAGGATCCGTGCTTCTTCCTGATTACAGAACAACACGTCTACACCGCCCGCCATGATCTCATCAATACCCTCGCGGAAGTATTTAACCATGGCTGGATCCGAGCAGGTCATGGCGATCTTGGTGCCGTTCGCGCGCGCCACTTCCTTCGCACGGGCGATGGCTTCACGGGCCACAGGTGAGGTCACCAGATAGCCTTCAATGTAGAGATACTCGGCGCGCGCAATGGCGTCTTCATCCAGCTCTGCGATACTGAGATCCGCAGTAATACCGAGATAGGTGCGCATGGTCCGTTCGGCATCAGGCGTCACCATGACCAGACAGCGTCCGGTCTTACCTTCATGCTTTTTACTGCCGGTATTGGTGGTAATACCGATCTCTTCCATGTCGTCACAGTAAAATTGTCCTGCCTGGTCGTCAGCGACTTTACAGCAATAGAAAGCTTTGCCGCCAAACTGGCTGAAGCCCACCAGAGAGTTCGCAGCTGAACCACCACCTGATTGCTTCTTAAGTTCGCCGCGTTTGGCGAGCTCGGCAATCAAACGCTCTTGTTCAATGTCCTCGATTAAGGTCATCATGCCTTTTTCGATTTTATGCTGCTGTAAAAACTGGTCTGTGACTTCAAACTCTTGGTCGACCAGCGCATTGCCAATGCCGACGATATCAATAGAATCCATGCGATACTCGGGTATAAGTTCTAAAACAAAAAAATCCGGCCGCTAAGTATACAGCAGCCGGATTTAGAGGTCGATAAATTAGGCCTGGAAGCCGCCAGGAACACCTTTCGTGGTAATGCTGACTGCATCGTGAGCGTGTAGAGATTCGTAATGATTAACACGTACCCAGAAATCGGAGAACGCCGTTTGCTGGTTTAGTGCATGCTGTAAGCGCCGTGCAGCGTCTTCACAGAACATTAGATTCTGACCATTCAACCGTGCAAACTCTTGCTCATCTTCACGTTTCACTGCGGCCTGGACAGGCGTCTGCAGCGCGTCTTCAATCGAATCGATAAGCGCGATAATAGGAAGCTCGGAGATCTGTTCGCCCATCACCACTTTCACTTCAGCGACCGAGCGCTGGCTGTGTGGGGTGGCGACGATACCCTGAGTCGAGCCTAACCAGCGGTGCACCACTTCTGCGTCGACATCTGCATCAGTACCAAACTGATCGGCAAAGGCATCCTGAATCAATTGCCGCGCCAAAGCTGCAGAGCAGGGGCAGGTCGATGAGTAGGGAACGTCAACGGCGAGTTGCAAATACAGCTTGCCATGGTCATAACGTCCAATCACAGTGACCGGGTAAGCTTTCCAACCTGGCTTCTTACTGATCAATGCTTTTCGACGTAAGTGATAATCGAAGCTAAACTTAACGTAAGCTTGATCAGACAGGCCTTCATGACTATCAATAAAGTCATGCAGTAATTTACTGAGAGATTGGTGTGACAATACGTTATTGTTGGATAAATCCTCCAGCAACAAATAGAGTCGCGACATGTGAATGCCTTTGGCTTTTGGATCTTTAAGATTTACAAAAGCATCGACCAGCGCGCTAACTGGACGCTCTGGTTCGTTGGCTGCGCCAACGACCAATGGCATCTCGATGTTACTCATGCCGACCCAATCAAGCGCGCCTTCAGTTTGCGCTTTGGTTTGATTGGCGATATCTGGCATCATTGTCGGTGTAGCTATTGGCATGCGAATACGGCTCCAAACATTGCAGTGAGTACGAATGTACACAAACTTCCCAAAAATGGGGCGATAGTATACTAGATTTAACCTGATTACGGTAGTTTGCCATATCGGGTTCAGTACAGAAGGAAAGATTTTCGATTGGGGCTATCGATTTGGCACAAGGAACACAGGTTATGCTAGATAAAAAGCTACTTGAACAGTATGCAGAGCTTATGGGTGACGATGGCGTGCAGGATATGTATTCGACCTTTGCGGATAACATAGGCGGCTATCTGAATCACATGCAATGGTTGCTGCAAAAGCGCGATGAGAAGGAATTTCGCAATCAGGCGCACCGCATTAAAGGCGCGTGCCGGTCGGTAGGATTGCGCCAGCTGGCCAATATTATGGAGCGTTTTGAACGTGAACAGTGGGAGTGGCAGCAAGCCGAGGAAGAGTTAGCGCAATGGACAGCAGAGCTGCCCATGCACCAACATCAAATCGAGGCGTGGTTAAGCGCTCGGCGAATTCAGTGAAGGTTGTTCAAGGTGGCGTACATTGACGTCACCGACAAAGCGATAGCCTTCGCCATGAATTGTGGTAATGAGATTTGGCGACTGACTGTCAGCCTCAAAATGACGACGGATGCGGCGGATAGCGACATCAACGGTACGGTCATTGGGGCGTAAGTCACGATCCAGCATTTTCTTAACCAGCGTTTCACGGTCAAGAATTTTGCCCGGGTTGGTCAGAAAAAGCTCCATTGCCCGGTATTCACTTTTTGGCAAACGGAACATTTTGCCATCAGGAGAGAACAAGCAACGGCTGTCGCTTTCTAAGCGCCAGTTGTTGAATTCGTACACGATACTGTCGTGGCCGATGGTCTTTTGCTGATTTTTGATGGCTTCAATGCGGCGGTAAAGGTTGCGCACACGCATCAGCAGCTCTTTCGGATTATACGGCTTGATAATGTAGTCGTCAGCACCGAGTTCCAGTGCCAGTAAACGATCTTCTTCGGCATCCCGGCCGGTTAAGAAAATCAGGCCTACATTTTCGTTCTCGCGAAAGTTCTCCGCAAGTTCAATGCCGCTTTTTCCCGGCAGGTTGACATCCATGATCACCAGGTCGACTTGCTGACGCGCCATAATACGTTGCATTTGCATGCCGTCGGCAGCATCGTAGACATCGTAGCCTTCCTGCTGAAACAACCGGGTTAGGGTGTTACGGGTGACGACTTCATCTTCTACGATTAGTAATCTAGCGCTCATATTGGTTGATCCGTTCATCGTTAACATATGTTGAAATCTGGTGTGCTGGAAAGTGTAGCACGAGATTCTAATAAGTGCGTATATTTCCTGCAAGCCTTTAAAGCTGTTTTTACGTTAAGCGGTAATATTTATACGAAACTCGGTGTAACGTCCCGCTTTTGATTCGACATCAATGGTGCCATCAAGTGCCTGAGTAACCAAATTGTAGACCAGGTGCAATCCTAGTCCAGTTGATCCCTGGCGACGACGACTGGTAATAAAGGGATCGAAAACCCGCCGACCCAGCTGTTCCGGGATGCCAGCGCCATCGTCGTGGTAGCGAAGCTCGACATGACTGGCGTCCAGGCGCTGGATCTGCAGGGTGATCTTGCCGCGTAGCCGTTCTTCGAAGCCGTGAATTGCCGAGTTTTGCACTAACTGGGTCAGCACATGCAGCAAAGGCCCGGACCGACAATGAATATGAAGGTCTTGCGGGCAATCGATAACCACATCGACCTCGGCCAGTTCAGGCATACGGTTTTGTACCGCCGCTATGGTTGACTGGCAGAACTCATAAGCCGGAATATCGCGCGCCTCCTCAGCAAACTGATCCATGGCCAGCTGGCGGAACTGATTAATAAGGTCTGCGGTGCGCTCAATATTGCGTTGGATTAATCCCAGGTTATCATCGCTGGCTTGCATGAAACGTTCAAAGTCGTTGCGGGTGATGGTGTTATTCGCGAACTTCTCCTGCATCAAATCGAGTTTGTCCTGCAAGATGGATGTTGAAGTGAGTACCAGCCCTACGGGGGTGTTGATTTCATGGGCAACACCTGCAATCAGATCCCCAAGCGACGACATTTTCTCGCTCTCAATGAGCTGGCGCTGGAACTGATGAAGTTTTTCCAGAGTCGCCATGAGCTCTTCATTTGATTCACGCAGGGCCGTTGTACGTTGCTGCACCTGCCGCTCGAGCTCGGTATTCAGCTCATTGGCCTGGCGTTCGGCCTGCTGTTGCCGCTCAAGATGTTGCCGCACCCGACTGAGCATGGTATTCACGGCAATACTCAGTTGCTGCAGCTCAAGTAAATTGGACTCCGGTAGCTGGATCGAATAATCCCGATGCCGGCTGATGCGCTGAATGATCCCCACCGAATGATCTAGCTGACGCGTCAAGCGACTGCGCACGCGCATCGACACCAGCAAAGCAAAGAGGCCCGCCACTACCACCATGACACTGGCGGTGGCGAAGGTTTTCCAGGTGCTTGAAATGATGCCCGCACGGCTGCCGCGTAAATAGACAAAGCCAAGTATTTCGCCGTCGATGGTGACCGGCTGCACGGCTTCAATGTAGGTTGATCTGCTGCGGACACCTTTGAAGCTCTCAACTACTTCGGTGCGGACCGGAATGGGGGATAAACCTTCGCGGTTGTAACTGGCGAAATAACGCAATCGCTGGTTGTCAGCGACGGAGTTTCTTTCGTACACGTGCAAGTGTTGTAAAAACGACGTTGCCTGCAGATAACGCAAGTAGTTATTGAGCCCCTCGACATCGTCAAACAGTAAATAACGACTGGTGGCTTCGGCCACGACTTTCGCGATGTCCTGGGTGCGCAGCTCGGCGTTTTCGTTTAATTGTTTGACGTGCATCAAGCTAAGAACAAGAGCGGTAAACGCACAAAGCAGCACGCTAAGACTGACCACTAGCCAAGTGATCCCTTGACGAATGGAGCCAGTGCGGATCATCTACGCCGTCCTTTTTTCACTGCGCGTTGAACCTTATGAACGGCTCTGTAAACGGCAAATTTTGTGTCTTGCGCGATACGTTCACAATGGCCGAAGCTTGCTTCAATAAGCTCGGGCCAGGGCAGAAAGCGATTCGCTACCAGCCAGAGCTCGCCATTCACAGCCAGATGTTCCCGTGCATTACGTAAAAACTGCTGGCCGATACTGTAGTCCGTTGCCTGCCCGGTATGAAAGGGCGGATGACTGACAATATAATTGTATTTTGGCAAGTCCGCGCGGAGGTGATCCGCTGCGATAAGCTCACCGTTGAGGCCATTAAGTTCCAGGGTTTTTGCACAGGCCGCCAGGGCCATAGCGCTAACGTCAAGGTAAGTCAGTTGCAAGCCCGGTTGCTGGCGTTGTAGTGACGCACCAAGCACGCCGTTGCCACAAGCAAAATCAAGTACCGAGCCCGGTTTAAACCTTGGTAAATGCTGTAGCAACATGGTGCTGCCTGCATCAATGCCAGGATGGGCAAAAACACCAGGTAGGCTGGCGACCTGAAGCGGCGCAGTCATCTCTTCAGCAGCGTTGCCAGCATTGGCTGGAACGCTGAAAACATGCTGAAACTGATCAAGTTCACACTGCTCAAGCGGCGCCACCAGAGTGGTTACAAGTAAGGTCGAGTGATTACCATTTGCGACTTTTTGCGCGGGACTGAAGGCGCCCTCGATCTGTTTGGCAATACTTTTAATACCACTACGATTATCGCCGACCAGCCAGATGGGAGCATCCTTAGGTAACAAGGCAGCAAGTTGCTGCAGCATATAATCGGTCAGCTTTTTCTCTTTCGGTAGCCACACCAGTGCGGCATCAAACTGCTGTTGCGGTGGCGCTGTGCCAAATTGGTGTGCCTCGCCGAGCTCCTGCCAGGGGTGGAACCAACCGGCGTGCAAGTGCCAGCCGCCGGCTACGGGGAATTCTGTACGCCACTCATGGTCTGGCGGATTGACCACCAGTAAGGCCTCGCAACGGATCTGATCCGCCTGTCGGATAAGCAACTGGGAAGGGGGACTTAGAGATTTTATAGGCTTCATTTATACCGGTTTTCCGTCATAGGCTTCGCTGAAAACACCAACACTGGAGGATGCATCGCTGAACACATCTTCATCAAATTGCGCCACGTTAAACAAGGCTTCACCCTCATTGGCCACCGGAATATTACTGATACCGATGATAATACCGTTAAAGGGACTGCGCAGAGGATGCAAGTCATCGCCGTGAGGACTCACGGTTTCTGCAATGACCTGACTTTTTTGAATGGTCTGCCCCAGCTGCACCTGGGGTACCACTAAGCCGTCGTGCTCATTGCGGATCCAGGCGCTGCGATGCGCTACGACCGGGGTGACTTTCTTACGCGTGCGCCGGCCTTTAAGCATTTTCAGACTCTTCATGACGTTTTGTACGCCAATCACGCCTGACTTAATGGCGGGGTAGTCAAAGCGCAATGCTTCTCCGGCTTCATACAGAATCAAAGGGATGCCGAGTTCTGTTGCCAATGAGCGCAAGGAGCCGTCCCGCTCTTTTGAGTGCAGAATCACCGGAGAGTTAAAGGCATGCGCCATTTTTAGCGCTTCACCATTGTCGGTATCGACACGGATCTGTGGCAGGTTACTACGGTGAATTGCGCCGGTATGCAAGTCGATGATATGGGTTGCGCTTTGCACCAGGGTTTCATTGAACAAAAAGGCTAAACGACTGCCTAGCGCGCCGCGCTCGGAGCCTGGGAAGCAGCGGTTCAAATCACGCCGATCCGGTAAATAGCGAGACTGTTGAATAAAGCCAAATACGTTGACCACGGGCACCACAATCAAGGTACCGGTCAGCTCAAGCGGATCCGTCTGGCTGATTAAACGCCGGCAAATTTCGATGCCATTGAGCTCATCACCATGAATAGCAGCGCAGACTAAAAGCACCGGTCCGGGCTTCACCCCATGAAATACTTCGGCATGAAGGTCCATTGGCGTGTCGTTATATAAGCGAGCGGCGGGAATTTTAATACTATGCCGCGAGCCGGGAACTATTTTCTGTCCCGCCAGCTTAAATGAAGCAGGTCTTTTCACCTTTAACCTTTCCCTTTGGTTCGTGTGCGATGGGCTTTGGCGTTGTTTTCAATGAAGCTAATAATTTGACTGGCCACGTCTTTTTCTGTAGCTGTTTCAATACCCTCAAGACCCGGAGATGAGTTCACCTCCATAATCAAAGGGCCATGATTGGAACGTAAAATGTCGACACCAGCGACATTCAGTCCCATGGTCTTCGCAGCTTTGACCGCCGTAGCTCGTTCTGCCGGGGTCAATTTCACCAAGCGCGCAGAGCCTCCGCGGTGCAGGTTGGAACGGAATTCGCCTGCTTTGGCCTGACGCTTCATGGCGGCGATGACTTTGTCACCGATCACCAGACAGCGGATATCGGCACCGCCGGCTTCTTTAATAAACTCCTGCACCATGATGTGCGATTTAAGCCCCATAAAGGCTTCAATCACGCTTTCAGCAGCCTGCCGGGTTTCGGCGAGAACCACACCGATGCCTTGCGTACCTTCCAGCAACTTGATGACCAAAGGTGCGCCGCCAACCATTTCAATCAGATCGGGAATGTCGTGAGGCTGACTTGCAAAGCCAGTGATCGGTAAGCCGATGCCTTTTCGACTCAGCAGCTGCAGGGAGCGCAATTTGTCGCGGCTACGTGAAATGGCCACAGATTCATTCAGCGGGTAAGTGCCGATCATCTCAAACTGGCGTAATACCGCGGTACCGAAGAAGGTGACTGAAGCACCAATACGGGGAATCACAGCATCATAGGTCGGTAGAATTTTTCCCTTCATATGAATCAAGGGTTCACGGGCGTTGATATCCATGTAACACCGCAAAGGGTCAAGTACGTCGACCGTGTGGCCACGGGCTTCAGCTGCTTCAATCAGACGACGCGTGGAGTAAAGTTTTGCGTTCCGCGATAAGATCGCTATTTTCATGAGCTGACTCCTTTTGGCTCGGGTTGCTGTGTGCCTAACAGATAAGACGCGTCAGGATCGACTAAAAAATGAGTTCGCATGGCCTGGCGACCAAGCAACATGCGGAATTTCATGCTATCACGATTGGTGAGAGTCAGTTCGACAGCTTGCTCAAATTGACCCACTACCAGCGTGCTCTTAATGACGTAGCGTAATTCGGTGTGACCACCAGAGTCGGTGACTTCGCGCTGGTCGTGGATTTTCGCCTCACAGACATGCTCGCGCATGGACTCCTGCTCCGGATGGATCCAGATACGTAACCAGTCTTCTCCGTTTTGTTGGAACGGCTCAAGCTTGAAGGCGTGTAAACAGGATGTTCTGGCACCTGTGTCCACTTTCATCTTAATCGCGTCAATGCCAAGGTCCGGTAGTGCACCCCATTCGCGCCAGCCAAGTGTTTGCATGGGCAAGTATGCTCCAATCATAGAGAAGTTTAGACCCTCCAGAATATAGTTGTAGCGGCTAAACAGCAAGCGCTAGCGCTGGTCGACCTGGTGCCGGTGGCTCTGAACCTCTTGTAACCAAGGACAAAATTCATCCAGCGGCCGATCAAGGGCACTCCCCGGAACATACAGGTCGTAACCCAGTAGCTTGCGCAGTTGCTCACAACGCACTGCAAATAGCGCTTGGACGCCACGGTAGACTTTACCGCTACTGGTTTTATAACTGGTTGGAATATCGTAAAAGGGGGTATAGTCGCTCCCCGGCGGCAACTCTCTGCGCAACGCCGCGACCAGCAGATGCCTTTGTTCGCTCACCAGATACACGGCGAGTCGCGGAGAAATGGTATCGAGTACCGGCTCGATATCTTTCAGACGAAAGCCGATGTAGGGGAGCTCTTCAAGTTCATTGCCCCGATGAGTGCGTGGGATGTCGAAACGGATCAGGTTGTCCCAGTCAAACTGCCAGCTGCCGCGGCGATGTTCGTAGCGAATTTGCGCTGGCGAAATCATCAAACTTACCGGAGGCTCCACCAACTTGGCGATCCCCAGCAAAAACAGCGAAGCGCTGGCAATGTACATGATCGCCCAGGCGGCTTGTGGAAGTTCAAAACCAGATAAAAATAGAAACATGGTGACCGCAAAAACTAACACGCCAAACACACAAAAGGTCAGGGCGTCACGACGGGCACTGGGTTGAATAGCGAGCTCTTTAAGTGTCATTGGACTCCTATGCTTTCGTTTGCCTTAGCTATCGTCAAGGCCAAAGGTGTCGCGAATTATCTGCCAGGTGAACTGGGTTTTCAGATAAAAGCCGCGCGGTAACGTTTGAATCAGCTGCCCCGAAGGACCTATGGCTTCTGTTAAAACTCTACTATTTGCAGCTTTGGGCCGCAATTGTAAAACTTCTCCCTGATGGGCAGTGATTTGCTCGACCTCGCCCATGGCGATCCGATCCATATGTTCCTGCCAGTCTCTTTTTAATTGCGTTTCCTGCTTGTCGCTGGGCTGCCACAAAAATGCTGTGCCGACCGTGCGCTCGGCAAGCGCAACGGAGCGCCGCCCATCAATTGGGATCCACAACACACATTGTAGCTTGTTACGTACGTTACTGGCTTCCCAGTTCACTCCAGCAACGTTCGTTAGTGGGGTGGTGCAGACAAAGGTAGTCTCCAGCGGGCGTCCGCGCGCATCGAGGGGAATGGTTTTTAGTTCTACTCCTAGCTCGGGAAAGTCCTGCAAAGCCTGTGAACCCGCGCTTGCGCCTAGCGCCGCTTCTAATAGTTGTCCGACCCAGCCTTTGTGGCGCCGCAGATCAGCCGGGACTTGCATTCCCTGAGCCGCGGCAAGTTCGGCAAAGCTCTGCCCGGCAAGGGCACTGGCCGCATCAAATAGGGTGCGTAGGTCACTCATGATGTTCCTTAATCGTGTACAATACTTTCTTTCAGGTGCCGATTATGGAAAAATCGACCACAGAAGTCGAATTTAAGAGGATGCCCGCGTGATAGACGCAGAAGGATTCCGCGCAAATGTTGGAATCATTATCTGTAATGATCAGGGACAAGTGTTTTGGGCGCGTCGATATGGGCAACACAGCTGGCAGTTTCCGCAAGGTGGGATTGATGATGGTGAGACACCAGAACAGACCATGTACCGGGAACTGTGGGAAGAAGTCGGATTAAAACCCGATCAGGTGGAAATTGTCTATACCAGTCGTCACTGGTTTCGTTACCGCTTACCAAAGCGCCTCGTGCGCCGCGAGCAACGTCCCACTTGCATTGGTCAAAAACAGAAATGGTTCTTACTGCGCTTAACGTGCAAAGAGCAAGACGTAAATGTGCTTTGTTCGTCACATCCGGAGTTTGATGACTGGCGTTGGGTCAGTTATTGGTACCCGGTACGGCAAGTCGTGTCGTTTAAGAAAGATGTTTACCGACGCGTGATGAAAGAGTTTGCGCCCATTGTCATGCCAAGCCATCCCGCCCAGGGGCGGCCTGGTGGCAAACGGCAGCGCGGACCAAGACGGAAACGCTAACTATGCTGCGAGTGTTGCAACGCATTGTGGAAGCCGTGAACCAGGCGCCAGACTTTGAGCTGGCGCTGCAGACTATGGTGCGGCAAGTCAAAGAAGCGTTGCAAACCGACTCGTGTACGGTGTATCTGGCGGACCACGAGCAAAAACAATTTGCCCTGGCTGCGACTGACGGCCTCAGGATATCCTCCGATCAGCCGATTCATGTGCCTTTTGGTGAGGGGGTCATCTCACTTGCCGCGCAACGTGAAGAGCCGCTCAATATTGCCAATGCCAGCGAGCACCCGAAGTTTCTCAAATTAGAAGAGGTCGACGAGGAGCGCTACAGCGCCATGTTGGTGGCTCCGGTCATCCATCGCCGCCGGGTGCTGGGTGTATTAGCGGTGCAGCAGGAACATGACCGCGCTTTCACCCGCGACGAAGAAGCCTTTGTAGTGACCCTGGCAGCCCAGCTGGCGGTAGTGATTGCCCACGCCGAAGTGAAAGGCTATTTGCGCACCACTAAGCAGTCGCCCTGGCTGGAAACCATAAAAGGCATCGCCGCAGCGCCCGGAGTGGCCATCGGCCAAGCTTATGTGGTCAAGCCGCGAGCACGTTTAAGCGAAGTCACCCCGAAAAAATCTGATAAACCTGAGCATGAAATCCGCCGTTTTCGTTCCGCTGTTGCCCACACCCGGCAGGAGCTGTTGGATTTAAGTGCGAGCATGAAAGGCCAAATCGCCGATGAGACGTTGGCGATCTTTGACGTTTATCATGCCATGCTGGATTCGACCAATCTCGGCCAGGAAGTCGAGCAAACCATCAATGACGGTTGGCGCGCGCAAACCGCGCTGAAGCTAGTGGTTGAGAATCTTGTAAACCAATTTGAAAACCTGGACGATGAGTACATCCGGGAACGCGCCAGTGATGTGCGGGATCTTGGCCAGCGGATACTTTCCCATTTAAAAGAAAAGTCCCGGCAGCACCTGGAGCCACCTCCGGAATGCATCCTTGTTGCCCATGAAGTAACCGCGACCATGCTGGCAGAGTTACCCAATACCGAGATTCTTGGCATCGTTTCGGTTCGTGGTTCGGGCAATTCCCACGCAGCGATTATGGCGCGTAGCATGGGCATTCCTGCAGTGCTGGGGGCCGATGATATTGAGCTGAATGAGCTCGACGGCGAGACCATGATCGTCGATGGTTATAATGGTGATGTCTTTCTGAACCCACCGCTGCAGGTTGAAAACGAATACCGGCAGTTGGCGGAAGAAGAACTGGAGCTGCGTGAAAAAGTTGAACAAGCGCGCGGTCAGCCGGTAGAAACTGAGGACGGCGTGCGACTAACCTTGCAGTTGAACGTGGGCCTGAATACCGAGCGTGACTGGCTTAGTGAACTGGATATCAGTAGCGTCGGACTGTATCGCACAGAGATTCCGTTTATGATGCGCGAGCGCTTGCCGACCGAAGATGAGCAGGTGGAATTGTACACGCAAATCCTCGAGCAATTTAAAGCGGGCACTGTGGTGATGCGCACACTCGATGTCGGTGGTGATAAACCGCTACCTTATTTGCCAATGAGTGAGGAAAATCCTTTCCTGGGATGGCGCGGCATTCGCATGACGCTGGATCACCCCGAGATTTTCCTGGTGCAGATACGAGCGATGTTAAGGGCCGCGGTGGGTCGTAACAATCTGCATATTCTGCTGCCGATGATCACCAGTGCTGATGAAGTTGATGAAGCTGCACGAATGGTAAAGCAGGCTTATCATGAGGTGTCTGAAGAATTTAACGGCCACGATCGTACGCAGTTGATTCCTCCAAAACTGGGCGTCATGATTGAAGTCCCGGCGATGGTTTATCATATGCATACCATCGTCGATAAAGTTGATTTCTTCTCGGTGGGGAGTAACGATCTGACTCAGTATATGCTGGCTGTCGATCGTAACAATCAACGGGTAGCAGGTTTGTATGATGCGTTTCATCCGGCGGTGTTACACGCGTTACAGCAAATCATTCAGCGCGCAAACGAACTTGATAAGCCGGTCTCGGTCTGTGGCGAGTTAGCGGGAGAGCCCGGCGGGGCGCTATTACTGTTGGCGATGGGCTATCGTACCTTGAGCATGAACAGCTACAATATCGATCGTATTCGCTGGATTATTCGGCACATCAAGGCTGCGGATCTTGATGAAATGCTGGCAAAAGCATTAGCCGCACGGTCACCGCATGAAGTCAGGAAAATTGTCACTATGACGCTGGAAGAGGCGGGCTTAGGTGGCTTTGTTCGTGCCGGCGGCTAAACGCCGGAACCATTCTTACAGGTAACTAAGGAGTCACAGTGCTCATCACAGGCTGGTTATGGTGTTTAGCCGGAGGCGTGATTGCTGGCTTATTGGCCGGTATGTTGGGTATTGGTGGTGGCCTGGTTATTGTTCCTCTGTTGATTTACCTGCTGCCCGTGCTCGGTGTGCCGCCTGAATTAGTGGTGCAGATGGCGGTCGCCACCAGCCTTGCGACAATTGTGATGACCACTTTGAGCTCTGCGCGCTCGCATTACCGTCACGGCCAAATCAGTTGGTTCTGGGTGCGGCGTCTGATTCCCGGGCTTATGGTTGGCGCTATTTTTGGGGCTTGGCTGGCGACTCAGCTCAAACCCGAATGGCTGCAGCGTATTTTTTCTGCGGTGCTGCTGATACTATCCATTCGTATGCTGGTGCCCCAACGCACCGGTGAGCCCATTACCGGGGTTTCGAAGCGCCTGATGGCGTTCATCAGCGCGATGGTGGGAAGTTTGTCGGCGCTGGTGGGGATCGGTGGCGGTTCGCTGACAGTGCCCCTGTTGCAACGGTTAAGGGTCCCCATCCGGCAGGCCATTGCGGTATCCTCGGTGGGCAGCTTAAGTATTGGCATCAGCGCGGTGCTGGCGTTTATTGTGCTGGGGCAGCAAATGGAGTCCAATAATGGGCTGCTGGGCTATGTCCACGGTCCGGCATGGCTGGCAATTTCAATTGCTTCGGTGCTGTGCGCACCATTCGGTGCTGCCTTGACGCAGCGTATACCGGTGAAACATTTACAACGAGGATTTGCAGCCTTCCTGATATTGGTGGCGCTCGAACTGTTCATAGGATAAAACATGCAAGCTGAGTTTATGGTGCATCCGAGCATCGACCCGGTCATATTTAGTATTGGCCCTCTGGCATTACGTTGGTACGGCTTGATGTACCTCCTGGGTCTCGCATTTGCCTATTTCTGGGGCAAGCGGCAGTGTCAGATGCCGCATTATGCAGCGGTAGGCTGGACGGAAAAACGCTTTAGCGATCTACTGTTCTGGTCCTTTATGGGCGTCATTTTAGGCGGCCGTATCGGTTATGTGCTGTTTTATCAGTTTAATTATTTTATTAAAAATCCGCTGTATTTATTCGATATGGCCAGTGGTGGTATGTCCTTCCATGGCGGCTTACTAGGTGTGCTGACAGTGCTGGCGATTTTCTCGCGAGCGACGCGCATCAGCTTTTTGCAGGTGGGCGATTTTGTCGCTCCCCTAGTGCCGATGGGGCTTGCCTTTGGCCGCATTGGTAACTTCATTAACGGCGAGCTGTGGGGCCGCGTGACAGATGTGCCATGGGCGATGATTTTCCCGGCCGCAGGGCCTGAGCCGCGCCACCCTTCGCAACTTTATCAGGCGGCGTTAGAAGGGGTGTTGTTGTTTGTTGTGCTGGCGTTGTTCAGTCGCAAGCCGCGGCCAACTGGGGCGGTTGGTGGGTTGTTCCTGGCGGGTTACGGAACAGCGCGCTTCGTGGTTGAATTTTATCGGCAACCGGACGCTCACCTGGGCTTGCTCAGCGTCGGCTGGTCGATGGGCCAGTGGTTATCGCTGCCGATGGTGATCGGCGGTCTTGGTTTAATGATTTGGGCGTACTGCTCGCACCGGGGTGCCGCTAAAGGGGGTCAGGCATGAATCAATATCTCGCACTCTGCCGGCGCATTGTCGATGACGGTGTCTGGGTGACCAACGAGCGCACGGGCAAGCGGTGCTTAACGGTGATCAATGCTGATCTTGAATACGATGTTGCGGGCAATCAGTTTCCGTTAATCACTACCCGTAAAAGCTACTGGAAGGCGGCGATTGCGGAGTTTTTAGGCTACATCCGCGGTTACGATAGCGCGGCTGATTTTCGTGCCTTAGGGTGCAAAACCTGGGATGCCAACGCCAACCTCAATGAAGCCTGGTTGCAGAATTCGCACCGCAAGGGCGAAGACGATATGGGGCGCGTCTACGGGGTACAGGGGCGACGCTGGTCGAAGCCGGATGGTGGTCATGTGGATCAGCTACGTAAGGTGGTCGATAACCTGAGCCGCGGGGTGGATGATCGTGGTGAAATTATCAGCTTTTATAATCCTGGCGAGTTTCACATGGGCTGTTTGCGACCTTGCATGCACACCCATAACTTTTCGTTGCTTGGCGACACGCTTTATCTGACCAGTTACCAGCGTTCCTGCGATGTGCCGCTGGGCTTGAACTTCAATCAGGTTCAGGTGTTTACTTTCCTGGCGTTGATGGCGCAAATCACGGGACACAAAGCAGGGCAGGCCTATCACAAGATAGTAAATGCTCACATTTACGAAGATCAGCTGGCGCTGATGCGCGATGTACAACTGCAGCGCGAGCCCTTCCCGGCCCCTCAGTTAGAAATTAATCCTGATATCAAGTCGCTGCAAGATTTGGAAACCTGGGTCACGCTGGACGATTTCAAAGTCAACAACTACCAACACCACGATCCCATCAGCTACCCGTTTAGCGTTTAAGCTGCGGCTTGGTGCGGGGAACGAACTCCAATGTCACGGGACGCCGTGAACCCGTCCCTGGGGGCTTGACGGCCGCATCCCTGCGGCCGACACCCGTGCTTCCGGGGCCCCATCCTCACTCACGCCTTCGCGTCGCTGCTGCGGCTTGGTGCGGCTTTGTGCGGGGAACAAACTCCAATGTCACGGGACGCCGTGAACCCATCCTTGGGGGCTTGACGGCCGCATCCCTGCGGCCGACACCCGTGCCATTGGAGTTCATCCCCCACACCCGCCTCTGCGGCCCTGCTCGGGCTTCGTGCGGGGAACGGGCTCCAATGTCACGGGACGCCGTGAACCCATCCCTGGGGGCTTGGCGGCCGCATCCCTGCGGTCGACACCCGTGCTTCCGGGGCCCCACCCTCACTCACGCCTCCGCGGCCTTGCTCGGCTTTGTGCGGGGAACGAGCTCCAATGCCACGGGACGCCGTGAACCCATCCTTGGGGGCTTGGCGGCCGCATCCCTGCGGTCGACACCCGTGCTTCCGGGGCCCCACCCTCACTCACGCCTCCGCGGCCTTGCTCGGCTTTGTGCGGGGAACGAGCTCCAATGCCACGGGACGCCGTGAACCCATCCTTGGGGGCTTGGCGGCCGCATCCCTGCGGCCGACACCCGTGACACTGGAGTCCGTCCCCCACACCCGCCGTCGCGTTTCGCATAAAACTTTGCGATAATTGTATTAATTTCTCTAACGATAGAAACCGAATGGCAGACGAAAGATTTTCAGGTGTGGAGCGCGTTTATGGCGCGCAAGAATTTGCTCGTTTTCAGCGACATCATGTGGCCGTGATTGGTCTTGGTGGAGTTGGCTCGTGGGCGGTGGAGGCGCTGGCGCGCTCAGGAGTGGGCGGGATTACGCTGATTGACCTGGATGATGTCTGCCTGACCAATATCAACCGGCAGTTGCCGGCGCTGACAAGTACTGTCGGGCAGTTGAAAACTGAGGTGCTGGCGCAGCGCGTGCGTGATATTCATCCTGAGTGTCAGGTGCGGGTGATTGATGATTTTCTGGCGGCGGAAAATCTGGATGATTATCTGGGTCAGCCGGTGACTGCGGTGCTCGATGCTATTGATAGTGTTCCGGTTAAAGCGGCATTGATTGCCTGGTGTAAGCGTCGCAAGCTGCCGCTGGTGACGTGTGGTGGTGCTGGTGGGCAGGTTGATCCGGGGCAGGTTACCTCGGCGGATCTGGCGAAGGCGACGCAGGACCCATTGTTGGCGAAAGTGCGCTCGATGCTGCGGCGCGATTACAATTTTTCGCGCAATCCAAGCCGTAACTTTGGTGTTAAGGCGGTGTACTCTACGGAGCAGTTACGTTATCCGGTAGGTGATGGTAGCTGGAGTCATGCTAAGCCAGGCGCTGGTTCGATGCGGATGGATTGCAGTACGGGCTTCGGTGCGGCGATGCCGGTGACTTGTACTTTTGCGATGCAGGCGGTGGCGTTGTTGTTAGAAAAACTGGAGCGCAAATGAAACTCTATATGTTTTATATTGGTGGTTCGGCGCCGGGCGCGAACATAGAGGTGCACGATGTGCGCTTTGTGGCTGGCGAGTCGGTTGCGGACTGCTATCCGGCGCTACGTAAGAATTGGTACGGCACGTTGCAAGGGTTGCATCTGGACAGTTATGTGCAGGTGCATCATGTCGACGGTTACCGCATTGAGCTGAGTCAGGCGCCGGTGGACCAAGCCGAGATGCTGTGGTTTGTTAATTTTGGCGGCTATTATCCAAATCGGCTGGCGGAATTTCATGACTTTACGCTGGTGGTGGCAAAATCTGCTGACGAGGCCAAGCGGGTGGGGTATCAGCGGTTATTGACGGACAGTGTCGAGCAGCACAAAGATGATCTTTACGATGTGGATAATTGTCTTAATCTGGACTTGCTGGATGGCTGGCACATCAAACTGGTAAAAGATGGTGTCGAGCAACCTTTAGTTCCTGACTGGTCAGGCTACGAGGTCATTGCGTAGGCATCCGCCGGTGCCGGCAGGCAAGTTGCTTGCTTTTAATTCTGGATAGCACTGACCACGGCGCGCAGGCCATTGCGCCGCGATGTACTGACAAGATCCTGCAGGCCAAGTTGGTGCAGCAGGGCATCGAGTTCGAAGGCTGCGACTTGCGCTGGGGTCGCCTGGTGCAGGGCCAAGAAGATTAGCGCCAGCAGGCCTTTCACAACGCGTGAGGCGGAGTCCAACTGCAGCAGTAAACGCTCGTTTTGCCATTCACAGAGCAGCCAGACTTTAGCCTCGCAGCCGTGCACTTCATGTTCTGGTACGCGCTTCTCTGGTGGAAATGGCGGCAGTTTGGCGGCTTGTTCGATTAGAAATTTCAGCCGCTGAGGATGCTGTTGAGCTTCCCACTGCAGCGCTGAGAGATCACTTTCGTTTAATTTTCCGTACACCATAGCAGCTCTAAAATTGCGCTCACGCAAGGCAAAAGATAGCCGAATAGTATCATTTTTGCCGCGAAAAATGTTAATCTTGGGCAGTCTAAGATATAACGTGAATCCAAATAACGTAACAGGAACGACAACATGAAAATATTAGTGGCGGTCAAACGCGTCATTGATTACAACGTTAAAGTGCGGGTCAAAGCTGACCAATCTGACGTTGATCTGGCCAACGTGAAAATGGCCCTGAACCCGTTCTGTGAAATCGCAGTTGAGGAAGCAGTACGACTGAAGGAACAAGGCATCGCCGAAGAAGTGGTGGTGGTCTCGATTGGCCCGAAAGCTGTGCAGGAGCAATTGCGCACTGCTTTAGCACTGGGCGCGGACCGCGCGATTCAGGTTGAAACTGAAGATATGCCTGATTCTTTGGCTGTCGCTAAGCTATTAAAAGGCGTGGTTGAGAAAGAACAGCCGAATCTGGTGATTTTAGGTAAACAGGCTATCGACTCTGACAATAACCAGACTGGACAGATGCTCGGCGCCTTGACCGGAATGCCACAAGGGACTTTCGCATCGAAAGTCGATATGGCCGACGGCAGCGTAAATGTGACCCGTGAAGTTGATGGCGGTTTGCAAACGGTAAAACTCAGCTTACCTGCGATTGTCACTACTGACTTGCGCTTGAATGAGCCACGCTACGCGTCGCTGCCGAATATCATGAAGGCCAAACGTAAGCCGCTTGATGTTACTTCAGCGGATGAGCTGGGCGTGAGTATCAGCCGTACGGTGAAACTTCTTAAGGTTGAGTCTCCAGCAGAACGCAGTGCCGGTGTTAAAGTTGCCGACGTTGCTGAACTGGTGGACAAATTGAAGAACGAGGCAAAAGTTTTATGAGCATTTTAGTCATTGCCGAACACGACAATAATGAATTAAGCACGGCGACACTGAAAACTCTGGCAGCTGCTCAGCAAATGGGCGGCGAGGTTGAAGTATTAGTGGCGGGGCACGAGTGTCAGTCCGTCGCTGATGAAGTCGCTAAAGTAGCAGGTGTAAGCAAAGTTCGCGTTGCTGATAACGCAGTCTACGGCCACTTCCTGGCCGAGAATCTGGGCGCGTTAGTCGCTGAGCTGGGCAAAGATTACAGCCATATCGTGGCTCCTGCGACCACCACGGGTAAGAACTTTATGCCGCGTGTGGCGGCCTTGCTGGATGTTGCACAAGTATCAGACATCATTGCAGTGGAAAGTGCGGATACCTTCAAGCGTCCAATCTACGCGGGTAACGCGATCGCTACGGTGCAGTCAGAAGATGCCATTAAAGTCATTACCGTGCGAGCCACAGCCTTTGATGCTGTCGCTGCAGAAGGCGGTAGTGCTGCTACGGAAACCGTAGATACCGTGATTGAAAATGATAAGTCAGAGTTTGTTGGCGAACAGCTGGCGGAATCTGAGCGTCCTGATTTAACCTCGGCGCGCGTGGTGATTTCTGGTGGTCGCGGCATGCAAAATGGCGAGAATTTCCACTTGCTGGAGAAAGTCGCTGACAAACTTGGCGCTGCGGTAGGTGCCTCCCGTGCGGCAGTTGACGCAGGTTTCGTTCCAAACGACATGCAGGTTGGTCAAACCGGTAAGATTGTTGCTCCTGAACTCTACATCGCGGTAGGTATCAGTGGCGCAATTCAACATCTGGCAGGTATGAAAGACTCGAAGGTCATCGTCGCGATTAACAAAGACGAAGAAGCACCGATCTTCCAGGTCGCTGATTATGGTTTAGTGGCAGACTTGTTTGAGGTATTGCCGGAGTTAGAGAAGCAGTTGTAATTGTTCTTTAGGTCTCTGATTGGTAAGAAGCCCGCACCTGTTGCGGGCTTTTTTTTACATTTGGCTATGGCATTTAGTTTCTTGCGTAACTTCAAATTGTAGACTTTACTCGAAAGCGTTCAGCGCGGGCTTCGGCAGTTTCAAAGCCTAACTTTGAGGCGATTCTGCTTCTGTGATGACTCTAACCTAGAAGAGGTTCTCATGTTCTCCACCCATAGATTTACGCTCGCCGTTGCGTTTATTGTTTCATTAGTTACGATTCCCTTTGCGCAGGCTCAAATTCAGACCTACGAATTTTCGGGTACCTTGGATC
Organism: Pseudidiomarina terrestris; assembly: GCF_030466375.1. Lineage (NCBI taxonomy): Bacteria > Pseudomonadati > Pseudomonadota > Gammaproteobacteria > Alteromonadales > Idiomarinaceae > Pseudidiomarina > Pseudidiomarina terrestris. The sequence continues at coordinate 341,913 of NZ_JAGGJE010000001.1, forward strand.
CAAATGCCAGCCAAGGTTTCACACAGTTTTATATCTCAGTCCAAATTGACTCAACAGCAATACTTGTCTATCAGGATCCCGAAACCCAGCATTATGAAAACGCCGTGGGGACTATGAACTTTAGCCTAAGTAGCCCCAACAGTGGTGTGGGTGCGCCCTTAAATGCAAACTACAGCGGTACCGTAAATGAGGTGGTGTACAGTAAAGGGGTAGCCGGTGATAGCCTCCAAATTGAAGCTATTTTTGATACGGTTTTTGCTTTTCCCGTCACCGCTCGCGGTATGATCCATATCGAGCAAATCGAACAACCCTTCATTGAGTTGAGTGGACTCTTTCCCGGTGTGCTTACCGGCTCATATAGCGCAACTATTGAATTTGCACGAGAAGTCTATGAGCGGGATGCCACCGAACCCTTCAGCAGATTCGCAGGAGCCGGCACGGTAACCTCAGTTGTTGGTACGTTAGCAGCATTTGACACTGATCGCGACGGTGTGATTGACGACCTGGATCTATGTTCGGCGTCATTGGTCGAGGAAACTGTAATATTTGGCGGCTGGTTGGATTCCGGCGTAACCAATTACACCGACGAAAGTGGCTGCACTATTATGGATCGTTATGCCGCTTGTGAAGCTGAAGAAGCAACGCAACCAACATCACCCTGGGGCTGGTTCCAGCCAGTCTACAGTGGCCCAACCTACTGTGAACAACAAGTCGTCTATGGGCTGCAGGATGACGGCATCATCGACTACACAGAAGGTCGGATGTTGCGTAATGCGTTGAATCTTTCGCATAGCTCACAGGGACCCTCTTAATCACGGAGTGCAGAAGCAATGATATTAAGCCCGCATAACACTGCGGGCTTTTTTTTTAAATATAACAGGCAAGTTCCCGGCGTTCCTTGTGCGTAAATATTTAACATCCTAGTTTGTTACATCGAGTATTGCTAAATGTTAAAGATAGGATAGATTTGTCGTTATCCCGAATTTAATCACATACGGGATCATGGGTAGAAAATGTAACCCTATATGCTTTACCCATTTCACATTTTGGAGAACACAAAAATGAAAATAATAAAAATACTAATCGCCGCTGCGCTGCTTGCATTGTCGTTTGGGGTTCAAGCTCAAGACAGACAAACGGTCGTTATTGAAGGTGCAGAGGTTTTAGATTCTGAGGTCTTCTTTTACTTCCCAGGTGCGACAACCTACAAACTTTACATCGAATTCGATACAACCTTGACGCCGACATTCACAAGTCCTACAGAGAAGCAATACGATAACGCTGTCACGGGATTCAATATCGAATTTTTTGATGCCAGTGGTGTGCTGATTCCAGGACCCAGTGTCGAATATGATGCCGACGATACTTCATTATCACCAAACATGAGTCCAAGAGTATGGTTTTACAGTGGTAGCTCTGATGTATTAAGTTTTGAGATTAATACACTAGAGAGAGAAATAGGGCACTGGATAGATATTAGCGGCCCAGCCGGTAGCCTGTACTCGGATATCGCTTCTGGATTCCCACAGTTCGCGGTCGGAGCTACAGACGCGCGAGTCAGCTATATACATATGGCCGTAGGTCCTGAATGGAACCCACATTTTGACGTGTACGGAGCCATTAGTCAGATCTCCTATCTTGAGCTTGATGCGGATGGTGACGGATTTGCCGATAGTGCTGATTCTTGCCCAGCCTCGCTGATGGACGAAACTGTGATGTTCGATGGTTGGTTGGACTCTGGGGTGACCAACTATGTTGACGCAAGTGGTTGTGCAATCATGGATCACTACGCAGCCTGTGCAGTTGCAGAAGCTGAAGAGCCAACATCACCGTGGGGCTGGTTCCAGCCAGTTTACAGCGGTCCAACCTACTGCGAGAAGCAGGTTGTTTACCAGCTACAGGATGAAGGCGTGATCGATTATACCGAAGGCCGTATGCTGCGTAACGCGTTAAGCCTGTCGTATAGCTCGGAAGGTCCGCGTCGATAATTTATGTAACGTCTGAGATGTTTGCTAGAAGCCCCTCCTCGGAGGGCCCGATCGACTATGGGCATGGCAACTTTCCGACATTTTTAGCTACTGAAATCCCGCATTTTTATGCGGGATTTTTTGTTTCTGGCAAGCCCTGAGGATTCTATACTTGAGACTCTTGTTTAACATGATGCTCACATATCGACTACACTAACTTTATGTTGTTTGGCTTGGGTTTAGTGTCCATGCCGAGCAGGGTTACACATTTCAGCGTAGGAAGTAGAGCAGAGGTCATGCTTTTCGCACTAACTCTACCAAGGAATTGTTATGAAAGTTTCACTCTATTCTATGATCGCAGGCTGCGGGCTTGCTCTATTCACCGGCTTGGGCCAGGCACAAACTCTAACCGATACCGTTACTATTGAAGGTGAACTTACCCAACTAGAGAATAGCTTCCAGGGACCTGCCCAGTTAGCGCCCGGTTCTAGGTTTGTGGTGACAATTGAGCAAGATCGTACCGCGACAGAAAGCTCTGCAACGGCCACCATGAAGTTTTATGAGGACGCCGTGTTGCAAATGGAAGTCATGTTTTATGACGATCAAGGCGTGCCAATCTCAACACCTGTTGTCACCACCTACTCTTCAACTACTATGCCCTCCATTGACTCACGTACGGCACAGTTCTTGTTTGATCCTCAGGTTGCTGAAGAAGCTACTTACGCCATGCAAGGCATGGACATCAATGGCCGCAATATGGATACCACGATCAACCTGAGCGAAACCAGCCAGACTCTGCTTACTGATACGTCGAACTATCCAGCGATCGCCGAAGGAGCTGTAGATGCGTTGTTCTCGTTCTATGTTATGAACGGTGACGAAGGCAGAGGTATCTCCATGTCTGCTGAAGGTAATGTCGATACCATTAGTGTAGTGTTCGTCGATACCGATAATGACGGTGTTCCTGATTACCTCGACCAATGTGCTGCTTCACTGGAAAGTGAAACCGTAATGTTTGATTGGGTAGATTCAGGTGTGACGAATTATACCGATGCCAGCGGCTGCACCATTATGGATCGTTACGCAGCATGTGAACCTGACGAAACACAGCAGCCATCATCACCATGGGGCTGGTTCCAGCCGGTTTATAGCGGTCCAAGCTACTGTGAATCGCAAGTGGTTTATCAGCTCCAGGACGAGGGCATAATTGATTACAGCGAAGGCCGCATGTTGCGTAATGCTTTGCGCCTGTCTCATGACTCCTCTATGTTTTGATTTAACATAAATAAAACATTAGATCACGGCAATGATACGGTTGTATAAAAAATGCACAAGGTCTACTTTTAGCAATCGTATCTTTCTATTCGCAAATAATAAGACTTTACAAGGTGATACTATGCGCTCAATTTGCTCATTCCTTCTCGTCAGCGGTGTTATAGCCGTTACTTCTCTTTTCAGTCAGCCGCTACACGCACAAGCACCCGGGCAACAGACCGTGGTGATTGAAGGGGATATTTTTGAAAGCAATATCGCAGAACTGCAGCCATACCAGGAATTTTTCCCGCTGCGTTTTGTTGCGAGTGTGGGTGAGAACCCAGCTACCGCTCAACTGATGTTCGATGAGCCAAATGCTAAATTTTATTGGTCCTCGACCTTCGAGATAGCCATGCAAATATTTGGTCCGGATAATAATCTTATTTTTGAGCAGAGCTTGAATATTGAAGGCGCTTCCGGTGAAGAATTCGGCGAGAATATTGCTGCATTTACCTTTAATTCTGGTGAGGAATTAGAACAAATGATGGAGGGGGCTTTTTGGGGAGCTATGCTGAGTTCAGAGGCGGGATTTCAACGCCATGAGATCGCTTTAGGTAACACCCCATTTAGCAGTGGGCCAGAGGAGCCACAAGGTGAAAATGGGCCAGTCCCCATGCTAATCTTTCCGGGAATGGGTTCACTTTTTGCAGATACAACCAACTATCCGGTACTTGCAACTGGCGAGACATTCCAGCCGTTTCAATATAATTTTGACAATGACGAGCCAATGCTAGAGCGGGAAGTAGCGAGCACTGGTGGTTTTGCGAGCGGTATTGCACTCGCTATAAGTTACGGCGATCTCGACTCAGATGGTGACGGGGTTCCGGATTTGGTAGATAGCTGCCCGGCGTCGATCCTTAATGAAAACGTGCTGTTCGGTGAGGTGGATTCCGGGGTGACAAACCGGGTTGATGAGAACGGTTGCTCGATCATGGATCGTTATGCGAAGTGTGAAGCTGAAGCAGCTGAAGAACCATCATCACCTTGGGGCTGGTTCCAGCCAGTGTATAGCGGACCTAGCTACTGTGAAAAACAGGTTGTGTATGGTCTGCAAGACGATGGTGTGATTGATTATACCGAAGGTCGTATGCTGCGTAATGCGTTAAACACTTCTTATAATTAAGAAAGCCGAATAGGCGAAACTTTTCAGTAAAATGACTGGAAAAGTCTTAAAAGGGCAGTCTTCCTGGGGGAGATTGCTTTTTTATTGCTTAACACCCGCTCGAATATTGTGCAGTGAGCCATTTTGAATTAAGTTGATGACATGCGGGCCATTGAAGCTCGTTCCAAAAACAAAAAATAAGCAAGGGGAACAGTATGCGCACAACTATCCGCCGGGCTCTGCTTGGCAGCGTTTTGATGGGTTCAGTTACAGCCGCTCCTATGGCGCTTGCCGCTGAGGAAACGATTCAAATTAAGGGTGAGCTGCTGTTCTCAAGCCTACCTGCTTTAGTGGATCACCAAGGGCCTTTGAGCCAGCCACTAACCTTTACTGCGACAGTGGTACAAGATCCGGAGCAGGCTGTGCCGGCTGGATTCTTTAGTTTAGGTGCAGACTACTTAAATGCGGCGCAGGCACTACGCATGGAAATAACAGGTCCGGACGGTGATGTACTTTATGACCGCACCGTCGATGTCGATGATCTGCCAGTTGCTGCTGACGTTGATGCGCTTTCGTGGTTCCTCTTTAGTAGTGACGCGCAAGGCAGCGATGAGCCTGCAGGTAGCGCTTTATGGGCTATTATCTCAGCTTCCGAGGAGCAATTCATTCGCCGTGAGATCACCCTGGGGCAAAGTATTTTTAATCGTAACCTTGGTGGGTTAGCAGAGATAACCGCCGGCGTTAGTTCCTTATTTACAGATACATCGGGTTACCCCGTGTTAGCTGAGGGGAATTACAATTACACCTTCCTTTATTACGACAACACCATCGATAACATTACCGGTGCCGGCGACATGGGCATGGTTCAAGGTTACGCGACGCGGGTATCTTACGGCGGTGATGATGCTGACGCGGACGGTATTGCTGATGATGCCGATAGCTGTCCTGCTTCTGACACCCGCTCAACAGTTGTATTTGATTGGAACGACTCAGGGGTGACAAATTATGCATTCGCCAATGGTTGTACTTTAAGCGATGAGTTCGCCCGCTGTAACACAGCTGCAAACTGCACGATGAAGCTTATAAACCAGCTAAATGACGACGGCTCCATAAGCCTGGAAGAGGCCAATGTATTACGCAATGCGTCGCAAGTTGGGTATCATTCACATCGGCCGCGCTAGGTTCGATTTTTCTCAATACACCACTTGCATATTTGCAACTCATCGGACATGATTGGGCTAATAACATCCTAATGGGATTAGGTGGCTAACATGAAAAGAAGAACAACTATGCTAAAAAAATTACCTCTCGCTACAGCCATAGCGCTGGCATTCGCAGGAAGTGCAGGGGCCCACGCTGCAGAATTTGAAGTGGGTGACTTCCGCGTGAAGTTCGATTCGATTATTTCATACGGCGCTGCATGGCGTATGGAAGACCGTGATATGCGCCTGATCCATCCCGGCAATATGGATGGTGGCATGGGCCAGTCAGGTGTTGCTGATGACGGTAACCTGAACTACGATCAGGGCGATCTTGTTTCCTCGGTTGTCAAAGGTGTGCATGACCTCAGTATTGACAGCGGCGACTACGGTGCCTTTGTTCGTTTCAAGTATTGGTATGACGATGTCATCAAAAACAATGAAGTTCCCCATGGTCACACAGCCACCAATTACTTTCCCGACGTAACCCTGAACAACGATGGTCTGGATGACTATTCGACAGGTTCAGGCTTTGAGTTACTTGATGCTTTTGTCTACGCCTATTTTGATTTGGGTGATATGCCAGCTAACCTGCGGGTGGGGCGGCAGGTATTAAGTTGGGGTGAAAGTACCTTTATTTTTAACGGTGTGAACTCCATCAACCCTATCGATGTAAACGCTGTACGTCGTCCTGGTGTTGAAATCAAAGAAGCTTTGCTGCCAGTAGGCATGGTAAACCTGAATTTAGGTTTAACTGACGCAACCAGCTTAGACATGTTCTATCAGTACGAGTGGGACAACACCAAGCTTGATGGTTGTGGTACTTTCTTCTCGACCGTCGATATTCTTGGCGGGCCGGGCTGTAATAAGGTCACGCTGAACCCTACTTTGGTACCCGGTCAGCCGTCGAGCAGCTTGAGCGACCGTGAGTCTGTGGAATTTGGTACTTACCTCGACCGCTCACCTAATATCGAGCCTGATGATGGTGGCCAGTATGGTTTTGCCCTGCGCCATTACAACATGGACCTCGATGTTGAGTTTGGTGTGTACTACATGAACATTCACAACCAGACGCCAATTATTTCAGCCTATAACTGGGTTGAGCAGCCAAGCCCTGGACTAAGCCACCCTGATGGTTTGCCCATTGCAGGTCCAAACTATGTGTTGCAGTACCCTGAAGATCAAGAAATCATGGGTGCCAGCTTCAGTACGAACTTTGGTCTATGGTCGGTCGGTGGTGAATACAGTTTCCGTCCAGATCTGGCGGTACAAATCAACACCACTGAAATCTTAACTGCCGGTTTGCGGGCTGGGGTGCCGAGCACATTCTCAAACCGCATTCGTCGTGATGAGACAGGTGCGATTACTAACTTAGGTGAACTTCAGCCTGGTTACGATGAGCTGGATGTAAGTCAGTTCCAGCTGACTGGTATTCGTTTCCTTGATAACGTTTTGGGCGCAAGCCGTCTGACCTTTATCGGTGAAGTTGCGATGAACAAAGTTCATTCGCTGCCAAGCCTTGATGAACAGCGTTACGGTCGTAACCCAGTTTACGGTAAGTGTCTGACTCAGGCTGACCAACAGATGTTGGGCAACCCGTCGCCAGCTGCTGATATTAACTGTGAAGGCTTTGTTACTGCATCTTCATGGGGCTATCGCACCCGCTTTGTTGCGGAGTACAACAACGTTGTAGCCGGTTGGAACTTAACGCCGACGCTGGCCTTTGGACACGATGTAAAAGGTTACTCGCCGAACAGTAACTTTATTGAAGGTCGTAAGACCATTGGCTTAAGTGTCGATGCAAGCTACCTGTCGTCGTACAAAATTGGCGTGGGTTACAACATCAACACGGGTGGCGATTATGAGCCAGCCAGTGATCGTGACTTCGCATCAGTAAGCTTTAGCTACAGCTTCTAAGTCTTGTTGCTGATACCAAAAACCCGCTTCGGCGGGTTTTTTTGTGCCTTTCATCCCACTTCACTTGCGTAAGTGCCTAATTCTTCGTACTTGTAGTAGACGTAAAAATAAAAAATTTAGACTAAAGTGAGATGACAACATCATCAGGGTGATGGTTGCCGTATCTCGCCCTTAAGTATCCTTCCGTAAAAGGAGTTCATAATGAAAAAAGTGCTCGCGTTAACGCTTGCGACTTTGGCGTTTCCCGCCATCGCGAACGCTGCCGAAAACAGCAGTCATTTTACCGCTGAAGACGTATTTCAGCTGGAGTACGCCAGCTCACCCACGATTCATCCAAAGGGTGATTACACCGTCTTTGTGCGCAACTACATGGATATTATGTCCGACCGTAAATACGGTACGTTGTGGCGCGTTGACCATAAAGGTGAGATGCGTCCCTTAATTGGTGGTGACGCGAATGATCATTCGCAAACCTGGTCGCCGGATGGCAGCAAACTGGCTTTTGTGTCGAATCGTAGTGGCAGCAACCAGATCCACTTGTACTGGACAGACACCCGCGATCAAGCGCCGGTGACTCGGCTGACAGGGTCACCTGGCAACTTAAGCTGGTCACCTGACGGGAAATGGCTGGCGTTTACCATGTTTACGCCCGCTCCGGAAAAGCCTCCGGTAAGCCTGCCCAAAGCGCCTAAAGGCGCGGAGTGGGCAGCACCGCCAAAGTACATTGATAAAGACAACTATCGTTTTGATGGCGGTGGCTACGCGAAAGACGGTTACACCCAAATTTATGTGATGCCAGCAAGTGGTGGTACGCCACGACAACTGACCACGGACGAGTACAACCATGGCGGACAATTGGCGTGGTCGAAGGATGGCGCATCTATCATCTTCTCGGCGAATTTACGTGAGGATGCTTTTGACCAACCGGCGAACTCAGAGCTGTATCGCGTCGCTCTGGAAGACGGCAGCATCAAGCAGTTGACCGACCGGGTCGGTCCGGATCGTTCGCCCAGTGTCAGCCCGGATGGCAAAAAGCTGGCCTGGTTAGGTTATGACGATGAAATGATGAGCCACCAGCTGACTCAGCTTTATGTCATGGACTTAGGTGGCGACGAGCCTCGTTTGCTCACCAGCGACCTGGATTACAGTGTCGATGAGGTGAAATGGGCCGGTGACAGCCGCGGGGTCTACTTCTCCTATGATCGTCATGGTGAAGGTCATGTGGTGTATCAGAACCTGAATGGCAAGCGTAGCCAGCTCACCGATGACATGGGTGGCTTGAGCTATGGACGCCCCTATAGCGGCGGCGCCTTTGATGTGCAGGGTAATGGCCAGCTGGTGTTCACGCTGGCGCATCCGCAGCGCCCAGCTGACCTGATGCTGAAAGATAATAAAGTGACGCGTCAGCTTACCCATCTCAATGAAGATTTGTTTGCGCATAAGGAGCTCGGCCGGGTAGAAGAGATCTGGTATGACTCCAAACATGGTGACTACAAAATCCAGGGCTGGGTTGTGTATCCACCCGATTTCGATCCAGAAGAGAAGTATCCGTTAATTCTGGAAATCCATGGTGGCCCCCATACTGCCTATGCTGAGAGCTTTTCCGCTGAAGTCCAGCTTATGGCAGCAGCTGGTAACGTGGTCTTGTATACCAACCCGCGTGGCAGCACCAGCTACGGTGAAGCCTTTGCCCAGGAGATCCATCATAACTACCCAAGCCAGGATTATGATGATCTGATGGATGGTGTTGATGCCGTGATTGCCAAAGGCTTCATTGACGAAGAGCGTCTGTACGTCACCGGTGGTAGTGGTGGCGGTGTGCTAACTGCCTGGATCGTCGGTCATACGGATCGTTTTGCTGCGGCGGTGGTCGCCAAGCCTGTGATTAACTGGTACAGCTTTGTGCTAACCGCGGATATGTACAATTACTTCACCAAGTACTGGTTCCCGGGCCTACCATGGGAGAACCTGGAGCACTACATGAAGTACTCACCGATTAGCTACGTGGGGAATGTGACCACGCCTACCATGTTACTGACCGGCGAAGCTGACTATCGCACACCAATCTCCGAGTCGGAACAGTACTATCAGGCCTTGAAACTGGCAGGTGTTGAAACCGCAATGGTACGCGTCCCTGACGCCCCGCACGGCATCTACAGCCGCCCCTCGAACCTGATCGGCAAAGTCGCCTACATCCTCCACTGGTTCGAAACCCACTAACAAAGAAAGGGCAGCCCTTACTTTTTAAGGACGCAAAAAAAGGAAGGGCAGCCCTTACAATTTTAGGACGTGAAAAATAGGAGGGCTGCCCCTCCTATTTTTTTTTGGCTTGTTTGCTGCGGTAGGCGATCTCGTAGAGTTTGGCTTCGGTCAGGAAAAAGTGGAAAGCATCGATGTTGGCTTTGATAAAGCCGCGCCAACCGGACCAGATCATTTGCCGGCCTAAATAAAACTTTAGGAACATGAGCGGGAAGATCAGCAGTAAACGAGGCAGGCTGCAAGGCCGTCCTTGTTGTTCACGTTGTTTGGCTTTTAGCAATGAGTAGGTATTGAGCTTATCCATGTAGCCATGCGCGGTATCGTAACCATAGTGCTTGAGATAAATCGGCAGGTAGGCAAGGGGCGGCTCAACTTCGATATGCTCATGCACCAGGACATCGGTATTCATGTGGCATTTGTCTTTACGATACACCCGGCGATACTTGTGGTGACGCGCCTTGCGCAAACTCTCGCCCATAAAAATATCGTCATGATGGATCCAGATCCCGTTAATATCACCCTCTGCGATACGCTCACGAATCATCTGTAAGCCACCGGCAGGCATCACTTCGTCGCCATCCAGATTCAGGATCCAGTTGTGCGTACACTGGGCAATACCAAACTCTTTTTGTTTCGGATAGCCAGGCCAGTCGTTGTGGACAACCCGTGCTCCATGCTTTGCGGCAATCTCGAGTGTACGATCCGTCGAGCCTGAGTCAATCACGACAATTTCTTCAACCCCGCGCACGCTCTCAAGCACTTCATCTAAGTGCGCTTCCTCGTTGAGGGTGATGACAAAGACACTCATTGGCGGAACGTCATTTTTTGCTGACATGCAAAGCCTCGCATTGTTACTCTATAGACCGCATAATCATACCGCAAAATAAGCCATCAGGCACAATCGCCTCAAGGTGAAACCCAAACCCAAATGAAGAAAAGGCAGAGCATGAGCGACAGAAGTTGGAGCGATTTACTTGCTGAAGAGAAACAGCAGCCCTATTTTCAGGAAGTCATGCAGCGTGTGCAAATGGAGCGTGACCAGGGCAAGGTGATTTACCCGCCGCCGGAGCAAGTTTTCAACGCGTTCAAGCTCACCCCGCTGGCGCAGCTGAAGGTGGTGATTCTGGGTCAGGATCCCTACCATGGCCCAGGGCAGGCCCATGGACTTTGTTTTTCAGTGCCCAAGGGAGTGGCAGCACCACCGTCGCTGAAGAATATTTTTAAAGCCTTGCAACATGATTATCCCGCTTATGAAATCCCAGAACACGGGGATCTAACGCATTGGGCAGAACAAGGAGTGTTGCTGTTAAACACAGTTCTGACCGTAGAGCAGGGGCAGGCAGGCTCGCACGCAAAGAGGGGCTGGGAACGTTTTACCGACAAGGTAATAGAGCAGGTCAATGCGCACTGTGAAGGCATTGTGTTTCTGCTTTGGGGAGCACACGCGCAGAAGAAAGGGGCGCTGATTGACCGGCAACGCCATCATGTACTGACAGCAGTTCATCCGTCGCCATTATCAGCGCACCGCGGCTTCCTCACGTGCGGACACTTCCGTCGCACCAACGAGCTGCTGGAGCAACCGATTCACTGGTAGCGTCGTTCAATACTTCAAAGCACGAACCGGGGTGGTATCATCAGAACTCGAGTTCGTCGAGCTCCAGATCGAGACCGTGGTCCATGTCTTTGAGTTCGTCGCGAAGTCGGTATTTTTCTTTTAGCGCTTCGATTTCCCGCCACTTACGTTTACTGCGACGTGACTTGGTTTGTTTTGCTTCAACACCGTTTAGCTCTTGTGAATGATCCATTGGATCCTCCTGGCTTATAGTTGTTATTTTAGGCATAGCGCAACACTTTAATAACACCTGCCGATAAAAAAGACAAGAGGCTTGTGCGATATATCACCGGAGATTCGTGCAGAAGCAGGCATGGATTTCTTGCGGATGAGTACAGAAACCACTATAATCCGCGGCCACAAAATCGTTCTTTTACAGCACAGGTATATTGGTATGCATCCCATGTTAAACATCGCGGTGCGCGCTGCGCGTGCGGCGGGTAAAATCTTAACTAAGAATTTCGGCGTCGAAGCCGACTTCAATGTTCAGGCGAAAAGCCAAAATGATTTCGTCAGCGAAATCGATCAGGCAGCCGAACAGGCGATCATTAACACGATTAAAAAGACCTTCCCGGATCACAGCTTTCTGGCGGAAGAAAGTGGCGTGATCGAGGGCAGCACACCCGAACATCAGTGGATCATTGACCCGCTTGATGGCACCACCAATTACCTGCGCGGCATTCCTCATTTCGCAATATCTATCGCTTACCTGCATAAAGGCTCAGTGCAAGCTGCGGTCGTCTATGACCCGTTGCGTGAAGAGCTCTTCACAGCGACCAAAGGTTCCGGCGCGCAACTGAACGGCAAACGCCTGCGGGTGAAGAGCCAGCGTGATCTTAATGGCGCTTTACTGGCGACCGGTTTCCCGTTCAAACGCAAAGACCTGCAAACGCATTATCAGGCGGTATTTGGTGCTTTATTCGAGCACACCTCAGACATGCGCCGTGCTGGCGCAGCAGCGCTCGACCTGGCTTACGTTGCCGCCGGTCGCTTTGACGGCTTCTGGGAATTTAGCCTAGAGCCGTGGGATATCGCCGCGGGTGGCCTGATTGTGCGTGAAGCTGGCGGGTTGGTAACCGACTTTGCTGGCGGTCACGGTTTTATGCAAAGTGGGCACCTGGTTGCTGGCAACCCGAAAGTGGTACAGCACCTGCTGACCAAAGCTCGTCCTCATCTTCCAACAAGCATGAAGTAAACGGTTATGCTGGATAACATCCGAATTGTACTGGTCAACACCTCGCACACCGGCAACATAGGGTCGGTGGCGCGAGCTATGAAAACCATGGGGCTGAGTCAGTTGACGCTGGTGGATCCTGTGCAGAAACCAGATAGTCACGCCTCAGCACTTGCGGCCGGAGCTACCGACGTATTGCATAACGCGACCATCGTTGACGATCTAAGCAGCGCCATTGCCGATTGCGGGCTGGTGATTGGTACCAGCGCGCGTAATCGCACCCTCGACTGGCCATTGCTGGGCCCCCGCGAGGCAGCGCGTCAAGTGCTGGCGGAAAGCGCAAACTATAAGGTGGCACTAGTATTTGGCCGCGAGAGTAGCGGCCTGACTAACGACGAATTGCAGCAGTGTACGCACCATGTTCACATCCCCTCAAACCCGGATTACAGCTCGCTGAATTTGGCGATGGCGGTACAAACCCTGGCGTACGAAGTCCGCATACAGTGGCTTGAAGCAAATCAACATCCACCGGGCGCGGAGAGTGAGTACCCACTCACAGAAGACCTTGAGCGCTTTTACGGACATCTTGAGCAGACCCTGACAGAGACCGGTTTTATCATCAAGAACCACCCGGGACAGGTCATGGCTAAGTTACGCCGTTTGTTCAATCGGGCACGCCCCGAGACCAACGAGCTGAATATTCTGCGCGGCATGCTTGCCTCAATTGATAAGCAGCAAAAAAGCTGAGCAGGCAGCTCAGGTTATACCGCCTTGGTAATACTTGACTAAAATACTCGGGAATGCGAAAATTACGGTATAAACGTGGAGGAAAACTAGCTATGCGCTTAACCTCGAAAGGACGTTACGCCGTAACCGCAATGTTAGACGTAGCGCTGCATACAGAACAAGGCCCCGTGCCGCTGGCCGATATTTCGGAGCGGCAGGGAATTTCACTGAGCTATCTTGAACAATTATTCGCACGCTTACGTAAGCATGGTCTGGTAAGCAGTGTGCGCGGACCTGGCGGTGGTTACCGTCTGGGCTTTAGCCCGCAGGAAATTTCAATTAGCGCAGTGATTCAAGCGGTCGATGAAAGTATTGATGCAACACGATGTGGCGGACAGGGCGGATGTCAGGGTGGCAGCCGTTGCTTAACCCACTCGCTTTGGTCAAACCTAAGTGATCGAATTGAAGACTTTCTCGCGAACATTAGCTTAGCGGAACTGGTGAAACAGCAAGACGTTCATGAAGTTGCACAGCGTCAAAATGCCTCTATCGCCGAGCAGAAGAAACGCGAACAACAAATTGCACTGAATTGTCAGTTATAAGCAGTCTGACAACTTAAGGAGTAGCACTGAATGAAACTACCGATTTATTTTGATTACGCAGCTACCACTCCGGTTGACCCGCGAGTAGCCGAGAAAATGATGCAATTTCTGACCCCAGATGGTCAGTTTGGTAACCCTGCATCCCGTTCGCACCGGTTTGGCTGGCAAGCGGAAGAAGCTATCGACATCGCTCGTAACCAGATCGCTGAGTTAGTCAATGCCGATCCACGTGAGATTGTGTTTACCTCAGGCGCAACCGAGTCAGATAACCTCGGTATCAAAGGCGCTGCTGAGTTTTATCAGAAGAAAGGTAAGCACATCATCACCGCGAAAACCGAGCATAAGGCGGTACTCGATACCTGTCGTCAGCTTGAGCGCGAAGGTTTCGAAGTGACCTATCTTGATGTAAAAGAAGATGGTCTGCTTGATTTAGACGTATTCAAGCAAGCCCTGCGTGAAGACACCGTAGTGGTGAGCATCATGCACGTTAACAATGAAATTGGCGTCATTCAGGACATCGAAGCAATCGGTAACCTGTGTCGCGAGAATAAGACGATTTTCCATGTCGACGCGGCGCAAAGTGCAGGTAAAATTGAGATTGATTTGCAAAACTTGCCGGTCGACTTGATGAGCTTCTCTGGCCACAAAATGTATGGCCCGAAAGGTATTGGCGCCCTTTATGTTCGCCGTCGTCCGCGGGTTCGTTTGAATGCACAGATGCACGGTGGCGGTCATGAGCGCGGCATGCGTTCTGGTACTTTGCCGACCCACCAAATCGTGGGTATGGGTGAAGCTGCACGCATCGCCAAACAAGAAATGGCCGCAGAACGCGAACGTTTCCGTGCGCTGCGCGACCGGTTATGGAACGGCGTGAAAGACATCGAAGAAGTTTACATCAACGGCAATATGGAACAGGGCGTTCCGCACATCTTCAATATCAGCTTTAACTTTGTTGAAGGTGAGAGCCTGATTATGGCACTTAAAGATCTTGCAGTATCATCAGGTTCAGCCTGTACTTCAGCGAGTCTTGAGCCGTCTTATGTACTTCGTGCGCTAGGCCGCAATGACGAATTAGCACACAGCTCTATCCGCTTCAGTTTTGGTCGTTTCACGACCGAAGAAGAAGTGGACCATGCAATTAGCCAGATTCAGAAATCAATTGGTCGCTTGCGCGACATGTCGCCCCTATGGGAAATGTTCAAAGATGGCGTTGATTTAGACAGCGTCGAATGGGCGGCACACTAAGAGAGGTAATCAGTTATGGCATATAGTCAAAAAGTAATCGACCATTATGAAAACCCGCGTAACGTGGGCGCATTCGACAAGGATGACCACTCGATTGCTACCGGTATGGTAGGTGCTCCAGCGTGTGGTGATGTAATGAAGTTGCAGTTAAAAATTAGCGACGCCGGCATTATTGAAGATGCCAAATTCAAAACCTACGGCTGTGGTTCTGCGATTGCCTCAAGCTCTCTGGTAACAGAATGGGTGAAAGGCAAGTCTGTAGAAGAAGCTTCGCAACTGAAGAATACTCAGATTGCTGAAGAGCTTGCGTTGCCACCAGTGAAAATTCATTGTTCGATTCTGGCGGAAGACGCCATCAAAGCAGCGCTTGAAGACTACAAAAAGAAACACGCAGGTTAAGGCTAAAAGAGCTAAAGGGTAAGCAATGGCAATTACCATGACCGAAGCAGCGGCACAACGTGCCCGCTCGTTTTTGGAACAGCGCGGTAAAGGTGAGGGCATCCGTTTGGGCGTAAAAACCACCGGGTGCTCAGGCCTTGCCTATGTAATGGAGTTCGTTGACGAAGTTGACGAAACCGATACCGTTTTTGAAGAAAGAGGTGTGAAGATCATCATTGACGGCAAGAGTCTCGTGTACCTTGACGGTACTGAACTTGATTTCGTCAAAGAAGGTCTGAACGAGGGCTTTGAGTTCAACAACCCGAACGCGAAAGGCGAGTGCGGTTGTGGCGAGAGCTTTAACGTTTGAGCATGAACCATTTCGAATTGTTCGATATCACCCCGGTTTATGCTCTTGATCTGGCCGATTTGCAGCTGCGCTACCGCAAGCTGCAACAGGCCATGCATCCCGACCGTTTCGCCAACGCCAGTGAGCGCGACAAACTGCTGGCCGTGCAGCGCACATCGCAGTTGAATGATGCGTATCACACGCTGCGCGATCCCTTGCTGCGTGCCGAATACATTGTTTCGCTGCGTGGTGTGGATATGCAGCATGAACAAAAAACCTTGCAGGATCCTGAATTTCTGATGGCGCAAATGGCATGGCGCGAGCGGGTTGAAGAGCTGAACGTCGGTGATTTTGCAGCGATTGACGAAGCTTTCGCGGACCTCGAGCGAGAAACGAAACTGTTGCAAAACACCTTAGAGCAGCAGATCGAAGCGAACGCCAATGAAGAGGCTGCCGATACCATTCGTAAGCTTAAGTTTATGCAAAAGCTGGGCCGCGAACTAGAAGCGTTGGAAGACGAATAAGCAACAGCGACGCGTACGAATAACGATTAACGAGGTTTTCAATGGCATTACTGCAAATCGCAGAACCTGGACAAAGCACCGCACCGCACCAACACCGCCTGGCTGCAGGCATTGACCTCGGGACGACCAACTCATTGGTAGCGACGGTCCGTAGCAGTGAATCTCAAGTATTAACAGATGAACAAGGGCGCGCAATCTTGCCGTCAGTTGTCTACTACGGTGCCGACGAAGTTCTCACCGGACATGAAGCATTAGCAAAGCATGCCGATGCCTCCATCGAAACAGAAAACACCATCGTTTCAGTAAAGCGTTTTATTGGCCGCACCGTGGCCGATGTGCAGCGCAACTTTTCCAACTTACCCTATCGCATGAGCGAAACAGACAACGGCGTGCCAGTCTTTCACACGGCTGCCGGCGAAAAAAATGCCGTCGAAGTGTCTGCAGATATCTTACGCACCTTGTCTGCCCGTGCGCAGGCAGCGCTTGGTGGCGAGCTCACCGGCGTGGTCATTACGGTTCCAGCCTATTTTGATGATGCCCAACGGCAGAGCACGAAAGACGCTGCGCAGCTGGCTGGACTCAACGTGTTGCGCTTATTGAACGAGCCCACCGCAGCGGCGGTAGCCTACGGTTTGGATTCGGGCCAGGAAGGTTTGATCGCGGTTTATGACTTAGGCGGCGGTACCTTTGATATTTCGCTGTTGCGCTTGCAGGGCGGGGTATTTGAAGTTCTGGCCACCGGCGGAGACAGCGCCCTTGGCGGCGATGACTTCGACCAGCTTATCGTCAATCACTTAAAAGCCGAATGGGACTTACCCGGTGATGTGCCGGCCCGTTTCGAGCGCGACCTAATCAACGCCGCGAAAGCGGCAAAAGAAGCTCTGACCGATGCCGACAGCACCGCGGTCACCGTCACTCCTGGCAGCAGCATTGAAGGCATCACCGCTGGTTCGCAGTTACGTACGACACTGACCCGGGAACAGCTCGACGCGTTAATTGAACCCTTGGTGCGACGCACTCTGCTGAACTGCCGACGGGCACTGAAAGACGCCGGCGTGAAGGCGGACGAAGTGCTTGAAATCGTCATGGTCGGCGGTTCCACCCGGGTACCACGTGTGCGCGAGGCTGTCGGAGAATTTTTCGGTCGCGCACCACTGACATCTATTGATCCCGATCAGGTCGTGGCTATCGGCGCTGCAGTGCAGGCGGACATTCTGGCAGGCAATAAGCCAGACTCCGACATGCTGTTGCTCGATGTCATTCCGTTATCGTTAGGATTGGAAACCATGGGTGGGCTGGTCGAAAAAGTTGTTGACCGCAACACCACCATTCCAGTCGCTAAAGCGCAAGAATTTACCACCTTTAAAGACGGCCAGACGGCGATGATGATTCATGTCGTACAGGGCGAGCGCGAGCTGGTTGATGACTGTCGTTCTTTAGCCCGCTTCGTGCTCAGTGATATCCCGCCGATGGCCGCTGGTGCAGCCCACATACGGGTCACCTTTCAGGTGGATGCGGACGGCTTGCTGAGTGTTACAGCTATGGAGAAATCCAGTGGCGTAAGCGCTTCGATTCAAGTCAAACCGTCTTATGGCCTGAAGGATGAAGATATTTCCAGTATGATTCAGTCATCAATGAGCAATGCCCAGGAAGATATGGCGGCCCGTATGTTACGTGAACAGCAGGTCGAAGCCGATCGGGTCCTGGAAGCGCTCAGCAGCGCATTAGCTGCTGATGGCGAGCTGCTTGATGAACAAGAGCGGGAACGTCTCGACAATGCGATGTCAGCGTTACGCACAGCCCGAGCCGGCACCAGCGCCGATGCTATCGAGAAAGCCATTGAAGCTGTCGACCAAGCCAGCGAAGATTTCGCCGCACGCCGCATGGATGCCGGAATTCGCAAAGCGCTGTCTGGCAGTAATGTCAACGAACTTTAGTCCGAGGTAATAGTAATGCCAAAAATCGTATTCTTACCCCATGATGAGCTATGCCCTGAGGGAACCGCAGTAGAAGCAAGTGACGGCGAAACTGTCCTCGACGTTGCGTTGCGCAACGGTATTGGCATTGAACATGCCTGTGAGAAAGTCTGTGCTTGCACGACCTGCCACGTGTACGTGCGCGAAGGTTATGACTCACTCGCTGAAATTAACGATGATGAAGATGACATGCTGGACAAAGCCTGGGGCCTCGACCCCGACTCACGCCTCAGCTGCCAGGCTCGCCTCAATGGCGAAGACCTGGTCGTCGAAATCCCCAAATACACCGTCAACATGGTCAAAGAAAACCACTAGAAAAGAAAGGGCAGCCCTCCCAAAAAAGGGCAGGCCCAATCAGAAAGGGCAGCCCTTCTAAAAAAGGGCGGCCCAATTACCAAGGGCAGCCCTTTCTAGATTATGTGAGAGATGCCATCCACTTCGAGGGTGGATGGCGAACAGCTTTACTCGAGCTTTTCGGCAAAAGTACGTTTGAACTTCGCAAGCTTGGGGCTGACCACAGCCTGACAATAGGCATTTTGCGGATTACGCTCAACGTAATTATCGTGATAGTCCTCGGCGGGCCAAAACTTTTCCAGCGGCTCGATTTCCGTCACGATCTCATCGTTCCAGGTTCCCTCGTCACGCATTTCCGCAATAATATCTTCCGCCGCAACACGCTGCTCTTCGCTCTGATAAAAAATAGCCGAACGGTATTGGGTGCCAACATCATTACCTTGGCGATTTAACTGGGTAGGGTCATGAAGGGCAAAGAAAATCTCCAAAATTTCACGAGTCGAGAGCGCCGTAGGCTCAAAGGTGATTTGCACGACTTCAGCATGACCCGTCTCGCCAGCGCACACCTGCTCGTAGGTAGGGTTCTCTTTGTGCCCGCCAGCGTAGCCAGACTCAGCCTTTAAAACACCTCGGACTTGCTTAAAAGCCCCTTCGATGCACCAAAAACAACCGCCAGCTAATGTAATTTGTTGAGTCATACGTTACTCCTAATAGACGTTTAGATATCTATATCATAAATGGCAACACCAATACAGTAGTGGCGCTAATTTTATGTTTCTCGATGAGGTAAAATGATATATTTAATAAAAACTCAACATGACGAATGAGATGATGAAACGTATTTTTTGCATTGTATTTATTTTGGCTTACCTGTCAGGTTGTGGTGGAAGTGAAGAACAGCGCCCTGAAACCCCACCGAGCTTAGTAACGGCAGCTGATATGTTTGAGGAGAGCTGGGTCGAAACTTTAGAACTTGATGTGTTGAGCAATGATCAGGTGGATGACTTCGTCCGTTTAGAGGTGGTCGAGGGGCCAAAATCAGGCTCAATCCAGGTGACATCACGAACGCTCACTTATACAGCTCCAGAGCAAGAGGTCGATGAGGAGTTTTCATACCGTGTCGTTACTGCTAATGCGACATCGGCCCCCACTCGGGTCACGATTCAACTTCACAACGGGTTTAAGTCAGCGAGGTTAGCCAAGGAACATCTGGTGGAAGGGTCAGGCTACGCAGTCACACTTGAACTTTTGTTGCCGTTACAAGAATCGATGGTCAAGGTGCTGGTCCAGCGAACGAGTGGAGAGCGTGAAGAGCTAGCTACTCTTTCCGGAAACACCAATGAACGAATAGTCAACTGGACCTATACACCAAGTGACAACAATGCAACCCCTAACTATCTAATCCCAAGCTCAGAAAAGCTCGTATTCGTCCTTAACGGCGAAGAACTGACCCTCGACTATGTTTACTCAAACACACCTGAGCCAAATGAGCTCTATAATACCATCCGCTCAATTTGGTATCGGGAAGGTAGGGCCGATGATGTAGTTAATGAGCGAGAATTTCTGCTGAACTGGACTAGTTTCCCGGGGTGGACAATCCCTCTTAACCCTGACTGGTCAGAAGACCCTTTTAATAACAATACCTGGTTACTCTATTACCACTCTCTCGCTTGGCTCCATGCTTACGAATATTATTATGCGCAGACCGGAGAGCAGCAGTACCGCGATGAGATCAAAAGGTTGATCCTAGATTATCTTGCCAAGTCTCCAAGACACAACCCAGTTAACTACATGAGTTGGAACGATCATTCGGTAGCTGTAAGAGTCGATGTTATCAGTTATTTTTACCAACAATTTTTAAAGAATGAGCTAACCACTGAAGAGTCAGCGTGGGTTCAGGCAAATCTGGAAGATCATGCTGCAGAGCTTAGGTACCTACTTGATTTAGACGCCTATTATTCTCACAACCACAGTATGTTCCACTCTGTTTCGCTGTTAAATCTGGTTCTGATAATGCCAGACGTGTTTGCGGAAACTGATTACGCTGCAGCCGCACGAGAACGGATTGAAACCCTCTTCACCTCGATGGTGGTTCCAGAAACTGGTTTCTCGCGTGAGCAGTCGACAGGTTATCACTTTGTCGCGATGGAACTATTCATAAGCGCCAGTCAGTTCTTGCAGAGGATCCAAAATTCAAATACAGACACAAATCTCGAGCGCTTGAACAGGATGGTGGATGCGGCAGCGCATCTGCTCTACCGCAATGGCGGGGCTCCGGCGATGGGTGATACAAACTTCGGAGTAAAATCATTTCTCAGAAGACTGAATACGATAATAGCCAACGGCAACCTCGACTCCGAGTACTTTGATCGAGCTTCGGGTACGGTAAACACAGAATCACTTGAGCGAGCTTACATAGAAGAAACTGAGGGCGTGGTTATTTTAAGGCCAAACAGCTCAACGGGGGTTAGCATTGAGCAGTATGCTCTGGTAGATTTCGGTTTGCCAAAAATTTCCCACGGTCACCACGATGCCGGTCATGTGACCTATGCTTTAAATGGACATGAGATTTTCGTCGACGCTGGTGGCCCCTACCTGTACCAAGGCCGAGAGCGCGTATTCTTCGACAGTAAATTGTCTCATAATGTGCCAATTATCAATGGGCTTATCAGAGTTGAGAATGAAGCCGAAGTCATCGAGGCTGCTTGCATTGCAAGTGGATGCTACACATTTGGTGAACTCGCCGAAACTCAATACGTGCATAGGCGACTGGTGTTTGCGCCAGAAAGTGAAACCGTTGAGCTCTATGTTTTTGACCTGATAAAAACTATTGGGGCAGAAGCCAATGATGAGATTCAACTCAACTGGCATCTTGCCCCAGATGTCTCTAACTCATCTTGCATAGCGGGGGATAGCGGTCTCGACAGCTGTGAGTTCACACACCCAGAACTCGACACCTTTTCCCTGATAATCCAGTCGAGCTTAGCAGCCACGCGAACGCTTTATAAAGGCTTTGACGATGGTGATTATCAACAGGGCTGGGTGCAGCCGAAATTTGGCACCCGCACTCCAGCTCCAACGTTAAACTACCGTTTTAAAGGCTCTGAGGTGGAGATTCTAACCGCATTACAAACGGCCGGCGGCCCAGCGAGCTATGAAAGATTAATTGACGGGTACAAGATCACCGCAGGAAACCATGAAATAATTATCACCTCGCCCTATAGCGAGAGTCCAATGTTTGAAGTAAGACTCCTCAACTAAAATCGGCAATGCCACCGCAGTAACAGCGGTGGCAGTCAGTTCTGCAAACATGTATAATCCGCGCGACTTCAATTCTAAGCATCCAAACTTAAAGCATAGTGGAGAAAATCATGGCTTTAGAACGTACTTTATCTATTATCAAACCAGACGCAGTTGGCAAAAACGTTATCGGCGGTATCTACAACCGTTTCGAGACCACTGGTCTGCGTATCGTTGCTGCGAAAATGATGCACTTGAGCAAAGAACAAGCTGAAGGCTTCTACGCTGAACACAAAGAGCGTCCTTTCTTTGGCGCGCTGGTTGAGTTCATGACTTCTGGTCCTATCATGGTCAGCGTACTGGAAGGCGAAAATGCCGTTCTGCGTCACCGTGAAATCATGGGTGCAACGAACCCAACGGAAGCACTGGCAGGAACGCTACGCGCTGACTATGCTGAAACTATCGACGAGAACGCGGTTCACGGTTCTGACGCGGTAGAGTCTGCAGCACGCGAAATCGCATACTTCTTCTCTGATGAAGAAATCTGCGCGCGTACTCGCTAAGACAAACTTGCATAGTGTAACAGCTATGTTTCGGGCGCTTCGCTGTTACGACAGCGAAGCGAACGCTTTAATTACGAATAACGCTTTTAGGTTATAGGTCTATATGAACGCAGTTGACAAAAAAGTGAACCTCCTTGACTTGAATCGCCAGGCTATGCGCGAGTTTTTCAAGGAGCTTGGTGAGAAACCTTTTCGTGCCGATCAGGTGATGAAATGGTTGTATCACTACTGTGTCGACAACTTCGATGACATGACCAACCTGAACAAGGGGTTGCGGGAAAAGCTTAAGCAAATCGCTGAGATTCGGGCACCAGAAGTGCGCATGCAGCAACAGTCGAGCGACGGTACCATCAAGTTCGCAATGACGCTGTTTGATGGTCAGGATGTTGAATCCGTCTGGATCCCGGAAGCTGACCGCGCGACTTTATGTGTCAGCTCGCAGGTCGGCTGTGCGCTGGAATGCACTTTCTGCAGTACCGGCCAACAAGGCTTTAATCGTAATTTAAGAGTTGCAGAAATCATCGGTCAGGTCTGGCGGGTGAACAAGTTGCTGGGCGCCTACGGTGAAACTGGCATCAAAGCCGTGACCAACGTCGTCATGATGGGCATGGGAGAACCTCTGCTGAATTTGAAGAATGTGGTTCCGGCAATGGAGCTGATGCTCGATGACAACGCCTTTGGCTTATCCAAGCGCCGTGTCACGCTGAGTACATCTGGCGTCGTCCCTGCGCTGTATAAGCTAAAAGAAGAAATTGATATCGCTTTGGCGATTAGCTTACACGCGCCGAATGATGAACTGCGTAATGAGATTGTACCTATCAACCAGAAGTACAATATTCAGGAGTTTCTGGAAGCCAGCCGCCATTACATTGATGGCTCAAAAGCAAATAAGAACATCACTATTGAGTATGTTATGCTCGATCACGTGAATGATTCGATGGATCAAGCCGCAGAGCTGGCGCAATTGCTAAAAGACACGCCCTGCAAAATCAACTTGATTCCATTTAACCCATTCCCGGGTAACGACCACGGTCGTTCCAGTAATTCTCGCATTGACCGCTTTGCTAAGGTTCTGATAGAAAAAGGCTATATCGTCACAGTGCGGAAAACTCGTGGCGATGATATCGATGCTGCGTGTGGCCAGTTGGTCGGCGACGTCATTGACCGCACGAAACGAATCCTGAAGAAGCAGCAAGCCCAGCGTGGTGGTAACGGAATCGACGTCAAGGTTTCGTAAATATGCAGCGCTGGCGTAGGCATGCGGGACGGTTCAGGGTAGCATTGCGAACAACCTAAGAGGACCTGTAATGCGACGACTCCAGCGAAGTTTGCTAGTG
Source organism: Pseudidiomarina terrestris (assembly GCF_030466375.1). Classification (NCBI taxonomy): domain Bacteria; kingdom Pseudomonadati; phylum Pseudomonadota; class Gammaproteobacteria; order Alteromonadales; family Idiomarinaceae; genus Pseudidiomarina; species Pseudidiomarina terrestris. Next base: position 365,691 of record NZ_JAGGJE010000001.1, read on the forward strand.
GCCAGTTTAGCTTTTCTGGCGGTGGGATGCGTGAGCCAGCGCACGGTTGATGGTAAAGATCAGCCAGCACAGCAGTTTAACGCTCAGGAAGCCGCCGATACGCGCCTGGCATTGGGGTTACAATACCTGCAGTCTGGCAACTATCAGCAGGCCCGCGCCAATCTCGAGCGTGCTCGTGACTACACTCCGGAAAACCCATCCGTTCATACCGCTCTGGCGTATTATTACCAGCAGGTAAAAGAGTACGAGAACGCCGAACGTTACTACCGCAATGCCATTCGCCTGCAACCTGATAACGGTGATACGTACAACAACCTTGGTGCCTTGCTCTGTACCATGGGGCGTTTTGCCGAAGCCGATCAATATTTTCGTCAGGCCCTGGCAATTCCTGATTATGTCAAAGTAGCATCGACCTACGAGAATGCGGCCCGATGTGCTGCCAAAGCCGGTGATATTCAAAAGTCAGATGAGTACTTTCAGCGCGCCTTGAATCACAGTGGCCGAAATAGCACTATTCTTGAAAGTTACGCTACGGTATTGTTAGAACAGGGACGGTTTGAACAGCTGGCGCAGGTACTCGCCAGACGTGCCGATTTGCCGCAATTATCAGCGCAGTATTTATGGCTCGAGATCGAGCTGGCTAAGCAACAGAATAATAAAGTCCGGCAATTAAGTTTTATCGAACTACTATTATCGCGCTTTCCCGAGTCGCGCCAGGCGCGTGACTATCAAGCGCGGACTTCAGAACCTAATTCATAACGAAGTAGCCCATGACCACGGATAATGATCTTTTTGAGAAAAACCAGCACGAGCCGGAACAGCCGGACTCGATTTCGCCCGGGCATTTAATTAAGCAAGCCCGCGAGGCGAAGGGACTGACGCAACAGCAGGTCGCAGATAATTTGCGCCTACGTCTGGTTGTGGTGCAGTTTATTGAATCCGATGAATTTGACAAGCTCGCTTCGGCAACCTTTGTCCGTGGCTACCTGCGTTCAATCGCCAAAGCGCTGGAGCTTGACGAAAACGAGGTTTTCGCTGCCTATCGCGCCCATGGCCATGAGCACGTTGCGCCGAACACGGTGCAGATGCAAAGCTTTTCACGACGTAAGGTCAAAGAGCGTAATGACAATCGTCTGATGATGATGAGCTACGGCATCATCATTGTTGTGATTGCGATGGTACTTATCTGGTGGTGGCAGGAGAGCAATTTCAGCTTCAGCACCATTACCGGCAGTGATGATGCGCCAACAGAGCAGGAAGCCCAGCAACTGCGCGAGGATACAGGCGCCATCCCGCAAGTCGTGCGACAGCGAAATGGTTCGTCGCAGCAGCGTTTAACTGAAGAAGACGTGGCCGCAGGCGACACATCGACGGTGTCGGTGGAATCCGCGCAAACCCCCAACGCGCCACCCACTCTGACGCAGCCGGAAACGGATGATACCAGTCCTGCCGGCCTGTCGCTCAATGACAACGAAAGTTTGTCTGAGTTGGCTGACGACACCACAGACACCACAGACACCACAGATACCACAGAGAACGCAAGCGACACGGCAGCAGAGCTGAATGAGCAACCGTCCATCGCAAGCGCAGCCGAACCGCAGGCCCAGTCGGCTGCTGCTGAGCCCGCTCCGGCGGCAGAACAGCTGGTATTTACCTTCAACGAAGCGTGCTGGGTAAAAGTTACCGACGCCACCGGCGAAGACATTGCCATTGGTGTGAAAGCTGCAGGTTATCGCATGCCGCTGACGGGCGAGCCGCCTTTTGCTATCATCTTGTGCAGACCTGAAGCAGTGAACATCACTTATCGCGGTGACGCTGTGAACTTAGACAATTATGTACGTGATCGCAGCGTGACACTGACGCTCGACTGACCGAAACGAAGTACCCAAAATGATGCATGAGAATCCTATAAAACGTCGTCCCTCACGACGCATTTATGTCGGCAATGTACCCATTGGCGATGGTGCCCCTATCGCTGTACAGTCGATGACGAATACCGAAACTACTGACGTGGAAGCGACCGTCCGGCAGGTGCAGGCGATTGCCGCTGCAGGTGCCGATATCGTGCGGGTGTCGGTGCCGACCATGGACGCCGCAGAAGCTTTTAAATTTATTAAGCAACAAAGCCCGGTGCCGTTGGTGGCAGACATTCACTTCGATTATCGCATCGCGCTGAAGGTAGCTGAGTACGGTGTCGATTGCCTGCGTATCAATCCCGGCAACATTGGCAACGAGCAACGTATTCGCGCGGTAGTTGATGCCGCACGTGACCGCAACATCCCGATTCGTATCGGCGTTAACGGCGGTTCATTAGAGAAAGATTTACAGGAAAAGTATGGCGAGCCAACGCCAGCAGCGCTGGTCGAGTCGGCGATGCGCCATGTCGATATTCTGGACCGTCTCAACTTCCAGGACTTCAAAGTCAGTGTAAAAGCATCTGACGTGTTTCTGGCGGTGGATTCCTATCGCCTGCTGGCAAAACAAATTGAGCAGCCGCTCCACCTTGGTATCACCGAAGCGGGTGGTCTGCGTAGCGGTTCGGTGAAATCCTCCATTGGCTTAGGCATGCTGTTAGCAGAAGGCATCGGCGATACCTTGCGTATCTCACTGGCTGCGGATCCCGTTGAAGAAGTCAAAGTTGGCTTCGATATCTTAAAATCTCTGCGTATTCGCAGTCGCGGTATTAACTTTATCGCCTGCCCAAGCTGTTCACGCCAGGAATTTGACGTGATCAATACCGTTAATGCCCTCGAGCAGCGCCTGGAAGACGTGACCACAGCAATGGATGTTTCTATTATTGGTTGTGTCGTCAACGGTCCGGGAGAAGCCCTGATTGCTGAAATCGGCCTGGCTGGAGCGAAGAACAAAAGCGGGTTTTACATCGGCGGTGAGCGGCAGAAAGAGCGCCTCGACAACAAAGATTTAGTTGATCAGCTCGAACGCCACATCCGTGCCCGTGTGAAACAGCTGGAAGCCGAACAGATTCCTGTGAAGCAAGCGTAAAGCTGCGGTATACTACCCGCCATTTTTGAATTTAAACGAAACGGTAAGTTAGCTCGTGGCCAAAACTATTCAAGCAATTCGTGGAATGAACGACATCCTGCCCAGCCAAAGCCCGGCCTGGCAGTATGTCGAGCGCGTGCTGCGCGACGTCGCAGCAGCCTACACCTACCAGGAAATTCGGATGCCGGTGCTGGAAAGCACCGATCTGTTCAAGCGCTCCATTGGTGAAGTCACTGATATCGTCGAAAAAGAAATGTACACCTTTGACGATCGCAACGGTGACAGCCTGACCTTGCGCCCGGAAGGCACTGCCAGCTGTGTGCGGGCCGGCAATGAACACGGCTTGCTGTTCAATCAGACCCAACGGTTGTGGTACATGGGCCCGATGTTCCGCCATGAACGCCCACAGAAAGGTCGCTACCGTCAGTTCAACCAGTTTGGTCTGGAAGCCTTTGGCATGGACGGCCCTGATATCGACGCTGAAGTCATTCTCTTCTCCGCTCGTTTATGGCAAGCCTTTGGCATTAGCGAACAGGTGGAATTGCAACTGAACTCACTGGCGTCGAACGAAGCGCGCGCAAATTATCGCGAAGCTCTACGTGAATTTTTACGTGCCCACGAAGCTAACCTGGACGAGGACTCTAAGCGTCGTCTGGACACCAACGTGTTGCGCGTGCTGGATAGTAAGTCACCAGAAACGCAGGCGGTGCTGGAACAGGCGCCAAAATTATCTGAGTACTGGGACGATGCCTCACGGGAGCACTTTGAGGGCTTATGCAAACGCCTTGATGCGGCCGGAATTAAGTACCGCTTAAACGAACGTCTGGTGCGCGGCCTTGATTATTACAACCGTACGGTATTTGAGTGGGTGACCACTGAACTGGGTGCCCAGGGCACGGTTTGCGCAGGCGGACGTTACGATGGGTTAGTGGAACAGCTGGGCGGTAAGCCGACGCCTGCCGTGGGTTTTGCGATGGGCATTGAGCGTTTAGTGCTATTGCTCGAGTCGCAGGATAAGATCCCGGCCCATCAAAGCGTTGACGTCTACGTGATTGCCCTGAATGACGACGCGGAACTAATCGCGCCGGCTGTTGCCGAAAATCTCCGTAGCCAAGCGCAGGGATTGAAAGTACAGTTGCATAGCGGCAGTCAGAATATGAAGAAAAAGCTCGCCAAAGCGGACAAATCCGGTGCGGATTACGCCGTGATTGTGCGTGGCGATGATTATGAAGTGAAGCATTTACGTGACCGCGAACAAGCCGACCGTATCGCAACCACTATTGCGGACGTAGCAAGCATCGTAGCCCAGTAAAGGCATGAGCGATAACGAACATTAGTTTTTAATACAGAGGTCGAAATGGAAACAGAAGAACAACAAATTGAGCAGTTAAAAACCTTCTGGAATGAGCATGGCAAGGGTATCGTTGCCGGTCTGGTGATAGGTTTTGCACTATTTTACGGGTGGCGTTATTACGATGCGCAAACAGTAGCAGCGCAAGAAGCTCAGTCAGAACAGTATCAGCAGATCGTGGTCCAGCTGGAAACGGACGGCGAGGCAGCACTCACTGCGGCGAAACAGTTCGTTGAAAACGAAAAAGGCAGCACTTACGCGACTTTAGCAGCTTTTGAACTCGCACAAGATGCGGTTAACAAAGGTGATTTAGAGACGGCGATTACTGCTCTGCAAACGGCGCGTGATCACCAGAGCGGTGCACTGAAGTTCGTTGCTGATTTGCGTCAGGCGCGCTTGCTGTTAGCGCAACAGAATTACGATGCGGCGCTTAACGCTTTAACAGAAGTGAGCACAGCAGCAGGTTTTGCCAGCAAAGCAGCTGAGCTACGTGGTGATATCTTGCTTGAGCAGGGCGACACCAGCGGTGCGCGTCAAGCTTATCAGGACGCCATTGCGGCAGCAGAAGACGACGGTTCAACAGTACTTGTTGAAACGAAACTCAACAGCATTCCGGCGGCATCATGAAACCAATTAAGTACCTGCAGGGCACGCTCCTGGCAGCTGTGGCACTTAGCCTGAGCGGCTGTTCAATCTTTGGTGGTGACGAGCTCACCTACAAAGAACTGCAACCTTTTAATGAGACCGTAACTCCTGAGGTGGTCTGGGATGAGTCTGCCGGCGGCGGTATTGACGACTTTTTCTCCCGCTTGAACCCGGTGGTTTCTGACAACCTGGTGATTGCAGCAGATCGCGCAGGTCGGGTCACAGCTTTTGATCGCGAGTCGGGCGACCGTGTCTGGCAGCGTGATTTGCAGGCTGAATTTGCCCAGTCTGGCGAAGGTTGGCTAGGTCGGGCCGAGTCGCTGCGGATTAGCGGCGGTTTAAGCGAATACAACGACAAGGTCGTGTTGGGCACGGAAAACGGTGACTTGATTGCCCTCAACGCTACTGATGGTCAGGTGCTATGGCATCAAAAAATCAACGCAGAAATTCTTTCGAATCCAGCTTTGGATGCGACCCACGCGGTGGTTGCCGCCGGCAACGGCGAAATCTTTGCGTTCTCGATGGATGACGGTGAGCCACTGTGGAGTCTGCCAACGGATGTACCGGCACTCACCTTGCGCGGCACTGCATCACCTACGCTAGCGTCAGGTGGTGCCATTTTTGGTACGGCCACGGGTAAACTTAGCGTCGTGGTCACCAGCAATGGTCAACAGGCCTGGGAAACGCGTCTTGCGGTGCCAAAAGGCGCCACCGAATTACAACGACTGGTGGATGTCGACAGCACACCTTTAGTGCGTGGCAATACCATTTACAACGTCGCCTATAATGGCCAGCTGGCTGCCGTAGAGATCCGCAACGGCCGGGTCATTTGGCAGCGCGAGTATTCGTCTTTCCAGAATCTGGCATTACAAGGCTCGATCCTGTACGTGACCGACGTTGATGATCGCGTCTACGCCATTAATACCGACGGCGGTATTGAAAACTGGGTCAATGACGATTTAGAAGGTCGCGAGCTGACTGCTCCGGTCTATTTCAACGGCCAGATCGTGGTCGGTGACGACTTTGGCTACTTACACTTTATCGATGCAAAAACCGGTGAAATGGCAGGCCGTTTAGATGTGGGTGACCCCATCTACGTGGCACCTGTGGTTGCCGAAGACAAGCTTTATCTGCAAACACGCGACGGCACATTACTCGCGGTAAGGACTAACTAAGAATGTTACCTGTTGTGGCCTTGGTCGGCCGCCCGAATGTGGGCAAATCTACCCTGTTTAACCGGCTTACCCGAACAAGGGACGCACTGGTAGCAGACTTCCCAGGTCTGACGCGCGATCGTAAATACGGTCGCGCGAATTACGATGGTTATCAATTTATCGTTATTGACACCGCCGGTGTTCATGGCGATGAGGAAGGTATTGATGCCGAGATGGCGTCGCAGTCTCTGCGCGCTATCGACGAAGCCGATGTAGTGTTGTTCATGGTCGATGCCCGCGATGGCATCACCAGCGCCGACATGGGCATTGCCAAACATCTGCGCAATATCGGTAAGAAAGCGTATGTGGTGGCGAATAAAATCGATGGTATTGACGCTGAAGCGGCGCAGGCGGATTTTTACGAGCTGGGCTTAGGCGAGATTTATGGTATCGCTGCTGCGCATGGACGCGGCGTTGAACAGCTGCTGACACGCTGCTTTACTCCGCTGACGGATGACTACCCGGAGCTTTTGGTGGCCAACAGCGCAACCGCTGAAGCTACTGTCGATGGCGAAGCCGTCGAGGCGAGCGAGGATTTAACCCACGACCAGATCGACTACGACAGCCTGCCGTTGAAGCTGGCTATTGTCGGCCGTCCGAACGTGGGTAAGTCAACACTCACTAACCGTATTCTTGGTGAAGAGCGGGTGGTGGTGTTTGACATGCCAGGCACCACCCGTGACTCGATTTACATCCCCATGGAACGTGATGGGCGCGAGTACATTTTGATCGATACCGCTGGCGTGCGCCGGCGCGGCAAAATCGACGAAACCGTAGAAAAATTCTCGGTCATTAAGACCCTGCAGGCAATTGACGACGCCAACGTGGTCATCTGCGTGGTCGATGCGCGGGAGACGATTTCCGATCAGGATTTGAACCTGATTGGTTTTGCCCTGAATGCCGGACGCTCCATTGTTATCGCGGTGAATAAGTGGGATGGTCTGACAAATGATCATCGCGAAGAGATTAAGCGTGAGCTCGACCGCCGTCTTGGTTTTGTCGATTTTGCCCGCGTGCACTTCATCTCTGCCTTGCATGGCAGCGGTGTTGGCAATCTCTTTGAATCGGTGCTCGAAGCTTATGCCAGTGCCACACAGCGGGTTGGCACTTCGAAACTGACCCGTATCCTGGAAACTGCGGTTGACGAGCATCAGCCCCCCTTGGTGCGCGGTCGCCGGGTGAAGCTTAAATATGCTCACGCGGGTGGCTACAATCCGCCCCGGGTGATTATTCATGGCAATCAGGTCACAGATTTACCAGGTTCCTATCAACGTTACCTGACCAACTATTTCCGTAAGTCGCTGGGGATCATGGGAACGCCGATTAAAGTTGAGTTCCGCGAATCGGAGAATCCGTTCGCCGGTCGCAAGAATAAGCTCACCACCACTCAGCTGCGTAAACGCAAGCGCTTGATGAAGTTCATCAAGAAAAAATAATTTGGTTGCTACCGGAACTGCTGCCCGAAGTTTTACTTCGGGTCTGGCGCATACCTATGCGCTGAAATTGATGTGAGGTGTCGACTCGACTATCTTTTTAGTAGCGAGCATGAGTAGCTTAAAAAGGATAATCAGGATCCCCTATGGAAAACGTACGTCTTGATAAATGGCTGTGGGCGGCACGCTTTTATAAAACGCGTTCGTTGTCGAGGCAGATGGTTCAGTCAGGCAAGGTCCAGGTCGACGGCCAGCGGGCCAAGCCAGCGAAAACCATTGTTACCGGGCAGTTGATAAAACTGAGCCAGGGCAGCAGCGTCATGGAAGTAGAAGTGCTTGAGCTCAGTGATCAACGCCGCGGAGCACCTGAGGCGCAAAAGCTTTATCAGGAAACACCGGAATCCATCGAGCGTCGTGAACGCGAAGCCGAGCTACGCAAAATGAATGCGATGAACAATCCGCACCCCGATCATAAGCCCGACAAAAAAGAGCGCAGACAGCTGCTTAAAATGAAGCGTTAACGCTAATTGACGAGCAAAGCCCACAGTCAAACTGCGGGCCCGGTATAGGAGATAGTGCGGGTTTACAGATCCGCTTCAGTGAAACGGTACTCAGTCAGGCAATAGTCACAGGTCATGACAATTTCGCCTTCCTCACGCAAGACTTCAGTGATTTCTTCAGCAGGAACCGTAGCTAAAGCTGCAAGGGTGCGATCACGTGAGCAACCGCAGTGGAAGTTGACCCGCTGGGCACCATAAACTTCGACCTTTTCCTGATGATACAAGCGGTGCAAGATCTCTTCGCCATGCAGTGTGTACAGCTCATTCGCGGTCATAGTTGAAGTCAGCGTTTCCAGATGGTTAAACGCACTAAGGTCATGCCCTGCTGCGGGCAGCACCTGTAGCATCATTCCCGCGGCATATTCGCCATCAGCGTTAAGCCAGATCCGCGTGTGCAATTGTTCAGATTGTGCAAAATAATTTTCAACCACCTGCGCCAGGCTATCAGCATTGGCATCAACCACGCCCTGATAACGCTCGCCTTGGTCAGGCGTGATGGTGATGACCATCACCGCTTTACCTAATAAGGTACGAAAATCATTTTCGTCATCAGCAATATCAGCACGCAAGCGGGCCAGGCCCCGCAAGTCCTGTTCATGGGAGCCATTTACGGCAAGAAAATTAATCGGGCCATCGCCCTGAACTTGCAGGTTAATATGGCCCTCAAACTTCAAGGTTGCGCTGAGCAGCGCCGTGGTCGCCATAAGCTCACCGAGCAGTCGCTGCACTGGCGCAGGGTAGTTGTGCCCTTGCAGCATGCGCTGATAACTGGTACTTAGTTGTACAAGCTCGCCGCGCACGTCTTGCTCAGAAAAGGTATATCGGTAAAGTTGGTCAGTGGGGTAGTTCATGTCACTTCATCACTATGTAATATTTTGTACGCATAATACCATATTCACCTAATTTGATCTGTTCAGTTCGCACCTAAGGGGTTAGAATGAATTTCAACTCTGTGTTGTCACAAAATTATAACGAAACCAAGCATGCAGATTCAGAATCCACAATTAAAGCGTCTATTCACACTGGTTAGCGAACCGCGAATTCTTCGTGGTTTACTCTGGATGCTGACTGCATTGTTTGCGGTCTATGCAGTCTGGCTGTTGGCGCAGCTTACCTGGCAACTGATTGCGCCTGCGAAAGCACCTGCCAGCGGACCCTTGGTGGTACAGCTTACGCAACAGTCTCAGGGAAACCAAGGTCGCGTTGCCAGCCTCGCCGATCTTAATCTTTTTGGCACCACCACCGTCAAGCAAGACTCCAGTCGGGCACCTAAAACCAACCTTAATGTACGTTTGCTCGGGGTAACGGCGAGCTCCGTGCCGGCACGTTCGGCGGCCATTATTGAAAAGGATCGCAATCAGGAAGTGTACGTGGTGGGCGATAAAATAGCAGGCACCCAAGTCACCATCGAAGAGATTTACGCGGATCGCGTAATTCTCAATAATAGCGGTGTATTGGAAACGCTCGAACTGGAAGGTATTGGCGAACTGAGTGAGGGATTATCATTGACGCTGGATAGCCAGCAATCAGCACAACGAGAACCTGAACAGCAAACCGATTGGGCGGACAGAGGCAGTCGTTATGACCCCTCCCAGCGCCAAGCCATGCAGCGTGTGCGCTCCGGCGGCGCCACGGCGTTAATGGACGTGATTCGCATTATCCCCGCAATGTCCGGTGAGGGTTTGCAAGGCTACCGGTTATCACCAGGAAATAATCCGGAACTATTTACGGCCGCTGGATTTCAACCCGGTGATATCGCGGTGGCAATCAATGGCCAGGATTTAACCAATGTAGCAAGTGCCCAAGTGGCAATCGATGAACTTCGACAAGCGCGCCAAGTCATTGTGACGGTGTTGCGCGATAATAATTATCTCGATCTGGAACTTACTGTTCCCGACGAGCAACCGAACGCTAACTAGAATAGGACCAACTATGCGCATTTTCACCACCGCATCGATTTGGCTCACCAGCATGAGTTTAGCCTGCGCTCTTGGCGTCAGTGCCAGTGCTTTTGCGCAACAAGCCCAACGTGGAAGTACTAACGAGCAGCCTGTTGAATACGCTGCCAGCTTCAAAAATACAGATATTACCGAGTTCATTCAGGTCGTCGGTCGAAACCTGGAAAAGACCATGATTATCGATCCCGACGTGCGCGGAACCATTGATGTGCGCAGCTACGATGTAATGACGGAAGAACAGTACTGGCAGTTCTTCCTGAACGTACTGGAAGTCTATGGCTTTGCTACGGTCACTATGGAATCCGGCGTGGTCAAAGTCATGCGTGACAAAGATGCGCGTAACGGTGCGATCCCCGTAGTGGATGATAATGCATTGGGTGGTGATACCTTGGTGACTCGCGTTGTGCCGGTGAACAATGTCAGTGTACGTGAACTCGCACCACTATTGCGGTTGCTAGCGGACAGCAGCGGCGGCGGTAATGTGGTCAGCTACGACCCCTCAAACGTGATTATGATTACAGGGCGCAGCGAAACCGTGCAGCGTCTGACTGAAATTATTGAGCGCGTTGACCGTGCGGGTAACCAGGACGTTGACGTGGTGAAGCTTGAATACGCGTCTGCCGCGGAAATCGTGCGCATCGCCTCGGCGCTCTATGAAAAAGCGAATGAAGGTACGCCCCCCTTACTGATCCCGAAAGTGGTTGCCGATGAACGCACCAATTCCGTGATTGTCAGTGGTGAGCCGCGCGCCCGCCAACGCGTCGTGGAGCTGATTAATCGTCTCGACCAGGACCTGAAAAGCGAAGGCAATACCCGGGTGTATTACTTAAAGTATGCCAAAGCCAAAGAGCTGGTAGAGGTGCTACAGGGCGTCAGCGAGAGCATTCAGGCAGAAATGAGCAGTGCGGGGGCACCGAATCAGCAAGCGCGGATGACGCGCACAGGTGGTGGTGGACCGAATAATTCGCAAATCAATATATCTGCACACGAAGACAGTAATTCATTAGTGATTACTGCCCAGCCTGATTTATTGGCTAATCTGGAAAACGTGATCCGTCAACTGGATATCCGTCGCGCTCAGGTACACGTAGAGGCCATTATCGTTGAGATTCTGGAAGGCGACGGGATTGACCTTGGCCTGCAGTGGATTTCCGAAGACGGCGGTATGGTGCAGTACTCGAATGGTCGTCAGGTACCTATTGGTCCACTCGCCGCGGCGGCTTATCAGGCGCGTGAGCGGGAAGGGCGTACCACCCAGACCATCGTTGACGGTAATCTGGTCACGACCACCGAGCCTGATGAACCCGGCGACGTGAGCTTGCTCGCGGAGCTGTTGGGCAACGTGAACGGTATGATGATTGGGGTGGTGAAAAACGATTGGGGTGCGATCTTGCAAGCCGTATCGACCACCACCAACTCAAATATCCTTGCTACGCCGAGTATTATGACCGTAGATAACGAAGAAGCTTCTTTCTTAGTGGGTCAGTCGGTACCGACCATTACCGGTGCTACAGCTGGCGATAACAATACCAATCCGTTCCAGACGGTCGAACGTGAAGATATTGGTATCAAGCTTAAAGTGACGCCGCAGATTAATGAAGGCAACGCGGTGCAGCTGATTATCGAGCAGGAAGTTTCCAGCCTGAGTGGCGCTACCGCAGTAGATATCACTATCAACAAACGCTCACTGAAAACCACAGTGATGGCTGACGATGGCGAAACCATTGTGCTTGGTGGCCTGATCGATGAAGACGTGCAAGAAAGTGAGTCGAAGATCCCATTGTTGGGTGACATACCCCTGGTCGGCGCACTGTTTCGCAGTACTTCAACTACTCGTCAGAAACGTAACTTGATGATATTCCTGCGCCCGACCATCGTTCGCGATACTTCGACCGCGCAAGGTCTGAGTAGCCGCAAATATAACTACATGCGCGCCCAGCAACTGAAGCGTCAGGATAAGGGCATCACCTTAATGCCAAATACGGATACGCCGGTACTGTCTGAGTTTGAAGAGTCAGAATTGGCTATTCCACCGGAGTTAAAGGAGTATCTCGATAAGCATAACGGAGGCAACGGCAATGACTAATGTTGCCGAAGTCGCAGCGCGAATTGCGCCCCGGCGCCTGCCGTTTGGCTTTGCCAAGCGCTATGGCGTAGTGGTCGCAGACGTGCAGGCTGAGGGCGAAGCAGATGCGCATTGCACTGTGCACTGCCGTAACGATGTCGAACGAAGTGTACTGATTGAGGTCCGGCGTGCCTTAGGCATGCCATTTACCGTGATTGAGCACCAAGCCGATGAGTTTGAGGCGATTCTGACCCAGGCCTATCAGCGCGATTCCTCCGAAGCGAAGCAGCTGATGGAAGATATTGGTAATGAGACCAATTTATTTTCATTAGCCGATGAGCTGCCGCAAACAGAAGACTTACTCGAAAGTGAAGACGATGCGCCCATTATCAAACTGATCAACGCCATGTTGTCAGAAGCGATTAAAGAAGGGGCGTCGGACATTCATATCGAGACTTTTGAAAAGGATCTGCTCATCCGCTTCCGTATTGACGGCGTCTTGCGGGAAGTGATTCGTCCTAACCGTAAGCTCAGCTCGTTGCTGGTCTCGCGGATCAAGGTGATGGCACAGCTCGATATCGCGGAAAAACGCGTGCCGCAAGATGGCCGCATTAGCTTGCTTATCGCTGGCCGAGCGGTCGATGTGCGGGTTTCAACCATGCCGTCAAATCACGGTGAGCGGGTGGTGCTGCGCCTGTTAGATAAGAATAACGCCCGTCTAAACCTGCAACAGCTGGGAATGACCGAGGCCAACCGCAATATTTTTGCCCAGCTGATTACCAAACCCCACGGCATTATTTTGGTCACTGGTCCAACGGGGTCAGGTAAATCAACCACACTGTATGCCGGGTTGATGGAGATCAACTCCAAAGACCGCAATATTCTGACCGTCGAAGACCCCATCGAGTATGCCATTGACGGGATCGGCCAAATGCAGGTCAACCCGCGCGTGGACATGACCTTTGCCCGCGGTTTGCGGGCAATACTGCGGCAAGATCCCGATGTGGTGATGGTCGGTGAGATCCGTGACGTGGAGACAGCGCAAATTGGTGTACAGGCTTCCTTAACCGGTCACCTGGTGCTCTCAACCTTGCACACCAATACCGCAGCAGGTGCCATAACTCGTCTTGAAGATATGGGGGTTGAACCGTTCTTGTTGAGCTCATCGCTGCTCGCGGTGTTATCGCAACGCTTGGTGCGCACCTTGTGTGAAGACTGCAAAATTCAAATCACTGCAGAAAGTCAGGAATGCCGCGCTGTGGGTTGTGATAAATGTAACCATACTGGCTACCGCGGACGAACCGGTATTCACGAACTCCTGGTGGTGGATGAATATATTCGTGAGCTCGTGCACAACGGTCATGGCGAACAGGCCATTGAAAAATATGTCCGTAAAACCACACCGAGCATCCGTCAGGACGGTCTGGATAAAGTCATGCAAGGCATCACCACACGCGAAGAAGTGTTGCGTGTGACGCGCGAGGAATAACTATGGGCGCGTTTTCCTATCATGCGTTGGACGCCAACGGACGTAAAAAGACCGGCGTACTTGAAGCGGATACTGAGCGCCAGGTGCGTCAGTTATTGCGTGACCAGGGCTTATTGCCGGTTAACGTTGAAGTCGCCGAACAAAGTTCAACGGCAACAAGTGCGGGCGAAACTGGCCTCAGTGGTTGGTGGGCGCGGCGGAAGATACGGAAAATCAGCTCCTCTGATCTGGCTCTAATCACACGCCAGTTGGCGACCTTAGTTGCAGCAGCCATGCCGATTGAGCAGGCCTTGCTGGCGGTCGCGGAACAAACCGATAAACCACGCCTGCAGAAGCTCGTCATGGCAGTGCGCTCACGGGTCGTGGAAGGTTATTCACTGGCGGTAGCTATGGCCGACTATCCGCACATCTTCGATAAGCTTTTTACCGCAATGGTGGCCGCGGGCGAACGCTCGGGCCACCTTGATGAAGTGCTCAATCGCCTTGCCGATTACACCGAGCAGCGCCACCAACTGAAAGGCCAGCTGACTCAGGCTCTGGTGTACCCGTTCGTGCTGACCTTCGTGGCGATTAGTGTCATTATTTTCCTGCTGGTGTCCGTGGTACCGCAAATTGTCGAGCAATTTAGCAATATTGGCCAGGACTTACCTTTTATCACGCGAGCCTTGTTGGCGGTGAGCGAGTTTTTGCAGTTCTTCGGTCCCTTTATTCTGGTGGCGGGTCTGCTGGCACTGGTGATCCTTGGACAGATGCTCCGCAATGATAAGCGCCGCGATAAGTTTCATGCCTGGCAACTGAAACTGCCGCTCATTGGTGGTGTCATAAAGGGTGTGAACACGGCACGATTTGCGCGTACTCTGAGTATTTTGACTGCATCTGCCGTGCCACTATTGGAAGGCTTACAGATCACCGGTCGCGTGCTGAGTAACCGCGCCATGCAGATTGCTGTCAATGACGCTGCCGATCGTGTGCGTGAAGGCTCGTCACTGCGGGCAGCGCTAGCGCAAACCAAATTGTTCCCGCCGATGATGTTGCACATGATTGCGGCGGGTGAAAAGTCCGGTCAGTTGGAACAGATGTTGGGTCGCGCGGCGGACAACCAGGATCGCGATTTTGAAAACACTATGAATGTGGCATTAAAAATATTTGAACCGGCCTTGATCATTGTGATGGCTGCGGTGGTCCTAGTCATCGTGATGGCTATTATTCAGCCGATCTTGCAATTGAATCAGGCGGTCGGCCTGTAATCTGGAGGAAGTATGCAAAAAACGAAAGGTTTTTCACTGATCGAAGTGATGGTGGTCATTGTCATTTTGGGCCTTTTGGCAACGATGATTTTGCCGAACGTGTTGGGTTCAGCAGAGCAAGCCAATCGACAAAAAGTGAAGTCAGATATTGTGGCGCTGGAGAACGCTTTATCGCAGTACAAACTCGATAACGGTATGTTCCCTACCACCGAGCAAGGGCTCGAAGCATTGCTGAATGAACCTACCACGGAACCTACACCGCGTAACTACCGCCGTGGTGGTTACATTCAGCGGTTGCCGCAAGACCCGTACGGTTCAGATTATTTGTTGCTGAGCCCAGGTGAGTACAGTGATATCGATATTTTCTCAGCCGGTGAAGACCGTCAGCCAGGCACCGAAGATGACATCGGCAACTGGAACCTTGAACAGAACTAAGGCAGGGTTCACCCTTGTCGAAATCATGGTGACCATTGCCATCATCGGAGTGTTGGCGATGACGGTGTCCTTTGTCATTCCCGACCAACAGGACGACCAAATCAGCGAGACCGCTGAAGACCTGCATCAACGCATTCGTTATGCACAGGAATATGCACTCGTTCGGCATGCCATACTCGGGTTACATCTGACTCAGGATGGCTACCGATTTCTGCAGTGGCGCGAGCAGCAATGGCAACCCATCGAACAACGGGGCCTACGGGCGCAAAACTGGCCCGAGGGCATGGTTTGGGAAATCGATAGCGAAACCGAAGAACTGCTCGGGCAGGATGAAGATGCCGTGGAATCCTTTTTCGCTCCGAAAGAGGAGCGTAACAACGAAGACGAAGAGGCGGTGATGCCGCAGTTATGGATCCTCGGCAGCGGCGACATTTCGGTATTTACCCTGACGCTTGGTTCGATGGATGTGTTTACCAGTCGCAGCTGGCGTCTGGCCAGTGAAGATGGTTACCAGGTTAGCTTAGAGCCGGTGGATGAATGAAGCCTAAGTCGTCCGGATTCACGCTCATTGAAGTCATGGCCGCCTTGGCCATTTTTGCTATGGCTGCGCTGGCCGGAGTTGCCGCAGCGACGAGTCACCTGAATGACTTAGCTTACATGCAAGAACGGACACTGGCGCGTTACGCAGCGAGCAATGCACTGGCACGATTATCGCTCCGCGAAGAGCCGCAAAAACTGACCCAGGGCGCAGAAACCGTGGGCGATCGACAGTGGCATTGGCGCGCGACCTTTACCGAAACTGTCACCGGCGATGTGCTTTACGTCGAAGTGACCGTCAGACCCAGCGTAGAGAGTACTGACTCCAGCTATGTCCTTGGCCGGTACCTCGAGGTGCAGCCATGAGAGGCTTTACGCTGGTCGAAGTTTTAGTGGCGATGGTGGTGTTTGCCATCATCGGTTTAGCCAGTGCCGCGGTGGTGAACACCATGATGCGAACCAACGAGCAAAGCGCCGAAGCACGCGAACAGCTGGCAGAATTACAACAGGCCATGTTTTTATTGGAGCAGGACCTGCGCCAGGCGGTGTCACGGCGCACCCCAGAGGGCGACTATTATGTCCGTGCCGGTTGGTTTAATCCCGGCAACTTACTGCCGCGTAGCGAATTACAACCGGTGCGTTACCAGATCGATGATCAGAAAAACCTGGTCCGGCAGCACTACATTTATGTCGATATGAGTGCCAGCCAGGAACCCGTAGAACGGGTGATTTTAAAAGGAGTCACCAGTTTCCAGGTGGAGCCGATTATTAAAGGCGAAGACGGTCAGGATCGCGCCAGCATGGCCGCCGAAATTGAAGATAGCGAGTCGATGGCGATTCCTGATGGTTTGGAAGTGACTCTCGAAACCGAGCGTTGGGGCACCATTGTTCGGGTGTTTGTGCTCAACGGAGGCGATTTCAGTGAACCGGAAATTTGATCTGAATCGCTCGTCACCGCAACGTCAGCAGGGCGTGGCGCTGATTATGGTGCTACTGGTGGTGGCGCTGGTAACGGTGTTGGCGGTGCAGCTCAGTGAGAAGTTGCAAATGAACGTTGTGCGCACCACGAACTACCAGCAAACCGAGCAGGCCTATTGGTACATGCTGAGCGCCGAAGAAATCGCCCGCAACTTATTACAGCTGCAACTTGATGAAAGCGATGGTGTGGTGCATCAGGAGCAAGTCTGGTATCAGCAGACGCAGGACGAACGGGTGTACCCGATCGAAGGTGGCGGCTTGGTCAGGGTCGGCATTAAAGATCTGCACAGCTGCTTTAATTTAAACGCACTCAAGGGTGATGGTCTTAGCAACGAGCAGCTGGCGCGACGCAAGGTACAGTTTCGTATGTTGCTACTGGCGGCAGTACCCGACATGGACGCGTATACTGCCGATACTATTGTCGAGAGTCTGGCCGATTGGCTGGATAAAGATGACCGACTCAGTAGCGGCTATGGTGCAGAGCGCGCGGATTATGAGAGTCTCGCAGTGCCGTACCAGGCCGCTAACGACTATTTAGTGCATGAAAGCGAGCTACGGCTTATTCGTGGCGTCACTCAGCCGATCTTTCAAGCGCTGAAGCCGTTTGTTTGTGTGATTCCGAACAGCAATAAGCTGCGCTTGAACTTTAATACGGTCGCCGAGGAACACGGCGAGCTCTTGCATGCGGTGAGCCTTGGCGGGCTGACGACAGATGCGGGGAATGCAGCACTAGCGGAACGTCCGGACGACGGCTATGACCGTGTTGAAGATACGCAAAGCAACTCGATTTTACAGCAAGCGGCACAGCAGACCATTCGGCCGGACTTTGGTGGCGTTCCGCAAGCGAGCGGCGTTACGGCTGAAACCATCGGCGGCATGTTCGACGATCTGGTGGTAAAAAGTAGTTATTTTGAATTAGATACCCATGTTAGCGTAGGCGATATGGTGCTACGCGGGCAAAGTAAACTCTACATAGGTACCGACGAGACCGTGGTGCTCATGCGTGGGTTAGGAGAACCTTAATGGAACAACTGTATATTCATTTGGCGCAGCCGGTGCAATGGCTGATCTGGCATCCTGGTCAGCGGGAAGTCATCGCCAGTGGTGAACTGGCAGATGCGCAAGCGCTCTCACAGCTACGCGAGCAGGCGCAGCGCTGCGAAGTGACGCTGTTCGTACCAGGTCAGGAGGTCAGCTTGACCGAGGTCCGCTTGCCATCAGGTTCACAACGTCTGCTACCGCAACTGATCCCTAACGCACTTGAAGATGAACTTGCCAGCGAGATTGAGAGTTTACATTTTGCCTGGCCGGCGCATGCCAAACCTGCCGGCGTGGAACAGCCGATACCGGTCACTGTAGTACAGCGGCAACGGATGCAAGACTGGGTGAGCGCCCTCGACGCCGCCGGAATCGAATGCGAAGCGATTTACCCAGATTACTTCATGTTGCCCGTAATGGAGCAAGGCTGTCAGTTAGAGCTGGGTCAATCTATCCTGGTTCGGCAGGGGCAATGGCAGGCCTACAGTGTGGACTATCCGCCCGTGTTTCCGATTGCTGGCGAGAACATCAGCGAGCAGTTTGAACTCCCGTTGCAAGTGGCATCACTGGGTCATGCCACTGGCAGTATTAATTTGCGTCACGGCGAGTTTAGGGTAGCGCGCAAACGTAGTAAGCAGCAATTTAAGCTACCATGGCGTGCTGCAGGCATTGCCGCGGCTATCGCGCTGGTCGCACTTTTTGCTCAACAGCTGGTGACCTATGTTCAGCTCGGTCAGGAAAATGAAGCGCTAAACACGGCCATTAACGAAACCTACCAGACGGCGTTTCCAAACGAGTCACGCATTGTCAATGTGCGTAGCCAGTTACGCCAGCACTTAGCTGAGGTGGGTAGCAGTGCGACAACGTCCAGCGCAGCGTCTCAGTCAGGACTGAACCTGTTGGCACAGCTTGATTCGGCATTTCGGGCAACACCTGAGTTACAGGTAGAATTACTGCGGTACAGTAATCAAGCGTTGACCTTGCAGGTGAATGCCGATGATTTTGATACTTTGCAACGCTTTCAGGAGGTTGCCGGGCAGTCAGGTTTGTCAGTGAAACAGGGGCAAGTGACCAATCAAGACGGTGTGGTCACCGGCAATTTCGAAGTGCGTGAGGAGAGTTAAGCGATGTTGCATGAACAACTTCAACTACGTTGGCAACAGCTCAATAACCGTGAGCGGTTATTGGTAAGTTTGGCTGGCATCGTACTGGCTATCAGTGTCGTCTATTTTGCCCTTTGGCAACCGCTGCAAAGTGGTATCGAGCAGCGTCAGTTGCAGCGTGACGCACAGCTGGAAACTCTGTCCTGGGTGCGTGAGAACACAGGTCGCTACCTGGCGCTCAAGCAACAGTCAGGACAACCTCAAACGGGAACTACTGCGCGGCGTGCGAATGAACTTGGCGATATTCCGCGGCTGGTCACCGAGTTTGCGCGAGCCCAGCAACTTGACGTCGGACGGATGAATCCGGAAGGCGATAGCTTAGTTGTGGTACTCAATGATGTCCCCTTCGAACGGGTGTTGGCACTTCTTGATGCGCTTCAGGCTGAATCGGGGCTGAGTATTGAACAACTCGATATCACTCGCGGCAACACACCAGGCCACGTACACGTGCGGCGGTTGAAGGTCGGCCTGGCATGAGTTGGCGTTGGTTACTCTGGTTAATTCCGGTTTATCTGGTCGGCTTGATCGTTTTCGCTCCAGCACGTTTGTTGCTGTGGTTCGTGCCGGCGAACAGTGGTGTTGAGCTAAGTGCTGTAGAAGGTAGTTTGTGGCAAGGACAGACCAACCTCAGCTATAAAGTTTCACCGCAGCAAAACCTGGTCTTTAATGAGGTCAGTTGGAAGTTGGCGCCAACCGCACTACTAAGCGGCAAGGCAGTGCTTGATTTGCAAATCCCAGCGACCAATGTGGTGGCAGGGGACGCCAGAGCTGAGTTGGGCTGGGGTGGTGATGTGCAAATTTCGGGCGAGTTCGGCGGTAATCTGCAGCAGGCGGTGGTTGCGTACCAGCTACCTGTTCCAGTGACTGTCGACGGGCGCTGGTCACTCGAGCTAGAGAATTTCCAGCTTGCTGATCTAAGCAGTGGCCTTTGGTGTAATCAATTGCTAGGGCAACTGGATACTCGGGGCACGGCGGTTCGTATTAATCGCCAATGGACGGACCTCGGTACGTTTGCCACGGCCTTGAGCTGCACAGCAAATAACGAAATTGTTGCTACTATGAAAGGTAATAACAGTGTCGGGTTAAGTTTTGAGACGCGTTTGGCAGGCAGTTACCAACGACCTCAGGTTGTTATTAACGGCAAATTGCAGCCTGGAGTGCAAACCCCCCGTGCCATTGCAGATGTGTTAGTGTTTCTCGGCAGAGCCGATGCGACGGGTGCCTATCCCTTTAAATTGCAGTTTTGAGCCAAGTTTTGATAGTTCGACCAATTAAGAAGTAATAAAGGAGAGTAGTAATGGAGAAATTTCTGACCTGGGTAACCGACAACCAGGAGCTTATCGTGAGCTACACGATTAAGTTTGTTGTCGCAATACTCATCTTGATCATCGGTAAGATGATTGCGAACAGTGTCGCCAAACTGATTGGCCGGGGCATGGAACGTAAAGGTGTCGATGGTGCCGTGATTAGTTTCCTTAGCGCCATTGTCAAAAGCGTTATTTTTATTGCTGCCGTACTGATGGCTCTATCCCAGGTTGGGGTGCAAACCACTTCGTTTATCGCGATCTTAGGTGCAGCGGGTCTGGCGATAGGTTTATCACTGCAAGGCTCACTGTCGAACATGGCATCCGGGGTACTGATCATTACCTTCCGCCCCTTCCGGGCCGGGGAGTATGTTGAAGCAGGTGGTGTTGCAGGTACAGTTCAGGAAGTAAATATTTTCCAAACGGTCCTTAAGACCCCTGATAATAAGGTAGTCTTTGTACCTAACGCGCAGATCACCAGTCAGCCAATTACCAACTACAGCCGCGAAGACACGCGCCGCGTTGACTTGTTAATTGGCGTCTCGTACGACGCGGATTTACATAAGACCAAAGAAGTTCTGGAGTCTGTGCTGAAAGCGGATGACCGCTTGCTAGAAGATCCCGCCTGGAATATTCAGGTGCACGCACTGAACAACTCGTCAGTCGACTTTATTGTGCGTCCGTGGGTTAACGTCGGTGATTATTGGCCGGTGTACTGGGACCTGATGCGTGAAATCAAGATTGCCCTTGATAAAAACGATATCGGCATTCCTTACCCACAAATGGACGTACATTTACATAAAGAGACTTCACAGAATTAGAACAAGGTGCTAGTCTTTAAAGTAATCTTGGAACATTTCCAAAGATTGGCCAATCAAGCACATAGAGGTGTATTTATTATGATTAAACGTACTGCATTAGCTGCAGCAATCAGCTTGGTATTAGCGCCAGCTGCATTCGCTCAGACAGGTGCAACCAGCGCAAACGGCGACAGCGACGGTGGTGGTTTCATCACTAAAGGTTCTGTAGCCGCTGCTGGTATCGTAGCGTTAACAATCGCTGCGACACTTGACAATGACGACTCAGACGTCACTCCGCCGCCGGAGCCTGAGCCGGAACCAGAGCCAGAGCCAGAGCCTGAGCCAGAACCTGAGCCAGAACCAGAGCCTGAGCCACCGGTGACCACAACAACGGCTCCAGTGGTAACGACGACTACAACGACTACAACAACCACGGGAATGTAATCCCAGGTTGATGAACTGAAAATACCGCAGGTGCGCACTGCGGTATTTTTTTAGGTGCTGAAGAATAATAAAAGCGACCAACCAGTAAGTGAACCTCATATGCGAACCAATATTCAATTGCTCCTTTCATCAGTACTTTGCTTAATTGTACTAAGTGGTTGTAGTGCCCGCGTAAAAAACATGATGGACACTGCAGAAACAGCTTTTTTCGGCCATAAAGGTGTCGAACTCAGCGTTGAGGAAGTCGCGGATTACCCTTATGCCGCAGCTTATGTCCGAACGGATAATTTTCCGCAAGTTGTAGCGGTACTCGATCGCGTCAGTGGTGAACAGCGGGTTTATAAAACTGGTGGCAATGAAGCTATTGCAACGCGGTTCGGACGAGTTTTAACCAGTTCAGGAATTCCGGGCATGACGCTTTTTACCAGAAACTGGCAAGCTGACCCGTTGAATTGCCATGTACAACAGCTTTCCCGCAAAACCAGTGACGCATGCGCCACAGTCTGGCAGCGTGAAGTCATCACCGGTAACTATGGCGAGAATGACATTCACCTCGATACTCTTAACAGTTCTTTTAGCCTTGGTGAAAAACGCGATTACACCCATCCCGATGGCACAGAGCTTGAGGTGACAGTGATTCATGAGGCCGGGAAAGCAGATGAAGTTGAATTTAGAAATGAGTTCTACGCCGTCAATGGACGCGTAGTTTATGCGCACCAATGGGTTTCGCCTGCGATTGGCTATGTGACCTGGCGTGAGATGAAGCCTTTCGATGGAGACTTAAAATGAGCAAGCCAAGTTTCCGCGGTTTTTTGACAACCGCTTTGCTCGCCAGCTTTACGGTGTTTGCTGCAAATACTATTGGCGTCGGAACTGTCTATGCACAGTCTGAAGCTAAGCCGGTGACACAGGTGGTGATCGGTGACAGTGTTGTTGGTTTTGAAGAGCAACCGCGCTTGTTGAATCTGTATCAAGCGGCAGAACTTCGACCAAGTGCTTATTGGCCGAGCAGCCGCTTAATTTCTGTCGCGCAAACCGAGAAAATTGCTGAGCGCCGGCGCTATGTGCTGGAAAAGTTACGCGAGGTTTCCTTATCGGCCAGGGTTGAAGGTGATGAATCGCTGGCACGAGCTGCGCAGGCCTATATGGAACAAATTCCGAACTGGCCATTGTTGGGTGCGGAGTGGGTTGGCGTGACCAAGATTGATGACAGTCTTGAAGTTCAGAGCGGCGTGAATGTCGAACGCAAGAGTTTGTTCAGCAGCTTTACCGATGCCGTCGCCAATTTACAAGCAAATCCGTTGCTGCCACAAGGTGATATGCGACTATTGCCGCCGCAAGATCTTGGCGCCTGGCAGGTGACTGTGGTCAGCCCTAAAGGCATACAAAAGTTACCCTTTGCTCAGCACGAGACCGTGCGTGAGGTATTAGATAAAGCCGGTATTTTGGCTGATCATAATGGCCTTGCAGAGGTGACATTGGTGTCGCTAACCGGCCTGAGCCGAACGACCACGGTCGCCTATTTCAACGATGCCAAAGCGATGCCTCCAGTGCATGGGATTATTTTTGTTGGCCTTGACCTGAGCGCTTTGGATGATGACTGGCAGCTCGTTAACGCGCAGCTTAGCGCCCTATTAAGCTATTGGAACCCGCAATCATGAATGATGTATCGACGCCGAAATATTCGTGGAGCACTGTTGCTATTGCCGTCAGCGTTAGCCTGTGCGCAATGTTGCCAAGCTCAGACGCAAACGCCGATCAATACGCCAGTCAATCAGATTTCGGTGGTGTCGGCCTGATGCAGATGCCAACCGCCCGCTTCGCTGATTACGGAACCCTATCTGGGCTCTATTACGACAATGAGGAATATCGCCGACTGGCGCTAAGTATCCAGCTTTTCCCCTGGCTCGAAACCACCATCCGCTATAATGATATTCGTCCAATAACCTACAGTGGCAATCCTGAATTTAGCGGCGACCAAACCGGTAAAGATAAAGGTTTTGATGTAAAAGCCCGGCTCCTGGAAGAGAGCTACTGGCTTCCGCAAGTTGCGGTAGGTTGGCGAGATCTCGCCGGAACCGGAATTTTTGCGAGCGAATATGTTGTCGCCAGCAAACAATTTGGACCACTTGATGTCACCCTGGGCATAGGTTGGGGCTACATGGGGCGGCGCGACAATATCAGTAACCCGTTTTGTGAAGTTTCAGATAAGTTCTGCGAGCGGACAGGTGGCTACAGTGGTCGCGGTGGCCGCTTTGAAACGGATAAATGGTTTCGCGGGGATGCAGCAGTTTTTGGCGGCTTTCAATACCAGACGCCATTTGACCCATTGGTGTTAAAAGCTGAGTACGACGGCAACGATTACAGCCGTGAACGTTACCTGAATCAACTGCAAGTGGACTCGGCATGGAATGTTGGTGCTGATTATAAGGTCAACGATCATTGGACCTTAAAGCTTAGTTACGAACGCGGTAATACATTGATGTTTGGCTTCTCAGGCCAGATTGATTTAAATAGTCTGGGCCAGGTAAAGACTGCTAATCGCCGGGTGCCAACCCCAAATACGACAACAGCGCTCAGCCGGGCGGAGAGCCAGGATGACAAGCGTCGTTTATCGCGTATGGCCAGAGATTTCTATACCTTTGGTGGTCTGGCAGTGCGTGAAATGCAGCATGATCGCTCAGAAAACAGTGAAGATGTTGACACCTTAAGGGTGTATGGACAGCAGCTCTATTACCGTGATTCGCAGGAAGGTATTCGCCAGGTTGCCCGAGTCGCAGAGCAGCGTCTGCCGAAAGACTATAAGTTTGTAGAAGTGGTCGAACAGCATGATCAAATTCAGCTTAATGCCACCAAAATTGACCTGGAGGTTGCGCGCACGGCCATTCAGAATCTGGATTTAAGCACCGAACTTGAGCAAGCCTTCACTCGCAAAAACGTCGATTTAGAGCAAGTCGAAGAAGAAGGCTTCTACGAAGCACAGTATAAACGCGGCTGGCCACGCTTCAGTATCCGACCGTTTTTAGATCAGAGTTTTGGTAACCCTGAAAACTTTTACATGTACCAGCTTGGCCTGGACTTAAATGCATCGATGAACATTGGCCCGGGTACCTTCGTCACTGGTACCGTCAGCGGTAACCTGATGACCAATTTTGATGACTTCAATTTCTTAGTCGATTCTTACCGGTCACCGCTACCACGCGTACGCACTTATGTACGTGAATATGTGACCTTTAGCGATATCTGGTTGGACAATTTGCAAGTCAGCCACGTGAACCAGTTGGCACCAAACGTTTATACCAGCGTGTACGGCGGGTACCTCGAGCGCATGTTTGGGGGTGTCGGAACCGAACTGCTGTATCGCGAGCTCGATAGTAACTGGGCCGTTGGCGTCGACTTGAACTGGGTGAAACAGCGTGACTACGAAAGTCATACGGGCTTCCTCGACTACGATACCTTTACCGGTCACATCACTGGCTATTACGAGCCGCGCTTTATGCCAAACACATTAATTAAAGCTGCATACGGTAAATTCCTTGCACAAGACAACGGTCTGCAGTTAAATGTTGAGCATAAGTTTAAAAGTGGTGTCATAGTTGGTGCTTACGCGGCGAAGACCAATGTTTCTTCTCGCGAGTATGGTGAAGGAAGCTTTACCAAAGGCTTTTACATAAGCTTCCCGATTGACATCCTACAAACTGAACATAGCCCGAATCGTGGTTTTATTGGCTGGACTCCGCTGACGCGTGATGGTGGCCAGATGCTCGGTCGCAGGGTGCAATTGTTCCATGCAACGGACCTTCGCAGTCCTTATTATAAAGAATAATGGAGTAGCAGATGAAAGCTTGTGCGCAAGTAGCTAGGCAGCGTGGTTTTACTTTAATCGAGCTGTTAATCGTTATTGTGATTTTGGGGTTGTTGGCCAGTCTGGTGGCACCGCAAATGTTCGGCAAAGTTGATTCATCAAAAATTAAAACAGCAGAAACCCAGATGAAGATGCTGGAAACCTCGTTAAGTACCTACCGACTGGACATGGGTCGTTATCCTGAAAGTCTGGATGATCTGTTAAAGGGCGATGAGCCGAATTGGCAGGGCCCATACTTCCCCAAGGACGTGCCGCCTGATCCTTGGGGCAACGACTATGTTTACCGTATGCCGGGTGACGATGGTGCTCCTTTTACTTTATTGTCGTATGGAGCTGATGGCCGCGAAGGCGGTGAAGAAAATAACGCAGACATCTATTTACAATGAGTGTAGCCAACGTGTCCCAGCTGTTTACCGAACGCTTTCGGGTCAATCAGGATGATCTGACCAAAGCGTTGCAATTCCAGAGCCGCAATGGCGGACAGCTGGAGCAGATATTGGTGCGCATGGGCGCGTTGAGCTCAGAATACTTACCTGCCTATTACGCTGAGGTTTATGAACTTCAGCTACTTGACGAAAACAAGCAACAAGCCTTGCTCGACGACGACGAGCACTGGACTCAGCTGCATGAACAACTGCCAGCAGAACTCGCCAGTAAAGCGGTCGCCCAGCAATGTGTCCCCATCGCCTACAGTCCCGACCAACCGCTTCTTAAAGTCGTATGTACCAATCCCAGTCAGCCAGCCTTGCTTGAGTTTGTTGCCAATCTTGGTGCGCTGGACCTGCAGTTGGTGGTGGTGGGTGATGATGTTTACAACCAGCTTAAGAATCGCTGGCAGCAGGAAAGTGAGGGACCGAGCGAAGATGCCGGTCTGACCATGCTCGAAGAAGACCGTCTGCGTGAACTCGCGTCTGAGGCGCCCACGGTCAACCTACTTAATAATCTTATCGCCAAAGCACTGCGGCGCCGTGCGTCAGACATGCACATCGAGCCCTGGAAGGGCAAAGGGCGGGTTCGCTATCGTATTGATGGCGTCTTGCACGAAGCCGATTTTATTCCCATGCACATGGTGCTGCCCGTAGTCACCCGACTGAAATTACTGTCGAGCATGGATATTGCCGAAAAGCGGCGGCCCCAGGATGGCAAAATAGAATTGCGTATCGATGGTCTCAACGTGGACGTGCGGGTTTCGGCATTGCCAGTGGGTGAGGGCGAGAGCGTGGTGATGCGCTTCTTGCTACAAGATAACCTCGCCTATGATGTGAAGACCCTGGGTATTGAGCCAGATGTTGAAGCTGAATTGCTGCGCGACATTCAGGCGACCTCTGGGGTTATTCTGCTGACCGGTCCAACGGGCTCGGGTAAAACCACCAGCTTGTACTCGTTTTTATCGCGCCGCAATGAGCCTGACGTCAAAATTATTACCATCGAAGATCCCGTGGAGTATCAACTCGACGGCATCAATCAGGTCCACGTGCAAAGTGACATCGGTTTTACCTTCGCTAACGCGCTGCGCTCGGTCGTACGACAAGACCCCGACATCATTATGGTCGGTGAGATCCGTGATGCCGAAACAGCAGGTATTGCGCTGCAATCAGCATTAACAGGGCATCTGGTATTTAGTACCTTGCACACCAATGATGCCGCCAGTGCTTATACACGGTTGTTAGACTTAGGCGTAGAAGAATTCCTGTTATCGGCAGCGATTAAAGTCATTGTTGGGCAACGTTTGGCACGTAAGCTGTGTCCGCACTGTAAACAGCCTGATCCTGACGCTGAAGCGAACTTCCGCAACATGAAAATGGACTGGTTGCAGGAACGCTTTGCGGTGACGCCAGCCTTACACAAAGCAGTTGGCTGCGACCAATGTGCCAATACCGGTTACAAAGGCCGGGTCGCACTCATCGAGTACATGCGCTGTGATGAGCAACTTACCGCGTTACTTGGTGACGCCGAATTTCTGACCAAAGCCCGCCGGCTGAACCGTGAACGTGGTTACCGTAACCTGCTCGAAGATGGCGTTCTAAAAGCCCTTCGTGGCGAAACCACGTTAGCTGAAGTGGTGAGGGTTGCAGGCTAATGGCTCTGTTCACTTACGTCGCCTATAACACCAGTGGCGTTGAGCAGAAAGGCCGCATTGACGCGGTCGATATGACCACGGCCAAAGCCCGCCTGGAAAGCCAGCAACTGCTGGTCGCCGACATCAAGGAAGCCTCGACAGGACTCAATGCTAACGTCTTTGGCGAGCGCGGTCTTAACATCAGCGATGTTGAGTTCTTTACTGCCGAAATCAGTTTACTGCTTACCTCTGGCCTGCGCGTTGATAAAGGCTTAGAGATCCTCTTGCACAATGTCGAAAAACCGGCATTACGCGATATGTTGCAAAACGTGCTGCAACAACTGAAGCAGGGCCACAAGCTCTCAGACAGCCTGGCGGCATTTCCGGTTTTTAGCTCGCTTTATGTGGGGCTGGTGCAGATTGCCGAAGAAACCGGCGAGCTAGCGGCAACTTTCCAGCGCCTTGCTGACGAGCTGCATTACCAAATGGAGCTGCGCGAGAAAATCAAACAAGCGCTGGTCTACCCCGCAGTTATTCTGACGGTATGTATTGCTGCCATCGTTTTCATTTTTAATTTCGTCGTCCCGAATTTAACCACCTTGTTTCAGGACCAGGAAAATTTACCTGGGTATACCATTGCCTTGTTGGCCGTTAGTGAGTTCTTCCTCAACTACCAGTTGTGGCTGGCGTTAGGCTTGATTGGTGGTGGCTTTGCTCTGTGGCATTACCGTGACCAGCCCTGGGTGCAAGCCTTAGGTACCTGGTGTCGCGAGCGCTTGCCGGTGGTGTCCGGTGCCAACTTATTGGTTGAACGGATCCGCTTTAATGCAGCCTTGCATGTCATGTTAAGCGCCGGCGTAGCCATCGACCGCAGCATGAAGCTCGCGGCCAAAACCTTACGTACCGAATCCTTGCGAGCGGAAGTGCGTCGTGCCGCTGAGCGTGTTAACCGCGGCGAAAGCCTGGCTGAATGTTTGAGTGAGTCACGCTTGTACCCACCGTACTTCGCCGCACTGTTGAGCATTGGCGAAGAAAGTGGCGAGCTGGCGCGGGTATTTGGCGAGATCGCAGATCGCTCACGTCGTACTTTCTATAGCTGGGTGACGCGTTTTACCAGCTTGCTCGAACCTGCCCTTATCTTGTTCATGGGAGCTGTGGTCGGCACCATAGTGGTCATTATGATGCTGAGTATTTCCGCCGTCACAGACATGCCTATATGATGCGCGCTGCTGCCGATAAGCTTTATCGCGGCTTCACCCTTATCGAGTTATTGGTGGTGCTGGTGATTATTGGCATTGCCGCCAGCCTCATCGGCCCCGTCGCCCTAAGCCAGTACGACCGCAGCAAAGCCACCGCCGAACGCGAAGCACTGCTGCGCCTGCTCGACCACTATCAATTTCAGGCCTACAGCCAAAACCAAGCCTACACCCTCACCACCCACACCAACCAACTACTTATCCAGAAAGGGCAGCCCTCTGTGGATAAGAAAGGGCTGCCCTTTGTGGATAACTTGCAACAGAGCGGGGGCGAGGTGGTGGAGTTCGACTATCTGAGTTTTCCAGGGCAGCGGTTGGCGCTGAACCGGAATGGGTTCTGGACACCAGCTAACCTGCGTTGGCAGGAAGGCGAGCGTGAGCTCGGGCGGGAACTGAACATGACTCTGATCGAGCTTGGCGAGGAGGTGAGCAATGCGACGCGCGACTAGCGGCTTTACCTTGATCGAAATCCTGGTGGCGATGACTATTTTATTCGCAACGGTGGTCACCGGCGTGATGGCATTTCAGAACAATATGCAGAATTCGGTGAAGGCGGCAGAGGTCACCCATATTCTGACCCAGCTCGATACCGTGCGTAGCAATATCAAGTACAGCTTGCAGCACCAAGGTGAAACAGTCGGTCGCGATCTTTATAGCCAGGCTGTTGAGATTAGCTGGCAAGCCGAGCTGGTTGACTACCTGCGCCCAGCTCCTTTTTTCGAAGATGCGACAGGTGGTTACAGTCAGTATGCGCCGCGCTACCGGCTTTACGCAGTTACTTTAACTATGCTCTATGGCAGTACTAAACGAACCTTTAACTATGAGGAGTTGGTATGGGACGAAAACCTTCGTCAAGCGGCTTCACCTTAGTTGAAACACTCATCGCCATGGTGTTGCTGTCACTGCTGATGATCAGTGGCGCGCTCGCGTTCGATTATTTCAGCCAGAACTGGCAGCGCAATAAAGGTATCGCTCAGGACTCTGGTGAACGCCACCATTTGGCAACCTTGGTACAAAAAGTGACCCGCAATACCTACTCGAAGGCGGTTTACGATGATAACGAGCGCTTAGGTTTCTACTTTCTGGGTCGTGATGAAGGTTTTACCGCTGTTTCGCATATTAGCGTACAGAATCCTAACGCCTCGTCGGTCTACCGATTATTCAGAGAACCCAATGGCGATGGCGGCTTTCGTTTAGTTTACGAGGAAGCCGTGCTGACAGCTGTCTACTTACGGAATGCCAGCCAGGAACTCCCCTTTAACTTCCGGCGTATACTTTACGACAATCTCGAACAGATCGAGTTTCGCTATTTTGGTTTCCAGTCACTAACACAGCGTAACCAAACGGTTTCCGCTGAAGGGCCGGAGCAATACAGCCTTGAATGGTTCAGTGAGTACGATGGCATGCAACGGGTTTTGCATCCGCAAGGCATTGAGGTCAACCTGAACGGCTTTCGCTGGTTCATAGAAGTACCAGATGCAGTCGAGTCCGCATTGTCGAGGTATACCCGTGATGCATAAGCAGCAAGGGATGGCGCTATTCCAGGTACTGCTGATGGTTGCCATCATCTCGGTATTGCTATTGGTCATGAGTCAACAGACGCGGTCGTCAATCGAACGTGCGCAGGCGATGCAAGATCAAGCCGAATTGCAGCTCGCTTTGGAGTCGAGCGCGAACTATGTCGATGCTTTGCTGTTAAGTAATGACTGGTTAATTGCCCGCAATCAGCCAGATCACCCGCTGGCTGGCATCAATTTTTATAATTACCCGCAAACGCTTAGACTTCCCGAGCGGGTAGCTTATCGGCCGCTGGGCTCGAGAGTAACAGTGCAAATGCAAAATGAAGGCAGTTTGCTGAATGTTAATTTCGAAACGGTCAAATTAAGACAGTTGTTATTAAATCTTGGTGTCAACTCAACTCGAGTAGACCTTATGATTACTGAATTACGAAACTGGATTCAGGAGCCGGGGCAACTATTTTTCCAATCATTTTCCGATCTGGCTCATCTTGAGCATTGGGACATGCAAGACGTAGAACTGATAGAGCCGTATACGACTTTGTTCGCCGATGTGCTGAATCCTGCATGGTCGCCAGACGAGGTTCTGGCTATATTGCTAACCCAAGGGCAAGCTGATACTATCCAAGCATTAAGAAAAAGTAACGAGAATGCTGTTGGAATGCTACAAGAGTTCATCGAGTTACGCGATGCTTTGAATAGTGATATTTTCCCAGGTAGGCAGCAACGTATGCGCATCACCGCAGAGCCTGAAGGGTTGCAGTTATACCGGCGCATTGACTACCGTTCGCGACACCCGATTCCTCTGCGTTTGCATGCCAAACATTTTCAGCATGTTCAATAATAAGTACAACAAATAAGTACAACAATAACGACATGGCAGCTGCAACTTCTACGAACACCAAACTAACGCTCCGGCATAAGCTATACGGCAGTACGGCGGCATTGGTGTGGCGTGTCAATCAACAAGGCCAGTGGTTTCAGGGTCAGAACACTAAGCCCTCGGCGCCCCCCAAACGTCGGGTAGCTTGTCTGGTGCTGGCGCGCAGTTTTTATCAGGAAAGTTGGCAGTCCTTCACTATCCGCTCGTTCAGCGGTTTAAGAAAAGTCCTCAAGCAAAAAGCAGCAAACTCCAGTCAACAGCATTTTATCGGTCCCTGGC
Organism: Pseudidiomarina terrestris; assembly: GCF_030466375.1. Classification (NCBI taxonomy): domain Bacteria; kingdom Pseudomonadati; phylum Pseudomonadota; class Gammaproteobacteria; order Alteromonadales; family Idiomarinaceae; genus Pseudidiomarina; species Pseudidiomarina terrestris. The sequence continues at coordinate 397,214 of NZ_JAGGJE010000001.1, forward strand.
AAGACGGCCAGCGTCGCGTCCTGACGCTGACCCTAAGTGACGAGGGGCAGGCGCTGCTGAGTAGAGCTTTTGTTGTGTTACCGGAATCGCTGGTGCTTAGCGCCGCCTTAACTGAAGGCTTCTACCAGATAGAGAGCGGTGAGCATTGCTACTTTCTCTTCAACCAAGAGCAGCAGTGGCAAACCGCTGTGCGCTCGAGCATGATGCGTGACGCTCAGCGTGCGCAGCTGGCGCTGGGGAGTCCAAGCAGTAACTCGGTCACAGCAATTAATGATGCACAGCTTGGGCCACTTATCACGCGTGGCGTCAGCAAACTTGGCAGTCATTATTGGCGCCAGGGCTGGCAAAAATCCGCGAGCAATACAACCTTTGCCTGGCAACCGACTCTCGCTGTTATCGCTGCTATTGGCGGGATATATTTAGCCCTAAGTAGTGGTTATTTAATGCTGGAGCGCAGTTGGCTGAATCATAAACTCGAAGCCATCACTCCCGAAGTCAGTGAGCTGCTCACCCGGCAAAATGAATTGGCAAGCGTTAGTGAAAGCATCGCACAGCTCAGTCAGGTGTACGTGAATGCTGACACTATTAACGGTTTCTGGGAAGTCTTCGCGGTCATCGAACAGCATCAGGTCAGCCTGTCGTTTATGCAAGGCGATGGCAAACAACTCAGTGTCGGCGGTCAGACCGAAAGCGCCCTGGAATTATTGAAGACCTTACATGCCCTGCCACAAGTCGAAAAAGCTGAATTTGCGACTCCGGTGCGTGGTGGCAGCGGGCAACAGCGGTTTCGCATAGACTTATCCCTGCTGCAGCAAGGAGGCGGCCAATGACCAGCTCACAACGGCAACTCCTCATCGTCGCTGCGTTTTTGGCAGCGTTACAGTTCGTCGTCAAACCCATTCTAACCTGGCAAAACAACCTGAATACTGAACTTGCCCTGACCCAGGGGCAGGTGCAGCGCAGTGAACAGCTCCTCGAGCATGCCGAGCAAGTGATCTCCGCGCACCAAATGGCCATTGAGCAGCGCGATGCTATTGTTACCAGTCTACCTGTCGCCACTGAAACCACCCTCTTGCAGATTCAAATGCAGAGTCAGCTGGAAACCCTGCTGCGCGGCAACAATGTGACCATCGATGAGTTTAACTGGATGACTGGGCTACAGAGTCAAGGCGCTGGTATTGCAACCTTAAATGCCAAAGTTAATATCGTCGGTTCGCTTGAAAATGTCGCCAGGGCGCAACTTTCTTTAATGGAACAGATGCCATTTGTGCGTCAGCAAAGCATTGAGCTAAGACCCTCGCAACGTCGTCGCGGCGCTGTGCATGAGCTTACGATGATCTTGCAAGTGGCAGTGCGTGAACAGGGAGGGGCGTCATGAAAGCTTGGCAGCAGCTCCCAACAAGCGTAAAACTGATCGCAGCGGTACTGGTGATCATCTGTGTTATTGATTTCAGCCAGCGGGTTTATGTTGCAAATGAGGCGAGTGCCCGAGAATTTGATCCCATGGCCGGAGTTGCTATTGAGTTTGAATCAGTCCAGCCGAGCGCTGCGGTGAAAAGCTGGTTGCAACGGCGCAGTGCAGAAGCAGAAAAACGACAACAAGAAGAGCAGGTAACTCAAGCCAATGAAGCAAAAGTAGCATTGCTTGATGGCGGCGTAAATTTAGGTGACATGCGCGTACGGGTCAGAGGCGTTTATACCGCAACAGGTAACGCAGCCCCAAATGGCGCACGGGTCGCGTTAATTGATACCCAGCAGATAGAAAACCGCCAAATCGAGATCATTGAAATCAGCGAAGGTTTCAAACTGAACGGCTACACGGTTAGCAAAATTAGCGTCAATAGCGTCACCTTTACAGGTGGTGAAGACGAAGCTGTAACGATTCCGGTGTTCGACTATTAACGCCGTAGGATAAACGAGGAAATTATGAGCCGAACGCACCTTAACTACTTTTTCGCAGTGCTCACTGCCTGCAGCGTCGTTGGCTGTGCGCAGACGCCTGAGCCTTTACAGGTCAATCCAAAGCGCCTTGAAGCGGATGACACCAACTATGCGGACAATGAGGCAAGTGAGGAAGCTCGTCTTGAAACCAAGGGCTTCGAGCGCCTGCGTTCAATGGATTATGACAACTATTTGAAACGCAATGACAGCGATCCGGCCAAAGAGTTTAGCACCACCGATACCCATTCCCTGAGCGCAAACGAGTTGCCGATCCGCAACTTTATCGAGACTGTGTTCGGTACCGCGTTAAAAACCAACTATGTAATTGCGACACAAGACGATTTAAAACAAAAGGTTACACTTAATTTATCCAATAGTGTCAGCTCGCGTGAGCTGTTTTCTTTGTCGCGTCAATTACTGCTCGATAATGGCCTCGATGTTTCATTACGAGATGGCACCTATTTCATCTATCCGCGCAGCGAAGCTCGCACCGATGTCGTGATAGGTTTTGGCCGCCGCTACCAGGACGTGCCTGATACCGCACAAAAGATTATGCAGGTGGTGCCACTTAAGTTTGGTATGAAGGCATCATTGGAACGGACCTTAAAAAACCTGTCCAGTGTGCAAATATCGGCTGATCAGGTGCAAAACGCATTTTTCGCCGAAGGCTCGCGCGCCGAAATTATTCGTTTTCTTGATTTAGTTCACTTACTGGATGTGCCCGCCAACCGCGGCCGTCATGTGGCTATGGTCGAACTGACCTATCTCTCGCCGATGGATTATATCGATCAGCTAAAAGAGTTGATGGAAGCCGAAGGTATCAGTATTGGCCGGCAAGCTGGACTCGGCGTTGCGGTATTAACCGTACCGGTAAGTCAGTTAGGTGCGGTGGCCATGTTTGCCTCGAACGAGGAAGTGCTGGATCGTGCACGCTACTGGACGCAGCAGATCGACCAACCCAGTAAAGGTCCGGAGAAAGGCTATTACATCTATCACCCGCGGTACGCGCGGGCATCGGATTTAGGAACCTCAATCGGCAACCTGTTAGGTAGCAGTAACGCCATGGGTGGCAATACCTCCCGGGATACGCAGTCAGCGCAACAAACGAATCCGCGCGGCGGGGCGACCGGGCAGGGAGCTCAGGGCATGTCAGCCGGCAACGAAAACATGCGGATGACGGTGGATGAGCGCTCTAACTCAATCATTTTCTACACGACCGGCGGCGATTATAAGGCGTTACTCCCCGTTATTCGACGGCTGGATATCATGCCGAAGCAGATTGTGCTGGACGCAACCATTGCCGAAGTGACCTTGACCGATGAATTTGCTCAAGGCTTTGAGTTTGCGTTCCGCAACGGCAATTTTAGCGGTGGCACCCTAGGTACACTTGGTGCACAGGACATTGGCGGTTTCCGTTTAAGCTGGGTTGATGGCTTTGATCGCTTCATCGCCAACCTGCAACAAAGCTCAAACCTGGTGAATGTGTTATCCAATCCAACACTGGTGGTGCGAGACGGCGTGGCTGCTTCAATTAACGTCGGTAACAACATCCCAACGGTCGGCTCAACAACCTTCACGCCAAATCTGGAAAGCCAGACGCAGTCGGTGGAATACCGGCAAACGGGTGTGCAGTTGACGGTCACGCCGACCATCAACGCGCAGGGCCTGGTGGTACTGCAAATTAATCAAACCATATCGAACACTTCACCCACGGGTCCATCCGTTGCGGGGAACCCTAGTATTTTCGAGCGCGCCATCCAGACTGAAGTGGTGGCACAGAGCGGGCAGACCATCTTATTAGGCGGTTTGATCTCAGAAAATACCTCAAGCGGTGACAGTAAAGTTCCGTTGATGGGCGATATTCCGATCCTTGGTAATTTATTTAAATCGGAAAAAGAGTCCAAAGAAAAAACCGAGCTGGTGATTTTCATTACAGCAAGAATCGTAGAGCGTACGGAGCAGTGGGAAGAAATACGAAAAACCATTGCCGATGGCTTGACAACCATCTCAGTTAACGACTAATCTTGCTAGCAACTTTGCAAAAATGTTGAGTATATATGGATGTACAAAATAACCATAACGAATCACCTCAACAGCAAAGCATTTAAGGGACTCTGCTATGGAGTCAACCGAGTATTTTGAACCTTAGTTTTTTAAGAGTGTGTTATGTGACGTGTTTAATCACCGCGTTGCTTAACCTGCAACCTCTTTAAAGATTGAAGTTCAATACAAATCGAAGCGACTGAGTTCTACGAGGTCAATTTGATAACTACAGGAGTGAAGGCTTGATTATTAGCTGGAAGCTCTTATTTCATGAAATTGGAGAACATCATGACAAACATGTTTAAACGTTCGCTAGTAGCTTTGGCAATTGCCGGCGCTAGCACGGGAGCGATGGCTGCAGACGTCTCTCTCACAGATACTACTTACGCGACAGATGAATTCATGTCTAGCATGGAAGAAATCTTGTCGAAAGATGTCGTTATCACCCTCAATGACGAATACAAAGAAGGTGATTACATTTACTTGCGTTTCGAAGATGGTGCTTACATCGGCGGCGCTCCTAACCAACTGACCGTTGGTTATGCTGAGCAGCTAGATGAGGGCGACTTCGACAACGATGGTAATACCTACCCAGCACCTGCTGGCGGTTACAACGATGATGGCGACTCGGAAGATGTGAACAAAGGCATCACCGTGGACTACGTTGCGCAAACATCTGACAACGACGGCAACACTGTTCTTATTTACCGTGTAACTAACGTTTACGGTGATCAGGTAACAGCGTCGAACGACACCACTTACGGTATTGATTTGAACTTCGGTCGCTTGAACTTCAGCGCACCTGTTGTTGTAGCTCAAGACGGTGTCATGTTTGATACTTTCTCGCGCATCGACAGCCAGCCATGGCCAACAACCACTAACCCTTGGCCGTTCGATACTGTAACTGCTCCTATGACTGACAACACTCAGTTGTTCAAAATGGGTCCACAGTTCGAATTAGTTGTTGAAAAAGAATACAGTGGCGAGTTGGACGTTTGGGATTACCGCCGTACATTCCGTACAGCTGGTATGTCTCATGGTAACAACTACAATGAAGACGACGGCGAATTCCTGGTCGTAACCACGTCGAACCCTGATGATGGTACCCCAGCTGACGATAACGCCGGTGCTTGGGACTTCGTTGTTCAAGTCGATCAGGATGCTGGTGAGAAGATTCTGTTCACCTTGTCTGGTGACAACATGTTCGGTTGGATTGACAGCGCAAACCCAGCTGGTGCTGAAACCTACTTCGGTGCGGCTACCACGAACACCTGTTCGTATGTGAGTCATAATTCAAGCGAAATGAACTTCCGCTGTGACAATGCTGATCAACTGGTTGAAGTGGTTTATGACTTAGCAGCAGTCGCTAACTCATTTAACAATCCTAAGCAAGACGGTGAGTTCTCACTATCTGCGGTTGTTAACTGGGAACACACGACTGGTCAATACTCTGACTCAGGTACTACAGACGATGTAGATTTCCCAGAAGACGGCGTGTTGATGTCTAGCCCGTATGAAGGTGAAACTTCACTGGGTCCAGTAGACGCTGGTATGTGGACTGTTAACGGTTCTGTAACGCACATTCCTTACATGCCTTACAGCGCTCAGTCTACCTCTGGCGAAATCACGCCAATCAGCCAGATCATCTACGTGACTAATGACTCACGTGATCCGGCATTTGACGATGCAGTTGGTGAAGACGGTGATGCTCCAGAGAACAATGATGTTAATCGCATCATCTGGGTCGAAGCTATGGAAGAAGATGGTACTACACACACCTTCGAACTGGACGCGCTGGCAAACCCAGGCGTAACAGCAATCGCTGGTGACATCCGTGAAGGACTGTTCAACCTGGGTCTGTTAAACAGTACCCGCTTCCTGTCGCTGACGATTAACGTAGCGGACTATCCGACTAACGTATCGATCTACTCTGCGTACAACGTCAACGGTTCAGACCGTGGTTGGGTACAGAACGATTCAGTACGTACAGACCGCGACTTCTACCGTGGTAACGACCTCATCGATTAATAGCTAGTTTCGACTACTATTAACATTGAAAATCGTTAAGATAAAACGCTCCTTCGGGAGCGTTTTTTTTGCTTATTCAAACATCAAGAAAGCAGCAAGACCTATGGGCGTGAGTTTTTTTACTGATGTTGCGCAGAAAGGTTCTGGAGGCCGTAGTTCTTAAGGCAGGTCTTTTACATTCGCAATTGCCAGTAAATCCTGGGCCAGCTTTTGCCATGAAAAAGTAGCTTCCGCGTGCTTTCGGTTTAATGCGGAGCGGCTTTCATAACTGACCTGATCAAGCGCCGCCATGTCACGCATGGCATTCGCTAAACTTACCGGTGCTGGCTCTGCTACAAAAACGCAGTGCGAATCGTTCATCAAATCTCGACTTGCAGTATTTACGCCCGTCGCATCATCTGCTTCAAAAGCGATAATGGGCAGGCCGCTGGCGAGTGCTTCCAGTACTGTCTGACCCAATGGTTCGTATAAAGACGAATGAACAAAGGTGTCGGCCAGACTGTAATAGGTTTCTGTTGTTTGCGTCGCGCCAATAAACTTGATGCGGTGCTCAAGCTGCAATTTCCTGCTCTGCTCTTTCAGTTCAGCCATGTCGGCGCCATCGCCAACAATCCATAGTTCACCGTTTTCAGGACCTGTTGCCAGCGCGTCGATCGCTAAATGGAAACCTTTCACGCCAACACATCGTCCAACACATAAGAACACATGAGCGTTCGGATTCGCAGTAAGGCCTAAATCGATGCGCCTTTCTCGCTTCTCCTCACTAGGTAATGGTTTGAAGCGTTCAAGGTCGACCCCAGGCTTGGTGAGATGGATCGTTCCTTTAAAACCGATTTGGCGCAGCTGCGCAGCCATATTTTTACTAAACACCGCGACGTGGGTTGCGCGCTTGAGTGCAGCGAGTTGCATGAAGTGATGATAGTACCAGCGAAGCCGGTAGCGAAGGCCAGCAGACTGCTGATATTTTGGCGCATTTTGAAATTTGATAACACCCGGAACTAAGTAAACCGTGGGTTTTGCGCCAGCAAGTGAGGCGATCAACTGATTGTAGTGATAACGGCAGACAAACAACCTGGCATTATTTGTCTCACTATGGCGGCGGTAGAGCTTCAGGGCGTTGTTAAACGAACGAAGCACAGTAGGAGCCATACCTTTACCTTGCGCCTCGTAGCGTTCCACTGCGGTGCCGTTTACGGACTCCGACAAAGCTAACGGAGCTTGCCCGGCGCGAGGTATATTGGACGTCAGTATGCGCGGCTCATAACCCATTTCCTGATAGGCTTTGGCCAAATACAGCAGCGAATTCTCAACCCCCCCGATATGAGGAGAAAATAGGTTGCTGGTAAGGATGACCGAGTTCTTTTTCTCGTCAACTGCAGTACTTTGACTCATACCGTCCCTTGCAATGGAGTAAGGATGTTCCAGGTTTCATTAAAGTTCGCGGTAGTTTACTATGAACCGCAATATGATTGAACTCTTTGCTGGTCCTCTTTGCTGGTTCTTATCCTAATAGAATAGTGAAGTGAGGCACAGGTTCAGGCTATACTAATCACGCGCTAACATCCCTGATAATTAACACAACGACAAGTGACAGAAATGACAACGACCAACAAGCCAGATGATGTGATCCATTTAAGTTCGTTTATCGCTTTATTATGGAGTCGGAAGATTCTAATCATTGTTATTGCGCTTGTCGTTGGTGCAGGCGCCTATCTCTACTCTTTAACGATGCCAAATATTTACCGCTCGGAAGTGATCACTATTGTGCCGAATTCACAAAGTGGTCCGTCATTGTCGGGTCTTGGCGATTCCCTCGGCGGTCTGGTAGGTTTAGCGGGTCTTGGCGGCGGTGACTCGGCTAAGTTGCGCCTCGAGCAAGTGGAAGAGCTCATTAGGTCTCGCTCGTTCTTGCAGGGATTTATCGATAAATATGAGATTAAGCCGGAGCTCTACGCTGCAACCGGCTGGGATGAATCAACCAACACCACCATTTATGACCCGGAGCTCTATGATGCAAGCACCGGCAGCTGGGTGGTACGCGAGCCGACGGAGTGGCAACTCTACGGTCTGTTTTTAGAGGCGATGCAAGTCACTATTCTGTTCAATAAAAACATGCTGAAACTTAACATTGATCATGTATCGCCCCACGTTGCTCAGCAGTGGGCAACCTGGCTCATTGATGAACTGAATGCGTTTTATCGCTTGCGCAGTGCCAAAGAAGCAAGTGAAAGTATCCAATACTTAGAAAATGCTGTTGAGAAAACGGATTTTATCTTTATGCGAGATGTCTTTGCGACGCTGCTCGAGGAACAGATTAAAAACGACATGTTGGTTGAGGTTAAATCTGAGTACGCCTTCGAGACCCTCGCACCGGCCATTTTACCCGAGAGCAGCAGCCATCCGAAGCGCACCTTGATTGGCATTATTGGCTTGATCTTCGGCGGCTTGTTAGGCGTCATCATTGCATCTGCGTTGGGTTTAAAGCATCGACTAAAGAAAGACTAGCCAAATGTTTGCGTTCATACGCTCGATGGAACGACATGAGCGTCTCGTGTCGTTCAACCTGAATCACCTGATACTGTTGGCCATGGCATGCCTGCTTTGGGTCGATACCCTAACGGGCATAAGCGTATACTATGGCGTCGGGGTGACAGGTCTTTCGATGCTATTCAAGCTGCTTATATTGGCGCTGGTGTTCGTCAACATAGGCAGTTACTCACCTAAACTGCTACTCATTTTCCTGACGCTGATTCTGATTCTGATGATCGGACCCACGCAGTCGTTTTTAAGTTTTGGCCAAACCAAGTATTACTTCGATGACTTTAGTTACGCATTAAAGCTCGTTACACCCATCGTGATTTTTTCGTACGCTTATATTTTGCAGCGTATCTATCCCGAACTGCTGCGCAACTGGCTACCTACTATTCTATTCAGCAATTTTGGCGCCGTTATTTTTAACCTGGTGCTTGGCAAGCTCGGGTTTGGCTGGCCCTCCTACGGAGGTACAGCCGGACAACCGGGGATCGGCGTGAACGGATTTTATGTTGCTGGGAATGAGCTAAGTGCCTGCTTTGTTTTATTATACGGTTTCGTTTTACATTATGTGTGGATGACCCAATCGAAGCGCCGTTATGTGCTGGTCGCGCTGTCGACACTCTACTTTGGCGCTGCCATCGCAACAAAAACCGCAATGTTGGCCTCACTGATGCTGGTGTTCCTCGTTCCATTGCTGAATGAGCGCGCTAACTTATTTAAACTCACGAAACTAAAAATCGCCTTACTCGGGCCTTTCGTAGTGATCACCACTGCGGTCATTTTGTTTATCGAATCACTTTTGACCCGTATTGGCCTGTGGGATAGGTTCGTTTGGATAATTAATGAAAAAGGCTGGCTCACACTAATTGTTTCCGGGCGTGATGAGAAAGCTGAGCTATTGCTCGATCATTTTGAAAGCTATGCGTCAATCGGCGATTACATCTGGGGTATCGGAGCGTCCGGCATCACCCATTTCGAAACCATCTTCTATGCCGCCGAGATCGATCCGATAGATATATTTATCTGGTTCGGTGTGGTGGGGGTAAGTATTGTTGTGTGCGCTATTTTCCTCATGAACTTTCTGGCATTTCGTTCGATACGCAGTAGCGCATTTTATCCACCGGTTATCGTTTTGGTGAATTTGGTTTTGATTCTTTTAAGTTTAATGAGTGGTCATATCTGGGCGTCGGGAATGCTTGGCATTCTTTGGGGCGTATTTAATGGGCTTATTTTTGTGCAGCGCGAAGAACCGGAGGCGACGTGAAGTATCGCGGTGATATCGATGGATTGAGAGCTATTGCGGTGCTCGTGGTCATCGCTTTTCATGCAGAGATAACAACTTTTGCTGGTGGCTTTATCGGCGTCGATGTGTTTTTCGTCATTAGCGGTTATCTGATCACCACACTGCTTACCCAGGAAATGCAGCAACAACGCTTCTCATTTGCGAACTTTTATAAGCGCCGTATTTCCCGGTTATTGCCCGCGTTAGCAATAACCCTCTTCGTCGTCTTGTGCCTGGGATTTGTTTTTTACCATAACTACGGGTTTAACCATTTAGGCAAACAAACCTTTTTTAGTGCGTTAGGTGCAGCAAATTTATTTTTTGCTGCCGGCGATGATTACTTTGCCTCAGGGGTTGCGAATCAACCGCTGATTCACCTTTGGTCGTTAGGGGTGGAAGAGCAGTTTTATGTCGTCTGGCCGGTGGTGCTGCTGCTGGTGTACAGATTTAAACCGCGTTGGCTGATGGCGACCACAGTCGTGCTGCTGCTTGCGTCACTGATTGCCTCTGAACTTGCTGCACAACAACAAACACCAGCCAGCTACTTCCTGCCCCATTATCGGGCGTTTGAATTACTGATCGGTGCGCTAACGGCAATGCTGCTGCAACGCTATGATCCTCAGGTCATTGCTAACGGTGTTCGCAGTCTACTGGGAGCATTGGGCCTGGTGTTTATTATTGTCCCAATTATCACGCTGGATAAACATTCGGTATTCCCTGGTGTCAACGCACTGCTGCCCTGTATCGGCACTGCGTTGTTGATAGCGTTCCCCAGCGACTCGCTGTTGAACAAGTTCCTATCCCATAAACTCATGGTAGTGGTAGGGCTGATTTCATACCCACTGTATCTTTATCACCAACCGATGATTTCATTTTTGCATCTGTCGACGATTGAGCTGGCACCCTGGACGTTGTTTGCGCTGGTCACGCTGGTCACAGGAACGCTGGCCTGGTTGACTTATCAGTACATTGAAACGCCGATACGCCGAATGACCAGTCGTGGCAGTGTCATGAAGAAGCGGGTGACGGTGACGGGACTGGTGATGACGCTGCCGGTGTTTGCGATGTTAGGCTTTGGTGTGGCGAAAACCGATGGTTTTCCACAGCGGTTTGAATGGCTGAATCCTTACGCAGCAACCATAGATGGCGCCCATAGGATGCCTTTCCACCAGCAATTTAGCGAAGGCTGGCAGGTTGATACGCCGCCGCAGGGCAAAATACTCTTTGTTGGCGACTCCGTCATGCAGCAGTATGTGGAGCCGATGGCGCTGGCGCTGGGCTATGAAAAATCACAAATAGAACTTGTCACGCGCGGCATGTGCGTGCTGCTGAAAGGCGCGGATTATGCGGATCAAATCGCATCTATTTCTTGTGATGATCTGCGCGACAAGCTCTACTCTTTAGACACGCATTATGAGCATGTGGTGATTTCGCAAGCCTGGCAAGGCTATGATGCTGACGTGAAGAACTACTCACCGAATGCGACCAATCTGTTCGATCGCTGGCAGTCGTTACTCAGCAACACCGTCGAACACTTTCAGCAAATGTCCGAACAGGTGATAGTCGTAGGGATGCATCCAATTATTGAAGGTACGGGTGGCATTCGAAGTCGCATGTTAATTACTCCAGAGCGCTATCAGGAGCAACTCGAGATGCTAAAATTTGCGCATCCCGGGCGGCTTGAGCAGGGGCGCGACTTTTTCACTCAGTTCAGTAGCTTAGCTAATGTAAAAGTCATTCATCCAGAGGATATTTTTTGCCAGGAAAGTTGTATCTTCAGTGGTGAACAATGGTCTTACTTTGGTGATTCTGTACACATTAGTACCGCTGCGATACCTTTTGTAGAACGGCGGTTTCAAGCACTGCTAACTTCAGCGGGACCGTCTGAAGAACTGCAATAGACCTGGCAGAATAGTGTCGGCCGAGTAAGTCGCAGCGACATAATCGCGAGCCTCCAGAGAAAACCGCTGGTGCTCAGCAAGGGTGGCGAGAATGGCCTCAGCTAAGTGCTGTGGGTCACAGTTAGCGACCAGTTGGCCAACGCGGCCATGGGGAACAACATCAGTTGTTGGGCCAGTTTGTAATGCGACCACCGGAAGGCCTGCCGACATGGCCTCGATAAAGCCCATACCGAATGAATCAAATTGCGAAGGCAGAACAAAAATGTCATGTTGCTGGAGTAAGCTAAGCTTCTCATCGTAGTCAACCCAGCCCTGAAAGCAGACCCGCTCCTCAAGCTTTAGCTCGTTGGTCCTTTTTTCCAGTGTTTGCCGCAACGGACCATCGCCAGCGATGGTGAGCAAAAAATGCGAAGGTAGATGAGCCATGGCCTCAATAACAGCACCGACATTCTTACCTTCAACCAATCTTGTCATGCTGATTAAGCGAACCGCGTTTGCCGCGGGCGCGCGGTAATGATTGTTTTGCGCCAATGTGGCGAAGCGTTGATCGATGGGGTTGGGAACTACATGAATACGCTCAGCGGAAAAACCTAAACGGTCAGTCAGGAGACGCTGCCACCACTTCGTTAATACACATACACCATCTGCAATAGCATACAGTCGGCGCAACAAAAAACGGCCATAAAAGGTGTTCGTGTAGTCTGCAGTGACCGCTGAGTGGAACTGAATAAATACCTTCGCACCCTGACGTTTCGCTACCCGCGCTAATGCATATTTGCGAACCATGGAGACCCAGCGGGCGCAATGCAACCAGACCACGTCACCAGGCTTAACTTCGGTGCGAATGCGGCGCACGGCTTCACGGAAGCTGGCCGCACGAGAGCGCTGTTCATTGTGCGACTCAATGATATTGACGCCCGTGGTATTAAGAATATCGGACTCACAAAAGCCAATCAACGCAGTACTGATACCGCCCTTACCGGACTTCACTGCGGTGGCGATGATATGAATCATCCGTCGATGAGCCCTTTGGTATCGACCCAGACTTTACCGTCAAGCTGGGCCCGGGTAATGGCTTTAAAAGGCTCATGATCAACCAGCAAGACAATGACGTCCGCCTGTTCCAGAGCACTGGTAAGTTCGCTTAGCTCAGCACTGGCAAAGTGTTCGGGCAGACGCTTAATATTGGGTTCGACCACCAGGGTACGGCCGGGATGACTATTGGCGAGCTGCTGCGCAATTGACAGCGCCGGACTTTCACGTAAGTCGTCGATATTGGCTTTAAAAGCCAAGCCCAAACAGGCAATGGTCAGTTCTGCTGGCGGCTTATCTAAGCTGGCAACTTTTGCTTTAACCTTGTTAATCACCCAGTTGGGTTTGTGGTCGTTGACTTCGCGTGCGGTGCGGATCAGACGGGCTTGCTCAGGCGCTGAACTGACAATAAACCAGGGATCAACCGCAATACAGTGGCCGCCGACGCCGGGGCCGGGCTGCAGAATATTCACCCGCGGATGGTGGTTGGCCAACCGAATCAAGTCCCAGACGTTGATCCCGAGTTCATCGCAGACCAGTGACAGCTCGTTGGCAAAGGCGATGTTGACATCGCGGAAGCTGTTCTCAGTTAACTTTGCCATTTCCGCCGTACGGGCGTTGGTAAGTAAGCAATCACCTTTTAAGAAGACTTTATAGAGCTCAGCCGCTTGTTTGCTGGCCTTAGGGGAAAGCCCGCCAATCACCCGGTCATTGTTGACCAGCTCTTCCATGACCTTGCCGGGCAGCACGCGTTCGGGGCAGTACGCCAGTTGAATGTCTGCTGCATCACCATGGGTGGCAGGGAAAGTTAAATCCGGACGCGCATCCTGCAACCACCGCTCCAGCTGTTCGGTGGTGCCGACCGGCGAGGTGGACTCTAAAATGATCAGGTTACCTGCGCGTAATGCAGGGGCCAGGCTTTTGGCCGCCGCCTCGATATAGGACAGATCAGCGGTTTTGTCGTCAGTAAATGGCGTAGGTACCGCCATGACAAAAGCATCGGCGGGTTCCGGTTGGGTCGTCGCCCGCAACAAGCCGCTTTTTACCGCACTGGCCACCACATCACGTAACCCTGGTTCAACGATATGAATATCACCATTGTTAATCGTATCAACAGCTTGCTGGTTAACGTCGACGCCGATAACTTGCATGCCCTGTTTGGCAAAAATCGCGGACGTGGGCAGGCCGATATAGCCTAAACCAATGACAGAAACAGTAGCGACTTCACGCATGAGTTATAGCTCCTTCTTTAGTACGTCAATGATGCGCTGACATGCTTTACCGTCACCATAAGGGTTATGTGCACGGCTCATTTCACTATAGAGGTTCTTATCATCAAGCAGTTGGTTGACGGAATCCACGATAATCCGGGTGTCAGTACCGACCAGCTTTACCGTGCCGGCGTCGACCGCTTCCGGGCGTTCGGTGGTGTCGCGCATGACCAGTACCGGCTTGCCCAGTGACGGGGCTTCCTCCTGAATGCCGCCGCTATCGGTCAGAATAATGCTCGCCCGGTTCATCAGATAAACAAAGGGCTCGTAATCTTGCGGTGCCAGTAAGTGTACATTGGCGTAGTTGCTTAGCAGGCGCTTGACCGGTTCCTGAACGTTCGGATTTAAATGCACAGGGTAAACAATTTGTAAGTCTGGACGTTGCTCAGCCAGTTGTGACAGCGCCTTACAAATGCGTCCAAACCCCTCACCAAAGCTCTCGCGGCGATGGCCCGTGACCAGCAACATCGGGTGCTGCTTCGGGATTTGGCGAAACAGCTGTTGATAGTGGTGCTGTTTCGCTTGGTCGATTTGTAATTGCTCACTTACGTGCAAAAGAGCGTCAATCACAGTATTGCCAGTAACATAGATGTGCTCGGCGGGAATATTTTCACGCAGCAGGTTATCGCGGGCGCGGCTGGTTGGCGCAAAGTGCCAGCGGGTAATACCTGCCACCAACCGGCGATTGGCTTCCTCCGGCCAGGGCGAATAGATATTGCCGGTGCGTAAACCTGCTTCAATATGAGCGACAGGAATTTTCTTGAAGTAAGCGGCCAGGCCGGTGGTCAGCGTGGTCAGGGTATCGCCATGCACACAAATCAGATCCGGCTCAAAATCCGTCAGCACCGGTTCTATCTCGGTCAGCACGCGTGCGGCTAACTCATGTAAGGACTGGTTGGGGCGCATCAGATTAAGGTCATAATCTGGAGTAAGCTTAAAGAGCTCAAGCACCTGGTCTAACATGCCCCGATGCTGGGCGGTGACGCACAGCCGAACGTCCCAGTCATTGCTGTCGATCTGCAGTAATTGTTGCACCAGCGGCGCCATTTTGATCGCTTCAGGACGGGTGCCGAATACGACCAGGACTTTTTTTGTCATTGTTGTTGTTCGCTATAGTTTTTGTGTGAGGTGAAGGCGCAAGTAACTCAATAAAGCCAGCTGTCGGCCGATTCGACTCGGTTGCGAACACAGTCGGTAAAACCATTCTAAATGCAAATCACAAAACAACTTGGGTGCGCGTTTGCCATATCCGGTAAACACATCATAGGTGCCGCCGACACCTAAATAAAAGGCATCCGGGTAAACCTTGCGTAAACGTTCAATCAGTTGTTCTTGCCGTGGTGAACCCATGGCCACCGTGACCAGCTTGGGCTGGTGCGCTAGAAGTGCTTCGTGCAGCTCTCTTTCATCCTGATAGTAGCCGTCGATAGCGGCAACCACAGGGGTGCCGATGCGCCGTAATTTGTCCGCGCAGGCAGCATTGACTTCGGGCTTCGCGCCAATTATGACGACTGGCAGTTGTTGCGCTGCCGCCTGTCGCATCAGCGCTTCCCACAGTTCACAACCAGGGATACGCGTGTTGGCAACACCTTTTTTGGCCATGGTACGCACCACGCCAGTGCCGTCAGCAAAGCGTAGGGTTGCATTATTGATCAGGGCACGCAGCTCTTGATCGGCCCGCGCTAACATCACTTTTTCTGGATTAATGGCAATACCAAAGCCAGGGACTACAGTTCCGTCGGGGCGGATGATGTGCTTAACTGCATCCTGCATAGAGGTGAATGCCGTCACCTGTAGCCCGCCAACGGAAACCTGTTTTGAATCTGTTGAGTTCATGTAACATCGTATCATGTAAGGGATTGCAGGCATTCTAGCTAGGCTTACATGAAACTGCAATGTTCGCCGGCTAGGGTAATGACTTTATAAATGTGAATCGCTACACTACCGAAGCCTGTCATTCCTCTCGGATGGACTATCGAACAGAAAGGTAAATAATGGAAATTGTCGTTGTTGGCACCGGCTATGTCGGTCTTTCGAATGCAGTATTGCTGGCTCAGCACAACAAAGTTACCGCAGTAGATATAGTGGCGGAAAAAGTCGCCATGCTTGAGGCCAGGGAAAGCCCCATCAAAGATGCAGATATCGAAGCGTATCTGCAGCGGGAATCACTGCAATTGAGCGCGACGACGGATGCCGCGGCAGCCTTTGCCAAAGCGGACTGGGTGCTGATTGCCACGCCCACGGATTACGATCCGGACACCAATTACTTCAACACCAGTTCGGTGGATCAGGTACTGCGCCAGGTGCTGGAGCACAATGACCACTGTCAGATCGTGGTGCGCTCGACCATTCCTGTCGGTTATGTCGCGAAAATGCGTGCAGAACTGGGCACGGACCGCTTGTTTTTCGCACCGGAATTCCTGCGTGAAGGGCGGGCACTGCACGATAATCTTTATCCGTCACGTATCATCGTTGGTGAACAATCGAGCCGCGCAGAGGTCTTTGCAAAACTTTTACAAGAGGGCGCACTGAAAGCTGACGTGCCGGTGCAATATACTGAACCGACAGAAGCAGAAGCCATTAAATTGTTTGCCAACACTTATCTGGCGATGCGTGTGGCGTTCTTTAACGAGCTGGATACCTATGCTGCGCACCATGATCTCGATAGTCGCCAGATCATCGACGGCGTTTGTTTAGATCCGCGGATCGGCAATCATTACAACAACCCAAGCTTTGGTTACGGCGGCTACTGCTTACCTAAGGACACGCGGCAGCTGTTGGCCAATTATGATAATGTGCCGCAGGTCATGATTGGCGCCATTGTCGATGCCAATCGTACGCGTAAGGATTTTATTGCCAATGCCATTGCCGCACGAGAACCAAAACGTGTGGGCGTCTACCGGCTGGTGATGAAATCTGGCTCGGATAATTTCAGGTCATCGGCAGTGCAGGGCATCATGCGACGATTGCAGGAAAAAGGCATTGAACTGGTCGTTTTCGAGCCGGCACTCACGGAAAATGTGTTTTATAACTGCCGTGTCGTAAAAAACTTACAAGAATTTAAACAGATATCGGATATAATAATAAGTAATCGCACCACTGATGAGCTCAGTGACGTCCAACAAAAAGTCTATACCCGGGATATCTTTAACAGTGATTAAGCAGGGACAATTTAATTCATGAATATTTGGATGGTACTCATATCCGCAACCGCACTGTCGAGCGTGTTATGTAACCTTCTTATTCCTATGGCGTGGCGCACAGCGCTTGTCGACCGCCCATGTGATCGAAAGCAGCACGTAGGCTCAGTTCCCTTAGTAGGGGGCCTTGCTGTCTATGGCACCATGGTCATCATGATGGTGGCGATACTGCCTCTTGAGGTTGATATCCGCTTATTCCTCGTTTCCGCAAGCTTTATGGTGCTGATTGGTGCGCTTGATGATCGCTACGACATCGATGCCGGGGTCCGTTTTATAGCGCAAATGCTAGCTGCTGCGGTGGTGGTGTTTGGCGCCGACGTGCAAATCACTCAGTTAGGCAACCTGTTTGGCACCGGCGTGGTTGAGCTGGGCGTGTTATCCATGCCCTTTACTTTGCTTTGTATCGTCGCGGCAATGAATGCCTACAATATGATTGATGGCATTGATGGTTTGCTCGGCGCGCTGGCTATGGTGGCCTTTGCCGGAGTCGGCTTGCTGGCGCTGATGCATGATCAGCAATTACCATTGCTGGTGGCGACGATTCTATTTGGTGCGCTGATCCCTTACCTGATTCGCAATGTCGGGGTTCACTTCCGCCCAGTGCGGAAGATTTTTATGGGGGACTCAGGGTCTATGCTTGTGGGCTTTACCGCAGTATGGATGTTGGTGATGTTGACCCATCCGGAACGCATTCTGGAAAGCTGGTTTGAAATCGCGCCCGATATTGTTCCAGTGCGGCCAGTGGCGGTACTCTGGTTAATCGCCGTTCCCTTGATGGACATGTTCGCCATCATGGCGCGGCGGGTGAAGAAAGGGCAGTCGCCGTTTAAACCTGACCGTGAACACCTGCATCACATCTTCATGCGCGCTGGCTTCAATCAGCGCCAAACGCTGGGTCTTATCAGCAGTATCGCAGCATTCTTGTTAGCATTGGGCTTGATTCTTGAGTGGTTCAATGTGGCAGAGGTAATTGTACTTAGCATTTTCTTAGCAATTTTTGTACTCTACCTGCTGATGCTGAAAAACATTTGGCGAATTGTTTCTTGGGTTCGCCAACGACGCGACGTAGAATAATCATAATAAAACACTAATAGGGGAAGATGGCGTGAAAGCATGGTTGCAACAAACGCTAGCGGCAGCCGGGCTGGCGTGTCTACTTTTCGCAGCAGGAGTTGTGACAACTCCTGACGCACAGGCTCAAGACTTATCCAGTCTCACAGCAGAGCAAATCCAGCAAATTCAAAAACTCCCTCGCGCTCAGCAAGAAGCCATTGCGCGGCAGTTCGGCGTCAATCTGAGCGACATCGAATCGATGACGCAGGGCAGTGGCAGCAAGCAAACCAGCACCAGCAGTGTCGGCGAACGCTCTGTGGGCATGGAGCAACGCGAAGCAGAGGATACCCGGCCATTAAATGAACTGAGTCCAGGTGAGCTGGCTGAGCGGCTGGCGGAAGACGACAAAGAGCTGCAACCTTTCGGCTATAACCTGTTTGAAGGTGAGCCCAGCACCTTTGCGCCGATGGCAAACGCGCCGGTTCCTTCCAACTACCTGCTTGGCGTTGGCGATACCCTGCGTATCCAGCTGTACGGCAAAGAGAATCGTAGCATTGACGCGGCAGTGGATAACGAAGGTCAGATTGTTATTGAAGACCTCGGTCCGATTGCGGTCGCCGGGCTCCGTTACGATGAAGCAAAAGACTTAATTCGTAGCACTGTGCGGGAGCGCATGATCGGTATGGAAGCGGCGGTTTCCATGGGCGAGCTGCGCAGTATGCAGATTTTTGTCGTGGGCGAAGCCTATAAGCCCGGCGCTTATACCGTGAGTTCTTTGACCACCATGAGCCAGGCGTTGTTTGTCTCTGGTGGGGTGAGTGACATTGCTTCGCTGCGAAACGTGCAGTTAAAGCGTAATGGCAAAACCATTGTGACCTTCGATCTGTATAAATTGCTGACTGAAGGGGACGCTTCCAATGATGTGCGTTTGCAGGCAGGTGATGTGGTCTTTATCCCGACGCGCGGCGACATGGTCAGCATCGCGGGTGAAGTCCTGCGTCCAGCGATTTATGAAATGCTACCTGGCGAAACCCTGGCCGATGCGCTGAGTTTTGCTGGTGGCTTGTTACCAACGGCTTACCGTAAGTCAGTGCAGTTACAGCGTATCAGCGATGGTTCGCGCCGTGTTCAAACCATTGATTTAACACGTTCAGATGTCACCCGTCCATTGCAGGCGGGAGACGAAGTTAAAGTTTTATCGGTTGCCGAAGATACGGTCGACAGCGTCATGCTGGTGGGCGCTGCCGTGCGTCCCGGCGTGTACGAATGGCGTGATGATTTACGCGTGAAGGATCTGCTGCCTTCTGTAGAAGGTGCATTGTTACCAGTCACCGATCTCAATTATGGAATTGTGGTTCGCCGCAGTCTTGATCGCCGCTCAATCAGTATTTTGCAGTTTGACGTTGCCGCAGCTATTCAAGGGGATAACGCCGCAAATCTAGCCTTGCAGCCACGCGATCAGGTGGTGGTATTTAGCCGCTATGAATCAGCGCAGGCGGAAGAAAACCAGCTGAGCGCCTGGCTCAAATCAGAAAGCGACCGTGCCCGTGAAGAGCGTGAGCGGGTACTCGACGTTTATCGCAAACAGTACCTGCAGAAATTGATCACCGATGATCTTGCCTTTGATTCATTGTTGGAGCGCACCACCCCGGAAGGCTCAGAAGAACTTGATGATCAACTGAGCTCGCTGTTTGCCATTGCCGATGAAACGAAAAAGCGCGACGCCGATTACTACGCCAAATTTTCCCGTCATAATCTGCTCCAGCCGATTCTGTATCAGCTGCGTAACCAGTACAGCTCAACGGGCACCTTGCCGTTAGTTTATGTCGACGGGGAAGTGCGCTATCCGGGCATATACCCGCTGGTCGCTGATGCTGATGCGGAACAAGCGATTGTTGCAGCTGGTGGCCTGAAGGAGTCGGCTTATCTGGCCCGCGCGGAAATTACCCGTACCGTGATTGCCGACGGTGAAGCCTCGGCTGAATACCGGCCGTTTAATCTGGCGAAGGTGCTGAGCGATGAAGTCGAAGTTCCGCTAAGAGGCCGTGATCGCATCCAGGTATTATCGATTCCGCAATGGCAGAATACTTTGCAGGTGCGTCTGGAAGGCGAAGTCCGCTTCCCTGGCACCTACACCATTCGCCGCGGTGAAAACCTGACTGATTTATTGGACCGCGCCGGTGGCCTGACCGAATA
Source organism: Pseudidiomarina terrestris (assembly GCF_030466375.1). Classification (NCBI taxonomy): domain Bacteria; kingdom Pseudomonadati; phylum Pseudomonadota; class Gammaproteobacteria; order Alteromonadales; family Idiomarinaceae; genus Pseudidiomarina; species Pseudidiomarina terrestris. The sequence goes on from NZ_JAGGJE010000001.1 coordinate 417,696, forward strand.
CGCCTTTGTTGACGGTGCGATTTTCACCCGTGCTGATTTGCGTGAAGCCGAGCGTAAGCGGCTGGAAGAGCTGGCGCAGCAGTTACGCCGCGAGATTGCCTCGAACGTGATCACCGACACGGGGGCGCAAGTTGCGTACTCCGAGATGAACCAGTTGTTGCGCGATCTGACCAATATTGATGCCGTTGGCCGTCTGGTTATCGACCTTGGCGACGTCATTGCTGAGGGCGGCTCTGCTTTGCAGCTGAAAGACGGCGACCGGTTGTATGTACCGACGGTGCAGAACACAGTGTCGATTATCGGCGAAGTGCAGCTGGCTAGCTCCTATCAGTTCCAAGCGGGCGTGTCGCTGGAAGACTACATTGACCGCGCTGGCGGCATGCGTCAGAAAGCGGATGAAGAGCGCATCTACATCGTTAAAGCTAATGGTCTGGTCACAGTGCCTGAACGTCGCTCCTGGTTCACCTCAGGCTCATACAATGAGATCGAGCCTGGCGACACTATTGTGGTGCCGCTGGACACCCAGTACATGAACAACATCGAAGTCTGGACCACCGCCACGCAGATCATGTATCAGGTTGGTGTTGCGCTGGCCGCACTGAGCGGTTTGTAATCGACGACGACAGAAATGGATGACGAATGCAGGTAACGACGGAGCACCTAAATTTAGATAATACCTTTCAGGGCCTGAGCGCTGATGAGTTGCAAGCCTATGCCGCGAAGCGTTTGCCGTCGAACTTCGACGAGCAACGTAAACTGCTGCTATGCGGTGAGTACGACAACCCCAGCGAAGGGCGTAAGGTTACGCACGTGCTCAACCGCAGCCGGCACTCGGTGGTAGCTGCAGGGGGTGGGCGCAATCGCTTCTCCGAAGTGGTACGTTTGCTGCGTAGCGGCAAATGGCTGGGTGCGACCGGCAAACCTATTACTGATGTGGTGAATATCGGCGTTGGCGGCTCGGATCTCGGCCCCATGATGGGCAGTTTTGCCTTACGGGAATTTGCCGACGATAACGTTGAACACCAACTCGACGTGCATTTTGTCAGCTCGATGGACGGTGGCCAGTTGTACGCCGTGCTGCCCATCGTCGACCCTGAAACCACCTTATTTATTATCGCCTCAAAAAGCTTTGGCACCATCGATACGCTGGCGAATGTGGAAACGGTCAAACGCTGGATAGCACCAGCGCTGGAGGAATCTGCATGGCTTGAAAAGCACGTGATTGGTGTTTCGAGCAACAATCAGGCGATGACCGAATTCGGTATTCCGGCCAGCCAGCAACTAAGTTTTGCCGATTCCGTCGGCGGCCGCTATTCGTTATGGTCGGCCATTGGCTTGCCGATTGCACTGACCATCGGTGCCAATCAGTTTGCCAAAATGCTCGACGGCGCGCGCTTTATGGACGAGCACTTTGGCTCGGCGCCGCTGCTGGAAAATATTCCCCTGCTGATGGCTTTGCATGGCGTTTACAACCGCGAAGAGCGCGGTCTGAATAATGTCGCTGTGCTGCCCTATGACGGGCGCTTACGTTACCTGCCAAGCTATCTGCAACAACTGGATATGGAATCCAACGGTAAGCAACAAAATCGCGCTGGCGAGCCTATTGATTACCCCACCGGACCTATCATCTGGGGTGGTTTTGGCCCGAATGGCCAGCATGCATTTTTTCAGCATTTACATCAGGGCTACGATGACTTTGCCGCAGATTTTGTCGCAGTGTTGCATCGACAGGCGCCAGGATTTTCTGCCGCGGTGCAAGAAGGCCTGATCAGTCAGCAACGGCTGTCGGTCGCTAACTGTCTGGCGCATCGCCGGCTGATGTGGTTTGGCAACGGTGATCATTACCCGGGTAAGCACCCGTCGAATCTGCTGTATGTCGATGAGCTGACCCCGCAAAGTTTTGGCGCCTTACTGGCGGCCTACGAACATAAAGTCTTTGCTCAGGGCGTGATTTGGGACATTAATTCCTTTGACCAGCCCGGCGTAGAACATGGCAAGAAGGTTGCCAAAGAAGTGCTGGCCGTACTGGACGGCGAGCGAGAGGAAGCTTTCGATGATAGCACCGACAGCATTATCAAGAGAATGTAAGTGATTACCTCACTCTCCCGTACCAAAGCTACTTTAAAGCAGTGGTTAAGGCCGCTCTGGTTGCGGGCAGCCCCAATACGCAATGCGTTGTTGCTGGTACGGATTTACTATTACGATTATAAAAGGTATCGCAAGCATTACGCGACTGAAGTTGCACGCAAAACAGGTCAGAACGAATTGGCTTCGTGGATACTTCAAGATAAACACCGAATCGAAAAAGGGCTTAGCTTTTCGCAAGTTAAGCCTAATTTTGGCAAGATTGTGTTAACCAGATTGCTGCGCAACCTGCAAACCTACCAGCAAACCTATGATAAGGATTCTGTATACTTTTGGGGCGTGGGGGCGTTTGTTGCTTACAAAGAATTTCACGAGCAACGCCAACTGCAACTTGCCCCCTGGTTTCTTAGTCTTTTTGCTGCGCTACCCCGCGAAGACTTAAAAGGTGTACAAGCGCTAAGCGTGGGGATACAAAAGCACCAGGCGCGGAGCTTCAATACCGATGAGTTTAAAACGTTCTTTGAGTCCCGGGCCAGTGTTCGTGACTTTGATAAACACAAATCGGTACCGGAGGAGCTGCTGGCCGCAATCACCACAGTTGCTATCAAAACGCCCTCTGTATGTAACCGTCAACACTGGAAATTGCATGTGGTCTCGGGTGACTTAAAGACCAAAGTATTGCAACTGCAAAACGGCAATGCAGGGTTTGGTGATGATGTGCCGCAGGTGGCGATCGTCACCTCGTCGTTGAAATCTTTTAGTTTGCCGGCCGAGCGGGTACAGGCCTACACCGATGGTGGGATGTTTGCGATGGCGATATTACTCTCCGCGCATGCGCATGGTGTCAGTACCTGTCCGCTTAACTGGGCTGCATCCCTGAAGCAGGATATCGAAATAAGAAAGCTAAACATTTTGGATGATAGTGAGGCCGTCATCATGTTAATCGCGATGGGCTATGCACACGATGAATGCATGATCGCGAACTCGCCCCGAAAACACGTTGATGATATTTTAACCCTACATTCTTGAGTCCGGATCACGCGCATGAGCGCTTCATCGTCCATTCATGAAAAGCCTGAGAACAAGATGAAAGTAGCGATATTGACACAGCCACTTGGGCATAATTACGGTGGTCTACTGCAGGCTTTTGCGCTGCAGCGGCTGTTGGAGTCTCTTGGTTACCAGGTTGAAACCATAGATAGACGCAGTAGTCCTTCCTTGCCCCTCAAGCTAAAAATAACTGTGCGACATTACTGGGCCTATTGCACGGGCAAAGCCAAGTTCCCGGGGATCCAACGTAGTCTCAATGAACTGAATAAAAATCTGCTGCAATTCAGGGATGAGATGATTGCGCTGTCACCTCAGATCAACAGTTCTGAGGGGTTACGGGAGTACATCATTGAGAATGGCTTTAGCGCTATTGTGGTCGGTAGCGACCAGGTCTGGCGTCCCCGTTTCTCGCCAGCGCTGAAAGATTTCTTTTTAGAGTTTGCGACGGATATTGAAGGGGTAAAGCGAATAAGTTACGCAGCCTCTTTTGGAGTAGATGATTTTGACGTGCCAAACGAACGTTTGCGCTGTTTCTCGGGGTTGCTTGCAAGGTTCGATGGGGTCTCCGTCCGCGAGCTCTCTGGCGTCGCAATTTGTAGAGAAAAGTTAAACTATCCCGCTGCCAAGGTGTTGCTCGATCCTACCTTGTATTTTGACCAGAGTTTTTACCGTGGCTACTCGAAAAAAAGCAAAGCCAGCAGGTCTGAACCTTACATCGCAACTTATCTTCTGGATGCGACGCAAGAAAGAACCAGGTTAGTAAGTGAGCTCGCACAACGTGCAAAGTTGCCTTCGCGTGAGCTGATGCATGCGCAGACGTCTTATTTTGATAAGGACGGCAAGCCCCTGCCGGCGGTAGAAGACTGGTTAGCTGATTTTGAGAATGCCGAGTATGTCATCACGGACTCGTTTCACGGCTGCGTTTTTGCGATTATTTTCAATAAGAAATTCATTGCTATCGGCAATACCATGCGAGGTTTAGATAGGTTTGAATCCTTGTTAACACTATTTTGCCTGAGCGAGAGGTTAATTCGTGATGGAAGCCTCACAGATTATGATACTATTTACGCTGAATTGGATAAAAATGTTGATTGGGAAGAGGTTGAATTGATTCGCGCACGTCAGAAAGATAATGCATTGAGCTTTATTTCAGCTCACTTTCCAAGCCTTACTGCCGATCGGCAGGGTAATGAACTTCGCTGCGAGTCAGGTGATGAATAAGGACATTTTCGCTTCTTTTATTGTGCCGATCTTTAACGATGTCGAGAAACTAGCTGTAACGCTAGACTCCATTGGTGCTGTCGTCACTGAGCGGCCGATAGAGATCATCATTGTCGATGACGATGGTCCGGCTACCAACGAGGCAGACGTTTATAAGTTGCTCGAAAACAAAGGTATCCAGACGCAGTACTTAAAGAAGCAAAATGAAGGCCCTTATTACGCACGAAAGTACGGCTTTAGTAAGGCTTCCGGAGACTATATTATTTTCGTGGACTGCGGCGATGCGGTGATTCCCGAAAACTGCAGCCAGGTGGTAACCGAGCTGCTCTCTGAGAATACTATTGATATTTTGGTCAGTGATATTCTTTCCGTCGAAAATAGCGTCAGATCGCGAAAAAATATTTTGCCTAAAAAGCATAAAGCTCCGCTGAATTCTATGCCAGCCAGTGACTTCTTCAGCCAATGCAATAAAAACCTGTTAGGGACTCCTGGAAAAATATACAGCCGAGCGACCCTGAGCAGTGCTTTTGCCAGCATCGATTTACCGCCAGGCGTCTGTAATGCGGAAGATTTGTTGTTATTCACCACCTCGCTGGGCTATGTGAAGCAAGTGCATTACATGAACGGGTATTTTTACCTTTACGAAGTGCATGAGAAAAGCCTGTCCCATGATCAACGCCCTGGCGCGTTGCAAAGACGCTTCTATGACAAAGTCTGCGTTGCAGATTCAGTACTGAGTGTCATTTCCAATAATAAAGACAGAGGCTGGACGTCACTCGACGGTAAACTTCACCGTTTTTTTCGTAAATATAGGTCTTCAGTGCTGCTGCACTGGATTTTTAAATTTCCTTCTGACTTTACGGTTGCCGAAAAGCTGAAGGTGATTGCGTATTATGTCACCACGGGCGTTCTATTTAGCTCGATGTGGTGGAAGCTTTCGAAAAAGCAGTTTAATTACGATTGAACACCCGGGATCGCCATGAGTGGAACGCACGAGTGGACGACAGCACAGACAGCATTATCAAGAGGATGTAAATGGATAACCCAACCACGCACATTTTATGCAAAGACCCGACGGTGTATATCATGGATGACTTTTTTACTGAGTCGGAAGGTAAGCACCTGGTAAATGCAGCGGTAAAGCAGATGGCCCGGGCCAAAGTCAGCTCTGACACCGAGGGCGTGTTGAGTAAAGCACGGACCAATCAGCTGGCCTGGATTGGCCACACCCATGACATGATTGTCACCTATTTAGGTACGCGAATTGCCAATGAAGTCGGTTTGCCGCTGGAAAATGCGGAGAGCTTTCAGGTCATCCATTACGGTGAAACCGAAGAATACCGGGCGCACTTTGATGCCTACAACATGAATACCGAGCGCGGCAAACGTTGCACCGCCCGCGGAGGCCAGCGCCTGATTACGGTGCTGGGCTACATCAACGCCCCGGAAGGCGGCGGTTCGACCTACTTCCCGAAACTTGATTTGAACGTGCAGCCCAAACCCGGGCGCCTGTTGTTCTTTGAGAATGTGGTGCGCGGCTCAACCGATGTGCATCCGAAAAGCCTGCACGCCGGCATGCCGGTGACCAAAGGCGAGAAGTGGGCGTTTAACCTGTGGTTCCATGAACGGGAGTTTAAATAAGTGCGCGGCGGCAAAATGTGGCGGCGTGGTGCGGCGTTAATGGTTGCGATCTTCGCGCTGACCGGGCCGGTCAGTGTCTCGGCGACGCCCTGGTTGGATGCCGAAGAACTGCATGTGCGCCATTCGCTGCAGGTGCTTGCGGATGCCGGACTGTTGCGCGCTCCGGTAACGACCTTCCCGGTGCTGTGGCGGCCGCTGTTGGCTGACCTTGAAGCGCTGGATCCTGAACAACTGAACGACCTGCAGCAGGTTGCCTATTACAAACTCATGGCGCTGTTGAGTTACCACAAGCGCGGCTCGTATACAGGCTTGCGCGTCGCCGGTGTGACCGACACCGGAGCGCAGCCAAGTTATCAGCGCCCGATGGAAGGTAAAGCCTCAGCCTCAGTGACGCACGAGCGCATCGGACAGTCCGTCGCCGGCCGCATTCGCACCACCTATCGGGACAGCTCACTGAGTCTGAATCCACGGGTCACGACCGATAACGTTTCCTGGCAGGGCAGTTACGCGGCTGCCATGGCTGGCGACTGGATGGTCAGTGTTGACCAGTTGCATACCTGGTGGTCGCCTGGCTCGGCTCAGGATGGCTTACATACGGTCAGCACCTTGCCGCTGCGCAGTCTGCGTACAGTTTACGCACCTTCGGCGGCGTCAGCGTTTTCTGAGCTGAGCTTTACCGCATTTTACGGCGTGAGCGAAGAGAAGTTTCTGCTCGACCCATCGTTAAAGATCTGGGAGCGCGAACAAGCCTTCGGCGCACGCCTCGGCTGGCGTGCCCATGAACGTCTGGAGCTGGGGCTGCACTATACCCATTCCTCGCTCGGTGGAGCTGTAAGCGCTGCAGGTGCGGGGCCAAGCTCTGCTGACGACAACGCTGATAGTCTGGTGTTCGATGCGCGCTTGTCGTTGCCGTTGCAGTTTAACTTTTACGGTAGTATCAGCGAGCATTCCGTCACTGGTCCGCTGGCGGATGACGATGTGCGTGGCAACGGTCATATGGTAGGGCTCGACTGGAGCTTTGCTGAAACTTCACAGCTGTCACGCTTTTATGCTGAGCATGATCGCAGCGACCTGCGCAGCCTGACCACCGTGGGCTACGCCTCGTTCCGTAACGATGGGCTGGGCTGGGATTTTCGCGTGCAGGACACGCGCATCCGCCGCGACCACAATAACTTTGGTCGTGCGCCGCGCTTTGAGCTGTTGCCTGAGTATCGTCCGGATATCGCCCGCATCCAGCAATTTGAAGCGGTGGTTTTCTTTCCCCTCGGGCGGGGGCTGTTAGAGCTCGGCTTACAAGCCTGGCAAGACACGTTTGAGTCGGGTCGCAAAGACGAATTCGGCAACGTGATAGCAAGCTTTGAGATAAGATGGTAAATAAATGAAATTATTGATAACTGGTGGTGCCGGATTTATTGGTTCGGCCGTGATTCGCCACATCATTCAAACGACCGCAGCGAGTGTCATTAACGTCGACAAACTGACCTATGCGGGTAATCTTGAAAGCCTCGCAGAGGTCGAGAGCTCGAGCCGTTATGCGTTCGAGCATGTCGATATTTGTGACCGCAGCGCGTTAACCGCAGTGTTTGATAAGCATCAGCCAGATGCGGTGATGCACTTAGCGGCAGAAAGTCATGTGGATCGCTCCATTGACGGCCCGGCAGCTTTTATCGAGACCAATATTCTCGGTACCTATACCTTGCTCGAAGCAGCCAGAAGCTACTGGGGTCAGCTGCAAGGTGAGCGTAAAGCGGCCTTTCGGTTCCATCATATTTCCACTGATGAGGTCTTTGGTGATCTTGATGACGAGCATGGTTTTTTCACTGAAACCACTGCCTACGCACCCAGCTCACCCTATTCGGCGAGTAAAGCGAGCTCCGATCACCTGGTACGGGCCTGGCACCGGACCTATGGCTTGCCGACGCTGGTCACCAACTGCTCCAATAATTACGGCCCGTATCACTTTCCGGAGAAGTTAATTCCGTTGATGATTTTAAATGCCCTGGACGGCAAAAAATTGCCCGTTTATGGCAAGGGGCATCAGATCCGCGACTGGCTGTACGTGGAAGACCACGCACGCGCGTTGTGGCAAGTGGTGACCGAAGGTCAGGTGGGGGAAACCTACAACATTGGTGGCCACAACGAGAAGCAAAATATTGAGGTGGTAAAGTCCATCTGTGCGCTGCTGGAAGAGCTGCGTCCTGAGAAACCACAAGGGGTCAACCGCTACCAGGATTTGATCACCTATGTTACGGATCGTCCTGGCCACGACCTGCGTTATGCCATCGACGCTGATAAAATTGAGCGTGAGTTGGGCTGGGTGCCGGAAGAAACCTTTGAGAGTGGTTTGCGGAAAACAGTACAATGGTTTCTGGCAAATCAAGAGTGGTGCCAGCATGTGCGTGATGGCAGCTATCAAGGCGAACGATTAGGGGTAACGAAATGAAAGGGATTGTGCTAGCTGGTGGGTCGGGAACGCGACTGTATCCGATTACCAAAGGCGTCTCGAAGCAGCTACTACCAATTTATGATAAGCCGATGATTTATTATCCATTGTCGGTACTTATGCTGGCGGGGATTCACGAAATTCTGGTGATCTCGACGCCCGAAGATCTCCCCAACTTTAAAAAGCTGCTCGGCGATGGTTCGCAGTTTGGTATCGAGCTTTCGTACGCCGAACAACCCAGCCCGGACGGCCTGGCACAGGCCTTTATCATCGGTGAAGATTTTATCGGTGACGACAGTGTCTGTCTGGTATTAGGCGATAATATTTTTTATGGGCAAGGCTTTAGTCCTAAACTTAAACATGCCGCGCAGCAAACCAGCGGTGCGACCGTGTTTGGCTACCAGGTCAAAGATCCTGAGCGCTTTGGCGTGGTCGAGTTTAATGCGCAGCACCGTGCGATATCTATCGAAGAAAAGCCCAGCAAGCCGAAATCAAACTATGCTGTAACAGGGCTTTATTTTTACGACAATGATGTGGTTGAAATTGCCAAAAACGTAGCGCCTTCCGACCGCGGCGAGCTGGAGATAACCTCCATCAACCAGGCCTATTTAGAACGTGGCGATTTGAACGTTGAGCTGCTGGGACGCGGCTTTGCCTGGCTGGATACCGGTACGCACGAAAGCATGCTCGAAGCCGCGCAATTCGTGGAAACCATCGAACGCCGTCAGGGCTATAAAATTGCCTGTCTGGAAGAGATCGGTTATCTGCAGGGCTGGCTGAGCTGGGAGCGGGTGGAAAAAGCCGGCCTTGAGCTGGCAAAAAATGGCTACGGGAATTATTTACTGAGCCTGAAGAAACAAACGGACTGAGATGAAACCTATTATGATACCGGTGACCAAGCCCTTTTTACCCGATCGGAAAAAACTGGATGCCTATATCGACGGTATCTATGAGCGTGAATGGTTGACCAACAACGGCCCGCTGGCGCAGGAACTGACGCGCCGGCTGGAGGGCTACCTCGGGGTCGAGAATCTATTACTGGTTGCCAATGGCACCTTGGCGCTGCAGATTGCCTACCGCGTCTTAGGTTTGCATGAAACGGCGTCGGGCGAGCCCGCAGAAGCCATCACCACACCTTTTACCTTTGTCGCCACACCGAGCTCTCTGGGTTGGGACGGGATTCGGCCGGTCTTCGCGGATATCGACGCACAGACCTGGTGCCTGGATCCTGAAGCCATTGCGGCGAAAATAAGCCCGCGAACCACAGGCATCGTGCCTGTGCATGTGTACGGCAATGCCTGTGATGTCGAAGCCATTGACCAGATCGCTGAGCAGCATGACCTGAAAGTGGTCTACGATGCGGCGCACGCATTTGGCGTTAATTATAAAGGTGAGAGCCTGTTAAAATGGGGCGACGCCGCGACCTTAAGTTTTCATGCAACCAAGGTTTTTCACACCATCGAAGGTGGTGCAATCATCTTTAAACGCAAAGAAGATTTAGAACAAGCCAAGGCACTTATTAATTTTGGCATCACCGGCCCGGACAGCATCACTGCCTTGGGCATCAATGCAAAAATGAACGAGTTTCAGGCAGCCATGGGACTTTGCGTGTTAGATGAGATGGATACTAATCTGGCCCAGCGTGGCAAGGTCTGGCAGCGTTATAACGAAGCTTTTGCAGGCACCGTAACCCTGCAACAGCGCGCCCCACAACTGACAAATAATTTTGCCTATTTCCCGGTGGTGGCTGAGCAGCTGGACGATGCATCACAGTTGTTTGAGTCGCTGAAGGCTGAAGGAGTAATGGCGCGCCGCTATTTTTACCCATCGCTGGACGGCTTGGAATTTCTGAATAACGAGGCAAGCTGTTTCAACGCCCAGAAAATTGCGCGCCAGGTGTTGTGTTTACCCGTCTACTACAGCATGAGCGAAGCTGATGTTGAGCATGTTATTGCGGCATTCGAAAACGGAGTAAAGAATGCCCGCAGCTCGTAAGCAAATTGCCAGAGCATTTTCGGCAATTTGAGCACATCCTTGAATAAACCCAAGCGTCTTACGGTTAAATGAAATCATGAGTATCAAAAAAATTGTGCCGTATCGTCAAAGAATACGGCTGCGAAATCTCAGAAATGCGCCGAAAGTTCGTGGTAAGCAAAAGATATTTTGCATTGGCAGGAATAAGACGGGCACCACATCGTTAAAGAAAGCGTTCCAGCAGTTGGGCTACATTGTCGGGCACCAGCGCGAGGCTGAGCGGCTGCATCATAAGCATTATTTTGCCGGGCGTTTTGATAAGTTTGTTCGTTATTGCAGGTACGCTCAGGTCTTTCAGGATGTCCCCTTCAGTTGGCCAGAAACCTACAAAGTCATGGATAAAGCGTTTCCGGGGAGTAAGTTTATTCTTACCGTGCGTGACAGTCCGGAACAGTGGTATAACTCTATTACCCGCTTTCACGGCAAGTTGTGGGGCAAAGATGGCGCCGTTCCGACGGCCGATGATTTGAAGAACGCCACCTATATTTTTAAAGGCGCACCTTATAATGTGGTCAAGCTTCACGGCACCAGCGATGACGACCCTTATCATCGCGAAACCCTGATCAATCACTATAAGGCTTACAATCAGGAAATCATCGAGTACTTTAAAGATCGTCCGGAGGATTTACTGGTCCTCAACCTGACAGAGCCAGATGCCTATCAAAAGTTTATAGACTTTCTCGGTATTGAGTCTGACTATACTGCCTTCCCCTGGGAAAATAAGACCTGAGGACAACAGACTTTTCATGCAAAACATGAATCAAAAAATTGGCATAGGTGTCATCTGGAATTTTATCAACCTGTTTGCCAGTCGTGGCGCATCGGTGCTGTTTACGCTATTGCTGGCGCGCTTCCTGGCGCCGGACGCCTTTGGTTTGATCGCCATGATGTCGGTGCTGATTGAGCTGGCAAATATTTTGGTGACCTCTGGCATGGGCCAGGCACTCATTCGCAGTAAGTCAGTCAACGAGGTCGAGCTAAGCACCGCATTTTGGGCCAATTTAGCGACCAGCGGTTTTGTCTATCTTTTCTTGTTTTTCGCAGCCCCATTTTTTGCAAACTTCTACCAACAGCCAGAACTTATTGAATTAATCCGCGTGCTGGGACTTGTGGTCTTCATTAATTCGGGGCGCACTGTGCAGGTCGCTATACTCAGCCGCCGCATGAATTTCAAAGTCCAGGCGCTGGCAAACACCGTAGGGGTTTTGCTGTCCGGAGCTCTGGCTATTTCACTTGCGTACATGGGAGCCGGCGTCTGGAGTCTGGTTGCCCAGATCCTGTCTTCGGCATTGGTCGCTGTCGCTATCTTATGGATCCGAAGTAGCTGGCGCCCACGACTGGTCTTTAGCTACAGCGCGTTCCGGGAACTCTTCCGCTTTGGTAAAAACCTGCTGCTAGAAGGGGTGTTGGCAACGCTGTATCAAAACTCCTATTTTCTGGTGATAGGTAAATTATTTAGTGCTGAAATTACAGGTCTATATTACTTCGCCAGAAGGATAACCCATATTATTGCGACGCAGCTGACGGGCGCTGTACAGCAAGCAACCTATCCTGCGCTGGCAACCTTGCAGGATCAGCAGGATGCACTGCGGTCGAAATACCGACAGGTGATTCAAATGATGATGTTCATTTGCGCGCCCCTGATGATCGCTGTCGGAGGTTTCGCCGACCCCGTTTTTAAATTGCTATTTTCCGCTGAATGGCACGCCGCCATTGAGTATATTGAATGGCTTGTTATTGTTGCTGTGCTCTATCCGTTGCATTCCATCAGTTTAAATATAATGAATGTGAAAGGGCGCTCAGATCTGGTACTAAAAGTAGGCTTAATCAAAAAATCGATCAATTTAGCGCTACTGTTTGCGGCAATTCCTTTTGGTGTTAAAGGTATCGTTATCAGCCAGGTTATCGGTTCGTTCATCGCTTTAGCACCGGGAATTTATGTCAGCGGACGCTTGATTCAGTATTCCGTGCGGGAACAGTTACTCGATGCGTTTAAGCCAGTGCTAGCCGCAGCGCTTGCGTTGGTGGTGATAAAAGTTGTGGTCGAGGTGCTGGTTCAGCAACCTAATCCGCTGACTTTTATCCCCGTTGCAGGCCTCTGTTATCTGGTTATGTTTTTAGTGTTTACCAGGCTGCTAAAAGCAGAAGGCTTAAATTACTCTATGAATATCGTCACGCGGCGCTATTTTCGCTTCAGCAGGAGAGAAAAGTGACAGGACCTTTCGTTAAGCAGCTGGACGCTGCGGATTTACCCACAGAGGCTTCTATTTTATCCGCTTGGCAGGGCGATATCGCAACGCCGGTGGTGAGTATCTTTTGTGCAACCTTTAATCATCAGCCCTATATCGAAGATGCTTTAATAGGTTTTCTTATCCAGCAGACGGATTTTCCATTTGAAATCATTGTTCATGATGATGCGTCAACGGATGCCACTGCTGAGGTCATAAAGTCCTACCAACAGCGTTATCCCAGCATCATCAAACCGATACTGCAAAGCGAGAATCAGTACAGTCAGGGCAGAAAGCCGGGGCCGTTTATGACTGCTGTAGCAAAAGGCCGCTATATTGCGCTGTGCGAAGGCGATGACTTTTGGCGTGACCCGGATAAGTTGGCGAAGCAGGTGAAATTCTTAGAAGATCATCCGGATTATGTGGTGTCCGGGCATGATGCGATCATCATCGATGAAGACGATAAAGTGGTGCAGCAGGGCAAGCTGGCAGAACGCTTTAAGCGCGACTTCAGTGCCACAAGCCTGCAATGTGGGGATGCCTTTTTGCTAACGTTATCGCTCATGTACCGCAATGTTATGACGGAAGATCCCCCGGAACGACTCATTGTTCTGAATGGGGATAATTTGAACCTCAGTCTGCTCGGCGGCTTCGGTAAAAGTCATTTTCACCATGACATCGAGCCGGCGGCGTATCGGACGCATGGCGGCGGGGTATGGTCCCTGGTGAATCAGAAACAGCGGAATTACCAGCAGATGGTGAGCTGGCTGATGATTCATCGTTATCATTTCAGACATGGCAACAAGGCCGCAGCGCAGGCGTTCTTTGCTAAGTTTGGCGAGCGGGCTGTTACCCAGTTGGCGTGGAAACCAATGGCGCGAGAATTGTTGATTCGCGTATTGTTGGTCCGCCAGCTGAAGTCGGCACTCAAGCGGCTGCTGGCGAAGGGCCGGCGGTAGTTTTACTCGCGTTTTATCGCTCTAATGCTTGCAGCAGCTGCGCGGTGGTGAGCGTTTGGAAGTTTGTGTCGCCGGCGGCGTTGTTAAGACCCTCGATGTTTAGCCTTGCTTCTTCGATAATTGCCACCTGTTGGCAGGCCGGCACGAGCATGCCGGTAAGGTGCTGGAATAGGCGTGGGTTAGGTTGTGTTGCGCTGAGCGTACTGCCAGCGAGCACCAACCAGGCGATCTTGTCGGCGGGCAGTCCACGTTTTAGCAGCTCGTCATCGTAAACATTCAGCACCAGTGCATCGACGCTCTGATCAGTGAGCAGCATCATGCTGTGCGCAAAGGTCTTGCCATTGGTGCTGAGGGTGACGTCGTTAATGCCCGCGCGGTGATGACCGCTCCAGCCTATAGATTGGAGTCCTTTTGCCTGCAATGCCGCCACAACTTGTGTGGTCAGCTCGTCGCTGGGCGCACCCAGCAGCGCGATGATCGGAATGCGACCACTGCCTGTCACCCGCTTTTTGAGCACCATGGGATAGAGATGCGCCGCCGTGGTTGAGCCCAGATCCGGCTGTGCGTTAATTTCGCAGACCACACCATGATTACCCGGCTCGCGCCAGGAGCGGGAAATATCGGGAATGATCAGATCGACGCCGGTCAAATCAAGCCGCAGTGCCTGAGTTGCTCTTATGGCGAGCGCGGCGTTGTCCGGATGCACCTGCTCGGTCACCACTTTTGGGCGTCCGCCATTGGCGACATTGGCGGTGCGTCTTAGCGCAACGAACTGACCCTTGGCGGGCACGCTTTGCGGTTGTAGGTTGGAGGATTGCAGCAGCTGGCGTGCCTCGCTATTGATCGCCAGCGGCTTCAGGGTTTGCTGCAGGCCAGGGCGGCGTTGGTCGGTAAGATTTTCTTTGGCAATCAGCTGCTCAATGCTGTGCTGGCCATCGCCAACCACGCCAGCGGGAATGCGCTCGACCGCCCAAATCATTTCGCCATCGAGTACCGTGAGCCGATAATCGCGGCCAGCGACATGCTTTTCGATAAGCACCCGCGGCGATTGCTTCTGGGCGATGGCATATGCCGCGTGAACCTCTTGCTGATTGGCGAGGTTCGCGGCCACACCGACCCCGCCATCGAGGGCCACCGGCTTCACCACCACCGGGTAACCGAGCGCCTGCGCGGCCTGCAATGCCTCATTCACATTCGCGACTTCATGATGATGGGCGACCGGCAGGCACATCTGGCGCAAGCGAATGGCGGTGTCATGTTTATTGCGGGCGATGCGCACGGATAAATTTGCGGAATTCTCGGTGAAAGTGTGCTCCAGCCAGGTGCTTTGGCGGCCATGGCCAAATTGCGTCATGATGCCTTTTAATGGTGTGACAGGCAGGTCAAGATCGTACGCGGCCTTAAGCAGCAGCGGACTGATACTGTGCTGCTTTTCCTCGGATAATTTATCCAGCTGTTTGCGGAATAGCGGCTCAGGCAGCTTTTTTGTTTGGAGTGTCTGGCTGAGCACCTGCAGCAGCAGTTGCCAGGCGTCGAGGACGAGACCCGGTTCGCAGTGGGGCAGCGGCAGAGTGATGGAGGTCCATTGCTGCGATGCCTCGTCAGCCGCCCGCGGCGTCGCCACCTGCACCTCATCCAGCAAGGGCAGCCCTAAATAACGAAGCACTTGCGTGGTACCCGCCGCCAAATGGTTGGCAAGACTGGACCAGTCGGCGCTGGGCTTGGTTGTTTTTGCGGTTGCTGTTGCGTAGAGCCGCTCGTTCCACCAGTTGAAAAAGCTGTCGAGTCTGTTGCTCAGCTCAGCGTTCTCGGAGCTGAGGGCTTTTATAAGCTGCGGTGTCGGTTTCACGGCTACGATCATACAGGGCTGGCGCCGGCCATTGATGTAGCCCGGCACGTAGCGGAACGGACCGGCTTCGAGCCATGGATTTTTTGGGTTGCTGGGATTACTCATGGCGGGCCACCGCGGCAATGGTCATCAAGGACCAGTGCATGCCGACGCGCCCGTCTGGGTACTCGGTGACGCCAAGCTCGTTTTCGATTGCGCGTTGGGTGTCTGCAATGGTGGATTTTTGTAAATCGAACAGCTCATGGCAAAATGCCGCCATGCTATATCGATCCGGGAATATCCAGTGGAAGTCATTCTGGTGACGCTGCTCAATGGCAAAGCCCGCCTGCTCCAGCTCGGTTAGCGTGTCGCGGTCAAGGAAAAGCCCTTCATGACCGGTACTGTTGTTATCGCCAACATAACCATCCAAAAATTTCGCAACCTTCGAGCCCTTGGCAACATCAGATAACGCCAGCCGCCCGCCGGACTTCAGCACCCGCTTGAGCTCCCTAAACAGCGGCACCTTGTCATCCAGATGATGCACCCCTGCCAGACTCACCGCCGCATCCACCTCCCCATCCCGCCACGGCAAAGGAAGCAAGGGCAGCCCTCCCTGCGGCAGCGCATCGTTTTCAGCAAGGGCAGCCCTTTCTTGTTTAGGGGTACCTGATCCAGTAGGGGCAGCCCCTGCTGGTGGTGGCGCAATGCCGTGGTTGGTGAAGCTGGCGCAGGGCTCGTGCGCCTGGTAATTGACATTAGCGGGCAAGAACTCACGCAAGTAGGCGCCACCAGCGGGCACATCGACGACCGTCATGCCTGCAGTGATTTGCGCCGCCGCAATGACTTGCTCAAACTCCTGCTGGCGCGCCTTCGGAAAGCGCAACATCGCTTTGTCATAGGCCGAACCGCGCTGTTCAAAATGCTCCTGATAGCTCTTTCCCACAACGTACTCCACCATGTTTATACTTATCTTAATATCAACACATAACAAACATAACTGTAAAGAGGGCAGCCCTTCCTAAAAACCAAGGGTAGAAAAAGGAAGGGCTGCCCTTCCTTGGAAGGGGGTGGGAAAATTGGGAGGGCTGCCCTTTCTTAGAGGTGGAAGTCGGGGTGGAGGCGGTGCCAGTGAGTGATGAGTGCCTGCTTATGAGTGGCGAGCATTGGTAATTCGCTCAGCAGTTGTGGCCACTGCGCACGGGCGCGCTCAAGCGTATCCTGCAGATGAACTTTAATAGCGGGCCACGGTACTTGCATGCGCTTGGACCAAGTTTCGAAGGCGGCGTAGTCAAGCGAATAGAAATTATTCTGCTTCGCCATTTTAAGTGCGGCGGAATCATCTCCGGCAACATAAGGCAGAGTAAAGACAATATCGTAAGCCGGTGAAAGCTGCGGACGGAGTTTATTGAGATAGATTAGCGACCAGTTCTTAAGGTGAGCATCGCCGTTCCCAAGCAAAATGTTGACCAGCAATCGCCGCGCCATTTGCTGAACGTCGGCTAAGCCGGTAGCGCTGTGTCGGAAAAGCGCACTGCCAATTTGCTCGTAATTAAACTTTTTGTATTTGTCGCTGGGATAGACCTGGAAGACCTGAGCAAAATCTTCAGTGTGTATCCGGCCAATGTCGTCCCGATCAAAACGCTTGATCGCATAAGCATAGGTTTCATTCGGCAGCTGAATATCTGGCAGGTGATCCAACCGATCAAGTTCAACCAGTTGGATATCTGGAATGACGACTCCGGCGGCTTGTGCCAGACGCATCGCCGTGTACTCGTTTTCGGGTACGTTTTTGTGGATGGTGGATGGCGTTTTTATTATCCAGCTTTCTCCATCGGCATCGACTTTAAGATTGAACCTGCCGTCCTGCTTGGTAGAGGAGAACTTCATTTGCACCCCGGCAAGTGAGAACTTTGTGCTCGTATGTTTAACGTCAATTTGTATCGACTCAATCTGGCGGCGGTGATCAAGCGCCCAGTCGGGCAATTCTCCTGCCGAGATTGGGGTCGCTCTTAGTGCGCCAGGCAGGTTATGACTCATGTGCGCAAAGAGTGGGAACTCGTTATCGGTATGCACTTTTAATGAAGTTGCCATCCATTCGCGTAATGCTCCTTCAGGAAGAAGGTTTGACAATAGCGGCGTCAACTTTTGGTGGCTCACCAATGGCTGCTGCAACATTGCTGGAGCGGCGAGTTGAGTCAGGGTAAAGGTGTGTCGCTGGTCGACGGGAAGCGTCAGATAATTTGGCGAAAAGACGAGTATATTTTTCCCGCCGCTATAGTGTGTGAGCACAGCAAGCTCTTGCGAACCAAGTGTCAGTTTTAGCCCCGCGACACTTTCAGTGTGCTTGTGGGAAATTTGCATGGTCAATCGTCCTTGAGGTGTTGCTGATGATGCGACCAAAAATCCTCAGGCTCTTCCGCTGATGTATCAGTGTTTTCCGGACTAGGTTGCATAGGATCAGCGAACTCTAGTTCTAATCCTAATCCCGCAAGTATACGCAATAACGTGGACAGCCGCATATCCTGGCCAGCTTCCACCCGCTGATACTGCTGCTGTGACATACCAATCAGCATGCGCATATCGGTTTGCGTCAGATTCCTTTTCTTGCGTTCTGTTGCGAGCATGTTCGCAACGTCGTCGATGGTCTTCATAAATACAATCCTTGCACTGTAATGACTTAAATATACATGCTAAAAGTTGTAAATCAAGAATCAAACAACTTATAAAGCGTAAAAAGTAGCAAGGGCAGCCCTTCCTCCGAAGGGGGGATAAAAAGGAAGGGCTGCCCTTTCTTCGAAGGGGGGTAGAAAAAGGAAGGGCTGCCCTTCCTTGGAAGGGGGTGGGAAAATTGGAAGGGCTGCCCTTTCTGGAGCTGGGGTTAACGCGGTGGGGGAATGGGTGTATAATCGGGGGCATAGAATGATGGCTGATTCAGGGAAGCGAATGTCAGATTATCTGTCCGAGAATAAGCTGGAAACGTGGTACGTGGTGCAGACGAAGCCCAGGCAAGAGCTGCGCGCTAATGCGAACCTTGAAAATCAAGGGATTGAGGCTGCTTTACCCATGATCACGCTCGAGCGGATCCGGCGCGGAAAACGGGTGTCGGTACGCGAACCTCTGTTCCCAGGTTATATTTTCGTAAAGTTCAACAATTACTCACAAAACTTTCATAAGATTCGCAGTACCTTTGGAGTGACGAAGCTGCTACAGTTCGGCGAGTCACCTGCGCGAATATCAGGCGATCTTGTTAATGAGTTGTTATCTATTGATGGCGAATCTGCGGAAGTCAAAGAATTACAACGACATGCTGTGCCGCAGGTTGGTGATAAGGTGCACATCCTCGAAGGCCCGTTCGCTGGGCTAATCGCTGAAATTGTTAAGCTTGACGGACCATCTCGCTGCGTCGTTCTGTTAGACTTCCTGCACAAGCAGGTTCGCGCAGAATTTGACCTAACGAGCATCGAACGTTAATAAAAGGTTGCTGCAATCCACCAGGAAGTGGGATACTAGCGCAAGGAGAATTAAGAATCCCGGACATCGGGAGCGCATTTAGGAGCGGTAACCCTAAGGGCGGTAGCGTGTCTTTTGCCTGAGTTTTTGGGTGTTTAGTGTACATTTCCATGAATTAGAGTTTGACCCGTAGTAGAACTACGGGCTACTATTTAAGCATATTCGAGAAGAAAAGGAGCTCACAATGAAAGTATTTACAACTATCGCAGCGGCAGCTGCATTGGCGTTCAGCGCATCAGCTGTTGCTAATCCAGAGCCGAAGCCAGAACCAAAGCCAGCTCCGAAGCCAGTTATGCAGGAAGCTGATGCTTCCAGCCAAATTGTTAGCTTAGGTGGCGTAGAAATGACTATGGCAGCAGCCGTAGCTGCAGCAGCAGCTGTTGGCATGGTGATTGTAGTCGTGGCTAGTGATGATGACGGTTCACCTTCAACTGTAACTGTTACAAACAACTAAGCAAAGATTAGGTTGGACGTCACACGGATGCGTGGTGTCGTTATAGCCGCAGCCTTACTCGGTTTATCTGGGGGGCTGTCTGGCTGTTCGTTACTTAGTTCGCAAGAATCTACTGAAAATACTGCAGCGACCCAATCGCTGCAGTTTTTATTTGAGAATACCCCAGCTGCGCCAGACCTGGCGACGCTGCAGCAATTCCCCTATCCGGTTACCTATGTGCAGTTTGAAGGCGCGCCGCGCACTATTTTGGTGCTCGCAGCCACAGGCAATCACGGGCAATACTGGTTCTCGGCGGGCGACGAAGCTCTGACACTATGGCAAGGTCGAATCATCCGCTCCAGTGCGCTGGAACGGGAAAATCGTGTGCACACGGATCAGCTCCATAATGATCCCCTGGCGTGCTACTTAAAGCAGCCCCAGCAAGCCGAGCAGCAACAGCAGCAGCAACAACAAAACTGCAGCTCCAGTTGGCAGCGCAGCATCCAGATTCAGCGTCCCACCGCCCGTTATACTCCGCATGACCCGCAGCATGAAATCGTCACCTTGCAGGTGCAATCGGAGTTTCAGCGCGACGGCCGGGATATTACGGAGCAGGGTACAGCGACAGAATATGTCGCAGGCAAGCCAGTGCAGACCCACGATTTCAGCAATAGCTACCGTTTAAGTACCGATAACATGTACGTGATCAGCAGCAAACAATGGCTGAGTCCGCAGCATGGCTATGTCGAACTGGAGATGGTCAATCTCGCACGACCCATTGCGCCGCGGGGCGAGGCAGAAGTTACCCGTTTTCAGGTGTCGGTCACGCCAGAGGCGCAACCAAGATTACGCCATTTCGTGGAAGCCATGCAGCAGCATTTTTACCCGGACAGTTACTGGCCGGGCC
The DNA here is from genome assembly GCF_030466375.1 of Pseudidiomarina terrestris. Taxonomy (NCBI): domain Bacteria; kingdom Pseudomonadati; phylum Pseudomonadota; class Gammaproteobacteria; order Alteromonadales; family Idiomarinaceae; genus Pseudidiomarina; species Pseudidiomarina terrestris. Next base: position 438,035 of record NZ_JAGGJE010000001.1, read on the forward strand.
TGCGCATTCACAGCGACGAACTGGATGAGCGCTTTGCCGGGCGCCATACCGGCATGTTGAAACGCCTGCGTATGCTGGCAGAAATCTATCAGCACGACGGCGACAGCGAATTAGAACAGGCGGCGCGACAGCTCGCCGAACAGTTCCAGCAATGGCCAATGCGGGCAAGCTATATACATGGCCTCGACCCGGCAAAGATGCGTTCGACCTTAGAGCACAATCCGGTGCTGAACGCCCGCGATGCAGAAGACGCGTATGAAGTAGTGCTGGCAGCGGCCAGCAGTACGCAAGTTGGCGTTAGCAATCTGACAAAAACCGAGCGCTGGCTGATTCAGCCGAATGGCACTATCCGCGAGCTCGAGCCGCGGGAAAAACTAAACGATGGCCAGCCGGGCATCGTGCTGACCAGCATCGCCGAAAGTGATTTACCGCAAGGTTTCCGGGATATCAACGCACAACTCGCGATGTTCCTGCAGCACTGGGATTTCTCGCAATGAAATATTACGTTGCAGCAGCCCTGATTTCAGCGCTAGGCGTCGGCGCTGCGCAAGCGCAAGAGTATAATCCAGACCCCTACACCACCAGTGATTTCGGCGGCGTTGGCCTGTTACAAACGCCAACCGCGCGCATGAACAGCGAAGGTCACATCACCATTGGCTACAGCGATACCGACGATTACCGGCGTACCTCGATCACCCTGCAGGTGTTCGACTGGATGCAAGCCACCGCGCGTTACACCGATTTCCGCTACTCGTTTTACTCCGATGATCCGGAGTTCAGCGGTGATCAAACCCTGAAAGATAAAGGTTTCGATCTTAAATTCCGTTTATACGAAGAATCCAAATGGCTACCGGAAGTGGCCTTAGGCTTTCAGGATCTCGGCGGCACCGGATTATTCGCCGGTGAGTACTTCGTTGCCAGTAAAGCCTACGAAACCGAGAAGCTCGGCGTTTTTGATTTCCACGTTGGCCTTGGTTTTGGCTACTTAGGGCGGCGCGACAATGCCTTTAACCCTTTCTGCGAAATCACTGACGAATTCTGCGAGCGGCCCGGCGGTTTCACTCAGGGCGGCGGCGATGTCGAGTGGGATAAAATGTTTAAAGGCCCGGCAGCAGTATTTGGCGGGCTGGAATGGCGCACGCCAGTCGAAGGTTTAAGACTAAAAGCTGAGTACGATCCGAACGACTACCAGAGCGAACGGCTACCGAACCCGATTGATCCGGAAAACCCGCGTGAAATCGTGGTCGACAGCGCCTGGAACGTCGGTGCTGAATACGCCCTGAATAACTTCGTCAACCTGAAGCTGGGCTATCAGCGTGGCAATACCATGACCTTTGGTTTTAGCCTGCGTTACAACCTGGCGACCGCGTATCAGATCAAGCTCGAGCCGGAAATGCGGGACGCGAAGTACAGCACCACCAGTAATTTCAGCGAGCTGGATATTCAGCGGCTGAGCCAGGATTTGCTGAATGAAACGGGCTATCGCGTGAAAGCAATTGCCACCGATGACGAGCAAGAGCGGGTAACTCTGTACACCGAGCAAATCCGTTACCGTGACCGCGAAGAAGCGGTCAGCAAAGCCGCCCGCATTCTCAGCAACGAAATGCCGGAAGATGTGAAGCGCTATGAAATCGCCGAATTGACAGACGGTCTTGGCATCGTACAGTACAACGTCAATGCGCCGTATTATAAAACCGCCGCCCGCGGTGAGCGCTTCTTCCGCGACGAGCACGACGCCATCAGCATCGGCCACGTCCGGCCCAGCGACCTAACAAATAACGAACAGCAAGTTACGAACAGCGGGTATTCGTTTACTCCGAAACTCAGCCAGGCGTTTGGTGGGGCGGAAGACTTCTACATCTACCAGCTGGCAGTCATGGCCGATGGTTACTATGACTTCAGCCCGAACCTGAAACTCAGCGGCGAAATCGGTCTGAACATCTTCAACAACTACGATGAATTCAACTTTCTGGTCGATAGTCAGGACAACCCGCTGCCGCGCGTGCGCACCCGTATCCGCGAATACGCCGACAACCAAACACTATGGCTGCAAAACGCGCAGCTGGTGTACACCGGCCAGGCCAGCAGCAACACCTATTACGCGCTGTACGGTGGCTACCTTGAGCGCATGTTCGGTGGTATCGGCGCCGAAGTACTGTACCGGCCGCTCAACTCGAGAGTAGCCTTCGGCCTCGACCTCAACTACGTACAGCAGCGCGACCCGGAGAACAACTTCAGTTTCGAAGATTACGACGTGTTGACCGGCCACGCCAGCATGTACTGGCAGCCAGAAGTGCTACCAAACAGCTTGATTAAAGTGAAAGCCGGGCGCTTCCTCGCCGGCGACGAAGGCGTGCAGTTTGACATTTCGCATCAATTTGACTCGGGCGTCAGCGCCGGAGCCTATGCCGCATTTACCAATGTCTCGCGGGAAGATTTCGGCGAAGGCGGCTTCACCAAAGGCTTTTACATCAGCATCCCATTCGATCTGTTCTTTGTACGTCATACAATGTCCCGCGGTAACGTCGCCTGGAACCCCATCACCCGCGACGGTGGACAAATGTTGAACAGAAGCATTAACCTCTATCAGACCACCGAAGCACGTGGCTTCAGACCTGCGCAGAACTAAACAGGAACACAACCATGAAAACGAAACTGACCGCAGTATCCTTTATCGCCTTGCTGCTTAGCGGTTGCTCGCTGGCTCCGGGCGGCCATATACCTGACAGTAGTAGTGGTGGCCTGTTCAGCGACGACACGCGCAATGCCTATGAGCAAGAATTTAGTGAAGCTGAGCTTAGCAAGCTAGTAGATACCTACCAGATCTCGCCGATGTTACTGGCCGAGATGCAAACCAAGCCCAGCAAGCCGGCATTTAACAGTGCCCTAGAGCAAGCGCGCAACAACTACGATTACACCGTAGGCCGTGGCGATATTCTGAACATTACCGTATGGAACCACCCGGAACTGACGATCCCGGCAGGCTCGATGCGTAGCGCCGAAGAAGCCGGTAACTGGGTGCACAACGACGGTACTATTTTCTACCCCTACATTGGCGAAGTTGAAGTCGCTGGCATGAAAGTCACTGAAATCCGTGACATGATCACCCGCCGTCTGGCCAAATACATCGAAAGCCCACAGGTCGACGTGACGGTCGCAGCCTTTCGCAGCCAGCGCGTATACGTAACAGGCGCAGTCAACGAGCCAGGCACAGTGCCTGTGACCAACGTACCGATGACTTTGATTGAAGCGGTCAACGCAGCCGGTGGCTTAAGTGAAGCCGCCAACTGGAACCGGGTTACCTTAACCCGCGGCGATCGCAAATTAGACTTTAATTTGCGCGAGCTGTATCAGTCGGGTAATACCGACCAGAACATTCTGCTGCAAACCAATGATGTGGTGCATGTTGCCCGTAACGACGACAACAAGGTGTTTGTATTAGGCGAAGTGCGCAAGCCGCAGTCGTACATTATGGGCCAGTCAGGTACGACCCTGGCTGAAGCTTTAGCAGATGCGGGCGGCTGGCAGGAAATCAGCGCCGATGCCGCAGGTATTTTCGTGATTCGTCAGCCAGAGCCAGACTCAGGCAAAATCGCCAAGGTGTATCAGCTCAACGCAGCCAATACCGTGGCCCTGGTCATGGCCGAGCAGTTCGAGCTGCAACAGCGCGACATCGTGTACGTGACCGCTGCGCCCATCAGCCGCTGGAACCGCGTGATCAACCAGTTGCTGCCATCGGTAACAGGTTTGTATAGCCTCGGCCGCTTCAGCGACGACGTCGGTAACTAACGAATCAGTTGAATAAGAAGTAAGTATGTTCAATAAAATACTGGTGGTGTGCCTTGGCAATATCTGCCGCAGCCCCACCGCGAAATTTATGTTGCAACAGGCGCTGCCCGATAAACAGATCGACAGCGCCGGCATCACCGCCATGGTTGAAAAAAGTAGCGAAAAAGAAGGCGAACGCAAAGGCAAAGGCTGGGACATGGACGCCAAAGCGCGCGACATCGCCGCTAAAAACGGCCACCAGTTTGACATCCACGAAGCCCAACAACTGACCCGCGAGCTCATCAGTAACTACGACCTCATCCTGGTGATGGAAAACGAGCAGCGCAGTCACATCGCCAAGCGTTATCCTGAAGCCCATGCCAAAACCATGCTGCTGGGGCATTGGCTCGACGCCCAGGGCGGAAATGGCAAAGGTAAAGAAATTCCCGATCCTTATCGTCGTAGCGACGATGTCTATCAACACGTATTTGAACTCATCGAGAAGAGCTGTAACGAATGGAAAACAAAACTGTGAACACGACCAAACCCGATTTAGCCGCCGAACGGCGCGATGACGACGAGATCGATCTCGGGCGCCTGTTTGGTCTGTTGATTGACCGGCGCTGGCTGATCATCGGCGTGACCTTCGTGTTTATGGTGTTCGGCGTACTTTACGCAGTGCTGAGCACACCGGTGTATCAGGCCGACGCCTTGTTGCAGGTAGAAGAGAAATCCAGCGGCCTGCCAGCTTTAGGCGGTGAGTTCGGTGAGATGTTCACCAGCGAGAGCCAGGCCGCCACGGAAATCGAAATCATGAAATCGCGAATGGTGGTGGGTGCCGTGGTTGATCAGCTGAAGCTGACCGATCGCGTGACCCCGGATTACATGCCGATTATTGGCGATTGGCTGGCCCGTCGTTCACCAGGACAGGACGAAGTCAGCATCACCCAGTTTGTGGTGCCGCGCGGTTACGAAGGGCAGCCCCTGCAGCTGGAGTTCGCTGATAACGGCGTAAGTTATGAAGTACTTGATGAAGATGGCGACCTACTGATTGCCGGTAAAGTTGGGCAGCTGGCGGTACTCGATGGCTTTGAGCTTATGGTCAATGATGCGGTGCTGACGGATACCAGCAGCTTCGAATTAATGAAGCGTAACCGTCTGCGCACGATAAAAGATATTCAGCAAGGCTTGTCGGTAAGCGAGCGCGGCAAACAAACCGGCATTTTAAGCGCAAGTTTTCAGCACACGGATCAGGACTATGCTGAAGATGTACTGGGCGCGGTGGCCAACGAGTACATGCTACAGAACATTCGCCGCAACGCCGCAGAAGCTGAGAACAGCCTGCAATTTATCGAGCAGGAAATGCCGACGGTACGGGCGAACCTGACCGCAGCGGAAGAGAAACTGAACCGCTACCGCCTGCAAAGCCAGTCCGTTGATCTCTCCATTGAAACCGCCAGCCTGCTTGAGCGCGTGGTCGAAATCGAAAAGCGCCTGAACGAGCTGGAGCTAAAAGAAAAAGAATTGTCGCGTTTGTACACCCGCGAGCACCCGACCTATCAGTCACTGCTTGAACAAAAAGCGCAGTTACAACAAGAACAGCAACAGATTAACGAGCAGGTCGGCGATCTGCCGGAGACTCAGCAGGAAGTGCTGCGCTTAGCGCGGGACGTGGAAGTGTCGCAGGAAATCTACGTGCAGTTACTTAATCGTATGCAGGAGCTGAATGTACTGAAAGCTGGCACCGTCGGTAATGTGCGTATTCTTGATGAAGCCGTGACCAATCCAACGCCTGTAGCGCCGAAGAAAAGCTTAATTGTGGTACTAGCCACCATGCTCGGCGGCATGGTGAGCGTCGGCTATGTATTTCTGATGGCAGCGCTGAATCGCGGGGTTGAGTCGGCGGAGCAGCTGGAAGAGATTGGCGTAAATGTGTATGCATCGGTGCCACTGTCACCGGTCCAAAAAGATATGAACTTTAGGCTGGGTAAATTGCGCGCGAAAGCAGCAGCGAAGAAAGAGTTGCCCTTTTTGGCACTGGAAGACCCAGCAGATTTAGCCATTGAAGCCTTACGCGGTCTGCGTACCAGTTTGCACTTTGCCATGCTAGAAGCGCAGAACAAGACCATTATGATTTCAGGCCCCGCGCCTGGTGTGGGGAAAAGCTTTGTCACCGCGAATTTAGCGGCAGTGCTGGCACAAGCCGGTCAGAAAGTGCTGGTGATTGACGGAGATATCCGTCGCGGCTACCTGCACTTGCAGTTTGGTGTCGAAAACAAGTACGGTTTGTCGGATTTTCTCGCCAGCGTGCAAAAAGATCAGAACGGCGGCGAGGTCGATAAGAATAATCTTTCGACGATTATTCATAAGACCGAAATTGCTGACCTGCATTTTGTCTCGCGCGGTACCGCAGCACCGAACCCCTCGGAACTGTTGATGCATCCGCGCATGGAAAAGCTGCTGGATAAAGCCAACGAGTATTACGATTACGTGCTGATTGATACCCCACCGATTCTGGCAGTAACAGACGCTGCGATTGTCGGCCGTTACGCAGGTACGACATTGCTTGTCGCACGTTTCGGTGAAACCCCAGCCAAAGAAGTAGCAGCCACAGTCAAACGCTTTGACCAAAACGGCGTAACCGTGCGCGGTGTAATTCTTAACGGCGTTGAGCGCCGCGCCAGTGGTGCTTATGGCTATGGGTATGGCTATCATTACGGCTACAGCTATAAATCAGAGTGAGTAAAAGCATGAAGCTAGCCGTCATGCAGCCTTACCTGTTTCCGTACATTGGCTACTTTCAGCTGATGTATGCCGCAGACCTCTTTCTGATTTACGACGATGTAAATTACATCAAGCGCGGCTTTGTAAATCGCAACAACGTGTTATCGGCAAACGGCGTGACCCGATTTACGGTGCCAGTACCCGGAGCCTCGCAGAATAAGCTGTTTTGCGAGCTGGAATTTTCAGATGATGTGGACAAAGCACTGAAAACCATCAGCCATTGTTATGCAAAAGCTCCTTATTTCGATGACGTCTTCCCGCTGGTGCAGGAAACCCTGGAGTTTGGTATCGACTCGGGAGATAGAAGCATCGCCGCAGTCTGTCAGAAAGGCTTTGAGAGTATCTTTGCTTACCTTGGTGTCGAAAAAGAGTTTAAAAAAACCAGCGAGCTGGATTATGACCGTGAGGCAGGACCTCGTGATCGGCTGATTGCGCTCTCTCATAAGTTTGACGCCGATTGCTACATCAATGCCCCTGGCGGCCGAAAGCTCTATGATGCGAAGGACTTTGCGGAGCAGGGCATCGAGCTGAAATTTATTGACTCGTTACCGATTGAGTACTCGCAAGGTGAAGCGGAATTTACTCCCAATCTGTCCATCATTGATGTGCTGATGAACTGCTCTCCAGATGAAGTAAAACGCCTGCTGCAACGATATCAGTTAGCATGAACCGCGCCCCATTTGAATAAAGTGAACCGAGTGAACCGAGAGAGTGTGATGACACAAGAAGAGAAACGCGTAGAACAATTCTCGAAAGTATCAGATTTGGAAGCTTTACTGAGCGAGTTAAATGCTAATCTCGCCGGTGCCAACGAAACCTACCTCGAAAACGCCGCTGAAAACTTCTCGAAAATCTTTGTCATGGGACCGCTGCGCTCGGGCACCACGCTATTTACCCAGTGGCTTGCGGATACCGGTCTTGCTGCTTATCCGACCAATTTGTTGTCGCGCTTTTATGGCGCGCCTTTAGTGGGTGCGAAAATCCAGCAACTGCTCACAGATCCGCGCTTTAATTTTCGTAACGAGATTCGGGATTTTAATTCTGATGTGGATTTCACCTCGGAAAATGGCAAAACTAAAGGGGCGCTTGCACCTAATGAGTTCTGGTACTTCTGGCGCCGGTTCTTGCCGTTTCAGGAGCTGGATTACCTGCCTGGCGATGAGTTGCGCGAGAAGGGCAATCTTAAAGGCTTACGCGACGAACTGAATGCTTTGGCCAATATCTTCGAGAAGCCTTTTGCCATGAAAGGCATGATCATGAATCAAAATATTCCGGAGCTTGCCGAGCAGTTTGATAAAGCGCTGTTTATCTGGATCCGCCGTGACCCGGTATTTAATATTCAGTCGGCACTGGAAGCGCGTAAGCGCCAGTTCGGCGACATTAACACCTGGTACTCGTTTAAGATCAAAGAGTACCCACAGCTGAAAGATTTAGCGCCGCTGGAGTCCGTCGCAGGCCAAATCGCGGCTATTAACGCATCGGTTGAACGTGGCATCTCGGGATTGCCTGAGCACCAGAAGCTTGTTATTCCCTACGAAGATTTCTGCAAGCGCCCTAAGCATTATTATAAAGAGATCACACGTAGGTTGCTTGAGCAGGGTGGTGTCAGGCCGGAGCAGGTTCCTGAGTATGCGGGTGAAGAGAGTTTTTCGAATACTAATCGTTGGCGTTCAACAGGATATACGCAGTACGAGGTGGCCTGTGCTTATGATGTGTGTAGAGGAAAAGCAGACGATTAGTTCATGTTTTATCGTATCTTGGCTAAATAAAGGGTAAAGGTTCCACCGCTCCGATTTTAAATTATTAAATACCCTAAAGCAAAGACAGCGCCGGCCTAATACTTTTAAACAGCGCCAGCCTAATACTTTTAACAAGCCGCTGTTAACCCACAATTCTATTTTTTAACCTCCAACCCTAGGTAAGTAACCTCATGGATCTGAATAAAGTGAAAATTGCCGTGATCGGTCTCGGCTACGTGGGCTTGCCCTTAGCTATTGAGTTTAGCAAGAAATATCCAACTATTGGCTTTGATATCAATACCAAGAGAGTAGAAGAACTTAAAAAGGGATATGACTCTACTGGTGAGGTTCAAGAGAGTAGTGACCTAGTAAGAGAGAATATATCGTTTACATGCGAACTAACAGCTATTAAACAGGCAAACGTATATATCGTTACCGTTCCAACTCCGATAAGCAAAACGAACGAACCGGATCTTTCGCCTTTGTTGGACGCAAGTACTAAGTTAGGAAAAATTCTTAAGAAAGGAGATACCGTAATATATGAATCTACAGTATATCCAGGGGCGACAGAAGAAGACTGCGTTCCTCTCCTCGAGGGTTACTCTGGATTAAGATTACACCGCGACTTTGCGGTGGGTTATAGTCCTGAACGAGTAAACCCCGGCGATAAGACAAATCGAATAAGTAATATTGTAAAAGTTACATCTGGCTCGTGTATGGAGTCAAGCCAATTTATCGACGGCCTTTATAAATCGATTATCAAAGCCGGGACATATCTAGCTCCAACAATACGGATAGCAGAAGCATCAAAGGTAATTGAAAATACACAACGGGATGTAAATATTGCCTTAGTAAACGAACTAGCGATGATTTTCTCCAGAATGGGGATTGATACTCATGAAGTGCTGAAAGCTGCTAGTACAAAATGGAACTTCCTGAATTTTAAGCCTGGGCTTGTTGGCGGACACTGTATCGGGGTTGACCCTTACTATTTGTTTCATAAAGCATCTGTAGTCGGTTTCCCACCAGAGTTGATAAGAGTAAGTCGGAAAATCAATAACGAGATGCCTAAGCACATATCTTCTCAATTTATAAAGGCCCTATTCAAATCTGGTTTGTTAACTGAAAAAAGCGAAATATTAATACTCGGTGCCACATTCAAAGAGAACTGCCCGGATTTAAGAAACTCGAAAGTTTTCGATGTTTTTCAAGAGTTAATCGATTATGGGCTAAATGTTAAAATATACGATCCAGTCGCTTCCAAGCAAGAGCTGAATGATATTTACGGTAGTAACGTTGTTTTCGAAAATGGATTAGAAAAACGTTACGAAGGGGTTATTATCGCTGTGGCTCACACGCAATTTATTAGTATGGGCTTCAAATCAATTAAAAGACTTATGGTTGAGAATGGGATCATTTATGACTTAAAGGCTATTTTTGGCAGTACCGAAACAAGCTTAAGATTATAGCGATGGCTAAGAATGCCCTAATAGCGCTTTTAATCAAAGTTTTAAGTGCACTTCTAGGAATGTTTGCATCTGTATATATTGGTAGAACCTTAGGTGACCAAGCGCTTGGAAACGTGGGCCTTGTCAACTCATTTGCTGCGGTATCAGCGGTCCTAGGAACCTTTGGATTAAACGTATTTTACTTGCGAGAGTTTAATCAACGTAACATTTTTAAGAAATTCTACCTAATTAAAAATATAACCTTCACTATACTAATCATATGTTTAATTATATCGACTCTCAACTACTTATACTTTGAATTTATTAGAGAGCCGTCGGATGGTTTTACGGAAGCCCTCTCACTGATCTCTATTGTTGTATTTTTTATGGCATTGAACCAAATGTTGATAGCACATGCGAGGGCAACACTGAACACTAGGGCTATCGCTATACTCATGGTGTTCCCAAACATAATGAAATTAATCGTAATAGCCTACGCTGCATTCGTTAAATTATCGCTGGAATCATTTGTAACGTTTTATATTTTAACTTTTCTTTTAACTCCTCTACTTTATTTTGGATTTAACCAAGCCAAGCTTGTAAAAGTTGTTTATAAAAAATGTTTTATAGAGTTTAAAGGTGAACGCAAAAATAAGATCCATCGCCGCGAGAAGCTAATCAAGGCTGGAGCACCATTCATCTTAGTCGAGGGTATGCTTATTCTGTTTTCTAATACAGATGTCTTTGTATTAAGTCTATTCACTAATGCCTCGGAGCTTGGCCAATACGTGGTAGCTCTCAGTTTTCTATCGATGTTTATGATGATCATAAGCTCGGCCCAAACGTTTACCGCGTCACGGGTATCTGAAATCTTTCGAGTGAAAGGACGCAATCAAATGCGTACTTATCTTAAAAACATAACACGTTTCCAGTTTTTGTTAAGTTTTGTGCTCTATTTGATTATTTTATCATTTGGAGAAGAGTTAATTTATATTTTATATGGTGAGGGTTATGAGTCGTCGCACAAAGTGTTGGTGATTATAGGTTTCGGATATGTAATTAAGTCATTTTTAGGTGTTCCTGGCTTGGTTTTAAATATGTGCGGATTTGAGCGACAATATTCTCGGATTTCTATTTCATGGTTTTTGGTAAATTTGATTATTTCTCTAATATTTGCAAGATATCATGGTGTTTTAGGTGTCGCTCTCGCTACTTCACTTTCGATTATTTGTCTACAAATTCATTTACTAATAAGAGCTAGTCATGAGCTTAAAACGTTATAAAAGTTATTTGGACCTGATATTGAGAAGTATAGGTTCGATGCTACGTTTCAATTCGGAAAAGATGTATTGGTTTAACGGTAGGTTAAACTTAGGAGATATTTATAACGTTCGATTAATTGAGGCTATGTCGGGGAAGTCAGTGACTTGGATTCATCCTAAAGTTTATCCGTTCAACCACATACTGGCGTGCGGTTCAGTGATTGAGAATGCTACTTCAAGATCTATTATTTGGGGAAGTGGATGTTTGTTTAAAGATACTATAATTCCAAAGCACGCTACAGTGCATGCCGTTAGGGGACTGCAAACTTTCGACAAGCTCTCACAAGAGCAAAAGAAGAGCTGCCGTGGTATCGGTGATCCAGGAATTTTGGCTTCTAGATTGATACCGAGTTCGAGTGAGGCTTCAGCAACGAGCTATAGGTTTGGGGTCGTGCTGCATTATGCGGATAAAGAATTTTTTAGATCTAATGACCTAAGTTTTTTGGGGTCGTATAAACTAATAGATATCGAAACAGATGATCTCGAATTATTCGTACAAGAGATTTGTTCGGTTGAAGTTGTAATTTCGTCTTCTTTACATGGGTTAATATTTGCTGATTCCTTCTTAAAACCAAGTATTTGGTTGGCTTCCAGTTTCGATAGGATAAAGGGTGGACACTACAAGTTCATAGATTACTTCTCAAGCATAGGGGTAGATGAGAGAATGTACCATCGTCTTGATGAAGTCTTAGAAGCGCGTCCGTTTGATCCGCGTACCAAAATGAAAGAAATTGAAAAATCGCAAAATAGTCTACTAGCGAGTAGTCCATTTCGTGAACTGTAAAGCCTTCCTTATTAACTTAGCTGATCATGGCGAAAGGCGTCATCGTTCCGTGAAACTCATCGAAAACATCGGGGTCGATTACGAGGTTATACCAGCGGTAGATGGGCGTGTAAAAAATGATCGAGTTGAGGAGCTGGTTAAACGCTCAAATTCAAAAGAAATAATTGGAAGACAGATTGGTACTCGAGAGATAGCGTGCGCCTTGTCCCATTTGAAGTGCTATCACTCTCTGATCACTTCGCCGTTGAATTGGGCATTGGTTCTTGAGGACGACATACAGCTGAGAGAAATGACCCCTTCGGAGTTTAACCAAACTTTCACGCAAATTTTGGAGCATGTTCACACCACCGAACCAACTGTAATCTTGCTTGGACACCATCTTACGTATGAGCGTACAGAGGATGGCAAGCCGCGCTTATTTTCAAGGAAATCTTGTGTTCTTCGTGATAGAAATATGGGCCCCTTTTCTGAGAGGCCTAGCGGCGGTTATGCGTACCTGATAAATAGAACGGCGGCGGAACAAAGAATTTTGGAAATGGAAAAGATAGATTACCCTATTGACTATTGGTTGCCTAAAAATTATCGCCTAACAGGTCTATTTCCGCCTCTTGTAGATTTCGATAGCAATATTGAAAGTGAGATACAACAGGATCGCCAACCTAGTTTAGAAGTTAATACTTTAAATGCAACCGTTAAAAAGATTCTGCTTCGTTCTCGAAGTTACTTATACCAATTGACACGTTCTTATGATTGAAGTTATGTATTATGCGGTAATCATGCTCGTTGGCTACGGCTTAATTTTAGCTCTAAGCTTTAAAAAAAATGATATTTTAAAAACTAGCTTTCTGCCACAACACAGCCATTTGTATGTAAGTGCCGCTATTGTATTTTTTGTAATATTTCTTATTTTGCCTGTCACCGAATCAACGGACAGGTCTTATTATTTGGAAAGCGTTAAACAGTATGTTGAAAGTGGTTACCTCGATCAATACCTGCTAAATAAGGAAGTTGGTTTCTATTACGTAGTCAAATCACTTGCGCTTCTCTTTCCAAACGGCACGGTCGTTGTTGCAACGTTGTCTTCAGTGACATTGACTTTGTTATTGATTGGTTATACGAAGATTTTTGAAAACAAGCGTCTTGGAGCGGTAGCTACCATTGTAGTGCTGATGCTTTGGTTTCACATATGGTCAGTTAACGGAATCCGACAGGCAATGGCAATATCTTTTTTTGTCATCGCTTTTAGCTTCATGTTACGAGAAAAATATTTAAAGGCCGTACTCATCATATTGGCTGGCAGCTTTTTTCACTTTTCCTCAGTTTATATGCTGGTATTCATAACTGCTTTCATTGCTTTTAAGAAAAAAGGTTTTAGAGTTTCGGTACTCAGCCATGTTATTTTTCTATTTTTTGCGTTGTTCGTGGCTTCTAATCCCGATCTTATAAATTCATTGACGTCTCCTTTAATGGAAATGTCTCAGTTCTTAATAACTTCTGAATATTTCCACTACCTTGAAAAGTCAACCGTAGAGGTCCGATCAGCCCATACCGGAATAGGCATCGGCCTTGCGTTTCGATGTGTAATATTTATCTATGTTATATTAACGATGCATCTTCATAAGTACAAGCCTTATTATAACTACTCTACTTTTAGCTTAGTGCTTTTACTTAATCTTTTGTTAGTAATGCTTGGTTCAATTGAACTAATTACTAGAGCGTTGCTTTACCTATATATATTAATTGGGTATCTATTGGTAGGTTCAATAAAGGTAAACGCTCGTTCGGGATACAAGTATATGCAATACATTGGAACAGCTCTTGCGTTCGCTAGTTCAGGTATTCTTTTTGCTGAGCTGTCGGGGACATATTCATGACACTAAGATATTTACTCTCGAAGTTCTTAACTAAAATTCAGATCGCGGCCGTTACTGATTCAAATATTCATAAATCAAGTAAAGTGGAAGCAAGAAGCAATGTAGTAAACGTTAGAATGGGTAAACACTCGTTCATAGGCTACGATTGTGAGATTTTTAATGCTGACATCGGTAGTTTTGTATCTATAGCAAACAACGTCAAATGCGGGGGCGGAATGCACCCATTGTCATGGGTTTCCACTTCTCCTGCATTTTACCAAGGACGAGATAGTATTCGGAAAAAATTTAGCTTATTCCCTCGTAATGAACCCTTAAGGTCAATAATCGGGACCGATGTTTGGCTGGGAAGCAATGTGCTTATCAAGCAGGGGATATCTGTCGGTATTGGCGCAGTAGTTGGAATGGGGTCTGTGGTCACAAAGGACGTGCCTCCATATGCAGTAGTCGCCGGCAACCCCGCAAAGGTGATAAAATACCGTTTTTCTAAGGATATAATTGAGGAGTTGTTGCAATCTCAGTGGTGGGATTTAGACGATCAACAATTAGAGGAGGTGTCTCATTCTATAACAGACCCAATCAAGTTTATAGAAAACGTGAAGCAGCTTCGTAACGAAGTGGAGCTCTAGGCCATGAAAATTGCGCACTTGTGTCTTGCAGCCATCTATGTAGAGGGGTATGCATATCAAGAAAACATACTGCCTCGAATTCATAAGACAAAAGGACACGAAGTAAAGATTATCGCTTCAACCGAAACTTATTTAGCAAACAGACAACTGGGATATACAGTCGCTAAAACATTTCTGAATGAAGATTCAATTCCGGTTACTAGACTCAATTATGTTCGCTGGTTACCGAAGAAGTTCGTCAGGAAACTGAGATTATATAATGGTTTGGAAGATGAGTTAGATAATTTTAATCCAGATATTATATTTTTACATGACGCGCAGTTTTGGAATACGGGCACTGTTGCACGCTATGTCAGAAGTAATCCTCAGGTTAAAGTTTTTTCAGATTGTCATACGGACTTTATTAACAGCGCGAAAGGATTTTTGTCAGAGAAAGTACTTCATAGGATTATTTACAGATATTATATTTCACGCATCCAACACGAGGTAAAAAAATTTTATGGAGTGACACCTCCTAGATGTGAGTTTTTAATAGATGTTTATAAAATACCGAGAGGCAAAGTTGAATACTTACCGCTTGGATATGACGACTCTAGATTCTCACCTGATTATTTACGAAGTATTAGGAAAGAGACTAGAGTCAGAAATGGTATACCTCAAGATCGTTTTATAATCGGCACTGGAGGTAAGTTTGATGATCGTAAAAGACTTGACTTATTGGTACAGGCCTGTAACCAACTAGGTGAAAATTTATTGGATCAAATCGCTATTGTTTTATTTGGCGAGCCGCCGGCTTCAAACGCTGAAGCATTTTCCGAAATTGTCGATTCATCTTTAGTCAAAATAGTCTATTTGGGTTGGCAAAGTCCGGAGCAAGTATCATCAATAATTGCTTCGTCTGATTTGATGGTCTTTCCCGGCACACACTCAACATTATGGGAAGAGTCTCTTGGACTTGGTATTCCAGCTATCCTTCGATATTGGGATGGTTTCGATAAATTAGTCGATCCAGAAAAATTTTTGACTCTAACAACCGGAACTGTCGAAGAGCTGTCCGATAAGATACAACGCATGCTCATAGACCATGAAGCATATCAAGTATGCCTTTCCGAAGCTAAGGCGAAGAGTTGCATGTTTCAATATAGCGATATAGCGATTCGAGCACTCGGCGACGAAATGTCCTAAGAGTAAGTGAATACGGAAGTCATCAGCTTAGGATATTGGCTTTTCATCTGTAGAATTTACTCACATCTTTCGATTAAATAAACGAAATAATATGTCTCCTTTAAAGACTAAATAGTATGAAAAAAGGCTTAAAATGAACGAGAAAAGAGTCTGTGTAAACTGCGTGATGGACACGTCAGATAGCAAAATCATTTTCGACGATAAAGGTATTTGCGATCACTGTAATACATTTTTCGAAGATATCGCTCCCAAATGGCATCCGGACGAAAAGGGGTTGCAACAGATAAACGAAGTCGCAGAAAAAATTAAAAAAGAAGGTGTAGGTAAAGAATTTGACTGCATAATTGGAATGAGTGGTGGAATAGACAGTTCTTATTTGGTCTATCTAGCAAAGCAGAAGCTTGGTTTACGACCACTAGTTTTTCATGTGGATGCAGGTTGGAATTCGCAGACAGCCGTAAATAATATTGAAAAAATCGTCGATGGCTTAGATCTAGATCTTTATACGGAAGTTATCGACTGGGAAGAAATGAAAGATCTTCAACTTTCCTTTATTAAGTCAGGTGTTTCTCACATTGACACACCTCAAGACCACGCTTTTTTCGCTACCATGTATAAGTTTGCAGCGAAGTACGGGGTAAAATACATACTTACCGGCGGGAATTACTCGACGGAATGTGTCAGAAACCCACTTGAGTGGATGTACTATCAGTCAGATTCTAGACAGCTAAAAGACATACATCGTAAATTTGGGCAGCGTAAACTTAAGAATTATCCTGTAACCAATATCCTGTGGCATAAGATTTTCCTGCCTTATGTTAAGGGAATCAAAGTTTTAAGACCTCTTGACTACTTGCCCTATGACAAAGAGCAAGCTACCCAATTTCTAGTAGATAACTTTGGTTACCAGCGCTATGCGCAGAAACATTTTGAGTCTCGCTTTACTAAGTTTTATGAGAGCTATTGGTTACCAGAAAAGTTTGGTTATGACACGCGAAAAGTGCAGTATTCCAGCTTAATCCTGACAGGACAAATGACGCGAGACGAGGCGCTTGAGAAGCTCAAGAAACCTGCCTACGATCCAGCAGAAATTGAGCACGAGTTTGAGTATGTTGCAAGTAAATTGGGTATAAGTGCTGCTGAGCTGAGATCCTATTTCAACGCGCCTAACAAAACCTATAAAGATTACAAGAATCAAGAATCATTCTATGAGCTTGGCGCGAAGGCAATGAGGGCTTTGGGTTTGGAGAAAGGTGGGAAGCGGTGATAGGAATCATCAACTACGGCTTAGGCAACATTAGCGCTTTTGCTAACATTTTCAAGCGTAGCAATATCCCGCACCGAGTCGTGAGCGAAAAAGCGCATTTTGAAGGCGTCGATAAATTTATTCTCCCGGGGGTGGGTGCCTTTGATTATGCGATGAAACTTTTGAACGAATCAGGTTTAAGGGAAGAGCTAGAGATTCAAGTTTTAGATCTAAAAAAGCCAGTGTTGGGTGTGTGCGTAGGTATGCAAATAATGGGCGACTCCAGTGAAGAGGGGACATGCTCTGGTTTGGGCTGGATTCCGGGTAAGGTTAGGATATTTGACCCCGAATCGATCCAACGTAAGCCAAAAATCCCTCACATGGGTTGGAACCAGGTATCTCCGAAAAAAGATCAAGCGATATTTGCAGGCGTGGATTACGAAATAGGGTTCTATTTTTTACACTCATTTTATTTTGAGGCAACGAATGCAGACGATACTTTAGCCAGCTCTGTGTACGGAGTCGAGTTTGCTTGTGCTCTGCATCGAAAAAATATTTATGCGTTTCAGTTTCATCCAGAGAAAAGCTTAAATAATGGAACCCGCCTTCTACAAAACTTTGCGGCGATTTAATTATGTTACGTTCACGAATTATCCCCTGCCTGCTCGTTCATAACAAAGGACTAGTCAAAACAAAAAAATTCTCGGACCCAAAATATGTGGGCGACCCAATAAACGCTGTGAAGATCTTCAATGAAAAACTTGTGGATGAGCTTATCGTCCTTGATATTGATGCTACTCGTGATAGACGTGAACCTGACTACGAAATGATTAGAAATCTAGCGTCTGAATGTCGAATGCCGCTGTGCTACGGCGGTGGCGTTTCAACCGTAGAGCAAGCCGTCAGAATTAGTAATTTGGGCGTCGAAAAAGTCGCAATTAGTGCCAGCGCATTCGAGTCTGGCAGCTTGATTGAAGACATGGTGGCTGCTATCGGGAAACAGAGCGTTGTGGTTGTTCTTGATGTGAAAAAGACCTTGTGGGGCAGCTATGACGTCTATATCAGAAATGGCAAAAAGAAAGTGAAAGGCAGCTTTAAGGACATATTGAGAAGAATTGAAGAGCGAGGAGCCGGAGAGATCGTAGTAAACTCGATAGATTGTGATGGTGTCATGCAAGGCTACGATTTAAAGCTTATCGAGCTAACGAGAAAGGAACTGGATATTCCATTGACCGTTCTCGGCGGGGCTGGAACGCTGGAACATATAAAAGAAGTCGTCGACCTTTATC
The DNA here is from genome assembly GCF_030466375.1 of Pseudidiomarina terrestris. NCBI lineage: Bacteria > Pseudomonadati > Pseudomonadota > Gammaproteobacteria > Alteromonadales > Idiomarinaceae > Pseudidiomarina > Pseudidiomarina terrestris. Next base: position 456,100 of record NZ_JAGGJE010000001.1, read on the forward strand.
GTCCGATTGGGGTGGCGGCCGGCAGCTTATTTGTTTTTAAAGGGAAGTTTCGCGCGGTGCTTATTAATTACCCATCTGTAGAAAAGAAAAAAGACATGACCATCCGTTTTGAGGGGAACCAATGAGGCAGTTGTTGCAGAGTTTAAAGGATGGTTCTATACGAATCGAAGAAGTTCCAAGACCCCACGTAGGAGCCAACCGTATCCTTGTAGAAACATGTAAAACGGTTGTGTCCGCTGGGACAGAAAGGATGCTGCTAGACTTTGGAAAAGGTGGATGGATAGCGAAAGTACGGCAGCAGCCTGATAAAGTCCGAATGGTTTTAGAAAAAGCAAAAACCGACGGAATTATTGCTACAGCAGAGTCCGTGAAAAGTAAGTTAGAGCAACCAATACCGCTCGGTTACTGTAATGTTGGCGTAGTGGCGACAGTTGGGACGGGTGTAAATGCCTTTGAGGTTGGCGACCGGGTAGTAAGTAACGGAAGCCACTCCGAAGTGGTTGTCGTTTCCCAAAACCTGTGTGCAAAGGTTCCTGATAAAGTTTCTGACGATCAAGCTTCTTTTACTGTTTTAGGAGCTATTGGTTTGCAAGGTATACGGCTTGTTAATCCATCAATTGGTGAAACAGTTGTCGTAATTGGATTGGGGCTGATCGGGCTATTAACCGTGCAAATGTTGCTTGCAAATGGCTGCCGTGTAATTGGAATCGACCTCGATAAACGCCGTATTAAGCTTGCAGAGGAATTAGGTGCTAAGGTAGTGAACCCCGCTGCTGGAGAAGACCCTATAGCTGTTGCAAAAAGCTTTACCAAAGGACGTGGGGTCGATGCTGTTTTAATTACGGCTTCAACACAGAGTAGTAAACCTGTTGCTGACGCAGCCGAGATGTGCCGGAAACGTGGAAGGATAGTTTTAGTCGGAGTCACAGGACTTGAGCTAAACCGTTCTGACTTTTATGAGAAAGAGCTTACCTTTCAAGTTTCATGCTCTTATGGACCGGGACGTTATGACCCGTCCTATGAGGAGGACGGCCAAGATTATCCGATAGGTTTTGTTCGCTGGACAGAACAGCGCAATCTTGAAGCCGTTTTGGATATGATGGCTAGCGGAAAGCTGAATGTTGAACCGCTTATAACTCATAGATATGCATTTGAGAATGCAAAAGAGGCTTATGATGCTCTAGGCGCTGATAAAACGGCGCTTGGTATACTGCTCGAGTACAATAGACCGTCTGAAGAAAGGACGGTTAAAACTGTTACGCTTAATAAAGAAAGCACCTACGACCCAAAAGAGCCAACAATAGGGTTTGTTGGCGCGGGTAATTATGCATCTCGAGTCCTCATCCCTGCTTTTAAAGCGGCAAATGGGCAACTTCAGTCAATCGCAACGTCTGGTGGAGTGAATGGGGTCATTCATGGAGCTAAGGCTGGATTTAGGGAAACTACAACTGATACTGAAGGCTTGATTTTAAGTGACCTAATAAATACTGTGGCGATCGTAACCCGCCACAATACCCACGCACACTTCGTATCAAAAGCTGTTGCAGCCGGAAAACATGTCTTTGTAGAAAAGCCGCTGGCGATAAACTTTGAAGAGCTTGAACTGGTTCAAAAGTCGCTTCAAATGACAGAGAATTCGCCACTTTTGATGGTCGGTTTTAATCGTCGTTTTGCTCGCCAGGTTCAAAAAATGAAGTCTCTTGTGATGCCTTTGAGAGAGCCTAAGACTCTAATTTTGACGATGAATGCTGGTGCTATTCCTTCAGACCATTGGACTCAGGACATTGAAACTGGTGGTGGCCGAATTATTGGCGAAGCGTGCCACTTCATTGATCTTGCACGCTTTTTGGTTGATTCGCCGATAATCTCCGTACAGGCTCGAAAAATGGGTGATACGGACAACGGAGAAGTAACGGAAGACAAAGCATCAATTACGTTAGGTTTTGAGGACGGTTCACTAGCAACCATTCATTACTTCGCGAATGGAGCAAATAGCTTCCCGAAAGAACGTATTGAGGTATTTGCTGCTGGTCGTGTATTGCAGCTGGATAACTTTCGCAAGCTCCGAGGCTACGGTTGGCCAGGGTTTAAGAAAATGAACCTTTGGCGTCAGGATAAAGGGCAAAAAGCCTGCGTTCAGGCCTTTTTAGATGCAATCAGGAATGGCAATCCGAGTCCGATTTCGCCTGAGGAGCTGTTTGAAGTCGCTCGCGTTACTATCGAGGCCACAGAGCAACTTCGCTCGCAGAAGTAAAGGGAAGTAGTATGACAAAGGATATTTGTATTGTGGGCCTCGGCTACATAGGCCTGCCCACAGCAGCACTTCTCGCCAATCAAGGCTATCAAGTGCTCGGCATTGACGTTTCGGAAGAGGTTGTCAGTACCGTTAATAACGGCGAGATCCACATCGTAGAGCCAGAGCTCGACGCCTACGTTGCTAAAGCTGTAAAAGAGAAAAATCTTGTCGCGGCTCTTAAACCCAAAGCTGCTGACGTGTTTATCATTGCGGTTCCCACCCCCTTTCATGACGGGCATGTACCAAACATTGATTATGTTGAAGCTGCATCACGAGCTATTGCGCCTGTGCTGAAGTCAGGGAATATCGTGATTCTGGAGTCGACCTCACCAGTTGGGACTACCGAGCGGGTTGCTGATGTATTAGCAGAAGAGGGCGTTGATACCTCTTCTTTGTTTATTGCCCATTGCCCAGAACGCGTACTGCCTGGTCATATCATGCGTGAGCTTACCGAGAACGATCGCATCGTGGGCGGCATCACCTCTGAAGCTGGCGAGAAAGTGGCGGATTTTTATCGCTCATTCGTCACCGGCGATGTGTTGGTAACTGATGCCCGTACCGCAGAAATGGCAAAGCTCACCGAGAATAGCTTCCGTGACGTGAATATAGCATTTGCCAACGAACTATCGATTCTTTGCGACAAATTTAAGATTGATGTATGGGAGCTTATCCGCCTTGCCAATCGTCATCCTCGAGTGAATATTCTGCAGCCAGGCACTGGTGTTGGTGGCCATTGCATCGCAGTCGATCCTTGGTTCATCGTGCATGAAGGCGGTAAAGACGCGCGTCTTATCCGTGCTGCCCGTGAGATCAATGATTATAAGACCGCATGGGTGGTCGAGCGAATTATCGATACGGTAAAAGCCTTTCATGATGAACATGGCCGTGCGCCATCGGTGGCCTGTATGGGGCTTGCCTTCAAACCCGATATCGACGATTTGCGTGAATCACCAGCGTTATCAGTTTTCCAGTCTCTCGTACTTGAAGATATCGATGCACTTGCTGTTGAGCCAAACCTGAAGCGTCATAAAAGTATCGTACTTAACGATTATCATGACGTAGCCGATAGCGCCGATATCGTAGTGTATCTGGTATCACATAATGAATTTAAAGGCTTGAAGGTGCGTGGCAAAGTGCTCGACTTTTGTGGCGTGACTGTTGTAGCAAAGTAAAAAGGTTTCTTGATGAAAGTATTACTCGCCTTTGGCACTCGCCCAGAAGCTATTAAAATGGCGCCCCTGGTAAAAGCCTTACAAGCCGACCCGTTCTTTGATGTTTGCGTGACTGTGACCGCACAACATCGCGAGATGCTCGATCAGGTGTTGGCGCTATTTGAAATCACCCCTGACTATGATTTAGATATCATGAAAGCAGGGCAAGATTTGTACGACGTAACCTCATCGGTCTTGTTGGGGATGCGGACTGTGTTTGCTGAATCGAAGCCTGATTTGGTATTGGTTCATGGTGACACCGCAACCACTTTTGCAGCATCATTGGCCGCTTTTTATGCTCGCATCCCAGTGGGTCATGTGGAAGCGGGGCTACGTACCCATGATTTGCATTCGCCATGGCCAGAAGAGGCAAACCGCCAATTGACCGGACGCCTAGCGCGCTGGCACTTTGCACCTACCGAGCGCAATCGCCGTGATTTACTGGCAGAGCAAGTAAGCGATGATGCGATTCTGGTCACCGGCAACACCGTGATTGATGCGCTGCAGTGGGTGACGCAAAAGATTTCTGCTTCGGATACCTTGCGCGCAGCTATTTTATCGCAGCTTTCCGATGCAGGATTAACCGTCGATCTGCAGGATTCGCGTTATGTGCTTATTACTGGGCATCGCCGCGAGAACTTTGGTCAGGGCTTTGAGAATATTTGCTCGGCACTGCGCTCATTAGCCGTTGAGCACCCTGATGTACATTTCGTTTATCCGGTTCATTTGAACCCTAATGTTCAGAAGCCGGTACGCTCGCTGTTGGACGGCCTCGATAACGTTCACCTTATTAAACCGCTGGGCTATGAGCCCTTTGTATGGCTGATGCAAAATTGCCACCTCGTGTTAACAGACAGCGGTGGTGTGCAGGAAGAAGCCCCAGGCCTCGGCAAGCCCGTTTTAGTTATGCGTGACACTACTGAGCGCCCCGAAGCAGTAGACGCCGGCACCGTGCGTTTAGTCGGCACCTCTGTTGATGCGATAGTGTCATCGGTAACATCACTGCTAGTAGAACCAGAAGAGTACGCTTCTATGTCACGCGCCCACAACCCATATGGCGATGGTCATGCTTGCGCCCACATTGCTGAATTTCTGAAGCAAAATCGCTGATCCTCTCGATGCTTAATCGCCTGAAACTCTATTATCATACCCTGAAGCCACTTCGTTTTGAGCAGATCTGGTATCGGCTACGGTATAGATTATTTCCATTAAAACAACTGCTAAACAATTCAAATGAGCCTGTTGACATTAAAAAGTGGTCATTTGATTCCTTTCCATTTGTGACGCAAAGTCTCTGGGGAAATGGTCGGGTTCAGTTCTTGAACGAAGCTGCGACAATTTCTGTCGCAAATGATTGGAATTCGCCGAACTTTGATAAGTTGTGGCTTTATAACCTGCATTATTTTGATGATCTGAACTCACTAGATTCAGATTCCCGCGTAGTCCTGCAAAAGCAGTTTATTAAGCAATGGCTTGAGCAAAATCCCCCAATGTCTGGCAATGGTTGGGAGCCATACCCCATTTCATTACGTCTGGTGAATTGGGTGAAATGGTGTCAACGCCACCAAGAATTTGATCAACGCGTCCTAAAAAGTATTCGCGACCAATCCGAAGCTTTGTTACAACAGCTTGAGTTCCACATTCTCGGTAACCACTTGTTCGCCAATGCAAAAGCACTGGCGTTTGTCGGCTGTTTTCTTGAAGGATCCCGAGCAGATGGCTACTTAACGAAAGGCTTGGAATTATTAGATCGGGAAGTGCCAGAGCAGTTTTTGTCAGATGGCGGGCATTTCGAGCTAAGCCCTATGTATCACTGCATTTTGTTGTGGGACATGCTTGATTTGTATCAGTTACTTTTGGTGACTGGCAATAAACAACTTGAGCAACGTCAGGATCAGTGGCGGAACGTCATAGTTAACGGGTTGGCATGGTTGAAAAGCATGTGTCACCCCGATGGCCAAATCAGCTTTTTCAATGATGGAGCTTTTGGTATTGCGCCGCCTCCGTATGCGATTTTTGAATATGCGTCGCGACTGGATATCGAAGACACTAGCAGATTGGTTAAAGGTGCTCATAGGTTGTCGGCCAGTGGTTATTCGCGCCTCTCGTCCGGTCATGTGGTTGTGTTGTTTGATCATGCTGAAGTCGGGCCGAGTTATCTTCCGGGGCATGCACATTCGGACACTCTAAGTTTTGAACTGTCAGTGGGCGCACAACGCCTGTTCGTGAACTCCGGAACATCCGTATACGGTAGTGGGGATGAGCGCGCTCGTCAGCGTTCGACACAGGCACACAATACGGTGGTAGTGAATGAGCAGAATTCCTCTGAAGTTTGGGGTGGCTTCCGTGTTGCGCGTCGAGCGAATATCTTAGATGTCGTACCGGAGAGTCGAGGCGATACTTGTTCAGTGACTGCTTGTCATGACGGCTTTTCCCGATTCCAAAAAGGCTTAACTCATAAACGGACCTGCAGTTTAGGGCAAACGGAATTTCAGGTTGTTGATGAACTCTCGCAAGAGGTGCGTTCAGCCGAGGCGTATTTCCATTTGCACCCTGACATTGCCGTGGAAGCGAAGTCCTCACAGGTGGCATTGCTCACCTTGCCCTCAGGGCAACAACTTGAATTTGTCACTGATTCATCGTTGATAATTGAGTCATCTACCTGGCATCCCGAATTTGGTAAGTCGATACCGAGTCATCGATTGGTTGTGCCATTTTCTTCCCGCAAACTTTCCTGCAATCTTAATTTCGGATCAAACCTTTGAAGTTATTAGTTTTATCTTTCTATTATGCGCCCGACTTATGTGCGGGCTCGTTTCGCTGCACGGCATTGGTTGATGCACTTCGTGCCTATGATATCGAAATTGAAGTGGTAACCACGTTACCGAACCGGTACGCAAGTTTCTCTGCTGAAGCTCCGGCATTTGAGGAGAGCGAGCAGGTAAAAATTCACCGCGTAGCGCTGCCTGAGCATGCCAGTGGCATGGCTGATCAAAGTAAGGCATTTCGTGCTTTTTATAATGCCGCACGGAAGCTTACCGCCCCTGGAGACTATGATGCTGTTGTGGCGACGTCTTCGCGGTTGTTCACGGCATTTTTAGGAGCACGAATAGCTCGCCAAAAAAGGATCCCGTTGTATTTAGATATCCGCGATATATTCGTCGATACTCTAAACGATGTCTTGCCCAAAAAAATCACCTGGGCAGCACTACCGGTCCTCAACCAAATTGAACGCTACACTTTTAATTCAGCGACGCGCATTAACCTTGTTTCCCCTGGCTTTGCGGACTATTTCAAGACACGGTACCCGCGAGTAGACTATCAATGGTTTACCAATGGTATCGACAATGAATTCTTAGAGGTTGCCCCTTCAGTTTCTCGGAGACTCGAGTCTTCAGGGCGAGTCAAGGTGCTCTATGCGGGCAATATTGGTGAAGGGCAGGGGTTACATCGGATCATACCAACACTTGCTAAGCGAATGCATGATAGCGCCGAGTTTAAAATTATTGGCGCCGGTGGCAGGCTTGCGGAATTGGAAGTTGCGTGCGAAGGGCTTGATAATGTTGAGTTATTGCCGCCAGTTGGCCGCAAAGACTTAATCGAGGCTTATCAATCGGCAGATGTTTTATTTTTGCATTTGAATGATTACGAAGCTTTTAAAAAGGTCTTACCCTCGAAAATCTTCGAATACGCCGCGCTTGGCAAGCCTGTTTGGGCTGGTGTAGGCGGCTATGCAGCTGAATTTTTGCGGGAAAATGTAGAAAATAGCGGTGTTTTTGAGCCTGGTAATGCAGAAAGTGCTGTCGCCAGTTTTGGCGATTTGAGGCTTGAGGAAGTCCCTCGTTCTGACTTTGTTTCTAAGTTTGCACGGACTGCGATCATGCGTGACATGGCGGCGGACATAGTGAATTTCGTTCAGGAGCAAAAGTGACATGAGCACTGTTTCTGGTAAGACCGTTGGTATCACGGGTGCTTCTGGATTTGTTGGCGCCTCGCTGGCTCACGAGCTTAGTTCTCAGGGCTTTCCATTGGTTTGCCTTGGTCGCTCTCAATGCCCTGTTGACTCATCCTTTGTTAGCTTAGATTTGGGTGCAGATTTTGATGTAACCGAAGACTTAAGTTCAGTTGACGTCTTTGTGCATTGCGCCGCCCGCGCTCATGTCATGGATGAGACGCTAGCGAGCCCATTAGATGCCTATTTGAAAGCCAATACCTCTGCCACTCTGCGTTTAGCTGAGCAAGCGGCTGCAGCCGGTGTGTCACGTTTCATTTATCTGAGTTCGGTGAAGGCTCTTGGCGAATCTACTGCGCCTGGCGAGCCTTTTCGTTACGACTCGCCCTTGGCTCCGTTGGATGATTACGGTGTGTCCAAGGCTCGAGCAGAAAAAGGACTTCAGGCCATCGCAGCTCGTACCGGTATGGAAGTTACTATTATTCGACCTCCGCTGGTTTATGGGCCGGGCGTAAAAGCGAACTTTGCTTCGATGCTTGGCTTAGCGAACCGCAACTTACCGCTGCCCCTTGCTTCGTTAAGCAATAAGCGGAGTCTCGTTGCGCTAGATAATCTTGTCGACTTGATCATCACCTGTATCTCCCATCCTGATGCTGGCAACCAAACATTTATGGTAAGTGATGATCATGATGTCTCGACGCCGGAACTACTCGCTGCGATGACGCGCGCACATGGTAAGTCTCCGCGATTGGCACCTTGCCCTCCAGGCTTACTCTCTTTTGGAGCGTCGCTTGTCGGTAAACGTGCTGTCGCTGACAGACTTCTGGGCTCTTTACAGGTTGATATCACACATACCAAAGAAGTGTTGGGTTGGGCGCCTAAAGCGCGCATGGAAGATGTTCTCAAGCAATGTATTAAAGGAGTGTCCGAGTGATTCGGCTGTTAGATTTTATTTTTTCCTTAGTTGGATTAGTGGTAGGCCTGCCAATATTGATCATCCTATTTATTATTGGGCTGTTTGACACTGGTTCTCCGTTGTTCCGACAAGAGCGCGTTGGGCGCAATGCTCGTCCGTTTGTACTGGTAAAGTTTCGTACTATGCGTGTCGACACTGTATCCGTAGCGAGTCACTTAGCAAGCTCCGCGTCGATCACGCGCTTCGGACACTTCCTGCGTCGCACCAAACTCGACGAGCTGCCACAACTTTGGAATGTATTAAAAGGCGAGATGAGCCTCGTCGGACCGCGACCTTGTTTGTTTAGCCAAGAAGAGCTCATCGCTGAACGCCGCGCTCGAGGTGTCCTCGACGCTCGCCCCGGCATCACCGGGCTCGCGCAAGTCAACGACATCGATATGTCCACCCCAGAATTGTTGGCCGAGACCGACGCCCGCATGCTGTCGTCGTTCACGATTGGCTCATACTTCAAGTACATTTTTATGACCGTCGGTGGCCGTGGCAGGGGCGACCGCGTGCGGTGATTTTTAGATCTTTAGCCCGCGGTTCTACTGCGGGGGAGTGCGCCGGCATCCTGTATGTCTGCGCAAAGGAAGCGGTATCTGCTGACGCAGGTGCCGCTTTTTTCTGTATTAGCGTCAGACTATTTCTTCCGCAATATTAGATCTCAAAACTTTTGAGTGCTACTTACTAGATCGGATCTAAATATCTCTCCACTATGAGTTTTGTATGATTGCCATAGTCGCAATTCGCTGGCAAGGTTCCATTAAAGGTTCAACTTTATGCAGCTTTTCGGCCTAAGCTGCATGCTAAAAGCAGGCTTGATCATTGAGAGGTTACAATGCCGTATGACTTAACGAAAAGGTTAGTGGTCGGTATCTCTTCGAGTGCTTTATTTAACCTCGATGAGTCAGATCATATTTTTAGAACTCAAGGGGAGGATAAATATAGAGAACACCAGCGAGAGAACCAAGATAAGGTATTGGGTAAAGGTGTAGCATTTCCTTTTGTTAGAAGACTTCTAAAATTTAACAGCTTGCGCTCAGAGGATCCGTTAGTTGAAGTGGTTTTGTTGTCGCGTAACGATCCTGATACAGGTTTAAGAGTGATGAACTCGATAGAACACTACGGACTCGGGATTACTCGTGCTGTATTCCTCCAGGGGAACTCACCTCACATTTACATCCAAACTTTCGATATCGAGCTTTTCCTATCTGCAAATGAACAGGATGTAAGGGAAGCTACTATTGCGGGATATCCCGCCGGACAAATACTATCCGGTGATATTAAAGATATTGAAGAAGATGATGAACTGCGCATTGCATTTGATTTCGATGGTGTACTTGTAGATGATGAAGCCGAAGCAATCTATAAAGAAACGAATAAATTAGACAGGTTCCACGACCATGAGACAACGATGTCCGATATTACCCACAATCCAGGCCCTTTGAAGAAATTTTTGGATAGAATTTCCGATATTCAAAAGATTGAGGCAGAACTCGAAGAGACAGACTCAAGTTATCGAGCACGATTAAAAGTTTCAATCGTGACGGCAAGAAATGCCCCCTCCCATAAACGAGTAATCAATACGATGCGAGAGTGGGGCATTACAGTGAATGAGGCGTTTTTTCTTGGTGGAGTCGAGAAATCTAAGGTTTTAAGCGTATTAAAACCACACATATTCTTTGACGATCAGCTGATCCATCTTGAATCGTCTGCACCAAGCTTGCCTTCGGTGCATATCCCTTTTGGAATAGCGAATAATCGAACAGATTAATGAGTAGTATCCAATGTAAGCAATTAAATTGCGGTGTGAAATGACTAAAGCGCTTAGATTTGTTTCTCGAAATGAATATAAAATCCAAGAGATGGGGCAGTTTTTTCATGATTCTGCGATCGAGGTGATACCAGTAAAAAATAAGTTAGAAGAGCTACAGACGACAGACATCGAGAAGCTTGTAAAAGATAAGGCTGTGAAAGCCTTTAAGTTAATCGGTCGCCCTTTGTTTGTTGAGCATACCGGCCTCAAATTGGAGTATCTAAATGGGTACCCTGGTGGTTTAACGCAGATTTTGTGGGATTCGCTAGAGGCTGATAAGTTTTGTGAGCTGTTTGGGCAGACTGATAGAAATAAGTTGAGCGCTGAAACGGTCATCGGATATGTCGACGGTCGCTGTTTCCATCTTTTTAAAGGAGAAGTTAGAGGAACGGTATCGGCTACCCCTCGCGGTGATAGAAGTTTTCAATGGGATTGTGTTTTTATTCCTGAGGAAGAAACCAGGACATTTTCAGAGATGGGTGTCGCCAAGAATGAAATATCGATGCGGAATATAGCAGTTAAGAAATTCATCGCGTTCTTGGAGAATCAATAATGTCTATTGACAATTTAGACGAGCTGGCTGCGTCGATTAAGGGCCGTAAAACCATCTTATTCGTCGGTGCTGGTGTTTCGGTAAATCTGGGTGTCCCTTCTTTTTCACAGGTGATTGACGAGCTTGCGAGTCGATTAGGTTTTGATAATGATATCTTCAAGGCTTCAGGTGATAGTTATACGCTCGCAGAATATTATTTCGAAGAAAATGCGGGCTTAGATGATTTAGTTGACTGGATGAAACGTGATTGGCATCCTGATCATGTTGACGTTGGGGTATCTGGAATTCACGAATGCATCGTGAAGCTTGGCTTTAAAGCGATTTATACAACTAATTATGATTGCTGGCTTGAGCAAGCATTCGACTATTGGAAACGACCATATTGTAAGATTACCTGTGTGTCGGAAATGCCAAATGCAAGTGAGGAAGATACTCAAATCATTAAATACCATGGTGACGTTGAGTCGCCTCGAAGCCTAGTTTTAACAGAATCTAGCTACTTTGAGCGATTAAGCTTTGAGTCCCCCCTAGATGTGAAACTCCGTAGCGATATTTTGGATAAAGCGATCTTGTTTATTGGTTATAGTTTGTCGGATATTAATATCAGATATTTGCTTTATCGCTTGCAAAGGCAATGGGAGGAAATCGGGGAACAGGGTTCTAGGCCTAAATCATACATATTTTTGGCTCGGCCTAATTTAGTGCAAGAACGACTATTGGCGAATAGAGGTGTGACCCCGTTAGTTTCTGACGAAGATGACCCAAAGGTTGGCTTGGAAAAGTTCTTGACTAGGTTATTACAGAAAGTTGTAGATAAATAGTTTCAAGTCGGTTCTCACAAGCAGGGCACCCAGTGCTGACGTTATTAGAATGGAGCGCATTAGACAGGCTAACCCAGCCTTGGCTTCGAATGATAAAACCGCAGCGGCAACTGAACAGGCTCATGCGGTTGTTGTCCCCGCGGTTTTCGGCTTAACATAAACCTCTCCAAAATAAGCTCAAACCATCGGTACAGTCGCGGGAATGCCCGGCGGCGCTGCAACCAACGGCGTGGTGCCATTTCAAAAACAATATTATTAAATGCGGCTGGCGAGGCTTGTGTGGGGCAGGGCTTGCGCCAGGAACTCAGGTCAACCTCGACAACGTCCACATTGTGAGATTTTAAAATTTTCAGCTTTTCGCGATCCACGGTGTGGGTCACAGCAAACTCGATGAGGTAAGTACGGAGCCCGCAATAGCCAATAGCATCAATGCGAAGTTCGCCGTGATAGGTGCGCTCAACATGTACGGAGTCGAAGAGCTGAACGCGCCCGTCGGGTAGGTAAAGCATTCGGTGTTTCAACAAGAAATTCTTCGCATAAAGGTGGAGTGGGGTTTCACCAGACTTATACCCGGCCTGCTTGCCCGTAGCATGCCGGAAATGGCGTGCTTTAACCTCACCCTTTACCGGAATCACTTTGCTCTTGCAGAGAATGCAATTGTAGTGACAGTCTTTCTCGGCCTGGCTGATAGAAACCTTCTGTCCCGTGTCTTTGTTGAGCGCGAGCAGCATCATGACACTGCCTCCCACAAAACCATTAACGGTGAACAGCATTCATCACAGAGATTGTTGTATTCATGACCCTGCCAGCTGCTCCCGCAGTTAACGCAGCCAAAAGCGTATTGTGGACGAAACGGGAAGTCGCATTTTTCGGGAGACCGGCGCCAATACTTACCGGTAATGCAATCAGAAAGGGATTTCAGCACGACGTCTTTCAGCGTGGTTGGATCGCCACCTTTGAGTTCGGAATAATACTCATGCAGTCTGATCTCAAGTATCGCTACGTTCCTAGGCAATCCATTGAGCAGGTCATTATCAAATGAATGGTGTTGATGGGTTAAGCACACCGCAATAGTTGCGTCTTGTGCATAAACTATAAAATCGATGGGGAAATCATCTTCGAGTCCTATTTCGATAGCATCAACAGTTAGGTTCCGGTTTTTGAACATTGCAGTACAGGGGACGAACATATCCCTTAATCTGTTTAGTTCCTGCGAGATGATGCATCGAAGTCCAGCTTCAAAAGCAAATGAACAAGAGTCATCTGCCGCTAATTGATGATGTGAAAAATGCCAACGGTTCGTTGCGCCTTTTTTTGCGACCAGGTCGCCATCGCAGCCGGGGCAACTACAGTTGCAATCAAGGCCGGAATGAACAGCCGAGATGTCGACAAGTTTGCCTGTCGATTTTTGTATCCCAAATGGAATGAATGGTTTATTCATGACTGGTTCCTCGTGTAATAAACGTCGTATTGACGTGATTCAGATAACCAAGGAAACTGAACAAAAGTTAGCGAAACATAGAGAATCACCGAGAATCGTTATGGAAAAACAAGTGCTTACGACAGCGGCACGTTGTGCCAAGGACTGGGTAGATGAGCTCGACAAGAATAAGAAACGCCCGGAAGCGTTTCATGAGATGCTGAAAGAGATGAGTCGCCAGGTCCTGGATTCCGAGGCGGAAACCCTGGTTTTTACGTTAACCGATTTGGTCGATCAAACAGGAAAAGTCGAGAGTAATAGTGCGCATGGGAAAGCCTTTTCGAAGTTTGAGGAGAAGCTAGAGCGTTTTTCAGATGCGCTGCGCCAATACGCGATAGACAATGACTTTGACTTCATTCCAGCAATTAGGATGGATAAATCACAACGCATAAATGTTGTTCACTTCAGTGCAGCTGACGCCGCGCAAGAGGGGATTCGCGCAGCTAGGGAGATCCCCGCTGGTGCAATTCGTTATACTTTTGATGAGAAGCATCGGCTGTGGGGTGTGTTTGGGTTTATTTCGGGGATGCGGTTGCGCACTTGGCCAATGGTACTTGCGATCACAATCATTTTGGCGTTTGCGCTTGGTTACTTGGTGGTTGCGGTTTTATTATTGCTGGCATCCATTTCAGCACCTTCGCTCAACACCATGCTTGGCTTTGTTGCGAGCCTTTTTGTTGGCTACATAGTAGTGCGTTTATTGCGATCCTACGATCGCTTCATGACCACTCGAGTTACGGTGGCGCATGACGTTTTAGCAAGTATATCGGCACCACAGTCAGTCATTGTCATGAAGCCCAATGGTAATGAAGATCCCACCTTAGAAGTGATTACAGCGAGCGCTACGTGCCCAGTATGCGAGGGCGAAATTCGGCTCCGTAAGCCACATTTTAAGTGCTCTCATGAAGTCATTGGTGCGTGCCGAAATAATCCGACGGAACATTGCTTTACTTTTGATCATGTTACGCGCCTGGGCTGGCCGATTACGGAGGCGGCGCGGCGTCATGTTCGTCTGGAACGCAAAAGATGAATCGGCCATGAAAACTAATCAACCTTAGCTCTTTTATTTTAATCGTGCATATCGGTATTGATTGGTTTATTGAACCATAAAAACAATCATTTGAACGTCATGCAGCAGTTAATGGCCTATGCCATTTAAACTATGATCTTTGGCTAATTGCTAAGCTTACTTTTCACTGACATGTTATCCGGTAAAAATTGAAGTAATTTCATACAACGAGGTACTTCTTTGAATCATCGACAGTGATAGTCAGATAGGATAAGCCAATGAACTCTCAGGATTCTGCGCTAAGACGCACGCCACTCAGGCCTGCGGAGAAAATGCTCTATGCCGGTATTATTATCGCCGCGATTCTCTATGCGGTCCGCTACTTCATCGACATGTCCTTAGCTGTCAGTGACATCGCATCCACAACGATAAATGCCAGCCTTTTGGCGCAAGTACTTTCGGTTGGACCAGCCTTCATAAGCTATCTATCCAGCGGTATCCTCTTTCTTGCGCTCTTGCAATACATCGTGCGTGAGCTGCCCCGGGATTGATTGCGGATTGCGCTTTCCCACCAGTAGAACGACGGGCTACCAGGGAAACGCCTGCGGGATCAGCCAAAGCGCTGTCACGCTATAAGCAATGACCACCAGCACGCCAATTCGGGTAAAGTCGCCAAACTTGTAGTTGCCGGCGTTCATCACCATCAGGTTGGTCTGATAGCCGAAGGGGCTGATAAAGCTTGCTGAGGCACCAAAGGCCACCGCCATCACAAAGGGCATGATGTTGACGCCCAGACTCTCGGCAATACCTATGGCAATCGGGAACACAATCGCCGCTGCGGCGTTATTGGTGACAATCTCGGTAATCAGCCAGGTCAGCACAAACACGCCAATGAGCGCCGGATAAGGATTGACCGGGCTATCGGCACCAGTCCCGCCAAATAAGCTAAACATGCCGGAGGTCACTGTCGCCGCCAGACCCGACGACATAAAAACATCGGCAATACACAGCGCCGAGCCAATCACCAGCCAGATATCCAGCGGCAGCCGCCGGCGAATATCCGCCGCGCTAATCACCTGGGTGCCCAGCATCAGCGCCAGATACATCACCAATCCATTAAAGAGCGTCAGCAAACCGCTGGCCGCGCCAATCACCACTCCTGCAAATCCTGCCAGGGCGATGATCTCCTGCCGACCGCTTAGCATCGGACTTAAACGCTTACCTTCCAGCAAAAAGAAATTCCGCTCAAGGTTACGGTGACGGTAAAAATCCTCGCTGGTGGCCAGTACCAGCCGATCGCCGGGCTGGATCTCGATTCGACCTAACTTGCCTGAGAGCCGCTCACCACCGCGACCAATCGCCACCACCGCAGCATCGAACAAAGCCCGGAAATTCGCCTGCTTGAGCGTGCGTCCCACCAGTGTCGAGGTCGGACTGACAATGACCTCGGTCAGATTATCGTGCAGCAGGCCGTTGGTGTCGTTAAACACCTCGTGGGCGTACATGGTGACGCCGGGCAGAGACGAGACCTGCTGCGCCTGTTTCACATCGCCGCAGAACACCAGCCGGTCGTCGGCTTGCAGCACGGTTTCTGGTTTGACCGGGCTAATGAGCTGGCCTTGACGTACGATCTCTGCCAAAAACAATCCATCGAGCGCCCTTAAGCCCGCCTGTTGCACGGTTTTACCGGCGAGCGGTGAGTCGGCGGTGATTTTGGCATCCAGAAAGTAGTCCTGACTGATGTCACTGGCCACCTTTCCCTTCGGCAGCAGATAAGATGCGACAATTGTTGTCGCACCCGCGACCAGCAACACCCCTAAGCCCACCGGCAGAAAATCAAAAAAGCCAATGCCCGGATGCCCGGTTTCTACCAGAAAGCTGTTCACCACCAGGTTGGTCGAGGTACCAATGAGGGTCAGCACGCCGCCTAAAATGGCAAAGTAACTCAGTGGGATCAGCAGGCGCTGCGCCGGGTGCTCACGGTTTTTACGCACGCTTTGCATCAGCGTGGCCACCACCGCGGTATTGTTCAAAAAAGCCGAGGTGACACTCACCAGCCCCATCATGCGCAGCAAGGTGATGAACTGGCTTTTGTGGAATAAGCTGCGGCTGACCCACTGCAGCGCTTTGGTGCACTCAAGGGCCATGGAGCCCATCAGCAAGAGCATCAGGGTAATGAGGCTAAGATTCACGTAGTGGTTGAGTAACTGCTGGGCACTGATAAGGCCCGGCAAGTAAAGTGCAAGCGCTGCTACGACGAATAATGTCGCAGGACGGTTGCGCGTGGCAACCAGTCCTGCGAATAACGCGAGGATAACGAGGCCAACATAGATTTGGCTCATAAGCGCTGCGCCTTGTTAGCTTTTGGTGACGTCTTTCGCGCCCCAGTGCGGAAAGTGCTTGCGCACGAAGATGTTGAGGTCTTTTTCGAGCTCGCTGACATCCTGGCGCTCTTCTTCTTTTTCGACCAAAGGCTGCTCGACCATACCAGCACCAATGGTGACGTTGGTCATGCGATCGACAATGATAAAGGCACCGGTTTTGCTGTTCTTCTTGTACTTATCAAACACCACCGGCTCTTGCAGACTGAAATCCAGGGTACCGATTTCATTGATGCCAAGGGTCTCGGCATCTTTTTCTTCGAGGGTGTTCACGTCAATGCGATGATGGATCTTCTCGCAGCTGCCGCTGGTGAACTTGGTGCCCATTTTGATGTAGTAATCACGATGGGGGACCAGTGCGTCGTCGTGCATCCACACCACTTTGGCGCGCAGCCGGTTTGAGGTGTGCGGCAGCGCGTCTTTTTCGACAATCATATCGCCGCGGCTGATATCGATTTCATCGTTCAGCGTCAGCGTCACGGCTTGTGGCGCGGCGGCGTCTTCGAGCTCACCTTCAAAGGTGACGATGCTTTTCACGGTGCTGACTTTGCCTGAGGGCAGGGCACGGATGGTATCGCCTACTTTGACCTTGCCTGAGGCAATGGTGCCGGCGTAGCCACGGAAGTTCAGGTTCGGGCGGCTGACGTACTGCACCGGGAAGCGGAAGTCGTTGTTTTCCTGATCGCGGTTGATTTCCAGCGTTTCAAGGTACTCCATCAGGGTGCGGCCACGGAACCATGGCGTATTTTCGCTGCGGTTGACCACGTTATCGCCATCCAGCGCACTGATCGGCACGAAGTGGATGTCGGGAATATCCAGCTGGCCGGCGAGTTTCAGGTATTCGTCCTGGATCTCTTTGTAGCGCTCTTGTTTGTAGTCGACCAGGTCCATTTTGTTGACCGCGACAATCACGTGCTTGATGCCCAGCAGGCTGACAATGAAGCTATGACGCTTGGTCTGGGTTTGCACGCCGTGGCGGGCGTCAATCAGGATCACGGCCAGATCGCTGGTGCTGGCACCGGTCGCCATGTTGCGGGTGTACTGCTCGTGGCCCGGGGTGTCGGCGATGATGAACTTGCGCTTGTCAGTACTGAAGTAGCGATAGGCCACGTCAATGGTGATGCCTTGCTCACGCTCCGACTGCAGACCGTCGACGAGCAGTGCCAGGTCGACTTTATCGCCGGTGGTGCCCATGGTTTTGCTGTCTTTGGTGATGGCGGCCAGCTGATCTTCGAAGATCATTTTGCTGTCGTGCAGCAGACGGCCGATGAGGGTACTTTTACCGTCGTCGACGCTACCGCAGGTGATAAAACGCAGTAATTCTTTGTTCTCGTGCTGCTCGAGATACTTCAGGATGTCTTGTTCGATTAAAGGAGATGCGTGGCTCATGGTTAAAAGTATCCTTCCATTTTCTTCTTCTCCATTGACCCGGCGCTATCGTGGTCGATCACCCGGCCCTGACGCTCTGAGGTGGTGGTCAGCAGCATTTCCTGAATGATTTCCGGCAGCGTTGCGGCACTTGATTCCACTGCACCTGTTAGCGGGTAGCAGCCTAAAGTACGGAAGCGCACCATTTTCATTTCTGGCTTCTCGTTTTCTTCCAGTGGCATGCGGTCGTCGTCGACCATGATCAGCGTGCCGTCTTTTTCTACGACCGGGCGTTCCTTGGCGAAATAGAGATCGGGGATCTCGATGTTCTCAAGGTAGATGTATTGCCAGATATCGAGTTCGGTCCAGTTGCTTAACGGGAATACGCGGATGCTTTCGCCTTTGTGGACGCGGCCATTAAAGATGTTCCACAGTTCCGGGCGTTGATTCTTTGGATCCCAGCGGTGCTTTTTATCGCGGAAGCTGTACACGCGCTCTTTGGCCCGCGATTTTTCTTCATCGCGTCTGGCGCCACCAAAGGCCGCGTCGAACTGGTACTTGTCGAGGGCTTGCTTGAGCGCCTGAGTTTTCATGATATCGGTGTGCACTGCGCTGCCGTGGGTGAACGGGCCAACTTGTTGTTTTATGCCTTCTTCGTTGCTGTGGGTGATGAGCTCGAGGCCGTGCTTTTTCGCCATCTGGTCGCGAAATTCAATCATTTCTTTGAATTTCCAGGTGGTGTCGACATGCATCAGCGGAAATGGAATTTTGCCTGGCGCAAAGGCTTTGCGCGCAAGGTGCAGCAGTACTGAACTGTCTTTACCGACAGAGTACAGCATGACCGGGTTCTGGAATTCAGCAGCCACCTCGCGGAAGATATGAATCGACTCCGCTTCCAACTGCTTCAGGTGGGTCAGTTTTTCGCTCATTTCTGGTGCTTCCCTACAACAACTTTAGTGGCCTGCGATTGTACCGCCTGCCGCCCCCCGCAGCAAGCCACCCCCAAGGAAGGGCAGCCCTTCGCATTTAGCACCCCTCCGCGAAGGAAGGGCTGCCCTCTGTGGATATGTGGATAAAAAAGGGCTGCCCTTTTTATTTGCTTTTTTATTGCACGATGAAGTAGGGGTTTAGCAGCGATTCTTTTTGGTTGTACATTAGTGCTTCGCCTTCGAGGGTGAGTACTTCGGCGCCGGCGGCGAGTGCCACTGCGTGCGCTGCAGCGGTATCCCATTCGGAGGTTGGACCGAGGCGCGGATACAAATGCGCTTTACTTTCGGCCACCAGGCACAATTTCAGCGAGCTGCCCATGGGCACCATTTCGTAGGGTTTATCCAATGCATCCAGATACGACTGCGTGTCCGGTGACGCATGTGAGCGCGAGCCGACCACTTTCAACGTCGGCGCATCGCTATCTTCGCGGGCGGCAATCGTCTCGTCATTTTTGTAAGCCCCAAGGCCAGCAGCGGCGCTGTACATGGTGTCGGTGGCGGGTGCATAGACCACTCCAGCTAAGGGCTGCCCTTTGTGGATAAGTGCGATGTTGACGGTGAACTCGCCGTTGCGCTTGATGAATTCTTTGGTGCCATCCAGCGGGTCGATTAGCCAGTAGGTTTGCCATTGCTGGCGCTCGGACCAGGGCACGTCGGCGGATTCTTCGGATAACTGCGGTAGGGCGGCAAGCTCGCTGTCGGACAGTTTCGTGAGTTCGGCTTTGATAATTTCGTGCGCGGCCAGGTCGGCCTGGGTCAGTGGGCTGTCGTCGCCTTTGGCCTGCACCGCAATGCGCTCTTCAAAATCGGGCGCATCGTAAATCTTCATAATTGCCTCGCCGGCTTTGCGGGCGATGGCTTCGAGTTCTTTTAGGCTGCTTGTGGTGAGCATGCTTTATCCTTTTAGCGACTTCGCTAAGCGGCATATCCTGCCGCTTGCACTTAAGAAATGTAGTTGTGCGTGCGCAGGTAATCGAGCACCTGCTGAGCGGCTTCTTCAACCGAAAGTTCGGCGGTTTTCAGATGAATCTCAGCTGCTTCAGGTTTTTCATAGGGCGAGCTGATGCCGGTGAAGTGCGGGATCTCACCTTTGCGCGCTTTTTGATACAAGCCTTTCGGGTCGCGCTGCTCACAAATCTCGAGAGGGGTATCGACGAAGACTTCTACGAATTCATTTTCGAGCATCAGGGCCCGGACTTTGGCGCGATCTTCGGTGAAAGGTGACACAAAAGCACTCAAAACGATGAGTCCGGCATCGGTAAACAGCTTACAAACCTCGCCGATGCGACGGATGTTCTCAACCCGATCGGCTTCGTTAAAGCCCAGACCTTTATTCAAACCCATACGGATATTGTCACCGTCGAGTAAATAGGTATGGTTGCTGTTGCGATTCAGTAATTCGTCGACGGCATTGGCAATGGTCGACTTGCCCGACCCGGAAAGCCCGGTAAACCAAAGCACCACCGGCTTCTGAGCTTTCTGTTCAGCGCGACGCTCGCGGCTGACGTGATGGTTATGCCAAACGATGTTGTCCGTGCTCTTTTCGTCACTCATTCGTAGTTCCATGCTTACTGGTGCGTGAGCTGGCTATCATACCGACATTTGCGCAAGGTCGGTAGATCAGAAGGCTTAGACACCTCAAAACTCAATAGTCACCATAATAGTGTCGCTGTAAACACCCACGGCGGCCTCCTGCCCCGCTGGCACACGTCCATAGATGTCATGCAATTGGGTGGTCGAGGTCGTGCCACTGACCGTGGCGGTGGCACCAGAACCGTCCCCCCAGATAAACGAATACGTGGGGGCGGTATACAGGTTGTAGCTAAGTGCATGTTCAGCGTTGAACATTTTGCGCTCGCTATAAGTGCCAGATCCTGCGCTCAGTAAGATGCTGTAACTGGTTTGGGTGTCACAACTGACCTCAACGACGCCGGTGCTCTCGGTGGGCGCGCTGGCCAAACTATCGTAGCTGCCAAAACTGACGCCTTGCGCCGACACCAGGCAGCTCGCTAAAGCGCTGGAGTTACCTAGCCACAGTGCCAGAGCCGTGGCGTAGATCAATTGCTTTACACCGATGCGTCGCATGTGCGCTTTCCTAAATCGTGCAGGCTGGTGCCATCTTGCGGTACTTCAAATTCAAGCAGGCATTGCTGCATTTCGCCATTTTGCTGGTAATGCACTTCAACCTGCTGCTTGCCTTGGCTATCGGTCAGATAGAGTAAGCCTTCATACCCCACCGCTACGGGGTCATCCTGCCCGGCAAGGTAGGCTTTGGCGCCGACGGGAATAAAAGCACCTTCCGCGTTGACAAGGTTCAGCATAACGCTGGCAGAGCTGGCGATGGGGAAGGTGATCACGACCCCGCTGCGGTGATACGGCGCGATTTCGCGCTGTAGGGTAGCCACTGTGGTACTGAGGGGAAAGTCTGTCGCATCAAGGCGTATGCGGTTGCGCTGGTAGGCGCGCAAACGTGGAATAAAAGCGAAACCTTCCTCATCCGTGGTGGCAATATGCTGGTTTTCGGCGTAAACCCGCACGTTTTCGGTGCCCGGCACATGCACCAGGCCAAAGCTGTCACGCACCGGCTGACCTAACGACAGGTAGCCGCCGACGTAACTCAGTGAGCCCCTGGCTGTGGCGCGATACGCCTGTAAATTGTCAGTGCGCGAATAGTTGGCGGCAAAGCTGCCCACCGAGCTATTGAAATTTAAGTCAGCCTGGCTGCGCGGCTGATCGAAAAAGCCCTGGCGCAATCGGTAGCCGACGCCGTGCCCCGCCGGAGTTTGCCGTTGCACCTGCATAAACGCAGTATCGCGCTCGGTGTAATGGGTTGCGCCGGTGCTGAAGTTTGCGCCTTTGCCGAAGGGAATGTTGAGCGCTAGCGACAGCTGAAAATCTTGCTCACCTTTGAAAAATTTGAGTCCGTGCAGGGATAAGTGGCCCAGCCCCGGCAGGTGCTTGGTGAGTCCGGCGTTGATAAAGGCCAGGTTTTCATCGTCGCGCTGCTGACGGGTGTAGGCTAGGCGTAAGTTGCCCAAAGGCGTACCCGACACGCTTAGGTAAGACCTCAGCTGCAACTTGGGGTACGGCAGCGGCTGCTGCTGAATCCGCGGACTGATGCGAAAGTCTGCAAAAGTTTTTTGCGCGTCCACGCCAAAGTTAAACTGACGGCGTTGATGTTGCAGTCCCAGTTGCAGCAGTTGCCCTTTGCCCTGGCTATGATGATTGCCGACCAGGGCAAAGGTCATAGAATTCTGCCATGGCAAGGCCTGAATGCCACTGACGCCGAGTTGTTGGTAGTCATCGCTCAGTCGCGCCGTCACCTCAGCAGTGAAGTCGTTGCTGACACCGTAGCGGTGATGGATATCGGCCAGCCAGCTGCTGTAGTTGCCGCTGCTCAGACCATAGTCCTGGCGAACGGTACCCAGGGCGTAGGAATAGTCGTGAAGACCCGCCCGCAGAGCACGGCGGTCGGTAAAGTAGCTCTGCGAGATCGCACGTTGCCGGCCCAGCAGATCGGTAACCACCAGTTGGACATCGCCGTACCCGGTAATTGACGGCAGCTCGTCGATGGCAAAGGGGCCGGTGGGCACCCGCTGACGAAAGCGCAGCGCGTCATTGATATAAAGATCGACCGTGGAAGGCTCGGTTGCCAGGCCCGTAAAGGCAAGCGTCGGGACTTTGATCATTTCCGGCTGGGTGGCAAAATTCGTTTCCCATTTGATGCCAGCCAGACGCACATCCCGGCTCCAGCCGGCCGAGCGGGTAAGGAAATCGCCGATGTACAAGGAGTTCATCCGCTCGGGGAAATCGCTACGCCATACGGTGTTCAGTCGCAATGATTCAGTATCCGCGGCATCGCTGTTGTACCTATGCACTGAGGTCTGGTTCAAACTTCCCCACGCGTTGAACAGCCCTAGCTCAAGAAACCCGGCGGCGCTGGTCATGAAGGTGTCATGGGTTGCTGTGACATCGTAATTGAAGTAGGCACCCGGTGCCGAGGGCGATAATTCGATGGGCGGTCGCTGGTAGCCTTGCAGCTTACTTTCGCTGAAGAGCTCCGGAGGGAGCTCCAAACTTAAGCGCATGAGCGAACGATTGAGGTTATACTCGGTATTCAGTTGCTTAAGTGAGTAATAACTTTCGCCGTAGTGCTGCAGAGCCGCTTGCTCGGGCAACTCCACCCGCCAGCGCTTCAGATCGCCTGCCGCAAGCAATACGTCGCCGTCGCGGACCAGCGCCAATACAGTGCCAAAGCCCTGTTGCCGATTCAGCGTAACATCGACCCAGAGCTCTTCCACTGCGTTAGATTCCTGCGCTTGCGGCGCAGCGCCGAAAAGGGCAGCAACGGCAAGCGTCAGCAGCAAGGCTAAGGTACGGGCGAGGGACAACATCATTTACTGCGTCGATAGCGTGGTCGAAACTCTATCGTCATGAATCCTTGCTTGAACGACAATTTCTGGGTACTGACTGACACTGTCTTGCAGCTGCCATTCATAGTAGCTGCCGGGCAATACATAGATATTGCCGCTCGGCGCGGACTGGGCAAGCACGGGTTGCTCTACTTCCAGTTCGTTAATTTTCGCGTGCGCGGTGCCAGTATTTTGGGCGACCAGAAAGGTCGCGTTATCACGCGTTTCAAGCCGCCACTGCAACTGATGTGCGGCAGCTTGTTCGGGGGCTACAAACACCGGAATAGAAATGCGTAAGGTAATCGCGATGCCAACATTGTCTTGTGGCGGTAGTTCCCTGATCATCAGCCGGTACGACTTTTCTGTCTGCGCATCAGGCTGCGCCCGCAGGCCAACCCGCACAATTTGTGTCTGGTGGGGTGGGATTTCGGCAATGGGCGGTGCCGCAATGAGTTCTTTGGTTGCGGTTAAGCTGGTTTCCTGGCCCTGCTGACGCCATTCGAAAAGACTCAGCTGAATCGTTTTGGCCTGATCACTTGAGTTGGTCACCGTAATGGATGCCAGCGGTGCTGCTGCTGACAGCTCCACACGCACGGGTGAGACGCCCAAGGTGTTTGCCTGAACTGCAGAGCAGCCGACCAGGGTAAGCAGGGTGATGAAAATAGAAATTTTGAACCGTTGATAAAAAGGCAGGCTAGAGTTGCTAGCCTGCTTTTCACGGCCTTTTGTCAGATTTAAAAGGCTCATTTTCTTTTAGTAAGTTGCTTTTAGTAAGTTACTGTGACCGTAACAGTATCAGCGTAGCCAGCAGAGACCTTTGCTGCCGGTTGTGCGTCAATTTTACCGTAAACGGTGAAGGTGCTCGGAGTCGCAAGACCCGCGCCCGTCACTGTTTGCGATGCGGTCATGTTGTCCCATACCGAGGTATGACTTGCATCGGTATACAAAGCATAGTTCAGCGAGTTGGTGCCATCTGACATCGCCCACATATTTCCTGATCCCAGAGTGACCGTACCTGATGAGCCTGACGTACAAGCAACGTCGAGACTCGCAGAACCAGTTGTTCCTACAGATGGGTCAAATGAACCAAAGGCTAATGAGTTGGTGGTAATTTGACAGCTTGCGGCAACTTCAGCGGTCACTTGAAACGTGGACGTTTCCGTTGCTGCGTGCGCTGCAGACATTACACCAGTAGCGATAAGAGAGGTTAAGATTAGCTTTTTCATATGTGTTCTCCACAAAAACAACTGTGAGCGCAGTAATACGCATAAAGAACAACCTTGAGAGGAAGTATTCAACTAGTAGAATGTCTTCCGAAAAGCCACAGCTATAAAAACGTAGATATCTCGCTTAAACATTGTGTGGTGGTTCCTCGATCATGGGCTTTTGCATAGCAGCCTTTAGACAGGTAACTTTGCGTCATCACCTTTCGATGATTTTGCCTTTTATCAACTCAACGTTGTACAACCAAGCGCCCTCTACTTGAGGTGACTTGCATGCTCATTCTTCCACCGAGTTGGGCAGAGTACAATCAAAAACAAACCGGTCAGACCTCGGCTCTGTTGATTTTTTGGGAGGTCGCAACCGTTACTTAACAAGGGCTGCACGGTGAGTGCTTGCTTACTTACTGAAACTTAAAGCAATCTTCTTTTGTGGGGAGGATCTAGTCGTTTGCCTTCTCACAAACTTCTGGTTTCAATCGATAAAATCTAATAAAATCATCACACAAAAAACCTAAATATAACAATTAAAAATAAGGATAGTTCATGAACGTTAAGTTTCTTAGTGCGTTGGGGATTGTGGCTCTTACTCTTTCTGGGTGTGCGTCCGTACCTTTAGAGAGTGCGGAGAACTCAGCCGCAGCGAAAGCTTTCGATGCGCCGACGGGCAACAACGCAGGGTTATATATTTACCGTGATACAAATTTTGGCGGTACTCTGAAGAAGTCGGTGTGGGTGAATGATAAATGTGTTGGTGAGACAGGTCCGAAGACGTTTTTTTACCTAGAAGTTGAAGGAGATCGCGAGCATACGTTATCCACCGAGTCAGAATTTTCGCCAAATGATCTTGTGCTAGAAACCGAAAGCGGCAAGAACTACTTTATTCGCCAGTACATTAAGTTTGGCGTTTTTGTTGGCGGCGCCAACCTAGAAGTCGGCGAGCCAGAAGTGGCGAAAAAAATTATTGCCGAACTTGATCTGGCAAAATCCGGGGTTTGCGGGTAAGCCAACAGGATCTCTGTATCCTCACCTAGTTCCCAGACATGTTTGGATGTCGAACTAGAAGCGACAATTGCTTAATAATTCTAATTACTGGCCTTTACCGGAATAAGGACGTTAAAAGTGAACAAATTACTTCTCATAACAGTTTTTTTAGTTGGTTTAACAGGTTGTTCGTCAGCTCCAGAAATAGGTACGTTTGAAACAAAAGCTGAGACAAATAAGGTAGTTATCTACCATTATCGCCCCTGGATATTCAGAGCTGGTGCAATAAACTATATAGCAGCTTCGAACGAGAAGCCGATGACAGTCATTGGTAATGGTACCGTGTTTCGTGAGGTCGCTGAGCCCGGGAAACTAATATATCGCGCAGAAAATTATGCGCCAGCAGGTTGGGCATTTTTTAACCCGGGTGGCGTACTAATAACGAACATCGTTCAAACGATGGAAGAAAAGATTCGCTTCACCGGCGATGCAAATCAGATCTATTTTGTTGAGTGGACCCCTAACGGCGTGCGGTTGACCTCCGAGAGCGAGGCTCGCGAAGTCATCCCCGAACTGAGTTGGAACAATCGTATTGGATGGCCGGCAGGTGAAGAAAAAAGGCTTGAAGGTGAGTCTAAATAGCTCTCCGTCCGGAGCAGTAGGACCTCCTGCTCCGGACTAAGCTAAAAGTTAATCAGCAGACATCACATCAAACGCTTTGCCCACCATGCCGGCGGTGGTCAGGCAGCCCACCGAACTCAATCGAAATGTCTACTATAAAAGACAATTATCCGATAAAACTGCACTTACTGTCTAATATAATAGTCAAATAGTTGGCGATACGTGGTTTTCGGTCTAGTTTAGTAGACATTTGGTTCGGATGAGTAATGACAATGAAGGTTATACTTCAGATATTCAATGATAACGTTTGGCACGATGCTTACAGGCTTCACATCGACTCGCCCGAAAAAGGGGCGACTGGCCCTGTGAAATCTGAAGTCATACGGGACTATGCCGTACGTTATTTCGGCGAAAAACACTCGCGCAGCTTTTCCGCAAATTATGAAGTTAACCCGATGGATATAACGCGGGGGGCAAATCGATTGGTGGAAACGAAAGATAAACTTAAGCGCTGGGGGCTGGTATGAGCAAACCTGAAATCGATCGTTTTGCATTAAAAGCTGAGCTGACACAGCGTATGCTGCAGGGTGAAATCACCATGGGTGAAGTTGGCAAGCTGATTCGCACTGAGGGTCTGCAAATGAGCCAGCAAGAAGTATGCAAATTACTTGGTCTTAGCCGGCAGGTGGTCAGTGATATTGAAAACAATGCCGGTAATCCCCGACTCGACAGCCTGCAAAAATACTTCCGCTTGATGGGGTATGAAGTAGCTCTGCTGCCGCGTCAACGCTCGGAGCTTCGCTGACGCTAAGCTCTTTGAGTGCCCGCAGCATCACTGCGGGTAAAACCATCTGCCACCGACATGTGTATGCTTTAGAAAGCGATACCTGCCTTCGGAGAGTCTCGCTTTTTTGCGGTTAGCGTTTTTCACTTTGAAGTTTATTTTCGTGAGGAAGTTGAATAATAACATAAATGGTATTATATTTCCGTTACGCCTAAAAGGACTTAGCATGAGAGCTGCACCAGCTGTTGAGCGTAAAGCTCAAGAATACACGGACGAGGCCGGCAGAAGCCCATTTAAAGACTGGTTAATTTCCTTAAAAGATAATCGGGCAAGGGCAAAGATTACGAAAGCCGTAACGCAGATGGAAGCGGGTAATTTCGGTGATCATAAGTCGATCGCTAATGGTCGCGGCTTATGTGAGCGTCGGATCAATTTTGGTCCTGGATATCGGATTTATTACATTACCGAAGGCGACGAACTTATCATTTTGTTTGCTGGTAGTGATAAAGCTGAGCAGCAAAAGGTTATCGGTGCTGCCAAAGATTATTTGGCTGATTACAAAGCGCGTAAAGTCGGCGAAAGTTGAATTGAGAGGTAAATGTATGGCTTTAACACGTGAATTCAAAGAAACAGTTATGGAGCTTTGCAAGGATCCAGAGTACCGCAAGGCGTTACTGCTAGAAGCGTTAGAATCCTATCTCGAAGACGATATTGCCGTAGGTAATGCTTTGCTGCGCGACTACTTAAATGGAACTCAGGCCTTTAGCGATGTAGCTAAAGAGCTCGAAGTGGAAGAGTCAGGATTGCGCCGAATGGTCAGCCGCAATGGTAACGCTACAGCTAAAAAGCTTTTCCGGCTGTTTAAAGTTTGTCAGAAACGTGAAGGATTCCAGTCTGCCGACCAATTTTTAGGAATGGTTTGAACAAACAGAATATCGTAGCCCGCAGCATCACTGCGGGCCATCGACTTAACACCTAGTTAGTCAGCAGACATCACATCAAACGCTTTGCCCACCATACCGTCGGTCGTCAGACAGCCCAGCAATACGTGCGCCACGTCTTCGCGCGGGATCTTGCCGGCGGGCAGATGCTCGCCAATATCGACGCGTCCGCTGCCTTTGTCATCGGTGAGCGCGCCCGGTCGGACGATGGTCCACTCTAAGTCACTGCGCATCAGCTCGCGATCGGCGTAATGCTTGGCGGCGTAGTAGGGCTTAAGCTCGTCTGCCCAGTTCTCGCGGTTGTTGGCCTGCCAAGCGCTGACCATCACAAAGCGCTTGATGCCATTGGCTTGCGCGGCTTCCATGGTTTTCACTGCACCGTCAAGATCGACCAGTAAGGTCTTATCGTCGCCGCTGCCACCACCTGAACCTGCCGTAAACGCCACGGCGTCAACGCCTGCTAAAGCATCGGCCAGCTGCGCCACCGACTCCTCTAAATCAGCCAGACGCGCTTCCACACCTTGCTCCTGCCACTGCTGTTGCTGCTCTTCTTTGCGCACCAGCGCCACAGGGTCATGCTCAGCATCATCTTTTAGCAGCTCGACCAGCTGTTGACCTATTTTCCCATTGGCTCCTACCACTGCTACTCGCATCTAGAACCTCGTTTCTCTCGTTCGGTGAATTTGCGTACTGCGTATTACCTTTGGGCGACTCGCTACAGATCAAGGGGCGGCTGTAACTTCAAATTGGGGGTGAGTGGGTTAGTTGGCGGTTGGAGGAGTTGCTGCGTAGCAGTTTGAATGGCATGGTTAAACAAATCTGAGAATCAGGTGGTATCTGTTTCAGCGGAGGCCGCTTTGTTGTTGAGGAAACATGAAAAGGAAAAGCACAAACTTCATCAATCGAACAATTAAAAAGCCACCCGCGCAAGCTTTGGTTGCTGGGATCTTACTGGCTCTGGCGTTATGGGGCGTAGGATTTATCTTTGAGCTTTTACTGACGCCCGCGAGAGATTCCGCTGGTGTGATAACTGCCGACACTATGCAACCCATGTTCGAGTTCGTGCGTTATATACTGAACTTAATTGCCGGGGTGATTCTGGCGATTGCGGTGCTGCAATATTTGGTGCGTGGGACGCTGTTGAAGAAATGATTTTCGTGAGGCGGACTGCATCTAATCTATAATTTCGTCAGAATTTTTTCTTTTGCCCGTTGGAACTCCTCATCGGAGAGCACACCTAGTTTTTTCAGGTTCCCCAGGCGTTCCAGCAGTTCGATAGGGTCACTGGGTTTGTCCGGCACACTTGGTGCCGATACATTTTGTTCCTGATGACGCAGCCATTTATTGGCAAGATCAGCCATCGCCTTTACGCTATCTTTCGTGCAGTTATCGATGGTGATTAGGCGTGCTCCGAGGTCAATGATGATCTTCCCAAACATCCACCCTTGCGATGAAGAAACTGCTGAAACACGATCATGGCGGACACTTTGCGAATCGATTGCTCTTGAAAGTAATGCCGCATCAAGAAATAGAAATCGTTCATTCGTCAGCACCGCGAGCCAGGTATTGGCTCCAAAATCTGTTACGTTTGAGGTCACTGTTTGGTGCATCAAGCCGGACGTGAACGCAAAGACCACCTCATTGGGTTCAAGGTGGCCCGGGAGCGCACTCAACTCTTTACGTGTACCGAAGGTGTCGTGAACAACGCGGTTCAACGCACTGATAGCCCGCCAGTTCTTTAGTTCGGTAAGGCGTTTGTATTCGTCGAAGTTTTCCATGTCCTGTTCTCGTATTCTAACTACACGCTGTGACTAGGCTGAGCCTTGCTGCGGCTTTCAAACCAGTTTGAAGCGTCCGCCTGGAATAGTTTTATGACCGTGAAAATATCAAGCGGGATAATAACAACTGTTCCAATCCAATCGATCGTCGTCGTGCTTTCAAAAACGCCTCCTAAACTTAAGGTGACCGAAAGAACGGCGAGTGTGCAGTAAACCCATCGTGCGCGGTTACTCCCTTTCGCAATTTTGTACGGGAATAGGCCGAGAATGCAGAAAAATAGAGCCAAAGTAACGAAATCATTGACTGAGATATTGCCGGTCCAGTAGTTCGCTAACTCGATAACAGCTGAAATAAAAATGGTCAGCCATATAGCGATGATAGCTTGTCGTACTTCCTTTGGCGTATGCATTAATTTTCCTAAAGTCCTTATTGAGGAAACGGTAATTTAGCAACAGTGCAACATAATGTAAACGCAATTACCTAGCACAGCGGTATGTGCATCAAATATGGTGCAACTCACCTTCTTGCCTCAGATTTGATGCATCTAAAAAATAATGCATCAAATTTGATGCGTTATTTTCGCCGAATTTGAAAAGGGTATGCATACATACGTCTGCGCGGGAAGTGGATTGCGATTCAGGTAGGGTGGAGCGAGCCTGCTGTGGATTGGCTTGATTCCGAGCCCCGCGACCATGAATCAGACCGAGAAGTCGCATGCAGTTCCTTTGGTACGTGTGTTTAAGGAGTGCAGCAGGGCACCAGCTTCATGGTCCTATTTGGGCGGAGAGCTCACCGGTGATCGGCATGGTTCATTCGAGTATATGTTCGAAGAGCAGAATTACATGGCCTACTTTAATTTAGAGGCCAACCAACGCTCACCGCTTTTTGTTCCACTCAATGACTACCCGCGTTTTCAGGAAATTTCCAACGAGCCGAATGCGTACTTAAGTACCTTGATTATTGAAGCTTCTGGAAGTGATTTTAATTACCAGCGAATCTGTAAACATCCCACTATGCGTTTTGGCTTATTGCCCCTTAAGGCATTCAAGCGCACTTTGGTTGTATTAACTACTTACTGGGCATTTTGTATCGTTTGCTGAATGCTCGTTGACCGCCAGCGATGGACAATGAAACCAGGTGTTTATATGAATATTCCGAAGCTTGTCCCACAGCGCACTCCAGCCAGTCCCGCAGAAAAAACTCTCTACGTCGGCATCGCCCTCGCTGGCATGGTCTACGGCCTAAGCTATTTCATTCAGACCAACGTGTTTGGTGATGCTGCCGCCGCGCTGCTTGAGACCTCACCTGAATTCATCAGTTACCTCTGTAGCGGCATCCTCTTTGCTGCATTGCTGCAGTACATCGTCCGCGAGCTGCCGCGCGATAGTTGAGTGGCGCTGCCGCTAATTCCATCTACACTATGCGTTAGACTCATTTTAAAGGAGACTGACGTATGGAGGGCGGTTCACTGCACCGTTTTGGTTGTTATCTGCGGACAAAATGGGCCTCGCCCCGGCGGATAAGGTTCTGGCTGGTACTGCTGGTCGTGCTTTACACCTTGCTGGGCTTTTTTGGCGCGCCGTGGATGATTCAGTACTTTGCTGAAAAAACCGTAACCGAAGACTACGACCGCGAACTTAGCATTGCCTCTGTGCAAGCCAATCCCTACACCCTGACGGTGCGTCTGAGCGGTGTTGCGCTGCATGATACCGACAGCGAGCAGCTGCTGGGCTGGGACCAACTGTTCGTTGATATGTCCTGGTCGAGCATAACTCATCGGGCCTGGACCTTTACAACTATCCAGCTCGACGGCCCCATGATTCAGGAAGAGCGTTTTGTTTCCGGCGAGACCCGCTGGTCGCGTCTGGCTGCGCAAGTCTCGTCTACCTCAGCCTCTAAGCAAGCCCCGGCAACCGAAGAGCCAGCGGCGCTGCCGGCCCTGCAAATCAGCTCGCTGCAGATCAACAACGGCAGCGTGCGTTTTACCGATCATCTGCGTGAGGCTACGGCAGATGCGAGTTCCTCGGCACAAGCTGCGCTCACCCTGGAGCAAATCGGCCTGTCGCTGAGCGATTTTAGTCTGGAGGAAGGGCAGAGTTTCCCGGTGAGCTTTAACGGTCAGCTCCAGGCGGGTGGTCAACTGGCGCTGGACGGCACCCTGCAACTGCTGCCTACTTTGGCATTTGACTCCAGCGCGAGTATTCGTGACCTGGCACTGAAGCAGGCTGAGCCGTATCTGCGACAGGTGATGAATGTGCAGCTGGAAAGCGGCACCCTGACCGTTGATGGTCAACTGCAGACCGATGCGCAGCAACCTTTTGCCTTGCAGGGCTCGGCTGGCATTGATGATCTGGATATCAAAAATGGCGCCAACGGCGAAGCGCTGATTGGCTGGCAAAGTGTGCAAACCCCGCAGTTCTCGGTAAGCCTCAAAGATCAGCAGCTGAAAACCGAATCCATTACCGTGGACGGGCTATCCGGTAAAGTCGTGATTTACGCTGACCAAACGACCAATTTTGGGCAGCTGGTGAACGGCGACGCGCAGGCAAGTGATAGCTCTGATGCTGCGGCCGATGCGTCGTCCGATGCTACGGCCGATGCGTCGGCTGATGGTGAGAGCGCGGCGCCCTTTGCTATTATTATCGAGGGCATCAAGCTCAACGACGGTGGCCTGCAATTTGCCGATAACTCGCTGCCATTGCCGTTTTCAACCCGTATTCATGCGCTCAACGGCGAGCTCACGACCTTGAGTTCGACTTCAGCGGAGCCGGCGCGGGTAAACCTTGAAGGCGAGGTTGCCGAGTACGGTCTGGTGACTGTCGATGGCGCGGTCAATGCATGGGATCCTATGCGTGAGACCAATTTGCAGCTGCGTTTTCGTAATCTTCAGGTGCCTGAATATTCCCCTTATACGGTCAATTTTGCCGGGCGTAAGATCGCTGGTGGCACCATGGACCTCGATCTGGACTACAGCATCGACGACAGCCAGCTTGAAGGTGAGAACAATCTGGTGCTGCATGATCTCAAACTGGGCGAGAAGATGGCTTCGAGCGATGCCATGGATCTGCCGTTGAATCTGGCCATTGCGCTGTTGCAGGACAGCAACGGCGTAATTGACCTCACCTTGCCTGTGACGGGCGATGTGGGCAATCCGCAGTTTGATTTCAGCAAAATCATCCGCCAGGCGATCGGCAATGCTATCACCTCGGTGGTGACTGCGCCCTTTAGTTTCCTTGCCAGTCTGGTTGGCTTTGAGAGTGATGATCTTGGCCGGGTCGAGTTTGCCGCCGGACGTATGGATCTGCTGCCGCCGCAGCAGCAACGCGTGAATAAGTTGCGTGAGGCGCTCAATCAGCGACCGCAGTTGGTACTGGAGCTGGCCGGTCCCTACAGTCGTGACTTCGATGCGCCGCTGTTGCAAAAAGAAAAAGCTGTTGAAGAGCTGCAGCGCAGGCTGGCTGAGGCTGAGCGTGCTGCGGCAGAGCCGAGCTTGACCGCAGAGGCGAACCAGGATCTGGTCGAGGCGATGTTCCAGTCGTACTATCCGGACACGCCGCTGGCTGAGCTCATCGATTACTTTACCGCGGAGCCAGAAACGCCCGGCGGCGAAACTCAGTTCGACGCGTTGGCGTATCGGAACTATCTGGCGGAGCAGATCATCGATGCCCAAAATGTCACAGAGGCCGAGCTGAAAGTCATTGGCAACGCCCGCGCGCAGGCGGTGTATCAGGCTTTGGTGAGTCCGCAAGACGCGGCCGGTGTTGCTGCAGAGCGCGTGCGCCTGCTGGCGCCTGAGGCAGTCGACGTTGGGGAGGATGATCAGCGTATCGCGATGGAGATCGGTGTGAGCGCGGGGTAGCCCGTAGCTGGCACTGGGAGTGCCGCGCGCATTTGGCCCTCGCCGCTATCCCTTACTATAGTTGTTGGTAAGCAACGAAGGAGTACAGGTTATGGATAGCAAAGAGCGGATGATTGAGCGTCATTTGAAGGGCAGGGATATTCACGATGAGCGGGTTTTAGACGCCATGCGGGCCGTCGACCGATCCTTGTTCGTGCCGGAGGATTTGCAGCATCACACCTATGCCGATAGCCCCCTGCCTATTGGTAAAGAGCAGACCATCAGTCAGCCCTACATTGTTGCCTACATGGCGCAGGAGCTGGGGCTGAGCGAAGATGATAGGGTGCTGGAGATTGGTACCGGCTGTGGCTACAACGCCGCGGTTCTTGGTCAGCTTGCCGATGAAGTGTATTCCATTGAAATCATTAAATGGCTGGCCGATCTGGCGCAGAAGAATCTCGCCAAAATCGATAGCGATAACATCAGCGCGCGCTTTGGCGACGGCTATGACGGCTGGCCGGAGGAGGCGCCGTTTGATGCGATTGAGCTGACCGCCGCGCCGCCCAAGATCCCCGAAACTCTAAAACAACAGCTGAAAATCGGCGGCAAACTGCTGGCGCCTGTCGGGCGTTTGCAGCAGCAATTGCAGCTGATTGAGCGGGTCAGCGAGGATGAGTTTACCGAGCAGTTGCTGATGCCGGTGCGTTTTGTGCCGATGACCGGGCAGGCGGAATCCTCGAGTTAGTCTTCGAGTTCGTCCTCGAGTTCGTCCTCGAGCTGAAGGAGGGTATGCTATGAGCGACAGTGTGATTGATAGTTTAGCGACACATAAACGCGACTTTGCCAGCATTGCGCATCTGCGGCCATTGCTGGAGTCCGTCAAAGACAAGAGACTGGTGATGCTCGGCGAGGCATCCCACGGCACCCATGAATACTATAAATGGCGTGCTTCGATTTCAAAAGTTCTGCTTGAGGAGTATGACTTTGATTTTGTTGCCGTTGAGGGCGACTGGCCGGCCTGCTATGAGCTGAACCGGCATGTCAAAGGCTACGATGATGCCATTGCCGAAACCAGCGATGCGCTGAAAGAGTTTTCTCGCTGGCCTTCCTGGATGTGGGCCAACTGGGAGGTGCACGAATGGGCACAGTGGTTGCGCGAGTTTAATCAGCAGCAGGCGCAGGACCAGCGCAAAGGTTTTTATGGGCTGGATGTGTACAGTCTGTGGGAGTCGCTGGACGCCATCATGGACTATCTGGCGCGCGAAGACCCTGCGGCATTAGCAACAGCGCAGGAGGCCGTGCGTTGCTTTGAGCCTTACCGCGATCAGGACGGACAAAGCTATGCGCTGTCGACCCGGCTGGTGCCGGAGGGCTGTAGCGCCGAGGTGACCAGGATGCTGCAGGAGATCCGGCGCAAAGTACCGACTTACAACTCCGACCGTGAACATGCCTTTAGCACCGAGCAAAATGCGCTGGTGAGCAATAATGCCGAGCGCTATTACCGGGTGATGGCGTCGGGTGGGTCTGGCGACTCGGGTGACTCGACCTGGAATCTGCGGGATCGCCACATGATGGACACCCTGAACCGGCTGATGGAGTTTCATGGTGCCGACGCTAAGGGCATTGTCTGGGCGCACAACACTCATATTGGCGATGCCTCCTTTACCGATATGAAATCTGCCGGATTGTTTAATCTCGGCGAGCTGGGGCGTAATGAGTACGGCCGTGATGAGGTGGCGCTGGTAGGGTTTGGTGGCTATCGCGGCAGTGTCATGGCAGGCAGTTCCTGGGGCTCACGCGCGCAGGAGATGAAGCTGCCGGAAGCGCGTAGCGGCAGCTGGGAAGACTTGTGCTATGAGGCGGGAGATCAGTTCTATATTGCCTCAGCAGATTTGCCTGATGTTGCCGACTTGCAGCGGGCGATTCCGCATCGTGCTGTGGGTGTGGTCTATCACCCCAAGCATGAGCGTTACGGCAACTATGTGCCGACACTGATCCCTGAACGGTACGATCACTTTATCTTTTTTGCTGAGACCCAGGCTTTGCATGCGCTCGACCTGCAGGGCGATGCCAGTCGTATGCCGGATACTTATCCGTTTGGGTTGTAGCTTCGGTTGCCCCCCGCCAAGAAAGGGCAGCCCTCTGTGGATAACTTGTTTTGATGCCAGCAGAAAGGGCTGCCCTTTGTGGGTAAGTTGGGTTAGAGCGAACTAAACCGAGGCATGGATGATCATCCACAGGCCGGCGATGAACATCATGACGTTCTCGGTTAGTGAGATAAAGCCGAGTGGAACATCACTGTTACCGCCGACGCAGGCACATTTGAGTTCGCGTTTATCAATGTAGACGGCTTTGATGACCGAAATACTGCCGGCAACACCGATAACGATAGCCACCGGGCCGACCAGCCAGCCCCAGATGCCGGCCAGCATGCCGATACCGGCGTAAGCCTCCGCAAACGGATAGATGTAGGCGTAGCGCACCCAGCGCTGGGAGAGCAGGTCGTAACCGAGAAACTGATTTGTAAAAGCTTCAACGTCCTGCAACTTTTGCAGCGCCAGCAAGGCCATGCTAAAGGCCACAAAGCGCTCGGCGGTTGGGATGGACCAAAGCGCAGTGCCCATGCTCCAGTTCACCGCGAGTGCCATCAATAGAGCCAGACCAAAGATGGCAATGACCGGCCGATATGCGGCGGCAAACTTGTCTTCAGGTTTGGTTTTGCCGAAATAGTCGCGGAGTTCTTCGTAGCCGCCAATACGCTCGCCGTCGATAAAGGTTTGCGGTGTGGTATCGACGTCATGCTTGTTCATAAACGCTTCGGTTTCTTCGCGCGTGGTCAGGTGATGATCCTCCACCTCATAACCTTCGCGCTCGAGTAAATCTTTTGATTTCATGCCAAACGGACAGATGTGCTTGTCCATCACCATACGATAAATTTTCGCTTGCTTGGCCATGCTCACTCCTTTTTTTCGGGCTTCCTTATAAAGTTAGCGGCTGTGCGCACGAATTCAACTATGCCCGCAAAGATATAAGAAAGGGCAGCCCTTTGTGGATCAGGGTGCTATCAGGAGGAAGGGCTGCCCTCTGTGGATAACTTTGCTGCTTTGGGCGAGCTAAAGGAGGCGAGCACGAGGGGCTAGTCGCAAATCTTATCGCGCAGTTGGCGGATCTCGTCGCGTGAATTGCTGGTGAAGTCGTAGATCAGCATCACCCGTAAATAGCGGGTTACGTACTGGCAATGGAACTTCTGGTTGGGCGGCAGCCATTCCAGCGGGCTGTGAGCGCCTTTGCTGCGGTTAAGTTCGAGTTTTACTGCGAACAGGTTGACAGGGTCATTGGCGAACTCTTTGCGTCGTTGGGCAGGCCAATTGGCAGCGCCATGGTGCCAGGCCCAGGCCAGAGGCACGAGGTGGTCGATATCGATGTCTTTCGAATCGAAGATAATTTCTCCCGAATACGGGTCATTCCAACGGCCACGCAGCACACGGCAACCATCTGGAGTAGTGCTCACTTTAATGGTTGATAGCTCGGTTAATAGCTCATGCCGCGTGTTCAAACAGTCCCGGTCGGCGTCAGTCCAATGGATGTATGCGCTACGGGAGTATCCACGGTTCGCTTCGTCTGGTTTATTGCCGCGGTTAGTCTTGGGCAAGCGGCCGCCATCAGCAAGACAAGCGTCAAGTGATGGGTAGCTAGTGAATCTTTTTATGCGCTCGTAGTAGGGGCTGCGCCAGTCGTGGCAGATTTTAGACTTACTCATTTTAACCGTTGCGGCTAAAACAGCTTGCGCCGGCAAGGTCGCAACCAGCACGGCACAGCAGATACCGAAAACTACCGCTGCAGTCTTCATGGCCGTGCGCACCCCTCGGAAGCATTTCATGCGACATTAACCTATTATGATGTAAGTCTTTTGCTTATCGTACGGCATTTCGGCGAGACCGCCAACAGAAAGGGCAGCCCTTACCATTTGAAGGTGCCACTGGGAGGAAGGGCTGCCCTTATGATTTAACGGCGCTTTGAAAAGCTAGGGCTGCCCTTTCTTCTAATACTGGAGGTTTGGATGGTATTAAAAATGTTGTTCGTCACGTGGCTCGCTGGGCTTGCGGCTTTTGTTGGCGCGGTGCTGGCGAAATGGGAGGGCCGCGCCGGGACGTTATTTAAGCAGCGTTTTGTGCATGGCGTGGTAGCTGCTGGTGGCGGTATCTTGCTGGCTGCGGTCATGTATGCGCTTTTGCCCGAGGCGAATAAATATCTTTCTGTTTGGTCAGTGGCCGCGGCGTTTATCGGTGGAGGCGTGACGTTTTGTATCATCGACGAGTGGTTGGCGAAGAAGATGAGTCGCGCTTCTCAGTTGCTGGCGATGTTGCTCGACTTCGTCCCTGAAGCATTAAGTCTTGGGGCAATGTTTGCTGTGAATCCGAGCTTTGGGATGTTGCTGGCGCTATTTATTGGCTTGCAGAATTTTCCGGAGGGATTTAATGCGTTCCGTGAACTGGAGGATTCTAAGGTATCCGCCAGGCGCCGTCTTGTTGGCTTTTTCCTGGTGTCCTTCGTCGGGCCTATAGCGGCGCTCGCCGGCTATTATTGGCTGGGTGATTTTTTACAGACCACCGCGGTTATTATGGCGGCTGCGTCCGGGGGCATTTTGTACCTTATCTTTCAGGACATCGCACCCGAATCGACGATGCGTCGACACTGGACGCCGCCGTTGGGTGCGGTTATCGGTTTCGTTGTTGGTATGGTGGGGCATCAGTTGCTCGCAGGCTAGATTTTTTATAGCGGGCGACGAGGTTATAAACGTTTGCCTCCTAGGTCAAAGTGCGGGCTCACGCCGGTCGCCTTGCATGGTTGTGCGCCGCCGGCGCCTGGTCTGGCGCCGGATCGCTTCAAAAATGACTCCTTTCCGCAGAATCAGGGCAAAGTTAAAAGTCGAAGAGCTCACCCAGAAGGCTTTTCTTTTTGCGCTTTTTATAGCCATAGCTGTCGTTTGGATTTTGATAATGAGGCTGTTGTACATGCCGTGGTTCGCGGGGTTCAGGAGCTGGCCGCGCTTGCGGTGCTTCAGGTTGGGTACGCTCGATGATTTTGTCGAGCTCGCCGCGATCGAGCCAAACGCCCCGACATTTCGGACAATAGTCAATCTCGACACCTTGTCGCTCGGTCATCATTAAGTTCTCGTCAGCACATACTGGACATTTCATAGCTTCCACCTGGTTGTTTTGGTTTAGTTGTAATTAAGATACATCTACCGGGGAAAAGTTCCAGCACTATAACAAACCTCAAGGGAGGGCAGCCCTTCCTGTCTCGAGGTGCCTTCGGAAGCAAGGGCTGCCCTTGCTTCCGTAGACACTCCTAAAATGTAAGGGCTGCCCTTGCTTGGGGTTAGCGGAGGATTTTGTGGTCGGGGAGGCGGTGGTGGATGAGGTGCGCGGTGACTTGCAGGTCCGGGCTGTAGGCGCAGGGGGCGGTGCCGCGGAAGGTGATGGTGCGCTCGCCGGCGAATACGCCTTGCTCAAACTCTGCAACAGGCTCGAGTTTGCAAGAGCTGCCAAGGGTCAGCCATTGCGGTAAAGCTGGCAACGCTGCGGTGGGCTCCGAGGTGCCGAGCAGGACCTCCAGGTCGTGTTCGGTAAAGCGCCATTGCCACTGTAGCTTTGAGGCGTTGGCAGCGGGCTCTAAGTTTAAGAAGCTGGTACTGAAATCATGGGCCTGCGCAGCAAGTGGCATGGCAACCAGAGGTATCACAACGAGAGCCTTATTGCGCAGTGACTTCAATACCAGCAAAACTGAATCGATAAAGGTAGAGTGACGCATAACAGTTCCTTAGTTTTGTGCGCGAGTTTCGGTGAGCGTCCGGGCAGCATCGAGTAGACGCTGGTCAGCGGGCTCTTCCGCGACTGCAAAGTTAAGTTCGGCGTAGTGCAACGCTTGCGTGGCGTTGACGTCGACATAAAGAAAGTAATAGG
Source organism: Pseudidiomarina terrestris (assembly GCF_030466375.1). Classification (NCBI taxonomy): domain Bacteria; kingdom Pseudomonadati; phylum Pseudomonadota; class Gammaproteobacteria; order Alteromonadales; family Idiomarinaceae; genus Pseudidiomarina; species Pseudidiomarina terrestris. Next base: position 495,479 of record NZ_JAGGJE010000001.1, read on the forward strand.
CAATATCGGAGGTGTGCAGCGCATCATCACGGGCAATGCGGACTTGCATGCGCTCCGAGGCCAGCTGACGCCAGCAGCGACGCACTTGCTGCTCTTGGTCCGCGGCAGCCGAGCCAGCAGCCGAGTCCGCAACAACAGCAGCCTCCGCAGCCGCCAGGCGCTCAGCATGCGCCAGGCGCACAATCACGCTATCTTCGGGCAACTGTCCCACCCGCGGGCAGGCTGAGTAATGCGACAAAACCTGCCGGGGTTGTTGTAATAAGAGCCAGGCGTCGATAATGAGTTTCTGATTTACCACCGGTTGCGCGGCAAAATTGCGCGTCCCGAACCAGTCAATCGCGGCTTGGTACTGGCCCAGTTCGAAGGCTTGTTCGGCAAGGATCTGCTGTTGCCAGTGCCGTACTGCGACAGTCGCCGGTTGTTGCAGATAAAGGCGCTGCAGTTGCTGATAGGTGTCCGGCAAACGCTCGGGCTTAAGACGGCCGGCAACTTCTAGTAAGCAGGTCGCGGTGATGGTCATATCCGTCTGCCCCAGGAGCTCCTGGCAGCTTTGTTGGGCAGCCATTAAACTGCCTTGTGCTAAATGAATACGCGCCTGCATCAGTCGTGCTTGTACATGTGCAGGGTCACGCTCGAGAAGTATCGCCAGCAGTTCCAGGGCATCGGCGAAACGATGTCCGTACTGCAGGGCATCAGCCTCGGCCAGCAAATTAGCTTCACCGTCCGTGGTAAAGCTATCCCTGGAAACCGTTGGCGCGGCACTCGCCGCAGCGGATGCTAAACTCCCCAGCACCAGCAAAGCCAGTGCCAGCGAGCGCAGCGCCCCACTGCGGCGGGTGCCGTCAGTGCGCTGCGGGTTAGTCGCGTCCATTGATCGTCCCCGAAGCGATAAGGTCATCAAACTCCGCGGTATCGAGGACATCAAAGTCGATATCCTTGTCGTTCACCGTGATCGGTGCCGCGGTCGATTCTTGCGCGTAAGCATCGCGTACTAAGATGCGAAATGAGGTGCTGTCGTCACCCCCGCCCGTAGGAGGAGGTGGCGGCGTCTCCGCGCGTTTGACTTCGTTGTTGCAGCCGGCAAGAGCCAGTGCAGCGGTTACGACCAGCAAGGTGGTCAAAGTTGTACGTAAATTCATGACGATCTCTCCTTATTCTGCTGAACCAGAAATTGGCGTGATCAGATACGGGAAGCTGCTGTCGACAAAGCTAGCGTCAATCGGCGCGCCATCGGTAAAGGGTGCAAAGCCGACGTTGGCATCTTCCGGTGCGCAGTAGCCCAGATTCGTTGGCGTACCGTTCACGGGGATGTCGTGACACAGGGCACCCATGACCACACGCAGGGCGATATCAACCACATCATCACCCGGGCGACGACCATTCGGGAAGCCTGCTAAATCATCGCCGGCAACGCCGTACGGAGACTGCAACATCGCCGGTGTCGCCGGGATGGCGGTGTTCAGGCGTAACATTTCAGAAGGCGTTACTGTGGCCTGCTGGTTGACCCCTGGAAAGCCGGTTAAGAAAGCTGCAACCAGGTCTTCACGCGGATAGTTGGTCGGCGCGATGGTTTCAAAGTTGGTGTTTAATGTCGCGTTCACGGCATCACGGAACAGCAGATCCAGAATCACTGGCAAGGTAGGATGAGTGACAAAGTCAGCAAACTGACCGTCTGCGCTTGGCGCGGCCCCGCTGAAGGTATCCTTGGCATCAAGGCCAATCACCAATTCGTTCACCAGCGGCGAACCTAAACGTGAAACCTGCACTAACGCACCACCGTTGACTTCAGGCTTGGCTAAGTCGGCTTCTGGGTTAAGAATACGCGCTTGTGGCAAGCTCGCTGTGGTCCAGGCACCAATGACACCGTTACCTGATGCAGTGACACAATCGGTGGGCAGTTCTAAGGCGATGGTGTTGACGTTTTTATCGGCCAGATCATCGTTAGCGGTGTCCTGGGTGATACCACCTGGGAAGCCGCCGCCGTCGCCTGCGCCCGGCGCGCTATCGCCTTCGACTGGTACGTAGTTGACCAGGTCAAAGGTTTCGCCAAGGTTTACGGTGAAGGGGTCTTTACGTTGACCGACAAACACGCGGCCTGGGCTGGAACAGTTCGGAATATTGATGTCGTACACGTACTGATCCGCGTAGTCCTGATAGGCACTGGGGTTGCCAAAGGTCTTGTCGCCGACATAGGCGTAAGGTTTGACGAACTCCATTTCACCGCTGGCACCGTTGACGGCACTGCGACTACCTGAATCTTGCGGACCGCTGACCAGTTCAACCTGATAGGTTTCACGGAAGTTCAGTGCGCTGTTATCGCCGGCGCTGACGCCGCCGATGTGCTTGAGTGGCACGCTGACTTCGCGGGTGTAGCCCTCAGGGCCGACGGTCAGTTTTACGCCGCCGTTCGGTTGCTCTTGCTGGAAGCGAAATTCGAAGGTGTAGTCTTCGACGGCATCGCCGTCAGCATCGATATGGATGGCATAGACTGCGGCCGGATCCATTGCGAAATAGTTCGGACCACCATAGGCATCTTGCAATGGCACGTAGTTGGCAATCGCAGTGATGTAGCCTTCGCGACCGGTCTCGTAGCTATTGAAAAGATAAAAATCGGTCGAATCGACAGTGGGGAAGCGGGTGATGTTCGGCGCTTCGCGGTGACTCGATGCTTGCGCTGCACCGCCGAGTAAGAGAGTGGTGACAGCCAGTGCCACGCAGCTTTTTTTCGCGGTCGCGCCGCGGCTAGTGTTTCTGTTTATGTTGTTCATAGTAGTTCCTCGCAATCGTTGTTGTTAGGTTGTCTTGCTTAACTAACTACGATTGCGAGGATGTCTTAGATGCAAAAAAAGATGAAAAAACAGTCAGTATTATTTTAAGTCTTTGAAACTACAACAAAGTCAGTTGTGAAAAGCACAGGGCCACTGGGCACTGCGAGCGGTGAACCGCCGAGTGGTTCACGACTGACGGCCAGGGCTGCGATGTTTTGCAGATCGACATTTGCCGGTACGTTCAGCGTTCGTGTTCCTTGTTGCGGTAACAGGCCTAAACTAATCGGGGCTGCCCCTCCTTCAGGAAGCATCCAGAGCTCGTAATCCTCGTTGGCGAGCGGGTCGATAGCGCCTACGGCGGCGACGTCGAGCACTTGTTCACGTTGTTCGAGCAGCCACAAGGTGCGGGCATCGCTATTTTGGATAACAGCGATACGCTCAGCCTGGGGCACGCCTGGCATGGGGGCGAGCAAGGTCTGACTTAACGTGACCACGACCAGAATTGCCGCCAGTGTTGCGGTCAACCAGCGCCACCCTCTGTTTGATGTGACTTGCTGTCTGCGCCAGCCAAGGCGGCGTTCGATGGCCTCCCAGGCGCTTTTCGGAGCGGACTTGTCCGGCAGTTGGGCCGCGAGCTCATTCAGATGTTGCTCCCAGAAGGTGACTTCGTCTCTGAGTTTTGGATACTCCATGAGCAGGCGCTGGAATTTAGCGCGTGCCTGGCCGCGCATGCTGCCCAGTACATAACGGGCGGCGAGTTGGTGTTGGCGTTCGGTCGATTGATAGTTCATCGTTGTAAGCACCCCTTCAGGCTGTCCAGACCGCGGCGGATCCAGCTTTTAACTGTTCCTAGTGCCTCGCTTAAGTAAGCACTAACTTCGTGATGGCTGAGGCCGTAGATAAAGGCGAGCTGAATGCTTTGCCGTGTGCTGGGCTGCAGTTCGTCGAGGCAGCGTTCGAGTTGTTCGGCGTTTTCACTATTGCTCAACTTTATGTCCAGGTGGTCATCTTCGCTGCTGGGGAGATCAGGTAATGCGTCGCTGCCGAGGGTTTGGTTACCCTTACTGCGGAGCATATCGATGGAGCGATAGCGCACCATGCTGATTAGCCAGTTCATGACGCTGCCGCGCTGGACTGAGTAGTCGCTGGCGCTGTGCCAGACTTTGATGAAGGCGTCCTGCAGGGCTTCTTCTGCCCAGTCTTCGCGGCGCAGGATGTGCAGGCTGACGGAAAACAGTTTGTCGGATGTGGCGAGATACAGCTGTTGGAATGCCTCCCGGTTGCCCAGGGCTATCTGCTGCAGCTGCCGCCCCAGTTGTTCTGGCGTACTCATATGTGCTCCTTATTGTAGTTATGCTTCAGAGTATAGTACGTTTGATGCGCCGTGTTGGATGCACCGCAAAACCAAGAAAGGGCAGCCCTTTCATTTTGCCGCGCCTGGAAAAGGAAGGGCAGCCCTAACGATTTAAGGATGTCATCAGGAGCAAGGGCAGCCCTTTTTTATATAAGTGCTACTGCGTTCCTGATCGGGATATACTGTCAGAATGTGTTCACACTGTAGTGATTTAAGTGTGAGGCATAGATGAGTCATGGGTGAGGCATAGGTGAGTCAGGAATGAGTTAGTGATGAGTTAAGCGGGCGCATGCAGGAGTTACATTTAAGTCATGACTGAGTCGCGAATGACTCATGGATGAGTCACGCATGAATTTAAAGGTGATTCAGGTGCGACCCAGGAATGACTCAGGTATGAGTCATAGAGGACTCATAGATGAGTCAAGTAATATTTAGCTATGAGTAAAAGGTGGCCCGTGAAAAGAGATATTAAGTGGCTGATTATTGGATTGGGGATCGCTGCGGCCCTCATGGCGGTTTTTGTTTTGTTCGTCTATTTCGTGATGTCGCTGGTGAAAGGCGAAGCCTATGACTTGTCGCTCGCCGCTGTTTCTAAGCATGCGGCGGTTCAAGTTCTGCTTGGTGAGCCAATTGAACCCGGCTTTCTAGTACTCGGTAACGTAAACATCAGTGGGCCTGGCGGCAACGCGGAGCTACAGTACAGTATCTCTGGGCCCAAGGGGGAAGGTACAGTTTTTGCTTATGCGATTAGAGATACAGGGGAGTGGCAGTTGCAACGCGTAGTCGTGGATATCGATGGCGCCCACGAGCGCCTTCAAATCATCGCTCCGAACGACTCGCTTTAAACTCCAGAAAGGGCAGCCCTTCCGTTTTAAAGAGCTTTTGAAAAGGGAGGGCTGCCCTTCCTTTTTGGTTTCTGCTCAAGCAGCGAGGGCTGCCCTTGCTGCTATAATTAACCTCCAAACAACAAGGAGGTTGTTATGCCTAACGATAGAAGGAATGATGTACCTGGGGTCGCACTGCATATCACTCAGCGTGGGAACAATCGCCAGCTCATTTTTCGTGAGACCGAAGACTACCAGCGGTTTGCGGGATTGCTGATTAAGTACTCCGATAAATATGGTATTGCTGTGCACGCCTGGATGTTTATGCCGAATCACATTCACCTACTGGTGACGCCGGCAGAACGCAAAACCACAGGCCGGATGATGATGTGCATAAGTGGCGCTTACACTAGGTTTTACAACAACAAGTATAAGCGCACTGGGACCCTTTACGAAAAGCGCTATTTTTCAGCCTTAGTAGATGATGACGACTACGCGCTAACTATCTACCGCTATATTGAACTCAATCCGGTAAAGGCTGGGCTGGTCGCACATCCAAGGCAATGGCACTGGGGATCTTATCGTCACAATGCTGAGGGACTGCAGTCTTCATTCATCGTTCCGCACTTCTCTTTCCTTCGAATGGGCCGGAATTTACAAGAGTGCCAGAAAGTCTATCGAAACCTGGTCAACCAGACCGATGTCACGAGCGCCGTTTTTGATGCTCTTAGAGGTGAGATCAGGCGTGCGCAAATAAAGCAGTCTGCTTATGGAAGTGATGCCTTCCGGGAAAGAATGAGTACCAAACTGGGTTACCAATTACCAACAATAAAAACTGATAAATGATAAGGGAGGGCAGCCCTTCCTTGTAAGTGGGGCTATGAAATGTAAGGGCAGCCCTTCCTTCTAAGTTGGGCTATGAAATGTAAGGGCTGCCCTTTCTTGGAGTTTGGTGGCGAGGGCGCGGCGGGCGCTGCTGTCGCCGTGGATAAGGCGAACTTCGCCGACGGGGGGTGAGGCGGCGAGAACGAAGTCGATGAGTTCGGCCTGGTCGGCGTGGGCGGAGTAGCCGCCGAGGGTGTGTATGCCGGCGCGGATGGTGATGCGCTCGCCATCAAGTTCAACGTAACCGCCGTCGGGGCCGTATTCCTGAATGGCACGTCCCGGGGTGCCGCTGGCTTGATAACCGACGAAAAGGACGTCGGTGCGCGGGTCTGGTAAGAGTGCTTTCAGATAATTGACCATGCGGCCGCCGGCACACATTCCGCTGGCGGCAATGACGATGCAGGGTTCGCCCGAGGTGCGCAAAAAATTGACGATGTGTTCGTGATCGGCGTGGCTTGCGACCGTGTGCAGGCGTGAAAAATCAAGTGGATTGCGGCCTGCGGCGCGTCGCTGCAGTGCCTCTTGGTCCCACAAATGAGCGAGCTGCTGGTAAAGTGCAGTAAACTCTGCCGCCATTGGCGAGTCGAGAATGACGGTGATGGTCGGCCAGAAGCCGGCATTGCTGGCAATGAGATCTTCGATTTCATAGAGCAACTCCTGCGTGCGGCCAATGCTGAATGCCGGGATGAGCACCGCCCCACCATCACTAACGCAGCGCTCAATCACGGTTTTGAGGCGCACCGAGCGGTCCTGGCGTGATTCGTGCAAACGGTCGCCATAAGTGCTTTCTAAAAATAGCAGGTCGGCACGCTCCAGCGGTTGCGGATCCGGAAGTAATGGCGTATTGCGACAGCCAAGATCACCTGAAAATACCACTCGATAGCCCTCGGCAAGCGGATACAGCGACGCCACCTTGAGCGGCTGGTGCGCCCCAACAGCCCCAACACCCCGAACACCCCCAGGAGCACGCAAAGCCCCACCAGCATCGCCCCATTCAAACTCAACATAGGCTGAACCTAAGATATGTCCGGCCTGGCGAAACCTTACGCGCACAGCACGACCCGAGTTATCACAGGCAAGGGGCTGCCACTCGTCGTAGTCAAAAGGGATCAGCATGCGCCGCAGCCGCGACAGCACGCCGGCAATGAGGTCGCGGTCACGGGTTAAGCCGATTTTCAGGGCATCTTCGATAACCAGGGGTAATAGATGAGCCGTTGCCGAGGTACAAAAGATGGGGCCGTTAAACCCAGCCATCAGCAAATAAGGGATGCGGCCGACGTGGTCAATATGAGTGTGAGTGATGACTAACCCACGTACCGAGGCAAGCGAAAAGTCGATTTCAGAGGAAGCTGAAGTTGCGCCTGTACCGGAGGTTTCAGCACCCTGAAATAAGCCGCAATCGATGAGAACCGAGTCCGCGGGGCCCAGAAAAAGTTCGTGGCAGGATCCGGTCACACCCGCGAAAGCACCGTGATGCTTCACCTGCGGCTGGGCTGTCATTAACGTTTAAACTCGCTGGCAGGCATAGTTTCATGTTGCTGTGATGCCCGCTCGACCATGCTAATACAAACGCTAAGTGTCGCCACTAAAATGAGGGAGAAGGCACTGACCAATACCGGCAGGTTCTCGTAGAGCGTGACGTCACTCATGCCGAGCAGGGAAACATGCAGTGAAGCAAAGCCCGACAAAATGAAAAATGGGCCGCTCACGAGTGAGGCATTTATAAAGTTTTTGTGACCAAAACCAATAACCGCGCTACATACAATCGCTCCGATAGTAAGCAACCAGACCATCGGGTTACCACTAAAGCTAGCAATAACAAGCGCTAAGGCTGAGCAAATTGAGAGAGCAACGAACATTAAGCCTCACCATTCCATAGTAAAATTGGTCCAAAAAAACATTTATCATTCGTACATGACAAAAACAAAAAGCTAACACAGGTTATGAATATCTGCAAAGTAAAACTATCGTAAAGGTTGTCGGTGAGGCCTTCACTGGCTATACTCTTGCGCTTATTAGGAAGATAGAAATCCACCCATTTACTCGGATGTAAATACCCGTGAAGCTACTTACCTCATTGCTGCAACTCCCGCGTCCCGCGAAGCGCGCAATTAGCGTGATCATCGATATTTTTGCGATCCTGGCCTCTTTGACTCTGGCGCTTTTGCTAAGCCGTGATGTGTTTAGCATTAGTTCGGCAGTGAGCTGGCTGGGTGTGGTGACGTGGCTCTTGGTTGGATCTATAGCGGTATTCGTAAAGCTAGGGCTGTACCGAGCGGTGGTGCGCTATGTCTCAGTGCGTGCCTTTGGGGTGGTGCTGACCGGCGCAATCTTTTCAACTTTACTGCTGTATGGCTTGCTGTTCGCCTTTAATGTGAACCTACCAGCAACGGGCATCGTCAACTATGGCTTGACCACCTTGCTGCTGATCGGCGGTAGCCGTTTTGCCATGCGTGCGATTTACCATCGTATGGTCAGTCGTAAGAAAATCCCGGTGATGATTTACGGTGCGGGTTCAGCGGGGCGTCAGCTCGCCCAGGCGCTTAATAATGGAGAAGAGTTTTCGCCGGTGGTGCTGGTGGACGATGACAAGACGTTGCAAAAAACGGTGTTGCTGGGTATTCCCGTTATCGATCCTGCGCAGGTCCCCGATGCAGTTGAGGGACTGGGTATCGAGCGTATCTTACTGGCGTTGCCAAGTGCGTCGCGGGCCGTGCGTAAAACGATTCTTGAATCACTCGAAACCCTTAATGTTCGCGTGCAGACCGTGCCGGGTATGGCCGATATGGTGAATGGTGAGATGGCCATTGACCAGTTGCAGGATGTTCGTATCGAGGACTTGCTGGGCCGCGATCCCGTGGATCCGGACCCGGCGCTGATGCAGCAGCACATTCGTGGCAAAGTCGTGCTGGTCACAGGTGCGGGCGGCTCAATTGGTTCGGAGCTGTGCCGGCAGATTGTCATGCAGAAGCCGAAAGCGCTGGTGTTGTATGAGATTTCCGAGTTCGGTTTGTACAGCATTGAGCGGGAACTGCGGGAGATCATCAGTCGCCATAAGCTCGACGGCATCACGATTTATCCTATTATTGGCACCGTGCAGCGGCGCAATCGCATTGCTGCGGTGATGAAATCTTTTCACGTGCAAACGGTGTACCACGCGGCGGCGTATAAGCATGTGCCTTTGGTTGAGTTCAACATGGTCGAAGGTGTGCGTAACAATGTTTTCGGCACCTGGCACACGGCTGAGGCAGCGATTGCCGCAAATGTTGAGCTATTCGTGCTTATTTCGACCGACAAGGCAGTGCGGCCGACCAATGTGATGGGAACCACCAAACGTCTGTCTGAGCTGGTCCTGCAAGGACTGGCGCAACGTAATAGTTCAGCGACACGATTTGCGATGGTGCGCTTTGGTAACGTGCTGGGCTCGTCAGGTTCCGTGGTGCCGCTGTTTAAGAAGCAAATTGAACAGGGTGGACCGGTGACGGTGACTCATCCTGACATTACCCGCTATTTTATGACCATTCCCGAGGCCGCGCAGCTGGTGATCCAGGCCGGCACTATGGGAGACACGGGTGCGGTGTTTGTGCTCGACATGGGCGAGCCGGTGAAAATCGTCGATATGGCGCTAAAAATGATTCACTTGAGCGGGCTTGAGGTGCGTTCTGAAGCGCATCCTGACGGCGATATCGAGATTGTTTATTCTGGACTCCGGCCCGGCGAGAAGCTCTATGAGGAGCTGTTGATTGGTGACGATGTGGTCGCCTGCGATCACCCGCGCATCTGTCGCGCGCAAGAGCTGGCGCTGGACTGGCCCGCAGTCGAGGTTTTGCTGGAAGAATTAAATGATGCCTGTATTAATTTCCGCATCGACGAGCTACGCGCTATTTTGCTACGCGCTCCGACAGGTTACGCGCCAAGCGAAGAGGGCATTAACGATCTTATCTGGTCGCGAATGGCGGACTAAGCTGCGTGGCGCTGAGGTCTGTGGCGGGCCAGCCGTACTTCTTTGCGAGCCCGACCGAGCGCTGGTGCAGCTGACTCCGCACCTGACTGGCGCTGCCGGTGGTACTGGCCTTTTGGTTGTGCGATGCAAACTGCAGAGCCTGGCGTAGATCCTTTTGCTGCCAGTTAAGTCCACAGTAATCTGACACTTCTTTTAATGTCTGTTCTGGTGTGCCAACTAAGTCTTCATAGCTGACTTTGTGAATCGTCTTGGGCGACTGTGCGCAGGCATGTTCGCAGAGTGCGGTTACGGCTTCATAATACTGGCGAATTTCGGCGAGCGAATAGGACCATGGGTAAGCTTGGTTGAACAAGTGCTTCATCAGGGCGAGTTCATGATCTTGCTGGTCGCGGTGCATGTAGATCACTTTCGCATGGGGCAGCGCGCGCTGAATTAAACCGATATTCAGGAAGTTAAGGGGCAGTTTGTCGATAACAAACTCGCCTTCGGGCAACTGCGCCAGGTAGTCTGCGCCTAACTTCTGCCAGTCGACGTTGTCGACGTAACTGACCAGTTCGGTTTTGCTCTTCGGCCTGGCGTGCGGGCCGTTCTGCTTGATAAAGGCGCTTTGTAGCGCACGGCCCAGCAGTTGCGGGAAAAATGGCAGCTCGCCTGCGGCGACCACCCGCTTATCGCAACTGAGCATGCGCTCCAGCAGCGTCGACCCCACCCGCGGCAACCCCAAAACAAAAACACACTTCGAGGAAGGGCAGCCCTTCCTTTTGGAAGCCTCTTTAAAATCTAAGGGCTGCCCTTTCTTGCTGAGGGCGGCGATTGTATCGAGGTCGTCCTGGATGTTGTAGTTGAGGTGCTGGCGGCGCAGCGCGGCCGCGCAGAGCAGGTGCTGCCTGGCTTCGGCGTAGTTGCCGCAGTCTTCGTGTTCTTTCGCCAGTGCGTAGTTTAGCTCGACCTGCTGCTTGGGGCTGAGCGGTTTAGGGCTGCCCTTGCTTGCGGAGGTGTCGTCAGAATGTAAGGGCTGCCCTTTCTTGGTGAGGGCGGCGATGTGGTTGTGCTCTGGGGTCCAGCGGCGGAGGTTGCTGCGCATGTGCCAGGCGGCGGTGTCGTCGGGGTTGAGGTCGATGACTTGATTGAGCAGGGTTAAGGCCAGGTCCAGGTCGCCGGTGATGCGGGCGAGGCTGGCGTAGTTGTAGAGCAGAACCGGATGCCGGGGCGTCATGCGGACCGCCTCGGCATACAGGTTTAAGGCCTGGGTATAATCGCCGCGTTCGGTGGCCCGAAGCGCGGCGTCAGCCTTCGACTTACCAGCCGAATTCATAGCTGAATCGTACGCCGACCGTGCGTGGCTGGCTGATGTACTGCTTCGAGCTGTTGCCGTAGAAGTTTTCAGCCGGGTCGGTACCCATGTAGGCTTCAGATAACACGCCAGTGACCCCTTTTTCGTTGAAGATATTCTTAACGAACAGACTAACCTTCCACTCATCGGCGTGCAAGGTGGTGCTGGCATTGGTGATAAAGAAGCGTGGCAGGTCAATGTCAAACTTCGGATTATTGCCCAGCGCATTGCGTGAGTCGGACTGGAAGTAGGTACTGAAGTTGGTCACCAGGTACATGCCGGAAGCCAGGTCCATCGAATGGTTCAGGCCACCGCTAAAGGTATGCTCCGCCATCGACGGCAGCTGTTCACCGGCTTTTGCGTAGACGTAGCTGGAAGGCGAACTTGCCGTGCCGGAAGGTACTACCAGGTCGCGGCCAAGTTCAGCGTTGACGTAAGCATAGCCGACATTGTACTTGATGCTGTCGGTCAGGAAACCTTTGAGTTCGAGTTCCAGACCTTCTGATCGCGCTTTCTCACCGTTGACGGCGGCATAGAAGCCCCAGTTCGGTGTGGCCACGTTCAGTTGTGGGTCGTCCCAGTTCATGCGGAATACGGTCACCGAGTAATTGTGACGGTTCACTGTACCTTTAATACCGGTTTCCAGGTTGACCACGCTGTCCGGGCTGTAACGCAGGTACTCAGGGTTCTCAGCAAAGCCACCCGAGATAGGCACGGCGCTGGTACCGCCGCGGCGATAACCTTCAGAGATGGTGGCGTACCACATCATATCGTCAGAAATATCGTACGACGCGTTAAATTTAAACAGGGTGCCGTCGTCATCAAATTCTGAGTCAACGTTGGCCGGGCCCGGGTAAATTGGCAGCTCGATGGTGGTCTCATTGCTGATGTCATTGGTAAAATGACGTAGGCCAAGGGTGGTGCTAAAGCGGTCGGTAACATTCCAGGTCAGTTCCCCGTACACGGAAAGGTCGCGGATGTTGCGCTGATCGCGGTAGCGGAAATCCTGATCGCCAAGGACGCCGCCCCAACTGGCGAGTGTGTCGTCAAAGCCACTGGCCTCGGCCCACTCGCTAAAGCCAGGCATGAAGCTGTCCTGACCTGACGCTGTGTCTTTGTCCATGTAGAACGCACCAAGGATCCAATCAAAGGTATTCTCGCCCTGAGATACTAAACGCAGCTCCTGGGTAAAGCCGGATTCTTCATAGAAGCGTTCGGCGATAGCAAGTGGACGCGGGCTGCCACCATAGAACCAGGCAAACCAGTTGTTTTGTGCGTAGAAGCCGGTGTTGTCGCTGATCGAGCTACCGTCGTGGTCATAGTCAGAGGTAGTGGACGACAGCGAAGCAAAGCCCAGGTCCCACTCCAGCTCTAACGAGGTCAGGCTGACATCGCGCTCGGAAGGTTCGCGGTGTACCGCACCATTCTCGTACTCACCGTAGGACTGTTCTGTGCCACCCACCCAGTTGGTGCCGGTCGTGACTTGTCGACGGCCACCGATATCATCGCTCTGATAGTGATGGCTGAGCAGTGCCGAGAAGGTGGTGGAGGGCTGCCAGAGCAAGCTGACGCGACCGTAATCGATATCCACAGTGTCGGCATCTTCAATACTTGTAAATTGCGGGTCGCCACTGGCGATGTCACCGCCTTCAGCAACCGGGGCGCCCGAGTCATTCAGTTGATAAACATTGACGTAATCAACGATGCCATCGTTGTCGATGCGGCCAAAGAAACCGCGCACTGCCAGGGTGTCAGTGAGCGGCTGATTGACCAATACATCGTAGTTCTGATTAAAACCGTCTGAACCCTGTGTCTGGCTCAAACGTGCATCAACCCGCGCGTAGCCCTGATACAGATCAGGCTTGTTCAGGGTATAGCGCACGGTACCTGCCAGGGAGCCAGAACCGTACAACGTACCTTGTGGACCACGCAATATTTCTACTGCGTTGATGTCTTTCAGGATGAAGTTGGCGAACAGCGGCGTGTCGTTAACGTAAGTACTCACAGTTGGCACCGCATTCAGGGCAAAGTCACCGTTACCTGCTGAGTCAACGTTCATGCCGCGGATGACGATGTTGTTGATCACGCCGGAGTTGCGGTAGCCGCGATCGACCACGGTGATCCCCGGCGTTTCCCGCATCACATCAACTGAGTTGATGATAAGGCGTTCTTCCAGATCCTCACCGGACAACACCGAGATGTTGTAAGGAATTTCGTTGACCGTTTGCGGACGCCGCGTAGCCGTAACGACAATGCGTTCCGGCTCTTTCTGGGCTTTATCTTCGTCGCTCGCCGTCTCTTGGGCAAGTACCGGAGCACTGAGCCAGAGCGCGGAACTGATGGCTATCGCCAGTGGTGCAATTTTAAAGTTGTCTGTATGTTTCATCAGGATTCCCCTGTGGTTATTATGCAGTTTTATTATGTTTTTGTATTGGCTTTTGGCTTCGCCAGTGGACCCATCTGGTCCAGAGCAGACGAGCGTTGGCCCTGATATTGTGGAAAGCTGAGCGGGTGGTCACGGAAGCTTTTTAACGGCTGCCCCAGGCTATGCCACCCTTGTTCGCGCACCCGGCGCAGGTAATCTAGATCCAGGTCGACAACAATCGCTTCCAGATTGTCAGCGGCCTGGTGGATGACTTCGCCGCCGGGTCCGGCGACGATGGATTTGCCGTTGCCAAGGGGGGCTGCCGAATTGATGTCAATCATGTAGCACTGGTTAGTGGCGGCGCTGGAGCGTGCGATGGCAAGTTCCGTATCACGGTCAATAGTGTTGGTCAGAGTCGGATGCAGGATCACTTCGGCACCTTGCCAGGCCAGCGCGCGGATGGTTTCCGGAAACCACATGTCGTAACAGATAGAGAGGCCAAACTCACCGACCCCAGGAATGGTAAAGGTACGCGGTTCGGTACCGGCCGAAATACCCTCTTCATAAGGTAAAAAGGGAAACATCTTGCGGTAGCGGCAGACCACGTTACCCGCCGGGTCGTAGACCGAAGCGGTGTTATAAATCTGGTCACCGTCACGTTCGAACATCGAACCATTGCATAACCAGACACCGGCCTCGCGGGCAAGGTTCTGGTAGGCTTCGTCGGTGGCATTGGGAAAGGCTGCCGCATGGCGTGGCGCTGGGCCAAAGTTCGCCAGTTCGGGCAGCAGGATAAGTTGCACATTGGGGTAACGGCGTTTCGTCGCGAGCACATGCTGCTCGATGAGCGCAAAGTTATCCTCACTGGCACTTAGGCTAAGTTGAAGCCCGGCTAAGGTAAAAGCTGACATTCATAGCTCCGTTGACTGAAGTGCTATCAGCCTAAGAGCGCAACTGGTTTTCGAGTAGAGCCAGTTTCAGGTGACTTTATGGGCCAGATCATCGCTGGCAGGGGAAGGTGTCTTTTCTGTCGGGTCATGCAGCCGGTAAAAAGCGGAATCCACCAGCTTACCGTCGCGCACCCAGTTGATCCGATTTTTATAAAGGTAAATATCGAAGCCGAGGGTTTCGCCATAGGACCAGTCGCGCCATTGCCGGAACCAGCGATCGCCTTCCAGCCACCACTGACCTTTGTCCTGTCGCTCGTCCTGATAGCCTTCCCAGCCTGCCATGCTGCCATCGTGGTAAAGCCTGATGCGATAGGGGTCACCAAAAACGGTCTGGCCAATAAACTCAACCCGGCTGGCGAAATCGCGCAGTGCTTTGCCTTTTAACAGTTTGCCCCAGCTGATTTCAGGTTGGTTCTTGCTGTCCTGCTGTTCCCATTCGCGCATGATCTGAGCGAGCAACTCGACCCCTTCACGGATCTTCTCGGTCGGAATACTGCTGACCCCCAGGCGAAAATAGTGATGAGGATGCTCGCTACCAGCATAAAAACGCTCCACCGGCTCAATCAGAATGCCGTGTTTGGCCGCCTCAACAGCGAATTGCTGACTATTTAGCTGGCTGGGGCCTTCAATCCAGCAGGTGCTGCCGCCTACGGTGCGGGAGGTCACGATGCGGGTAGATAAATAATGATTCAGCGCCTCGCGCATCTCCTGCCAGCGACTGGCCATTTCCTGATTGAGCTTGCGCAGGGCTTGGTCGTAATAGCCAAGTGACAGGAAGAGTCCCATCACGCGCTGGTTGTTCGCCGGCGGATGTCTGGAAATCAGGGTACGCAGCTGGCGCGCCTGGCGAATCAGCGGTGCCGGACCGACCATAAAGCCTAACCGCAGCCCTGGCGCGAGCACTTTGGAAAAGCTGGAAACATAAATCACCCGGCCTTCGCTATCGAGGCTTTTTATGGCGGGGTGTGGCTGCGACATAAAATTGCTTTCACTGGCGTAGTCATCTTCGACCACGATGAAGTCATCCTGATTGGCTTTGGCGATAATGGCTTCGCGATGCTCCAGGGGCATGGTCACAGCCGTCGGCATCTGGTGGCTGGGGGTAACATAAAGCACATCGGTATGGGCCGGGATCTGGTCGAGACAGATGCCATTTTCATCGACCTCGGCACAGTGCAAAGGACTGTACGACTGATGCGCAAGCTGGCGGATGCCGGGGTAGCCGGGCTCTTCGGTGGTCACCAGGGTCTGGTTATTGAGCAACAGCCGCGAAAGCAAATACAGGCCATGCTGGGACCCTAATGTGACCAGGATCTCGTCGGGATTGGCATAGATGCCACGGCGCGGCAGGACCTTGGTGCGGATCTCTTCCGCCAGCAGGGGATCGTCATCATGGCCGCTGTCGGAGGCCCAGGTGCGAATTTCGCTGACGTTCAGGCTGAGTTTTGAGCATTCGCGCCATTGCTGGACAGGAAACAGGCTCGGATCAAACTGGCCGTCAATAAAAGGGTAAGGATACTGCTGCCAGTTATGTGGGTACGGTGGCGCCAGTTTATCAAGTCGCAGTTTGTTCATGCGACTTTGCCATTTTTGCTCGAGCTGCGGGCTATCGCTGGTCGCTGTGGCTTGCTCGGGCTCGGCCGCGTGCTGTTCGTAGATGTCGTCGCGCACGTAAATTCCGCTACGTTCTTTACTGACCAGGTAGCCTTCATCGATCAACTGCTCGTAGGCGTTGACCACGGTGTTACGAGCGATGCCAAGTTGCTCTGCGAGCTTACGTGAAGAGGGCATTTTGCTGCCACACGCAAAATGCCCGCTATGAATAGCGTGAATCAATTTCTGAATCAGCTGCTGCTGCAGGTTGGCAGTGCTGGTGCTGTCTAAAACAAATAGCGGTTGCATCATCACCGCAGTTTAGGTCGCTTTAGGCCTCTTTGTCTACAGCTGCTTGCAGCGCTTGCCGACCTTGTCGGTCAAGCAGGCGCGATGGGTAAATCGTCGCCAGGGCAGCGATCACTAACAGCACGACGGCGATATTGATGAGTTGCTCATAGTTGCTTTCGGTGACCACAAAGGCGGCAAACATGGGGCCTGACGCCAGCCCCATTTTTGAGGCAAAGCCACCCAGGGCAGCCATTTGCCCGGCTTTATCAAACTCACTACACACGCCAAGCAGATAGGCGATGGAGAAGGCCCAAGTGATGCCGACCGCGATATTGGCTAGCCAGAAAACCAGCGGGCTGAAGCTGTAATGCAAGGCAAAGGTGCCGGCGGCGGTGACGAAAATACCCAGCATGATGGGCAGGGTCCGGCCAAATCTGGTGGACAGGACGATGACCGCAAGCGACCCGAGAATGCCCATCCAGGCAGAAACGCCAAGCGCAGGCGATATGGTGGCGAGGGTAAGCCCGGCTTTTTCGCCCAGATCGATAATATAGGCGTAGAGCGCCATGTTGGCGGCCTGAAATAAAAATACCGCAAGTACTGATGCCGCCAGCGGGCGTTTTTGTACCGGCGCGACAATGGCTTCCGGGTCACGAATTTGAACCGGGTAATCGGGCAGGAAAAACAGCATGACCAACGCGGTGGCGCTGAAAGCGATGAGCGCCATGAAAAGAATCCAGCTGCCGAATACCGGAACCAGCGGCGGCAGCGCCATTACGCCCAGACCACCGAGACCGAACTGCACCAGCAGCAGCATGCCAAAGGTTTTATGAACGTGCTCGGTGCGGGCGATGACGGCGAAGCTGACGCCAACCAGCATCCCGCCGATAAAGCCGTGAAAAGCGCGCAATGCCATCATGGCAAACTCTGTGGTCAGCAGCATCGAGCAAAAGTCGACGGCGATCAGCGCGACTAGCAGGCCAATACAAACGGGCTTCCACTCGATACGGCGGATGATGAAGATTGCAAAAAAAGCACCGACCGCAGCACCATAGATATTCAGACTACCGACGAATCCGGCATCCTGATTCGAAAATCCCAGCCCCGAGATCAATCCCGACACCAGTGCCGGCATAATATTCACATAAAATAATCCCGCCGTAGCGAGAAACGCCAACATAATCCGGGCAAGATGCCCGTTCGCAGCAACTGACTTTGGCATGTGTGTTCCTTTTATTTTTATAAGAAAGGGCAGCCCTTACATTTTCAAGACAAAAAAATAGGGAGGGCAGCCCTTACATTGTTGCGGTCAAATTACTATGGAGGGCTGCCCTTTCTAAAGCGCCAGTTGGCTGGCTTCTATGGGGCCAGTTCGGTTTGCCAGCGCTGGAAGTCACGGATGACGTCGGCGAAGCGGTGGTCATGTTGGTCGCTCACCAGGTAATAAAGGTGCCGACTGTCCAGGAATACCACCATGATGCCGCCGTAGCCGCTTAAAAATGGATACCATTGCTTACTGACCGGATCCTGCCAGAACCAGATGCTGGCGCGGTAACGCAAGCTCTCGTTGCCGGGCACTGGTGTTGCCAGATCGGGGCGCGCCAGGATTTCGGCAAAACCGAGTTCCATCGGGTCATGCTGGACAAATCGTGCCAGAGCTACCAGATCGCGGGGCAGCAGGCTGAGTCCGTAGCCACCCCAAATCTGAGCGCGCGCATCTTTAGTGCTATCAATGCTGTAGGCAAGTGGGCTGAGTTGCAGCGGGTCCCAAAGATTGTCGTAAAGTAATTGATCAAGACGCCAGTCGCCATGCAAACCCTCAAGCTCGCCAAAACGATTCTGCTGCAGTCCCGTTTGCAGTGCTGTGGCCAGTAAATAGGTGGCCGAGCTCTGATAAACAAAAGGCGCCGGACTTGCACTTTGCTGGGCCGGATAACTGCAGGCGTGGCGAATCTTCTCTGCATGAGAGGTGACTAAAAAGAAGTCGTTGATCATGGCCTCGGCGCTTTCATCAGCGCTAGCTGTTGTCTGGTGATAGTGTCCGGTGCGCATGTTCAGCGCATCGCGCAAGGTGGTGCGTTGCCAACTGGCTTGTTCGCACTCTGGTATGAGCGAAGCGATACTCAACGCAAGGATCTCAGTAACACTATGGCGCTCAATCAATAGCGCCGCGGCGGCGGCAATAAAGGTCTTGCTCAGGGAGTAAGCAGGCACCGCGATGTGCGGCTGACTGCTGTAATGGGCAATTAACTTACCGTCAGCATCGGTTTGCGCCCAGCCGTAAACTGTCGGCTGCTGCTGTTGGGGCTGCGGCTGCCAGGGGGCGTCACGCAGCGGCTTGACTGCCGGCGTGACGGGCAGGTCGTCCTGCAATGGCGTCGCCTGCACCTGCACTTCGCCCTGCCAATCAAAGGATTCGTACGCACAGGTTTGTTCAGTCAATGCATAGGTCGCGGACAATTGTATCGTCGCCGAAGCGTCTAGCAGCTGCTGCTGTTGCTCCGTTGAGAGATGGATGCGTCCATTGTGCAAGCAGTTTGCGTTGAATTCGCGCAAAACAAACGACAGCTCGGCGCCGGGTTGCAGTGCGAATCCAAAAGGTTTGTCACCTTGGAAACCCTTTTCAAGCGGGTAAAATTGGCCCGCTTCAGTACGTGCAACCCGGGTCTCGACGGTCGGAATTTCAGCGCGGTCAAAGTTGAGTTGTAAGGCAAAAACACTTGCCAGCAGCAACATCACATACCTCCCTTTTTACCGGACTCGTTGGCGGATGCTGCAAGCAATGCAGTCAGAGCCAGTTCGACTTTTTCTGGTTCCCGAGGCTGGTTGCGGCGGACATAGAATTGCTCAAAGGCATACTGATAGGTGTCCGGTCTGATGTAACGCAATTCTCCGGAGGCCAGGTACGGCGCTGCGATGGCGTCCGGTAAAAAGCCCAGATAAGCACCCGATAAGATAAGGCTCAGACGGCTGTCGAACTGGTAGGCGCGGGCGGTGGTGTTCAGGCGCTGCAGCAATTTGCGGCCTTCGGGGTTGATGTTGATGCCGGGGTGAATGGCATCAAAGCCTGCTAGTAATGGGTCATCAAGCTCTGTATCGGGTCTCGCAAACAATGGATGTTCGGCGCCACAGCAGAGGTAAATAGGGGTGCTGAACGCCGGCGTGTAAGACAGGCCATCGATGCGTCGGTAGCCCGGCATCAGTGCTACATGCGCCTGATTTTTTAACAAGGCTAGCTCAATTTGCTGCAGTGGTAACAGGTCAAAATGAATATGCAGCTGTGGTGCCTCGGCGGTGATCTTGCCGATAGCCTTTGCGATGTTGCGCTGGCGCGGCGCGTCGAGCTGGTCAGCTGCCAACAGGATCAATTCACCGCTGAGGTCCTGGTTGATCTGAGCGAGCTGGTGCTGAAATTCATCGTGGGCGTCGGTAAGTGTGAGGATCGCGTTAAACACCGCCTGGCCCTCGCGTGTCAGCGAAAAGCCCTGCCGGCCACGCTGACACAGACGCAAGCCCAGCCGCGTTTCCAGACTATTCATATGAATGCTGATGGTTGAACGGCCAATACCCAGCTCGGTTTCGGCGGCACTGAAGCCGCCACACTCGACCACGGTGCGAAAGACCTTGAGCAACTTGAGGTCGTAATCGGTGAGATCGCGGCGCATCCAACTACTCGACATTTTGAGCCTCTACTTTGTTTGATCCTTTTCAAACTATAAATTGATAGGTTGAAATTTAAAAGGGTAATTTTCCGTGCTGCAATAGCTTCACATGTTTCGAGCCAATCACAACTGAGGGATCAACGATGACATCTAACCCGCCAACACCTGCAGCCGCCCGCGTCGCGCAGGTCATTGCCGATAACTTGTTACCAGCGACCGTGCGCACTGAGCAGCCGCCAGCCGGAGCGCAGGCCACCAGCTATTTTGCGGTGGTAAATCCCGCGGACCAGTCCAGCTTCGCCTGGTTACGTGAGCAGTCAGCGGAGCACGCCAAAATTGCTGTAACGCAGGCGCTGGATGGCCAGCAGAAGTGGGCTGCACGGTCGGCGCGGGAGCGGGCGGGAATTTTGCGGCGGTGGGCGGATCTACTGATGCAGAACAAGCAGGTGTTGGCGGAGCTTTTGCATTTGGAGCAGGGCAAGCCAATGGCCGAGGCAGAGGGCGAGATTGGCTATGGTGCGTCGTATATTGAATGGTTCGCAGAAGAGGCGGTGCGTGTGTATGGCTCCACGATTCCGGGGCCTAATCCGGCGAAGGACATCGTGGTGGTGAAAGAGCCGGTGGGAGTTGTGGCTGCGATTACGCCCTGGAATTTTCCTAATGCGATGCTGGCGAGAAAGGCTGCTGCGGCGCTGGCTGCTGGCTGTGCAATCGTCGCAAAGCCGGCTGCGGAAACGCCGTTATCGGCTCTGGCATTGCAGCAACTGGCGATTCGCGCGGGAGTTCCTGCCGCCGCCTTTGCGTTAATCGTTGGTACCGACGCGAAGGGGATTGGTGAGGTACTGACGCAACACCCCGCTGTCGCAAAGTTTACTTTCACCGGCTCAACCAAAGTTGGCCGGATGCTCGCTGCGCAGTGCAGTGGCACGGTGAAGCGGTTATCACTGGAGCTGGGCGGCAACGCGCCTTTTCTAGTGTTTGAGGATGCTGATATTGAGGCCGCCATTGCAGGCGTGCTGCTGGCGAAATTCCGCAACGCTGGGCAAACCTGCGTCTGCGCTAATCGTATTCTGGTACACGACAGCATCTACGACGAGTTTGCTGAGCGCCTTGCGGAGCAGGTCGAGCAACTCGAACTTGGACCGCTCATTCACCCCCAGGCCGCTGCCAAAGTCGCCACCCTCGTCGACAACGCAGTCGCCGCCGGCGCCACCATTGTAAGAAAGGGCAGCCCTCCCTCTGAACAAAAGGGGAGGGCTGCCCTTTCTTCGTGGTTTGGGGGGGTGGTGTTGACGGGGGTGACGGCGCAGATGGCGATTGCGCGGGAGGAGATTTTTGGGCCGGTGGCGCCGGTGTTGCGCTTTAGTGATGAGCGACAGGCGATTGCGCTGGCAAATGATACGGAGTTTGGCCTGGCCAGCTATGTCTACAGTCGTGATCACGGGCGGCTGTGGCGGGTGGCGAAAGCGCTTAAGTTTGGCATGGTCGGCATGAATGATGCGGCGATCTCCAATGCTGCCGCGCCTTTCGGTGGAGTTAAGCAAAGTGGCTATGGCCGGGAAGGCTCGCAGTATGGGCTGGATGATTATCTTTCAATTAAGTATTTAAGTGTAGGTGGACAATGACGAATCAGGAATTACAACAACGCAAACTCGCTGCTTTTGCCCGTGGTCAGGGCAATGTGTATCCCGTGTATGTGACGAAGGCGAAAAACGCTGAAGTCTGGGATGTGGAAGGCAACAGATATATCGATCTTGGCACCGGTATCGCGGTCTGCAATACCGGTCATTCGCATCCTCAAGTGGTTAAGGCGGCGCAGCAGCAGTTGGAACAGTTCTCGCATAGCTGTGTGATGATCAATCCCTATGAAGTAGCCGTTGAACTGGCGGAGAAGCTGACGCGCTTAGCGCCCGGGCCTTCGGTGAAGAAAGCTATGTTTGTCACCACAGGTGCGGAAGCCGTCGAGAACTGTGTAAAAATCGCCCGCGCTGCAACGGGCCGGCGTGGTGTCATTGCCTTTACCGGCGGTTTTCACGGGCGCACCAATATGACCATGGGTCTGACCGGTAAAGTCGCACCTTACAAGCATCTGTTTGGACCTTTCCCTGCTGACATCTACCACGCACCGTTTCCGGTAGCGGCTCATGGCGTCAGTGAGGAAGATGCATTAAAAGGGCTGCAGCATATTTTTAAGGCTGCCATCGCGCCGAGTGATGTGGCGGCGATCATCATTGAGCCGGTGCAGGGCGAGGGCGGCTTTTATCCGGCTCCTGCGAGCTTTATGCAGGCCCTCCGGAAACTTTGTGACGACACAGGTATTGTACTGATCGCCGACGAAATCCAAACAGGTTTTGCTCGCACCGGTAAGTTGTTCTGCTGTGAACACAGTGATGTAGAGCCGGACTTGATCACCATGGCCAAGGGCATTGCTGGCGGCTTGCCGCTGGCAGCGGTGGTTGGCAAAGCTGAACTCATGGATGCGCCTTTGCCTGGCGGATTGGGCGGGACTTATGGCGGTTCACCCGTCGCTTGCGCGGCGGCGTTGGCGGTGCTTGAGGTGATTGCGCAAGAAGACCTTTGTCAGCGCGCAACTCATATCGGCGCCCTATTTAACCAGCGCTTGGGCGCGTTACAAAAAGAGTATCCGGAAAGTATCTTAGAAGTGCGGCAGACGGGGGCAATGGTAGCTATTGAACTGGTTCACGAAGGCGATCCGGAGCAGCCGGATACCGGACTCACTCAGCGCATCATAAAACTGGCGCCCGAGCACGGTCTTATTCTTCTGGCCTGCGGCTACTACGGCAATGTCATCCGTTTTTTGCCAGCCTTGACCATTGAAGAATCCGTGCTTAATGAAGCGCTGGATCAGTTCGAAGTGTTGTTCTGTGCAGCCAGCTCCTGCTGAATCCGGTAATACACTTCTTCGCGATGCACTGCGACGTCACGTGGTGCATCGATTTGTATTCTGACCTGTGAACCGCGGACTTCGGCGATGGTGATTGTGACATTGTCGCCGATTTTTAATGATTCCCCTGCCTTCCGACTCAAGATAAGCATGATATTGATATCCCTTGTTTATTCTTATTATTCCGAATGTTTCGAATGTTTTAGTATTGTGAAGTATAAATGATTTTCATGTGAGGTTTCGAGCCTTTTTTTTGTATTTATACAGGTTCTTATCTGAACAGTAATCGCAGCCCCTATCTGCCGAAGCTCATATAGGCGGCAAAGCAGAAAGATGGTAAAAAAGCGTAACTTCAGTCTTATTTTGTTAGCATTGTTTTTACAAAATGTTCTAGTAAACTACGACTTTACATTGTAAGCTTTCGCCCTGTTTTTTCGCTGCGATAGCGTACAACAAATGAAAGGATGCGATCAGTGAGTAAGACTCGTAAACTAAGGAAAGTGGCTCTGTACCGAGGTAGCGAAGCTATCATGAACTACTCTCAGCATGCGACGGAATCCACCGCGAAAATATTGCATACCGTACGTAACGAATTCCATAGAAACCCTGGACTCACCCACGCTGTGGTGACCGACCGCAATGGGCGTGAGTGGCATCTTGAGCGAAATCTTAGTCGCTTGAAGCTGATTTGGTTGACGTTTCGGGTCAATTAAAAGCCCTACCCAAGTTTAAAAAAGTGTGTTTATATGATGTGACGTGCGCGTAAACGTATAGACAGCTGGCCGATGAAAATAATAAATACGGATTTGCAGGCTAGAGCAGTTTTACAGTTAGTAACGGCAACAGCACTATTTTTTGCTGGGTTACTAATTTTCGGGTATCGCCTGCTCGAACCGACACAACAATTACTTTATCACTCCATCAGCTCATCCTTCCAAGTGATGATGATTGCCTTTGGTGGCAGTGTGCTATTGCGCTGTTACCGGCGTGAGCGGAAAAGCTATAGATGGCTGTCGTCCGCGCTTGCCTGTGTTGCAATTTTAGCTGTGGTCGATGGCTTGATCGGTAGTCTCTTCGATCGTTTTGATGCGCAAATTCCTACCCTCGTTTATCTTGCCTTTTTACCTATGGCGATCAGTTTGGTGCCGGTGTTTTCAGGTACCGAACAGCGCAAGCAGTGGCAGCAAGAGTTTATTAAGTTAAATGCGGCGTATGCGTTAGGTTTAGCTGCTTTCTCGGTAGCCTTTCTCATGCTGCACCTGTTTTTAAAGTCTCCCTTATTGGCGAAGCACCCGACCGGTAGCTTAGTGATATGTGTGACTGGCATCCTTGCCGGGGTGGCGGTGTATAGCACCCATTATCGCGGGCGGCGGCCGTTACCGCGGCTATCCAGTTCATCCTCAAACTTTGCTTCGTTAGCGATTTTCCTGGTTCTGGTGTTCGGCGTGGGCATGTTTCACACGGAAATGTCAGATTTGAAAGCCGAGGGTGACCGTTCTATCAAGCAACTGCGGGATAGCCGCGCAGCGATAGGCGAGACCACGGTCAAGTTGTTTGAGCGACTGGCTGAACGCTGGCAGCTCTATCCCTATAATGTCCACTCGCGTCTGATGGAAGTGGATCTGAATGCTTATTTGCAGCACATCGATTTCCTTGAAGCTTTATTACTGGTCTCGCCTGACGAACAAGTCGTGTTTGAGCGATTGAAACCGTCGCGGTCCAGTTATCTTGAGGAAGTGATGTCGGATCCTGTGGTACTTAACGCACTGGCGGAGGAAGACCAGACGACTGATATTTTGCTGCCGCTGTTTGCCACCGAAGATTTAAGCGCAAAAATCATCGTTCGTGTGCCCGTTGATTTTGTTGAGGAAGAAGGCGTCGAAGACTCAGGGGTTTATCGCCTTTTGGCGGTGCTGGATGCGCGCGCGATGCTGGACTCGGCCATGATGAATACCCTGGATACGGATATCGAAACCTACGATGAAGTGCTGCCGGGTATGTGGATGGATCGTTCCGGTTTCTGGGTGAGCCCGGTCACCCGCAACTATCTGGAAGATACCGCGATTTTGCTGGATACCAGCAACGTCAATTTATACCACACCCAGGATGTTCCGGTGATGGCCTATTTGTACCAACTGGATAACCTGCAGGAAACGTCGAATCTGCAGATGCTGATCGTGGTTGGCGGCATAGGTCTGGTGTTGTTAGTGGTCTTGGCGGTGGAGCGCAACGTCACCCTTGAGGTGCAGGGTAAGCAGTTGTTTTACCAGGCCCGCCATGATGGGTTAACGGGATTAATGAACCGCAGCAGCATCGAAGAGTATATCGGCAAGCATTTTCATGAAAGCCAGGATGTGACGGTATTATTTATCGATCTGGACGGCTTTACTTTGATCAATGACAGTCTGGGCTTACACATTGGCGATGCTATCCTGATGCAATTGGCCGAGCGCCTGCAGGAGCAGCAACCGCGGCGTAGCGAATTAGCGCGCTTTGCCAGTGACGAGTTTATTATGGTGCTGCATGGTGCGGTGAATTTCCCGGACCGGGTGAGTAGCCTGGCGCAGGAAATCATGACGACAGTGGCGCAACCCTACCGGATCGAAGAACATAAAATTTACCTGACCGCCAGTGTTGGTGTGGCGCATCAGACCGGCGACGTGCGCACGCCATTGGAACTCATACAGCGTGCGGATATGGCCATGCACCAGGCCAAGCGTTATGGCTACAACCATGTTCAGGAATACGACAAGAGCATGGCGCAGCGCTTGTTATCGACGACGTCTATGCGCAGTAACTTACAGGAAGCCATCGAAAACAATGAGCTGCAACTGCATTACCAACCGATTGTGCGCTGTAACGATCAGCGCGCGGTGCAGGTGGAGGCGCTGTTGCGCTGGCAGCAGGAAGACGGCAGCTATATTCCGCCCAGTGAGTTTATTCCGCTCGCGGAAATGACTGGCCAGATTGTGCCGCTAAGTGAATGGGTTTTCCGTCGCGCCTGCGAAGATGCGGTGCGGCTGCAGCAGCGGGAGCGCTCGTTACGGATGTCGGTTAACGTCTCTGCTTTACATTTTAATCGCGCCAATTTTGTCGATTTTGTGCTGCACACACTCGCTGAAACCGGCTGCCGGGCGAACTGGCTGGAACTGGAACTGACCGAGTCGATTCTACTGGAAGGCACGCAATACGCGATCCAGCGCCTGGATGAGCTGCGTAAGCATGGGTTAACCATTGCGCTGGATGATTTTGGCACCGGCTTCTCAAGTCTGAGCTACCTGAAACGACTCCCTATTGATACGGTCAAAATCGACCGTAGCTTTATTGCCGGTATCCGCCATCACAAGAGTGATCGGGTGCTTATCGATAGTGTTATAAAAATTGCCCAGAGCCTGGACTTTGCAGTCCTGGCTGAGGGCATTGAAACTCCGCAACAAGCCGAATTTGTCACGGATCTGGGCTGTAACTACATGCAAGGCTACTACTTCGGCCGCCCCATCCCGCTGGAAAACCTTTAGCGGCTAACTGACTCAGAAACTGTACATGGCCATGAACTGCAAGCGCGACATATCGCCGTCAGTTCCGGCCTCAGTTTCCCGGGTCGCGCGTGACAACTCTGCACCGAAGGTGGCATTTTTCACGGGCGAATACATCAGGTTCGCGCCAATGCGCTGGGTGTACTCGGTCACGGCATTGCCGGTCAAATTCACAGCATGGTCGGCCCAACCCCGACTGAACACCAGATTTGTTCGTGTGGTGTCGTTCCAGACATGGCGATAGGCAAGCGTGACACCACTGGAATCAATGCTTTCTAGGTCACCACTGGCGTCGATAACGGCACCATTGAACAGGTTGAGTCCAAGGTAACGGCCCAGGCCTGAACCGGTCTGCACAGAAGCGCGAAGATCATGTTGGCCAAGCTGCCATTTGGCGCCTACCGAAACACCATAGCCTGACACCGTTTCATCATTGCCGTCGCCACCAACATCATGGGTAAGCTGACGGACCAGACCGGCGATACTGTAGCTGAAATCGCCGGAGGTACCGACATACTTGGCAGTGAAATCAGGTAGCACCCCATCGCTTGAGGTTATACGACCCCCACCGCCGTAGGGTGTTACTGTGGTTTCCGGATTTTCCAGCGAGACACTGAAGCCGCCCTGGGTGTAGCGAACCTGTGGCTGGCGCATGAAAATAATGCCGTCTGTGGCACCGATAAAGTCGACGGACTCAGGCAGGATTGCTAAATTTTGAAAGTTCGACCAAGCTTGACCGACCAACCAGTTGCTGTAGGTGAAATAGGCCTGGCGCAAGCGCGGAGCATAGGAGTTGGTGATGCGTTCATCGCCAACGGGTACGGTCATAAAGTCGAGCTCAATGCGCGCCTTAATGGTTTCACCGTTGTCCAGATCCTGACTGACATTGAAGAAGAAGCGCGACTGGCGGGCATGCACATCGGTGACCATGTCATCGCCATTGCCGCCTACAGGCGTGGTACTGGGAATATAGAACTGACGACCGATGAAACCGGTCGTTGGCGCCTGTCCGTCCTGATAATCGGAGACGAAGGCATCAAGTTTGATGTAGCCGCCGAAGTCCCATTCGGGTTCAGCTGCGTGGGCTGGTACCATGGCGAGAACGCCCACGACGGCACTGGCAATCAGCGATTTCGTTAGTGTTTTCTGCAGCATTGCTGTGCTCCTGTAGATTCGATGTTATCTGCGTGGAAAAGCATCGAACGGTTGCAGCAATTAATCAATCTAGACTATGGTCTAATGGTCGCTCGCGCCTGAATAACTGAAGGTATACACACTACAAAGTACAAACTACACCAGCGTACGAACAACGACTGTCAAGCGTACGATGATTAGGAGGTTTTATGCAGGATAGTATTTATAAGGTGCCGGCTGAGGCGAAGAACCGCGCCCATATTGACAATGAACGCTACCAGGAAATGTATCAGCAGAGTATTGATGACCCTGAGAGCTTTTGGCGTGAGCACGGCCAGCGACTGAGCTGGTTCAGCCCCTATCGCAAGGTGAAGAACACCAGTTTTGCGCCGGGCGACATCAGTATTAAATGGTTCGAAGACGGTACTTTGAATGCTTGCTACAACTGCGTCGACCGCCATCTGACTGAACGCG
The DNA here is from genome assembly GCF_030466375.1 of Pseudidiomarina terrestris. Lineage (NCBI taxonomy): Bacteria > Pseudomonadati > Pseudomonadota > Gammaproteobacteria > Alteromonadales > Idiomarinaceae > Pseudidiomarina > Pseudidiomarina terrestris. The sequence goes on from NZ_JAGGJE010000001.1 coordinate 523,517, forward strand.
GCGACAAGACGGCCATTATCTGGGAAGGGGATGACCCTTCAGTGAGCGAGGAAATCAGCTACAAGCAGCTGCATGATGAAGTTTCACGCTTTGCCAACGGCCTTAAAAAACTTGGTGTCGAGAAAGGCGATCGGGTCGCTATTTATATGCCGATGGTGCCGGAAGCGGCGTACGCAATGTTGGCCTGTGCCCGCATCGGTGCTGTGCATACGGTTATTTTCGGTGGGTTCTCGCCCAATGCCATCGCTGATCGCGTCAATGACTGCGGTGTCAAAGTGGTGATCACGGCCGATGAAGGCCGCCGTGGCGGCAAAACGACGCCGTTGAAAGCCAATGTCGACGAAGCCCTCAAAGACGACCGCTGCCCAACGGTTGAGCACGTGGTAGTGGCCAGGGTCACCCACGGCGAGGTCGGTTTTGATGACAGCCGTGACTGCTGGTGGGAGCAACTGATCAAGGACGTGCCAACGGAGTGCCAGCCGGAAGTCATGAATGCTGAAGATCCGCTGTTTATCCTTTATACCTCGGGCTCGACGGGCAAGCCAAAGGGTGTGCTGCACACTACCGGTGGCTACATGGTGTGGGCCTCGATGACCCACGAATATGTGTTTGATTACCATGAAGACGATGTCTACTGGTGTGCCGCCGATGTCGGCTGGATCACCGGCCATACTTACATCGTTTATGGCCCTTTGGCCAATGGCGCCACCACTTTGGTCTTTGAAGGTTTACCGACTTATCCGGGCATTGGCCGCATCGGCGAAGTCATTGATAAGCACGCTGTTAATATTCTCTATACGGCCCCGACGGCGATCCGAGCGCTGATGGCGAAAGGCACGGCGGCGGCGGAGACCAGTGAACGCACCTCACTGCGCACGCTGGGCTCGGTGGGCGAGCCGATTAACCCGGAAGCCTGGGAGTGGTATCACAAGGTTATGGGCGACAGTCGCTGTCCGATCGTGGATACCTGGTGGCAGACGGAAACCGGCGGCATTATGATCACGCCACTGCCGGGCGCAACAGACCTGAAGCCAGGCTCGGCGACACGGCCGTTCTTTGGCGTGCAGCCGGCCTTGGTGGATGCAGATGGTAAAGAAATGGAAGGGGCAGTGGATGGCAATCTGGTCATTAAGGATTCCTGGCCGGGACAGTCACGCACCCTCTGGGGCGATCACGAGCGCTTTGAACAAACCTATTTCTCGGCCTATAAGAACCTTTATTTTTCCGGCGATGGTGCGCGTCGTGACGAGGATGGTTACTACTGGATCACCGGTCGCGTTGACGATGTGTTGAACGTTTCCGGTCACCGCCTCGGCACCGCCGAAATTGAAAGTGTATTGGTCGAGCATCCGGCGGTTTCAGAAGCTGCCGTGGTGGGGTATCCCCACGACCTTAAGGGGCAGGGCATCTATGTCTATCTGATCGCCATGTCGGGCACGGAAATCAGCGAAGATTTAACCAAAGAAGTGCGCGAGTGGGTACGGAAAGAGCTCAGCCCGATTGCTACGCCTGACTTCATTCACTGGGCGCCGGATCTGCCGAAGACCCGCTCAGGAAAGATCATGCGGCGCATTTTGCGTAAGATCGCTGCCAATGAGTTTAACAACCTCGGCGATACGTCTACGCTTGCCGATCCAACTGTGGTAGATTCGCTGATAGACAATCGCTTGAACCGCGACTAACAGACAACCGCGCACCACTAATGGTATCCATCTGAAATGGCGAAGTTTTTAATTGCTGATGATCATCCACTGTTTCGCGAGGCGCTGCAAGGCGCGCTCGCGAATCACTATGACGACCTTGAGTTGCGTGAGGCGGGTGATCTTGAGGCAACGTTGGCGGCGTTAGGCGAGGACGATGATCTCGATCTGTTGTTGCTTGATCTGCATATGCCGGGTAGCGGCGATTTGTATGGACTTATCCGCATCCGCGAAGACTATCCGTTGCTGCCCGTCGCCATTATTTCCGGCTCGGACGATACCAGTGTGGTCGCCAAGTGTATGGGCTTTGGAGCCTTAGGGTTTATCCCTAAGTCGCTACCGTCAGCCCAAATCGCGCAGGCCATCGATACCATTTTACAAGGCGATACCTGGGTGCCCGCGGCGATGCGCGGACGTTTGGATGGCATCAGTGCCGAAGACCAGCAATTGGCGCGTAAGGTTGCTGCCCTCACTCCACAGCAATACCGCGTACTTTACCTATTGCATGAGGGCTTGCTGAATAAACAAATCGCCTACCAGCTCAACATCACCGAAGCTACAGTGAAAGCGCATATCACCGCAATTTTCCGTAAGCTCGGCGTCTACAGCCGCACCCAGGCGGTACTGTTAGCCGAGCGGCTGCAACTGGAAGCTCCCGTCAGTTAAACTTTGTTAAGTTTTGTAACATTCTTTACACACTTTCTGTACCTGATCCTTGCATGTCGTGGTATCGTTTAACTATAAAAACGATAAACAGGAAGGTAGTTATTATGAAAGATGCTTCTCAAGCGATGCGGCCTGCACTGGTCGCGCTGGCGGTACTGTCCTCGTTGACAGTGACGGCGGCATCGGCGCAGGAATTGCGTATGAAAACGATGCAGTCGCCGCAACTGGTTCAGCAGCACGGTGTGGAGAAAAAGTCCGCGCTGGCGCAGGGCGTGGTGAAAAAATATGATGTCACCCGCTTTATTGTTGAGCTCAAAGACCCGGCCGCCGCAGTGTACAAGGGAGGTATCGCAGGATTTGCGCCGACCTCAGCTAAGGCGAACGGCAGTGAACGTCTGCAGTTAGGCTCGCAACCGGTCAAGACCTATCAGCAACATTTGCTGAGTCAGCAGAACGAGGTTCTGCGTGGCCTGCAAGCGCGCGTTGGTCAATTGAATGTGAAGCATCACTTAACTCTGACCTTCAACGGTATGGTGGTGGAGTTGCCAGGTAAGCAACATGACCAGCAGGCCCTCCTTGCTCAGTTACAACAAGTGCCGGGGGTGAAACGCGTTTATCCCGACACCAAATATTATGCTTCAACGCCCACGTCAATGGATCTGATTCAGGCACCAGGCGTGTGGAGTCAACTTGGCGGCCAGAGTCAGGCCGGGCGTAATGTCAAAATCGCTATCATCGATGGCGGTATTGATCACGACCATCCGCTGTTCGAAGACAACGGTCACCCGAGTGTCAGTCGCCCCAGCAAAGCCGATTATTGCACCACCACACCTACCTTCTGTAATGACAAAATTATTGTCGCGCGCTGGTATGAGCCAACGGGTGATGTGCATCCCGACGAAACCGAAACGCCGGCGGATTACAATGGCCATGGTAGCCACGTAGCAGGCACTGCAGCGGGCAATCCCGGTACTTATACCATCAATGGAGTGAGTCTGAATATTACCGGTGTTGCACCGGGTGCGCACCTGATGGTGTATAAAGCGCTTTTCAGTGACCCCGATGGCCGCGGCAGCGGCAGTTCGTCTATGCTGCTGCCTGCTCTGGAAGATGCCGTTGCTGATGGCGCGGATGTGATTAATAACTCCTGGGGCGGTGGTCCTGGCGGCGATCCGGCCGATAGTCCGTACCAGGCCGCATTTGCGGCGGCGCGTGCAGCTGGGGTGTTGACGGTCACAGCAGCAGGAAACGATGGCCCGGGTGATCGCACCATTGGCTGTCCGGCCTGTATCGAAGACGGCTTGACCGTCGCCAGTAGCCAGCATGGCCGGGACCTCAGTCCTACGGTTGCAGCGGCTGGATTGCCTGAAGTGAATGCGGTCATTGGTGACGGTAACTTCACTATCTCTCAGGATATTTCTGCGGCGCTGGCGCTGGCCAGTAATGCCGGTGATAACCTTGCCTGCTCGGCATTTCCTGCGGGCAGTTTTAATAACCAGATTGTGCTGGTGCAACGTGGCACCTGTACTTTTGAAAGCAAAGCAACGAACGTGCAAAATGCTGGCGCGGTCGCCATGATCGTGTACAACAACGAAGCCGGTTTGCTAACTATGTCGATGAATGCGACCACCTTGCCTTCGGTGATGATCACCCAACAGGCCGGTGACGCGATTCGCGCCGAATGGACATCTGCAGCGACGGCGACCATTAACGCGCCAGAAGCGCGCATTAATGAAGATGCTGAAGATAGCATGTCCTTGTTTAGCTCACGCGGACCAAATGGCGACTCAAGCTTCCTCAAGCCCGATATTACTGCGCCGGGTAGCAATATTCTGGCACCGGTACCTGATGACAGTATCGGTAGTTTATCAGGCACTTCCATGGCATCGCCTCACGTTGCCGGCGCGGCAGCTTTATTGTTAGATCAGCGCCCCAATCTGGATGCTGATGAGCTGAAGTCATTATTGATGACCTCAACGGACAGCGGGCTGCGCGACGATGACTTTGTCAGTGCAACCACCCCGTTCGATCGCGGTGCTGGCCGGCTTAACGTAAGTACTGCCGCAGACAGCTTTGTGGTAGTAGACAAGCCTTCGCTGGCGAATAATGCCTGCTCACTGAGCTGCTCGTTCACCCGCACTTTCACCAACACCGGCACTGCAGCGGTCAGTTTTTCGGTTGAGTTTGCCAGTGCAAACCCGGAAATGACTGCGGTAATTGATGAGCCTATTTTCAACCTGGCCGCGGGCGAGAGTAAGGAAATCCAGTTCGACCTTGATACCCGCTGGTTGCCGGACGGCTGGGCCTTTGCCGAGGTGCTGGTGACTGGCAGCTCAAGCAGCCACCCGAACCTGCGTCTGCCGGTGGCGGTGTATGCTTCGTCTTCCGATAACGAAGCCATTGTTACTGTGGCGCATTCGGCCGGTACTGTCGAAGTGGGCACGCCGTTTACCATTGATGCCCGTGGAGCACTGGGCAGCACCAGTGATCCGGTCAGTATTGATGTGCAGATCCCGGAAGGTGCGACCGTGGTGGATGGCTCACTGAGCTTCACCGAAACGCGTTCCTCGGCGACCTCAAAAGGGCTGGCAGCAGACGGGCGCAGCATCAGCTGGACCGGCTCGCAAACCGACGAAGAAAGCATCAACACCATTACTGTGGCGAGCAGTGAGTTTTTTGCCGGTCAGACAATTGAAGACTTAACCGGTTCTGCGCCTGCGAATTTCCTCTGCGCAGATGGCTGTGATGACGACATCTTCACCCTGCCGATTGGCGATGCTGGTGGCGTTTACCTGGATAACGTGCTCTATAACAGTCTGACGCTTTCGACCAACGGTATTATTGCCGCCGGCGAACAGTCTGGGGCGATGAGTGGCACGGCAAGCAATAATCCCATTCCCGATGACAGTCGCTCGGCAGGTTTCTGGGCGCCGTTCTGGACCGATCTGGAGATGGGATCCAATGTGGGCGGTGGTCAAATTAACTACGCAGTGCTGAGTGATGGCACCACCGACTATCTGGTGATTGAATTTGCAAGTGTGCGTGAGTGGAACGATGACTCAGGTGATCGTTACACCTTCTCGGTCTGGTACGAGCTGGGTACCGCGAACGTTTACTTCAATTACATCGATTTACCAACGGGCGCACCGGCAAGCCTGACTATCGGCGCGCAGACGCCTGCCGATGCTCTGGGTATTCTTGGGATTCAACGTTATCACGACGGTTTGGGAACTTATCCGAATGCCGGCACGGCATTGCAACCCAGCCTTGAGCGTGGCGAACGCGCCGCTGTTGAGTTGAGCTTCGACCTGGTGGTGGACACTATCGCCGATGCGCCAAATCGTGCCGTGCAGACAACGCGTGATGAGTCAGTCACTGTTGACTTGAGCAGCGAATTTGCTGCACCAGGTCGCGACTTGCTGACCATGGCAACAGTGAGCTCAGGTTCAGCAAGCTACAGTGCTGCGCTGCCACAGCAGATTGCTGCCGATGGCGATGTTACTGTGGAAGTCGTTGGCACTGCCAGCAATGGTTCCGTAGAAGTGTTAAGTAACAACAACCTGCGTTACCTGCCCAACGCAAACTTTGTCGGTACGGACAGCTTTACCTACCGCGGTGTTGATGCGGCGGGACAGTCAACCACAACAGGTACGGTGCAGGTAACGGTGGTCAATAATCCACCGGAAGCCGTGGTGGCACCGGTTGACGGGGCCAAAGAAGCCGACGCTATCGTCGAACTTGATGCCAGCGGCAGTAGCGACCCTGACGGCGACACCCTGAGCTTCAGCTGGCAACAGTTGGCAGGACCTGATGTTGAAATTGCCGACAGCGATCAGGCCATCGCCAGTATCGTGGTGCCAGCGCTGGAGCAGAGTGCAACTGCAGAGTTTGAGGTAACGGTTTCCGACGGTCAGCAACAGGATACCGCTACTGTCACTGTGACCTTTAAGGGAGCGAACACTGCACCTAACGCTAATGCGAATAGTGCGCTGTCGCGCGTACCTAGTGGGCAGCAAGTGACGTTAAGCGGTGAAAGTAGTGGTGATCCGGACGGCGATACTCTGGCTTACAGCTGGGAACAAACCGCAGGACCAGCCGTGACCCTATCCAGCACTGACGAGGTCACAGCGACCTTTACCGCCCCTTCAGTGAGCACTGAACAGGATTTGACGTTCCGGTTAACTGTCAGCGATGGTTCCCTGGAAGACACCGATGAAGTGACCATTAGTGTCTTTCCTCAGGAGTCTGGCACTGATGGCGACGAGTCATCAGGCAGCTTTGGCGCCTGGTTAGGCCTGCTGGCACTACCACTGATTTGGCTGCGTCGTCGGACGCAGTCTTAAAACAGACAAGGAGCAGCTATGAAGTACCTTATCGCAGGAGCAACGTTAGCATTGTTGGCCGGCTGTAACGGACCCAGTGAGGAACCGTTACAGTCCCAGCCAACAGCGGCTGCGGAGGATCCTCAGGCGCAAATGGCGGGGCTGGACCAGCAGATCCGCTCGATGATTGGTATGGCGTACGCTGATAACCTCGAGCAGTGTCGGTTGGCGGAAGTTGGCCACCGGCCTTGTGGTGGGCCCCAGTACTACATTGCCTATTCAACGACTACCGTCGACGAAGCGGTGTTACAGAAGTTGATCGCCGAACATCGGCAGTTGCAGATCAACTATCAGCAACGGCACGATGTGGTCGGTACCTGTGAAGTGATTCCGCGTCCACAACTGACCATGCAGGGTGGGCGTTGTATCGCTAGTCCGACCGCTGAGCGTTAACCTGCAAGTGGTTCAGTAATGCCTTTAAAGCCGCGGGTTTGACCGGTTTCGCCAAAAAGTGTAACTGGCAGGCCCGCGCTTCTTTCCTTAAATTATCGTCCCGCATAGCGGTCACCAGGGCTCCATGAAGGCGCTCTCCCCACCGTTCACGTAACGCCCCTGCAAGACTCAAACCGTCGTGTTCGTCATCGCCTAACTGGTAATCCAGCAAGATACCATCCGGTCGCTCATGGGTGCGGGCATACTCCAGTGCAGTGGCGCTGCTGGTAAAGGTTTCTACTGTACAGCCCCATTTTTCAAGCAGGGCGCGTAGCGCACTGAGGTTTTCCTGATCATCATCAACACAAACCAGGGTCAGGGCATTCGTGGGTTGGGCCTGCTCCCGTTCATAGGGTTGGCTGACGACCTCTGCCGCCGAGCCAAGTGGCACAGTAACTGAAAAACAGCTGCCTTTACCTTCGGTACTCTTCAGCTTGAGCTCGCAGTGCAACTGCTCACTCATACGCTTGGCGACACTAAGACCGAGGCCGACGCCTTCGACCCGGGTGTTCTGACCGCGGTAGAAAGCATCAAAAATGCGGTGCCGCTGCTGCTGGGTAATGCCGGGGCCCGTGTCCCAAACTGAAATTCGCAAATTGCTACCGCGTCGGCGAATACCCAACAACACTTTGCCCTGCTCGCGGTTGTACTTGATGGCATTGGACAGAAAGTTCTGGATGATGCGCCGCAGGTAAGTAGGATCTGTATAGATGACTGCATCCTGCCAGCTTGTTTTGAGTTCGATACCGCGCTGCTGGGCCAGTACGCTGTATTCATGGATCAGTGGCTGCACGATGCTGCTGAGCTGCACGTGGCGAAAGTTTGGTTGCAGCGCCCCCTGGTCCATTTTGGCAATTTGCAACAGGGTACTGAGCAAGTGCTCGGTGGACGCCAGGGCGGTGTCGAGCTTGCCTGTCAGCTGCAAGTTCTGAGTGGATAAGGAGGTCTCATCCATGGCCGACAAATACAGACGTGCGGCATTCAACGGCTGCAGAATGTCGTGACTGGCCAGTGCCAAAAACCGGGTTTTTGAGGCATTGGCTTCTTCGGCTTCTTGCTTGGCTTTTTTCAGCTCGACTTCAACTTTACGGCGGCGGTCAATTTCTTCGGTGAGTTCGTTGTTGATTTCCCGGATTTTGCGCTGGCGCACGTGAATACGCTGTTCCAGGTCGATGTTGGCTTCTTCCAGCGCCTGCGCTGTTTCCACGTGTTCGGTGATATCGGTGAAACTGGTCACGAAACCGCCGTTGGGTAGGGGGTTTCCGACCATTTCAATGACGCGCCCGTCGCCACGGCGACGGATAAAACGATGGGGAGAGCCCATTTGCATGTAGTTCAGACGTTTAGCGACCAGTTCATCGGTTTCTCCGGGGCCGCATTCGCCGCGCTCCGCGTTATAGCGGATGAGGGCAGCGATGGGCTGGCCGGGTTTAACCATGCCGTCGGGGTAGTCAAACAAATCCAGATAGCGCTTGTTCCAGGCGACCAGACGCAGTTCGGCATCCACTACACTGATGCCCTGCGCTAGATTTTCCAGCGAGCTGAACAGTATCGATTGCTGGGTCTGCAGTGCCTGGGTGGTGTCATCGAAAAAGTGTACAACTTCTTCTAAGTGCAAGCGGCGATCACGTAACGCGGCTTCGACCAGAGAACGTGCGGTAGCGGCTCCCAGCACGCCGGATAAGGCGCGCTCCACGTAATCGATAAATTCCCGGCTGGCGACATCGTCCTTGTTGGTGTCGTTAATCACGATCTGCTGGGCGTCACTGTAAAATGCCAGCAACTGCGCGGTGCGTTCATTGCCGACGAAGGTCTTGAGGAGCAGCACCATGTCGCCGTTAGTGGCCTGATGATGACGACTAATGGAATGTTCCTGTACTACCTTCCGCGGCGTGACAAAAGCCGTAGCCTGAATGCGATCGACCAGGCGTGGCTGGGCCACGAGTGAGAAAATGATATAGGCAGCGACATTGAGGCTGAGGCTGATGACGGTGCCCTGGGTAATGATACTGCTGTCGCTGGTGGTATGCGGCAGATACATGGGGAAGGCGACCGCGAACAGCCAGGCCAACAGGCCGAGGGCCAGGCCAATATAGACGCCGCGGGCGTGACCGCGGCGCCAATACATACCGCCAATAATGGCAGGTAGTAGCTGCAGCACCACGGAAAAGGCCAGTAAACCGATGCTGACCAGGCTGGTATTGGCTGCCCACAGGTAATAACACAAGTAGGAAAACAATAAGATGGTGGCAATGGCGATGCGGCGAATTAACAGCAACCTCCCCTGAAACGAGCGTACTTCTGTTTGCTGCTGTCCGGCGGGCATGCCGAACGGGAAGCGATGACCGCGCTGCAGAATCAGTGGCATGATCACATCGTTAGTGATCATGGTACTTAGGGTCACGGACGCGATAATCACCATTGCCGTGGCGGCCGAGAAACCACCGATAAAAATCACTACGGCCAGCCAGGTCTGATCATGCAGGAGCGGCAGTTGCAGCGCATAGGTTGAGACGTCCACGCTGTTGCCGAAGAAGTATTGACCGGCGACGGCGATAGGCACGATGGCGGCCGCGATGAGGAATAGATACAGCGGGAAACCCCAACGCGCGGTGCGTAAATGATCAATATTTACATTATCCACGACGGTGACGTGAAATTGCCGGGGGAGGCAAAGAATAACTCCGGCGGCCATCAGGGTCTGCACAATGAAATCAAAGCGGGTGAAGGCCTGCCAGGACCAATCGCTGCGCTCGTCAAGGCGGATGCTTTCAAGCATGCTCAGTGGTGAGGCATCGCTAAACACTGACCAGGCAAACCATGCTGCGGCCAGTAGTGCAATGAGCTTGACCGCTGATTCAAAGGCAATGGCCAGAATCATACCATTGCGATATTCAGTAACTTCGATGTGCCGCGTGCCAAATAGCATGGCGAACACCGCCATCAGTGCCGCTGCTGCGAGCTCGTTGATTGAAAACTCGGTAAGGGCGGTGGTGTTTTCGGTCAGCACCACAAAGGTGAGCCCTACGGCTTTGAGCTGCAGCGCGATGTATGGAATGGTTGCCAAAGCGGCGATAAGCGTGACAAATAAGGCCAGGCGCTGGCGCTTGCCGTAACGACTAGCGATAAAGTCGGCGATGGAGGTAATGTTCTGCTGCTTACTTACCGACACCAGCTTTTCGACCAGCGGCAGACCGAATAAAAAGAGCAGCATAGGGCCGAGCAAAATAGGCAGGTAGGCCCAGCCAAAGTTCGCCGCGTTGCCAACCGCACCATAATAGGTCCACGAGGTACAATAGATCGCCAGCGACATACTATAGACCGTCGGCTTATAGCTGAGACGATTGGCCCAGGAGCCGGTTTTATCGCCAAAGTGTGCAACTGCAAACAAGGCGGCAACGTAGGCGAGCGCTGCAACAATCAGGAGTAGGGTCATGGTCGTGGGTCTGGACTCTTGGCGAAAGCAAAAACAGTAGCTTGGCAGGGGGAAGCGGTCAAGCACGACCTTGGTCTAGGGACGAGCCTTACGGGCTGGTTATAAGTTATACAACGTCATAGCGCGTGTCCCGAACGTGCCTTCGCTCGGCACTATCCGGCGATTTGACTGATTAACATCTCGAAACATAGGCGTTGGCGGCATCCACCGGAAAGCTGCTCTTGGCAGGCTGTATAGACAAAAATTGTGAAATCGCAGCTCACACATAACATATGGTATATTTAGAAGGGTATAAAGTCAAAAATGGAAAGAAAAACATTGGCTTAGCTACATAACAAAATAGAATAGAGCTCGATTGAAAAATACTCACAAATTATTACACCGAATTATTACATTCAAAGTGTTTACAACTCGCCTTAAAACTATTGTAAAAGGCCTGGAACTGTGGTTGACTGAGACTCGGAAGGCAAGCTGCAGCCTAGCAGCATCTTCTGTGGAACCATAATCTACGGTTGTACCAATTGAATTTTATAAAAAGTTCCATTGAAACCTAACTTACAATAAAAATTATCAGGGAGACTCACATGGCTAAGCAGTCATATTTGTCGAGTTCAATCCGTTCTATCATGATGGCAGGTTTTGGTACTGCGTTATTGGCTGGCGCTCCAGCTTTTGCGCAAGACCAACAGTCTGAAGAAGATCAAGGTGCGGATGAAAAAGAAACAGTTGTTGAGAAAATTCAGGTTACGGGTTCACGTATCCGTACCGACGGTCTTGATAGCGCTACTCCAATCGAGATTATCACTACTGATATCGCTGAAGACCAGGGCTTAAGCACTCTTGGTGAATTACTTCGTACCTCAACTGTGGCGGCTGGTTCTGACCAGTTGATCGCAGCCTACTCTGTTGGTTTCGTTACCAACGGTGGTAGTGGTGCAGAGTCAATCTCTATGCGTGGTTTAGGTGCAAGTCGTACCCTCGTCCTGTTGAACGGCCGTCGTGCCGGTCCTGCAGGTACACGTGGTGCGGTTTCTGCATTTGACATGAACGCATTACCTATCAGCATCATCGAGCGTGTTGAAATCCTGAAAGACGGTGCTTCTTCACTTTACGGCTCTGACGCTGTTGCTGGTGTTATCAACATCATCACTAAAAAAGGCGAAGGCGGTGAAGTTAACGTTTCTGGCCTTGCTCCTTTCGAAGGTGGCGGTGAAACTTATCGTGTAAACGGTACTTACGGTAAAGCGTTTGACCGTGGTTCATGGCGTGTAGTTGCTGACTACAACGTGAACACGGGTGTTAAGCGTGGTGACCGCGATTACTTTGACTGTTCAGAGCGTTACCTGTTCGATTATGAAACAGGTGAGCGTGCCGATCCAATCGATCCACGCACCGGTGAATACCACTGTTCTGAAAGTGGCTTTGGTTTGTTCCATGCAACCGGTACCCGTCTTCCGCCCGGTACTTCTGGCGGCCGTTTCCAGTATAACTACGATGGTTTCGACGCTCAGGACCCGACTACAATCAACCCTTACTACCCAGAGATTGGTAGTGAAGGCTCTAACCCTTACGTAACTGCTGTGCCAGACGGTTGGTACTGGGCTGGCTATAACAAAGAAGGTGACGGCTTGTTGGATGGCGGTCGTCACCCAGCACGTATGAACGCAACAGTTATTCCTGAAACGACAGTAGCCTCTGTTTACCTTCAGGGTGATTACGACCTGACTGACACCACCTCTATGTATGGTGAGTTGTTACACAGCAGCCGTAACACTAAATCTGAAAGCGTACGTCAATTCTGGACCCGGGAAATTGGTTATTCGGCAATTAGCGCAGTACCAGGTTTTGAAGGTAGCAGTTTCGTACTTCCAGTACATTACACTGACCACTACGGTAACGACACTACTGTCGATTACTCACGTGCAGTGGTTGGCTTAGAAGGTTCAATCGGTTTCTGGAACTGGGATGCGTCTTACCAGCGTTCGCACAACAGCGGCGAATACAAGCAAGACATCATCTTATTTGACTCTATGATCATGGCTCAGGAAAACCTGTTGGGTATTCCTTGTGAAGGCCGTGTCACTGAGACATCGGGTCGTGCTTGTTACGAATACGACTGGTTCGATCCACAAAATATGTTTGGTAACCAAAACCAGGAAGCACGTGACTTCTTGTTTGGTCAGGACGTAGGTAACACAACCTATAAGCAAGATACCTTTGATGCTTACATCACTGGCGACTTGTTCAACATGCCTGCGGGTCCTGTGGGTGTTGCGGCTGGTGTTTACTGGCAGCGTGATGAGCTTAAAGACACTCCTGGAGAAAACACTCTTGCAGGTAACTCTTGGGGCTTGAGCGGCGCTGGTATCACTCAAGGTAGCGCAATTACTCGTGCAGTTTATGCTGAATTCCAAATGCCACTATTGCGTGACCTTCCAGGCGTTGAAAGCCTTGATTTGACCGCTTCTGGTCGTTGGACTGACGTAAGTGCCTACGGTAGCGATACTACGTTTAAAGTAAGCGCTAACTGGACTATCGGTGCGGGCTTCCGTGTTCGTGCATCACGTGGGTCTTCGTTCCGTGCTCCGGCACTTTATGAGCTGTACTTAGAGAATCAAACAGGCTTCATTAGTCAAAATTCTGATCCATGTTTGAACTGGGTTGAATCAACCAACGAACGCGTACGTCAAAACTGTGCGGCAGACGGCGTTCCAGAAACTTACACCGATACTTTAGGTAGCTCAGGTTCAATTCTGTCTATCTCTGGTGGTGGTGCAGGTCAGCTGAAAGCTGAGACTTCAATCTCTGAAGGTATCGGCTTGGTTTACACCAGCCCAGAAGGCGTTTTCGCGGCGTCAATCGATTACTATGACGTGGTCATCAACAACCAGATCTCGAACGTTTCTGGTGGCGCAGTGCTGAGCCAGTGTTACAACTCAGAAGACTTCGCAAACGAACCATTCTGTGATCAGTTCCAACGTAACGACGGTTCTGATGACGGCGACTGGAGCATCATCCAGGTTCGTGGTGGTTACTTGAACACAGCTGAACAAGTGGTTCGCGGTGTTGACATCGTGGTCACTTACCAAGACTCGTTTGACTTTGGTGACCTGCGCGTGAAATTGGATCATACGAATCAGATCCAACGTTCATTCCAGCAGTTCCCAACGGATGAACCACAGAATAACATCGGCTTAGTGGGTAACCCACGCCATGTTGGTAGCTTGAACACCACGTTGAACCGTGATGACTGGAGCTTCAACTGGAATATGTCGTACTACGACAAAACTGAAGACTACTCGTACTACGGTTTTGACGACACGACTTATCGTGAAAACCAGGTTCGATTCGTAGCCGAAACTCCGACCTACGTCCTGCACTCATTGTCAGCGACAACTACGTTCAATGACAATATGGACGTAACCTTCGGTATCGGTAACTTGTTCGACAAGCAGCCGCCTAAAGTTAGCCCTACAGCATCGTACACATTTGGTAATGTGCCGTTGTTCGCATCACAGCTTGACTACTTAGGCCGTCGTGCGTTCTTCAACCTTTCATACAGCTTCTAAGAAATTAGATTCGATATGTAAATTTGAATGACCAAAGCCCCACCTTGGTGGGGCTTTTTTATTGAATAACTACAATAATTTATAACTACAGAGAACGAGGGCTTTATGAAGTATTCAATATTGGTGGGGCTGGCGGCGTTAGTCATCCCGGCATTGAGCTTCAGCTCTACAGTAGACACGGAGCTGTTGGAAAATTACGCAAAGCATGCGCAGTACCTTGATGTAAAAATTTCGCCTAAAGGTGATTACCTGGCAGCGACCTCACGCATTACTGATGGTTCTGTGCAGTTGACGGTCATCGATATCGATGACAGCAAAATTCTTTCTGTCACTCAGGGGCAGGGAAATGAGTCAGTCGGCTCCTTTCAATGGGCCAACAACGAGCGTTTGGTCATGACCATGGTGCGCGAAGTGGGCTCTCTGGATCAACCGGTGCCAACCGGTGAACTGTTTGCGATGGACGCTGACGGTTCCAAGCAAGTGATTCTGACTGGACCTCGCTCAGAAAGCGGTGAATACGTGTTTGCCCAGGTGGTGGATTATCTACCAGAACAACCTGATGCCATTATGATTTATCAGCGTTCGTTCACCTCGGCCGAGCCTTACCTTGATTTGTACACCATGAAAATAACCTCTGGGCGTAAACGTTCGGAAGGTCGGATCCCGCTCAAAGCTTACCGCAGCACTAACGTGCAGGTGGTTCTCGACGATCAGGGTGTATCGCGCATGGTATTGGGCATCGATCCAGAAGACGGTAATAAAACCGTGATTTTGGGCCGTGACGGTGCTAATCAGGACTGGTATGAAGTGACCAGTTATTATGAAGAAGAGGGCGGTTTTGTACCTCTGCTGATGTTGCCTGGCACCGACCAGGTCGTGGGGTTAAGTGATAGTGAATCCGATACCCGCGCGCTGAGCGTGTTGGATATCAGCAGTAAAGAAGAAACTATCCTTGCCGAGCATCCAGCGACCGACCTGATGCCGATCATGAGTGTAAAAAATGGTCGTGCCAACGAAGTGATTGGTGCTGCCTTTGAACAGCAGGGCATCGATACCTTTTTCTTTTCTGATGTGAAAGATAAGGATTACTCGAATCTGGTGCAGAGCTTGATTGCAACCTTCCCGGGGCAGTCAGTATCCATTAATTCATCAACTCGCGACAATCGTATTTTGACGGTACGGGTGGAGTCGGTGAATTCGCCTACTAAGTTTTACATGTTTGACCGCGACAAAGGCAAACTAGCCTCGATCGCTGCGGCGAAACCATGGCTGGAAGGGCACCCGATTCCGAAAACCAAAACCATCGTCTACAAAAGCCGCGATGGTCTGGATATCTACGGCTTGCTGACCTTACCTAATGGCAGCGACGCCAAGGACTTGCCGCTGATTTTATTACCTCACGGTGGCCCGCACGGCATTCGCGATACCATGTCGCGTATGGACAGTGATGCCAAGGTCTTTGCCGAGCACGGCTATGCGGTATTTCAGCCCAACTTCCGTGGCTCAGGTGGTTATGGTCGTGAGTTCCTGGAACTTGGCTATAAAAACTGGGGTACCACCATGATTAACGATATGACCGATGGTGTGCAGCATTTGATTAAAGAAGGTATTGCAGACCAAGACCGTGTTTGTGTGTATGGCGCCTCGTATGGTGGCTACGCAGCGGTACAAAGTGGTGTGCGCGAGCCTGACCTTTATCAGTGCATCGTTGGTTTTGTTGGCGTTTACGATTTGAACCTGATGTACGAGCAAGGGGATATTCAGCAAGCGCGTGCGGGTCGCAACTACCTGGACCAGGTGTTACCGTCAGCGGAAGAAGGCCGTGAAGCCCAGTCACCTGTCTATAACGTGGACAAGTTAAAGGCACCAGTATTTATCATCCAGGGTGGTGCTGATGTGCGCGTACCTGAAGCTCACGCATTTGCCTTGCGCGATGCGCTCAAAGAGCGCGACCATCCGTACGAGTGGATGTACAAAGAGGCCGAAGGGCATGGTTTTTACAAGCCAGAGAACAATGTCGAACGCTGGCAAAAAATGCTCGCGTTTTTCGATAAGTATATCGGCGAGTAAGTCTCCCGTTAGTTCTTTAAAAACACCGCTTCGGCGGTGTTTTTTTATGCCTGCGCGTTGCTGAAATTAACTGCATTCGACCAATGTCGTATTTGTGTTTGTGCGGAATCCGACTAGATTGCTAGATGAACAAATCACAATAACAACAGAACAACCTGGAGGCGTTATGGCTTTTAAGAGCGAAGAACTCGCTAAAGCCTACTGGCGCGAGAACATTGGACTGGTACTGAAGCTATTAGCAGTCTGGTTCCTCGTGTCTTATGGTTTTGGAATTATTTTGGTGGACTGGCTGAACCAGATCACTTTTTTTGGCTTTAAGCTGGGCTTCTGGTTCGCGCAGCAAGGGTCAATTATTACTTTCGTCATTTTGATTTTTATTTACATCAAACGAATGGCGGCGCTCGATAACAAATACGAAGTTCACGAAGACTAAAGGGGCCGATTCATGGATATTCAAACGCTCACGTTTATTATCGTCGGCCTCACCTTCGCACTTTATATCGCTATTGCGGTGTGGTCGCGAGCGGGCTCGACAAATGATTTTTATGTTGCCAGTGGTGGTGTTCATCCTGTCATGAACGGGATGGCAACTGCGGCCGACTGGATGTCAGCAGCATCCTTTATTTCCATGGCGGGGATTATCTCTTTCGCCGGTTATGACGGTAGCGTGTATTTGATGGGCTGGACCGGTGGCTACGTGTTGCTTGCCCTGTGTCTTGCGCCTTATTTGCGTAAGTTCGGTAAGTTCACGGTGCCTGATTTTATTGGCGACCGTTATTACTCGCAAACCGCGCGTACCATTGCGGTTATCTGTGCCATCCTGATCAGCTTTACCTATATTGCCGGTCAGATGCGTGGTGTGGGTGTGGTGTTTTCACGCTTTCTGGAAGTTGAGATTGCGACGGGTGTCTTCATCGGCGCCGTGATTGTATTTTTCTACACCGTTCTTGGCGGCATGAAAGGGATTACTTACACTCAGGTTGCCCAATACTGCGTGCTGGCCTTCGCGTATCTGGTCCCTGCGATCTTCATCTCCATCTACATGACCGGACACTTCCTGCCGCAAACTGGCTTTGGCGCCACTATCGCCGAAGGCGTGGCGGGTGAAGGTCAATACCTGTTGCAGCGACTCGATGGTCTGTCCGAAGAGTTGGGGCTGGCGGCGTATACCTCCGGGGTGAAATCGAAGATCGATGTGTTTGCGATTACCGCTGCACTGATGGTCGGTACTGCCGGTCTGCCGCACGTTATCGTACGCTTTTTTACCGTGCCTAAGGTACGTGACGCGCGTCGCTCGGCCGGTTGGGCACTGGTATTCATTTCCGTGGTCTATCTGACGGCACCATCGATTGCCGCCTTTGCTAAGGTCAACCTGATCAATACCGTCAATGGTCCTGACCTGACGGGTGTGAAGTATGAGCAGGCGCCTTCCTGGATTAAAACCTGGGAGCAAACCGGACTCATTACCTGGGAAGATAAGAATGACGATGGTCGTATGTTCTACTCGGGCGATGAGCGCAACGAAATGACCGTCGACCGTGACATCATGGTTCTTGCTAACCCGGAAATCGCTGATCTTCCAGCATGGGTGGTGGCCCTGGTGGCAGCCGGTGGTGTTGCCGCTGCGTTATCCACCTCAGCAGGTTTGCTGCTGGTGATTTCAACCTCGGTTTCGCACGATCTACTGAAGCGAACTCTGGCACCGAATATTACTGACCGGCAAGAGTTGATGTGGGCGCGGATTGCGGCCGGGCTGGCGATTGCATTGTCGACCTGGTTTGGTATTAATCCGCCCGGCTTCGTGGCGCAGGTGGTGGCCTTTGCCTTCGGCTTAGCCGCGGCGAGCTTCTTCCCTGCGATCATCCTGGGTATCTTCTACAAGCGCATGAACAGTACCGGTGCTATTGCTGGTATGGTGGTGGGTGTGCTGTTCACCCTGGCGTATATTATTTACTTCAAGTTTGTAAACCCGGCGGCGAACAACGCTGAGAACTGGCTGTTTGGTATCTCGCCTGAAGGTATCGGAACTTTAGGTATGCTCATTAACTTTGCGGTATCTTATATCGTGCACAAGTTAACGGGTGATGCCCCGCAAGCAACACAGGATTTGGTTGAATCTATCCGGTATCCGAAAGGTGCGGGTGTGGCAACCAGCCACTAAGTGTTTAGCCCGGCTTCGGCCGGGCTTTTTTATCACCTCCGCAAAGGAGTTTATATGCAGCCGGATTTCGCGGAATTAAATCGTTTTTTACTGGACTGTCCGCCGTTTGATCAGCTCAATGCTGACCAACGTCAGTGGATAGCCGGGCAAATCAAAGCCGCCTATATCAACGAACATAACGTGGATGAACTGTTCGCCAACTACAGTCCCGCGTTATACATCGTTCGTTCAGGCGGTTTTGATTTGCTTGCTCCCGATGGCCAGCTTATTGAGCGACTCGAGTCCCATGACTTATTTGGTTACCCCTCATTGTTGACTGGCCGTGCGATCGTCAATCAACTGGAGGTCGTCGAGGACGGTATCATTTACATCGTCGCCGCCGCCGATTTTGATCACTTGCGCCAGACCTCCCGCGCCTTCGAACATTACTTCATTCGCGCACACGAACAACGGTTCTTAACCGAATCCAGCTTCAGCCAGCCCCAACCCCACCCCAAAACTTATCCAGAAAGGGCAGCCCTTTCTTCGGCGAGTTATCCACAGAGGGCTGCCCTTGCTGGGGAGGTGGTGCAGCGGGCGGCGGTGTGTTTGTGTAGTACGGCGACGATTCAGGAGGCGGCGCAGGCGATGCGCGCGGAGAAGGTGTCGTCGATTATGGTGGTCGATGACGGACGCCTGGTGGGTATTCTGACGGATCGCGATTTACGCAATCGCGTGGTGGCCCAGGGGCTGAATTATGACATTCATATCAATGCGGTGATGACGCAGGCGCCTGCGACGATCGGCGCAAAACAGAGTCTGGTGGATGCGCTGGCATTGATGACTCAGGAGAATATTCATCACCTCCCGGTGGTTGAAGAGGACGGCAAACCTATCGGCATGTTGACCAATACGGACATGATGCGCGAGCAGAAGAGCGAACCGGTGATGCTCATCAGTGCTTTGAATAAGGTTGGCGACCGCGAGGCATTGGTTGCCGAGGCGGCTCACATTCCGGATTACATGCACAGCTTTGCGGCGCGGGTCAACGATGCTGCTGCGGTCGGACGCTTGCTGGCCAGTCTTACCGATACCATGACGCGCAAATTGATTGATTTCTACGAGCAGGAGCACGGTGTTGCGCCGGCCTCGTATGTGTGGCTGGCGTTCGGCTCGCAAGGACGGGAAGATCAGACCTTAAGCTCTGATCAGGACAATGGCTTACTGCTGGCCAATGATTTAAACCAAGCACAGTTAGACTGGTTTGCAGGGCTGGGAGAATTTGTTTGTGAGGGCCTGGCCGACTGTGGTGTGCCAAAATGCCCGGGTAATATTATGGCCTCTAATCCCGAGTGCCGGCGCACTCGCGCTGGCTGGCTTGAACGTTTCCAGAGCTGGACAGAGAGTCCGACGCCGAAAGCGCTGATGTATTGCCAGATATTTTTCGACAGCCGCAATGTGCGCGGCAATAAACGTCTTTATCAAGCCTACCGCGAGGATGTCGCGAAGCTGGGACGCTCGGACTTTTTCCTGGGCAATCTGGCCCGCTTACAGAGTAACGTACAGGTGCCATTAGGCTTATTTAACAGGTTCCGCGGCACCGAGTCAGGTAAAGACAGTGACTGGGTGGATATCAAACGCTACGGGATTGCGCTTATCAATGACATTGTGCGTCTCTATAGCTTGCACGAAGGGTTAACCGAGCCGCGCACGCTGACCCGGTTGCAATTATTGGAATCCTGCAAACTGCTTAATCGCAAAGACAACCAAGCGCTTGCCGAGGCCTGGCAATTTCTGACGCAGTTGCGCTTGCAGCATCAGCTGGCGGTGTGGGGCACCGCGCAACCGAAGAATGCGCTGGACCCTGATGAGTTGAGTACACTAAAACGGCGGCAGCTGAAATCAGCGTTTCGCATCGTGAAGGATTGCCAGCAAGGGGTCGGCCTGAAATTTGGCCGCATTGGGTAATGCAAATGAAAGCGTTGCTGGGCAAGTGGAAAGCAGCCTTACAGAACTATTGGCAGCGGCAGCGACGGTTGCGTAAGAGCTGGCGCCAGCAGCGTTATGTGGCGCTCGATCTGGAGACCAGTGGGCTTGAGCCAAAGTCCGACCAAGTGCTGGCGATGGGCTGGGTGGTCATCGAGCCGCCAGTGTTGGATTACCAGCAGGCGCAGTACTTTGTCACTCAGGCGCAACCTGATTTGAAGCAGTCGCCCGTGGTGCACGGTCTGGTGCGTCGGGACTTTCTTGATGCCACGCCGCCTCAGCAAGCGCTGGAGCAATTAGCGACAGTGTTAAACGGGGCGGTTCTGGTCTGCCACCACGTGCAGTTTGACTGGCAATTTTTGCAACGGTTGGCCAAGCAGCATCAGGTTAAACTACAGCCGTTAGCAAAATTCGACACCTTAACCTTCGAAGCCGCGCGGTTACGGCAGCAACAACATCATATCGCCAGAGGCAGTTTAACCTTGGCTGCGTGTCGGCAGCGGTTTCGTTTACCCATGTATGAAGCGCATCATGCCTACAGCGATGCCGTAGCCTGCGGCGAGCTGTTTCTGGCTCAGGCGTATCAATATGCCGGGAGTAGCGAGGCGTCATTGCAGGAGTTATTAGCTAAGGCAAAATAAAAAACTGCTCAATGTGGTCACCCTAGGGATCCCCACAGAGAGCAGTCAAAACGGAAGGCAGGCTAACTTACAAAGTTATCGTGATCCAGGGAGAAACGTGATAACTGTCTGTAGAACCTGTATTCATCCTACTACTTCAATGCGCTGTGTGACTTCATTTGTGACGAATGGAGCAAGACTTGGCATTAACTCGCCTGCTCTAACCCCAAACTCTGGAACAAGTCGCGCCGATAAGCATTACCAATGCGAATTTCTTGCCCGTTCTTCAATTCGACCAGCGAGTAGCGGCCAAGTTCACTGGAAATTTCATGTAAATGATCAATATTCACAATTGCCGAACGATGAACGCGCACAAATTGCTCGTCCCCAAGTTTTTCAGCAAGTGAGGTCAGGGTCTCACGATGCAGCACCATGCTGTCCTGGAGATGAATTTCAACATAGTTCGCTGCGCCCTTGATCCAAACGATATCTTCAATCGCGATAAAGCGGATTCGGCCGATAGATTTCACCGGAATATAGTTGATCGTGCTCGCCATACATCACCTCGTTGTCGTTATGTTATGTGAGTGGTTGAATTGGTGAAGACTATGGCAGGGTCAGCAAAAGAAAGGTATTTAAGCTTTCTGAAAAGTTCTTAAATTCCATTAAAACGGAGCAAAAACAATGAGATAATATTTGCCCGGCACGAAGTGGATTGTTCTTTTTCAGAAAAAAGTTCTATGGTTAATCATCTTATTACCTTTGCATCAGGAGACCTTCGATGGCGAACTTTCGTATGTTCAGTGTTGCTCTGCTCGGTTTGACCTTAAGTTATTCCGCTAATTTACTGGCACAGACGGAGGACAGCACTGAGCCATCTGCAACCCGAACCCTTAACAATGGCAATCTGGTACTGGAGAGTATTCCAACAATTCCAGTCCGTATTGGCGAACAATTGACCCGCTATCAGAATATTCGTTCGGCCGCTTTTCGCAGTTTTAACGCTGATGGTGATGCGATTTATATCAGCACAAGGTTTGGCGATGTAGCACAGATCCACAAAGTGAGCGAAGCAGGGGGTTATCGGCAGCAGTTAACCTTTTTTGCTGAACCGGTCGGAGGTATTGCCCGTCAGCCGGGCAGTAACGCCATGATTTTCAGCATGGATGCCGGTGGTAATGAGTTTAGTCAGCTGTTCAAGCTGGATCCGGCGTCCGGCGACTACCACATGCTCAGTGATGGTGAGTCCCGTAATGGGGCAGTGGTCTGGAGCCATGATGGCAGTAAGTTTGCTTACCAGAGTACCCGGCGTGATGGGCGCTCCAACGACATCTGGGTCATGGACCCTGAGCAACCGGAACAAGCTGAGCTGGTCGTTGCTGCGCCTGATGGCAGTTGGTGGGGCCCAGTCGACTGGAATCATGACGGAAGCAAACTGTTGGTGGTGCAATACCGTAGCATTACCGATGTGCGTATCCATGAGCTTGACGTGCAAGAAGGTGAATTAAGTTTGCTCGAAGGGAATGAGATGGGCAGCAATGCCAATTTCCCGCTCGCCTACCGCAAAGATGGTGAGGGCTTTTTCTTTACTACGGATCAGTTTTCGGACTTTACTCAGCTAGCGTTTCGTAATACGACAACGGGCGAAGTTGCGGTTATTACCGATGACATTGCCTGGAATGTCGATAACTTTGCCTTGAGCGATGATGGTGAGCGGGCTGCGTTTACGATTAATGAGGAGGGCATCAGTCAGCTCTATCGGCTGAACCCGGAAACCTTTGCCATGCAGCGCGTCGAGGGGCTTCCGGTTGGCGTAGTAGGGGGCCTGACCTACAGTCCGGACGGCAGCCGCCTGGCGCTAAGTATTAACACTCCCAAATCTCCCACTGATGTGTATGTGCTGAATAATGAGGATCAGTTAACTCGCTGGACTTACAGTGAAGTTGGCGGTTTGAATACAGAGAACTTTGTCGAGCCGGAGCTGGTTAAATTCAACAGTTTTGATGGCCTGCAAGTGCCAGCTTTTGTGTACAAACCCCAACAGCAAGGCCCGCACCCGGTGATTATCTCTATTCATGGCGGACCGGAATCCCAGTACCGGCCTTATTTCAGTGGCACCATTCAAATGTGGATCCAGCAGCTTGGCGCGGCAGTGATCGCACCGAATGTCCGTGGTTCGGCAGGGTATGGCAGCGAGTACGTGAGTCTGGACAATGGCTTTAACCGTGAAGACTCAGTCAAGGATATCGGCGCACTGCTGGACTGGGTCGAGGCCCAGCCGGATCTTGACGCGAGCAGGGTGGCAGTCATAGGTGGCAGCTACGGAGGTTATATGGTGCTTGCCAGCGCGGTGCATTACAGCGATCGCTTGCAAGCTGCCGTCGATATCGTCGGTATTTCCAACTTTGTCACCTTCTTGACCAATACCGAGGATTACCGGCGCGACCTGCGCCGCGCGGAATATGGCGACGAGCGGGACCCAGAAATGCGGGCGCATCTGACAGCCATTAGTCCGAATAATCATGTCGATAAAATCGACGTCCCTATGTTTGTTGTGCAGGGCGAAAATGACCCCCGTGTTCCTGTTTCTGAAGCCGACCAGATTGTTGCTGCCCTTAAGGCCAATAACAAAACCGTCTGGTACATGAATGCCCTCAACGAAGGTCATGGTTATCGGAAAAAAGAGAACCGCGATATTTATGAACAGGCGACGGTGCTGTTTTTCGAGAGCTATTTATTGCCAAAAGACTAGCAAGGTTGGTGCGCCCAAAATAGAACAAAGCCCCGCCAGCTGGCGGGGCTTTTCTTTTGGTGAACTGCACAGCTTTAGAATTTGTATTCAAAGCCGGCAAAGAAGTAACGACCTAAAGCATCATAGAAAGATGGAAAGGTATTACCGTTATCGCCTAATTGATTCGGCACTAATGGCGCATCGTTATCAAACACGTTGTTGACCCCGACATTGATTTGGCCACCGCTTAACACACTAAACTGTGCGGTGAGGTCAATGTAGTTTTCAGCGCCGAGGTTAAAATCACTGTTGATGTGATCAACACCACCCAGGTAACGCCAATTCATCGACAGTGTCATATCCCATGGGGTGACCCAGGTTGAACGCAAGTTATGCTGCCACTCAGGATTCGGACCGCCACAGCTGCCGCCCCAAAGGCCCGCACACTGGATGAGGTCGCTGCCAGGTTGCGGCAGTTCATCGAAGTTCATGAAGTAAGTACCCACCAGGTTAAACTTCAGACGACCCATATCACTCAGTCGGACAAGGTAGTTTGAGTTAATGTCGACACCAGTGCGGCGCAAGTAACCGATGTTCACGTTAGTGGCGGTAATATAGCCTTCAGCACCTTGCCAGATGGAACCGTTTTCGTTGCGATTGATCAGGTCACAGTAGGTGGCATCACCCGTTTCCAGACACTGGTTGAGTGAAAAGATCGGGTCCACAATGCCAACCGCGTCTTCGACATCGATATCAAAGTAGTCCACCGAGATATCAAAATCGTTTGCCAGGTGCGGGCGCCAGACAAAACCAATAGCCTTGGTCTCAGACTTTTCGGCATCCAGGTTCGGGTTACCGCCTTGCATGTAGTTATACTGACCGGCTGGATTGTCAAAAATCGAACCGTACTGTTCGGCAGTGACACCGGTATTCGCACAAGCTTCCAGACTGGCGGTTGGGTTGGCACCGGCACAAGGGTCTTCTGCCATATCGAACAGGTTCAGTCCCTGCGGCTGGAACAGCTCACGGATATTGGCGTGGCGCACAGCGCTTTGGAAACTGCTACGAATTTTAAAGGTGTCGGTGACGTCCCAGCCCAGCGCGACTTTATAGGTATCAGTATCGATGCCTGTCGAGTAGTCGGAGTAGCGATAGCCCAGATCGAGCATCATGGTATCCGCAAAACTGGCTTCAGTGACTAATGGGATCTGGATCTCGGTGTAGATTTCGTCAACACTCAGGTCACCATTTACCGGCACGGACGGGCCACCCTGACCAGCACCGTCACCGCTCTGAAATGCTGAGTCGGGTTGATAGCGTAAAGCTTCACTACGATGGGTGTAGCCGAATAGAATCGACGGCCCCATATAAGCCCAGGGGGATTTCAGCTCGCTCATGCTCAAATCGCCTACCGTATAAACGTTAAACTCACGAAGCTGAGTTTCACCGTTAGCATATAAAGGTAGGGTCAGGTAAGCCAGTTGCTCATCGGTAATGCCATTTGGCTGGAATACATTCCATGGCACGCAGCTGGGGTCCAGACCTTCAAGGGCCGAACGGCATACCGCTTCACCGGTTGCTGGATCGGCAACGATGTCTAAAGCGCGCTTGATGGCCGTGTTACTCAAATCGTTTTGATACATTTCGCTGTAGGCTACATCCCCAGCATTGAAGGACAGATCGTAGGTCCAGTCGCGCGTGATTTCGCCGCGTACACCGGCCACCAGTCGATGGGAGATATGCTGTAAGTCAGCATAGCGGGGCCCGCCTTCGACGTTGCGTTTCGCAAAGGTAGCGCTGAAGCTGTCATCGGGACCGTAGCCACGGTCGGCACACATAGCCTGATAGTGTGCTTCCGATAACAGTGGGTTGCTACAGTTGAAGTTTACATCGAGGAAGAACGAGCCAGACTGGGCAATTTGCGCCAGGCTGTGATCTTTCATGTAACCGACTTCAGCAAAGAACTCCGCATGTTCATTGACGTAGTACTTGGCAAAGCCACCCAGAGTGGTACGGGTATCAGGCCGCTGGAAGTAGTTTAATGGGGCATAGTTGTAGACGCGGCCATCGTAATTGATGAAGTCGGCGCCATCATGAACCCAGGCATTGTTACCCGCGAGCCAAAGCCCATCGGGAATGGTGGCCGAGCCTGAGCAACGCCAATTATCCGGTGAACCGGCTAAGGCGCAGGCACTGTTCTCACGCTGGTCCTGAGTAATACCCTGAATATCCCGATAGGTGGCGTAGACGGTGACGTTACCTTTACCATCGGCTGAGTTAGCGCCCATGATCAAGGAGTAGTCATTCATATGGCCGTCAGTAACACTGCTATCAGGTAACGCAAAGCCCGATGCTTTGTTGGCTTGTGCCGCAGGACCGTTATTATTGTTGTTATGCTGGTAAAAGCTATTCTGATAGCTGAATTTTACCCCCTCGAATTCATCGTCCATGATGAAGTTGACGACACCCGCCACGGCATCGGAACCATAGGTTGCTGAGGCGCCGCCAGTAAGAAGCTCGACGTTTTTGATGAGTGCTGCGGGGATCTGGTTCAAGTCGGCAGCGATACCCGACTGTGCGGGCGACCCCATGACCATGCGCCGGCCATTAATCAAAGCTAGTGTGCGATAAGAACCTAACCCGCGCAAAGATACAGTGGCGGTGCCAGTGGCGCCGTTGGTATCTGTGGAAGCCTGACCAGGAAACACCTGCGGCAGATCGTTGACCAGGTCCTCGGTACGGACAGCACCGGAAAATTCAAACTCTTCGGCGGTAACCTGAGATACCGGACTGGAGCTGACCACGTTAGTGGATTGGGGAATTCTTGAGCCGGTAACCTGAATACGTTCTGGTGCCGGTTCACCCTGCTCATCATTACTGATATCTTGCGCTATCGCTGGCGTCGTTGCCAGCACGGCAAGTGTTAAGGCTGCCTGCACTGACCGCGCAACAAAGGATTTTTGCATCATGGTGATACTCCCTAGAGATGGATTGTTGTTTTATTTCGCTTTGCTAAAGCAGGCGGCAAGCTAGCGGCTCAGGTGAGCGATGCGGCAAAAAAGGTATCAAACGGAGTTTATAGGTGAAGAAAAAAGCAAATGTAGGGAGAAGTTAGCCTAAAGGTTAATCTTAGTGTAATGCCGCTCCTGGCTTAAATTCGTACACTTTAGGTGCTTGCGCTCTCACTACTTTTTAATTAGTATCAAGGAGACTTGATCGTAATTAGGCCTGAAAATCATGCTTACTGTCGATTCAAGTACTTGCTAGACCAGCGGTTTTAAAGCGGTTTAGTTTGTTTGAAAATCACTAATCCTAAGTGATCCAGGGAGAAGAAATAATGTATAAGAATAGCAAAATGGCTAAGTCTATCCGCTTAGCATTAATGTTCGGTGGCGCTTCTCTTGCCATGTCAGGAACTGCTGCAGCTCAAGCGCAGGCTGACGACGAGCAAGCAGAAGAAGCTCAAGAGCGAATCACGGTAACAGGTTCGCGTATCAAACGTACTGACTATGAATCATCAAGCCCAGTACAAATCACCTCTTCAGAAGAAATTAAAGCTTCTGGTTTTACCCGTATCGAAGATTTGATGAACAGCCTGCCTCAGGTAGAAGCTGCGCAAACTTCATTCATCGCTAACGGCGCGTCTGGTGTTGCTACACTTGACCTTCGTGGTATCGGTGTTAACCGTACCTTGGTTCTGATGAACGGCCGTCGCCTACAGCCAGGTGGTGTTTATTCACAAGCACCTGACGTTAACCAAGTACCAGCTGCTTTGGTTGAGCGTGTAGAAGTTCTGACTGGTGGTGGTTCTGCAACTTACGGCGCCGATGCGGTAGCTGGTGTTGTTAACTTTGTCATGAAAGATGACTTTGAAGGCGTTGAAATCAACGTCGGCGCTTCAGGTTACCAGCACAACAACAACAACGAATACATCCAGGGTTTGATGGATGAGCGTAACTTTGATTACCCGAACGGTGGTTCAGGTATCGAAGGTAAAACGTACAACATCGACCTGACCATGGGTGGCAGCTTCGCTGGCGGTAAAGGTCAAGCGACAGCCTATGCAACATGGCGTCAAATCAACGAAATGCGTCAGGAAACGCGTGACTACTCGTCATGTGCACTGAACGCAGCGGGTACTGCTTGTGGTGGTTCTTCAACTGCGCCATTACCTAATACCTTCTTCGCACCAATCGTTGATGGTGAATATGATCTTGACCAGGAAGTTTGGTGGTCACTGAATCAAGACGGTAGCTTCTCTCCATATGACGGCAGCAACGTTTATAACTACGCGCCAGTCAACCACTTCATGCGTCCTGACACTCGTTACACTATGGGTGCTTTCGTAGACTATGATGTGAGCGACGCTTTCCGTCCATACATGGAAATCAGCTACATGCATGACCGTACTGCAGCGCAAATCGCTGAATCTGGTACGTTCTACGCATTCCAGGCAGTTTTAGATGTGGACAGCCCGCTGTTTAGCGACACGCAACGTTCACAATTCTATGACCAGTTTGGTCCAGACGTTGAGCAAGTCGGTGCCTACATCGGTAAGCGTAACGTTGAGGGCGGTCCTCGTATGAACAACCTTGAGCACAACGCGTTCCGTATCGTTGCTGGTGCTGAAGGTTACCTGAGTGCTAACTGGTCTTATGACCTGTCATTCCAGTATGGCTCAACTTCATCAAGCACTGCTTACGTTAATGACTTCTACATTCCATATGTAGGTCAGGCGTTAGGCGCTGAAGGCTATGACGCTTGTGGTGAAGGCTGTACTCCGTATAACGTATTCACTCCAGGTGGCGTAACTGGTGCAGCGGCTGACACACTTGGTGGTGTTGCCATCATGACTGGTACCACTTCACAGCGTATCGTGAACGGTTACTTAACTGGTGAGCTGGACGCGACGTTCCCAACATCTGATCTGCCTACTGCTGCAGTAATCGGTGTCGAGTCACGTGAAATCGACTTCGAACGTACTGCTGACACCATCTATCAAGAAGGTGCATTGGCTGGCCAGGGCGGTCCTACTAACAGCTTAGCTGGTGGTTACACCGTTAAAGAAATCTTCAGTGAGTTGAGTGTTCCTATCGCTGAAGGTCGCGCTGGTATTGAGAGCATGACTGTTGATTTAGGTCTGCGTTTCTCTGATTACAGCAGTTCAGGTAAAGAGACAACTTATAAAGTTGCTTTAGACTACAACATCACTTCTGATTGGAAACTGCGTGCAAGCTACAACCGCGCGGTACGTGCTCCAAACGTTGCTGAATTGTTCTCTGCAACTTCAGTTGGTCTATGGCAGGGTACTGACCCATGTGCCGGCGCCAACCCTGAGTTCACTCAGGCACAGTGTGCGAACACTGGCGTGAGCGCTTCTCAGTACGGTAACGTTGATGCTAACCCAGCGTCTCAGTACAACGGCTTGTTCGGCGGTAACGTCAACCTTGAGCCAGAAGTTGCTGATACCTACACCGTTGGTATCGTTGCTAACCCAACTGACAACCTGAACTTCACCGTTGACTACTGGGCGATCGATATCGCTGACGTTATCGGTACTGTTGGTGCACAAAACACTCTTGATCAGTGTGCTCTGACAGGTCAAGCTCAGTACTGTGACAACGTTGTCCGTGCACCATCAGGCAGCTTGTGGCGTGGTAGCAATGGCTTCGTCATCGCAACTAACGTAAACGTTGGTGAAGAAACCTACCGTGGTGTTGACTTGAACGCTAACTACATCATGGAAGACGTGATGGGCGGTACAGTCACTGCACGTATGAACGGTTCATACTACCTTGAGAAATACGCTGATAGCACTGGTCAGGATTGTGCTGGCTTAGTTAACTCAGTATGTTTCCCGCAGCCAGATTGGCGTCACTCGTTAACAGTAACCTACTCGTCTGACTCGTTCTGGACTGCTCAGGCGAAATGGCGTTACTTCGGCGATATCGGCTATGACGAAGATGTCGACCAACTGTTGATCGCTGACGGCGGTATCAAAGCGCAAAGCTACCTTGATATCGTAACCACGTTCGATCTGAACGAGAACACGTCATTGTTATTCGGTGTGAACAACATCCTTGACAAAGAGCCACCACTGGTTGGCGGTGCAATCGCAACTAACGCAAACACAATTGCTGGTTTCTACGACACATTGGGTCGTTACATCCACGCAAACGTGACTTTCCGCTTCTAATAGCGAGTAAATTAGCGTTAAATAAAACGGCGACATTTTTGTCGCCGTTTTTATTTGTCAGATCGAAAAATGACACCTGTCATGCATAGGGAATGAAAGTATGAATGATCAGTCAGAGGTTCCTTCAGTACAACAGCTTGGTCAGTACCTGAATGCGTTGTTGAAAGGTGGGCAACAGCAAGCAGCCCGGGATTATATTGATGCGCAGGTGCAACGTGCACCGGATTCAGCAGCGGTAGTGCATTTAGCGGCACAGCTGCATCATAAAACAGGCGCACTCAGAAGCTCCCTGGCCCATTTGAATCGCGCCATTGAGCTGATGCCCGATCAGCCTGCCTTGCACATCGATAAACTGCATTTATTAACCAGCCTGCGCGAGCGTAAACAGCTGGCTAAAGCATTAGAACACGCGAAGAAGTTAGCCACGGACAACAAAAACTACCAGCAACAGCTTGCCCGTTTCTACACCCAACTTAATCGACCTGAGCAGGCCCTTGAACTGCTTACACCCCTTCGCAAAGCGCACGAAGAAGACTCTGTGTTAGCCTTCGATGAGGCTTTGAATCAGTGGTTCGTTGGTAAACACAAAGCTGCAGAGAAGCTGGCGAATGCTGTCTGTGAGCAAAAAGATGCGCCGAGTATAGCGTTTTACGTCCGCGCACTGCTCCGTAAACAAACCAAAACAAAAAATCACGTGGAGCAACTGGCAGATCGTGCACGTAAGGATGAAGTCGCGGACACACCGATCTGGTTTGCGTTAGGCAAAGAAGCCGACGACTTGGGGCTGCACGAACAAGCATTTGCCGCTGTAACCTCGGGGAATGCCTTACAGAAGAAGATTACCCCCTACAATGAAGCGGCAGAGCTTGATGCGCTGACGCAAATGGCGGATGTTGCCAGCACCTGGAAGAGCCAGGGACGCGCCAACAAAAACGCCGAATTGACCCCTATTTTTGTCGTGAGTATGCCAGGCAGTGGCGCAACTTTAATTGAGCGCTACTTGCATGCGCATCCGCAAGTGACCTCCGCCGGTGAGTTTCCAGATTTTCCACAGTTATTGGGTGAGGCGATCAGTGCCTATCTGGCGGCGCATCCGGGCGCAACACGGGCGCAGGCCATCGCCGCGATCAACTACGGCGAACTCGGCAAAGCCTATCTGAAACAGCTGCAGGACGTTGCCGACGGAAACAGTTACGTCGTGGATAAACTGCCGTTTAACTTCCTTTACTGTGGCATGTTAAAAAAAGCCTTACCGAACGCCAAAATCATTCATGTAGAGCGTGATGCACTCGACACCTGCTGGTCGATTTATCGCACCTTGTTCGCCGACCGTTATGCGTTCGCCTACGATCAGGAAGAGCTTGGCCGTTATTATCGCCATTATCAGGCGATTATGTCCGCCTGGCAGCAGAGTCTGGGTGACGAGCTGCTTACAGTGACCTACGAGGCCTTTGTTGAAGACACCGAAACGACAGAGCAAAAAATTCTCGATTTCTGTGGTTTGCAAGCCGCCTCTGCGCAGGATGACTTCGTCAAGCAGGTACCAAGTGTCACCACAGCTCGTGGCGAGCCGCTGACGACGCGTATCTACCAGCATGGCATCGGTCATAGTAAAGCCTATGCAAAACAGCTACAGGCGCTGCAAAGCGCGTTAGACGGCGAGGCTTGATTCGGTGAACCCCGCAGTTGCCCGCCAGTTTGATGCGCTCTGTCAGCGGCTTGCTGCGTCTCCGCAGCGGCTGGAGTTGTTGGACGAAGCTGCCGCATTAGCGGTACAGCAGGGCGATCAGGCGCGGGCGGCAACGCTTTACCTTGATTATATCGCGCACCACCAGCGCCATGCGGGTGCGCAGTTTAATTGCGGTTATTATTGCCGCGCTGCGGGTCTGTATCCGCAAGCTATTGCTCACTACCAGCGGGCATTGGAGCTGGGGATTAGCCAGCCGGAAGAGGTGTACACCAATATTGGTGTGATCTACAACGAAGGCTTACTGCAGAACGACAATGCCATCGCAGCCTTTCAGGAAGCCCTGCGCATCGCGCCTGGCTACGTGCCGGCACTTTATAATCTCGCCAATTGCTATGAACAAAACGGTGACAAAAAACAGGCGGCACACTATTTTTCCAGGGTCATTCATTATGCCCCAAATTTTGCCATGGCCTACGTGCGTCTTGCGGACGTGCATAGGGCAGAGACCAGCGCTGATCCCCTCATTGCTAAGTTGCAACAGTTGGTGACCACCCAGCGGGTGCCGTTAAACGAGCGTATTGATGCGGCTTATGCGCTGGGCAAGTTGTGCAACGATTGTGGCGCTTACGCTGAGGCGTGGCAGTATTATCAACAAGCGAATCAATGGAACGCGACCACCATGCCCGCCTGGGATGAGACCCGGCAGCGAGCGTTGCTGCAGAGTTTGCAGGTTGAATTCAACCAGCCGTTACCGCGCGCTACCGTCGATGCAGACGCGGCCCAGCAGCCGGTCTTTGTTTGCGGTATGTTCCGCTCGGGCTCAACTTTGCTTGAGCAAATGCTGGGCGGTCATAGTGCGATAAGTAGCGGTGGCGAGTTAGAATTTTTCCCGCGCTTGTGGCAGCGGATTCAGGCGCAGGGCGATGGCGGCCTGAGGGACTACCTCGCGCAGCAACGTGATCAGGACTTTGTCTCGCTGGGACGTGACTACCTTGCCTTTGTGAGGGAACGATTAGGCGATGTTAGCTATTTTACCGATAAGCGTCCTGACAGTATCTGGTTGCTTGGTTTAATTAAGCGTGCTTTGCCGCAGGCAAAATTTATCGTCACCCGTCGCCACCCCCTGGATAATGCCTTATCGGTGTACTTTACCCGATTGGGTTCTTCGATGGCGTATGCCAACCGGTTCGAGGATATCCTGCGCTATATAGAGCTTGAGAACGATCTGTTACGACACTGGCAGCAGGTACTCGGCGATGATTTACAGGTGGTCAATTATGATCAATTGGTCGCAGCCCCACAACAGCAGCTGGAGCCGGTGCTTGCCGAGCTTGGCTTAGACTGGCAGGAGAGTTGTCTGGACTTTCACCGGCGCAACAATAGCGTTCGTACGGCCAGTGTGTGGCAGGTACGGCAGCCGCTTTATCAAAGCTCGTCAGGACGCTGGCGCAACTACGCCGACTTTCTGCCAGAGCTGCCGAAGCAGCCTTAGACGGTTACCAGGCCGGGGAAATATCGCAGGGCGCGGTCATGCGCACACCTTCCCCCTGAAACGGCACAGTGCCGTGGAAGAAGTAGCTGGGAAAGAACACGCAATAGCCCACCTGCGGACAGACCGCATGCTGAGGAATCTCCGTACCGGGCAGTTCCAGCCCGGAGTCACCAAATTTGATCCAACCCGCGCGGCTGTCGTCATCGGCGCGAACCTGCGCGGGTAGTTGAATATAGGTGCAGCAAGAGACCCAGCCTTCGGGGTGAACATGATTGGAGTGAAAGCCATTTTCGCTAAGTCGCACGGACCAGGCCCCGGTGAAGCGCACACCGTTAGTTTTGCGCCGTAACAGCGGGTGCCGGGCATCGTCAGGTAGCTTGGCCAGATAGGTTTTGGCTGCGTGCTCCAGCATGGTTTTGAATTCGCCAATAACTGGTGCCTGCTGGGCCAGTAAGTTACCCACGGTCTGGGTGCCATTACGCACGCTTTGATCCAGCGGCTGTTGTTGGGTTTTATGCAAGCCCTGTAAGGTATCAGCAAGTTCAGCCATGAAGGCTTCGCGGCTCGGATAATGGGCCGGTGGCTCAAGCGCAATGATTTGGACGAAATCGCTGTAGTTGTTCAGTTGCTCCGCCTCAGGATCGCCCAGAGCATGCAAGCAAAGAGCCTTATACGCCAGCATTTCCTGGCTGTCAGGGTGCATTTTCTCAACGGCAAGGTACTGAGCTAGCGCTGCCTTAAAGTCACCACTACGTAGCAATGAGGTGCCATAATCAATGCGATGGCGCAGTACGTCGGGCTGTAGTTCGACTGCGCGCTGATAGCAGCGCAAAGCTTCGTCACTACGCTGCAAACGGCATAAGGCCGAACCACGCAGATGAAAAAATTCCGCACCGTCAGGAAATTTGCTTAACGTTTGTTCGCAGGCCTGCTCACAGTCTTCAGGGCGTCCGGCCATCAGCAAGTGAGCACACAAACTATGATGCAAGGGTCTGGAATCGGGATGCCGGGCAAGTGCATCCTGCAGCGAGGTCAGAAACTTATCGTCAGGGCCATGCTCCCAATACAGTTTATTCAAAGCAATGTGGGCATCAATGTACTCAGGTAGCTGGCGGACCAGGTTTTGCAAAATCGCTTCGGTCTGCTGGTGCTCATCCATGTCATAGTAGACACAGGCCAACAGGTAGTCGATCAGCGGTGATGGCTCAGGCAGCGCCTGCCGTGCGGTTAATAACGCCTTTAGCGCGCGCTCAGTCAGCCCCATGGAACGGTAAAGCTTGGCGACCAAGAAGTAGGCGTCCGGGTTTTGCGATTGTTGGCCAAGGAGAATCTGACAGTGTTTCTGGGCAAGGTCAAACTGGCCGTTTTCGGTATAGAGGCTAATCAGGGTTTTACGCGAAGGATGATGCAGCGGCTGATACTTAAGGGCATTGTTGAGGTGTGTGGCCGCGGCTTTTACCTGATGCTGATTTTGCAGGCTAAGTGCCAGTAAATGCAGGACGTCAGAGTGCTTGCCGTTATAGCGTAAAAGCTTGCGGCAGTGGTGCTCCGCGTCACTAAAATGACCTGTTTGGAATGCCTTTCCTGCTTGTTGGTAGAGCTGCTGTAAGTCACTCATAAACTGCTTTGTTTAATTGTTATGCAGTTTTTTTAACAGAGTGTAGGAAAGTTAGCAAGTTTTGGTAATGGCGTCCCCGGCAGGAGTCGAACCTGCGACCTGCCCCTTAGGAGGGGGCTGCTCTATCCAGCTGAGCTACGGAGACGTAAAAAGTAGGGACGTAAAAAAACCGGCAACGAGGCCGGTTTTTTCAAAATAGGGTGTTCGATTCCGGGAAGGAATCTTACAACGCGTTGATTTTCGCGTTTAAGCGGCTCTTATGACGAGCAGCTTTATTCTTGCCGATAAGGCCTTTCGTTGCGTAACGGTCAAGAATCGGTTGAAGGCCAGTAAATGCCTGCTGGGCAGCGGCTTTATCGCCTGCTTCAATCGCAACAATTACTTTCTTCAACTGGGTACGCATCATTGAGCGACGGCTCGCGTTGTGGCGACGGTTCTTTTCCGCTTGTACCGCACGCTTTTTAGCAGACTTAATGTTAGCCAAGGTGAACTCCTAAAATTCGTTATCTGTGTGCATTGGTTTAATAGGGCGGGGAATATGCCTGTTTTTGGAATCAAAGTCAAGCCTGAATCGCGTTAGAATTGACCTGTACCTGCCAGTGGCCAGTAAACACAGCCAGAGCAGTCCTAACCCGTTACTTACGCATTTGGCTATATTCGATCGTGCCAAAATCATTTATTATCACCCAAACAATCGCTAGCAATTATACCGAATTCTGGTAAAAAAGTGCGCGAAAAAACAACAAAAACGGGGTTATTTTGTCCAAGTCACTGATGAAATCGGGGATTATTGTCAGCGCTATGACCTTCATCTCGCGGGTGATGGGGTTGGTGCGGGATATTGTGATCGCCAATTTGATGGGGGCAGGGGCGGCCGCGGACGTTTTCTTCTTCGCAAATAAAATTCCGAATTTTTTACGCCGTTTGTTCGCAGAAGGCGCATTTGCGCAGGCCTTCGTACCGGTCTTGAGCGAGTATCGGCAGGGCAAAAGTATTGACGAGCAGCGGTTACTGATCGCGCGGGTCTCGGGCACTTTAGGAACGCTGGTGACCCTGGTGACCTTAGTCGGGGTAATAGCTTCACCCGTGGTGGCCGCGCTGTTTGGTACCGGCTGGTTTCTGGACTGGTATTATGACGGCCCGCAGGGGCATAAATTCGTGCTGGCCTCGGATCTGCTGCGCATAACCTTCCCCTACCTGTGGTTTATCACCTTTACCGCATTGGCCGGTTCCATCCTCAATACTCTGGGCAAGTTCGCCGTGGCGGCCTTTACGCCGGTATTTTTAAATATTTCGATTATTGCGTTTGCGCTGTGGCTGGGGCCGCAGTTAGAGAATCCGGAGTATGCACTGGCCTGGGGTGTCTTTACCGGTGGTGCCGTACAGTTTCTGTTTCAGATCCCCTTTTTGAAACGCGCCGGACTGCTGGTCAGGCCGCGTTGGGGATGGCGGGATCCCGGCGTAACCCGCATCCGCAAGTTAATGATTCCCGCGTTGTTTGGGGTTTCGGTGAGTCAGATCAACCTGCTGCTGGATACCTTTATCGCATCCTTTTTAATGTCCGGCTCAATCAGCTGGCTGTATTATTCTGACCGTCTGCTCGAGTTCCCACTGGGGCTCTTTGGCATTGCCATCGCTACTGTCATTTTACCGGCCCTGTCATCGCGGCACTCGGATAAGTCGGCGGATGAATTCAGCCGTACGCTGGACTGGGGAATTCGTAAAGTTGTGTTACTCGGCTTGCCGGCCATGGCGGGTCTGATTGTGCTGGCTGAGCCCATGCTAATGGTGCTGTTCATGCGCGGCGAGTTTTCACCTGAAGACGCAAGGTTCGCGTCCTATAGTCTGTATGCTTACGGTTCAGGCTTACTTAGCTTTATGTTGGTGAAAGTACTGGCCACTGGTTTTTATTCGCGGCAGGACACCAGACGGCCGGTGAAGTACGGCATCATTGCCATGGTCCTGAATATGGTCTTCAACGTCATCTTCGCTATTCCTTATGGTTACGTAGGGCTGGCGATTGCGACGTCCTTATCGGCCGCGGTCAATGCTGGCCTACTTGGCTACAACCTGTGGCGGGACGGGGTACTGCAGCGTTATCCGGGCACCTTTACCTATCTGGGCAGGGTGGCGCTGGCGGTGGCGGTGATGATTGCGCTACTGCTGTACCTGTTGCCGGGTCGTGACTGGTGGCTGAGTGCAGAGTTTATGACCCGGGTCTGGCAGTTAGCCATGTTGATCGGTTCGGGGGCCTTGCTCTACCTGGTCAGTTTGTTGGTGTTGCGCGTGAAGATTCGCTAATCGCTCCGGCTTGCTAGCAAATGCAGGTCGCCTCTCTGGTGGCGGCGTGCCGAGCCTGCTATAATCGCGGCTTTCTTGAACACATTTGGTCGCCGTACCTGATACAAACCTCGAGTCTTATGCAATTAATTCGTGGCATCCACAACATTTCTCGCGAGCAACGCGGTTGCGTGCTGACCATCGGTAACTTTGATGGCGTGCATTTAGGCCATCAGGCGGTGCTGGCGCAGGTAAAACAACAAGCACTGGCACGAGGCGTAGCGGCTGCAGTGATGACGTTTGAACCGCAGCCACAAGAGCTGTTTCAGCCCGAACAGGCACCCGCGCGGCTGACTAACTTTCGGGAAAAACATCTGGCTTTACGTGCACAGGTGTTGGACCAACATATCGTGATTGAGTTTAACCGGAAGTTTGCCAGCCTGCCGGCAAAGGAATTTATCGAGCAGGTGCTGGTCGCACAACTGGGCGTTGAGTTTCTGGTGGTCGGCGATGATTTTCGTTTTGGCCGGGGCCGCGAGGGCGACTTTGCACTTTTGCAAAAAGCAGGTGCGGAACTTGGTTTTGAAGTGGTCGATACCCACAGTTATCGGCAGCAGCAGCGCCGCGTGAGCAGTACGGCGATTCGGCAGGCGCTCAGTGAAGGCGATTTTGCCGATGCGGCGGCCATGCTGGGTCGCCCTTATGCGTTTCACGGGCGGGTGGTGCATGGCGAGAAAAAAGGCCGCACCATTGGTTTTCCGACTGCGAATATTCAGTTAAAACGGCTGCGCTCTCCGCTGCAGGGAGTTTTTGCCGTGACTGTTGCAACAAAGGATGGCATAGAGCACCCAGGTGTTGCTAACATTGGGCGCAGACCGACATTAAATGGTGAGCAGGTGCAACTCGAAGTACACCTGTTCGACTTCGCTGGTGACTTGTACGGCCAGCAGTTAAAAGTAACACCGACGCGCTTTATTCGGGCGGAGCAAAAGTTCAGTGATTTTGCTGAGCTGAAGGCGCAAATCGCCTGCGACGCAGAAAACGCCAGAGGCCAGGTTACTGCACAGACGAAATCCTAACCAGAGAATGATGTATCGGGCCAACAGGGCCCAGCAAAAGGAACCGACGAAATGACCGACTACAAACACACGCTGAACTTGCCGGAAACTGAGTTTCCTATGCGTGGTAACCTCGCGCAACGCGAGCCGCAAATGCTGCAACAGTGGTATGCCGATGATCTTTACGGCAAAATTCGAAGTGCGAAAGCGGGTCAGCCGGTCTTTATTCTGCACGATGGCCCTCCTTACGCCAACGGTCAGATCCACATCGGCCATGCGGTCAACAAAATTCTGAAAGACGTCATCGTAAAAGCGAAAACCCTGGGTGGTTTCGATGCGCCTTATGTGCCGGGCTGGGACTGTCACGGTTTGCCTATCGAGCTGCAAGTGGAGAAAAAACACGGCAAGCCGGGCAAGAAACTGTCGATTGCCGAATTTCGTGAAAAGTGCCGCACCTATGCCATGGGCCAGGTGGAACAGCAACGGGAAGATTTTAAGCGGCTGGGTGTGTTTGGTGACTGGGACAATCCTTATCTAACCATGAATCCAAAGCAGGAAGCGGACAGCATCCGGGCGCTGGGTAAAATTATTGCCAACGGCCATATGCAACAGGGCTTTAAGCCGGTGCATTGGTGTACGGACTGCGGTTCCGCGCTGGCTGAAGCAGAAGTTGAATATCAGGATAAACACTCGCCAGCGATTGATGTCAGTTTCACTGCGGTCAATCAACAGCAACTGGTTGATGTTTTTAACCATCCTGAGGGTCACGCCGGTGAAGGCGAAGTGAGTGTGGTGATCTGGACCACGACGCCCTGGACTATTCCGGCAAACCGCGCGATCTCTCTGCATCCGTCATTGGATTATGCACTGGTGCAGGTGGAAGCCTCGGAAGAGCGTCCGGCGCAACGTTTTGTCATGGCCGATGACCTGGTCACGGCGGCGATGGCGCGCTGGGGCATTGATGACTATCACAAGCTTGGTTTTGCCAAAGGCGAAACCCTGGAAAACATGAAGGTTCATCACCCGCTGTACAGTGACATTCAGGTGCCGCTAATCCTTGGTGAACACGTGACCACAGAATCCGGTACCGGTTGTGTGCACACGGCCCCTGGCCACGGTGTGGACGACTTTTTGGTCGGCCAACGGTACGGTATTGAAGTGTACAACCCGGTTGCGGATAACGGCGTCTACAAAGACGACACCCCGTTGTTTGCCGGACAGCACGTGATGAAAGCGAATCCGAACATTGTGGATGCGCTGTTGGCCGCTGGCCGTTTAGTGCATCACGAAGCCTACAATCACTCCTACCCGCATTGCTGGCGCCACAAGACGCCTATTATTTTCCGTGCTACACCACAATGGTTTATCAGCATGGACAAGCAGGGCTTGCGCACTAAAGCACTGGATCAGATCAAGCGTGTGCGCTGGGTACCCGCGTGGGGTCAGAGCCGGATCGAAAGTATGGTGGAAGGTCGCCCGGACTGGTGTATTTCCCGCCAGCGTACCTGGGGCAACCCGATTGCCGTCTTTGTCCGTCGTGATAACGATGAGCTGCACCCACGTACCCTGGAATTACTGGAGCAGGTGGCCCAGCGCGTTGAGAAAGACGGCGTGCAGGCCTGGTTTGATTTAGAGCCTGAAGAGTTACTTGGCGATGAGGCTAAAGACTATCGCAAGGTCACCGATACCCTTGATGTCTGGTTTGATTCAGGCGTTACCCATGAAGCTGTGTTGAACCAGACACCTGGCCTGCAGTGGCCGGCGGATTTGTATCTGGAAGGTTCTGATCAGCATCGTGGCTGGTTCCAGTCCTCGCTACTTACCGGCGTGGCGATGTACCAGGAAGCCCCTTACAAACAGGTATTGACGCACGGTTTTACCGTGGATGGTCAGGGCCGGAAAATGTCGAAGTCGATCGGCAACGTGGTGGCGCCACAGGAAGTTATGAACAAGCTTGGTGGCGATATTCTGCGGCTATGGGTTGCGGCGACGGATTACTCGGGCGAAATGACCGTCTCTGATGAAATTCTGAAACGCTCAGCAGATAGCTACCGTCGGATCCGCAACACCGCGCGCTTCTTATTAGCCAACCTGAATGATTTTGATCCGACCCAGCATGCGGTGCCAGAGGCAGACATGGTGGCGATGGATCGCTGGATTGTTGCGCGTGCGGTTGAACTGCAGGAAGAGCTGCTACGTGATTATGACGACTACCAGTTCCACATAGTGGTGCAAAAACTCATGCACTTCTGCTCGATTGAGCTGGGTAGTTTCTATCTGGATGTGATCAAAGACCGTCAGTACACCGCGAAGCGTAACAGTGTGGCGCAGCGCTCGTGTCAGACCGCCTTGTACCATATTGCTGAACTGCTGGTGCGCTGGTTAGCGCCGATCTGCAGCTTTACTGCCCAGGAGATCTGGACGGCATTGCCAGCGCACAATGGTGCCGGCGAGAAGCGCAGTGAGTATGTGTTTACCGAAGCCTGGTATCGTGATGCCGCGGAGATCAAAGTCAGTGCCGTGGACAATGCCTTCTGGCAACAGTTACTGGAAGTTCGCGATGCAGTCAATCGCGCGCTCGAACAAGCCCGTCGCGACGATGTCATCGGTGGCTCGTTGCAGGCCACACTGACCCTGTATGCTAAGCCTGAGCTTGCCGCGCAATTGCAGCGTCTGGATGAAGAGTTACGCTTTGTGCTGTTGACTTCAGCAGCCGTCGTGGAGGCGGTAGATACAGCACCGGAAGATGCCACGGCAACAGAGGTTGCTGGTCTGTCGGTAAAAGTTACGAAAACCAGCTATGAAAAATGTGAACGCTGCTGGCACCATCGTCCAGAGGTCGGCACTATTGCCGAGCATCCGGGGCTATGTCAGCGCTGTGTAACCAATGTCGACGGAGCTGGTGAGGAGCGCCATTTTGCCTAAGCAAA
This sequence comes from Pseudidiomarina terrestris, assembly GCF_030466375.1. Lineage (NCBI taxonomy): Bacteria > Pseudomonadati > Pseudomonadota > Gammaproteobacteria > Alteromonadales > Idiomarinaceae > Pseudidiomarina > Pseudidiomarina terrestris. The sequence goes on from NZ_JAGGJE010000001.1 coordinate 564,513, forward strand.
AAGCCGATTTTAAAAAGCGTATCAGCGGACTGCAGTTTTTGTGGTTATCGCTGGCGTTAATTATCATTGATCAGGTGACCAAGCAGTGGGTGATCCGCGTTTTCGATCTCTACGAAAGCGTGGCCATTATGCCGTACCTGAACTTCACCTATGTTCAGAACTTTGGCGCAGCCTTTAGTTTCCTTAGCGATCAGGGCGGCTGGCAACGCTGGTTGTTTACCCTGTTAGCCATTGCAGTGAGTGCTATCTTACTGATTTGGTTACGGCGGAATCCCGCCAATTTGTGGCGTCAGAACCTCGCTTTTTCACTAATTTTGGCCGGTGCCGTGGGTAATGTCATCGATCGCCTGGTCTACGGCTATGTGATCGACTTTATTGATGTCTACATCGACAACTGGCACTGGCCGGCATTTAATGTGGCCGATATGGCCATTACCATTGGTGCGGTGCTGATGTTACTCGAAGCATTCTTTGAACAACGTCAGGAGCAGCAGGGATGATCAGTCGTCTTCCTATCGAACATGGCCGTGAAGTGGTGTTGCACTTTACCATTAAGCTCGCGGATGAGTCCGTCGCCGATAGCACCAAAATGTCCAATAAGCCGGCCAAGTTCCGAATGGGCGATGGCTCGCTGACGGAAAATTTTGAAAGTTGTCTGGTCGGTTTAAAAGCTGGTGATGCGCGCGAGTTTGAACTGGCGCCGGAAGATGCATTTGGCATGCCCAATAAAGACAACTACTATCAGGTAGAGACGCAAAAGTTTGCGGAGCGGCCTGAGGAAGGTCAAATCTTTACCTTTCCGCAACCCGATGGCACTGAATTGCCGGGCATCGTTCGTTCCATTAACGAACAGTTTGTGACCATAGATTTTAACCATCCTCTGGCTGGACAGCGGGTACGTTTCGCCGTTGAAATTATTGAAGTTAATCCGTAATCGCCAATGTTTATCTATGAGCGGTTGTGCGGGCTTTTGGAGTATTTATGCAGATTTTGCTAGCCAATCCGCGTGGTTTCTGCGCGGGCGTTGACCGTGCGATCACTATTGTTGAGCGCGCGCTGGAAATTTTTGAGCCGCCGATTTATGTGCGCCACGAAGTGGTTCACAATAAGTACGTGGTGGACTCGCTGCGTGACGCTGGCGCTGTATTTGTCGATGAGCTCGAAGAAGTACCGGACGACAGTATTGTGATTTTCTCTGCTCATGGCGTGTCTCAGGCGGTGCGTCAGGAAGCCAAAAATCGCGGACTGAAAGTTTTTGATGCCACCTGTCCATTAGTGACCAAAGTGCATATGGAAGTCACCCGGGCCAGTCGCAAAGGTCATGAATGTGTGTTGATTGGCCACGCTGGGCACCCGGAAGTGGAAGGCACCATGGGGCAATATGCCAATGCAGAGGGTGGCATTTATCTGGTCGAGTCCGTGGCCGACGTCGCTAAACTGGAAGTGAAAAATCCACAGCAGCTGCATTACATGAGCCAGACCACGTTGTCCGTCGACGACACTGCGGATGTCATTGATGCCTTGCGGGAAAAGTTCCCTGAGGTTCAGGGGCCACGCAAGGATGATATATGTTACGCCACTCAGAATCGTCAGGACGCCGTGCGCGAGCTTGCCGCGGAAGTCGATCTGCTGCTGGTGGTAGGTGCCCGCAATAGCTCGAACTCCAATCGCTTACGTGAACTATCAGAAAAAATGGGCACGCGGGCATTTTTAATTGATGATGCCAGCTGTATTGATCCTGCCTGGCTCGAAGGTGTTGAGCGGGTTGGGGTAACGGCGGGCGCTTCAGCGCCGGAAGTGTTGGTGAAAAACGTCATTGGGCAGTTGCAACAATGGGGCGGCGACACGGTCAGTGAACGCAGTGGTCGCGAAGAGAACATCACCTTTTCTATTCCACCGGAATTACGGGTGGTTGAACTTTAACTTTGATGTGCTTAGCGCTGCCAGCAGGCGGCGGGTGTTTTCTGGTCGTTTTGATTAATGGAAATGGTCGTGCAGCCGGTATCATCGGTCTGGCTGCCCGTCGCGGTCGCCGTCAGCGTATAGGTCTCAGCACCAATATTAGTTGCCGAAAACGTATAATAATCACTGCTTACGCCGGTACCTAAAGTAGCGACATCGGCGTAGGTAGTATTCTTCAATCGATACTCTTCTTCTGCCATCTGCAATGTCAGCAACTGTGCCATGGCATCCGCACGACGAGCTTCACGAACGTAATTTACATAGTTCGGGTAGGCAACCGCCGCGATGATGCCGATAATGACGATAACGATCATTACTTCGATCAGAGTCATACCGCGCTGGTTAGATTTCGCTTGCATTTGTTTGCCTTGTCGTCAAAGATGATTTTTTAAACTACACTCTAGTTACTATTAACCTTAATAGATACGCTATTTTTGGCAAATACGCAATGCGCAGACAGCTTATGAAGTTTTCAGTAATCCCACGCCGTGGTTTTACCTTGCTTGAATTGTTGGTCACCTTGTTGATCCTTTCGATTATTCTCGGGGCCGGCGTACCTATGATGTTAGGTCTGGCCAAATCGATGCGCCTGCAAGGCGCTGCTCAGGATACCTATGCGTTATTACAGTACGCCCGCTCGGACGCATTGCGAACCACAGAGGATCGCTTTGTGGTCTGGGACGAGAGCGCAACACAGTGGTGCGCAGCGGTTGCGACCACCAACGACTGTGATTGCCTGACCGAAGATTGCAGCATCAATGGGGTGTTAAGGCAAATCAATAGTAGCGACTACACTAATGTTGATGCTAATGCAGTTTTTGCCGCGGGCGACTATACTCGTTTTGACGGTATGCGCGGTCTTGCCGAGGGGCACGCAGGTACTGCCCGCTATCAGTTGATGGACGATGCGACAGTGGAAGCCGAGGTGCGGGTGGTGGTCAGCGTACTTGGCCGTATCCGTTATTGTAAGCAGTCCGGTGAGATTGGGGATTATCCAGCATGTTAAAGCGGCAGCAGAAGGGCTTATCCATCGTTGAGTTGATGATCACCATTTCCCTGGGATTATTACTGATGGCGGCGTTGACAGCGGTATTCGCAAATACCCTGGGCGTGAACGCCCGCAGTTTAAAGTTAAGTCAGCTGCAGGAAGAGGCCACTGCCATTATGGACTTAATGGTTGGGGACCTGCGCCGCACCGGCTATCGCGGGGATGCGGCGGCCCTCATCTATGACCCGACGAATGCCAGCGTTGCCTTTAACGATACTATTGTGATTGGCAATTTCGCCGGTGAAGAGCTCAATAGTTGCATTTTATTCAGTTACGATGCGGATGGCGATGGGGTTCATGACGGTGCTTCGGAAGCTTTCGGCTATCGCGTCGTTGCAGGGCGAATACAGCGTCGGCAAAGCTCAGCGGGCTGCACAGCGACAGGCTGGCAGAACCTGACCACCAACGAAATGATTGAGGTCACGGATCTCGATTTTACCTTGACCGAGCAGATGTTCAGCTTGGTCAATGAGCAACAGGTCACTGTGGTATTGCAGGTTGCGATGCCAGAAGATAATGATATTAATCGTGTTTTAGCAACAGAAGTGGTGATTCGAAATGCGTTTTAAGCAACTGCCACATCACCCGCAAGGGTTCGCTACGGTAACACTGACGGTGTTGCTGTTGGCCATTATTATTCTGGTGACTTTGTATACTGCTAAGTTTAAAGCGCAGGAACAGCGCATTATGCGCAACCACATGGCGTTGATGGAAGCTCGCACTGTCGCTGACGCAGCGCTTGAGCAAACCATCATGGAAATCGATAAAGATCGTAATAACCTTGACCGTACTATTAACAGCAGTATTGGCGGCGCAAACTATACCGCCACCATCACCAACGTAAACTATCCGAATACACCTCGCGGTAATGTAGATGTGGTCCAGGTGCAGGTCGTGGCTAATTCTGCCGATGGCTCAGCTACTCAGCGGGCAGCGATCGAGTTGATCGCCATGTCTTTGATTCGTAGTGGTCCCACTGTTCCTCTAGCGATTCGCGGTGGCGTGAACGTGTCGGGTAGTTTCCAGATAGCAGCCAACCCGAATGGCGGCGGCGATGGCGTGCCTTTATCGATTTGGAGTAAGGATGATGTGGATATCAACGGTAACGGTACCACCTGTGGGCAGTGGGAGTTTGACAACGGTGTGTGTGAGTCACAGACATTGAGTGAGCGTGGTGATCACGGTATCGATATCCTCGACGCTGATCCGGCATTTCCCGATGACCTGTTGGATTATTTATTTGGCGTGCCGGAGGAAAACTGGGAAGACTTGCGGGCGATGGCCAATCACGAATTTGATAACTGCAATTCGCTAAGCCCAAATACCACCGGCCTCATCTGGATCAATGGTGACTGTGACACACCCAATGGCGATATTGGCAGACCCGACGCACCAGCACTGATTATTGTGCACGATGGCGACTTTAAAATGAATGGGAGCGTCACCCTGTATGGCATGGTGTTTCAGTTCGTCACCCCGGGCCAGGCATCACCACCGCAGTACGAGATTACTCTTAATGGTGGAGCCTTTGTTGAGGGCTCCATTCTGGCAAGCCAAGACCCTAAACTGTCCAATGGTAACCTGACCATCCGTTACAGTTCAGAAGTACTCCAAAGCATGGAGACGAATGAAGAGTTTCGGCGCGTGTACCGAGTAGGAGGTAGTTGGCATGATTTTAAAACATAAAGCACGAGGCTTCACTTTTGTTGAAGTGCTGGTTGCGTTAGTCATTATCGCAATAGGTGTGGCGGGCTTGGTTAGTCTGCAACGGATGTTTATTCAGTCATCGACCCGCGCGACCGAGCGTACCGCAGCCATGGAAATGGCGCAGGAGAAAATAGAAGAACTGCGCTTTACTCGCTTCAGCTCGCTGGCGGCGGGTACTGACACCGAACAGCGTGCAGGCAAGACCTATAACCTGGCCTGGACGGCGACCGATCAGTATCTGGTTTCCGGAACATGGGTGACTGCAAGTCATCCAAGTGCTCCTACCCCGCTACCCGCAGAGCCGGACGCAAAAGAAGTCTTAGTCACGGTCGGCTGGACCGAGCGTGCAGGTGGTAATGAGTCGCTTACTCTGGACGCATGGTTTACCAGTGTGGAAGGGCGTGATGGCGGTCTGGCAGTGACGCAGCCGAGTCCACAACAGCGGCCAAGTGTCACCTATAACCCAGGTGCAGCACCGGAAGTTATAGCTGTGCGGCTGACTGAAGATGACAGTGCGCAAGAGTATCAGGTCAAAGAAACCACCAAGCCGACGCCGCAGGTTGAGCGTCGAGGTGATCGCTTGCAAGTGACTTTTAATACGGTGACCTATGATGAGGCGACGCAAACCCAGCGCATTGAAGATTTTGTCACAGTCAGCTGTGCCTGTCGGTTTGCAGGCGTGGGCGATACCGGCAAAACACCGGCGCGCCTGATTCTTGAGGGCGACTACTTAGTTCTTGATCCAAATGGTGTGCAGCCGACCACCAAAATGGTGGGGGTACCAGCAGATACCAACCAGCCCGAACTGTGCAGCTTGTGTTGTCGCGATCATCACGACAGCAATGAAATGTACCAGGCGGGCAACGTTTACCGGCAGGAAAATGGTTTCCTTCGTTTACCGAGTGGCGATCATCGGCACTTTACCAATTCCGGCGGCGTATTGGTTCAGGCCGGACTTGACGATGTCTATGAAGAGTCCTGCCGCATGCGTCGTGTAGATGGTTATTATGTCACTTACCCGGATTGGAATATCAAGGCAGTAAGCGTCATGAGTTCGCAGTATCTGGTCAACTCTGCGACCAGTTCCAACTACACGAATTATGTCCGTGCAGTGATTAAAGCGCTGGTATTAGGACAGTCGTTGCCGGCGCAGCCGGCTGATCGCGATATTGAGGTAGTGCCCGGCGCTTATCAGATGATTGGCCGCGCCATTTACCTCGATCAGATGACATCTGCTCACCAGACCGCAATTCAAACCGCCATTCAGAACGGTGAATCCGACTGGTTAGCCAAAGTTCCTTTTTATGAAGTGAACCTGACCTTGTTGGGGGAATGGCAGTCATCGGATCCCGGCGTCGCGACCGTCACCAGTGAGCCTATCGAGACCATTGTCGACCCCGAGAACAACTATTACGGCACCTACAGCCGCGGGCGCCTGCAGACGGTCAGCGGCGGCACGACCACAGTCGATATTGACGTCGCCGCGGGCAATGCCAGTATCTTAGGTAATGGCGCTATACACACCGACGACAGCGGTATCAACTACACCAGCGCGCTTGCTGCGACCGTGATCGCGCAGACGGATGACAATGTCGAGCTCTACTCGATTACCGGCGAAATTAACTGCCTGTTTTATAAAGTCAAAGGGAATAGTGCGAGTTGGGAAGCCTGTAAATCAAATGACTTCCGCGATGTGGTCGTGAACTCCTCCGAACCGAATGTGACCTGTTCGTTATCGACCATTGGCAACACCAATACCACCGGCTATTCCTGCGAAGGTATTCGCGCTGGCACCAGCCTGACGATTTCATTTGGCAGTACTCAGCCAAACACAACCTTTGAGCCGTCAAGTTTCACAGTGCAGTCGATTAGCGCCAACGTGACACAAAACACGGAAATGCGCATAAACTGATCCTTCAGCGGTTAAGTTATGCTACTATCGGGGCAATTTAACGTTGCCTCGGTAGTCGTACTTATTCATCATGTCGACCCTCTTAACAGCTAAACAACTGTCCTCCCAACGCGCCGGCCGTGCGCTATTCTCGGATCTTTCGTTCACCGTGCAGCGTGGTGATGTGCTGCACATCGAAGGCGTCAATGGCGCCGGCAAATCCACATTGCTACGCGCCTTAGTCGGTCTGGTTCAGTTGCAGTCAGGACAAATTGAATTCTTTCCCGATGCTGCTGACGACCATGACTGGCGCAACCAGTTGTTGTTTATGGGGCACAAGGCCGGCATCAAGGCCGAACTCACCGCAATTGAAAATCTCACTCTGCAAGCCAAGCTGTGCGGATGCGCCATAGATGACGCCTGGCAGCTACTTGCCACGGTTGGCTTATTAGGGCTTGAAGACGTGCCGGCAGGGCAGTTATCGGCAGGCCAGCAGCGACGCATTGCATTGACCCGGCTATGGTATTCCAACGTGCCTTTATGGATTCTGGACGAGCCTTTTACGGCGCTCGACACCGATGGTATTGAACTGCTGCAGCAGCGCTTTGCCGAACATACGGCGGCAGGAGGTGCCATCATCATGACCTCGCACCAGCCGTTAACCTGGACCCCGACACGGCTGCAACGCTTGCGCATTAATGGCGGTGACGCATGAACGATACCTCCAGCTGGGCAGCTTTTACTGCGGTGATGCGCCGTGACCTGATGGTGGTCATGCGCCGCCGCAGTGATGTGCTGAATCCACTGTTATTTATTCTTATGGTGGTGAGCTTATTCCCGCTGGCTGTGGGGCCCGGTCCGGATATATTGGGGCGTATCGCCGCCGGTGTGATTTGGGTCGCCGCTTTGTTATCAGCGCTGCTGGGTTCAGAGCGTTTGTTTCGCGATGACTTTCTCGATGGCACGCTGGAGCAGTTAACGCTGCTACCCCAACCATTACCGCTGCTGGCAGGAGCAAAAATCGTGGTGCATTGGCTGCTGAGCGGCTTGCCGCTGGTGATCCTCGCGCCTCTTTGTGCCTTATTACTGAAGCTACCTGCTGAAGGATGGCTGACGCTGATGGCGACCTTGGTGGTCGGCACACCAATCCTTAGCGCGGTGACGGCAATTGGCGCAGCGCTAACCGTGAGCCTTGGCCGCGGGGGCGCGCTCCTGAGCTTGCTGCTGCTGCCGTTATTCATTCCGTTACTGATTTTCGCAACGGGTGCGGTAGAGGCGGCGCTAATGGGTACAGCTGCCTGGCCGCAAGTGTTACTATTAGCAGGCTTAAGTCTATTAACCTTGCTGTTGGCGCCTTTTGCAGTGGCCGCGGCGATACGAGTGAGTGTGAATTAACATGTGGCGCTGGTTACATCCTTACGCAAAACCGGAAGTTGTCTATCATTTGCTTGGCCGCTGGCAACCCTGGCTGAGCATCACAGCAGCACTGACCCTGGGGCTAGGAATTGTGTGGGGATTAGTGTTTGCGCCGGCGGACTATCAGCAAGGCGATAGTTACCGCATCATCTTTGTGCATGTGCCAACTGCAATGTTTTCCATGAGTCTTTATATTGCTCTGGCCATAGCAGCCTTTGTCGGACGTGTGTGGCAGCTGAAAATGGCGGACTGGGGATTGGCAGCGATTGCACCAGTAGGACTGACGTTCACCTTCATCTCGCTGGTGACTGGCGCTATCTGGGGCAAACCCATGTGGGGCACCTGGTGGGAGTGGGATGCACGACTCACTTCGCAGCTGATTTTATTCTTTCTCTACGTTGGCGTACTGGCGCTCTATCATGCCTTCAGTGATCAGCGGAATGGCGCCAAAGCTGCCGGGATTCTGGCCATGGTGGGGGTCATCAACATTCCCATCATCCGTTATTCTGTGGAGTGGTGGAATACTCTGCATCAGGGTGCGACATTGACCGTGTTTGAGCGGCCACCTATGGCAACCAGTATGCTCATTCCTTTATTAGTTTCTATTTTGGGTTTTGGCCTGCTCGCGGGCGCTTTGATTGTGCAGCGTATGCGCAATGAAATTCTGCGGCAGGAGCTGCGCCGCCCCTGGGTCAAGCACGTGTTGAATCAGGACCGGGCAACGGAACTTAGTAAGACGGAGCAAGCCTAATGGTGTTCGATAACTTGCAGGCCTTTATTGCAATGGGCGGCTACGGCTTTTATGTTTGGCTGGCCTTTGGGATCAGTTTTGCTGCAATCGCCGTATTGGTCATTAGTGGTTTAACTGCACGGCGTAAATTGCAGCGTGAATTTGTCAAAGAGCAACGGCGACAAGAGCGTCTGGCGCAACGGAAGAGAGAGGTATCCTAGTGGCGATGAATCCCCGACGAAAAAAGCGGTTAACCTGGACGCTTGGCTTAATTGCCGGCGTGGCTGTGGCCTTTAGTATTATTCTGTATGCGCTATCGCAGAACATTGATCTGTTCTACACCCCCACTGAAGTGGTTGAGGGCAAAGGCAAAAATGCTCTTAAACCTGAAGTGGGTCAACGCCTGCGGATTGGCGGTATGGTGGTTGAAGATTCGGTCAAGCGTGATCCGGAAACCCTTGAGGTGGAGTTTCGGGTTACGGACATAGGTCCTGAAGTCAAAATTTTATACACCGGTATTCTGCCGGACTTGTTCCGGGAGGGACAAGGTATTGTTGCGCAGGGTGTTATGGTCGAGCCGCGGGTGATGAAAGCGACCGAGGTGTTAGCCAAACATGATGAAGAATACATGCCACCAGAGCTTGCTGAACAGATGAAAGGTATCAAACACGTCAACCCGAACCAGCCTGATGCGTTCGAAGGATCCACCCCATGATCGCTGAAGTAGGACAATTTGCCCTGGCGCTGGCGCTGGCATTCTCGCTGGTACTGGCAGTTTATCCGATGTGGGGAGCCTACAAAGGCCATAGCGGCGCGATGTTGTTGGCGCGGCCTTTGGCCTATGGTCAATTTTTGTTCACCGCGATCGCCTACGCAGCGCTGACCTGGGCTTTTGTTGTGAATGACTTCAGCGTTGCTTATGTGGCGGCGAACTCCAACACACAATTGCCTCTGGCCTATCGTATCACCGCGGTCTGGGGCTCTCACGAAGGTTCGTTTCTGTTGTGGATGCTGATGCAGGCCGGCTGGATTGCGGCGGTGGCGATGTTCTCGCGGCGTATGCCGGTGACCATGATGGCCCGGGTTCTGGCAATTCTGGGTCTGATCAGCGTCGGCTTCTATTTATTTATGCTCAGCGTGTCGAACCCGTTCGACCGTGTGCTGCCGTGGATCCCGGTCGACGGCCGTGACTTGAACCCGTTACTGCAAGACCCGGGGATGATCATTCACCCGCCATTGCTCTACATGGGTTATGTTGGCTTTTCCGTGGCTTTCGCCTTTGCCATTGCCGCATTGCTGACCGGTAAATTGGATGCCGCCTGGGCGCGCTGGTCACGGCCATGGGCTACTGCTGCCTGGGCGTTTTTGACCCTGGGTATTGCGCTGGGCAGCTGGTGGGCCTACTACGAGCTCGGTTGGGGCGGTTGGTGGTTCTGGGATCCGGTTGAAAATGCCAGCTTTATGCCTTGGCTGGTGGGTACGGCACTGATCCACTCCTTAGCCGTAACAGAAAAACGCGGCGCCTTTAAATCATGGACGGTGCTATTGGCTATCTCAGCCTTTAGTCTGAGTTTGCTGGGAACCTTTCTGGTCCGCTCAGGGGTGATTGTTTCCGTGCATGCGTTTGCGACTGACCCGGCCCGTGGTTTGTTTATACTGGGCTTATTAGGCGTCGTCATTGGTGGCTCATTGCTGTTGTTCGCGCTACGCGGTGGCGTGGTCAACAGCCACACCAAGTACGAAGCGGTGTCACGTGAAGTCATGTTGCTGGGCAATAATATCTTGCTGATGGCGGCCACCCTGGTGGTGCTGCTGGGCACTTTACTGCCGCTGGTGCATAAAGAACTGGGGCTTGGCTCCATTTCCATTGGCGTGCCTTTCTTCAACCAGATGTTTACCTGGCTGATCGTGCCCTTTGTGGCGCTGATGGGCTTAGGGCCGTTATTCCGCTGGCGCCGGCAGGACTTACAGCCGCTGCGCAACAGTCTGGCATTGGCATTAGCGCTGGCACTTGGATTGGGATATTTGCTGCCAGCGGTGCTGGCCGAGCAGGTGCAGGCGATGGCGGTGCTGGGACTGGTGATGGCATTCTGGATCACGCTGACGCTGGTGACTGAACTCAAGCTACGCATCAAACAGCGCAATCAGGGGCTGGCAGGGCTGACCAAACTCGGGCGCAGTCACTGGGGCATGGTTCTGGGGCATTTAGGCTTCGCGGTGGCGTTGATTGGCATCGGTGCAGTCTCCCAATATGAGATCGAGCGTGATGTTCGCCTGGCGCCCGGGGACAGCGTCATGGTGCAAGGTTACCGGTTCCAGTTTGAGGAACTGAGCCAACGCCGCGGGCCGAATTATCTCACGGATCATGCTGAGTTCTCGGTCTACTCCGGTGAGCGTAAGATCGCTGACCTGGTGACCGAAAAGCGTTTTTACACCGTACAAAAGATGAGTATGACGGAAGTAGGTCTTGATGCAGGCTTTACCCGTGACCTCTATGTCGCGCTAGGTGAGCCTCTGGACAATAGTGATGCGTGGGCGGTACGAATCTACGTTAAGCCTTTTATCCGCTGGATCTGGCTAGGCGCCTTGTTGATGGCGCTGGGCGGCTTGTTAGCGATAACCGACAAACGTTACCGGGCCTTTCGCAAGGCCGGAGGTGAGCGATGAGTAAGCAATGGCGGTGGGTCGTATTGTTGTTGCCACTGCTGGCATTTTTAGTGCTGGTGGGCTTTTTGATGCGCGGTCTGTTCTCCGATCCAACAGAGCTGAGTTCAGCGTTGGTCGGTAAGCCCGTGCCGCAGTTTAGCGTGCCGGATATTTATGATCCCACCCAGATTTATACCGAAGAAGTGCTCAAGGGTGAGCCGATGCTGCTAAATGTCTGGGCCACCTGGTGCCCGACCTGTCGCGCTGAGCATGAGTACCTGAATCAGTTGGCCGCAGAAGGGGTCACCATTATCGGTCTGAATTATAAAGACGATTCTCGAGATAAGGCGATCAACTGGCTGAATACCTTAGGTGACCCCTATCGGTTGAATCTGTTTGACGCAAATGGCGCCGTTGCACTTGAATTTGGTGTGTACGGTGCGCCGGAAACCTTTCTGATTGATGCCGATGGCAGCATTCGATACCGCCACGTTGGTGATGTCAATGAACGCGTATGGCAAGGTGAGCTGGGACAACGTTATCGGGCGCTAACTGGAAAAGGGGAAGGCTAATGCGTAGTTTCTGTAAGGCAACTTTGGTCGCGGCGCTGTTGGTGGTATTGGCAGCGGCAGTTGCTACGTCCGCCCAGGCTCAGGAGACGGAGGTTTACACCTTTGAAGAGCCCGCCAAGGACGCACTTTTTAAGGAACTCATTACTGAACTGCGCTGCCCTAAATGTCAGAACCAAAGCATTGCCGACTCTGATGCCGAACTGGCCCGGGACTTACGCGATCGCACCTATTTAATGGTGCAACGTGGTGCGAGCAAACAGGAAGTGATTGATTATATGGTCGCGCGTTACGGTGACTTTGTGCACTATCAACCGCCGATGACGGTTGCCACCAGCATTCTTTGGTGGGGACCCTTTGCGGTATTGGCCATTGGTGCATTGGTGGTTTTGGTTCGGGTACGTAGCCAGCGCAAAACTGAAGTTGAGCTAAGTGACGAAGATCGTGCGCGCCTTGAGCACCTGCGCAGCGCACAACAAGAGGATAAAGATTCATGAGCTGGATGATTATAACCAGCATGGTGGTACTGGCGCTGCTGGCGCTCGTTCTGGTGGTGGTGTTCGGTGCGCGGCAACAGGCCCAGCGCCACACGCGTCTGGACGTCAACCGCGAATTGTATGAGCAACGGCGACGGGAGCTGGCGCAGGAACACGCCGAAGGCTTATTAACAGATAAGGCGCTCAGCGCTGCGGAACATGAGCTTGATAAGCGCTTTATCAGTGAAAATACCGAGCTGGAACAGTTGCAGGAGCGAGCGATTGGCAGCGGCATCTGGCTGCCGGCGTTTATTATTGTCGGCCTGGGGATTATCGGTTACGTTTTGTTTGGCAGCTGGCAACAGCAAAGCTACGCTGAGCAGGCCAGACAGGCACTGCCGCAACTGGCTGAGAAAGTTATTTCCAATCAGCAGGCAGCACCTACAGCCGAGGAACTGCGGCTGTTTGCGTTAGGGCTGCGGCAACGTCTGCAAGAGGACGGTGGTGACGCTTTGGCGTGGATGTTGTATGCGCGAGCCGCGGCAGCGTTGCAACGTTATGAGGAGGCCCTGGCGGCCTATGAGCGCGCTTATCAGATGGATAACGAGCGTCCGGCGGTGTTATTGGGTTATGCACAGCTACTGATTAACGTAGGCGGCGCCGAGCGCTTGCAACAGGCCGCACAGCTGTTGTCCAAACTGCTGCGAGTCGACCCACAAAATACCGACGCATTGTCGCTCACCGGTGCCGTCGCCTATCAGCTGGGGGACTGGCAGCAGGCCGTGCAGGCCTGGTCAATCCTGTTACAGGTGATGCCAGAGGACGACTCACGCTATGCGGCGGTGCAAACCGCTTTAGCGGATGCCGAGCAACGGTTGGCCGGAACGCAACAGGAGTTAGTGGTTACTGTCGCGCTCGCCGACGAGTTACGCGAACAAGTGCCTGAGCAAGCGACCTTATTCGTGTTCGTGAAAGCGCCGGATGGCGCCCCTATGCCCGCGGCAGTGGTGCGACAGGCTGTGACTGAATTCCCGGTTGAGGTTCGCCTGTCTGATGCTAACGCGATGCTGCCTGACTATAAAATGAGCCAGCTCAGCCAGTGGCAAGTCGAGGCACGTATTTCAACGGATGATCGAATCGAAATAAGTGCCGGCGATCTGGGCACTGCAGCGCAAACCATCGCAGCGGAGCCAGATGCCAGTGTGACCCTGACCATTGACCAGATCCTTGAACCGTCATCGCGGCAAGATTAGAAGGAGCGACTCTTGAAAGCCTATTTTCTACCTATACTCATTGTTTTACTTGGGCTGAGCGGTTGCGCGACAGCCCCTGATGATAACTACAGCAACCCTCGCGACCCCTTTGAAGAATTCAACCGGGAAGCCTGGGACTTTAACCAGAGCCTTGATGATTATGTGGTGTGGCCGGTGGCGCGCACCTATGGCAAGATCCCGCAGCCGGTGCGTACGGGCTTACTTAATGCGGCCGAAAATCTGGGCGAACCTTCGCACCTGCTGAATAATACGCTGCAAGGTAAATTTAAGGATGCCGGGGTATCGTTCTGGCGTTTTCTGATTAACAGTACCGTGGGCGTGCTTGGGGTATTTGACGTGGCCACGCCGATGGGGCTGACGGTGCGTGAAGAAGCTTTCGGCCAAACGCTGGCGGTATGGGGGGTAAGTGACGGTCCTTACCTGATGTTGCCCGCATTAGGGCCGACGGTCCCTGTCGATCGTGGCGGTGATGTGGTTGATGGGCTCTATTTCCCGCTGGACGATTTGAATTCCCCACTGAGCATCGCCCGGCTGTCCATTAAATTATTGGAAAAACGCCTGCAGTTGCAGGAACAGCAAGCGTTGATGCAAAACTCTCTGGATCCCTACAGCTTTGTTCGCGAAGCTTACTTTCAGAACTGGCGTGATCAGGTCTACGACGGCAACCCGCCAGCGGAGTTGACTGAAGAGGAAGGCCTGGAAGATCTAGGCGATGATTTTTATGACCAGTTTGACGACTAACAAGGACTTGATGACATGGTAAAAAAAGTAGTCATCCCCGTTGCCGGTCTTGGTACACGGATGTTACCCGCCACTAAGGCGATCCCAAAAGAAATGCTGCCGCTGGTCGATCGACCTCTGATCCAGTTTATCGTGGAAGAGTGCGCGGCGGCGGGGCTTACCGACATTATTCTGGTGACCCATTCGAGTAAGAACTCGATTGAGAACCATTTTGATACCAGCTTTGAGCTGGAAACCACACTAGAACAGCGGGTTAAGCGGCAGTTGCTGGCTGAAGTTCAGGCCATTACCCCGCCAGGCGTAACCATTATGCACGTTCGGCAGGGCGTTGCTAAAGGGCTGGGCCATGCGGTGTTATGCGCGCGCCCCTTGATTGATGATCAGCCGTTTGCAGTAGTACTGCCCGACGTACTGGTGGATAGCGCAAGCTGCGATATGAAGCGCGATAACCTCGCCGAGATGATTCGCAACTTCGATGATAGCGGTGCGGCACAGGTCATGGTGGAGAAAGTACCGCGTGACAAAGTGAATCAGTACGGTATTGCCGATATCAGCGGCGCCGAACTTGCGCCAGGTGAACAGGCGCCTATCAAACAGCTGGTGGAGAAACCCGCCGTCGATAAAGCTCCGTCAGACCTTGCCGTGGTCGGCCGGTATGTCTTCCCCGCGGCGCTGTGGGAGCTGCTCGAACGCACCCCCGTTGGCGCTGGCAATGAAGTCCAGCTGACGGATGCAATGGACATGCTGCTGGCGCGGCAACCGGTGCATGCCTATTACATGAAAGGGCGCAGCAACGATTGTGGCAACAAACTTGGCTATGCGCAGGCATTCGTAGAACATGCCCTGCGTCACCCCGAACTGGGCAAAGCGATGCAGGCCTGGCTCAAGTCCCAACTCTAACTCCAAGCAAGGGCTGCCCTTACGCTAAGGGCAGCCCCTCCTGTTAATTCTGCAATTGATCGTTTTCTATTTCCTTTTGCGTGCGAAATCGGTAGGGTAATACGGTTTTGAACGCTTATAACAACAACTAGTGAAGGCAAATAGGTATGGAACCTAAGAATATTCAACCACAGGACAATGGTTTTTTCGGCCAGCCGGCCGGTTTGCAAACCTTGTTCTTTACCGAAATGTGGGAACGCATGAGCTATTACGGCATGCGTGCGCTTTTAGTACTTTTTATGACCGCTGCCCTTCAGGAAGGCGGATTAGGCATGACTGTAGCGGTAGCAACAGCTATCTATGGTCTCTACACAGGTGCAGTTTATTTCATGGGCCTGCCCGGCGGCTGGATTGCTGACCGTCTGATCGGTGGCCAGCGTGCGACCTGGTACGGCGGTATCGTGATCATGTGTGGTCACATTGTTCTGGCCATCCCCTCTAATACCTCGTTCTTCCTTGGTTTGATCCTGGTGGTGCTGGGTACTGGTATGCTGAAGCCGAATATCAGTGCGTTGGTCGGCCAGCTTTATGACGAAGGTGATGACCGTCGCGATGCGGGCTACACCCTGTATTACATGGGTATCAACATTGGTTCACTGATCGGTTACCTGGTCACCGGTTATCTGATGGAAAATGTAGGCTGGCATTGGGCCTTCGGTGCCGCTGCGGTAGGTATGTTCTTCGGTTTGGTGCAGTACCGTGCGACTTTACCGAAGCTGGGAGCCATTGGTTCTGATGCACCTAAGCCACTATCGCCTCGTGGTCAGCGTATTAGTTGGTCCGTGATCGTCTTGTTCCTCATTGGTCTGGGGGCTGTCTTTATCGGTACCACGACCGGCGCAATGACCATCGATCCGGTTGCCATTGCACAATACGTCGCCTTAGCTGCCACCATCGTGTTCTTTGTTTATTACCTGAGTATCTTCATTTTCGGCAACCTTACCAAAAATGAAGCCAAGCGTCTGGGCGCTCTGTTCCTGGTGTGTATCGCTTCGATCTGCTTCTGGGCCGGGTTCGAGCAGGCGGGGTCGTCATTGAACCTGTTTGCGCGCGACCTGACCGACCGTATGGTGGGTTCGTTTGAAATCCCCACGCCATGGTTCCAGATGCTGAACTCGGGCTTCCTGATTGTGTTGTCGCCATTCTTTGCTGCGTTATGGGTCAACCTGACCAAACGTATGATTAACCCATCTTATGGCTTTAAGAGCGCATTGGGTCTGATCATCATGGCCAGTGGCTTCATCCTGATGTTCCTGGCGTCACAGGCAGCTGCATCAGGCATGAAAGTATCACCTAACTGGCTGGTTGCGGTGTACTTCCTGCATACGGTTGGTGAGCTGTGCCTGAGCCCGGTTGCACTGAGTGCGGTAAGTAAATTAGCGCCACGGCGGATGGCTGGCCAGATGATGGGTATTTTCGTCCTGACCTATTCCATCGGTAGCCTGCTGGCGGGTCTGATTGCTGGTAACCTGGATCCGGAAAACACCTCAACCATGCCTGACATGTACATGCAGATCACCTTATTTGGTATCGGTGTTGGTGTGGTGGTCTTCTTCGTCTCGCTGAAAACGCGTAAATGGGAAGAGCTTGCGGGTCAACCTGATCCTGAGCACGTAGCGATCAATGCTAATGAGCCTATAGATAAACCTAAATTCTAAATTAGGCTAGCGTGTTGGTGAGTTCGCTCACCAACATATCGTAAAGTAACCGGGCACATGGCCCGGTTTTTTCGTTTTTAGGCAGGACCAGATACATGCCACCCTCGCGTCGGGAGCTGCCGGAAAGGCTCAACTCAACCAGGTTTTCGGCATTTCTGGTAACAAAGGGCGGTAGCCAACAAAAGCCGATGCCGGCCTCTACCAGCGGTAAAGCTTCATTAAAATTGTTCACAGTCCAGCGCTGCTCGGCCTTTAGCCAGCCTTCGGCTTCAACGGGCTTACGCGCGGTATCGCGAATCACGACCTGCAGGTACTGACTGAGTTGATCCGGACTGATGGGTTGGGGAAATTGTGCCAACGGATGGTCACTGGCCACCACCAACTGCATCCGATAGTTGCTTAATGGCTCGCCGACGATGCCGCGGGGCAGCTGATGGCTGATGACAATGTCTGCAGACTGGTCAATGATGGCTTCAACGGAGCCGGTCAGAACAGTGTCTTCAATGACTAAACGACTACCACGGCTGTGGAGCTGAAACTCGCGCAGCACCGGTAATAACGTGTTGCGATCAAAGACCATTTCAACGGCGAGCTTAATCTCCGGCTCCCAGCCCTGTTTCAGGTTCTGTGCCAGCTGTTCGAGCTCGGTGACCAGCACGGTTAATTGCCGTGAGCGGCGCAACATGACCTCACCAATGTTGGTTAACTCTGCTTTGCGGCCTACTACCTGCAACAGTTTAACGCCCAGGCTTTCCTGCAATTTCGCCACAGCATGATTCATTGAACTCTGGCTTTTGTTGATAGCTTCAGCCGCCCGGGCATAACCACCGTAGTCGACCACCGCTTGCAGAATACGCCATTGTTCGAGCGTGGTTTTGGGACGGTAATTCGGTGGCGTAGACATAAGCGGCACTTCCTCAAACGTTAGCAATGACCACCGCGCGCCGTGGCGCGGGGTAGCCTTCGATGGTTCTGCTGGGATCATCGGGGTCAAGGAAATCAGCCAGAGATTGTCCGGTCATCCATTCGGTAGCCCGCTGTTCGCTGACGTCGGTCATAGACTCATCGACCACGCGCACATTGCTAAAACCGCAGCGCTCCAGCCAGTGTACTAAGGCCTGAGTACTGGGGATAAACCAGACATTGCGCATTTTTGCATAGGTTTGGCCAGGCACAAGTACGGTAGTGACGTCGCCTTCAACCACTAAGGTTTCCAGCACCAGCTGTCCACCTTTACGTAGTTGTGCGTGCAGCTGGGTAAGAAAATCAATCGGTGAACGCCGGTGATAAAGTACCCCCATACTAAAAACGGTATCAAAAGCCGCCAGTTCGGGCAGATCTTCCACGCCGACAGGAAACCAGTGCGCGCGGGCCTGCAGCTCTGCTGGCATAAAATGCCGAACGGCGAGAAATTGCGCCAGAAATAACTGTCCGGGGTCAACCCCCCAAACCTGTGCAGCACCACTTTCAAGCATACGCCATAAATGGTAGCCGCTGCCGCACCCCACATCGAGCACTTGCTGGCCGGTCAGGTCACCGATATGCGGCGCGACCCGCTGCCATTTATAATCTGAGCGCCACTCGGTGTCGATGCTGACGCCGTGCAAATCGAAGGGGCCCTTGCGCCAGGGCGTGAGTTGCTGCAATAAGCCGCGGATGCGCTGCTGCTGGCCATCACTGACCTGCTCGGCACGAACGGTCACGGTATCGGTCAACTGCACCTGCTCTGCGGGCAGCGTTGGGAGTTGCTCGACGCAGCGCAGCCATTTGCGCAGCTCCCCGTGTTGTTGCTCGCGCTGCCAGTGATCCAGCTGCGCCGGTAAGTGAGTGAGCCAATGCCGTAGTGGCGATTGCGCCAGGGCAATCAGGTCATCTTTGAATACGTCCATAGCTATCCATTTATCATTCGGTACATGAAAAGGCGAACTGCCTGTTATTTCGCTGCCAGCAGGGCGGCAAAGTTATAGCACTGAAACCATACCTGCACCGCTTTAAAGCCGGCATCCTGTAAGCGTTGCTGATGCGTCGCCAGGGAGTCGACCCGCATCACGTTTTCAATGGCTGCACGCTTTTGACTTATCTCAAGCTCACTGTACCCGTTTGCGCGTTTGAACTCATGGTGCAAATCGACCAGCACCTCGTTAAGTTGCTCATTGTCGCTTTTAAACTTCTCCGAGAGTAGTAACACGCCGCCCGGCTTCAACCCCGTGTAGATGCGTTGTAACAGCTGCTGGCGTTCGTCTTGGGGGATAAATTGCAGGGTAAAATTCATGGTGACCACTGAGGCGTTGTCGATGGCAAGTTCGCGCACGTCAGTACAGACGACTTCGGCCGGCGTATCGCTACGGTAACCTTGCAGATGCAGGCGGCAACGTTCCACCATCGCTGCTGAGTTATCAGCGGCAATAATCTTCACGCCGGCGTGCCCGGACAGGTTTTGTCGCATCGCTAAAGTGGCCGCGCCCAGTGAACAGCCTAAATCGTAGATGGTGCTGTCTGGTTGCGCGAAGCGCTGAGTCAGCTGGCCAATCCCATGCAGGATACTCTGGTAGCCGGGAACCGACCGATTAATCATATCGGGAAAGACCTCAACCACGCGCTGATCAAATACAAAATCGCTCACCTGAGTGAGGGGTTCAGCAAAAATCGCATCTTTCTTGCTTTCGTGCACGGGCTATCCTTCTGTTCACTGGCTTAAGCTAATGCACATAGTTTAGCGTAACGGGTAGGCAAACTTCATTTTTTTCTTTGCCCGATCCGGTCTGTACTACTGACAATCGCTGCCAGTCCGTTATAATGTTGCGCTTTGTAAATTTTAATTTGTGGTAGGGAAAAACCCATGCGTAGCCATTATTGTGGACAGCTTGAAACAAGTCTGGTCGATCAGCAGGTCAATCTGTGTGGTTGGGTCAACAAACGTCGCGACTTAGGCGGTCTGATTTTTATCGATATGCGTGACCGCACAGGTCTGGTGCAAGTGGTGTTCGACCCTGATCAAGCAGCCTTGTTTGAGACCGCGAACAAATTGCGTCAGGAATTTTGTATCCGCCTTAAAGGCACCGTGCGCGCGCGACCTGACAGTCAGGTGAATACCACCATGGCTACCGGCGCTGTGGAAGTGATGGCCGATGAGCTGGAAATTCTCAGCCGCTCGGAACCACTACCGATCGATTTCAACCAACATGTCAGCGAAGAAGCTCGTCTGCGTTTTCGCTACCTGGATCTGCGCCGTCCGAACATGAACCACAATCTACAGTTTCGGGCGCGGGTGACCAGTGCCGTGCGTCGCTTTATGGACGCGGCCGGTTTTCTGGATATTGAAACGCCGATGCTGACGCGTGCCACTCCAGAGGGCGCCCGGGATTACTTAGTGCCGAGTCGGACCTATAAAGGCAAGTTCTTTGCTTTGCCGCAGTCGCCACAGCTGTTTAAGCAACTGCTGATGATGTCAGGCTTTGATCGTTATTACCAAATCGTCAAATGCTTCCGCGACGAAGATTTGCGGGCGGACCGGCAGCCGGAATTTACCCAGATTGATATCGAGACCTCGTTTATGAGCGCCGATCAGGTGATGGATATCACCGAGCAGATGGTGCGTCAGTTGTTCAATGAACTGCTCGAAATTGACCTCGGGAATTTCCCCCGTATGAGCTGGCATGAAGCCATGCAGCGCTTTGGCAGCGACAAACCGGATTTGCGTAATCCGTTAGAACTAGTGGACGTTGCCGACTTGCTTAAAGAGGTCGAATTTAAAGTGTTTGCCGCACCGGCAAATGACCCGAAAGGTCGCGTTGCAGCGCTTAAAGTGCCGGGTAAAGCCGGCGATATTTCGCGTAAAAACATCGACGAGTATACTAACTTTGTTGGCATCTACGGCGCTAAAGGACTGGCCTGGATGAAGGTCAACGACCTTGCCGCGGGTCGCGAGGGCGTGCAGTCGCCGGTACTCAAGTTTATCCCCGATGACGCCTTGCAGGGGATCCTCGAGCGAACTCAGGCTGCGGATGGCGATATTATTTTCTTCGGTGCTGATAATGCCACTGTGGTGGCTGAAGCCCTTGGCGCGTTGCGCTTGAAAGTCGGTGAAGAGCACGGATTCGTTAGTGATGAGTGGCGTCCGCTGTGGGTCGTTGACTTCCCAATGTTTGAAGAGCACGACGGCAGCCTGCATGCGATTCACCATCCATTTACGGCACCCGTTGGCGTGACGCCTGAAGAACTGAAAGCGAATCCGGCGACGACCTTATCCAATGCCTACGATATGGTGCTCAACGGTGTTGAAGTGGGTGGCGGTTCGGTGCGTATCCACGACAATGCAATGCAGCAAGCTGTATTTGAAATTCTGGGCATCGACAAAGAAGAAGCGCAGGAGAAATTCGGCTTCTTGCTGGAAGCCCTGAAGTACGGTACACCTCCGCATGCAGGTCTGGCATTTGGTTTGGATCGCCTGGTGATGTTAATGGTGGGGGCGAGCTCTATTCGTGAAGTCATTGCCTTCCCGAAAACTACTACCGCTGCTTGTGTACTGACCGATGCGCCGGGGCTGGCTAACCCTGCCGCCTTGCAGGAGCTGGGCGTTGCGGTTAGGGTAGCAGAGGAATCTAACGACTAAAGAGGGATGCACGATGGCAGGTCATTCGAAATGGGCCAACATTAAACATCGCAAAGCCGCGCAGGACGCTAAGCGCGGCAAAATCTTTACCCGTCTTATTCGTGAAATCGTGGTCGCCGCCAGGGAGGGTGGCGGTGATGCCGATACGAACCCAAGATTACGCGCAGCCATAGACAAAGCGCTCGCCAACAACATGAAAAAAGACACCATTGATACTGCAGTGAAGCGTGGTAGTGGTGACCTCGATGGCGACAATCTCGATGAACTTACCTACGAAGGCTACGGCCCGGGGGGTGCGGCAATCCTACTGGAAACCATGACCGATAACCGGAATCGCACGGTGTCTGAGGTGCGTTATGCATTCAGTAAGCACGGTGGCAATTTAGGTACTGACGGGTCCGTTGCGTACCTCTTTCACAAACGTGGGGTACTTAGTTTTGCCGCAGAGGTAGATGAAGACGCCTTGATGGAAGCTGCCCTTGAGGCTGGCGCAGAGGATATTGTCACCAACGAGGATGGCAGTTTTGACGTATTCACCACACCTGAGACCTTTGGCAAAGTGAAAGACAGCTTGAAAGCTGCAGGTTTTGAGCCATTGCACGCGGAAGTCGGACTCTTACCGGATACGCGTTCGCCACTGACCGAAGCGGACGCTGAAACCTTTCTCAAACTCATTGACGCGCTTGAAGAGCTCGATGATGTGCAGGAGGTGTACCATAACGCAGACATCGACGATGCTATTTTGGAGCGCCTCAGTTAATGGCCATCATACTGGGTATTGACCCAGGTTCGCGGCTCACCGGGTATGGCATCATTCGCCAGCAGGGCAATCAATTAACCTATGTCGCCAGTGGCTGCATCAATGCCGCAGGCACGGCGCGCAATCCTTTCACGCTTGCCGAAAAGCTCAAGGTCATTCATGATGGTGTCAGCGAGCTGATCGCGCAGTTTCAACCGGACGAGTTCGCTATTGAACAGGTTTTTATGGCGCGTAATCCCGACTCTGCATTGAAGCTGGGGCAAGCACGCGGCGCTGCAATTGTTGCGGCGGCGCAGGCCAGTCTCCCGGTCGCAGAGTACGCCGCACGGCTAATTAAGCAGGCGGTGGTAGGTACGGGCGCAGCAGATAAAACTCAGGTGCAGCATATGGTCATGGCGATGCTGAAATTAAGTCATCGTCCGCAGGCCGACGCTGCCGACGCCTTAGCTGTGGCGCTGTGTCATGCGCATAGCCGCAAATATGCCGCCACTATGGCGAGTAACCGGGCAACCAGACAAACAAGGAGAGGGCGTTGATCGGACGACTCACAGGACTGCTGATCAGTAAGCAGCCGCCAGAAATTTTAATCGACGTGCAGGGCGTCGGGTATGAAGTGCAAATGCCGATGACCTGCCTGTATGAGTTGCCTGACATTGGCGAGCAGGTGACCGTGGTGACCCACTTTGTGGTGCGTGAAGACGCACAACTCTTATATGGCTTTAATACCTTTGCTGAGCGCGGCTTATTTCGCCAGCTCATAAAAGCACAAGGGGTAGGACCGAAGCTGGCCCTGACGATTATGTCCGGTATGACCCTGCAACAGTTTGTGACCGCTGTCAGTCATGATGATGTGTCGAGCTTGGTTAAACTGCCGGGCGTCGGACGTAAAACAGCAGAGCGATTGGTGGTGGAAATGCGTGACCGCCTACAGAACTGGACCAGCGCGACTCCAGCCACAGACGCTGCCCCTATCGATTTTGGTGATATGCAATCGACAGTGACTGCAAGTTCACCGCGCGAGGATGCGACGGGCGCGTTGATGGCGCTGGGGTACAAGCCGGCGCAAGCGGAGAAAGCTGTTGCTGCGGCATTAAAGACCCATGGCGAGGCTTCGAGCGAAGAGCTCATTCGGGCTGCTTTGAAAACCATGTAGAACCAATATGCAGTCGCGGCCGGTAGTGTTGGGCGCGACGATGAACATTGCCACGCTGAAACCGCGTCGCGCAGGATTAACCTTGAACTAAGTTGCCGTAAAAATGATTGAACCGGATCGGATAAATCAGCCACAACAACAACACGATGACGAAGTCGTTGACCGGGCGATACGGCCGAAAAAGCTGGCCGACTACACCGGTCAGAAGCATGTCGTTGAACAAATGGAAATCTTTATCCAGGCGGCGCGGCAACGCCAGGAAGCGCTTGATCATTTACTGATTTTTGGCCCGCCCGGACTGGGCAAAACCACGTTGGCGAATATCGTTGCTAATGAACTTGACGTTAATATTCGCCAAACCTCTGGCCCGGTACTGGAAAAAGCAGGTGATTTGGCGGCGTTGCTGACCAATCTCGAGGCGCACGATGTCCTCTTTATCGATGAAATTCATCGCTTGAGTCCGGTCGTGGAAGAGATCCTCTATCCGGCCATGGAAGATTATCAGCTGGATATCATGATTGGCGAGGGGCCTGCGGCACGTTCGATCAAGCTGGACCTGCCGCCGTTTACCTTGATCGGCGCCACTACGCGGGCCGGCGCATTAACATCACCGTTACGGGACCGCTTTGGCATTGTGCAACGCCTTGAGTTTTACGATGTAACTGAGTTGACGACTATTATCCGGCGTTCCGCAAACTATCTTAATCTGGACCTGAACGATGACGGCGCGCGCGAAATTGCCCGTCGTTCGCGCGGCACACCGCGTATTGCTAATCGTTTGTTACGCCGGGTACGTGACTTTGCTGAGGTCAGAAACGATGGCCGTATTGACCTGCCTGTGGCCTCGGCGGCACTGAAAATGGTGGATGTTGATGAAGCGGGTTTTGATTACATGGACCGCAAGCTATTATTAGCCATCATCGAGAAGTTTCTGGGTGGTCCGGTCGGGTTGGATAATCTGGCGGCAGCCATTGGCGAAGAGAAAGACACCATAGAAGACGTGCTGGAACCTTACCTTATTCAGCAAGGGTTCTTGCAGCGCACACCGCGCGGACGTATCGCAACACCGCATGCGTATGCCCATTTCGGACTGGCGCCGGGCAATGCTGACTGACAGGCAAAAAAAAAGCCCGCTGGGAAGCGGGCTAAAACTACAGAACAACAAGGAAGTTAAATCCAGGGAACAATAACAGGAAGAAGCGACAACCGGTCTCTTCGTATCTGGTATGCAGCGCATTATACGGAGGACCGACCTCTGTTCAACCGAGAAAAATTGTAGTTCAGATAAGTTTTTCTAATAGCAGTATGTAACCAGTGAACAAAAATAAACCACCATTGAATTGGTAAGACCATTAAAGTCCATTTAAATCAGCATGTAATGAATTTATGGTCAAATTTTACAAATAAATAAAAGTCTGGCTATTTTTTAACCGGATTGATTTTTTACATTAAATTTAGCTGGTTTAACTTGCAGCATGAACCCAAAACAGAAAAAGTAGTCATGATGAGTGAGATGAATAGGTTTTCCTGGCCGATCCGCGTCTATTACGAGGACACGGATGCTGGCGGTATCGTATATTATGCAAATTATCTCAAATTTCTTGAGCGGGCCCGCACCGAGTGGTTACGCTCACTGGGGATTGAACAAGATACCTGGCTTGAGCTCAAGCTTGGCTTTGTTGTCCGTAAGGTCGAGATGGAGTTACTGCGACCAGCGAAGTTCAATCAGGAACTGGACGTCACCGTTGTGGTCGAACGGTTGAAGCGGGCGTCCGTAGAATTTACACAACAGGTGCTGGATCAAAGCGGCACGGTTTTATGCCAAGCCAGAATTAAAGCGGCTTGCGTTCATTTAGGGGAAGCAGGTACTGCGGTTCGCGCCGTACCTATGCCAACAGAAATCATAGAGGTACTTAAGCGTGCAAGCTGAGATGTCAATTACTGCGTTAATTTTGGAAGCTAGTTTTGTCGTGCAGTTGGTGATGTTATTGCTGCTTGCGTTTTCCGTGGCCGGCTGGATGATGATTTTCCAGCGTCGCAAGGTGATCCAGACCGCCAGTCAGCAGGCGACAGCCTTCGAAGATCGGTTTTGGTCGGGCGTGGATTTGGCGCGCTTGTATCAGGAAATCGGCGCCCGCGCGCAAAACGCCAGTGGTATGGAGAAGCTGTTTTACGCTGGTTTTAAAGAGTTTGCGCGCTTACGCAGCAACCCCTCATTGAGTCAGCCGCAGGTTCTTGAAGCCTCCTACCGCGCTATGCGAGTGGTGCACTCCCGTGAAGTGGACAGGTTAGAAAGTAATTTAAGTTTATTAGCGACCATTGGTTCCATCAGTCCTTATGTGGGCCTGTTCGGTACCGTCTGGGGCATCATGAATGCCTTTATTGGTCTGGGTGCAGTGCAGCAGGCGACCTTGGCCATGGTCGCGCCGGGTATCGCTGAAGCACTGATTGCTACCGCTATGGGTCTGTTTGCCGCAATTCCTGCCGTCATTGCCTACAACCGCTTTGCCCATCGGGTCGAGAAGGTTGATAACCAGTACCTGAACTTTATGGATGAGCTGTTGGCCATTTTGCAGCGCCAGGGTAGTGCCCAACCGAAGGCCGCAGGTGCCGCGTCATGATGATGATGACGGCGAATCGCAAACGGCGTAAGCCCGTTTCCGAGATCAATGTGGTACCCTACATTGACGTGATGCTGGTGCTGCTGATTATTTTTATGGTGACTGCGCCTTTGATTACGCAGGGGGTTAAGGTTGATTTGCCCAATGCTAACGCGCAGCCGCTGGATGCGGAAAGCAAGCCGCCGATTATTGTCTCAGTCGATCGTGATGGCCAGTATTATGTGAGCTCGCTGGCGGATTATAACGATCCCAATGATCCTTTGGATATTGAGACTCTGGCGGCGCGTATACAGGCACAATTGCAACTGGATCCTGAGACCAGAATCATGGTCAACGGCGATGGCGGCGTATCCTACAACCAGGTTGTGCGGCTGATGGTGCTGTTGCAACAGCTCGGTGTTGATTCTGTTGGTCTGATGACCGAAGACACGGATAATTAGAGAGGCACATGTGAAGATCGGGAAATTTACATGGCCGACTGAACTAACGGTGCCGCTACTGCTCTCAATTGCATTGCATCTGGGAATTGTGGTGATTTTGTTCGCCGGTTTTAAGTTTTCGCCAAGCGTTCCGGAAGCGATGGAAGCGCATCTGACCGCGCCTTTAGAGGACGAAGCCGTGCCGGAAGAAGAGATCGTCAGTGCAGCGACGGTCGACAAGGCAAAGATTAACGAGCAGATTGCTGAGATTAAGGCACAGGAAGCCAAGCGCGAGGAAGAGATTGCCGAGCTGGAGCGCCGCGCGGAAGCGGCCAAAAAGCAACGCGAGGCCGAGCAGCAACGCCAGCGCGAACTGGCCGAACAGCAACGTGCCGAGCGTGAACGCCTGGCCCGTGAGCAAGCTGCAGCGCAGCAGAAAAAGCAGGAAGCGGAACAAGCTGCTGAGGCCGCTGCTGAGCGGCGTAAGCGTGAAGAAGAGGCGGCCCGTAAAGCTGAGGCGGAACGAAAGAAGCGTGAAGAAGAAGCCCGACGGCTGGAAGAAGAGCGCAAACGTAAGGAACAGGAAGCTCGCGAGCGCGCTGAGCGGGAACGTCAGCTGCAGGAAGAGTTGGCAGCAGAACGTGAACGCCGTGCCGCGGCACGGACGCGACAGATCCAAAGCGAAGTTAGCAAATATAACACGCTCATTAAGAACACGATTCAACGTAATTTGATCACGGACCCGTCGATGCGCGGTAAAGAATGTAAAGTTCGGATCCGCGTCGCGTCCAGCGGTTTCGTTATCTCGGTCGACACGTTGAGTGGTGACACTGCGGTTTGCCAGGCGACCCAGAATGCGGTATTTAAAGCAGGGACCTTGCCAGTATCGGACGACCCTGAGATCTTTAAAGAGATGGAAACTATCTCTTTGACGGTACAGCCCGAATTCAATTAACCAGTGAAGTAATTGTGATAACACTATGATGAAAAAAATTGTTTTACTCTTGATCACCGCTGTTGCGTTAATGACCGTTCTGCAACGGCCTGCTAATGCCTCGTTGGAAATTGTTATCACCGATGGCGTCAACAGTGCCCGACCGATAGCGGTTGTACCTTTTCGTTGGTTAGGTGACGGCCCCGCACCGGAGGGGCTGACCGAGGTTATTGCCGCAGACTTGATGCGCAGTGGTAAATTCAATCCGATCCCGCGCAACGCCATGCCACAGTTTCCCAGCAGCGAGGGCGAGATTGATTATCCCAGCTGGGCGAGTCTGGGTGTAGAAGCTGTGCTGGTGGGCACCATTGAACCTTATGCGGTCGATCGCTACACGGTCTCTTTCCAGATTATTGATATCCTCAGAGGACAAATCACCAGTGGTACGCGTATGTTGCGCGACGGTGAGCTGGTCACCGCGCAAGATCACATTCTGGATGCCCGACGCAGCGTTATTAATGGCGAACAGTTTCGTCAATATGCGCACCGAATCTCGGATGTCTTTTACGAAACCATGACCGGTGAACGCGGTGCTTTTATGACCCGAATCGCCTACGTCACGGTGAATTATAACGACGAAAAACCTTATCAGCTGGTCGTCGCCGACTACGACGGTTATGACGAGAAGGTGTTGTTGCGCAGCCCCGAGCCATTGATGTCACCGTCATGGTCACCCGATGGCAACAAGCTTGCTTATGTGAGCTTCGAAAATAAGCGTCCGGAAATTTTCACCCAGGATATCTACACTACGCGGCGGGAAAAAATCACCTCTTTCTCCGGCATAAACAGTAGTCCGGTCTGGTCTCCCGATGGGAATAGTCTGGCCATGGTGTTATCCAAAGATGGCAATCCTGAACTCTATGTGATGAACATTTTCAGTAAAGAGTTGCAACGGGTAACACGACACCATGCGATTGATACGGAACCAAACTGGTCACCAGATGGGAAATCCTTGATCTTCACGTCAGAAAGGGGTGGCAGACCGCAATTATATAGCGTAAATTTAGATTCAGGTCAGGTGCGACGCCTGACATTCGAAGGTGAGCAGAACCTTGGCGGTACCTGGACCCCAAACGGTCAGCAGGTGGTCATGGTAAATCGTACGCAAGGCAACTATCATATTGCTAAGCAGGATTATCCGAATGGTGCGTTGCAAGTGCTCACCCAGACATCGTTAGATGAGTCACCGAGTTTAGCGCCGAATGGCAGCATGGTGATTTACAGCACCACACATAATAACCAGCAAGTATTAGCGTTGGTTTCGGTCGATGGTCGTTTTAAAGCAAGACTTCCAGCGCGCGAAGGCGAGGTGAAATCGCCCGCGTGGTCACCGTTTTTGCGTTAATACAAAACGTGAAAGTTACTCTTAACAATTAAAATTACATTTGAACTAAGGATCGCGGACATGAACGCAAATCAGTTACTAAAAAGCCTTCTTATCGCTGTACCTATGCTGACGTTGGCAGCATGTAGCTCTAGCCAGGGCGCAGATGATGCGGCAAGCCAGCAAACCAATCAGCAACAGCAGGGTCAGCAAAGCGGTTCTGGCGTTGAAGTTGATGCAGCAGAGCGGACCAAAACTCCAGCCGAAGTTCGTGCTGAGAAAATGGAAACCCTGCAGCGCGAAAATATTATTTACTTCGCATTTGATGATTCGCGGGTAAGTTCTGAGTACGGTCAGCTGCTGGCTGATCATGCTGAATTTCTGGTTCAGAACCCAAATGTTTCTGTGACCATCGAAGGTCATGCGGATGAGCGCGGTACACCTGAGTACAACATTGCTTTGGGTGAGCGTCGTGCGAAAGCCGTTGCACAGTACTTGCAAAATCTGGGTGTAAGCTCAAGCCAGCTGGAAACAGTTTCTTACGGCGAAGAGAAGCCTCTGATCAAAGCTTCTACTCAAGCTGCTTACGCTAAAAACCGCCGTGCTGTCCTAGTTTACTAAGGTTAAGCCAATGCAAAAACTAATTCTAGTAGTGGCCTTTCTTGTTCCCGGAGTCCTGTTTGCGCAGGCTCCGGTATCGAAGTTAGGTAGTGGCAGTGTTGAGGAGCGCTTAGCGCAGCTCGAGCGAGTGATGGATGCTCGTAATGCTGCACAAATGGCGCTGCTCGATCAAATGTCGACATTACAAGATGAAGTCGCAGAGCTGCGCGGCAGAACTGAAGAGCATGCCTATCAGCTTGAACAAATTTTGCAACGGCAGCGTGAGATTTATCAGGAGATCGATCGCCGCTTAACTGCAACACCAGCGCCTTCTGCGAGTGTAGGCACATCGTCGTCCAGTGCAAGCTCAGGAGCAGACGGTTCACCGTCCTATTCGAGTAATCTGAGCGAGAACGATGCCTATGACAAAGCGATCCGCCTGGTGATGGAGGATCGTCGTTACGACGCAGCGATTCCCGAGTTTCGCAGTTTTATAGAGCAGTTCCCGAACTCAACCTATGTACCTAATGCGCACTACTGGTTAGGACAACTGCTTTACGCCGAAGGTGACTATAGCGGTGCTAAGCAAGAGTTCAGTACTGTGGCGGAGCGCTTCCCTGACAGCAACAAACGTGCTGACAGCTTATTGAAGTTGGGTATTGTTGCTCAGCAGCAGGGCGAAAAAGCACTCGCTGAAAGCTACTTTAAAAAGGTCATTGCCGATTACCCGGGCAGTACGCCGGCGGATTTAGCAGCAAAACGCTTAGAGAATTTGTAATAACCTTGTAAGTAATCACGGTAAATGTTCGCAAATTGAGCAAACGCACCGGTTATCTGAAATTTGCAGTTGCAACGTGCGGCATTTTAAGTAAACTATGCCGCCGTTGCCGCTGATAAGTA
Organism: Pseudidiomarina terrestris; assembly: GCF_030466375.1. NCBI lineage: Bacteria > Pseudomonadati > Pseudomonadota > Gammaproteobacteria > Alteromonadales > Idiomarinaceae > Pseudidiomarina > Pseudidiomarina terrestris. Next base: position 594,953 of record NZ_JAGGJE010000001.1, read on the forward strand.
GCAACAGACGAGATTGGGTCGTTAGCTCAGTTGGTAGAGCAGTTGACTTTTAATCAATTGGTCGCAGGTTCGAATCCTGCACGACCCACCACTCTCTCGTCGCACATCAGTATCCTTTCGTGGGTCGTTAGCTCAGTTGGTAGAGCAGTTGACTTTTAATCAATTGGTCGCAGGTTCGAATCCTGCACGACCCACCACGATTTTTTACCCGCACTGAATTTTCCTTTATACTATGCAAACGTTTCCCATGTAGTGAAGTAGTAGCATGAGTATCACTGAAGAAATCCAAGCCCGCGTTATCGACAAACTTGACTATGCGTTCCCGGCCAAGCCGAAACCGCTTACCGAGCAGGAACAAGCGGCTTATAAAGCGCGCATTAAGCAGCTCTTGCAAGAGAAGAACGCTGTGCTTGTGGCACACTATTATACGGATCCTGAGATTCAGGCCTTAGCTGAAGAAACGGGTGGTTGTGTCTCTGACTCGCTGGAAATGGCACGATTTGGCGCCAACCATACTGCCGACACCCTGATCGTGGCGGGCGTGAAGTTCATGGGCGAAACCGCCAAGATACTGACACCCAACAAAACCGTTCTGATGCCAACGTTGGAAGCGACCTGCTCCCTTGACATTGGCTGCCCCATTGAAGAGTTCTCAGCGTTCTGTGACGCGCATCCTGAGCGTACCGTGGTCGTCTACGCCAATACCTCAGCGGCAGTTAAGGCGCGTGCCGACTGGGTCGTCACCTCAAGCATTGCGTTGGATATTGTCGATCATTTAGACGCGGAAGGGGAAACCATCTTGTGGGGCCCGGATAAGCATCTTGGCGCTTATATCCAGAAGCAGACCGGCGCAGATATGATCATGTGGCAAGGTGCTTGTGTGGTGCATGATGAGTTTAAAACCAAAGCCCTTGAAGATCTGAAGAAGGTTTATCCTGAGGCCGCTATTCTGGTGCATCCTGAGTCGCCAGCGCCGGTGGTGGAATTGGCCGATGCGGTAGGCTCGACTTCTCAGTTAATCAAAGCCAGTCAGGAGATGCCCAATGAAACTTTCATTGTGGCCACAGACCGCGGCATATTTTACAAAATGCAGCAACTGTCTCCTGAGAAGCACTTTATCGAAGCGCCTACAGCTGGTAGCGGTGCTACTTGTCGCAGTTGTGCCCATTGCCCCTGGATGGCCATGAACGGCCTTGTGGCGATTGCTGAGGCGTTAGAGCACGGCGGCAAGGCACATGAAATACAGGTCGACCCCGCGCTGGCTGAGAAAGCCATGAAACCATTGCAGCGCATGCTGAACTTCAAGAACAGTTAACTTCCCTGAGTTATTTGGGCGCGTAAGTTGGGAACAGTAACTGGTAACCGCTCGCATGGAGTGAGCGGTTATTAATCCGCTTACTTCCCCGGCGTCCGATTTCATCCTCCCGCGACAGGGCGCGTAGATCTACGCCTAAACGCTTGGCGAGTCGTCCGTACGCATCCTCTTGCTGCAAGGGCTCATCATCACTGACCAGAAACAGCGGCCGCTGTTGCTCAGGGTGTTGGATTAAATAAGCAATAAAGCCGGCGACATCGTCCGCGTGGATACGATTGGTCCATGCCGGGGTAATGACGGCTTTACCAGAAATGAGCAACTCAGCCAGCCGCGAACGGTTCGGTCCGTAAATTCCCGAGCAGCGCAAAATACTTACGTTCTCACTGGCACTTTGTACGGTTTGTTCTGCTTGAAGTAACATTTCACCTTGATGGTCGTTAGGTCTCGCCGGTGTCTCCTCATCGATCCACTCGCCATTGCGCTCGCCATAGACGCCGGTGCTGGAAATATAGATGATACGTGGCGTCAGGCCATTACTTTGCAGATGATTTTGTAGCAACCGCGCCGGTACGACGTAACCGTCGAAGTAGCTGTCGTCACTGGAACGGTCGGGGGTGAGGGTCATGACGACGACCTCTGTGTCGCTCGTGATTAATTTTGCCAGGTCGCTGCCATTCGCGGCATCACCTGCAATCAGTTCGACATGCGCGGGGTTCCGTTTTACTTCAGGATGTCGGCATAACCCCCGCAGTTGCGTATAGCCGGCAAAGCTTAAGGCGATGCTGGTACGCTCGGCGATATCACCAAAACCAATAAATGCGACTGTTTTCATGCTGCTAACCATACGTCAAGGAATAACATGATCACTAAACCCACCATCAGGCCAGCTGTCGCACGTTGATGATGACCGCGGCGATGCGTTTCCGGAATGATTTCGTGACTGATAACAAACAGCATAGCACCTGCAGCGAAAACTAGCCCCCATGGCAGCAAAACTTGCGAAATATTCACAAAAAGACCGCCAATGACACCACCGATAGGCTCAATTAGACCGGTTAATGAGGCCACCACGAAACTTTTCAGGTGACTGTAACCTACTGCGACCAGTCCTACTGCTACCGCCAGCCCTTCAGGAATATTCTGCAAGCCAATGCCCAATGCCAGGGAGAAGGCCGCGTCAACATCGCCACTGCCGTAGGCCACGCCGACAGCGAGTCCTTCGGGAAAGTTATGAATAGCGATGGCAAACACAAATAGCCAGACGCCGGCGATCTTATCGGTGGCAAGACCTTCAGGGCCGGTAATGAAGTGCTCGTGCGGTAATAAACGGTCCAAGGCAGCAATGGCCGCCGCACCGAGCAAGATCCCACACACGGCAATTAAAGCGGGGGTTGGGCCTTCGCCATACATAAGGGTCGAAATTTCGATGGAGGGAACAATCAGCGAGAAGAATGAAGCTGCCAACATTACCCCTGCAGCAAATCCCAGCAGGGTATCGTTGAAACGCTCTGACGGTTTGCGACCCAGTAAAACCGGTAGCGCACCGACCGAAGTCAGTGCGCCAGTGAGGAAACTTGCTATCAGTGCGGTCAAGACCAAATCCATACAGCCCTCATCAGGTAAAAAATAGCTAATAAACCTTAGCTTAACCTAGGCTCGGACTGAATGGCAGCCTGATTTAACTATCGTCGTCATCGAAAAAGATGGCTTCGATGGGAAGTTCGAACAAACGTGAGAATTTAAACGCCAGTGGTAGGCTCGGGTCGAACTTACCTTTCTCGATAGCGTTAATCGTTTGCCTGGAAACGTCCACTGCGGTGGCAAGGTCGGCCTGAGTCCAGTTCCGCTCAGCGCGTAAAACCTTTAGACGATTTTTCATCGGTAGCTCCGCATGCCAACCAGTAAGCTGATCAGATAGGTGATACCTATCAGCATAATGAGAAACGAAATTTCCGCGTCAACAGGAATGACATTGGTGATATCAGCAAGGGAGTAGGCGATGCCTCCGATGACTGCTGCACCTAGACTGATTGCCGCAGCTTGCAGGTGAATCTTTTGCTGTAACTCATCCAGCGCAAGAATATAGCGGCGGTTGGATTCGATCATGCCCACACCCAACGCTAAATTAAGCAGCAGAACCCCTACTTTAAGAAGTTCCTGTTCAGGCCAGAGCAGGGTGGAGCCGAAGCTCACAACAGCGGTTGATAGTACCCAGGCAGCAGTCCAGACTGCGAGTCGAGTGGTGAGATGTTTAAGTGTTGATTGACGAGACATAAGTGACCTATAAGTAAAGTGTGTTTGACATATAGTTGTCTAAAGCATTCTATAAGTCAAGCGAGCTTTACATTAATTTGCTGGTTTTTTATCCATCACCAGGGTTTCACCAATTTTTATGCGCGTAAATCCAGGATTCTCAAGCTCAGCTGACGCCAGTGCATCGGTAAAATCCTGATGGGTCTCAGCAAGGCCTTCCGCAGCTAATTGATAGGTGCCCCAATGCATGGCATAGGAATGCCGGGCGCCAATATCAAGATGCATTTGTAATGCCTCTGCTGGATTGACATGCTGTGGCTTCATAAACCAACGCGGTTGATAGGCTCCGATTGGAATGAGTCCCAGGTCAATAGCAGGAAAGCGTTCGCCGATTTCTTTGAATTGATGGGCGTTATAACCGGTGTCTCCGGCAAACCAGACCTGCCAGTCGGCAATTGCAATATGCCAGGTGGTCCAGAGCGTGTCGTTTTTATCCCAAAGGCTACGCGCCGACCAGTGTTGGCTTGGCGTGGAAGTAATTTCCAATGGACCTATGCTGGCCTGCTGCCACCAGTCGAACTCCCGCACCCGTGAGGCCTCGATACCATGCGCAACGAACCATTCGGTCAGGCCCAGGGGCACCAGGTAAACCACGTCATCGCCCAGGGCCAAAATGGTTTCTTCGTCGAGATGGTCATAATGATTGTGACTGATGACGACGTAATCAATAGGGGGGAGCTCAGCAGCAGTTAAAGGTGCAGGGGTTAAACGTTCAGGACCAGCAAAGCTCACTGGCGAGGCACGTTCGCTGAGAATAGGATCCGTTAAAACATTGAGATTTTTGTATTGCAGCAGGAAACTTGCGTGCCCCAACCAGGTGAGTTGGGGCTGTGCTGAGGGCGTCAGAATGCGGGCGAAGGAAATCTCAGTCATCGGCACCAAGTCGGGATTTGCGGCGATTTCTGCCTGTTGATCGGCCCAGTCGTCCGCACCGAACCAACGCATCATAAAGAAATCAATGGCATTGGTATCCTTAGTCTCGATGTAGTGGTTGCGATCTGCATAGATCCCCGGTGAGCTGCACGAGCTGAGCGCAACTAACGCGGTAACACCGATAACGAGTAGAATGATCCAACGCACAATAACTGTCCTGACGTGGCTGCTGGTTAGAAACCAGCAGCGTGGCCGTCTTTGCGACTTTCAGAAGCTCCATAATAGACATCTTCTTCGTGGTTTTTCCAGATCGCCTGATAACCTCCAAAAGGACCCACGGCTTCTTGCAGGGTATGACCCATTTTAATCAGTTCACGGCGCGTATGAGCAGAAAAACCATTTTCCAGGCTGATCACCCCACCATCGGTCATCTCTTCACCGGTCGGCTGGCTTGAGCCAGTGTGTAAGATGCGCGGCGCGTCACCGGCTTCTTGCAGGTTCATACCGAAGTCGATGATGTTGATCAGGATCTGTGCATGCATCTGTGGTTGCGTAGCACCGCCCATGACGCCATAACTCATGATGGGTTTATCATCTTTCGTCACAAAGGCAGGAATAATGGTGTGGAAGGGGCGCTTGCCCGGTTCAAATACATTGGCATGACCGTCCTCCAGAGCAAACAACTCGCCACGGTTTTGCAGGACAAAGCCGAGTCCTGTAGGAGTCACGCCCGAGCCCATACCACGGTAATTACTTTGGATCAGCGACACCATGTTGCCTTGCTGATCAGCTGTGGTCAGGTAGATGGTATCGCCTTCTGTTGGCGGGTTACCCGGCTCCACTGCGGCGGCAGGACGGTTGGGGTGGATGAGTTGCGCACGTTGTTTGGCGTACTCCTTATCCAGCAATCCTTCGACCGGCACGTCACTGAACTCTGGGTCAGCATAGTATTTAGCACGATCGGCGAAGGCTAATTTCTTAGCTTCAACGAAATGATGGATATATTCCGGGCTGTCGAATCCCATTGCTGCGAGATCGTAGTTCTCCAACATATTCAGAATTTGTTGTGCGGCAATGCCCTGTGTATTCGGCGGTAACTCCCAAAGGTCATAACCACGGTAATTGGTAGAGACCGGCTCGACCCAGCTTGACTCATGTTGCGCTAAGTCATCGTAACTGAGAAAACCACCATGTTCGGCGACAAAATCACTGATGGTTTTGGCAATATCACCTTGGTAAAACACGTCGCGTCCCTGTTCGGCAATTTTTTCAAGGGTATTGGCAAGGTCAGGGTTTTTGAAACGTTCACCTTTTTGCGGCGGCTGTCCATCTTTCAGGAAAACTTCAGCGAAGCCTGGCTGATCGCCAATCACTGCCGCATTGCGTTCGAAGTAGTAGGCGATAACTTCAGTGACTGGAAATCCCTGCCGTGCGTATTCAATGGCAGGTGCCAGCACTTTTTCCATAGGCAACTGGCCAAACTTATCGTGTAGCTCAAACCAGCCGTCGACAGTGCCGGGGACTGAAATTGGCAATACTCCGCGCGCCGGAATCTTATCGAAACCGTTCTCGGTAAAGTACTCCAGAGACAGGCTTTGAGGTGAGCGGCCAGAAGCATTCAGACCGTAAAGTTGTTGGCTTTCTGCATCCCAGACAATGGCGAAGAGATCGCCACCAATGCCATTGCCGGTGGGTTCAACCAGGCCCAGAACGGCATTCGCGGCAATCGCGGCGTCAATGGCGTTACCACCTTGCTGCATAATATCCAGCGCTACCTGGGTAGCCAGTGGCTGGCTGGTCGCTGCCATAGCATTGGGTGCCATCGCTTCAGAGCGGGTAGCAAAATGATGGCCGGTAATGCGATCCGCTGCTGCGGCGGCACCGGTCATCAGGGTAAGACTTGTTGCTAGTGCAAAGGAAAATAATGAGGATTTCATGGTCGCCTCCAAGTGAGCTAAGTTGCTTCACTATAACGAGGCGACGCTTAAGGTGTTAATTTATTCGACAGATGTCACTATCCATTCGATGACTTACGGCTTAGTTTAGCTGACTTACTTTAAACCAAGAATCCATTCTGCCAACAGAGTGACCTGCTCATCGCTTAACTGTGGCTGCGCGGGCATTGGGATCTGTCCCCATTTGCCTTTACCACCGTTTTTAATGCTATCTTTTACTTTTGCGAGACCTTCAGGGTCATCTGCGTATTTTGCTGCAACATCTTTATAGGCCGGACCGACAATTTTATTGTCGATGCCATGACACGCTGTACACGCATTTTGCTTCGCGAGTTTTTCAGCCGCTTCGTTGGCGTGCGCGGGCGCTGCCAGCATGAGACCGCTGAGAACCAAAGAACAACCTAAGATTTTACCTAACATGACTACAACTCCTTGGTGAAAAAAACATCAAAGCCATCTTAACCGCAAATAGCCCCGATGTTAAAGAGTACGCAAGTTCTGGCTGGCTAGATTGCTTTACAACAAAGAAAAAGCAGGCAGCAGATACAAAAGAACCGCCACAAGGGCGGTTCTTTTGTATCTGGCGGAGAGAGAGGGATTCACTCGGGCCATCCATGGCCCTCGCCCTGCGGGCAGCGCGCTGCGCTGTGCAAAACGGCTCCTGCCGTTTTGTCGAACCCTGAGGCTTCTCATCAAATCCGCTCACTCCATCAGACACAAAAAAACCGCCACAAGGGCGGTTCTTTTGTATCTGGCGGAGAGAGAGGGATTCGAACCCTCGATACGTTGCCGTATACACACTTTCCAGGCGTGCTCCTTCAGCCACTCGGACACCTCTCCAAAACGGCCGCAATAATAGGGCATTAGGGCTTTAATTTCAACGACAAAAACAGCGGAATGCGGTTCGTTTGAGCGATTAAGCCGAAGAAATGACCAGCGGTGCTGTCATTTTGTACGACCGAAGTCGAATAGGAAAAAACTGGGGCTGAGCTAAAGTTATCTTTATCGCAGCACGTCAAGGACCGCCGTTATGAACAATTATCCGCATGAATACGAATTATCCCTGCAGCAACCCGAGAAATTCTGGCTGCAGCAAGCGAAGCAGCTGCATTGGTTTGCCGAACCAAAGCAAGGACTGCGGCCTAATGAAAATGGCACGGCGGACTGGTTTGTTGACGGGGAGCTGAATATTGCTTTTTGTGCACTGGATTTCCACGTGGGTAATGGTCGAGGCGACCAGCTCGCGTTAATTTATGATTCTCCGGTCACTGCGACGAAATCAACCTATACCTATCGCCAGCTGCGTGACGAAGTGGCGCAATTTGCCGGACTGTTAAAGAAACAACACGTTAAAAAAGGTGACCGGGTGGTCATTTATATGCCAATGATCCCGCAAGCGGCCATCGCCATGTTGGCCTGCGCGCGTCTGGGTGCTGTGCACTCGGTGGTCTTTGGTGGTTTTGCGCCGCATGAACTCGCCGTGCGCATTGATGATGCCACGCCTAAAGTTGTCATCACCGCTTCTTGTGGGGTGGAAGTGGACAAGGTCATTCCTTACAAGCCCTATGTTGACGAAGCTTTGGAGTTAGCCGCAGCGCCCCCGCAGCATGTGATTGTCTGGCAGCGCGAAATCTGTGAGGCGCGGCTGCAGGAGCCACGCGATATCGACTGGCAGCAGGCGCTGGCAGGGGTAACTCCCGCGGAGTGTGCGGTGATGCAGGCGACAGATCCTCTGTATGTGCTATATACCTCAGGAACTACGGGCAAACCTAAGGGAGTGGTGCGTGACACGGGCGGCTACGCTGTGGCACTGCGCTACTCGATGAGGACTGTGTATGGCGTCGAACCCGGGCAAGTTATGTTTGTCGCCTCGGATGTGGGCTGGGTGGTCGGGCACTCGTATATTGTTTACGGACCCTTACTCAGTGGAGCGACCACCGTTCTTTACGAAGGCAAGCCGGTTCGTACGCCAGATGCCGGAGCATTCTGGCGGATATGTGAAGAGTACGGTGTGCAGGTTTTGTTTTCGGCCCCCACCGCTTTTCGTGCGGTCAAAAAAGAAGATCCACAAGCAACGCTGTTGCAGCAGCACTCGCTGGATAAGCTGGAGCGTATTTATATGGCCGGTGAACGGCTGGATCCGCCAACCCTGGAATGGACGCAGGAGGTTACCGGCAAGCCAGTGTATGACCACTGGTGGCAGACAGAGTCAGGCTGGCCGATGTGCGCTAATCCGGTGGGTATTGCCGAGTACCCCACAAAGCCAGGTTCGGCAACCTTACCTGTGCCGGGTTACGATATTCGTATTCTGGCGCCCGACGGTACAGAGCTTGAAGCGAATCAGCAGGGTGCGGTGGCGGTTAAGCTGCCATTGCCACCTGGCTGCCTGACCACCATCTGGGGGGATGAAACACGCTTTCAGGCCGGCTACCTGCGTGAGTTCTCAGGTTTTTACAGCAGTGGTGACGGGGGTTACAAAGATGATGACGGTTATGTGTTCATCATGGGGCGAACGGATGATGTAATTAATGTCGCTGGTCATCGCTTTTCGACCGGTGAAATGGAAGAGATTCTGGCGATGGATCCGGCCGTTGCAGAATGCGCTGTCATTGGCGTGGCCGACGAGCTCAAAGGTCAGGTACCCTTGGGCTTGGTGATTGTTAAAGATGGTGTGACCATCGCGCCAGAGGTGTTGAGTCAGCGACTGGTGCAGCGGGTTCGTGATGAAATTGGGGCGGTGGCGTGTTTACGTCAGGTCCATGTGGTGCCGCGCTTGCCAAAAACACGTTCAGGTAAAATCTTACGGCGCCTGTTACGGCAACTGGCCGATGGGGATAGCCAGGTGGCTATTCCATCGACCATTGATGACCCTGGTTGCGTGGATGAGCTTCGTCAACGCTTAAGTGACTAGAGCTCCTCGGCAGCGTCGTTTTTGGAAGGAGGCTCCGGAGCGGGCTCCTCGTTCTCCGTCGATGCTGTCGATGAGCGATCTTGCATAAAGTGCACTTGTGCTTTCTCGCCGTTCCAGGTCTTGACGTGCAAGTCGCGTTGCGGGAAAGGGATCTCGATTTTGTGTTCCATCAGCGACGTGTGAATTTCCCACATAAAGGCTGCCTGCACGGCACCAGGGCGATTGACCGCCTCTGGTCTGAGCCAGACCACCAGTTCGAAATTGAGGGCACTTTCGCCAAATTCGACCAGCCATACCTGTGGCGGACGATGATGCGTGTCCGTTAAGGTATGCGGCACGCGCTCAGCAGCTTCAAGCACCGCTTTTTTGACCAATTCTTTATCAGTGCCATAGGCGACCCCAAAAGAGACTTTAATACGCCGGTAGGTGTCGCGCATGGTCCAGTTGGTGACCCGGCCACTGACAAACTCCGAATTCGGAACAATAATATCGATATTGTCATTGGTGGTAATAATGGTGCTACGGATATTAATTTCCTGGACTTCACCGGTGACACCTGACTCCAGCTCAACAAAATCACCAACTTTCAGGGTCTTATCAAATAGAAGGATAATCCCCGAGACAAAGTTGCTGATCAGATTCTGCAGACCAAAACCAACACCTATACCTAAGGCACTGGCGAAGATAGCAAACTTCGTTAAATCAATACCAATGGATGAAACCGCCAGCAAAAAACCCACCAGCAACACGACGTAGTGGGTGATTCGCTTAAGCGCGTAGACCGAGGAAGGTGCAAGACTGTTGCGGAAGTTGGCATAGCGGTGCAGGGCTTTTTGCAACAGTACCGAGACGATCCAGGCGGCCACCAGAATGAGCACAAAGCGCAAAACCGCGCCATAAGTGACCGCGGTTTCGCCAACACTGAACAGCTCGCTATTGAGCCAGTGAAATGCTTCTCTAATTGTCGTTACGATGTTCGATACGACGTCTGTGGTAGTCGCTTTCGTCACATTTGTGCCTGCAGGTAAAGCTCAAGTCCAAGGCGATCAATCAACTCGAGTTGCTGACGCAACCAGTAAGCATGATCTTCCTCTGTGTCCTGTAAAATGCCAACCAGCATGGTGCGGGTGACAAAGTCACCTTCCTGCTCACAGAAATCAATGACTTCACGCAAGGTTTTGGCATTGTTGCGCTCCAGTTCAAGATCGTTGCTGAGCATGGTGGGCACATCATCTGCGATGGTATGTGGTTCGCGTTTATCCATGTCGGGTCGGCCGCCGAGAAACAGCATGCGACGGATCAACAGATCAGCATGCAGGCGCTCGTCATCAATCTCCTGATTGATGCGCTCGTAGAGCTTATTCAAGCCCATATCTTCATAGCGCCGCGAATGCGCCGTGTACTGATCGATGGACGTGAGTTCAAAGGCCAGCAGGCGATTGAGTTGCGTAACAACTGCGGAGGAATCTAAAGCCATGTTACGACTCCTTATGAAGTTTGGTTTGTAGGTAGGTGCTCAGACCCAGATGGGTAATCAGTTCCAGTTGCGTCTCTAACCAGTCAAGATGCTCTTCTTGCTGGTCCAGGATGTCACTCAGCTGATCGCGGGTAACGTAGTCCTGATGCTTTTCACAAAGGGTGATGGCTTCACGCAACGCTTCAACGTCAGCGGCCTGCATTTTGTGATCTAACTCAAGCATCTCGCGCGGCTCTTCGCCGATAAAGAGCTTGCTAAGATCCTGAAGATTGGGAAGACCACCAAGAAAGAGCAGCCGCTCGATGATGACATCGGCGTGCTTCATTTCTTCAATGGACGCTTTGTAAATGGTGCTGTTTAACGCATCAAAACCCCAGTTCTTGTACATGCGCGCATGTAGAAAGTACTGGTTGATGGCTGTGAGCTTGCGGGTAAGAATTCGATTAAGTTCTTGCAGAACTTTAGGTTCGCCTTGCATTACACACTCCTAGCTAGATGATAATGATATCTAGCTTAAGTGTAGCATACCGTTGTTTGCAATAAGGCATCTTCAAGAAAACGAGTATTTCGCTCTTTAACAGCTTCAGTCAAAACGTCTTTGGCACAGCTTTTACAGCAACCACACTGCGAGGCAACGCCGTATTGCTGGCGAAGTTCGCGCATGCTGCTGATGCCTTCATCGTGGACGGCACGCTGGATAGTTTTATCTGTTACACCTTTACAGAGACAAACGTACATAAGGACCTCGCTTCAAACCTGATCCAAATAATAATACAAATGCGAACGATTCGCAACCGTGTTTTGCTTCTGTGTTGTGCTGTCTGGTAAGTTACAGTGAAATAATGATCAAAATCACATGCAACGCTACGACCGTAAAGGTCAGCCGCGAGCGCAGCTCAATGTACCAAAGGTGTTTGCGAACATGGCGTTTTTCGAAGTTGAGCCAGAACAGGTGGGCAAAGGCCAGCACAATAAGCATGGTCAGTGGGGTGATCCATACTCCGGCAAAGAGAAGTGCCAGACCGACGATGGTCGGTAACATACTCCAGCGCAATTCGCGGGTGGGACTATCATCCCGTGCCATCGCCAGCCCCCAGTGCACACCACCGAGAAAACTCAGAATGAGTGCACTGTAAATGACGAAGAGTCTTAACGAATGATCAGCGTAAACATCCAGTAACCCGCCCATGGTAAAGACGAGAAAAGGTATAAGCCCGGCGTAACCCAGCCGCTGTGCTGAACTGATCGCTCGTTCTTGCATCATTTTAGAACCCCGTTTTCAGAAGATAGATAGTATAGGTACTATAGCAAAGTAATAGTATTACACCCTGAATTCGGTTCAGTCGGGTGGGGCGATTAATGCGGAAACTAAAGATTGCCAGTAAGAACGTCAGCGCCGTCATAGTTAGCCAATCACGGCTAAGGACCAGAGCTTCGAGCTGAATAGGGTGAATGGCCCCGGCGATACCCACTACTGCCAATGTGTTGAACATGTTTGAGCCGATCACGTTGCCAAAGGCAAGATCATGCTCGTTTTTACGCACCGCTGCGATGGCCGATGCTAATTCTGGCAAGGATGTTCCGATAGCAACCACCGTCAAGCCTATCACCAGGTCACTGACGCCAAGTGCTGTGGCAATATCAACCGCGCCCCAGACCAGTATTCTTGAGCTGATGACCAATAGAATTAAACCGACAACCAGCCACACTACAGATCTGCCTATGGGCATCTTGTGGGCTTTGAGCTCCTGATCGAACTCTGCCGCGAGGGCGTCGTCTTTGCCGCGCATGCCCTGATAAATGCTCCAACCCATGTAGGCTGCGAAAATCGCCAGTAACATCCAGGCTTCAATAGCGGTGATGGTCAAATCGTAAAGGGGCCAGGCGGCGAGTAAGGTAACCGCAATAAGGATGGGCATTTCGCGCTTTAATACCTGACTGCTCACGGCGATAGGCGCTAACACAGCAGTAATACCCAGCACCAGCGCGATGTTGGTGATGTTGGAACCGTAGGCGTTACCCAGAGCGAGTCCTGGATTACCCTGCATTGACGCCAACGCGGAGACCACCATCTCCGGTGCCGAGGTGCCAAAACCGATAATAACCATGCCGATAAGTAGCGGCGGCATACCTAAATGGTCAGCGGTTGCGGCTGCACCATCAACGAAGCGATCCGCGCTCCAGACCAGTAAAGCAAGACCAAAAAGTACTGCGACAACAGCGATTAACATGTACTGTCCTTTTGATTATAGTTGATGTCGAATTGCCTTGTGGCTGCTATTGTAACGTTAAACATTAGTCGTTGGGAATGTGATTTCAAGGAGCACGTATGACAGAGCAACGTCCCGAATTTATGATCGATAGCTGGGACTTCAGCACTCATCCCGCCCAGGCGATTGAGAGCGACTTCCATGATCGACAAAATAGCTGGTTTCACATTCAACGTGATCAGCCCGGTATCCAGGAGTGGTTGCAAAACTCAGGCATCCCGGAACCCTTAATTGATGCGGTGCTGGAAGAGGATACCCGGCCACGGTTCGAGCGCAACGCCCATGGTTTCTTACTGATTTTAAAAGGGGTCAATCTGACCGAAGGTGAGCGGCCTGAGGATATGCTGAGTCTGCGGATCTTGTATTACAAAGGGAATATTTACAGCTTCCGCAAACGGCCTTTGCGCTCGGTCGGAGTGCTACGCGAGCGGTTAAAACAGCAACAAGGACCAGAGTCGCTGCACGACTTTCTGGTGATGCTGATAGAAGAAATCAACAACAGGCTGGAAGAGCTGCTGGACGTGATTGAAGCTGAAATGGAGCAGCTGGAAGACGATACGACTGGTGGCACCAGCGAGCGGCAACGACATCTCACCCAGTTACACCGGCGCATGTTACGGCTGGTCCGCTTTGTACGCCCACAGCTGACAGCCATTGAGCGGCTGGCGGTAGATGCGGTGAAATGGCTGGAGACAGACAATGTGCAGTGGCTGGTAAACGAGCGCGATAGCACGCAGCGGGAATTAGAGTCGCTGGAAATGTTACTGGAGCAGGTCTGGATGTTGCGAGAACACCTGCAGCAGGAAGTTGCCGAGAAAATGAATCGTAATACCTATTGGCTGTCAGTTATCGCTGGGGTGTTTTTACCGATCAGCTTCCTGACCGGGGTCTTTGGCATCAATATCGGTGGTATGCCGGGCGTAGAAAGCGATCAGGCCTTCTGGATTTTTTGTGGCTCGCTGGCGGTGATTGCGGTGGTCGAATTCCTTTTACTACGCCGTTTGCGCTTTTGGTAACACCGGTTTAAATGCCGGGGCCTGGCTATGGAAGCCGGGGAGTTCGCAGTGATCCGCAGCAAATACCACTAGGTGGTCAAAGTCGGGGCGTAAGCCAATCTCAGAGCCGACCTCCAGCTGTTCGTGGGAGGGACTCAAAGTGAGTACTTCGACACCACTGACCAGCTCGACACTGTACAGGTTGTGCGCACCGCGAAAGCCACGCGCTTTGATTCTGCCGCGTAGCCGCGACTTAGGATCCGGGACCAGGTCATCAGGACGGACCAGGAAATTGACCGGAGTTCCACCTTCCACGTTGTTCAGACTTGGATGTTCCAGCATTCCCAGCGGCGATGCCATCGCGCCGCTGGCGTTGACCGTGCCTTGCAATAACACACCGTGACCAATAAAGTCAGCCACCATCTGATGCCGTGGCTGATGATAAAGCTGATAGGGCGTCTCCCACTGCAACAACTCCCCCTGGTACATAACACCGGCTTTATCGGCCATAGCAAAAGCCTCCTGCTGATCATGGGTCACCAGTAAGGCGGTAATTTGTTCTTTTTTCAGCAGCTCCCTTACTTCTATGGCAAGTCGCTCGCGCAGCTCGGCATCGAGACTGGAAAAGGGCTCATCAAGTAACAGCAGGCGTGGCCGCGGTGCCAGTGCTCTGGCCAGCGCGATACGTTGTTGCTGACCGCCGGAAAGCTCGTGCGGGTAGCGGTTTTGATAACCCGGTAAGCTGATTCGCTCAAGCAGTTCATCAACCCGCAAAAGCTTTTCAGCATGACTGGCATGGCGCATACCGAAGCCAATGTTGTCGGCAACGGTGAGATGAGGAAATAGCGCAAAATCCTGAAATACCATGCCAATGCCACGTTTTTCCGGGGCTTGGGTGAAGGCGGGAGCTGAAACCGTTTTGCCAGCAAGACTGATACTGCCAGTGGCCACCGGCTGAAAGCCAGCAATGGCACGGAGTAGGGTGGTTTTACCACAGCCGCTGGGACCGAGAAGACAGCCGATTTCCCCTGCTTCCAGGCTCACCGTCACGCTACGGACAATAGCCTGCTGACCAATATTCACTTGTAAATGATCAAGCTGTAACAGGGACAAAATCTTGCTCCTTCAATGCATGTTGCTGCGATTTTAACATAGCTCGCGAAAGCAGAATAACCGGAATTAAGCCCACCATGACCATCATTAGCGCCGGTGGTCCGGCATCCGCCAGACGCTCGTCACCGGCCATCTCATAAGCCCGCACCGCAAGGGTATTAAAGTCAAAGGGGCGTAAAACCAGTGTTGCCGGAAGTTCTTTCAGGACATCGACACCGACCAGAATGATGGCAGTCAGTACACTTGGCCGCAGCAACGGCAGGTGAATGGCGCGGAGCACCTGAAACGGTCGGTAGCCGTGGATGCGCGCCGCCTCATCCATACTGGGGCGGATCTCGGCGAGTCCCGCTTGCACCGTCTGCAGGGCAACACTTAAAAAGCGGACGGTATAGGCGAACAGTAATGCGAATAGAGTTCCTGAAAGTAACAGTCCGGGATCCCAGCCAAACAGGCTCTCACTGGCAGCAATAATCATTTGATCTGCGCCGCTGAGCAAGACCAGCAAGCCAACTGCAATCACCAATCCCGGAATGGCATAGCCCAGGCCGGCAAAGGCGACGCTGGTGCGCACCAGTTTCGTGGGCAGTTGCCGACGCCCGTAAGCAAGCCAAAGTGCAACCGTCACCACCAGCAGGGCCGCGGTAAACGCCAAGGCAAAACTATTCCAGGCCAGCTGCCAGAAATCCGCATCGGTCCACACCTGCCAGCGCTCGATCGACCAGCTGGTCAACTGCAGCGCGGGTAGGATAAAGCCAAGCAGTAATGGCAGCCAGCACGCGGCACTTGCCAGCCAGGCTTTGCTGCCACGCAACTGAAAAGGTGCGGCAGGTCGCGGGTTGCGCTGGTCATAACGCGCTTGTTTGCGCGACCAGCGCTCAATCAAAATTAATGCGATGACGGCTGCCAGTAAGAGGCCCGCCAATTGTAGCGCACCGGTTAAATCGCCCAGTCCGTACCAGGTACGGAAGATTCCGGTGGTGAAGGTGGTGACGCCGAAATACTGCACCGTGCCGTAATCAGCAAGGGTCTCCATCAACGCCAGCGTGGCACCGGTGACAATGGCGGGCCGGGCCAGCGGTAGAGCGATACGCCAGAAGCATTGCCAGGGGGATAGGCCTAGACTGCGACCGGCTTCCAGGGTGGTCGCCGACTGTTGCAGGAAGGTCGCGCGAGTAATCAGGTAAACATAAGGAAACAACACCAGACTCAGCACGACAATTGCGCCGCCAAGACTGCGAATTTGCGGGAACCAATAATCACCGTAGCCCCAGCCAAAAGCATCGCGCAAGGACGTCTGCACCAGGCCACTATAGTCAAGCATACCGGTGTAGGTATACGCCGTGATATAGGCAGGCATTGCCAGCGGGAGCAGCAATGCCCAACTAAGGATGCGTTGTCCCGGGAAGCGACAGCTGGTGGTTAACCAGGCGGTGCCGACGCCCAGGGTTATCACGCCAACGGCGACACCCAGCATGAGCAGCAGTGAGTGCCGCACATATTCCGGGATAACGGTATCCCACAAATGGGAGAGAGTGGTGAAATCGCCCCCCAAAGGCAGGGCAAGCAGGGCGGCGACAATGACAAATAAAGGAAGCCCCAGCATAAGTGCTGAGGCTACCAGGGAGATTTGTCGCCACTTTGACAGCATTAACGCCAGCCTGCGCGGTTCATTAGTTTGACAGCAACTGCGTTATTTTCGCCAAGCACGGCCATTTCCAGGTCGTCCATTTTAAACTGGCCCCAGTTCTGTAGCCGCTCACTCCACTCGACCCCCTCAACTGCGGGGTACTCGTTATTGGTTGCGGCGTACCACTGTTGGGCTTCAGGTGAAAGCAGATAATCCATCAGCTGCTGCGCCGCTGCTTTATTCTTCGCATGCTTGGTCAGACCGATCCCCGAGACATTTACGTGGGTGCCAAAACTAGTTTGGTTAGGCCAGAATATCGCAACTTTACTAGCGGCTTCGCGCTCTTCGGCATCGCTGGATGCTTCCATCAGCCCCAGATAATAGGTGTTGGCAACAGCAAGGTCGCAGACCCCAGCGGCGACGGCCTTGATCTGGTCGCGGTCACCACCGACCGGAGGCTTGGCAAAGTTATCGACCAGGCCACGGGCCCAGCTCTCGGTTTCTTCAACGCCCCAGTGCTCGATCAGAGCAGCCGTCAGTGACTGGTTATAAATGTTATCAGATGAGCGAATACAAACATTGTTATCCCATTTGTCTGCTGCAAGATCCTGATAACCTGAAAGCTCACTTGGGTCGACCCGGTCTTTGGCGTAAAAAATAGGTCGGGCGCGTAAGCTCAGACCAATCCACAGGTTATCAGTACCGTGCAGGTGCGAAGGCACTTTGCTGAGGATACTTTTATCTGTAATTGGCTGAAATATGTCTGCTTCAGCAGCGCGATGGAGATTTCCGGCGTCAACGGTCAGGAATAAGTCAGCGGGAGTATTTTCCCCCTCATTCTCAAGCCGCGCGAGCAAAGCATTGCCATTTCCGGTCAGTAAGCGCACCTCAATGCCGGTTTTTTCGCTAAACTGTTCCAGTACGGGTTTGATCAGGGCTTCTTTTCGCGCAGAATAGACGTTTACTGTTGCTGCGTTGGCGATAGATGCCGAGAATGCGAGTGCTAAGGCACTCAGCGATAAGAGTTTTTGCATTTGCGGTAATCTCATAAGGGGCTAACCTCGTAATAGTGCGAAATGGATATTCTAGTATTGTACTTAAATGCGAATGATTATCAACTAGCAAGATGAAGTATCTCATTAGAGGTAATGACAGTTACTGGAAAGACAAGGAGTACCTTAAATTATGTCAAGTATGTCAGCTCTTGCACTCATAGGTGTGCTGTCGATTTTATGCCAATGGTCGGCGTGGCGCCTCAAAATTCCAGCGATATTGCCTCTGTTGCTCGTCGGTATGTTGGTGGGTCCCGGCCTCGGCTGGTTGCACCCCAATACCCTGTTTGGCGACCTGTTGTTTCCGGTGGTGTCCCTATCGGTCGCAATCATCCTCTTCGAGGGCAGCCTGACCCTTAAGCTCAATGAAATTCGTGGCCACGGCCGCATGGTGACCCACCTGGTCAGCATCGGCGTGCTGGTCACCTGGATTGTAGCCTCCGTCGTGGCTTATCTGTTGATTGATTTTGGTTGGGAACTTGCGGCTTTATTTGGGGCTTTAGTGGTGGTGACAGGACCCACCGTGATCATGCCGATGCTGCGCTCGGTCAGGCCTAAGTCAAACGTTGCCAATATCCTGCGCTGGGAGGGGATTATCATTGATCCCATTGGCGCGCTGTTAGCGGTGTTGGTATACGAATTCATTATTGCCAGCCAGGGCGCGGGCATGATGCAGGCTGTGCAAGCCTTTACCATTACCATCGGCGTTGGCTTTGCCTTAGGCTTCGCTGCCGGTAAACTGCTTGGCACGGCCTTACGCAAAGAATGGTTCCCACATTATCTGAAAAATGTCGCTACCTTGGCGATCGTGCTGGGTGTTTTTGCCGCGTCAAATGCTCTGCAGCACGAGTCCGGGCTACTGACAGTCACGGTAATGGGCATGGTGATGGCCAATACCCGTAATCTCAACCTTGACGATATTCTTGAGTTTAAAGAAACCTTAAGCGTATTGTTGATTTCCGGCCTGTTTATCATTCTTGCTGCGCGTCTTGACATGGCAGCCTTCAGTGAGCTGGGGATGCCTGCGGTGGTATTGCTTGCGGTCATCATTTTTGTCGTGCGTCCGTTAAGCGTCTGGTTATCGGCCATCGGCACCAAACTGAACTTTAAAGAAAAGATACTGTTGTCGTGGATTGCACCTCGAGGGATTGTGGCCGCTGCAGTTTCGGCGCTATTTGCGTTGAAACTGCAACAAGATGGCTGGGCGGAAGCGGAACTTCTGGTGCCGCTGGTCTTTTTAGTCATCCTGAGCACAGTGGTATTGCAAAGTCTGACGGCCAAGCCGCTTGCCCACGCACTGAAATTACGGGAACCACCCGCACACGGCTTTCTGATTTTTGGTGCCAATATCACGGCCCGGCGTATCGCCAAGGCCCTTAAAGAGCAGGAATTACCTGTATTGCTGGCCGACACCAACTGGGAAAATATCAAACAGGCGCGGATGGAAAATCTGCCCGTGTACTTTGGCAATCCGACCTCCGATCATGCGGAAAACAACATGGATTTGACGGGGATAGGAAGGGTATTGATTTTATCGCCCTACAAACAGTTGAACCCGGTTGTCGCCCTGCACTTTATGGATTGGTTCAGTCGCAGCAAAATTTACGGCTTGCCCACCAATGAGCACGAAGCGCCGGCACGCAATCAGTTATCGGAAAGTTATCGGGAACGCTTAAAACTTTTCGGTAAAGGGGTCACCTTCTCGAAGCTGGCCAGCCTGACTTTTCAGGGCGCGCAAATGAAAACCACTAATCTTACTGAAAACTTCAACTTCACAGATTATCAGAAGCGCTACGGCAACCGTGCTATCCCGATGTTTGCTATGGATGAGCGTAAATCGTTTCATGTCTTTACAACGGATCACACCTTTGAGCCCAAACCAGGCTGGCAGATTATTGCACTAGTGACCGTGGAAGAAACCACGGAAGAGCAAGCAGTTAAGCAGAAACGAGAAAAAGAAGATTGAAAAGTTTAAATAGTGTTGATTACAGGAGTTGATTTTTGTAAACGACTTGTATAAAGTTCGTTTAAGGATTAAGAAATGGAGTTAAGGAATAACACCATTTCGACTGAACAAGGATGTTCTCCTGTCTTTTCATCTGCGTTATGATAGCCCCTCGGTTCGTTTACAAAAGAAAGTCTTTGTATGGCAAAGCTCAACGGTCTTTTTCTCCCGCTTTTCGCAGCGCTCGGTTTGCTGGTCGGCTGTTCACCAGCTACAGTTTCTGATGACAGTGCGCTGCAGCGAGTGCAACAGGTGAACCTGATGCACCTTCCCAATGCCGATTGGAAGGTCAGCGAAGGCACCCTCCAGTTAAGCTTTTGTCGCAACAAGATCAACGATGCGCTGCTGGCAACAGAAGAAGACTTGAATCGCTGGCGGTTGGTGCAGGAACCCTCGGCATTGCCGCAGCGCCGTCAGCGAGGACTCGCTGAGCTCGCCGCCTTGTATAGCGAGTACGGTGTATTGTTGTGGCAGGAGTGGGGCACCGTCAGCTCACAGTCTTATCGCGTTGCGACAGCGCGCGAAAAGCCCATGCCTTCATTGCTAGACGCGTTGGCGCGGCTGGGGCGCGACAAGCGGATTTGTTTCAGTGCCCTTGATAGTTCGAGCGAGGAAAATTAACTTATGCCAGAGCAATCTACGTTAACGCCGGATACAGCTAGCTTCATCGAGCGACAGCTCAACGAAGGCCTACCTGTCACCTATCTGCAAGTGACCAATGAGAGTCATTTGCACGGCACCCCAACGGACGATTCCCATTTTAAGGTGGTCATCGTCAGCGACGCCTTCAGCGGACAACGTCTACTGCAGCGCCATCGCACGATTAATAAACTCTTAAGTGCGGCGTTGGCCGGGCCCGTGCATGCACTGGCATTGCACACCTATACCTCCGCTGAGTGGGAAAACCTTCGCCAGGTCCCGGGTTCACCGGCCTGTCGCGGCGGTAGTAAAGTTGGTGCAAGCTCATGACCTCTTTGTAGAAAGACTAAACTAATCAGATGTGTTTTACGCCAGCTGTCGGTTAAACTACAGGTACAGTGAGACCTAAAGCGAGACAAGGAACAGGACAATATTATGGTTATTAAGCCAAAGATTCGTGGATTTATCTGTACAAATGCGCACCCGGTGGGCTGTGCTAAGCATGTGCAGGAACAGATCGACTACGTGAAGCGCAAAGGCGAGATTGCAGGCGCGCCAAAGCGCGTGCTGGTGATTGGCTCATCAACGGGTTACGGCCTTGCCTCGCGCATTACCGCCGCTTTCGGCGCTGGCGCGAAGACCCTGGGCGTATGCTTCGAGAAAGAACCGACCGAACGTAAAACTGCCACTGCTGGCTGGTACAACACAGCAGCCTTTCATGATGCTGCGCATGAAGAGGGTTTGTACGCAGACACCATTAATGGCGATGCCTTCTCCGACGAAGTGAAAGCGCAAGCCATCGAAAAAATTAAAGCCAATATGGGCAAAGTTGATCTGGTGATCTACAGCCTGGCGTCGCCTAAGCGTAAAGACCCCGATACTGGTGAAGTTTACAGTTCAACATTGAAGCCCGTGGGTAAAGCCTATACGACCAAGACCTACGACACGGACAAGGACGAAGTGAAGGAAATCACCCTTGAGCCGGCCACTGAAGAAGAAATTGAAAACACCGTTAAAGTGATGGGTGGCGAAGACTGGGAACGTTGGCTGAAATTCTTGGCAGACGCCGATGTTCTAGCCGACAATGCGAAAACCACAGCTTACACCTACATTGGTAAAGAATTGACCTGGCCTATCTATGGTCATGCCACCATCGGTAAAGCGAAAGAAGACCTGGACCGCGCGGCGACAGCGATTCGCGGCGAGCACCGCGAGCTCAATGTGGAAGCCTATGTTTCATCCTTAAAGGCGTTGGTGACCCAGGCCAGCTCGGCAATTCCGGTTATGCCACTCTATATCTCGCTTATTTATCGTGTCATGAAAGACGAAGGTACCCACGAAGGCTGTATTGAGCAGATTTATGGCTTATTCAGCGAGGGGCTATACGGCGATGAGCCGATCCTCGATGGAGCCGGGCGCATGCGTATGGATGGCAAGGAAACCAATGAAGAAACTCAGGCTAAAGTGAAAGAGCTCTGGGATAAAGTGAACCAGGATAACTTCCATGAGTTGGCAGATTACGAAGAGTATCACTCTGACTTTCTGAAACTATTTGGATTTGGTATGGCGGGCGTTGACTATGATGCCGATGTCGATCCGCAAGTGGACTGGTCTTGATTCAGGCTCAGTTACGTATCACTTCATAAACTGGTTTTAGTACCTCAAAAATGTGCCGTGTAAGGTGGTAACGCACGGCACAAAAGTGCTAAAATGCCCGCCCTAGGTGACTATGTATAAAATTCGTTCAGTGCAGTGAGTTCTCGGCTCGCCCTAGCTTATTGCGCTAACTATATGATTTATCAGGTTTCAGGGGGCTGCTTGAGCAGCGTTACTGAAGAAAGATTCATCTTCCCTAACGAGTAGTGCAAACGCGTATGATTACGATCAAGAAAGGGCTGGATATCCCGATCGCCGGGGCTCCCCAGCAAACTATCGAAGATGGTGAGTCCATCACCACCGTTGCCGTTCTGGGTGAAGAGTATGTGGGTATGCGCCCAACCATGCATGTCAAGGTTGAGGATCGCGTAAAAAAAGGCCAGGTACTTTTCGAAGACAAAAAAAACCCAGGGGTTAAATTCACTGCACCAGCAGCTGGCGTTGTTAAAGACGTACTGCGTGGCGCCAAGCGTGTCTTGCAAGCTGTTGTCATCGAAATCGATGGTGACGAGCAAGAAACCTTTGCGAAATACGAAAGCAAAGAGCTGGCTAACCTTGACCGGGAAAAAGTTGTCGAACAATTAAACAACTCAGGTCAATGGGTTGCCTTACGCACCCGCCCATTCAGCCGCTCGCCAGAGCTTGATGCTGAACCCGTGGCTATTTTTGTCAATGCAATGGACTCAAATCCGTTAGCTGGTGATCCCGCCGTCATTATTGCGGAAGAGCAGCAAGCCTTTGTTGATGGTTTGAAAGTGCTGAGCAATCTGACTAAAGGCAAGGTTTATGTGACCAAGGCTGCCGATGCGAAAGTAGAAACCGGCGATGCTGAGGTTCAGGTCGAAAGCTTTAAAGGTCCGCACCCAGCAGGCTTGGTCGGAACGCACATTCATTTCCTGGAACCGGTCAGCGTCAAACGACAGGTTTGGCACATTACTTATCAGGACGCGATTGCTTACGGTAAATTGTTCACCACCGGTGAAATTTACACCGGGCGCGTTGTTGCCGTGGGTGGCCCTAGCGTGAAAAATCCACGCTTACTGCGTACCCAAATGGGGGCAAACCTGAAGGAGCTCACCAAGGGCGAGCTTGCTGATGGTAAGCAACGCATTGTTTCTGGTTCAATTCTCAACGGCCATAAGGTCGATGATGCCCATCAGTGGTTAGGCCGCTTCCACATGCAAGTGAGCGTGCTGCCTGAGGGTGATGAGAAAGAATTCCTTGGTTGGATTAAACCTGGTGTCGATCAACACTCAGTGACGCGTGCTTTTGCCGGTCATTTGCTGCCGAAAAAATTGTTCACCATGACCACTTCAACTCATGGTTCAGACCGCGCAATGGTGCCTATCGGCAACTATGAGCGCATCATGCCGTTGGATATTCTTCCAACGATTCTGTTACGCGACTTGCTGTCAGGTGATACCGACGAAGCTCAGCAATTGGGCTGTCTGGAGCTAGACGAAGAAGACTTGGCGCTATGTACCTATGTTTGCCCAGGTAAATATGAGTACGGCCCGGTGCTGCGTAACGTGTTGACCACGATTCAGAAAGAAGAGGTCTAATCATGGGCTTAAAAAATTATCTTGAGCGGATTGAGCCGGACTTTGAAAAAGGCGGCAAATATGAGAAGTGGTATGCCCTGTATGAAGCCGTGGCAACTATTCTCTATACGCCTGGTAAGGTCACTAAAAATTCGACCCACGTAAAAGACAATGTTGATCTGAAACGCATCATGATTTTGGTGTGGATGATGACTTTCCCGGCGATGTTCTGGGGCATGTACAACGTGGGTAACCAGGCAGCGATGGCGTTAGCCACTGGCTATGAGCTTTCCGATGCCTGGCAGGTTGGCCTGTTCCATCTTCTTGGCGGTGATTTCGCTGATGCAGGCTGGGGTACCAAAATGTGGTATGGCGCCTGCTTCTTTGTTCCTATTTACGCCACGACCTTTATCGTTGGTGGTTTCTGGGAAGTGCTCTTTGCAACAGTGCGTAAGCACGAAGTTAACGAAGGGTTCTTCGTGACCTCAGTGCTGTTTGCGCTGATCTTGCCAGCAACCATTCCGTTATGGCAGGTGGCTCTGGGTATCACCTTTGGTGTGGTCATCGGTAAGGAAATCTTTGGCGGCACGGGTCGTAACTTCCTTAACCCGGCATTGACCGGTCGGGCGTTCCTTTATTTTGCGTTCCCGGCACAGATTTCGGGCGACAAAGTCTGGACCGCGGTCGATGGTTTTTCCGGCGCAACCCCACTTGGTCGGGCTGCGGTAGGTGAAAACTACTTCGATAACATGGACATGTGGTGGGATGCTTTCCTCGGCAACATTCAAGGCTCCGTAGGTGAAGTATCAACGCTGATGATCCTGATTGGTGGTCTGGCACTGATTTATTTCCGCATTGCGTCCTGGCGGATTGTCTCAGGCGTGTTTGTGGGTATGGTGGCGCTGTCGCTGCTGTTCAATGTGATTGGTAGTGAAACCAATGCTATGTTCCAGATGCCTTGGCACTGGCACTTAGTTGTTGGTGGTTTTGCCTTTGGTATGATGTTTATGGCGACAGATCCGGTCTCGGCATCTTTTACCAACCGCGCGAAATTTTTCTATGGCTTTTTGATTGGCGCCATGACTGTACTCATCCGTGTGGTGAACCCTGCTTATCCAGAGGGCATCATGTTGGCGATTCTGTTCGCGAACGTATTTGCTCCGCTGTTTGACCACTTTGTTGTACAGGCGAACATTAAACGGAGGTTAGCTCGTGGCTGATAAGAAAAACGAATCGTTAAGTAAAACATTACTCGTTGTCGTCATCCTCTGTTTGGTTTGCGCCGTTGTCGTGTCTGGTGCAGCTGTGGGCTTAAAGCCTATTCAACAGAAGAATGCAGCGTTAGATATGCAGCGTAACGTACTTGACGCCGCTGGCTTGCTGCAGCCGGATACCAGCGTCGTTGAACTCTTTAACCAGCGGGTTGAGACCAAGTTGATTAACTTGAACACCCTGGAAGTGGTTGAACAAGCCAACGACCTGGGGCCGGTGAACTACGATCCCATCGCGGCTGCGAATAAGCCTGAATGGAGCACCAAACTCGATAAGAGCGAGGACATCGCAGGTATCGGCGCGCGTGAAGACGTAACCAAGGTTTATTTCATCAATAATGAGCAAGGTGAACTGCAGACCTTAGTGCTTTACATCCGTGGTTACGGACTGTGGGGTACCATGTATGGTCTGATCGCTTTGCAACCGGACTTGTCGACTGTTCGTAGTGTGAACTTTTACGAGCATAGTGAGACACCAGGTTTAGGTGGTGAAATTCAAAACCCTAAATGGGTGGCCCAGTGGGAAGGTAAACAAATCTACGGCGACAATTATGAAGAAGTGCAGTTCGACGTGATGAAGAACCCAGCCCAGGAAAACCATGATATCGATGCATTATCAGGTGCCACACTGACCAGTAATGGTGTTGAATATCTGGTTGATTACTGGTTTAGCGACAAGGCTTATGGCCCACTTTTAGACAAAATTCGCAAGGGGGAGCTGAACAATGGCTAGTAGTGCAAAAGAAATGAAAGAAGTCCTGTTTGGACCGATTTTTGCGAACAACCCTATTGCCCTGCAGATCCTTGGTATTTGTTCGGCATTGGCAGTTACGTCGAAGATGGAAAATACCGTGGTCATGTGTATCGCACTGACCATGGTTACAGCATTCTCGAACTTGTTTATCTCAATGATTCGGAATCATATTCCATCAAGCGTGCGCATTATCGTGCAAATGACGATTATCGCGAGTCTGGTTATCGTTGTTGACCAGATACTTCGTGCCTATGCCTACAGCATCGCTAAAGAGCTCTCGGTCTTCGTTGGTTTGATTATTACCAACTGTATCGTTATGGGACGCGCGGAAGCTTTCGCGATGAAGAGCTCGCCAGGCCTTTCGTTCCTCGATGGTATCGGTAACGGTCTGGGTTACTCGGTGGTATTGCTGTTTGTCGGCTTTATCCGTGAGCTATTTGGTTCAGGTAGCCTGTTCGGTACGCAAATCTTCGCTCTGGCTTCAGAGGGTGGCTGGTATCAACCGGTCGGATTCCTGTTGTTCCCGCCAAGCGCGTTCTTTGTTATTGGCGCGTTCATCTGGATACTGCGTACTTTCCGTCCAGAACAAGTAGAGCCAAAGGATTAAGGAGCCGATCATGGAAGCTTATGTAAGTTTATTTATAAAATCGGTATTCATCGAAAACCTTGCCCTGATGTTTTTCCTGGGGATGTGTACGTTCCTGGCAGTATCGAAAAAAGTAAGCACTGCTTTTGGTCTGGGCGTTGCCGTCATCGTGGTGTTAGGTATCTCGGTACCGGTAAACAATATTATTTATCACAACATTCTGGCCCCAGGCGCTTTGAGCTGGGCTGGATTTCCAGATGCGGACCTTAGTTTCCTGCGCTTCCTGGCGTTCATCGGGGTAATTGCAGCTTTGGTTCAGATCCTGGAAATGGCGTTGGATAAATACGTGCCTGTTCTCTACAACGCACTAGGTATTTTCTTGCCGTTGATCACCGTAAACTGCGCCATCTTCGGTGGTGTTTCTTTCATGGTTGAGCGTGACTATAACTTCGGCGAAAGTGTCGTTTACGGTATTGGTAGTGGTGTAGGTTGGGCGCTGGCGATTGTTGCTTTGGCAGCTGTGCGCGAGAAACTGAAATACTCTGACGTTCCTGATGGCTTACGTGGCCTGGGTATTACCTTTATTTCAGTGGGTCTGATCGGATTGGGCTTTATGTCATTCTCTGGCGTATCCCTGTAACAGCACCAGTAACACTAGCAACGGATAATTAAGAGGTACGAGTCGATGCAAGGGCAAGAATTGACATTAATAGCGCTCGGCGTAGGCATGTTTACCCTAATCGTATTGATTTTGGTTGCGATCATTATGTTCGCTAAATCAAAGTTAGTACCCCAGGGTGATGTCGAGATTTTGATTAACGAAGATGAAGACAAGAAAATTACCACGCAGCCAGGCACCAAGTTATTAGGCGCTTTGGCGAATGCGGGTATCTTCGTATCGTCTGCCTGTGGTGGTGGTGGTTCATGTGGCCAGTGCACCGTGAAAGTTACTGAGGGCGGTGGTGATATTCTGCCGACCGAGCGTGACCACATCAACAAGAAAGAAGCGCGTGAAGGCGTACGTCTGTCTTGTCAGGTGAACATTAAGCAAAACATGAAGATCGAACTTCCTGAGGAAGTCTTCGGTATTCGTAAGTGGGACTGTAAAGTGAAGTCGAACGATAACGTGGCGACCTTCATTAAAGAGTTTGTGGTGCAGTTGCCAGAAGGAGAGGACGTACCTTTCCGCGCAGGGGGCTACATCCAGATCGAAGCTCCACCGCATCACATTCGCTATAAAGATTTCGACATCGAAGAGAAATTCCGTGGCGATTGGGAACGGTTTGGTTTCTTTGATATCGAATCCAAGGTTGATGAAGAAGTTGTGCGTGCTTACTCGATGGCGAACTACCCGGATGAGAAAGGCATCATCATGTTGAACGTGCGTTGTGCAACACCGCCGCCGAACGACCTGAGCCTGCCAGCAGGTAAAATGTCATCTTATATCTTTAGCTTACGTCCGGGTGACAAAGTCACTATTTCTGGTCCGTTTGGTGAGTTCTTCGCCAAAGAAACCGAGGCGGAAATGGTCTTTGTTGGTGGTGGTGCTGGTATGGCGCCAATGCGTTCGCATATCTTTGACCAGCTCCGTCGTATTAACACCGATCGTAAGATCAGCTTCTGGTACGGTGCACGTTCGAAGAAAGAAATGTTCTACGTTGAAGACTTCGATATGTTGCAACGTGAGAATGACAACTTTGAATGGCATGTGGCACTTTCTGATCCGCAGCCGGAAGATGATTGGGATGGCGATACTGGTTTTATTCATAATGTTCTTTACGAGCGTTATCTGAAAGATCACGAAGCGCCTGAAGATTGTGAATTCTACATGTGTGGTCCACCGGTAATGAATGCCGCAGTGATTAACTTGCTCAAGGATCTGGGCGTGGAAGACGAAAATATCATGCTGGATGACTTCGGCGGATAAAAAGGTGGATAAGTAAGGTGAATCAATCATCATTACGTCTAATTTGGCTAGCCCTGGTAGGGCTAGCCTTTTTCGTTTCTTGTAGCCATGCGCCGCAGCAGGTCGCGGTGTCTGGCGATACTATGGGTACGACCTACCATATTCGCTATGTCTCGGCGAATCCCCGGCATGATGCGGAGAAAGTGAAAGAACGGGTCGATGGCCTGCTCGAGCAGATCAACAGTCAAATGTCGACCTATGATCCGCAGTCAGAGCTATCCCTGTTTAATAAAAAGCAAACGACTGAGCCGGTGGTGATCTCACGTTCACTGGAACAGGTGGTGCGCCGCTCGTTAGAGATCGCGGAGCAAACTGACGGTCTGCTGGACGTGACTGTAGGTCCAATTGTTAACTTATGGAGCTTTGGTCCTGAACAACGGCCTGAGCGGGTGCCTTCTGATGAAGAGCTTGCCACTGCGCTGGCGCAGACGGGTTATCAACACTTAACGGTTGAAAATCATCAATTGCAAAAACATGTTCCCGGCCTCTACGTTGACCTGTCAACTATTGCCAAAGGTTATGCCGTGGACCGGGTCGCGCGCTTACTCGAGCAGATGGAGATCCAGAACTACCTGGTTGAGATCGGTGGTGAGATGATCATGAAAGGTAGCAAGCCTGGCAATCAACCGTGGCGAATCGCCATCGAACGGCCGGAAAGCACCCAGCGAGCTGCCCAACGTATCATTGAGCCTGGTAATAATGCCGTGGCAACATCTGGCGACTATCGTAATTACTTTGAACAGAATGGGATTCGGTACTCCCATATTATCGATCCACGTACGGGCCGTCCGGTACAGCATAATCTCGTCTCGGTGACGGTGGTGACCGACAGCTGTATGGATGCCGACGCCTACGCGACTGCGCTGACGGTGATGGGACCAGAAGCAGCTTTGGCTTTTGCTGAAGCCCAGCAACTGGCGGTGATGTTGATCGCACGTGAAAACGGCGAGTTTAAAGAGTACACTAGTACAGCGTTCAAACCTTTTTTGCAGTAACTCAGGAGGTCGCATGGGGTTATTTTTATTAGTTTTCGGCATCTTTTTAGTTGTGGTGTTGGCCATGTCGGTTGGGTTTATTGTACAACGCAAAACCATCTCAGGTAGTTGCGGCGGTATTGCCAGCCTTGGCATGGACAAAGCTTGCGATTGTGATGAGCCTTGTGATGATAAAAAAGCGCGCATGGCAAAAGAACAAGAGTGGCAAAAAAACCGAATCAACTAAGTGCACAATTACTAAAAATCCAACACTAAAGTGGTGATTATGGTCACGCCAGTACACATACGTCCGAAAGATGATGAAATTTATCTTGATTGCAATGCAACTACGCCCGTGTTGCCGCAAATTTCGCGTGCCGTATCGCATACCATGGAACAGGTGTTTGGTAACCCTAGCAGCAGCCATATTACCGGTTTGCAGGCACGTTACATCCTGGATAATGCGCGTCGCTTAGGTTGTGAGGTGATTGGCGCCGAACGCGGGCAGCTGGTTTTTACCAGTGGCGCAACAGAAGGCATTCAGACCGCTGTGCTGTCTGCGCTGACCGCAGTGCGGAAGCAGGGCCAGGTTACCGCCGGAAAGTACCTTCTCTACGGTGCGACGGAGCACAAAGCCGTTCCTCAGGCTCTTGCTCACTGGAACGAGTTACTAGGGACAAAGGCTGAGTTAAAAGCGATTCCAGTCGATCGAAATGGCTTACTGGATCTTGATTTTATCGCTCAGCACTTGCCACACGCCTTGATGATTTCAACCATGGCGGTAAATAATGAGACCGGCGTTCGTCAAGATTTAGCGACGCTTGAAAAGGTCATTCGCCAACATGCACCAGGCGTTCCCTGGATGGTCGACTGTGTACAGATGCTTGGTAAAGGGCAGTTACAGCTGGCGCAAACCAGCATCGACTATGCGCCATTCAGCGGTCACAAGCTTTACGGACCGAAAGGGATTGGCTTTTTATATGTACGCGAACATGCTGCCTTTACGCCACTCATCATCGGTGGTGGCCAGGAGCAGGGCTTCCGTTCAGGCACTGAAAACCTGCCGGGTATAGCGGCCATGCACACTTTGTTTGAGTTGTTGCTTGACCGTGAGCAGCAAGTCTTTAAGCCGGTAGCGACCCTGGGGGCGTATCGTGAGCAATTGCTGGCAGCTTTGCGCACTGCATTTCCGACCCTGGAACTGAATCATGCGTTTGAATACTCAGTGCCAACAACCCTGAACTTTTCCGTAAGAGGCGTACCTTCGCGCGATATTATGGACGTCTTTGACGCCGCCAATATTCGCGTAAGCTCCGGCTCGGCCTGCAGTTCAAAAGTCACCCGCAGCTACGTACTGGACGCCATGGGCCTTGATGACTGGCGTTCGCAGTCGGCGATTCGGTTGTCCTTTGGTCCGGCCACGGAGCAGGCGACCGTTGACGCGGCTTGTGCGCGGATTGAAGAAGCTGCGCAAGCACTGCGGCATTCCTGTTTACTACTGAGTGATACCAATGAAGACTTCGACAGTGAGCTGGACGGTGTCGTGCAGCTGCGCTTCGATGCTCAATGCTGCTATCTGGTGATCGACCGCTCTGCACGTGAAATGGCCGTTATCGACCCCATCCCGCAACTTGCTGACCGGATAGAGAAATTAGTAGCGTGTCAGCACTATCGTGTAAAAGCTGTAGTGACCACAGAGCCACAAGGCGATGACAGTACTGCAGCCATGCTGGCACAGTTGCTGTGTGCCAGTGGCTGCGATGCTGAACGCGATAACGTCGGCTGGCCATTAGCTGCTCAGGCCGATTGCTCCACGCCGGTCGATTGCGATGTGCCCACGGACGGTTGTTTACTGGTCGGCAATCGGCGCTTGTACCGGGTCGGTAGCCGGCAGCCGGTGTATCTATTGAGCTCACCGATTGAACCCACCGCTGGCGCGCGAGTGGACTTTGCCTTTGTCGGCGAGCAAGCGGCACCGCAGGTGCTGGAAAGCGTGTTAGGTGAGCATACTTTGGTCTGTCGGAAGTGGGATGATGACTTCGCCATTGCCTCTCAATTGCGCGAATTAAAAGGGGAAGGGTAGCCCTGCCAGTTGGTCAATATTGCGCCCGAACAGCAGCAGGAATGGTTGCGCCGGCCGGAAACACTGGTACTTGACGTGCGTGAGCAACAAGAACATCAGGTCACCCCACTGCAATTACCAGCGCAAGTCATGAACGTGCCGCTGACCCGTCTCGTACAGTTTCTTTATGACCACCGGGAAGACTTCAAAAACCGGCCTATCATCTGCTTATGCCGCTCAGGCAATCGCAGTGCAGTGGCGGCACAAGTTCTGACCCGGTTCGGCTTTTGTAATGTTAGTCACGTGTCTGGGGGGATGGCGTTACTGGCAAGCTAAGCTTGCCCGTGTAGCCTTCTTTCCCGACGAAGTAACAGGCATCAACATTACAGGCTGAATTCCAGATGTTGGCATCGCTGAGAGGCAGCCAGTTGTTGCTGTCGACCGAGGGCAACAGGGCTGCGCCCGACGGATTGCTGACAATCAGCTGTTTATCTCGCGTTACTGTGAGGCTATAAAGTGCGCCGCTAAGGGGCGGCTCGGCCAAGGGTGTAAAACTATCGTCTTTGTACTCGACGATGCGCGGACGGCGCTCTGCATGCTTCAGGTCACCTCCCACCATGAGCACGTGATCTTCAGCGAATGGCCAGACGCTGGCGATTCCGGCACCGGGACCCGCAGGTAGAGGTGTTTCTATAGCTTTAAAGCGGATACCAAAACTGCGTTTAACAAGTAAGCGTGCGGTTGCAGCATTCGCGGTGCCAATCGCCCAGGCATTTTTGCCATAACGCACACAACCGCCACTGGCAGCAAGGCCGCCTTCAGCACTAAGTGGCGGGCTACCTACGGCATTGCTTGACGACAGCCAGTTTCGGCCATCAGTAGAGCGCAACAGATCCCACTTGCCATCGATACTATCGCCAAAGCCCCAAACTTCATTCGTTTCTGGAGCTATGGCAAAGCAATTTAGAAATTGGTTGCCACCGGCGCGGTAACGCAGCTGCCAGCTGTCGCCACCATTGTTGGTGTAATAAATGCGCGAATTGCCATTCTTGCCAATGCTCAAGGCAAAGGCATGTTGATCATCTAGGCCTTCAATATCGCGAAACTCCAGGGTTGAGTTGGAGGGGGTGCTGTAATTCCAGGTTTGCCCGGCATCAACGCTGCGCGCGATGGTGGCCTTACTACCGCTGATCCAGACCACATCAGGACTAGGCGTGCTGACTCCTATCCAGTGCACGTCCGGGCGGGTCGGAAGTCTTTCTAGCTCTATTGCCGTGGCACTGGTTAACATCGTTGCGGCGAGTGTACTGGCGATCATAATACTTGCGAGCATAAAGCACCCAAAATTGCGAATTGACCCTCCTAAGATAAACTAAGCATGGCAGAGCCACAATGCTTGTCATCGTTTGTCATTGCACACTCGATAGTTTTACCCTTTGCAACCGCAGCGCATTGAGTACGACTGACACCGAACTTAGCGCCATGGCGCCGCCTGCCAGCCAAGGTGCAAGCAGACCTGCTGCAGCAATGGGAATACCTAACGTGTTATAAGCGAAGGCCCAGAATAAATTTTGTCGAATATTACGCAGTGTGAGTTCACTCATCTCAATGGCATGGACCAGGGTCTGCAGATCAGCGCGTAACAACGCAATATCTGCTGTTTCAATAGCCACGTCAGTGCCCGAGCCCATCGCCACGCCAACATCCGCTACCGCCAGCGCAGGAGCATCGTTAACACCATCTCCGACCATGGCCACGCGCCTGCCTTCAGCTTGTAGTTGCTTAATTTGCCTGGCTTTGTCTTCAGGTAAGACTTCAGCTATGACCTCGTCAATGCCCAGTTGCTCAGCGATCGCTTGTGCCGTCTGTCGGTTATCACCGGTCAGCATGATTAATTTGAGGCCGCGCTGGCGCAGCAGCTGTAATGCGTTTTTACTTGTCTCGCGCAAGGTATCTGCAACCGCGACATAGGCGACCAGTTGCTGGTTGACGGCAACGGCCATCACCGTTTTACCTTGCTGTTGCAGCTCCTGAAAGCGCTGTTCCGCAGCGGGGCTGATGACAGTATCGTGCTCTTTTAGTAGCCGCAGCGTACCGATCAGAACCTGCTGCGTGTGCTCCACATCACCGTCCAGCCCGATAATAGTGGCGCTGACGCCTTTACCATGTAATGCAGAAAATTCTTTCACCTTGGGCGTTGTAGCAGATTCAGTGAGACTTTCAGTGCCGCGAACAATAGCCTGCGCCAAAGGATGGGCGGATTGCTTCTCGACAGCCAGTAACAAGCCAGCGATAGCTGACTTGGATAAGGTCTCACTCAGCAGCTCAAAATCCGTCAGCTTAGGCTTACCTTCGGTCAGGGTGCCGGTTTTATCGAACACAATGGTGTCGATGGTATGCGTCATTTCCAGTACAGCGCTTTGTTTGAACAGTACGCCTGCCTGGGCGGCGCGTCCTGAACCCGCCATAATGGAAGTAGGGGTGGCCAGGCCTAACGCACAAGGACAGGCAATAACCAGCACCGCAACGGTGGACTCGAACGCCTGTCGCCAGTCACCCGGGGCTAGCAAGAAGAACCAGATCAGGCAGGTCAGCAAGGCAATGACGAGGACGACAGGAACAAATATACCAGCGACTTTATCCGCTAAGCGTTGAATTGGCGCTTTCGAAGTTTGCGCCTGCTCAACCACTTTAACAATTTTAGCCAATGCAGTATCGGCGCCAGTTTGTTTGACCTGCACCCGGATAAAACCGGTGGTGTTCAAGGTACCGCCAATCACTTTGTCGCCGGCCGATTTACTGACAGGCATACTCTCACCCGTCAACATAGACTCATCAATGGCACTTGACCCACTGATAACTTCACCATCAATGGGCACATTCTGTCCTGGCTGAACCTGCACAATGTCACCGACCTGAAGATCAGCAACAGCAACCTGTTTGGTGCTATCAGCATCTTGCTCTAGCAGGGCTTTGGCTGGTTGTAACTCGAGCAGCTGGCGAATTGCATTTGAAGAGCGGCCTTTGGCCCGGGCTTCAAACCACTTCCCTAACACAATCAGAGTAATCAGTACGGCACTGGTTTCAAAGTAGAGGCCGTCATGACGTTGGAAAGTGTCGTCGAACCAGGCCAGATAGATGCTGTAAAAGTATGCCGCGGAGGTTCCTAATGCGACCAGAACGTCCATATTCGCCGCGCCACCGCGCAAGGCATGGTAACTGCCGCGATAGAACTGCCAGCCGATGACAAATTGCACCGGCGTGGCCAGCATGAGCTGTAGCCAGGGGGACATCAGCAGGTCGGGTACCGGTACCCCTTCAGTCCAGCTGAAATGCCCGAACATGGTGTATAAAAGTGGCAGAGACAGGAGGGCAGCGATAATAAACTTAACTAGTTGTCGCTGCTGTGCCTGTGCTTGCGGGTCACTCGTTGCCGGTTGGCTATGGTCTATCGCTTGCGCATCGTAGCCAGCCGCTTTTACGGCGGCAGTGAGTTTCTGCCCATCGAGTTCGGTGCCCTTTACAGCAGCGATTTCGGTGGCAAAGTTGACGTGGACCTCATCAACCCCATTGACCTCACTGAGCGCACGCTCGATGCTTTTCGCGCAACCGGCGCAACTCATGCCACTGAGCTGTAATTGCATAGTCTGTTGTTTCATCGCGTCACCTGTCGGTAGCTTCGTTGATGGATGGGGCTTCAGCGTTTTAGCAGTCGTTCAATGGTGGTATCAAGCTCGGTGAGTACCGAGTCATCACCGGCATTTAAGCGTGCTTTGACACAAGTCTGCATATGCTGACTCAGGAGTTTTTTGGCGACGCCATTCAACGCCGATTGCACGGATGCCAGTTGCATTAGAACGTCATCACAGTAGGTATCGTTCTCAATAAGCTTTTGCAGTCCACGGACCTGCCCCTCAATGCGCTTGAGGCGCTGGGCCAGATTAGTTTTTAATGCGTCAGGATGCGGTGTGGCTGTTGTTTTCATTTAGGGTGCCTCGAAAACGGTCAATTGATTAAGGGTTAAAGTATACCCCCGTACCCTATATGTCAACTAGAAAAAGCCCCGACCGAAGCCGAGGCGATGAATGCTATTGAGCGTCTAAAGATTGACCGTTGACGTCGAGACTGGCGTCGCTCATCAAATATAAGTAGGTTGGCATAAGATCTGCTGGTGTTTTTAGCTTCATCGGGTCTTCGCCAGGGTAGGCGCGTGAGCGCATGCTGGTGCGCGTTGCGCCGGGGTTGATAACATTAACGCGAACGTTGCTGCCTTCGTATTCATCCGCCATGACCTGTGCTAAACCTTCTGTAGCAAACTTACTCACTGCGTAAGGCCCCCAGAACGCACGACCTTTACGACCCACACCGGAGGAGGTGAAGACAATCGAGGCATGAGGTGCTTTTTTCAGTACCGGCATCAGAGCTTGGGTCATCATAAACTGCGCGGTGACATTGACCTGCAAAACATCGTTCCAGCTGCCATGGTCGATGTGCTCGAAGGGGGACAGGACACCTAGCAAACTGGCATTTTGTAATAACCCGTCAAGACGACCAAATTGCTCTTCGATAGTCGCGCACAGCCCCTGGTAATGAGTCTTAGTCGCGCCTTTCATATCAAGTGGGACAATCGCCGGCTGCGGGCCCCCTGCGGCCAGTATAGCGTCATAGACAAGCTCCAGCTTGCTGACCGTGCGACCGAGTAAAATAACCGTGGCACCGGCATCGGCGAAGGTCATAGCCGCTTCCTTGCCAATACCATCTCCGGCACCGGTGACTAAGATTACTTTTCCTTCCAGGTTATAATTTGCTACTTTGTCTTTATGTATGTCTGTCATTTCGGCTTACACTTGCTGTGAATGTTGTGTCTCAGTTTACTGTTTTTTGTCGGGATTCTCAGCTACTGGCGAGAAATTCTTGAAAAATACTTTTATCTTAGGCGTCAGCGGTGTATAAAATTTTGTTAAGTGTGCGTCTTGTCCTACCAGTTATAAAAGGCGATGATAGGCGAGATAAACAAAAGCATCTACAGGTGCTCAAAACATAACAACACGAACAAGGATTGGGGAAGCCTCATGAAAAAACTCTTGCTTGTAACGGCCATTGCTAGTGCCTTTACCTTAGCTGGTTGCGGTAGTGGCGAAGAAGCACCACCTTCAGCAACAACAGAATTCCAAGTCAACGCGACTCGCGCAGTATTCGACCCGAGTAATGGTGCAATTCCAGTACCTTCAAATATTTTGTTGAGTGGTAGTGTCGATGGCACCTTGAACATCCCGGTGGCTGACCCATCAGACAACAGCAACCCGCAAGTCGCTCTGAACGGCCTTGATGGCTGGGGCACACACTCGACGCTGACCTTCAGTTTCTCGTTGCCACTGGACGAAAATGGCAACACCATCGAAGTTGACGCTGCCACCCTGGAAGCAGCGGGTAGTGTACGTTTATTCGAAACCATCATGGGCGGCAGTGCAGTCAGCCCTGATTGTGCAGCAGCAAGCCCGGCGGCAACTTGTGCCGTGGCCGGTGAACTGACGCATGGTGTTGACTTCATCGTGCGCGCTACCGGCCCGGCTGGCGTCGCGGTTATCCCATTGCGTCCGTTAAAGGCTAAAACCGGCTACGTGGCAGTGCTCACCACCAATATTCAGGACACTATGGGACGCGATGTGAAACCATCGCAAACCTATGGTCTGATGAAACGTGATGCTGATACCAATCCAGTTTCCGGGGATGCTTCGGCAGTAGGCTTGCAACGTCTGATCAACAGCCATGAAGATGCGCTTGTTGCAGCAGGTGTTGACCGTAGTGAAATTATTTTGACTTCAAGTTTCACCACCCAGTCGATTACAGATGTCTTCGGTGCAATTAAAGGGTTGATGGCACAGCAGTTCTCACAAGGCGGCGGGCCAGCATTGATGGCACAGCCGACCGGCATGACTGTGGGTGACGTACTGGTGGCTTCAGGGCGCCTGGAAGCGAACCCACAAGACCCGGCGTACTTAGCCGCAGCATCTGCGCAGTTGTATCAGGGCCAGGTCACCTTGCCTTATTACTCAGCTGTGCCGACGGCGGAAAACCCGCAGGCCCCGTTAAACGGTCGCTGGCGCGCAATGTGTGATAGTCCGGCGTCGATTTTAGGTGCGGTACAAGCGGGTGCGTTACCCGCCGGGGCGATTGATCCTCTTGCATTTGAAGATCCAACGCGTCTGTTACCACCCTACAATTGTTACGATTTCCCAGGCATCGATGAAGAACGTCATCTGACCAAGTTCAACCCGGTACCAGCAACAACTGCTGCCGTTGATGTTCCTGCGATTGTTACTGTTCCTGATGTTGATACTGCGAATATGGTACGTGCTGCACAGGGTCTTGCGCCAATCTCTGAGCCGGCAAACGGCTGGCCAGTGGTGATTTTCCAGCATGGTATTACCGGTGAGAAAACAAATGCCTTTGGTATCGCCGGAACGTTGTCGGTGATGGGCTTTGCTTCTGTGGCGATTGACCACCCATTACACGGTGATCGTGGCTACGGTCCAATCAACGCGACCACAGGTAGTGCGACTGCGTACATGAACCTTGGCAGTCTGTTGACGGCCCGGGACAACCTGCGTCAGTCAATTTCCGACTTGTTGGGCCTGCGTTTAAGTCTTAACGCTGCGATGGGCGCTCCACTGAATGGTCAGGACGTGTTCTTCATTGGTCACTCATTGGGTGCGATTGCAGGTACAGGCTTTACAGCTCTGGCGAATGAGCCTATGTCAGGCGCTCTGGCGCCAGCTTCAGGCTTATTTAAAGTCAACGCGACCTCCTTAATGGCGCCGGGTGCCAGCATTGCGAACTTCTTGTTAGCGTCGCCGTCATTTGGTCCTGTTGTGAAGAGCCAGTTGCTCTATGCAGCAAATGAAGACTTTGCTGCAGCTGTGAACAGCGCCGCGCAACAAGCAGGTGTTGCACCGACTTCGCCGCAGTTCCAGGGCTTATTAATTCAAGTGTATCAGCAGTTCTGGGCAAGTCTGTCAGCAGCGGAACAAGCTGAAGTTAATAGTGTATTCGAGCAGTTTGCCTTCGCCGCTCAAGCGGTGGTTGATTCTGCAGACCCTATTAATTATGCAGCTCAGGTCGTCGCGAACGACAGCCCGATTCACCTGATGGAAGTCGTCGGTAATGGTGCTGATGTATTGCCTGACCAGGTCATCCCTAACGCTGTTCAGGGTAAACCTCTGGCAGGAACTGAGCCGCTGATTAGTGCATTACAGTTGCCTGCGATCACGCAAACCACTGCAAGTACGGACGGGTCAACGGTGTCCGGTGCGGTGCGCTTCATTGCTGGTGACCATGGTTCAATTGTGGATCCATCCGCTTCAGCTGCAGCCACCATGGAAATGCAGCTGCAGGCAGCTGGCTGGTTTAGCACCGATGCAACCGCAATTCCGGTGACCAACACTGCAGTGATCAAGCAATAACCTGTATAATTAGTCTCATGAGTTGCAAAAGGGCCGCTTGTCGGCCCTTTTTTATACGGCAAACCAAAGTGAGTTCCCAGACGAGGATATTATGGAGTTTATACTAGAAATAGCGGACTTCGTGGTGAAAGCTGCCATTATTCTGATGGTGGTGATGTTGATTGTTGCCATCATAAGTAATGCGGCCCAGCGGCAGCGACGACAAGACGGAGAGTTACAGGTCAGGAATCTGTCGCGAGATCTGCGTGACAGCGCTCAGACCATCAGCTTGGAAACCTTAGGCAAGAAACAGCGTAAGCAGGCGCAAAAGCAAGCACGCAAAGCAGAGAAAAACGAACAAGCTGCCGAGCAACGCGTGTTCGTGATTGACTTCAAGGGAAGCTTAGACGCGCATGAGGTCGACAATCTGCAGCGCGAGGTTAACGCCGTGGTAGGTGCAGCCAAGGCTGGTGACACCGTGTTTGTGCGGCTAGAGAGCCCTGGCGGCGTAGTCCACGGCTACGGTCTTGGTGCAGCGCAACTGCAACGCCTGCGTGATGCTGAACTTGAGCTTGTTATTGGTGTCGATAAAGTAGCAGCCAGTGGTGGTTACATGATGGCGGCGGTGGCGGATAAAGTTATTGCTGCACCTTTTGCTATCATTGGTTCTATCGGTGTGGTTGCACAATTACCAAACTTTCATCGCTGGCTGAAAAAACACGATGTTGATTTTGAAACCGTGACCGCTGGCGATTATAAACGCACCTTAACGGTATTTGGTGAGAACACGGATGCTGGGCGACGTAAGTTTAAAGAAGATTTGGAGCAAATCCACGCTCAGTTTAAGAACCATATCGTTCAGTACCGGCCCAAAGTTGACCTTGATCAGGTCGCAACGGGGGAGTACTGGACCGCAGAAAAAGCCTTAGAAATGGATCTGGTTGATGAAATTTGTACCACCGACAGCTGGTTGCTGGCACGCTGCAAGGACCATGGTATTTACCACATCCGCTATTACGAGAAACGCCCGCTTGGTGAACGGATCGGAAAGAACGTTACTGCCGTACTAACCAGTATTCGGGAGTTTTTAACAAAGTCGTAAACTGGAGTAGTTATGAGTGACGATTTTGATGAGTTTTTACAAGAAATGGCCGGGGTAAAACCCCTGGCCAGTGATGTCATTGAACCTCAGAAAGCCAAGCCAACGGCGGCGCAGGCTGCCCGCAGGAAAGCGGCTGAGAAGAATCTGGAAGATGATATCAATTACTTGTCGATGGAGTTCGTCGACTTCGTTGAGCCTGAGGCGATGGTGGAGTTCCGTCGTGATGGCGTGCAACACGGCGTATTTAAGCGTTTAAAGCAAGGGCAGTACACGATCGAGGCGACCCTGGACCTGCACCACCATTCTTTGCGCCGTGCTCGTGAAGCGCTGTTTGAGTTCATTCAGCTTTGTCACCGGCGCGGAGTGCGGTCGGCGATTGTGGTCCATGGTATGGGGCGTCATTCCAAACCTCATCCGGCGTTACTTAAAAGTTACGTGGCAAAATGGCTGCAGCAGCTTGAACCCGTAATGGCCTACCATAGTGCGCAACGGCACCATGGCGGAGCCGGCTCGGTGTACGTGATGTTGCGTAAAAATGCGGAACAAAAGCACGAA
The DNA here is from genome assembly GCF_030466375.1 of Pseudidiomarina terrestris. Lineage (NCBI taxonomy): Bacteria > Pseudomonadati > Pseudomonadota > Gammaproteobacteria > Alteromonadales > Idiomarinaceae > Pseudidiomarina > Pseudidiomarina terrestris. The sequence goes on from NZ_JAGGJE010000001.1 coordinate 635,407, forward strand.
AACCGCGAACTCCATCAAAAGCGTCAGAAACAAGGACTCTAACATGAACAAATTTCTTTGGCTCGGAGGGGTTCTGGCCCTCGCTATGTCGGGCTGCGCTGAAGCCGTACCCGAGCAAACCTTGTCTGAACGCGTTGCGCAGCAACTTACGGAACGTGTCGATAAAAATTACGATGCAGACTTTAGTTACAGTGCTTTTGAATTGAACACCCTGACCGCCGAGTTACTGGCCACCGATGTTGGTGTGAAAACGCGGGTGCCGCAACTCGACGCTGGCCTGAACCAGTTGCTATGGGCGGAGCAAGTCCGGTTAAACGGCGACTGGCTGACTCAGCAACAGCAACACTTGCGCCTGGAACGCGCACAAATCAGCAACGCGCAACTGACGATTGCCTATTACGGTGAGGGGCAGTCAAATCTTCACGACCTTATCGACAAGGTACAGGCTCAGTTACCGGTGCAACGTGCCAGTGAGGAAGTTTTCTGGAGTGTCGATGCCGTGACTCTGGAAGATGTCGTAGTGAATCTGTTTGATCAGGGTAAGCCCGTGCTAAGCGTTAAACTTAAACGCTTGGAGCTACCCCCGGTGCATAGCCAGCAAACCAGCCAGGAATGGGTAGACAGCGTTTTAGGGCCATTACTCGAGCAGCTCATGCAGCAAGCCATACGCGGCAATACTGAAACTATGACCGTCGATACCCGAGAATTAATGCGTTTTGTCTGGCGGGAAATGGGGGCGTTTTAACACGCCCCCTGGGTTCGATTTACAGCTGATCTGCAACGTCGCGTTCTTTCAGGTCGGCTTCACTGTCATTAAATATTTTCTCATCCAGCTCACCCTCGCTTTTCGCAACCACTAGGCTCACCATCGCATCACCGGTGACATTCACTGAGGTACGCGTCATATCAAGTAAGCGATCGACACCAATAATGAGGGCAATACCTTCCACCGGTAAGCCAACTTGTCCAAGGACCATGGCCAGCATAATCAGGCCAACGCCAGGTACGCCTGCGGTGCCGATACTGGCAAGTGTTGCGGTCAGTACTACCATTGCGTAATCGGCAATACTGAGGTCGACAAGGTAGACTTGCGCAATAAAAACAGTGGCGACACCCTGCATAATTGCAGTGCCGTCCATGTTGATGGTCGCACCCAGTGGCACCGTGAAAGAACCGATACTGTTATTGACACCAAGCCGTTTAGTCACGGTTTCCAGGGTGACTGGAATGGTTGCGTTACTGCTTGAGGTACTGAAGCCGAAAATCTGCACTTCGCGCATTTTTTTCAGGAAGATCCACGGGCTTAAACCTGTCAGTCCTTTGAGGATCAGCGAGTAGGTGACGACCCCGTGTAAAATCAGCACGAAGAACACCAGCAGGAAATACTTGCCGAGACTGAAGATGGTCTCAAACTGAGTCTCGCTAAAGAGTTTCGCCATCAGCGCAAAGACACCATAAGGGGCCAGATTCATCAGAATAATGACAAGTTTCATGATGACTTCGTTGAAGTCCTCAAAGAAGCCACGTAAGCGGTCACCAGGTTTTCCGACCAATGCCATCGCAATACCAAACAGCAGCGCAAAAACGATGATTTGCAGCATATTACCGCTGGCCATAGCCGAGAACGGATTCTTCGGGAACAGGTCGATAATCACCTGAGCCAGAGAAGGCGCCTGACTTGGCTCAAAGGTGGCATCGGATTGTAATTCAACGCCCGCACCTGGTTGAATGAGGACCGCAGCGAAAATTGCGAATGAAATCGCAATGGCGGTAGTTACCATGTACAGACTTACCGCTTTACCGCCGAGTCGACCGAGTTTACTTGGGTCGCTGATGGAGCAGGTACCGACCACGAGTGATACAAACACTAATGGCACTACCAGCATTTGCAGTGAACTGATAAATATTTGCCCAACGACGTGGAACAAACCTTTGGTCAGGTAGCCTTCGACGAAAAGACTGTCTGGAAAAAAGAGTTTCAAGAAGAAGCCGACGGCGACGCCCGAAAACATACCGATGACGATACGCGTTGTTAAGCTGAGCTTTTTGTTATTATCCCGCATACATTTACCTGTCGTTGAATGGTTTAATCTGGCACAGACTATCAGAAAATTGGCAATGATTTTACTATTGTACGCACAAGCCCCCGCAAAACCCTACAAACTTGCGATAAGAGGGCCAGGTTAGCCGACATTTTGATTTGCAGGGCGCATAAAAAAAGCTGACAGAGGCCAGCTTTTTAAAAAGAATAAGCAGAGCTTATTTTTATTACATGAACTGTGGCATGAAGCCATTGGTCCAGACCATTGCCGAGGTCACCATCAGGACGACAAGCATAATAAGGCCCGCGGTAACCACTGAGCTGGCATAAATAAAGCCGCGCTCTTCGGGAATATGCATAAGGATAGGGACGCCTGAGTAAAGCAAATACACGGAGTAAGCGACGCCGGCTAAGAAAGCCATAGTAACAAACCACAACTCAGGATAAAGTGCGGCAACTCCCGACATGATGGCAGGCGTTGCTGTATAAGCGGCAAGCTCCATGGATTGGGTGAAGGTTGGCGCAGCACCGAAAGTTTTAGCCATCCAGTGAATTAAATATGCCAGTGCAAATGCAGCCACAATGATGCCCACGTACATAGCAACTGCCATGGTAATCGCACTACTTTGTGTCAGGTAAGTCTCTTCACGGGCGCCAATACTCCAGCCAAGTACTGCAGATGCGTAGTAGGCCGCAGCACAGGGTATTAATGCAACAATAAGGATATGACTTAAGGCAAAGGTCATACTCTCATGACGTGCGTCAATACTTTTCCACTCTTCGCGAGGGTGTGCGTACAGTCCCCAAATGTGATTCAAAATCATGGTGAACCTCTACTTCTCGTTGTTTTGTAAAATTTATTATTATTTTTTTACGCCGATTTTGGGTCGACTTACTATCTATATTGGTCGGATTTTCAGCAGAGTCAAGGCTTTTTCAGTGACAATTCCGGCAATTTCTTAGTACACTAGCGCGCCAGTCTTTTGATGATTAACTTTGTGATTTGGTCTTCCCCATGAACTCAGCAGCTATCGAACAGCTCTTATCGCCCGTACGTGATTTTTTAAGGTGTGAAACTCCTGCCGAGTGGCTGGCGGAAGCCGAAAAGCCAGAGAACTTATCCATCCTGTTATGCGATCATATGGTGTGCGAGTTAAAAGCTGCGCAAAGTGCGATGCTGCTCATTCGCCGCTACGCGGTAGACCAGGAAAGTGGTGATGCGTTGTTACAGTGGCTGCAACCTTATGAAGATTTTACCTACCGGATGCGCGGCGACTGGCGCGAGTTGAAGCATCAAAAAGGCCTGAAAAAAGCCATGACTGCGCGTGCGGACAGCCCTTATAGCCAAGCGTTGATTGATAAAATGGTACTGCTTATTAAAGAGGAGCTGCACCATTTCTATCAGGTGCTGGAGATCGCCGAAAGTCATGGTATTCAGTACCAAAACGTCAGCTCGAGCCGTTATGCGCGGGAGCTGCTGCGGCATGTGCGAACCCATGAGCCCGCTACGCTGGTCGATAAGTTAATTTGTGGTGCTTATATCGAGGCGCGTTCCTGCGAACGCTTCGCCAGACTTGCACCACGGCTGCCTGGGCCTATAGGCGAGTTTTACGTGTCATTGCTGCGTTCAGAAGCACGGCACTATCAGGATTACCTGACCCTGGCAGAGCAGATTGCGACAGCAGATATTGCCAGCAGAGTGGCGTTTTTTGGCGAGCAGGAAGCGCAGCTGATTCAGTCAGCTGATGAAGACTTTAAATTTCACAGTGGTCGGCCTCAGGCAAAGGCTGTTGTATAAGTTGGTAACCCTGAGCCGTAACTTTGAGCATACTGCCCTGAGTGTACCAGTCGCCAAGGACAATGCGGGTTGCCTGGCGGCCATCGGGTAGGTCATGCTGGTGCACCGCAGGGCGGTGGGTATGACCATGAATCATTTGCTCTACATCAAACTTCATAAAATCATGAATCACCGCATCCGGGTTGGCATCCATGATGGCAAGTTCGGCTTCACTCAAGGGCCCCTGCGTTTTACTCGACGCACGTAATTTATTGGCAATCCGCATACGCAATGACAGTGGCAGGCGCAACAGTGAACGTGTCAGCCAGGGTTTACGTATCCAGCGGCGAAAGCGCTGATAGCTGTGGTCGTCGGTGCAGAGTAGGTCGCCATGCAGAAGCAGCGTCGGCGTGCCGTATAAATCGATGACGGTCGGGTCATCAAGCAATTCAATTCCGGTGGCGTTGGCAAAACGTCTGCCAATAAGAAAATCGCGGTTACCGGCAATGAAATAAGTGGGGATGCCGTGGTCAGTAAAACGGCGCAATTCCTGTTGGACCTGCGCCGCAAAACTACTGGTGTCATCATCGCCGATCCAGGCATCGAAAAGATCGCCCAGGATAAACAGCTGATCCGCGGCCCGCGCTGAATCGCGCAAAAAATCAAAAAACAAATGCGCGATATCTGGCCGGGCCGGGCTCAGATGCAAATCAGAGATGAACCAGGTTGCCATGCGTGGTGTTACTCACCGTCAACCGTGGCTTTCTCGATGACGACGTCGTCTTTTGGCACGTCTTGATGGAAACCGGCCTGAGTGGTGTAGACCTGACCAATTTCTTCGACTACGTCCATACCGTCGACAACTTCACCGAAAACGCAGTAGCCCCAGCCACCCATGCTTTCATTTTTAAAGTTCAGGAACTCGTTGTCGGCCAGGTTAATAAAGAACTGGCTGGTCGCCGAATGTGGATCTTGAGTACGGGCCATGGCAACGGTGCCTTTTTTATTTTTCAGACCGTTGTCAGCTTCGTTATCGATCGCTTCATGAGGGTTTTTTTGCACCATTTCTTTATTGAAGCCGCCACCCTGAATCATGAAACCTTTGATGACGCGGTGAAACAGTGTTTCACTGTAAAAGCCTTCGCGTACATAGCGTAAAAAGTTCTCAACGGTTTTCGGGGCTTGTTCCGGGTACAATTCCAACGTAATCGCACCATGATTCGTGTGCAATGTAACTTGCATGAGGTCACTCCATTTTCAGACTGATAGATTAGATATGAAATAAATCTGGCAACAGTTTAGCACTGTTTGTGAGAAGGCTACACCATGCGTTATCATAACCAGCTTAAGAACCTTAGTTTGGAGTCGTAAATTGCATGTTGACCATTTTTGATACCCTGCGCCGTAGTAAAGAAGCTTTTCAACCGATCACCCCTGGCGAGGTGAAGCTCTATGTCTGTGGGGTGACGATTTACGACTACTGTCATATCGGTCATGCGCGCACCTATGTCGCTTTTGACGTTGTCGTGCGTTACCTGCGAGCTAAAGGTTACAAGGTGACTTATGTTCGCAATATCACCGATGTCGACGATAAAATCATTCGTCGCGCGAACGAAAATAACGAAGCCATCGCTGCCGTGACTGAGCGCTTCACCCAAGCGATGCACGATGATTTTGATGCGCTGAACCTGTTACGCCCGGACATTGAACCTACGGTCACTGGCCATATGGGCGATATTATCACCATGATCGAAACCTTGATCGCACGCGGCCATGCCTACGTCGCTGACGATGGCGACGTGTTGTTTGATGTCAGCAGTTTTGACAAGTATGGCCGCTTGAGCAAGCAAAATCTTGAGCAGTTGCAGGCCGGTTCACGGGTTGATGTGGCACAGAATAAGACCGACCCGCTGGACTTTGTCCTGTGGAAGCGGGCCAAAGCGGGCGAACCCAGCTGGTCGTCGCCGTGGGGGGAAGGGCGTCCGGGGTGGCACATTGAATGCTCGGCAATGAATAAGCGCCATCTCGGTGAACATTTTGATATTCACGGTGGCGGTTCTGACCTGATCTTCCCCCATCATGAAAATGAGGTGGCGCAAAGCTGCTGTGCCAACAATACTGACTATGTGAACTTCTGGATGCACAGCGGTATGGTCCAGGTCGATGCCGTGAAGATGTCAAAGTCGCTGGGTAACTTTTTTACCATTCGTGACGTGCTGGCGGAATACGATGCAGAAACCGTCCGCTATTTCCTGGTGTCGAGTCATTATCGTTCGCAGCTGAACTATTCGACCGATAATCTGGATCAGGCACGGGCGGGTCTGGAACGGCTGTATACGGCACTGCGGGATGCTCCTGAAACTGCTTTCGATGCCGGGCTGGCATCCACTTATACGGAGCGTTTTGAGCAGGCGATGGATGATGATTTCAACGTGCCGGAAGCGCTGCCGGTACTGTTTGATCTGGCCCGGGAAGTCAACCGCGCGGAAACGCCTGAGCAGGCGGCACAATTTGCTGCAATACTGAAACATCTGGGTGGCATACTCGGTTTGTTGCAACAGCAGCCAGAACAGTTCTTACAAAGTGGCGCAACGGGCTCGGAGCCAGACAGTGCCGCGATTGAAACGCTGATCGAACGCCGCAACAGCGCGCGGGCGAACAAAGATTGGGCAGCGGCAGATGCTGCGCGCGATGAGTTGCTAGCACTAGGAATTGAACTTGAAGATACCCCGCAGGGCACACGCTGGCGGCGTATCTAAATTAACAACAACGAGGATAGCTATGGCATTTCCAACAGTTGAAGTAGTTGAAAGTTACAGCACTGCGCATGCCGAATACGACGCAGTGATCTTAGTGGGGGATTTCGCGCAGGCAGTACCGGCGGAATTTGCTGATTTTGTTGAACGTGCAAAAGACTATGACCAACGGGTTGGCAAGCAGCCGTTACTCGTTGCTGCTGACGTTTTTGGTGGCCGTTTGATCACGGCGCCAACGGGTCCGCTGACGCGTGATTTTGACGATGTCCGGGCGTTCTCTGATGCCGCCGGTGCCGGCGCTCGTATTGCTCAGCAAGCTGGCGTTACTAAGCCGCTGCTGGTGGTGTTTGGGACCCAGGACGATGCTCGCTATGGTCAGGCCGAAGCGGTTGCCTACTGGGGTTTTTGCCAGGCACTCTATGAGCCGTTGGAAGCGCGTGAAGCGCTGGGCGAAGAAAGCATTGAAACCATCACTGGAGTGGGCGTGTTAGGCACGCTGGACAGCGACTGGCTGGCTGCTGTCGAAGCCGGTAAGCGGGTTGCCCGCGACTTATGCGGTACCGAGCCTGAGCGGATGGCACCGCCGCGCTTTGCGGAATACTGCCAGCAGGCATTTGCCCATACGCCGGTAAAAGTCACTGTGATTGATGATATTCAACAGTTGCAGCACGAGTATCCACTGCTGATGGCCGTAGGACGTGCGTCGCTGAATGTTGAACGCCACTGGCCATGTGTGATCCGGCTGGAATACAACGCTCCTGCGGCGGAACAGACGCTGATGTTTGCCGGCAAGGGGATTGTTTATGACACTGGCGGCGCTGACCTCAAGATTGGTGGTCACATGGCCGGCATGAGCCGGGATAAAGGTGGCGCGGCGGGCGTTGCCGGTTTTGTCAAAACCGTTGCTGAAATGCGTCCGGACACTGTCAGCGTTGTCGCTGAGTTAGGTGTGGTGCGCAACAGTATCGGCGCCGAAGCTTTTGTTGCCGACGAAATTATCAAGGCCCATAGTGGTGTGCGGGTGCGCATCGGCAATACCGATGCCGAGGGCCGACTGGTGCTGGCTGATTTGCTGTCGCACCTACGGGTGCAGGCCGGAAACTATCCGCGGCCGCAGTTATTCAGTGTGGCAACCTTAACCGGCCATGCAGCTTTAGCGAAAGGCCCTTACAGTGCTTTAGTGCCCAACGGTCCGGCCCGGGCTCAGGGCTTGCCAGATAAGCTGTGGGAAGCTGGTGAGGTGTATGGCGATCCGACTGAAATCAGCTGGTCACGCCGGGAAGACTTCGCTTTTGTGGCGCCACGCACTAAATCTGATGATGTCTTGTCCAGTAACAACGGCCCCTCGGCGACCACCCGTCGTGGGCATCAATTCCCTATGGCATTTCTGACCATTGCGGCCGGCCTTGATGGCCACGGTAATGATAGTGATCATCCGATCCCGTACGTGCATGTTGATATTGCGGGAAGCGGTATTGAGGGGGGCGACTGGCAACATGGTAAGCCGACAGGGACCCCGGTGACCTGCTTTGCTGGTGCCTACCTGCACAAGTAAGGCTGGAAGCACAGGCAAACAACAAAGAACGCCGGATTATTCCGGCGTTTCTATTTTTATCGACTCAAGTTCAGCTTTGGTTTTGCCATGTGGTTGGGGCAGGCGGGTTTCCGGATCGATATGCACAAAGACAATATCATCGGCAACACAAATGTTTTGTTTGGTTTGTTTATTACGTACCACGCAGGTCAGCGCTAACGAACTGCGGCCGACATGTTTCACGCCCAGACCGAACTCAACCACATCGCCCTGATACGCAGATGTTTCAAAGCTGATGGCACCAATATGTTTGGTCACCAGGCTTTTTGCGTCTAACTGGCAAGCAGCAAAAATGTAGGCTTCTTCGTCGATCCATTCGAGAATACGGCCACCGAAAAGCGAGCCGGCAAAGTTAAGGTCGTTCGGCATGACGAGTCGCCGAGAGAGAAAGCGCATCATAAAATCACTCCTTGAATCAAATTGATGCGCTTAGTATATCTTATTGTAATTGGCGCGCAAAAAAGTCTGCGATCAGTCGATAGCGATGAATCGAGGTTTCCCGCCCACGCAGGCCATGTTGTTTGCCCGGATAGGCCATGAGTTCAAAAGGCAGCATGGCTTGCTGCAACGCATAGCTCAGCTTTGCGGTGTGCGTGTACAAGACATTGTCATCGGCCATGCCATGGTAAATCAGCAAGGGCTGTTTCAGTTGCTCGGCATAAGTCAGTACGTCAGCGGCCCGATAGCCTTCAGGATTGTCCTGTGGCGTGCCCATGTAACGCTCGGTGTAATGGGTATCGTAAAGTCGCCAGTCGGTCACCGGCGCGCCTGCCACGGCAGCCTGAAAATGCTGCGGGTGACGCAGGATAAGATGCAGAGCCATGTAACCACCGTAGCTGTGGCCGAACACGCCGATACGATCATCATCAACGTACGGAAGTGATTGCAGAAACTCAGCGCCAATGACCTGATCCTGAACTTCGGCCTGGGCCAGATTGCGGTAGATCACCTGCTCAAAAGCTTTGCCACGGTTGCCACTACCACGGTTATCCAGCTTGAAGACAACGAAGCCGCGTTGCGCCAGGTATTGGCTGAAGTAATCCCCCCAGCTATTGGTGACGCGCTGCGCGCGGGGACCGCCGTAGACCATAACAATGACCGGGTAGGTCTGATTATCCACCATATGGGTTGGCTTAGTCAGTTGATAATAAAGGGTTTGATTATCACTACTCCGCAGCTGTCCAAATTCCGGATAGGACCAATTGGCCAGATAGCTGGAAAGCGGGTGCTTCTCATCAATAATATTCTGGTGTAACCAGGCCACCCGCTCTCCGGTCGGGCCGTGCAGGCTCACCTGCGGTGGCTGGGTGCTGCTGGAAAAACTGTCAATGTAGCTACGTTGGTCCCCGGCAAAAGTGACGGTATGCATGCCTTTGCGTTGGCTGAGTTGTACCGGCTGCCCCGGCGACGCTGTGGTCATACTGGCGCGGTAAAGGTGGCGCTCCAGTGGGCTTGATTTGCGCCCGGTAAAATAAATAAAGCCAGTGGTGTCATCGACGGCACTAATGCTGTCGACTTGCCAGTCGCCGCTGGTTAACTGACGAATCAGACTACCATCAGTGCGATAGAGATAAAGGTGTTTAAAGCCGCTACGCTCCGAGGCCCAGATGAAATGGCGGGAATCGTCAAGAAATACCAAATCATGATGCAGGTTGATCCAGCTGGTACTGGTTTCGGTGAGCACAGCGGTTGCATCTTTCGCGCTGCGCGGTTGCAGGTATAACGTCAGCTGTTGCTGATTTCGCGTCTGCCACTGGTAGCTGACTTGTGAACTATCAGGGAGCCAGTTCACCCGCGCCAGATAACCTTCGCGGTGACGCTCAGGCAGCCCCAGCCAGCGGACATCATCGCTGCTGCGATCGTATAACCCCAAATCAACTTCTGCGTTGGCGCTGCCGGTGAAAGGATAACGTTGTTGCACCAGCTCCGTGCGATCAGCGTAAACATCTGTGCGGGCATCAATGTCGACGCCACTGGTATCAACCCGGGTGAAGGCAATGCTGGCTTCATCAGGGCTCCACCAGTAGCCTGTCATGCGTTTCATTTCCTCTTGCGCAACGAATTCAGCGACACCGTAGCTTAGGGTCGCGCTACCGGAGCCACTGATCTGCCGCAGCTCACTGCCAGCAAGTTCAATACTGTAAAGCGCACCGGCGTGGACAAAACTGACAAAGTTGCCTTGTGGTGAAAAACGCGCATCGGTCGCGTTCATCGTCTCACGGGTAAGTTGTTGTACCTGAAGTTCGGCGGACTGTTCTGCAGTGGCCGCCGCAGGTGTGACCAGATAGAGCTGACCGGCAATTGGAATCAGCAGTTGCTCACCACTTGGTGACCACTGATAGTCAACGATACCGCTCTTGCGAATACGCATACGCTCGCGGCGCGCACGCTCAGCCGCAGACATTTGAGTGGGGTCGGCCACCAGTGCTGAGGAAGCGACCAGCAAACGATGTTGCTGCTGGCGTACATCGTACACCCAAAGGTCATTCACCTGCGGCTGGTCAGGGCTGGCGCGTAAGTAGGCGATATGGGCGCCGTCCGGCGAAAATTTAAGGTTCGCGGGCGCGACCGTGGTGAGATCCGGAGCTGAGAAGATCCGCTCGATGGAGAGCTGGGCACGGCCGAAATTTTCATTACTGGCGGTACTTTGTGCAGTAACTTCGGTAACCAGTAATAGGCTTAATACAAAACTTAGCGCGAGGGCTCGCATGCCTGCTTTCCTTGTAGTCGTTAAACGTAATACGCTACTAGTGTAACAAAGCAGGCTGCAAGCTCCCTTTCACTGCGACAGATCGCACAACCAATGCGCTAGAATTCGCCGCGGATGCCAATACTGAAACTACGACCCGCCACAGGTGCGTCGTCTTTCAGGAACGACGTGTGCACATAACCAAGTTTGTCTGTCAGATTTTCACCTTTCAGATAAATGCTCAGGTTCGTAGTGGCAAAGGCCTGTGGGAACCAGTTGAACTGGGCATTTAACAAGCCATAACTTGGTGTTGCTGATTCATAGGCTGCAGTACGTGTTTGCTGACTATGCCAAATATAGCCGACCTGGGTTTCCCAGCTGCCCTGATTGTAGGTCAGGTCAGTGCCGATGCGCTGTGCCGGTAACCGCGGCAGGTTCTCCTGGCCGTCGGTCGTGTAGGCACGGGTATAATCACTAAACGCATTCAGACGCCACTGATCAGTCAACTGCCAGCGGGCACTGATCTCGTAACCAAACAGCAGCACATCGCGCTGCACGTATTGAATGACAGACAAGCCTTCTTCATGATCGTGCTCGCCTTCAGGCTCATGACCAATTTCTTCTTCGTGCTCATGCTCGTCTTCGTGGCCATGGTCATCTTCGATAAAGAGATCAGCGCTATTCAGGCCGGTAAAAGCCTCATAGATATAGTTATCTATGCGGTTGGCAAACAGGTTGATATGCAGGTGACTGCCATCGGATTCAATATGCGCACCTAAGTCCAGACTATTGGACTTTTCCAGCAGCGGCCGTTCTGTGCCGGCTTCAATCGCATAAGCGTGCTCGCCTTCCTGGTGTAATTCGTAGCCCAGGCCCAATTCATAGGTCTGAGTCGCGAGGTGGGCACCATTGGCGAATAGCTCGTTGGCAGACGGCGCGCGCTGTGCGTGACTGAAATTAGCGTTTAAACGTACCTGCGGATGCCACTGATAACTGACACCAAATGAAGCGGAAACGGGTTCAAACTCGTAACTGGTGGTGCCAAACGCTAGTGTTGGCGCATCAATCGCCACGTGCTCGTAGCGAATTCCGGTTTGCCAGTTGAGCCCGTCGGTTTGCGTTTCTGCCAGCCAAAACAGGCCGTGACGGTCTGTTTCACTCGGCGGCGTGTACGCTTCTTCACCAAAGGCCTGCTGGCTCTGGCTAAAGCCATGGTAACCAATGGCGCCATACCAGTCACCGGTCAGGTGGTGGTTGGCGGTAAGCCGTAATTCGTGCTGCTCATTGGTGAAGGTCGTCGATGGCGTTGAACCTTCAATTTCCTGATGCTGATAATCCGTGTAGCCGTAACGAAGTTCAAGTTTTTCGATGCCCTCAACCGGATTCAGAATACCGGCGTGTAGCTGCACCCGGTCCTGCACCAAATCAGCATAAGGCAGCACTTCTTCTTCAGCGCCATGCTCATCACCGTGCTCGTCTGCGTGTTCGTCTTCAGGTTCATCTTCGTGGCCATGATGATGACCCGGGATACCATAAGTCTGTTCAAGCCGTGAGTACGACAGTCCGGCGTAACCGTTATCAAAGATATAGCTGCCGCCTAAGGTGCCACCGGCCGCATCTACAAAGGAGTTTTCAATGACCGACACGCGCTCACCTTCATCATTGGTGAAGGTGGGTACTTCATAGTTATTACTGCTGCGGTTAAAGCCGTCAATGTGCCAGACGGTCTGGCCAATATCAGTGGTTAAGCCGGCGCTGGCGTCGCTCAGGTTATCAACGCTGGCAAGGTTCCCGCCAAAAAAGCCGCGGGTGTCGCCCACGAAATCCTGGGCGATGCGCTCATCGACCACATTCACCACGCCACCAATGGCGCCACTGCCATACAGCAGGGTGGCTGGGCCACGCAAAATTTCAATTTGCTGTGCTACTGAGGTTTCTGTAGTGACTGCATGATCAGGGCTGCCGCGGGACACATCCGCAGTATCTAAACCGTTTTGTGTAATCTTAACGCGCGGACCATCTAAGCCACGGATGATCGGACTTGAAGCGACCCGGGCAAAGTGTGTACCGGTGATGCCAGGCTCTTTCGCCAGGGTTTCACCCAGTGTGTGTGCTTGCTTTTCACGTAACTCATCGCCACTTATTACTGAAATCGGCTGAGCTGAGTTAAGCTCGGTGCGCGCCAGCGGCGAGGCGCTGATGACGATGACTTCAGTATCTTCGTGTTGATGCTCCTGGGCTTGTTCGTCGGCAGCTGCCGGACTGTTAAACATTTGCGCAAGTAGCAAAGCGAGTGGGCTGTACTTCAACATTAAGTGCTCCTGGGAGGTTGTTTTTACCCTAACGTATGTAATGTTATAATATAACATATTCAGACAAGTTCAAGGGTTTTGAAACAATCCATTACAAAGCTTTGCAACATTCACTCGTTTCTGCTGTTGAGCTTGGTTAGAATCATTTTTTTAGACTGTTGAAATAGGAAGATTTATGCGAATTCGTACGTTAGTGGGTGTAGCGCTCTTGTCGACGGGCCTGCTGGCCTGCACCGAGCAAGCAGCTGCACCCGCGCATGCAGCCGTCAGCGCTGATGCTAAAACCCTGCAGGCGCACCTGGAATTTTTGGCCAGTGATGCGCTGGAAGGACGCGACACGGGAAGTCGGGGACATGAAATCGCCGCGCAGTATATTGTCTCGGAATTTAAAGCTCTGGGCCTTCAACCTGCGGGTGACGATGGTACCTATTACCAACGGATTAAGTTCCGCCGTAGCAGTCTGAAAGAGGGAAGTGCCAACTTCATTGTTGATACGGGCGCGGAACAAGTTGAATTAGAATTCGGCAAAGAGTTCCTGATGGGACCCAGTGCGTACGCCGAAAAAAGTGAAGTAACAGCACCTGTCGTCTTTGTCGGTTACGGTCTGGTCTCAGAAGAGTTTGGCCTTAATGATTACGCCAATGTCGATGTTGATGGCAAAATTGTGGTCATGTTAAGTGGCCGCCCAGCTGATTTACCGAGCGAAGAAGGTGCGCACCTGAATAGCAGCAAAACTCGCTTTGCCGCGGAGCGTGGTGCGGTTGGAGTTATCTCCTTGCATACACCGGCGCGGGAAGAAGTTCGGCCGTTTAAGGTCAGTGCAATGTATCAGCGCGCACCCAGTGTGACCTGGTTGAGTCCCGATGGTGAACCAAACCTGGCTTACAAAAATATCGTCGGTAGTGCTTACCTTGATTACCAGGCCGCGGAGCCTTTGTTCGCCAATGCCGCAATTAGCCTTGATGAAATCTTCGCGCAACTGGAAAAAGAAGAGCAACCCAAGCCTTTCGAACTTGCTGTTGCAGTGACGATGAGCCGGGCGTCTGAACATGAAGAAATCAGCAGCCCTAACGTGGCCGGGATCCTGCCAGGTAGTGATCCTGACCTGAAAGATGAGTTCGTGCTGTACACCGCGCACTCCGATCACATCGGCATGACGCAGGACCTTAGCCAGGATGATCACATCAACAACGGTGCGATGGACAACGCCAGTGGCGTAAGCGTGTTACTGGAAACTGCGCGTATGTTTGTCGAGGCGGAACAAGCACCCAAGCGTTCGATTTTATTCTTATCAGTGACTGCTGAGGAACGCGGCTTGTTAGGAGCGGACTACTTTGCCCACTTCCCTACGGTGCCATTGCAACAGATCGTTGCCAATGTGAATCTGGATATGCCGGTCTTGTTGTATGACTTTGCCGACGTCATCGCCTTTGGCTCAACCCATTCAACTTTAGGTGAGTCGGTTGCTGAAGCTGCGGGCCAATATGGTATTGAGCTGAGCGAAGATCCTATGCCTGAGCAAGCCATCTTTACCCGTTCAGATCACTATCCTTTTGTTAAAAAAGGTGTGCCTGCGGTCTTCCTGATGACGGGCTTTACCGCCAAAGGAGAAGAAGAGAACGGCGGCGAAATATGGGGCCAGTTTTTTGCTGAGCATTATCACCGCCCAAGCGATGAAACCAGCTTACCCATCAATTATCAGGCCGGTGTGGTATTTACCAATATTAATTATGAAATCGGTAAAACCATTGCTAACGACCCTGATCGCCCGCGCTGGTTGCCGGATTCATTCTTTGCTGACCTCGATTAACTGGTAGTGAAAGCAGCTAAACAAAAACAGCGCCATCTGGCGCTGTTTTTGTTTGTGTCAAAGCAACCCGAAGGCCATTAAATCGGTGAACCGGGTGGCAGTGCTGGTGCGCCTTTGAGGGGCCATGTGCCATCGTCCATCAGTTGCTTGATGGCGGTCAGAGCTAAGCTGCGGGCGGCGCTATCCGAAGCTGCTTGCCAGGCCCGCTGCTCACTCTCAATAAAGTGTAACACCCGGCCTTTCAGCACCGGACTCAGCGGTCGTTGATACAGCTCTGCTACCGCCGTTAAGGCTTCAAAAGCAACGCGCTCAGCAAGTGTTGTGGCAACGCCACTGCGGGCCGGTGTAATGGCCGTGCGGGTAATGGTAGCGAATACTGCGGCCACGTCTGGCAGCTCCGGATTATGCTGATGCTGCTGGGCCAGACGCTCAAGGCGCTCAGGGTGCAGCAGTAGCTGTAAGCTAAAGCGCGCAGCGCTGGCGGCCATGGTTTCTGGGTCCGGAATAAGGCCGGTGTTGCCGGCGAAATTCTCACGTGTGCTACCACTACCGTAGGCAAACGGCAGCAACACCTCGCGGACGCTGGCCGGTAGTGCCAGTTGCTCGGCACTAAAGGTTTGCGCCAGAACTTTAAGAGCTCGTTGTTGCTGGGCTGCATTGACGGGACGGCGAATGACTTCGGCATCGCCTTTAACCGCGTAACGATAGTGTTCGCCAGCTATCATTTTCACCGCTGCTTCTGTCTGGTAGCGATGCAACAGGTAGGCGGGCACAAGAATAGCGCGTAGATCGCTGACCGGCATTCCACTTTTGAGATTCGCTAAGCCGAATTGTTGCAGCGCGGTCTGACGCACCGCCAGTACCCGTTCAAGTTCAGCAACCGCGTCGCTACCATTGTCCCATAAGTGGGCATCAGGGTGAGCACCACCAACTGGCCGCGCGTCGGGGTCTGAAATAAAGCTCAGGCCCAGCTCCTTGTTCTCGGCAATGATGCGGGCCAGCTGTCGACCACCTTCGCCATAGCCGTAACGAATAACTTGTTTATCCCAGAGACCAATTCCTTCTGCATAAGCGTTGGCCAGAGTGAGGTTGCCGGTGTCCGTGGCAATACTGATCAGTGGGTGCGGATAATCCATGACTGAGGCGCGGTCATCGGCACTGGCAGCAAAATTATGCGCGATGCCTAGGGTGTGACCGACTTCATGGGCAGATAACTGACGGATCCGTGCCAGCGCCATTGCTTCAATGTCAGCAACCAGCGCTTGCTGTTGTTCCTCGCTGAGGTTCTCTGCATAGGGCGCCAGTAAGCTCTGGGCAATCAGCATATCCTGACGCACTCGCAGCGAACCGAGGGTGACGTGCCCCTTTAAGATTTCACCAGTGCGTGGGTCGATGACCGACGAGCCATAAGACCAGCCGCGCGTAGCTCGGTGGACCCACTGAATCACGTTATAGCGGATGTCCATCGGGTCTGCGCCAGCAGGTAACTCTTTGACCTCATAGCCATTCGGATGACCGGCAGCGGCAAAGGCGTCCTGCCACCAGCGTGCGCCTTCAAGCAATGCACTACGGACCGGCTCAGGTACACCTGGGTCAAGGTAATAGGTAATGGTTTCGCCTTTCGCTAAGCGGTGGCGGGGGATGTACTTGACCGCCATTGACTCGCCCAGCGGCGCTGCGTAGTCCCGGTGTTCCTCTGCCCAGAAGCCGCTTTGCGGATGAAATTCGCGGGTGGCGTAACTGTCATCTGGCAAGCGGATAAACGAATGATGCAGGTGCAAGGTCAGATGGTCGGCATCAGGAGCAACCTGACGCACGTAAGCGCCTTTGCCCTGGCCGCTGAAGGTGACTTTCGCTTCGAGCTCGGTATTGTCCTGAAAAGCTTTACTGCGGGCCGGGTAAATGACGCTGCGATCGGCGGCGACTTTGTAGCTGCCTTGTTGCGTTTGCGCCAGTCGCTCGACCACGCCATGGGTATCACTAAGTAAAAAAGGCGTGTAATCAATGATGACGGCCTGCTCATCCGCTGCCACTACGGTAAAGCCCGCAATCACCGAGTCGGCAAAGGCTTCATCGATGCTGGCACGTTCCGCGGCGTTGCTTGAACTGGCGCGGAAATAGGTATTATGGTGAACGAGAAGGGCTTTATTCCCCTGCACGGTGAAACTGGCCAGGCGGGTCGAGCCCAGTTGACCGCGGTCCAGGCCAATATCGTTAGACCCCAGCCCCCAGGGTAAGCTGGTTTGAAAAATGAACTGTTGTTCATTGCGGGGAATCTTCAGATAATAATGGCCGGTGTCCTGCTGATGATAGAAGGTAAAGAAGCCAGTGTGCGCTTCCATTTCGGCCGTATAGTCGCTGATCGGTGGCAAGGCTTCAGCATGAGCGGTGAAGCTACACCAGCTGATAACTGAGAACACAAGTGCCAACATGAGCTTTTTCATGAGGGTATCCTTATTACAGAAACTTAAATGGGTCATCCATGCGTTATAACAAACCTGGCAGTGAAAGTAACCCGTTCGTGCTGGATCAGCGGCTAGCGCACGATTGTTTGCGACTAGGGGCGATGCAGTTATCGGAAGTGCTGTTATTCGATGACAGTCGCTACGACTGGTTGGTGCTGGTGCCAAAGGTTGCGGACGTGGTGGAGTTCCTGGATTTACCTGCCGCGCAGCAGCAACAGCTGGCGCTCGAGATTCAGCACGTAAGTCAGAAGTTGAAGCAGTGGCGGCCACAGGCCAAGCTCAACGTCGGGGCGTTGGGGAACGTGGTGTCGCAGTTGCATGTCCACTTGCTGTTGCGCGAGCCTGGCGACCCAGCCTGGCCCGGTCCGGTGTGGGGACATTCCGCTGCGCTACGACATACCGGGCAACATGCGCAAGAGCGCTGTGCCGTATGGCGCCAGCGTCTCGGTTTGACGGGTGAAAGTGACTAGCTAACTTCCGCGTATTCTTGATGCAGTTGCGCCACCCACTGCTGAATGCGCTCTTCGCTCAAGTCATACTGGGTGTCCTCATCAAGGGCCAGGCCGACAAAAAACTCACCGTCCGGCGTCAACGCTTTCGAGGCGGCAAAGTCATAGCCCTGATTAGGCCAGAAGCCAATGCGGTTTGCACCACTGGCGGCGAGCTCGTCGTGCAACATGCCTAAGGCATCCTGAAACCAGTCGGTGTAGCCGACCTGGTCGCCCATACCGAAGAGAGCGACAACTTTCCCCGCTAAGTTCAGCTCGCTGATTTCGTCCCAACGGCTTTCCCAGTCTTCCTGAATTTCGCCAAAATCCCAGGTCGAAAGACCGAAAATAAGGTTGTCGAACTGCTCGGCTTCTTTAAGCGGGACATCTTTGATATTAAATAACTCAACCTGTCCTGGCGGGAACTGGGCTTGAATTTTTTCTGCTGCGATTTCTGTAAAGCAGGTGGTGGAACCGTAAAACAGGCCTATTTTGTCGGTCATGTCGCTAACCTTTATCTCGTAGCTTGGCGTGGCATAAATCGTTGCACTAGTGTACCAGAAAGCCTCGGTTTTGTGGTATTCTGCCGCGCCATTTCTTGATGAGCATGTTGATGAACATGACGTCGGTGAAGATGACGCATACAGACGCGCTTTAGTGAGGTAGAACGTGCAGAACGAGAAGTTTGATCAGTTTATTGAGCAGTTAGAGCAGGTTTTTGACCAGGCAGTACACGATGGTGATGACGACGAGCTTTTTGCCAGTGGTTATCTGCGAGGCCATTTTGATCTGGTGGTGGCGCAGCTGGAACTGCATGACCGGGCTGAACCTGCCGCAGTACTGCCAAGCCTTAAGGCAGCATTGGACGAAACCAAACACGAGTTAAGCCCCGCAGATCAACAGCATATTGCTAATATGGTGACGAAGTTAGAGACGGCTGCGAGTTAGCGTCTGCTTACTCATTACGCAAACGCTGTGGCTGCAGACGCTGCCACAGCTGTGCTGGCAAAGGCAACGGCCGCTGCAATAATGCGGCGGTGAGCGCATTTGCCGCCAACGGCGCGGCGGTAAAGCCACGCGATCCCAGTCCGCCGAGCACCCAAAGCCCCTCTTCAAGCTCACCTACCAGCGGTAAATGATCTCTGGTGGTGTTACGAATGGCTGCCCGGTTGGCAACCGGCTCAAGCTCTTGTGGCCAGTGCAAGGGCGCCAGATTATCCTGCAGATTGCTAAGGTTTTCCTGTTCATCCGCTGTGCGGGTACTGAGGTCTTCGCTATCGCGCGCGTAAGTCGCCCCGACACAATGCAGGCCGGCAACAGCAGGGGTAAAATAGCCTTTGTAACACACCACCAGAGGGCACTCCGCTGAAACCGCGTTGGCTTTCACCTGAGTGACCTGGCCCCGCACGTTCTGCAGCTTAACAGCAAAGGGTTCAAGCAAGTGTTTCAGATTGGCGCCGCAGGCCAGCACCACCCGCGAGCGGTGCTCCACCTGACCGTCGGCGAATTCCAGTTGCCATTGGCCATCAGCAGCGCTACTTCTGCTGATGCATTGCAGCACGGCGCCTTGGTGTACGAGATGATTGGCCAGTAGCTGGCTCACCACCTGTCTGGGCGACAACCAGCCGCCGCTGGGGTAGTACAAACTGGGGCAGGGAGGTAGGGCTTGCCAAAGTTGCTGAGTCTCTGCGCTGGTTTGTGCCCGAACCAGGGCGGTATCGTAGCCCGGGCCTCCGGACGCTGAATCCTGACTAATTTTATTATAACGTTGCTGGCGTGCGTCCGTGTAGGCCAACTGCACCACCCCAACCGGGTGCCAGAGCGCGGGTGTCTGTTGCTGATAGAAGCCCGTGGCATAGCCGAAGGCCATGCAGAAGTAATCGGCCAGAGGACTGCGCTCGGCATGCAGCAAGGGGTACACCGCGCCTTGTGGATTACCGGAGGCGGCATCCGCAACGGCAGTGCTGAAGATTTCTGTGCTGACACCTGCCTGGCTAAGCTCGTGCGCGAGACAGGCCGCGGCGATACCGCCGCCGATAATAGTTACGGCTTCGGTCTGCGGCGGTTGCGGGCGCGCAGCAACCTTGGGCAGCTGACCGCACAGCATCTCGCGTTTACGGCCGAAGCCTTTGACTTTAGCGACTTCAAACCCAGCCTGCTGCAAGCCCCGACGAACACTGCCCGCTGCGGTAAAGGTGGCAAAGGTGGCTCCGGCAACACAACTGGTGGCCATTGCCGCATAAAGTTCTGGCTGCCACATATCTGGATTTTTATCCGGCGCGAAGCCATCCAGAAACCATGCGTCAACGCTGTCCGCAGCGTGAGGAAGCCAGGCCGGGAGCTGCTGGTGAATATCACCGATCCACAGATCCAGAATAATCCTGCCATTGGCCAGATGGCGACGATGGCAGCCGGGTTCTGCCGGAGGGTAGAGCTCGATAAGCTCTGCCGCCGGTTCGCTCAACTGCGGAAACGCGGCCAGCGCCCGTGCCAGATCGGCCGGCGTTAAAGGATGCTTTTCGAAGGAGATAAAATGTAAGGTTGCGTCGGCGGGGGCATGCTGCAGGAACTGCTCCCAGCAGACCAGCAGATTGAGGCCGGTGCCAAAACCACTTTCAGCAATCACAAAAGGCCGTTCGCGTTCAAGTTGCCAGCGGGTCAGTAGATCATTATGCTGAATAAAGACGTAATTACTTTCGGCGAGACCGTTTTCATTGTTAAAGTAGATGTCATCGAATACCGTGGCAACGGGTAAACCAAATTCATTAAACGTAACTTGAGCGTGAGTAGGGTTGGTCACAGAGTAATCTCGAACTTCGACGATGAAGAATACGCAATAGTGTAACAATTTTTACTTAATATTGCGGAAAGCAGACCACTTTTTTGCAGAACTAAGCTAACATACACCTGCGCTCAGCAAGACAGGAAACTAGAATGAGAAGAGCAGTGATAACCGGTATCGGCATCGTGTCGAGTATCGGCGTGAACCAAAAAGAAGTACTTGAATCTCTGAAAGCCGGACGTTCAGGTATTGAATATTCTCAAGAATTTGCCGATATGGGCTTGCGTTGTCAGGTCTGGGGACCCGTCCGTGCAAATCCAGCGGACCACATTGACCGTAAAGCGTTACGCTTTATGGGGGACTCTGCAGCCTATGCCTACATGGCTATGGCGCAAGCAGTTGAGGATGCAGGTCTGGACGAGTCGCAGGTTTCAAATCCGCGTACGGGTCTGGTAGTGGGTTCTGGTGGCGCTTCTGGCGAGCATCAGGTCGCTGCAGCGGATACCTTGCGTGAGAAAGGCGTTAAGCGCGTTGGCCCTTACATGGTCCCACGCTGCATGGCCTCTACCACTTCTGCGTGCCTTGCTACACCTTTTAAAATCAAAGGCGTGAACTACTCCATCAGCTCTGCTTGCGCGACCTCTGCACATTGTATCGGTCATGCGCTGGAACTGATTCAGCTGGGTAAACAAGACCGTGTCTTTGCCGGTGGTGGTGAAGAGCTGCACTGGACGCTGGGCATGGAATTTGATGCCATGGGCGCATTGAGCACCAAGTACAACGATACGCCGAGCAAAGCGTCACGTACTTACGACACTGACCGCGATGGTTTCGTACCCGCCGGCGGTGGCGGTATCGTGGTGATTGAAGAGCTTGAAACAGCGCTGGCTCGCGGCGCCAAAATCTACGGCGAAATCGTTGGTTACGGCGCGACTTCAGATGGCTACGACATGGTCGCTCCATCGGGTGAAGGCGCGATCCGCTGCATGCAAATGGCGATGGAAACTGTGGATACCCCTGTCGACTACCTCAACACTCATGGCACCAGTACGCCGGTGGGTGATACCAAAGAGCTGGAAGCCATCCGGGAAGTTTTCCCTGAGCAGACACCTATGATCAGTGCGACCAAAGCAATGACAGGTCACTCCTTAGGTGCTGCTGGTGTTCACGAAGCCATCTATTCATTGTTAATGTTAGAGTATGGTTTTGTCGCGCCATCGATTAATGTTGATAACCTCGACCCAGGCGCCGAGGGCATGAACATTATCACCGAAATGAAGCCGGTAGAGCTGACCACAGTGATGTCGAACAGCTTCGGTTTTGGTGGCACCAATGCCACTCTGGTGATGCGTAAATACAAGTAAAGCAAAGGTTTAGGCTTCGGCTTACTTTGTAAATTAAGCTCGATTTCCGTTGAAAAAGGTGCGCTACGGCGCGCCTTTTTGTATGCTTAGGCTTTGGACTTTAGCCGTTGGATGCCATGTACCTACTCGCCGATGCCAATTTACCGGAATTAGACTCACTGGTTGCTGTGGTCGCCCGCCAAAGTGGCCTGGCGCTGCAACTGGAGCGGTTTGGTGGCCGTTTACCCAGTGCCGAACAACTGGCACGAGCGGAGGCGATGTTTATTCGCTCGGTGACCAAAGTCGATGCACAACTGCTGGCGCAAGCGCCCAAGCTACGCTGGCTGGGTAGCGCCACTATCGGCACGGATCACGTCGACCAGGCGGCGGTGCAGGCCGCAGGACTAAGTTTTCACAGCACTCCCGGGGTGAACGCCAATGCGGTTGGCGATTATGTGGCCAGTGCAGCGGCAGCGCTGGCGCTGCAACGCGGTGGCTTGCCCGAGGGTGAGGTGGCCATTGTCGGAGCTGGCAATACCGGACGGGCGGCGGGACAACGACTTGCCGGCTTAGGGCTAAGCGTGCATTACTACGATCCGCCCCTCCTCGAGCAGGGCTCAAGTACCCTGGCTGTACACGACGACTGGCAACGCGTGCTGAACTCGCAAATGATCAGTTGTCATGTGCCACTGCAGCGTGAAGGACCTCACCCGACCTGGCATATGTTTGACGCTGAGGCCTTGGCTCAGCTGGCGCCGGGCACCTGGCTTATCAATGCCAGCCGTGGACCAGTGATTGCGGAACAAGCTTTGTTAAACCGGCTGCAACAGCAGTCTGACTTAGACGTGGTACTTGATGTCTGGGAACATGAGCCACAGATCTCAGCGGCGTTGTTACCCTATCTGCAATTGGCCACGCCTCATATCGCCGGGCATAGCCTGGCGGGTAAACTCGGCGGCAGTTGGCAACTGCTGAATAAGTGGTTGACGGATCAGCAGCTGAGCTTACAATTGCCGTCATTGGCAACGTTGCTGGGCCGTTATCCGCAAGGCCAGATCCAGGGCTTGCGGGCTGACAAGGCGCCAGACTGGCAGCAGCTGGCACACTGGATTTTGCGCTGTTACGATATCCGTAAGGACGATGCAGCGTTACGGGCAGTGCCTTGTACTCCAGCTGAGTTTGATGCCCTGCGGGCGCAGTATGCGGTACGCAGCGAACTTAATCAGCTACACTTAAGCACAGGTGATTGGGCAGACTCTGTCGCCTGGCAACAACGACTCGCCCAACTAACATTTCAGACGGCAACACAAGAGGAGTAAGCATGTCACGAGCATTTAATGTTGCGGTACTTGGCGCGACTGGATTAGTCGGTCAGCACATGATCGAATTACTGGAATCCCGCAAATTTCCGGTGGCGCAGCTCTTCCCATTAGCCAGCAGCCGTTCTGCCGGTTCGACCATTAAATTTCGTGGCGAAGACGTCGAAGTGCTGGACGCGGATAGCTTTGACTGGACCCAGGTCGAATTGGGTTTCTTCTCAGCTGGCGGGAGTATCTCCCGTGAATTTGCGCCACGCGCTGCAGAAGCTGGCTGCATTGTCATTGATAACACCTCGGAATTTCGCTACGAAGAAGACGTTCCATTGGTTGTGCCTGAGGTAAATGCCCACGCGCTGGCGGACTTTCGCAATCGCAACATTATTGCCAATCCGAATTGCTCGACCATCCAGATGCTGGTGGCATTAAAGCCGATTTATGACGCTGTTGGTATTGAACGGATTAATGTGGCGACCTATCAGTCCGTTTCGGGTGCGGGCAAGGAAGCGATGGATGCCCTGGCGCAGCAAACAGCGCAACTGATGAACGGCCGGCCGTTGGAAAGCGATTATTTCGCGCGGCAGATGGCGTTTAACTGCATACCGCAAATTGACGTATTTATGGACAATGACTACACCAAAGAAGAGATGAAAATGGTGTGGGAAACACAAAAAATCTTTGCCGACCCCGATATTCGGGTGAACGCCACTGCCGTTCGCGTACCGGTTTTTTTCGGTCACGCTGAGGCGGTACACATTGAGACACAACAACCTATTGATGCATTGCAGGCGAAAGAATTATTGCGCCAGGCGTCCGGCGTTGTGCTGTTTGACGACAATGCGGACTATCCGACCCAGGTGAGCCACGCCACCGGGCATGACGAAGTGTTTGTCGGCCGCGTGCGCAACGATATTTCTCATCCGCAAGGGCTGAATTTGTGGGTGGTAGCCGATAACGTCCGCAAAGGCGCAGCGACCAATAGTATTCAAATTGCTGAACATTTGATAAACGACTATATTTGAATAGGTTTTTGACCTTTTTCGGATTCGATAATGACAGCTAGAAAGGATGGACACGTGATGACACGGATTATTATGGCTGCAGTTTTGGCAGTTCTTGTTGCGGTTTCCGCGACTGCTATGGCACAGCAGGGCTCGCGTGCATCACGTTGGCAACCTGATCAGTTCGGTCCGATTGTCCCTACCGACACCATGTGGAGCATAGCGACCTACTATGGTCGACAACGCGGCGTCAGTCTGTTCGAAATGATGGATGCCATTGTCGCAGCGAATCCGCGCGCCTTCCGCGATAATCGGCCGGACTTCATGTACACCGGTTTTTACCTGGACATCCCGGCGCTCGGCGAGCAGACGGCCGGTGAAACCACACCTAAGGCATCATTGCCAGCTGATAAAACCGCAGACACAGCCACAACCGATTCGACGTCTGAGGCCGCCGCAGAGCAGGCCGCTTCCACAGCACCAACCCGCACCGCTGCCGCCGATGAGACACCCGTCACCGGCGCCGAGGTTGAAGGTCAAATCGCAATCTCAGTTTCTGAAATGCAGGCCCTGCGCGGCCAGTTGTCAGAGTCCATAGATTTAATTGAGAATCTGCAAAGTGAGAACACTGATCTGCAGCAACGGCTGGAAGCTGTCACCCGCGAATTACGCGTGTTGCGCCAACGCGCCGCTGACGAACAGCGTGCCTCAGCAGAAATGGAAAGTATTGCGCAAGAGCTCAATGCAGAGGGGACTCAGGAGCTGACTGCTGAAGGCGTAGCGCAGCAACCCAGTGAGGTGAACCCTGGCATGGCCGCAGAAGAAGCGGAAATGACAGCAGCGCAGCCGACTGACGCTGAAGTACCTGGCTACACTGAACAGGTGACTGAAGTTACTGAGAGCGCAGCTGAAGCCGACCAAACTGCAGTGGATACCTCCACAGCGGAACGTCCGGTCGCGACTCAGTCTGAACCGCAGCCAGTGGCAACGCGCTCCAGCAAGCAGCAGCAGAGCTGGATGGACTGGTTATTAAAACCGCTGCATCTGGGCGGCCTGGCGTTGCTACTGATCCTGCTGTTGGGTGGCTTGTGGTATTTCGCTTATGTGCGTCGTCTGGAACGGGAGATCGGCACTGAGCCAGCGCCAGAAAAGGATTCTGCAGTGCCGCCTGCAGTGTCAGGCACACCAGAGCCAGTAGCTGAATCTGCAACCACAGACGATCGGGCTGCCACGCCAGATACTATCGAGGAAACTGAGTTAGCAGCTGCAGCAGAGACGACAACCCGCCCGGCCAGCGAAGCAACCGAAGTAACAGAAGCAACAGACGAACCTGCTGAGGATGTTAGCGGAAAAGTGAGTGATGAAGTATCCGA
Organism: Pseudidiomarina terrestris; assembly: GCF_030466375.1. NCBI lineage: Bacteria > Pseudomonadati > Pseudomonadota > Gammaproteobacteria > Alteromonadales > Idiomarinaceae > Pseudidiomarina > Pseudidiomarina terrestris. Next base: position 661,154 of record NZ_JAGGJE010000001.1, read on the forward strand.
GCGTACCGATAAAACCAGCTCGGAATGGCAAGAGGAAGCGCTCGAACCCGTCACATCTGACGATGACGATGTCGAAGATGTCGAAGTTTCGGATGTCGATCTGGATGCTTATCTGCGCGAACATGCCGATGACGAGCCGGCTCCCGATACCTCAGCAGATGACGAGGATGTGGATCCTATTTCGAAACAAGTGGATGAGTTACTCGCGTTTGAACCGAGTTCACCAGAGGACGATGAAACCGCAGTTCCACTTGAACCTGAAGATGTAAGTGAATACCGCGTCGTTGAGCAAACTGACACTGATACAGCAGACTCCTTTGGCGGACTGCGCTTAGATGATGACATGACCACCTCAGCGGCGCCGGAGCAGAAACCAGCGGCTGACAGTGACACCGAAACGCCAGTCACAAAGAACAAGAAAACCGACACGGCGGATGCTGATGATGATTACTTGTCGATTGACGCGCTGATGGAAGAGGCCGATACCGAGGCCAGCGAAGAGCAGGTTGACCCTTACGATAAGGACAAGATCAATGATGCTCTGGCCGGAGACCATGACGGCGATCACGATTACGATCTGTCCACAGAAGCCATGCTGGATGAAAGTAAATCACCCGCTGCCCGCCTGGATTTGGCGCAAGTCTATATCGATATGGGTGAAGTGGACGATGCCCGCGACCTGCTTGAAGGCATTCAGGGCTGCGGCGATGAGGAAGCAGAGCAAGAAGCGACTGCATTATTAAAAAAATTAAGTGAACAGGGCGGGCGATGAGTAGTACGCGCTTTGCGCTTGGTATTGAATACGACGGCAGTAACTATTTTGGCTGGCAACGACAACGGGAAGTGACCTGCGTTCAGGAGGTGCTTGAACGGGCGCTTAGCAAAGTTGCTAACCAGCCGGTCGAAGTCGTCTGTGCCGGACGTACAGATGCTGGCGTGCATGCCACCGGACAGGTGGTGCATTTTGACAGTAACGAAGCACGCACGCCTGCGGCCTGGACCATGGGTGTGAACAGTAATCTGCCAGCAGATGTGGCGGTGCGCTGGGTGCATCAAGTTGATAATGATTTTAGCGCGCGCTTCAGCGCCACCGGCCGGCGTTACCGTTACATTATCTGCAATACCCGGTTGCGTCCGGCGATCCTGGGTCGTGGGGTGAGCCATTACCACTTTGATCTTGATGTCCAGCGCATGCACGATGCGGCACAGGCGCTACTCGGCGAGAATGATTTTAGTGCTTTTCGCGCAGCGCAATGTCAGTCCAACTCACCCAATCGCTGTGTCACCCACATTGACGTCAGTCGCCACGGTGATTTTGTGGTCATCGATATCGCCGCCAATGCTTTTTTACACCATATGGTGCGCAATATTGTCGGTACGTTGCTGGAAGTAGGGCGCGGCGAACAACCCGTGTCCTGGCCGGGAGAGTTACTTATGCAGCGCGATCGCACGCTCGCCGCAGCGACGGCAAAAGCTGCAGGCTTGTATTTAGTGCAGGTCGATTATCCGGCCCAGTATGCACTTCCAAAGTGTCCTGCCGGGCCTCTATGGCTGCCCGAAAACGCTCCCGGAAGCTGACTAATAAGACCACTTTTTACTGCAAGATAAGGTCGTAGTGTGCTTTAATACAGGGAGTTCAGGCAATTTGCCCCAACAACCAATTGAGATGAATGAAACGATATGAGCTGGATTGAGCGAATTCTTGCAAAGCCCAAAAGCGGTAAACGTCGCAATATTCCCGAGGGAGTATGGGCGAAATGCAGTAGTTGCGATGCCATCATTTATAGCGCAGATCTGGAACGCAACCTGCATGTGTGCACTAAGTGTGATCACCACATGCGTATGTCAGCGCGTCGCCGCCTGGACAGTTTTCTGGATAATGGCAGCGGTAGTGAAATTGGTGCCGAACTTGAGCCAAAAGATATCCTGAAGTTCCGTGACTCAAAGAAATACAAAGATCGTATCGCTGCAGCACAAAAAGCGACCGGTGAAAAAGACGCTTTGGTCGCGCAAAAAGGTAAGCTCAAGGGCATGCCTGTTGTTGCCGTTGCTTTTGAATTTGAATTCATGGGCGGTTCAATGGCCTCTGTGGTAGGCGCGCGCTTTGTCAAAGCGGCCGAGGTTTGTTTGCGTGAACGTATTCCACTGATTTGTTTTTCTGCGTCGGGCGGAGCCCGCATGCAGGAAGCCTTAATGTCCCTCATGCAGATGGCGAAAACGTCAGCAGCGCTGGCACGAATGAGCGAAGAGGGCTTACCTTTTATCTCAGTACTGACCGATCCCACTATGGGCGGCGTATCGGCCAGTCTTGCCATGCTTGGTGACGTGAATATTGCCGAGCCGAAAGCATTGATTGGTTTCGCCGGACCACGGGTCATTCAACAAACCGTGCGTGAGACACTGCCCGAAGGTTTTCAGCGGGCGGAGTTTTTACTCGACCATGGCGCTGTCGATATGATTGTTGACCGTCGCCAGATGCGCAATCGTATTGCATCCTTGTTGGCTAAGTTCCAACATCATGCGCCGGTGGCCGACGAATACTAATCCAACCTATGAACGCTACTGTATCCGCACCTTCATCGACAGCCGGGCTAGACGCCTGGCTGCGTTATTTAGAGGCCTTGCATCCAAGCGAAATCGAGCTCGGTCTTGAACGCGTAGAACGGGTCAGACAGCGGCTCGCCATTGACCCAGCTCCAGCACAGGTGATCACCGTTGCCGGAACGAATGGTAAAGGGTCAACGGTGCGCTACCTGGAAACCATGCTGCGAGCGGCCGGTTATCGCACCGGGGTCTATATCTCTCCACACCTGCGCGTCTACGAAGAGCGCGTGCGCGTCAATGGTGTCCAGCTCGACGCGGGCGAGCATGTCCGCGCCTTTCAGGCCGTTGAACAAGCTCGGCAGGATACCTCCCTGACCTATTTCGAGTTTGGCACACTGGCGGCATTCTGGCTTATGCAACAACAAGCGCTGGATGTCTGGATTCTGGAAGTGGGCCTGGGCGGTCGGCTGGATGCGGTAAACTGTATTGACCCGGACGTTGGCATTGTTACGTCCGTAGGTATTGACCACATCGGTTTTCTCGGTGATGACCGCACAGGTATTGCGCGGGAAAAGGCAGGTATTTTTCGTCCCGGTAAGGCTGCGGTCATTGGTGAGCCCGATTTCCCCGCAGAAGTGTTCAGCGCGTTGGCGGCGCGTGACATTCATCCCGTCCGGGTAGGAACTGATTTTGATTACCAACTGGCAGCAGATGGGCAAAGCTGGCGCTTCAGTGGCCGCCACAGCCAGTTGCACGACTTACCCCTACCCAGTTTACCTCTGCCTAATGCCGCGACTGCTCTGATGGCCCTGGAGCTGTTACCGTTGCCCGTGTCCGAGCAGGCGCTACGGCAAGGTTTGCTGCGCGCCAGTGAAGCGGGGCGCTTACAGTTTGTCGCCGGGGAGCCTGATTATCTGTTGGATGTTGCGCATAATCCACATGCGGCGGCATTTCTGGCGAACTATCTGCAGCAACGATTCCCGCAGCGTCCGGTTTTCGCTGTGGTGGGTATGCTGAAAGATAAAGATATTCCCGGTACCCTCGCGGAACTTACGCCGGTGGTAGAGCGTTGGTTTGTCGCTGACCTGGAAGGTCCGCGTGGTGCTGCGGCGGCGGAGTTAGCGGCCGCACTGCCTGGGGCATCGGTGCACGAATTCCCGGCGGTGACTGCTGCTTTTCAGGCCGCATGTCAGGCTGCGCGCGAATCTGACTCGCAACCCCTAGTATTGGTGTGCGGGTCGTTCTACACTGTGGCTAAAATCCCCGAAGCGGAGTAAGCATGGCATCGCAATTACAGAACCGGATTGTTGGCACTATTATATTGGTCGCTCTGGCGGTGATTATTTTGCCCGAGCTGCTGGATGGCAAACAGGTTCGGCAACAGCAAGATTTTGAAGCGATGCCACTGCAGCCGGAGACGGACGTGATCGAACAGCAAGTGACCTTGCCGGCGGCCGAACTCGAGGGCACAGCAATTGAGGTTTCCCCGGCAAGTACTGAGACTGTGACGGAAACGGCTGATGCCGCGCCTGCACTGGATGAGACAGCCGTTGCAGAGCGCGAAGCCAATGCCGCTCAGGCGCAACCGACCCCAAGCTCAGAGTCATTACAAGAACCGGGCTGGGTCATCCAGCTTGGCGCCTTTGGTAACGCCGAATCTGTTGACCAGCTCATCCAGCAGCTGCAACAGCAAGGCTTTGCTGCTTACCGTGAGCCCGTGCAGGTGCAAGGCAAAACCTTAACCCGATTGCTGGTCGGTCCCGCACTCTCGCAAAGCGAACTTGAACAACAACTCCCCGAGCTTAAGCAGCTTACCGGCCTGGAGGGGCGGGTGGTGCGATTCGAACCGTAAAGCTGAATAAAAAGTGGCGTTTTTTTCGCTGGTTTCTGATAAACTGCGCGCGTCTTCAACAGCCTTGGGATAGCCCTTATGGTCTGGATTGATTATGCCATTCTAATTGTGATTTCGCTGTCGACACTGGTGAGTCTGGTGCGCGGCTTCGTGAAAGAAGCCATGTCGCTAGCCGTTTGGGTCGCCGCATTCTTTATTGCCAGCTGGTACTATGAAGATCTCGCCAGTTGGTTTACCCGTCTTGATGATCCTATGGTGCGTAACGCCGTCGCTGCGTTAGCGCTCTTTGTCAGTACCCTAATTGTCGGTGCCGTCGTGAACTACGTGCTGGGCCAACTGGTCCATAAGACCGGGTTGACCGGCACGGATCGCATTCTTGGTGGTGTCTTCGGAGCCCTGCGCGGGGTGCTGATTGTCAGCGCGTTACTGTTCTTTATGGATAGTTTTACCGGTCTGGCCGGCGCCGAATGGTGGCAACAGTCCGTGCTGATACCGCATTTCGGTATTTTCATCCAATGGTTTTTTGAATATTTTGAGCAAACTTCGAGTTTTCTCCCCAACTAAGCAAATGAGGTTGTCGTAGCATGTGTGGCATTGTGGGTATAGTGGGTAAAGATCCGGTCAACCAGGCCTTGTATGACAGTTTGACGATGTTACAACATCGCGGACAGGATGCGGCAGGGATCATGACCGTTCATAACAATACACTGCGTTTGCGCAAGGCGAATGGATTGGTGCGGGATGTTTTTCATACGCGTCACATGCATCGCTTAGCCGGTCGCGTGGGTATTGGGCATGTGCGTTACCCCACCGCTGGTAGCTCGAGTTCAGCAGAAGCTCAACCGTTTTATGTGAACTCGCCGTTTGGTATTGCAATGGCGCATAATGGCAACCTGACCAATGCAGAACAATTGCAGGAGCAGTTGTTTGCCAAGGCGCGTCGGCACATCAATACCACCTCGGATTCCGAGATCCTATTGAACATTTTTGCGCATGAACTTTATCAGCAGCAAAGTCTGCAACTGACGCCGGACGATGTGTTTGCAACCGTCAGCCGGGTACACCGTCAGATCCGCGGTGCTTACGCGGTTGTGGCAATGATTATTGGCCACGGCGTGGTGGCCTTCCGTGACCCATGGGGCATCCGCCCGCTGGTGTTAGGTCAGCGTGAAACCGCCAATGGTAACGAGTATATTGTTGCCTCTGAGAGCGTGGCTATTGATGGTACAGGCTTCAAGTACGTGCGCGATGTGGAGCCAGGCGAAGCTATTTATATCACCGAAGATGGTGAGCTTTACTCGCGTCAGTGCGCGGACAACCCGCAACACGTGCCATGTATTTTCGAATACGTCTATTTTGCGCGGCCAGACTCCTTTATCGATAAGATTTCAGTTTACGCATCACGTGTAAATATGGGCCGTAAGTTAGGTGAGAAGATCAAACGTGATTACGCTGATCTGGATATTGACGTGGTGATTCCAATTCCAGAAACCAGCTGTGATATTGCACTGGAAATGGCGAACGTACTCGGCCTGCCGTATCGGCAAGGTTTTGTAAAAAATCGCTACATCGGTCGCACCTTCATTATGCCGGGGCAAACCCTTCGCCGTAAAGCGGTCCGCCGCAAGCTGAATGCCATTGGGGCTGAATTCCGTGGTAAAAATGTGCTCTTAGTCGACGACTCTATTGTGCGCGGCACGACGTCCGAACAAATCATCGAAATGGCACGTGAAGCCGGCGCGAATAAGGTTTATTTTGCCTCAGCTGCACCTGAAATCCGGTTCCCGAATGTTTATGGCATCGATATGCCAAGCGCCAACGAACTCATTGGTCATGGTCGTGAAGCCTCAGAAATCAACGCGTTGATCAAAGCTGATGGTCTTATCTATCAGGACCTGACCGATCTGCTCGCTGCGGTCCAGGAGGAGAATCCGTCGATCACGCAGTTTGAAAGCTCAGTCTTTAACGGCGAGTACATCACCGGTGATATTAACCAGGGCTATCTGGATCGTCTGGATGCAGCGCGTAATGATGTTGCCCGTAATGCTCAGGGCGATACGGAAGACGCGAATCTGGAGATGCACAACGAGGATGAAGACGATTAGGTCGTAGGCACCTAACGCGCTCTAATCGGAAACGCAATAAAAAAGCCCGCGGTAACGCGGGCTTTTTTGTTGTTAGTCGATTTGGAACGGGTAGACCGAGCCAAGCTTGAGGATTTGAGTTAACTCATCAAGCGCCGAGCGTGATTCCGTTAACAACTGAGGATCGCGGAGGTCATTGACGCTAAGCTCTTCGCGATAATGTTTATCGACCCAGTCGTTCAGGCGTACGAATAAGCCATCGCTCATAATGACCGCCGGGTTTACCGCTGCCAGCTCATCATCATTCAGAGCCACGCGCAAGCGCAGGCACGCAGGGCCGCCGCCGTTACGCATACTTTGTTTTACATCAAAGTAGTGTACCTTTTGGATCGGGGTATTGCGCTGTACCAGCTCGTCCAGATAAGCCGAAACCCGCGGGTTTTCCTGACACTCTGTCGGCGCGATGATGGCCATGCTGCCGTCCGGCATGGACAATAACTGGGTGTTAAACAAGTAGGTTTGCACCGCGTCAGCAACGGACACTTCACTGGTTTTGACACAGATAAAGTGAACCTTCTCATCACCAAACTTCTGCTGAATCTCCGCCAGTTTAGCTTCGGTGTCCAGGAAAGCTTGTTCGTGGTAGAAGAGCACGTTGCGGTTGCCAACAGCGATGACGTCGTTATGAAATACGCCCTGGTCAATAACATCCGGGTTTTGCTGCAGGTACACAGTATTTTCGTCGTTCAGGCCGTGCAGGCGTGCGATGGCACGTGACGCCTCATAGGTCTGCCGGGCTGGAAATTTAGTCGGTGCGGGCTGACTTGAGTCGAACGCGTAACGACCAAAAGTGAAGATCTCAACCCCAGCATTGCCATAGTTGCTGCACAGGCGTGTGTGGTTCGCTGCGCCTTCATCACCAAAGTGCTCATTGTCAGGCAGGTGCAGATGATGTTCAAAGTAACGTGGATTGGCAAACATGGATTGCAGGATGCGACCGCTGGTCATCGGCTCAAGGGAGCGATGAAACTTATTGGTTAAGTTGGCCGGGGTAAAATGCACTTTGCCGTCGGCGGTATCTGCGCCTGGTGAGACAGTGGCCGCATTGGCGGTCCACATGCTCGAGGCTGAACAGACTGCCTGATAGATTTCCGGAGCCTGAGTGGCGGCTTTATAGAGCACGTCACCGTCATTCCCGGTAAAGCCCAGACGGCGTAAAACATCGATATTAGGGCGTTCGTGTGGCGCAAACACGCCCTGAACCATACCCATATCATGCAACGCTTCCATCTTGGCGAGACCTTGCTTTGCTGCGGAGCGGGGACTCGAGCTGGCTTTCGCATTCGATAGCGATGCCACATTACCGAAGGACAATCCTGCGTAGTTGTGGGTAGGTCCAACTAAACCATCGAAGTTCACTTCAAAGTGCCGAGTGCTCACGAAAATCCTCCATTGCAGTTGCAAGCAAGTTAACAACCGCTATTATACGCACAAGTAAGGGCTTGTGTAAGCCTTGATATTGCGCGCCGCCGCGCGGTTTGGAGTGATCCGAGTCTGACTTGCATGGCTATAAGCAAATAACGAATTTTTATGAATTTTGCACGGCACGGTTGTTTCGTCTGTGCAGAAACGATATATCTAAAAAAGAATCCCATCTTACTAGGTTGCAAAGAGACGCATGGCAAAATCGCTAGTTATTGTCGAGTCGCCAGCCAAGGCGAAGACCATCAATAAATATTTAGGTAACGATTTCGTAGTGAAGTCGAGCGTCGGTCACGTGCGTGACTTACCAACACGGTCGACCGCAGAGGTCGCCAAAAAATCTCCGGCAGAAGTGCGCAAGATGTCGCCGGAAGCGAAAGAGGCGTATCGCCAACAGCGCGAATTTAAGAAACTGGTGGCGCGCATGGGGGTCGATCCTGAACACGGCTGGGACGCCCATTACGAAGTTCTGCCAGGTAAAGAGAAAGTTGTTAGTGAACTGCAAAAACTGGCGAGTAAGGCAGACGCAATCTATCTCGCGACGGATTTGGACCGCGAAGGGGAAGCGATTGCCTGGCACCTGCGCGAACTCATTGGCGGCGACAATGAGCGCTTCCGCCGGGTGGTCTTTAACGAGATCACTAAAAACGCAATTCAGGACGCCTTCTCACAGCCTGCGCATCTCAACATTGATCGGGTGAATGCCCAGCAGACTCGCCGTTTTCTGGATCGGGTGGTGGGTTTCATGGTGTCACCGCTGTTGTGGAAGAAAATTGCCCGCGGCTTATCAGCCGGTCGGGTGCAGTCGGTGGCTGTGCGCCTGGTGGTGGAACGTGAACGTGAAATAAAAGCTTTTGTGCCGGAAGAGTACTGGGACATCTACGCAGATTTAACTACAGATCAGCAACAGGATCTGCGAGTGCAACTGGCGAAGTACCTCGGCAAAACGTTCAAAGCGAGTGACAAAGAGCAAGCGGGAAAAGCTGTTCAAGCGCTCAAGCAAGCTGATTTCAAGGTACTGGAGCGGGAAGACAAACCGACCAGCAGCCGACCCTCAGCACCATTTATCACATCTACACTACAGCAGGCCGCCAGCACGCGACTGGGCTATGGTGTGAAGAAAACCATGATGTTGGCTCAGCGCTTATACGAAGCGGGGCACATCACCTACATGCGAACCGACTCGACCAACCTGAGTGGTGAAGCCGTGGCATCTTGTCGCGACTTTATCGGTAAGCAGTATGGTAAGGACTACCTGCCTGAAAAACCTAATTTATATGGTGCCAAGAAAAACGCTCAGGAAGCGCACGAAGCGATTCGGCCATCCAGCGTTAAGGTGAAGTCTGAATCGCTGAAAGACATGGAGCGCGATGCCCAGCGCTTGTATGAGCTGATCTGGCGTCAGTTTGTGGCCTGTCAAATGACTCCGGCGCGTTACGATGCCACGACCATCACTGTCGGCGCGGGCGATTACGAGCTGAAAGCCCGCGGCCGGGTGATGCGCTTTGCCGGTTGGACCAAAGTACAGCCGCCAGCGGGTTCAAAAAGTGCCGAAGACGCCACCTTGCCTGATGTCAAAAAGGGCGAATCGCTGAACCTGCAGGATTTAGATCCGCAGCAGCACTTCACTAAACCGCCAGCACGGTTTAGCGAAGCATCCTTAGTCAAAGAACTTGAGAAGCGCGGCATTGGCCGACCTTCGACCTATGCCTCAATTATTTCGACGATTCAGGACCGTGGCTATGTACGGGTTGAAAGTCGTCGCTTTTATGCGGAAAAAATGGGCGAGATCGTGAATGACCGGCTGGTGGAAAATTTCTCGCGTTTGTTGAATTACAACTTTACCGCAGAAATGGAACAGGCCCTGGACGATATCGCTGAGGGCAAACGTGACTGGAAAGATACTCTGGACGCGTTTTACGCGGAGTTTTCGAAGAAACTTGAACAGGCGGAAATGCCCCCGGAAGAAGGCGGGATGCGTGGCAACGAGATGATCCTCACCGACATCGATTGTCCCAAGTGTGGTCGTAAAATGGGGATTCGTACTGCCTCTACAGGTGTATTTTTGGGGTGCTCGGGCTACGAGTTACCGCCCAAAGAGCGCTGTACCCAGACCATTAACTTATTGCCTGGTGAAGAAGCGGTGAAAGTCAGTGATGACGATGAAGCTGAAACTGAGGCGTTGCGAGCCAAGAAACGATGCCCTGAGTGTGGCACGGCGATGGACAGTTACCTGATTGATAAAGAGCGTAAGTTGCATGTCTGTGGTAACAATCCAGCTTGTCCTGGCCAGTTGGTCGAGTTTGGTGAGTTCCGGATTAAAGGGTATGACGGGCCAGTACTGGAATGTGACCGCTGTGGCAGTGACATGCAGCTAAAAACCGGTCGTTTTGGTAAGTACTTTGATTGCACTAACGATGACTGCAAGAATACCCGCAAATTACTGAAGAGTGGTCAACCTGCGCCACCGAAGGAAGATCCGGTACCTTTCCCTGAGTTGCCTTGTGAAGATTCCAACGCGCATTTTGTGTTGCGTGATGGTGCCTCCGGTATCTTTCTGTCTGCGAATACCTTTCCGAAGTCGCGCGAGACCCGGGCTGTTAAAGTTGCTGAGCTGAAACGCTTTAAAGATCGCATTCCCAAAAAGTTTTACTATCTGGCAGAAGCGCCGACCGAGGATAGCGCCGGGAACGAAGCGATTGTGCGTTACAGCAGGAAACAGAAAGAGCAGTACGTGATCACCGAAGAGAACGGTAAACCTACGGGGTGGCAGGCACATTATCGCGATGGCGAATGGGTTGAAACCGAGCCGAAGGCCAAAGCCAAAGCCAAAGCCAAAGCCAAAGCCAAAGCTAAAACCACCACCAAGGCCAAAAGCACAACGCAGAAACGTAAGAAATAATTGCCTTGAAGTTAGGCTTTTAAACGCTTGTACGACCCCCGGCTAGTGACTAAAGTTGCTAGACATCGTCAAGGATGGCGATGCATGAATGACACGGAGGTCGTATGCTTTTGCAATCTACTTGGACACCTGTCCAATGGCGTTTCGTCGCAAGCAGTTTAGCATTATGCTGCTTGTTGACGACGCCAGTCCAGGCACAAGAAAACTGCCAGCCCTTTAACTTTTCACAGACAGAGCGTGCAGCGCCAGCGGCCACCAGTCCAGCCGTGGAACTGGCTCTGACTGCGGGATTGTTGCAGCCGCAGATTGAAACACTGCTCAAACAACACTTTGCCATTCGTCAGCTGGACTGGCGCGCCTCCCCGCATTACCGCTGGTCGACAGACTTCACCCTGACAGCAGCGAGTTGGGAAGCTGCACTGGAGCGAGTTTTACAGCCTTATCAGTTACAACTGACCCTCTATGCCAATCACACTGCGGTGGTGAGCCCTGCTGCGGGGAGTAAGCCATGAGCTGGCGGATGTGCTGCTGGGGGGTGGGCATCGCCTTGCTGGTATCAAGTTGTGCGACGCCACCGGAGCGAGATGGTTTAAGTCAGCAAAAAAACCGCGCGCTGGCAGAACTTGCAAAGCTGGACCCGGGCAATAACAGCGGCCAGCAAAACGCCACCATTACGCATTCACCGGAACTTTATGTGCCAGCGGCTGGGATTCATGACGAACACGTCCCCGTCTGGTTCAGCAAGCCAGTTGTGGTGAATGCTTCAGGCGTAGGTTTTCATGAACTGTTAGCAGATGCCTTTGCCAGCGAAACTGTCAGCTTAGGATTCAGTCAGCCTGAACTGCGGGACCACCCCTTGCACTTGCAGTTTTCCGGCTCTCTTGGCGAGCTGCTGCAGCGTCTTGCCGATCATACCGGTTGGCACTTTACCCATAATGATCATCGGGTTCACTGGAGTCGTTGGCGCACAGCAGAATTTGATGTCGCTTTCATCGCTGGTGCCACCAAGTTTTTTATGGGAAATCGTGAGATGACCCAAAAGAATCAGCAGCAAAGCTCTGCACAATCAGCAACCGGGGCGTTGGCTGCAGCAGGTGCCGCCGGCAGCGAACAATACAGTAACTTCAGTAACACCGAATTGAGTGTCTGGGGTGATCTTGAGCGAGCTCTGCGGCTTTTGTTATCCGAGCAAGGGGTATTGAGTATGAACCAGAGTTCAACGTCAGTGCTGGTGAAAGACAAACCCCATCATGTGGCTCAGATCGAGCACTACCTCAGACAACAAAATGAACGGCTGACCCGGCAGGTTGCCATTGAGGTGCAAATCATCGAGGTCAGTTTCCGTGACGAGGAGCAACTTGCGGTGGATTGGCAGGCGCTGGCGCGAACTGCTGGGGGAAACGCGGTGCTGGGGCTTGGCAGTAGTGCCTTTGGTGGGCTGGGCGAAGAGTTGGGTGGGCAGCTGTTCTGGCAGCGCAAAACAGGGCGCACGGCCGGCTCCGAGCTATTTATTGAAGCCCTGCAGGAGCAAGGATTAGTGCAAATTAGTAATCAACCGCGGCTGCTCAGTCTGAATAACCAAATCGCCAAGATCGCTCTGCAGGACAATGCCACTTACCTGGCCTCCGCTGGGACCACCAGCACAGTTAACGTCGGCGTCACTACCACGTTGCAGCCGGGGCTGGTCAGCACTGGATTTGAGCTTTATGTGTTACCCAGCATCCGTGATGGCGAGGTAATTTTACAGCTCTCCACGGAACTCTCGGACTTGCTTCGTATTGATGAAGTGCGCTCGGGCGAGCAGCTGATTCAAACACCTCATACCAATCGGAAACAGTTTTTCATGCAAGCGGTGGTTGGCGATGGCCAGACATTACTGCTGTCCGGGTTGCGCAATGAGCGGCAGCAACGTACCGAACAACAAAGCTGGCTCAGCTTTTTACTCGGCGGTAAACAGCAACAACAGCAGCAGCAAAGTGAAACGCTGGTGTTATTGACGCCAACCATCATCGCACGTGAGGCGGGCTCATGAGTGACTTCTGGTTAATCAATGGCTGGCGTCAACAAAGCCGCTCGACGCGCGAGATAGATACTTATTTACGGCGTGCACGCGAGCGTGGCTTCTGCCATTACGCGGTTGGCAGGCAAGGCCGCTGCTATTGGCTGGTGTGCGGGAATAGCGCACTGACAGCGCCGCAGTACGACATTGCTTTGGTGGTGCGGCGCACCTTCGCCAGCTTGCACCAAGCTATTTATCTGGCGCCTTGGCAGGGTCAGATTATCTGTATCGCCTGGCAGGGAGAACGGTTACGTCATTGCCTGGCCTGTCGCCACGATGCGGAAGGGTTACATCAACTGCAGCTTGTTCTGCAGCAATTGAGCTGTGATGGTAAAGGTCAGCCGACCGCAGTGATTGCCAAGCAGACTCCGGAAGACCTGATCGTTTTGTGCCGGACACAGCTTTGTCAATGGCGGCTATTGCTGCAACAAAAGGAGCTTCGGGAATTGCAGCTCCTTCGCAGTGCCAGACTCAAGAGTCTTGCCCAGCGGCCCCCCTGGCAACAACGCCAACGGGCGCTGGCAGCAAGTCTTATCCTACTGAGCGCTGCCGCCGCGGGCGGCTGGTTATTCTGGCCGCAACCGCAAACGTCGTTGCCACCGGAGCAATTGAACCGGCAGGCGGTCCCGCCAGCTGGCGTTACCATCGAGATCCTGCAGGAGCTGCCGCAACTCTTTGCTGGCTTTCGTCATCTGGCGGGCTGGCAATGGCGCTCAGCACAACTGCAAGGCACCCGGCTACAGGCTGTGGTGGTACCGAGTTATGGTCGTAGCGAGGAACTGACTCCGCAGTTACCTGCGGGTTGGATAGTCCAGGAGCAGGGCCAGCAGGTGGTGCTAACCCATACTCGCGTAACCGAACCGCTTGGTGACACCGACCCATCCGGGACCCCTGAGTGGCTTAGTCAGGGCGCGTTATATTTCCCTGAATTGAATCTGCAATCCGGCGCCGGCGGTCAGGACAGCAGCTACCGTTGGCAGCAGTGGCAACTGCGGCTGGCCAATACGGATTTTACTGAGCTCAGCCGCCTGGCAGCACTGTTGCAACAGGCCAACCTGCGTGTCACCAGCCTGAAATTGCAAAACGGTAAAAAACTACACATGGAGCTGACGGTTCGCGCCTACGAACCCATTCCCATCACGCAAGGAGAGCGTACCTCATGATTGCTTTCAGTTTGTGCTTTATGTTGTTTAGTGAAGTTGGTGTTCAGGCCGCACCGCAACTAACGCCTGAGCCGTTACAGGAACAGTTGCGACAGGTCAGTGAACTGCGCAATGAGGAACTCGCCGAGTTACGCGCTGCCGCCAGAGTGCGCAAGTTACAGCACGAGCTGCAAGTGGCACAGTTGCGTCATCAGATTTCGGCGTTAGACCAACCTGACACCTCCGCGCAACTTGCTGAAGCTGTCCCTGAACACCCGCTGGCGGCGTTGGAATTACTTAGCGTGGTGCGCAGCGGTGAGCAGATCAGCATCTGGCTTGAGCACGCGCAGCAACGTTTTAGTGTGCAGCCAGAACGTAGCAATGCTTATGCACTGGATGTGCGACTGCAGGCGAACCGTCTGACGCTGAAACAAGACGGGCATGAGCGGACCTTTTACCTGCAGGGGGAGTGGTAAGATGCGTTACATTACTCCGGCAGAATGGCAGGAAGCCGAAGCGGATCAGCACTTCCTCAGCGAATGCCTGACCATTACTGAGCGCGAAAATGAAGCGGATACGGCGGTCGTGGTGACCCGTGATGGCTGCCTGATTGCGACCCCCGATGCCTGGCAGAAGGCGTCATTGGATCTGTTAAACCTGAGGGTGGAGTTACAAGCCCGCCAGCAGTTTCGCACCAGCTTGCTTGGCGAGGCGCGTGATGTACGAAGTTTTTTACACGATGCCGAGGCAGCGCAGCAACACCAGCAGCAGCAACAGGGTGAGATAAAGTTTGACCGTACCCGCGCACAACTTGCGCTGGAAGATCTGATCAGTCAGGCGCTGTTGCTGGGCGCTTCTGATATTCATCTGGTGTTCGATCCACAGTGCGCCTCACTCGCCTTCCGCGTCCACGGGCGCATGGTGGGCCATATTGAGCGGCCGCGGGAAACCCTTGCCGCAGCCATTGCGGCGGCGCTCAATACCCGTTCCGATGACTTTCGCGAGCTGTTCGATGAGCAGCGACTCTCCAGCGCCAGTATCAACGTGGTGGTGATTCATCAGGGGGAACCGCAGCGATTGCGGTTAAGGGTTCAAAAATCCCCCACCCGTAATGGCTTTGCGGTGACCATGCGCGTGCAGCTTGAGCGGCAGAGCATACAACGCTTTGAGCAACTCGGCGTAAGTTCTGCGCTCACCGCTCAGTTGCGCTTGGCATTGGAGCAGCCCACCGGATTGTTCATCATTGCCGGCCCCACCGGGCAGGGTAAAACCACCAGTTTGGCGGCATTGAACCTGTTGATTCCACCTGATCATAAGATCATTTCGCTGGAGGATCCTATTGAGATTATTCAGCCGCACATTGAGCAAAAACCTGTGGCTGCGGATCATCCTGAACTTAACTTTGCCAATATGGTGAAGGTGGCCTTGCGGGAAGACCCTGATGTGATTTCAATCAGTGAAATCCGTGATAGCAAAACTGCGCAGGCGGCCTATACCGCAGCACTGACCGGGCACCTCGTCACAGCAACCCTGCATGCCCACGACTGTTTCGGTGTGTTGCAGCGGCTAAATGATCTGGGCATCAGTAATGGCGTGCTGGCGCAGCCCGGAGTTCTTTGCGGCATTCTTGCACAGCGCTTGGTGAAACAGGACTGCAGCGCCTGTCAGGGGCAGCCGAACCATCAGGATTGTGAGCAATGTCAGGGTACCGGCGTAGGGAAGCGGCGTTATGTCGCTGAGTACCTGAAGCCCACCGCCGAGTTAAGGTGCGCTTTACGCAATGATGATCTGGAAGCCTATCGGCTGCAACTTATTGCCAAAGGGTGGCCAACGCTCGCCGCACAACTGCAACGGGAGGCGCCATGCAGCGCTTAAAACGCCCGCTGGGCCGAGGCAGTCAGCTGGCACTGCTAGAGGATATTGCGCTGGCGGTGGGGGACGGCTTGTCGGCCGCCCAGGCCTGCCAGGAGCTGCGTCAGCATGCCGAGCAACAGGGGCTGAAGCGCGAAAGTGAAGCTGTTGGAGCAATGCAGGGCGCAGTCTATCAGGGCGTTCCTATGGCGAATGCTATGCGCGACTGGTTCGCTAATGATCTTTGTATGCTGGTCAGTATCGGTGAACGCAGCGGTCTTCTGGACCAGCTCATTGCCGCACAGCGGCTGTTCGAACAACAACGCGCGGCGGCAATACAAGGGTTTTGGCGACCTCTCATTTATCCATTACTGATGGTACTGATCACGATGTTTGCCTGCTTTGGCGTGGGTCAGAAAGTGATGCCCAAGCTTGCCGCGGGGGTTGCGGAAATGCACTGGCCGTTTCTGAGTCAACAACTACTTATGGTGAGCTCGGGCTCCTGGTTAGGACTACTTGCCGCATTGTTACTGCTGACCATTTTTGTCTGTTGGGGACCCTATCCGGCGATTGATTTCCGTTTCTCCTGCTGGCGCTGGTTGGCTGGGCGCGGCGCCTTTGTCATCCGGCGCTATTTTGACGGGGTGTTGCTGTTGCAGTCGTTAACTGTGTTATTGCGAGCCGGAACGCGGCTTGACCGGGCGTTACAGGCCATGCAGGAGTTTGGTTCAGGCTCGCTGGCCTATGCCTTGCCTGAACTTCGACAGCGTCTGGCGCGGGGGGAACGGCGCCTGGTCGCTATCCTCGACTGCGGCCTCCTGTCACCAAGAATGTTATTCCGACTGAGTAACGGCAGTCGAAATGCCACCGAGCATGGCACCTTGCAACGTGTCGCAAACTACGCCGCCGCAGACGCGGTGGCGGCTTTGCAACGTTTGCGAGTGGTCATTCAAGTCAGTTGCTACGCACTGATTCTCTGGTTGTTGCTGTTAACTGTTGGAGGTATGGGCGCCATGCTGATGGCAGTCACCCAGCAACACGTACGTTAAGACATGAAAGCAAACTACAAAACATGGAGTGTTTATTATGAAAAATCAGCAGGGTTTTACTTTTATTGAAGTTCTGACAGTGCTTGGCATCATCGCTTTAGCGACGATCGCTACCCTGGCGGTGCGTGACTGGGCGGTTGGCAACTCGCGAGTCAGCGAAGCGAAAAATCAGATCATTACCGTGCAGGCTGGCGCGCAGCTATGGCGTCCCCGCAATGGCGACTTTACCGGCATTACCATGACTTCAATGTCGCAGATTGCCGCGGTACCTGAAGCTTGGGGCGATGGCGCAGGGATTAACCCCTGGGGCGGGGCGATTAATGTGGAAGCGGATTTAAGTGACAGCAGCCGCTATGTCGTCACCCTGTCGGGTATCGCTCAAGATGGCGAAGGCGCCCGGCTGGCGCGTGATTTTACCGACTATAGCATTGATAGCACCTACAGCGCCGGCACTCTTACTCTGCGCTTTCAGGGTTAAACAGGAGTACGCATGATGTCTGGCAAACCCTCGCCAAAAAAAATGAAAGGCTATCTGCTGCTCGAGTGGGTCATAGCGGTGTCCTGTCTGGCGGGGTTTGCCCTTCTGACACTATCAATGTTGAATCTCTGGGAATCCAGTACGACTGTGCAACAACTGGAACAGCAGCAGGCGTTACGGTTATTACATGAAAAGCAACAGGCGCTGGCAAGCGACCAACAGCGCTGGTTACTGCAGATGCAACAAGGCCCCTTATGAAACAACGTCGTGGTTATATTTTATTCGAGCTGGTGATCGCCCTGAGTTTGCTTGCCGGGGTACTGGTCATGAGCCAACAATGGCTGGTGCGGCAGCATCAGGTGCAGCAGCGGCAAGGGTGGGAACTCGAAGCACGGAATCTGATGACAGCGCTGGAGCGCTTCTGGCTTGAGCAACGTCGGGTGCCGGACAGCCTGAGTGAGTTGGTCAGTAAAGGTTATATCGCCGAGGTATGGCAACCCTGGGGGCAGCCCTGGCAACTGAGCACGCAAGCCAACCTGCTGCGATTGCAAACTCAGGCTCCTGATAGCACTGAAGCCCGGTGGCTGGCGCGGCGTATTGCAGGTGCCAGTAGTACAGTTGATGATCAGTTACAGCTACACGTCTGGCAGCCGCTTTTGTTAGCGCTGCGGGAACGTTACTTGCACCGCATACCGGATCCTGATGCGCCAGAATACAGTGCCATGGCGTCGGATCTTGATATGGGCGGTTTTAGTATTAAAAATGTCGGCTTGATCGAGGCGGAACGGCTTGCCGGTCAAACCGCAACGCTGCAATCCGCTACTATTGCCGATCTGCGCGCCAGCGAAGTGGTTGTAACCACATTGAGTGCGGCGCAAGCGACGGTGGCCGGATACGATGTAGTGACCATCATTGAGCGAATGCAGCACTTAGAACAAAGCTGGCAAACCTGCAAAGCCCAGGGCGGCTGTCAGTGAAGCAACGGCAATGGTCTGCCCGGGGCAGGCAGGGCCAGGCTGCGGTGGAGACGCTGGTGGCACTACCGGTCCTGATTTTGACCGTGTTACTGGTGGTACAAGTGTTATGGTTGGTGTTTGCCAACGCGACCTTTCGGGTGGCTGTGAGCTATAGTTTGCGCGCGGGAACCATCAACCATGGTTCCATCAACGCAATGGAGCGCACGCTTGTTGCTGCGATGGCGAGTCTGCAACCGCTGCTGCCGGAAGGAGCCGGGCCGGAGCAGGGACCCAGCCGTAACCAGCTGCGCCGGGCGCAATTAGCAGCGACGGCCAGACAATGGTTACATTACCAGCTGACCGGGCGTCTGCAGATTCATGGTCCTACTGAGGCAGTACTCAGAGAGCACAGCGAAAGGCGCTTTGATTTGATGATTGACGACTGGGTCAACGAGCTGCCTGTTGATTATGCCAGCGCCCGAATACAGGACACAGATGCAGTTGTGTGGGAGCAACAACGGCAATTGGATATCGAGGTCTGGTGGTGTTTGCCGCTGGAAGTGCCGTTAGCGGCGCAAGTGCTGATGCAGTTACGCCGCTGGTGGACCTCGCCGGCGCAGCGGCATTGCCGGCTACGCGAAGAACTCACCGGGCGGCCCTTATGGGCCATGCAACAGCGCCTTGCGGCGCCCTTGCTTAGTGGTTATCGGGAAGGGCTGAATTAAGCTGGGTCTACTCCGGCGCGTGCCAGGTGTCGCAGGCTTGCAGGGTGTTCTGCATCAGGGTCGCAACCGTCATCGGGCCAACCCCTCCGGGCACTGGCGTAATATAACTGGCACGTTCGGCAGCGGCCTTAAATTCAACGTCTCCGACTAATTTACCGTCGGCACCGCGATTGATTCCGACATCGATGACCACTGCGCCAGGCTTCACCCACTCACCGGGAATGAAGTTCTCTTTACCGACGGCGACGACCAACACATCAGCGCGGCCAATATGCTCTTGCAGATCTTTTGTGAAACGGTGACAAACAGTGGTGGTGGCTCCACCTAATAAGAGTTCCAGACTCATTGGCCGGCCAACGATATTGGATGCGCCGACCACCACAGCATTAAGCCCGTGCAGGTCAAGGTCGATAGATTCGAATAACGTCATCACGCCACGCGGGGTGCAGGGGCGCAGCGCGGGGTTCCGCTGGGCCAGCCGACCCATATTGAACGGATGGAAACCGTCGACGTCTTTAAAAGGATGAATACGCTCTAACAAAGCTTGCGCATCGAGGCCTTGAGGTAAGGGTAACTGGACTAAAATCCCATCAACGCTGGTATCAGCATTCAACTGGTCAATCAGCGCCAGCAGCTCGCTCTGACTGGTGCTTGCCGGTAAGTCATAAGACTTTGAGGTAAAGCCGACTTCTTCACACGCGCGCCGCTTACTCCCTACGTAGACTTCAGAAGCTGGGTCTTCACCGACCAAAATGACGGCTAATCCGGGTGCGCGTAAACCTTGTTGCAGGCGTTGTTGAACACGTTCTCTGACTTGGTCCCGAACCTGTTGAGCGACTTTTTTTCCGTCAATAAATTGCGCGGTCATGCTGTTCCTCAAAAACTAACAAAAATGAAGGCCAAATAGGGCGCATATTTTTACATGTTTCCGCGGTTTAGTGTAGTTTAGTTTGTCAGGTAGCCATCGGCTACCGATGAATTTACCGGCGGATTGTTGTAAAAAACAGCAGTCAGCCGAATTGCCCAAAAAAATGTTTGACGCTGCCATGAGCAGCAGGTAATATTCGCCCCCGTTGTCAGGCCGCGTCCTGCACGGGTTTTGAAAAATGTCGGCGAGTAGCGCAGCTTGGTAGCGCACTTGTTTTGGGTACAAGGGGTCGCTGGTTCGAATCCAGTCTCGCCGACCATTTTTAGCTAGACCATGCGCCCGTAGCTCAGTTGGATAGAGCAACGGCCTTCTAAGCCGTCGGTCGCAGGTTCGAATCCTGCCGGGTGCGCCATTTAGCCCTGGCATGACATAAAAGTAGTGGTGGCTGTAGCTCAGTTGGTAGAGCCCCGGATTGTGATTCCGGTGGTCGTGGGTTCGAATCCCATCAGCCACCCCATCTTCTTAAAGTTCCCCACGATTATACGTTCGGCGAGTAGCGCAGCTTGGTAGCGCACTTGTTTTGGGTACAAGGGGTCGCTGGTTCGAATCCAGTCTCGCCGACCATCTGTTTACATTCCCCCCCAATCTGCCAATGGCAGCTTGAAAGTTCCGAAAACATAGCGCATATTACAGTTATCAGTCATCTAGCTAACAATAATGAAACTAAATCGCTATGACTCAGAATCCTGACGCCACACCTTCTTACAGCTCCCGCGAGACGTCGGAGTCGTTTGCTTATCTGATTTCTGAGTTAAGCACTAACCTCATTAATGCCGCCCCGGAAGAAGCTGAAGTGCATATCGAGAAAGCGCTGGCAGCACTGGGTTGCAACGATCGTAAAGATCGTTGTTATGTGTTCTTGTTTGACGACAGTTATAAACAAATGAGCAATACCCATGAATGGGTGAATCGCGGCATCACTGCCCATAAAGAAGAGTTGCAAAACGTCCCCTTAGAGGCCATGCCCTGGTTTTTTGCCAGTATGCGTGCCGACGGGCAGGTGGTCGTACCGAGCTCACAAAATCTACCTGACGTCGCCGGAGGCTTTAAGGATGAGCTGCTGCGCGAGAGTATTCAGTCGATGATGGCGGTCGGAATGTACCTGGAAGGTCGACTCATTGGTTTTGTCGGCTGCGATCTAGTGCAGCGCGCTTGTGACTGGAACGAACAGGATGTGCGGCAGATGCAGCTGGTTGCCGATATGATCACCAATACGATTGCCCGCCATCGCACTGAAGCAAAACTGCATGAATTGCAGGCAGAGCTGCGTTCAGCCAATGAACGTCTGGCCCAGTTGGCAAATGAAGACAGTTTGACCGGCCTGATCAACCGCCGTGGTCTTGATTTGGCGTTAGCGACTGAGTTGCGACGGATGCAACGCAAACAAGAGCAGCTGAGTGTGTTGATGGTCGACATAGACCACTTTAAAGAACTCAATGACCGGCAGGGACATCTGGCAGGCGACGTTGCCTTGCAATGCGTGGCGACTGAGCTATCACGCGCTTTTAAGCGCAGTGGTGAAGTCGTGGCGCGCTATGGTGGCGACGAATTTCTGATCCTGAGCCCGAGCATGAATGCCGAAGAAGCTGAACAACGCGCAGCTGCGTTGTTGGGCTCGGTCCGTTCCTGTACTAAAGCTTCTGAGATAACTGTCAGCATTGGCATTATCAGCTTTATTCCAGGTATCGATACCACTCCAGAAGAAGCGATACGACGCGTCGATAAAGCTGTTTATCAGGCCAAAAATAATGGCCGGAATTGCTTCGTGCGGCGTTCCTACGAATAGAATCGACCAAAAAGATAAGCGACACTACTCGACTCGAGGGTATGCCTTCGCTATAATGCTGCGTCATTTTCAAGGGCCCCATTAGTGGTGGGCTCAAGGCCAATAGTGAAGCCGAGGTAAGAGAGCAATGCAGGTTTCTGTAGAGACAACCCAAGGATTAGAACGCCGCGCCACCATTACTGTGCCAGCGGCAACCATTGACGAGAAAGTCAAAGAGCTGTTGAAAAACGAGTACCGTAACCGCCGTATTAACGGTTTCCGTAAAGGCAAGGTACCACCGAATGTTTTACAAAAATTATTCGGTAAAGAAGCTCGTGCCCGCGCTGCTCAAGAATTAATGCAGAGCAAATATTTTGAAGCGATCATGCAGGAACAGATTAACCCTGCAGGTCCTCCTTCGATTGAACCAAAAGTAAATGAAGCAGGTAAAGATCTTGAGTTCGTTGCAACTTTTGAAGTCTACCCGCAAGTTGAAGTTCAGGGCTTAGACAAAATCGAAGTTGAGAAGCCAGACGTTACCGTCACTGATGAAGATGTTGACGGCATGCTGGAAACCCTGCGTAAGCAACATGCAAGCTGGAAAGAAGTTAAGCGTAAGTCGAAGAAAGGTGATCGTATCACTATCGATTTCACGGGTCGTATCGACGGTGAAGAATTCGATGGCGGTAAAGCACAAGACTTCGCATTGGAACTTGGCCAGGGTCGCATGATTCCAGGTTTTGAAGACGACATCATCGGTATGAAAGCTGGCGAAGAGAAGACTATTGAAGTCACTTTCCCGGACGATTACCACGCAGAAAACCTGAAAGGTAAGAAAGCTGAATTTGATATCGTTGCCAAGAAAGTCGAAGAACAGGAATTACCAGAGCTCAACGACGAATTCGTTGCTATGTTCGGTGTCACCGACGGCGGTGTTGATGCACTTAAAGCTGAAGTTCGCAAAAATATGGAACGTGAGCTGAAAAATACTGTGCAAAGCAAAGTCAAAGAGCAAGTATTGAAAGGTCTGGTCGAGAACAACGACGTTGATCTGCCAAGCGCTATGGTTAAGCAGGAAATTGATGGCTTACGTCGTCAGGCGATGCAGCGTTTTGGTGACAATCAGGCGCAAATGCCTGAGTTACCAGCGAACTTGTTCGAAGAGCAGGCGAAAGAGCGCGTTAAAGTTGGCTTATTGCTTGGCGAAGTAATTCGCACCAATGACATCAAAGTTGACGATGCAAAAGTTGACGAGATCATTGCCAATAATGCTTCTGCTTACGAAGACCCTGAAGAAGTTGTTGCTTACTACAAAGGTAACGACGAACTGTTGCAACAAGTGCGCAATGTAGCACTGGAAGAGCAGGCAGTTGACTTCATTCTCGACAAAGCGAAAGTTTCGGCGAAGAAGACCAGCTTTGACGAGCTGATGAACCCGAAAGAGAAGTAAGTTTGTGGATTCCGCGCGCTAGACGTTGACGGAGTCACTCGCAACTTGGTTTAATGGCTCGTATAGTCTTATACGAGCCATTTTTATTTTCAGGAGTAGTTTCTATGTCGGATCACGCGCACGATCCTCTCGCGCAGTTAGTCCCTATGGTGGTTGAACAAACCGCGAAAGGTGAGCGTTCTTACGATATTTATTCTCGCTTGTTAAAAGAGCGGGTGATTTTCTTGTGTGGGCAGGTAGAAGACCACATGGCGAATCTGATCGTAGCGCAGCTACTGTTTCTTGAGTCTGAAAGCCCGGAAAAAGATATTTTCCTTTACATTAACTCACCCGGCGGCGCAGTGACTGCCGGCATGGCGATTTACGATACCATGCGCTTTATCAAGCCTGATGTGAGTACGGTATGTATGGGACAGGCAGCCAGCATGGGCGCGTTCCTGTTAGCCGGTGGTGCAAAAGGGAAGCGTTATTGCTTGCCAAACTCGCGGGTGATGATCCATCAGCCGCTCGGTGGTTTCCAGGGTCAGGCTTCTGACTTTGAAATCCATGCCCGACAGATTTTAGATATCAAAGACCGGATGAACCGCATGTTGGCGGAAAATACTGGTCGTGACATCGAACAGATCGCTAAAGATACTGATCGTGATTACTTTATGTCAGCAGAAGAAGCCGTAGATTACGGCGTTGTCGATAAGGTACTCACCCAACGAGCTGGAGAGTAGCATGACTGATAAAACCGAAGGTAATGGCGATCAGCCATTGTTTTGTACCTTTTGCGGGAAAAGTCAGCACGAGGTTCGCAAGTTAATTGCTGGGCCCTCAGTTTTTATTTGTGATGAATGTGTCGAGCTGTGTAATGACATTCTGGAAGAAGAGATCCAGAATATTGCGCCGCAAGAAAGCTCCGATCGCTTGCCGACACCAAAAGAAATTCGTGACCACCTGAATGCGTATGTCATAGGTCAGGAATTTGCAAAGCGCGTTCTGGCAGTGGCGGTTTATAACCACTACAAGCGTCTGCAAAGCTCGGGCAAAGCCAGCAAGGACGACGTTGAACTTGGTAAAAGTAACATTTTGCTGATTGGTCCGACCGGTTCTGGTAAAACGTATTTGGCAGAAACCCTGGCACGCTTCCTGGATGTTCCATTCACCATGGCGGACGCAACCACCCTGACCGAGGCAGGTTATGTCGGCGAAGATGTTGAAAACATCATTCAGAAGCTGCTGCAGAAGTGTGATTACGATGCTGAGAAAGCACAACGCGGTATTGTCTACATTGATGAAATCGACAAGATTTCACGTAAGTCAGATAACCCGTCGATCACCCGTGATGTATCGGGTGAAGGTGTGCAGCAGGCGCTGTTGAAGCTGATTGAAGGTACGGTGGCAGCGGTTCCACCACAGGGCGGTCGCAAACATCCGCAGCAGGAATTTGTGCAGGTGGATACCTCGAAAATCCTGTTTATCTGTGGCGGCGCGTTTGCCGGCCTGGATAAGGTTATCGAGCAGCGGGTCAGTGTTGGCAGCGGCATCGGCTTTGGCGCTCAGGTGAAAGATAAAACCACAGCCTTGATGGCGAACCTGATCAAGCAGGTAGAGCCGGAAGATCTTGTCAAATATGGTCTGATCCCCGAATTTATCGGTCGTTTGCCAGTACTAGCAACGCTGGAAGAGCTTGATGAAGATGCGCTGGTGCAAATCTTACAAGAGCCGAAAAACGCGCTGACGAAACAGTATGCTGCACTGTTCGAAATGGAAGGCGTCGAGCTGGAATTTCGTGATGATGCGCTGCGGGCAATTGCCCGTAAAGCCATGAACCGGAAAACCGGTGCCCGGGGTCTGCGCTCTATCGTAGAAGGTGTGCTACTGGACACCATGTACGAATTGCCGTCTACGGATGATGTTGCCAAAGTGGTGATTGATGAGTCAGTGATTACCGGTGAATCTAATCCGATTATGATCTATCAAAATCAGGAGCAGGATCGACAAGCCTCAGGTGAATAATCCCTCCATTTAGATTGATCTTTATGCAAAAAGGGCCATTAAGGCCCTTTTTTTGTGCAAAACATTGAACTTTATCTGTATGACCTCATATTAGAGGGTAAGATAACTAAATCTGACATGACGTCATTGAACCTGGAGACATATATGAGCGAAGAACGGGTCGAACACCTGAGTATTCCTGTTTTACCACTGCGTGATGTAGTGGTGTACCCGCATATGGTCATTCCATTATTTGTGGGTCGCGATAAGTCGATTCGCTGTCTGGAAGCGGCCATGGAGAATAACAAACAAATTTTCCTGTCAGCTCAGAAAGATGCTTCCATCGACGAACCCGAAGAAAAAGACATCCATAGCATAGGTACAGTGGCTAATATCCTGCAGCTGCTGAAACTACCTGATGGCACCGTAAAAGTTCTGGTTGAAGGCTCGCAACGGGCTGAGATTGATTCCTTTGAAGCGAATGAAGACTTTTTCCGGGCGAAAGTGCACTACCTTGATTCGGAAGCGATGCCGGAGAAAGAGGAAGAAGTGATGATTCGCTCAGCGGTGAATCAGTTTGAAGGCTATGTGAAGCTAAACAAGAAGATTCCACCGGAAGTGCTGACCTCATTGTCGGGTATCGAGGAAGCAGATCGGCTGGCCGATACTATGGCGGCGCACATGCCGTTAAAGCTGAATGATAAGCAAAAAGTACTGGAAATTACTGAGGTACGGGAACGGCTTGAGTTTTTGATGGCGTTAATGGAAGGCGAGATCGACCTGCTACAGGTTGAGAAGCGCATCCGTACGCGGGTTAAAAAGCAAATGGAGAAAAGCCAGCGCGAGTACTATTTGAATGAGCAGATGAAGGCCATTCAAAAAGAACTTGGGGAAATGGAAGACGGCCCGGACGAGTTTGAAGCGCTGGAAAATAAGATCCAGGAAGCGAAAATGCCTGAGGAAGCGGAAGTCAAAACCCGCGCCGAACTGCAGAAGCTAAAAATGATGTCACCAATGTCAGCTGAAGCGACGGTTGTGCGTGGCTACATCGACTGGATGGTTTCCGTGCCATGGAAAAAGCGTTCGCGAATCAAGAAAGATTTAGCCAATGCCGAGAAAATACTGGATGCCGACCATTACGGTCTGGAGAAGGTCAAAGAACGAATCCTCGAGTATTTAGCAGTACAGCAACGTACCAGCAAGGTTCGTGGCGCGATTCTGTGTCTGGTGGGACCACCAGGTGTGGGTAAGACCTCGCTGGGGCAGTCCATCGCCAAGGCCACGGGTCGTAAATACATTCGTATGGCGTTGGGCGGTATTCGCGATGAAGCCGAGATCCGCGGCCACCGACGCACCTACATTGGCTCAATGCCGGGTAAGCTGATTCAGAAAATGGCCAAGGTCGGCGTGCGTAACCCGTTGTTCCTGCTTGATGAAATCGACAAAATGGCAGCAGATATGCGGGGCGACCCTGCATCAGCGTTGCTCGAGGTATTAGACCCGGAGCAAAACATCAACTTCAATGATCATTACCTGGAAGTTGATTATGACCTTTCTGATGTGATGTTTGTGGCGACCTCGAACAGTATGAATATTCCTGCGCCATTGTTGGATCGTATGGAAGTGATTCGTCTATCTGGCTATACCGAGGACGAGAAGCTCAACATCGCCAAGCGTCACCTGCTGAACAAGCAGCTGGATCGTAATGGCTTGAAAGAAAAAGAGTTAACTATCAAAGATGACGCCATCATCGGCATCATCCGTTACTACACCCGTGAGGCTGGTGTGCGTAACCTCGAGCGCGAAATTTCACGTCTTTGCCGCAAAGCGGTGAAGAAGATCGTGCTGGATAAACGCATTAAGAAAGTCGAAATCAACGCCGACAATCTGAAAGATTATCTGGGCGTGCAAAAATACGATTATGGTAAAGCGGAAGAGAAAAACCAGATTGGTCAGGTGACCGGCCTGGCCTGGACCGAAGTCGGTGGCGACTTGCTCACCATCGAAGCGACCAACGTCGCCGGTAAAGGGAAAATCACTTCCACGGGCTCCCTTGGTGATGTCATGCAGGAATCGATTCAGACGGCCTTGACCGTGGTCCGCAGCCGTGCGGATATGTTAGGTCTTGCCGATGATTTCCACGAGAAGCGGGATATTCATGTGCATGTACCTGAAGGCGCTACGCCTAAAGACGGCCCGAGTGCGGGTACGGCTATGGCCGTAGCACTGGTGTCATCGCTAACGAAAATCCCCGTGCGGGCGGAAGTTGCGATGACCGGTGAAATTACCCTGCGTGGCGAAGTACTGCCGATTGGTGGTCTGAAAGAGAAGTTACTCGCGGCACACCGTGGCGGTATTAAGCATGTGCTGATCCCGAAAGATAACGAACGTGACCTGCAGGAGATTAGTGACAACGTGAAGGGCGATCTGATCATACAACCGGTGCAGTGGATCGACGAAGTGCTTCAGGTCGCGCTGGAACGCCAACCCGAGACGAAAAAGAGCCATTAAAACGGAAAAATGCGGCCTCTGAGCCAGCAACATCGCTGCAGGCCGCATTCTTTCGTCAAAAAATTTGTGAAAAAGGGTTCTCAATAGAAATTCTTGTGGTAGCCTAGAGTCAAAGTGATTGGTCAGACAAAACCTAACGATAGCTCTGACATACCACTTGAACGACAGGGATACGTAAATGTAGTCGGGGACCTGTTGAACTGCTTGAACGAAGTGTTCAGGCTTGTTATAACCTTCGCTGGCCCATTCAAAATGCAAATGGAACCATGCAAAAATCTGATAATAACAATCTAAGGGGATGATACTGTGAACAAGTCTCAGTTAGTTGACAAAATTGCAGAGGGAGCAGAAATTTCAAAAGCTGCTGCTGGACGTGCTCTGGACTCTTTCATTGAAGCGGTAACTGATGCTTTGAAAAAGGGTGAGCAAGTTGCACTAGTAGGTTTTGGTACGTTCAGTGTACGTGAGCGCTCAGCTCGCACGGGTCGTAACCCACAAACTGGCCAGACTATCCAAATCGCTGCGGCGAAAGTGCCTTCTTTCAAAGCCGGTAAAGCACTGAAAGACTCAGTAAACTAATCACTGCGGAGCGGTAGTTCAGCTGGTTAGAATACCGGCCTGTCACGCCGGGGGTCGCGGGTTCGAATCCCGTCCGTTCCGCCAGCGAATAGCGAAAGTAACCCGAAGCATGTCTTCGGGTTATTTTTTTTCCGCGTTATGGGATAGAATAATGCGCGGTAAAAAAATCGAACACTTTTTGAGGTTAATAGAATTATGTTGGACAGGATTCGTGAAGGGTCACAGAGCCTTTGGGTCAAGATTTTCCTTGTTCTCATCGCACTGACGTTCGCATTGGCAGGGATTGGTGGCTACATTGCTAACCAACCTGAGCCGGCGGTGGCATTGGTGAATGGCGAAGAAATCACCCAGGTAGAGTTTGAACGTGCAGTGGAAAATGAGCGCAGTCGTCAAAAGCAGCAGCTTGGCGATTTTTACGACCAGCTGGCTCGAGACCCTGGCTACACGCAAAACTTGCGTGCTCGAGTGGTGAACGACCTGGTCAATCAAAAATTATTAGAGCAGGCGGCTAAGGCTCAGGGCTTGCGCGCGTCACCGGCGCAAGTGAAAGCGGCGATTCGTGATATCTCCAGCTTTAAAGTCGCCGGCCAGTTCGACAATGACCTCTATCAAACTACCTTGCGCAGCCTTGGCTACACGCCTGATGGTTTTGCTGCCTTAATTCGTCGTGACTTAGTGACCCAGCAGTTTGTGCAGGGGCTGGTCGACAGCGAATTCGTACTACCCAGTGAGGTGGATTCGACCCAACGTGTCCTTGGACAGTTGCGTAGCGGCCGTTATGCTGAGCTCACGACTGCTGATTATCTGGACCAGGTCGAGGTGACCGATACTGCGATAGAGAGCTGGTACAACGAGAATATCGAACGCTTCGCGATCCCTGAACAAGTCAAAGTTGCCTACGTGCTGGTGGATGCCGGAACCATTGCCGAAGAGATCGAAGTGACTGAAGAGGAAGTGCAAGCTTTCTACGAAGGTAATGAGCGTCGTTACTCTGAAGCGCCGCAGTATCGTTTCTCGCACATTTTAATCGAAGCCGGCGACGATGAGGCAGCAGCTGCTGCTGAAGCTCAGGCATTATTGGAAGAGCTGCAGCAGGGTGCGGATTTCGCCGCCTTAGCTGAAGAGCACTCAGACGATATCTTCTCAGGTGAGCAAGGTGGTGATCTGGACTGGATTGAGCCGGGCACCATGGACGCTGACTTCGAAGAAGCTGCTTTTGCTCTTGAGAGTGTGGGCGATATCACTGGCGTCGTGGAGACCAGCTTTGGTTACCACATCATCAAGCTTACCGATAAAAAGCCGGGCTCAGTAACGCCTCTGGCTGAAGTTCGTGACGAGATTGTCGCTCACTTGCGTGAAGAGCGCGTGAAGCAGCGTTACTATGAATTGCAGCAGGATGTCACCGAGCTGACCTTCGAGATTCCGGATACTTTTGCTCCGGTAACTGAAGACCTCGGTATCGAGGTTCAGCGGACGGATTGGTTCAGCCGTGAAAATGCCCCGGCAGTGATGCGCTCTCCAGCAGTCTTGGCTGAAGTTTTCAGTGCTGACCTGATTGCCGAGCAGCTGAACAGCGATCTGATTGAAATCAGTGACACCGAATCTGTGGTGGTGCGCGTTATCGATCATAAACCTGCCAGCACGCAGCCATTGTCCGAAGTACGCGAGCAGGTCGCTGAAAACGTGCGCCGTGAAGAAGCGCAAGAGCTTGCCCTGCAAGCTGCAGACGAAGTGCTGACCCAGGTACGTACCGGTGAACCTGTGAACTCGGTGGAATTTACTCCAGTAACTGAGGTATCACGGCAAACCACAGGGTTACCGCGCGCAGTTGTGCAGTCATTATTTTCCATGGCGGCTCCGGCAGAAGGTTCTGTCAATGTCGATACAGCCACTACCGCCAGCGGTAACGTCGTGGTGGTGGTATTGAGTAGTGTGAGCGAGGGCTCGGTTGATCCAGCGCGTACGACGCAGCTTCAGGAACAGTTAAAGAACAACTACATGCAACAGATGTATCAAGCTGTTATTGAAGCGCTACGAAGTGATGCTGAGATTGAAATTCTACTCAACTCAGGCAATGAAGAAGAGTAATTATCTTTGCTAGACGCCGTCAGCTAACTGACGGCTGTTTATGCAGAAAGTAGAAAACGCACACTGCTGAGGGTCACTTCAGCGTGTGCGTTTTTTTAATTGGGATAGAGGTCGGGCAGGTCGTTAACAGGTTTACCGCTGCTATCCTTTTTATCAGCCGCTTTTAATGCGGCCTGTAAGGCTCGCCACAAAGCTTTTCCTTCATGCCACTCATGTTGACCAGGAGCAAAGCGACAGCGCTGTAAATGCTCAAGCTGGCTGCGTAAGGGTGCATGGTCCAGTGTGTTCGTCAGCTGCGTGAGTTGGGCGTTATCTGCGCCAGTGCGTGCGCGTACCCAGCGCTTCAACAGTAGTTCAGCCGCTGCCGCATCATCGCGCATACAGGCATGCTTGATGGCCCGTAATTCTTGCTGCTGCCCGGCACCTTCAGGATTGGCCTCGGTGGTTACCGCTGACGGCTTAGCGCGGCGCAACCACAACATCCAAATTAAGGTAATTAACCAAAGTGCCGCAAAGACCACGGTAAGGATCTGCCAGCGCTTCAGCCGTTCTGTTCCCGCAACTTCGGACGTCGGTACCCGGGCTGGTTCTTTTGTGGTTTGCGCGGACGTGGCTGGAGGCTCTGCCGGTGCCGCAAGTTGTGATGCATTGCTGGCAGCAACGATGCTAAAACGCTGTGCCGGCGCCGTGGCGCGGTCTTGCTCACGCAGTTGCGTATTGAACCAAAGAATTGGCAGAGCGGGAATGACCAGCTCTCCGCCCTGATGAGGAATAATAGCAACGCGCACTGTCTGCTGCGAAACCATCCGGCCGTTACGTTGATTCACCGCAGACTCAGGCGCCTCGGGGTAAATACTGGCGCCGTCAATGGCCAGCGAAGCGACCAGTTCATCTAAGCGCGGCAGCTGGTCAGGCAACGGCCCAACAGCGGTCAGACGATAGGTCAGATTAATGGGCTCGCCTTGGGTAAACTGCTGCTGGGCGGTGTCATCCTGTTTACTACCTTCACTGCCGACACTCAGAGAAAGGGTTACGATCTCAGCCGGTAACCAGTTACTCTGCGGCGGCCAGCTGGCCGGTATAGGTTTGACCGTAATCGCCAGGTCCTCAGCGGCGGTCGTGATCGACTCGGTCGAAGAGAAGGAGGGAAACAGCGTACGGTTACTGTTGACGTTAATTTGCCCCTGAAACAGCGGTCCCCGAATGACCTGCTCGCCGGAGCGTTGCGGAATGACCACAAAGTTACGTGAAAATACCTGAAATTTGCGGCCGTTGATGATTTCTGTGGACTCGTTATCCCGGCCTACCTGGCGGATATCTGCGTCCTCGAGTTTTGGCGGGATGATGTTACCGCTGTGTAAGTTTGCGGCGAGATAAAGCTTGGCTGTTAGCTGCACCTGTTCCTGCACATAAAGTTCTGTCCGGGCCAGCTCAACGCGCATAAAAGCCTTGCGCTGATCCAGTAGCTGATCGCTTTGTGCGGCAGAGAGTACTTCGAGCTCAATGGAATTACTGCGTGTGCCGAGCAGTTCAATGGGGCCAATAGTGTAATTACCGGCGTCACTGGGTGCACGTATGATGGTATTAAAGGTGGTCTGTTCGGACGTTTCACCATTAATGATTTGCGTGCTGCGGCTGCTGGAACTGCCCAGTACCTGCAGGTTTGGTAATGCATCTTGCGGGCGCCATTCGCTGTCATTGACCAGCTGGTCGACAGTGAGGGTAAGAATGAAGGTATCATTTGCAGCGATAGGATTCTTGTCGACACTGATAGCTACCTCAGGAGCTGCAGCGGGCTGCGCTATACCGGGCTGACCTGACAGCAGAGCTGCAAGCAGCATTACCGTGAGCACAGAGAAAATTTTGCTTCGATAAACTACCACTGTTTTTGAACTCCTTGCGGCTGACGTTGTTGGGTACGGCGCTTTCGGGCTTCTTCAAGCATTTTTCGTTGCAACAAATAAGCAGGGTCGTCTTCGATACGGTTTAACCACTGTTCCATTTGTTGTCGCTGTTCTTCGCTTAACGGGTCTGCCTCACCTTCCTGGCCGGGTAAAGGTTCGCCCTCCTGAGCTTCCGCTTCAGGGTCAGCATCTCCGGCCTG
Source organism: Pseudidiomarina terrestris (assembly GCF_030466375.1). Taxonomy (NCBI): domain Bacteria; kingdom Pseudomonadati; phylum Pseudomonadota; class Gammaproteobacteria; order Alteromonadales; family Idiomarinaceae; genus Pseudidiomarina; species Pseudidiomarina terrestris. Next base: position 693,686 of record NZ_JAGGJE010000001.1, read on the forward strand.
CGGCTCTGCCGGCGGTTGCGGTTCGCCCTCTGAGGCCTGCTCTGGCTCCTGCTGTTGCGGCGCTTGTTCAGACCCCGATGGTGACGCATCATTTTGTTCGCCATCAGCGCTTTCTTGTTGCTGGGGCTGCTGTTGTTGCCCCTGACCTTCGCCTTGCTGCTGTTGTTGCTGGCGTTGTTGTTCTTCTGCAGCTTGTTCCGCTAAGGCGAGATTGTCCCGCGCTTTGGCAAAATCGGGGTCACGCTCAAGTGCCTCCCGATAGGCATTCGCCGCTTCATCAAACCGTTCGAGCTGCATCAGACTGTTGCCTTGGTTATAGAAACCTGCGGGATTATCGACTTGGGAAAAGTCCACCACCGCCTGTTCGTAATTACCGTTGCGGTAGTTCGCGGCACCACGCTGCCAGGGGTCTTCAGCGATTCTTGCCGCGCGCTCATAGTTTTCATTACGCAGCGCTTCATCGGCGTGTTGGTAGGGCGTCTGCCAGAGTTGTTCGTCCCAGCTCAGACCTTCGCTGGAGCTTTGCGCTGCCGCCGGCGGCACCAGCACCAATTGGCTGGCACAAATAACGCTAAATAAGGCAGTAAAGAGTACACCCCGGCGCGCCAACGGCAGCATTGCCAGCAATGCGAACAACACCAGCCAGGGACCCAGGTCGTACCAGGTATCGCCCTGCTGGTCATCACGGTCTTTACCATCGCGGGACAGCGGCGGTAAACCACTCAAATAAATAATGTCCTGCTGATCCTGACGCAACTCGGCGAAACGACCGTTACTCAGTTGTGCTAACCGTTCGAGGCGTGCTGGTGTCATTTTCGGAATCACCACATCGCCACCTTGATCACGTAACAGCTTGCCATCCTCAAGTTCAATCGGCGCGCCTTGCTCGGTGCCCACGGCTAGCACAGCCAAACGGTGCGGATGGTTACGAACAAAACTGGTAAGTTCCTGTTGATCGCGAGTATCAATACCGTCAGTGAACCAGTAGATATCGCCCTCAGCATAGCCTGCTTCACGAAGTAACCGGTCTGCCAGCTGCAGGGCACTCAGCGGATAGCTGCCAAGTTCCGGCATGATTTCGGGCCGTAACGCGCGAATGAGATTACCAAGACTACTCGCATCGGCGGTCAGCGGACTAATGACGTAGGCATCGCCGGCGTACGCGATCAGGCCGGTTTCACCATCGAGGTGCTCATCGGTGAGTTGCATGGCCTTGTATTGCATTTGCGTCAACCGGTTAGGGGGCACATCCGTTGCGCGCATGGATAACGACATATCCAGCACCACTACCTGCCCCGCATTGAGTTGGTAGACTGGCTGTGGAATCCGTTCCCAACTGGGACCCGCTCCGGCCAGCACCAGGGCGACTAAGGCTAGCGGCAAGCTCCAACGGAGCGCGCTGCGTTGTGTTTGTTGCTGGCTAACGACCAAGACCTGGGCCAGGTGCGGAGCAATCACGCTCTGCCAGCCATTGGCTCGGTGGGCGCGACGCCAAAGCAACCAGGTAATGATAGCTACGGGTAGCAAAGCCGTGAGCCACCAAGGGCGTAAAAAGTGGAACTGTTCCAGTATCTGCTCAAGCGGCATCAGAACGCCCCCCTGCTGCGGCGACCGGCTAATTTGGCCAGACACAGGACCAACAGCAATAGCAATGCTGCGCCGACAGGCCAGTAAAAGAGTTCGGTTTGTGGCCGTCGAAGTTGTTCATCCCCGGTGACCGGCTCATAGCGGTCGAGGGTTTCGTAGATGGCCTCCAGTTCCTCTGTACTGCGCGCCCTGAAGTACTCGCCACCCGTGGCCTCAGCAAGCCCGCGCAGCATATCTTCGTCCAGATCCCGACTCGGATTAACTTTGCGTTGCCCGAAAAAGCTGTCGACCAGGACTTCTTCGGCGCCAACGCCAATGGCGTAAATTTTAACGCCGTAATAAGCAGCGAGTTGCCGTGCCTGTCCGGGGGATACATTACCGGCGGTATTCTGGCCATCGGTCAGCAGGATCAATATCTTGTTCGACTGCTCGTTATCGCGAAAACGTTTCACCGCCAGCGCCACGGCATCGCCAATAGCAGTTCGCTCGCCGATCAAGCGCAACTGAGCTTCACTCAACAGTTGTTCAACGGTGCGCAGATCATAGGTAATGGGCGACTGCACATAAGCAGTGTCGGCAAATAAAATCAAGCCGAGCTTGTCGCCTTTGCGGCGGGTGATGAAGTCGCTGACGACGTGTTTAACCATGGTCAGGCGATTCACTTCCTGGTTATCAATGCGCATGTCTGCGATTTCCATACTGCCGGAGAGATCCACTGCCAACACCATCTCCCGGGCCTCGCTGCGGATCTGTACGGGTTCGCCTAACCACTGTGGACGGCTGGCAGCGGCAACCAACAGCGTCCAGATTAAAATAGCGAGCAGCGCTGACCACCACTGTCGCGCGGCCGGATCCGGTTGGCTGCTGGCCTGTGCCAAATGTGGCACACGCAGGGTTGAAAATTGCCGTTGTTGGGGGCGACGTAGCCACCACAATAGCGGGCCAAGTATCCAGGCCAGCGCTAACCATGGCCATCCGAATTCGATCATTTGGCCTCCTCAACAGTGAGCTGCGTCGAGGATGGCGGTAGTGCGTGCATCATCCAGAAGCGGGCAAATTGATAATACTCGTTACGTAGGCGCGGGGCCTCGTCGTCAGTCGGTTGATAGGCCGCATGTTCCACCTCTACCAGTAGGTCGACAAAGCGCGCTGCCTGGGAAGAACTAAGTTGCTGCAGAAGGAAGTCACGCCATGCCGAGCCGGTAAGTCCTGCGATAGCGGGGCTGGGATAGTAACCCAAACACGCGCGTTTAAGCAGCAAAGTGGTGCTGTTCAAGGGCAGCAGCGGGCTCAGTTGAGTGAGTGCTGCGCGGCGTACCCGCCGGCGTCGATAACTACGTACCGCCAACCAGGTGAGCAGGCCCACAGTAATGATTGATACCACCGCCAGCACGTACCAGCCGGGCGCAAGCGGCCACCAGCTGGCGGCGGGCGGCAGGATAATATCGTGGAGTTGTTCAGGTGCTGTCATCGCATGACCTCCGGCCACTGGTTCTCAATCGCATCGGCGGCACTGAACTGATGCAGCTCAAGGCTGAGCTGTTGCAAATTTTTGAGCAACTGCTGTTGTTGCTGCATGGCGTTATCCCGGTAGTGTTGCCGCGCAGCGTTGTCGCCAGCAGCAAAATGCCAGGATTTTCGGCCATCGGTCAGGGCTACGTCCTGCTGTTCCAGCTGCGCAGGCAGGGCGGTTTCAACTGGGTCCAGGCATTGCACCGCTTGCACTGAGCAGTGGCGCTGCAAGGACTGCAGCAAAGAGATGGTGTGTTCGGTAAATTGGGAAAAGTCACTTATCACATGAATGATAGTCCCAGGTTTTGCGACTTGCTGCGCACGCTGCAATAAGCCATCAAGGACGGGTTCCGAAGTCTGCTGACCTTGTTGCCAGGCAGCCAGACTCTCGTTCTGCAACTCGACCAACGCATGCAGGATGCGCAATACCCCATGCTGTCTGCCTTGCGGCCGAACTTCCTGATGCCGTGCCGGATGACCAATGAGGGCACCAACGCGATCACCGCGCTGGGAGGCCAGCCAGGCCATGGCTGCGGTAATATGGCAGGCCTGGACGCTTTTCAGTAGCAGCGCGCTGCCCAAATGCATGCTATGGGTGAAGTCGACGATAAACATCACTGGCCGTTCCCGCTCTTCGCGGAACAGCTTGGTATGCGGTGTGCCGGTGCGTGCGGTGACCCGCCAGTCGATTGCCCGGACGTCGTCACCCGCCTGATAATGGCGCACTTCATCAAACTCCATGCCGCGGCCACGGGTCTTACTGAGTAATGCCCCGGTTTGTGCCTTGGGTGGATGCAGCCGGCGATGGCGGGCAAAGGCACCGATTTTGCTGCGGTAGTACATCAGTTCCGCAGTGCCGACTTGCACACCGTTACTATGCCACTGCTGGAGCCATTCCTGCGTTTGCGTCATGTTTAGAATCACCGGCCTCTAGTGAGTTTTGGGATTAAATTCAGGAGTTTGATACAACGTCATATGCTTAGGGTGTGGCAACCTCTTGTAGAATAACCTGCAGGACCTTGTCTGCGGTAATGCCATCAGCCTCAGCCTGATAGCTCAGAATAATACGATGTCGCATCACCAACGGGAACACCGCCTGAATATCATCAGGAGTGACAAAATCACGTCCGGCCAGCCATGCTTTTGCGCGGGCGCAGCGATCCAGAGCAATGGTCGCCCGCGGACTCGCACCGTAACTGAGCCAGCGCACCAGATCGTCATTGTAATGCTCAGGCTGCCGTGAGGCGATGACCAGTTGCACAAGATAGTTCTCAACGGTCTCATCCATAAAAATTTCGAGGACTTCTTTACGCGCTTTAAAAATATCGTTTTGTTGCAGCGGGGTTGGCATGGCCACTTCACCGTGGAGCTCTTCACCGCGGTTCAGGCGCAGAATATCAAGCTCGGTATCTGCCGCAGGGTAGTCGAGATTAAGCTGCATTAAGAAACGATCCAACTGCGCTTCGGGTAACGGATAAGTTCCTTCCTGCTCAAGTGGGTTCTGAGTGGCTAACACCATAAACAGCTCGGTTAGCGGATAGGTGGTTTGGCCAACACTGATCTGGCGTTCGGCCATAGCTTCCAGCAACGCCGACTGTACTTTGGCCGGGGCGCGGTTAATCTCATCAGCAAGAATCACATTGTGAAACAGGGGACCCTTTTGAAAAACGAACTCACCGGTCTCTGGGCGGTAGATGTCGGTACCGGTTAAATCCGCGGGGAGCAAATCAGGGGTGAACTGAATCCGGTGGAAATCCCCTTCAATACCTTTTGCCAAAGCATTTACAGCTCGCGTTTTGGCTAATCCTGGTGGACCTTCAACCAGTAAATGGCCGTCGGCAAGCACCGCAATGAGCAAACTTTCAGTAAACTCTGGTTGGCCTAATACTTGGCTATCCAGGTAATTGCGCAGGCTTTGAAACTGTTCAGCAGCCATGTTGACCTCTAAAGTGGTAGCGTGTGTCTATACTCTAATATGCACTGTACCGAAAACAAGAGTTTAATTCTTGGGATGAACCCGCTAAAATTTGTAATAAACTATGAGGTCAGACCAGATTAGAGATGACCCAATTCACCGAACAGAGGTAGTTGAACATGACGTCACGTCAGCAATTGACAACCGCAACAGGTGACCGCATTGCTGTGGTTGCTGGCTTGCGCACACCGTTTGCCAAGCAAGCGAGTTACTTTCACGGCATTCCAGCGCTTGATCTTGGCAAAATGGTTGTCCAGGAAATGCTCAATCGTTATGGGCTGGAAGGCAAAGAAGTAGAACAGCTGGTTTTCGGCCAGGTGGTGCAAATGCCGTCTGCTCCTAACATTGCCCGGGAAATCGTTCTGGGTACCAGTTTACCTGTCAGCACTGATGCTTATAGCGTCTCCCGCGCCTGCGCAACCAGCTTTCAATCTACAGTGAATATTGTCGAGAGTATGTTGGCCGGTAATATCAGTGTGGGTATCGCTGGCGGAGCTGACTCTTCGTCGGTGTTACCGATTGGCGTTACCCGCAAGCTTGCGATTGCTCTGGTGGATTTGAACAAGGCGCGGACCTTGGGCCAGCGCCTCGCGATTCTGAAGCGCTTGCGCTTTAAAGATTTGGCTCCGGTGCCGCCGGCGATTGCCGAGTACAGCACCGGTCTCACCATGGGGGAGACTGCTGAACAGATGGCGAAAAGCCACGATATCAGCCGCGCCGACCAGGATGCATTAGCACATCGCTCGCACTCACTGGCCCATGAAGCCTGGGAAGCGGACAAGCTGAAAGATGAAGTCATGACCGCCTATGCTGAACCCTATAAGGATTTTCTGAAGCGCGACAATACCATTCGTAGTGACAGCAAGCTGGACGGTTATGTCAAACTCAAACCTGTATTTGATCGCAAACATGGTTCTGTTACGGCCGCCAACAGCACACCGTTAACCGATGGCGCCGCTGCGGTACTGCTGATGACAGAGAGCAAGGCCAAAGCGCTTGGCTATGAAGTGCTGGGTTATATTAAGAGCTATGCCTTTAGTGCGATCGGAGTAGAGAAAGACATGCTGATGGGACCTTCTTATTCGACCCCCATCGCGCTGGACCGTGCTGGCATGAAGCTGTCTGATCTTGACTTAATCGATATGCATGAGGCCTTTGCAGCCCAGACGCTGGCGAATGTCAAAATGTTCGGCAGTAAGAAGTTTGCCGAAGAAAAACTTGGCCGCAGTGAAGCCATCGGCGAGATCGATATGGATAAGTTTAATGTGCTTGGCGGCTCGATCGCTTACGGTCACCCGTTCGCAGCGACCGGTGCACGGATGATTACGCAAACCTTAAATGAGCTTAAGCGCCGAGGTGGCGGAACCGCTCTGACCACGGCATGTGCCGCTGGTGGTTTAGGTGCAGCAATGATTTTGGAGAGTAACTAATGAGTGATACGCAACGTGCATTTAGCCTGGAAACCCGTGACGACGGCGTCGCGGTCATTCATATTGACGTGCCCGGTGAGTCAATGAATACCCTCAAAGCGAGTTTTGCTGATGAGGTCAGTGACGTACTGGAAAAACTCGAGCAGCTCTCCACTCTCAAAGGTGTGGTGGTGATCAGTGATAAGCCCGGCTCCTTTGTGGCCGGCGCTGATATCAGCATGATTGATGACTGCGACACTGCCGCCGATGCAGAAAGTCTGGCGCGGCAGGGGCAGGCAATGTTTGATCGCATTGAGCAACTTAAGGTTCCAGTCGTCGCAGCCATTGATGGTGCTTGTCTTGGCGGTGGTCTGGAGTTAGCTATGGCATGTCATTATCGAATCTGCACCGACAGCGATAAAACTAAGCTGGGGCTGCCGGAAGTTAAGCTGGGTTTATTACCCGGCTCCGGCGGTACGCAACGCCTGCCGCGACTCATTGGTTTGCAAAAAGCGTTACCACTGATTTTGCAGGGGAAAGAGTTGCGAGCAAAACAAGCGAAGAAGCAGGGTATTGTTGACGAAATCGTGCCTGCGAGTATTTTGCTGGAGGCCGCAGTAGAAAAGGCCCTGAACAGCAAGGCTAAAGTGCAGAAAGTTAAACTCAGCCTGTTTAACAAGGCGCTTGAACGCACTCCGCCCGGGCGTAAGCTGATCTTCAAAAAGGCTCGCGAACAAGCACAGTCCAAAGGTAAGGGGAATTACCCGGCATTGGATAAAATTATCGATACCATTGCTTATGGTGCAGAACACGGCTTTAGCGAAGGCCTGGAGTACGAAGCACGCCAGTTTGGCGAACTGGCAATGACGCCCGAGTCGAAGCAACTGCGTGGCATTTTCTTTGCCACAACGGCAATGAAGAAAGAAACCGGTGCCGGCGATACCAAACCCGGCAAACTCGACCGTATTGGTGTGCTGGGCGGTGGACTGATGGGCGGCGGTATTGCTTACGTAACAGCGATAAAAGCTGAACTGCCGGCACGTATTAAGGACATTGAGGAGCAGGGCATTGCGCACGCGCTGAAATACAGCTACGACTTGTTAAACAAGAAAGTAAAGCGCAAGCATATGCGTCGCGCTGAGCTGGAAAAGTCCATGTTGAGGCTTAGCGGCTCACTTGACTACAGTGGTTTCGAGCGGGTCGATCTGGTGATTGAGGCGGTGTTCGAAGATCTCGAACTGAAGCAGAAGATGGTCGCGGATATTGAGTCTGTTGCGCCGGAGCATGTGATTTTTGCCACCAACACCTCAAGTCTGCCCATTACGCAAATTGCGGCAAAAGCAAAACGTCCGCAGAATGTAATTGGTTTACATTACTTTTCGCCGGTTGATAAAATGCCTCTGGCGGAAATTATTACCCACGAGAAAACTTCGGCAGAAACCATCGCGACAACGGTTAAGCTGGCGAAGAAACAGGGCAAAACGCCGATTGTTGTGAAAGATGGTGCAGGTTTCTATGTCAACCGTATCCTAGCGCCGTACATGAACGAGGCTGCTCGTCTGGTGTTAGGTGGCGAGCCTATTGATGACGTTGACAAAGCCCTGGTGAAGTTCGGCTTCCCGGTGGGGCCAATGAAATTGATGGATGAAGTGGGGATTGACGTTGCTGCAAAGGTCGCGCCGATTATGGCTGATGAGCTTGGCGACAGATTCCGTGCTCCGGATGCCTTCTCGAAGCTGCTGGATGATGATCGCAAGGGTAAGAAGAATAAGAAAGGATTTTATGCTTACGGCGATAAAGCATCGGGTAAGGATGTTGATACCAGTGTTTACTCTCTGTTAGGCGTGCAGCCTGATAGCAAGCTGACAGCAACAGAAATGGCTCAGCGTACGGTCTTCCTGATGCTTAACGAGGCGGTCTACTGCCTGGCTGAAGAGATCATCAGAAGTCCGCGTGACGGCGATATAGGGGCTATTTACGGTATTGGTTTTCCACCATTCCGCGGTGGACCGTTCCGCTACATGGATAGTCTCGGTTGTGCGGAAGTCGTTGGTCAGTTGCGCGCTTATGCAAAGCAACATGGCGAACGTTACGAGCCGGCGCCATTGTTAGTTGAAATGGCGGAAGAAGGCCGCACGTTCTATCAAGATTAAGTTGTTGTAGCCGTTGGCGGTGCTCGTATGAGGGCACCGTCAGGGGTTAACTTAGGAGGTTATTGTGCTACTCGCGCTGTGTTGTTTGTTGTCTGCGCTGATACTTTATGTTCAAGCTTTGAAAAATGCTATGGCAGCGAAACGCTGGGCTGTTGCTGGATTACTGTTAGGCCCTATCGTACTGCCACTGTTTATCTCTCAGAAACGTCTTACCTTAATGCGCGCTTTAGGGCGTGACCACGTATTCTGGCAGCCGCGTTAATCTTTGGTTGCCCCAGCGAGAGTCGTTGCGATGTGAGCAAGGAAGTGTTCACGTCGTAGTGGCTGGGCGAATAAAAAGCCCTGCGCGAACTCACAGTCCAGTGTACTCAGTGTCGACGCCTGCTCATGGTTCACGACGCCCTCTGCGACGACATCGAGGCCCAGATTGTGCGCCATAGCGACGATAGAGGCGACCATGTTGCGGTCTCGTTCTGCACCATTGATGTCGTCAATAAAGGCCTTATCAATCTTAAGCGTCTGGATAGGGAAACGTTTCAGATAGGCCAGCGAAGAGTACCCTGTGCCAAAGTCGTCCAGTGCCAGATGAATGCCGCAATTGTTGAGTTCGGTCATGATTTCTATGGCATGTTCCGGATCATCCATCACCACGCCCTCGGTGATCTCCAACTCAAGGTGCTCAGGAGCTAAGCCTTCTTCTTTCAGGATACCCATAATATGTTTGGCGAGATCAGGCTGTAAGAACTGTTTCGCTGACAGGTTTACTGCCACCCGGCCCTGCACGGCGCCGGCCTCAACCCATTCACGCATATCGCGACAGGTTTGGCGTAACACGCGATCACCAACTTCGATGATAAGGCCTGTTTCTTCGGCGAGCGGAATAAACTCAGCAGGACTTATCACGCCGCTATCCGGTATTTCGAGACGGACCAGCGCTTCCAGACCGACAAATTTGTTGGTGCGCAGTGACACTTTCGGCTGGTAATGAACCTGCAAGTAATTATTGCGCAGGGCTTGGCGTAGCTGATTCTCGACTTGCAGCCGGCGCACTGCGTTCTTATTCATGGACTCGTTAAAGAACTGGTAGGTATTACCGCCGCGATTTTTCGCGTGATACATGGCGGTATCGGCGTTTTGCAGTAATTCCTGTGACGACTGGCCATCGTTGGGATAAACCACAATACCTATCGAGCTGCTCACCACGATGTCATGGCCGCTGATATGGAAAGGCTGTGCCAGACATTCAAGGATGCGCTTCGCTGTTGAGGTGATAATCCGCACATCAGCAGTATCTTCAAGAATTAAATTAAACTCGTCGCCACCTAACCGGTAGAACGTATCCTGCGGGCGGCCGACCTCAGCGACACGCTCGGCCACGTGCATCAGCAAGTGGTCGCCAATCTCATGGCCGAGAGAGTCATTAATCTTTTTGAAATCATCCAGATCGAAAAGCAACAGGGCATGCATGATACGTTTGCGTACCAGATTCGAATGACTCACCTGAAAATAAGAACGGTTAGGCAGACCCGTCAGGGTGTCGGTGTTGGACAATCGGCGTAGTTCACGTTCTGCATTCTTGCGATCGGTAATATCCGAGAAGGTTGCCACGTAATAGGAGATTTCATTACTGTCATCGAAGATAGCGTCGAAAGTGAGCTCCATCTGATAAACGGTGCCATCTTTGCGTAAGTCCTCAATTTCACCGTGCCAGGTGCCATGTTGTTGCACCATTTGCTTGATTTGATTGAGATAATCAGGGCTGTACAGGCTAAGCTTCAGGGTATGGCCGAGCATATCGTCGCGGCGATAACCGGTAATCTTACTGAAGGACTGATTGGTTTCGACGACCTGGAACTGATGATCGTATATGCACACCCCATCGGAGATGTTGGTAATCGATGCTGCAAGCATTTTTAGTCGCTCTTCAGCGGTCACCAGCGGAGTGATATCTTTTAAAGTACCGGTCATACGCGCAGGCTGCTGCTGGTCGTCATAGGCGACGATCTTGCCGCGGTCGAGAACCCACATCCAGCCTTTATCGGTAGCCACTCTATAGGTTTGCTCATAATGATCGGTACGGCCATCGAGGTAGTCTCGCAGGGCGCGTTGAACTTTGCGTAGATCAGATTCGTGGATGTTCGATGCGGCGGTCTCAAATACCTCGCGAATGCCATCTTGCGGGAAGCACTTGAGTTGTCTCCAGGTGTTATGGCGGTGCAGCTTGTTGGCTGCGATCTGCCAATCCCAAAGCTGGTCGCCACTGCCCCAGAGACTCAGCTTAAGACGCTCTTCACTGTCGCGTAGTAAGTGAATGGCTTGTCGCCTTGCGCCGAGAATGGTTCCAAAGGCAAGCAGCAGCCCCAGCAATAGGGCAACGTAAATAGCAATTGCCCAGGGTGAGAGCCAGACGGGACTTGCAACTGCAACATCCAGGGTTCGCTCGCCGAGCCAGGTTTCACCGTTAGGGGAGGCCTGCACCATAAAAGTATAAGCGCCAAATCCGAGGTTGGTATAGGTTGCCCGCCGGTAATCGGCATCGGTGTAAATCCACTCTTTATCGAATCCATCGAGTTTGTAACGATAGTAAAGTTTTTGCGCGGCTGGCGCATAAGGCGCGCCAAACTCGATGGTCAGGGGCTGGTCGAGTCTGGGCAGGTACAGGTTTTCGGCGCTGTAGAGCTGAGCGCGGTTACGTTCATCGAGCTCGTTAGCATTAACAGGTTTGTTTGCAACACGAAGCGTGATCAGCTCAACACGCCAGTCGTCTGCACTTACTTGCGCAGCTACCGGAGCGATAAGCGACAAGAACAAAAGCCCTGTCAACCACCACTTTATCAATTGTGTATTGAAACGCACGTGTCATCCTGTTGTTGGGTTGCGTTCGGGCACAACTCTTATTTTTGTTATATATCCGTCAAGTTAAACAATAAACGCGCCGCTGTCAAAGCTCTTTAGGAGTCGCTGTAATAAAGCCATGGCTCTGTTTTGCGGATAATTGTTGCCGCATTTTCTCCAGGAAAAACGAAGTCGGCTTACTTTCAAGCAATTGCGCAATCTGATCGAGACGATCGAACGCCACATTGTACTGCGAAACGCAGGTCCAGAGGCGCTGACTGCGGAGGCGCAAATTGGTGTCTGGCTCACGCAGTTTCTGGACCAGGAACCCGCGGATTTTATCTAAATCGGCATTGCCGAGCTGCTCCAGCTGTTCGGTAAAAAGTGTTACAAACTCTGTGAGTCGGTCAACTAAGGTCGGCGCCGAATAGTCACTACTTTGCACGTATAACAACAGATGTGGTCGTTGCTCGATGGGCATGAAGGTACTGCCAACTACGTAGCCTAATTGCTGATGGGTGCGCAGCTCGTTAAATAAATGAGGCTGAATCAACTGATTGAGTAGCAGCAGGGTCGCCTGCTCGGTAACGTCCATGGACTGGCCCTGAATCACCAACAAGGCAGCGTGATCACTGTGGCGGGTCGTGAGCTTACCGCGTTCAGCGAGTTTACCGGACGTTTTTATACTCGCCATCGTATGGGTTGGCGGAACCTGCGCCTGCAGGCCTTCGCTAAGCTTGAAGTAATGCTGAGCGCCGTCTAGAACCGGTGCAAGACGCTCAAGATCGAGGTCGCCATGGGCCAGCATTTTTATCTCTGTTTGCGCAAAAAGTTGGGCCTGCCAGGTTTTGAATTGCTCGTAATCAACTTCAGCCAGCGCTGCCGCCAGATCACTAAGTGCGTACATATGTGGCTGTAACAGCACATTAAGTCGTGCAAAGAGCAGATTAAGAGGCTTGTTGGAGAGTGCAGACTGCCAATTCGCTTTTAGCTTCTGGTGCATATCATGCCAGCGGGTTTCAGCAAATTGGGGCATCTGAAAACGTGCCAGAATCCGCTCCGTCAATTCAGCGATGCCAACAGAGTAACCACTCACATGCAGGGTAATACCGTAGTGTTGCGGGTAGATATTAAAATGCAGTCCGGCAATCTCAGCATCGTAGCAATCTTCATTCAGACGGTCGATCATCAGCTCACACCAAAGTCGTGCGCAGGCATAGTGGCGAGCGGAGCGGGTTGCTTCGGGCAATATAAACTGGCAATAAATGTGCGCTTTTGGCGCACGAAAATCTGGGTCCTGCAGATGCCAAAGGGTCAGCCCCCTTGCAACCTGATGCTGTTGCGGTGTTGATGCAATCGGCTCACGCAGTTCCAGCGGCGCTTCAAGGGGTTGTAAATAAGGGTTTTCGGGCGGTAATGCTCCCCAGGGTTTACATGGTGCTGACCAACGCTGAAGTTGCGCCTCGGTAAGCGGGCTGAGTTGGTAATCGGTACCATAAATAGGTTCGTGAGCGCTCACCTCAACCTGTTTATGAATCAGCGTGGCGCGCATGTTGTCGGGCGTCATCGCAGCGAGCAACTGGCGAATCCTGGAATGATTCAGGCCGGTCATCCGGTAGTCGCCAAAAATGAGGTCATGCGGGCGATAATGGTGCATGTTAATTGCCAGCTGCGGCGCCAGATCGGAAGTACGCGCCGGCTCCTGAAAACGAAATGCATTGGCGATCACGGTTTGGCGTTCGTTATATCGCCACTCTTCGAGTCCCTGTTGTTCAATTAGGCGCAGGGTGGCAAAAACCTGTTCAATAATGACGTCAGTGGCTTCGAGCCCCTCGTCTGTCAATTGCATGTTGATGTTAAAGTCTTTGAAATTACTACCGCTGATACCACCGCCCGCAGACAAGCTGTTAATCAGGTGGCGCCGGTGTAGTTCGGCAAATAGGCTACCGGGGCCTTCATACCCCAACAAATGAGCGATAAAGCTGGTCGACTTGTGGGGGTAATCGTCATCGATGCCGGGTAATGCGAAGGCAAGAATGAGACGGCGGGCGTCTTTCAATGGCCGTACATTGAGTTGAATACCAAGTTGTTCAGGCAGGTAAAGCGGCTCGGTCTGCGCTGTAATTTCTTCGCCACCACCGGGCACTGGCTGAAAGTAGTCCGTTGCCAGAGACTCCAGCTCGGTCAGCGACTGCGGGCCGGCCAGTACTAATGTCATCCGATTGGCGCGATACCAGCGCTCAAAAAAGGCTTTTAGTTCGCATTCCAGGGATGTGGTATCGCCGGCATCTGTAAGTGTTGCGAGATTGCCAACAGAAAACTTATGAAACGGATGCGCCGGATTGGCGGTGGTTTTATGGACCTGATAAAGCCGGCGCAATTCATCCTTTTGTTTGAGCTTAAACTCAGCCTCAATGGATTGAATTTCCTTGGCGACCCATTCACGATTAAACTTGGGTTGGTAAAAGAAACGGGAAAAGCGGTCTAGTGCAGAGCTAAATGCCTGCGCGTCGCAGGTGAAGTAATAACTGCTGAACTCAGTGCCGGTCCAGGCGTTATGATGGCCGCCATGTTGATGGATAAAATCGTGGTAAGCCGTTGGTTCAGGATAACCATCGGTTCCCAGAAATAGCATATGCTCGAGAAAATGCGCAAGTCCCTGCCGGTTTATCGGGTCGTGAAAGTGACCGGCTGCGACGGCTAAAGCTGCGGTGCTTTGTTCCGACTGGGCATCGTGCACCAAGGCGCAGCGCAAACCATTAGGCAACACGACCATCGCATAGTCGCGATGATCTGTTGGGCTTTGAATAATATCGGTAAAATGGTCGAGGCTGTTGCTCGGCTTCATACACTCCCCGAATTTTTATCTAGCTGCGGAGGTGCGCTGGCAACGGCCTGTTTATTGATCCAGCGGCGTGTCGAAATTCTCTGGCCGGTCAAAATCACCTTCGTAGGTGGCGAGTTTGCCGTCTTCGAAGGTCAGTGTCACGCTACGGCGATAATCACTGCCTTTGCCTGCTTCCATATTAAAAACGTAGTACCAGGTGTCATTGGCGAAAACGTTTTCTGCAACCGGCACACCCAGCACGTAAGCAACCTGTTCTTTAGTCATGCCAACGCGGAGCTGGTTAACGTCGCGCTGCTCAAGATAATTTCCTTGTGGTACATCAATCCGATACACCAGTTTCTCAAATACGGAGCAACCACTTAACGCGATCACCATGCCGATTAGCATAAGTTTTTTCATAAAATACGTTTTACTTCTTGTTTGAGGAGCTCATTAATAAGGATGATAAACAAAGCTATCATGAATAACTAGCCTTGCGCACAAGATTGACCGCAATCTTGTGCGAATGTTCCCTAAAACTAAGAGCCAGTAGCGAGTAATTCCGCGGCATTGGCTTTTGTGGTGGCCGTGATTGTGTCACCGCCAAGTAAACGGGCGAGCTCGATCACACGATGATCATGGTCGAGTGCGGTCATCTGGGTTTCTGTACTTTCGCCGTCGGTGGTCTTGTCGACCCGCAACTGTTGATGCGCCTTAGCGGCTACTTGCGGCAAATGGGTCACACAGATGACTTGATTATTTTGCCCCAACTGTCGTAACAACTTACCGACAGTGGCAGCCGTCGCGCCACTGACTCCTACATCAACCTCATCAAACATCAGCGTGGGAGTGGTTAACTGTGCTGCCGTAATCACCTGGATGGCGAGACTTATACGGGACAGCTCACCGCCAGAGGCAACTTTCGCCAGCGCTTGTAAGGGCTGGCCTGGGTTGGTGGTAACCTGAAAGACCACAGAGTCAGTGCCAAGGCGTGTTGCCGGAGCTTGTTCCTGATGATCTACGGCGATCACAAATCGACCATGAGGCATATTCAGCGCGCGCATGGATGTTGAGATCTGTTCACCAAGTTCTTGTGCCGCACGTTGCCGTTGCTTGGACAGTTTTGCAGCAACTTTACGGTAGTGTTGAGCGGCGGCCTGCACCTGTTCATCGGAATCAGCGAGTTTTGCTTCCGCCGCTTCGAGCTCTGCTAATTCCTCGCTGAGCTGCTGATGAAGCTTGGGTAGCTGTTCTGGATCGAGCTGGTGTTTGCGTGCCAGCTGTACTGCCTGAGTGACGCGGCGTTCCACCTGTACCAGGAGGTCACTATCAACTTCGATTCCGTCGCTATACAACCGCAATTCGCGGGCGGCTTCTTCGATTTGTACACTGGCCTCGCCGAGCAGTTTAACCGCGGGTTCGAGTTGCGGGTCTATGCTCAACTGTTCTTCCAGTCGTAATAGGGCGGTCTGAACCAGGCTGTAAGCGTTGTTGTGTTCGCCTTCATACAGAGCATTTAATGCGAATTGACTGTCTTCTTGCAAGGCGGAGCTGTTACTTAAGCGCTTGTGCTGTAGCTCAAGTTCAGTGTATTCACCTTCGGCAAGCGCAAACTGGTCGAGTTCTTCGACCTGATAACGGACTAACTGTGCGCGAGACTGACGCTCTTCCTGCTTCTGCAGAGCTTCTTTTTGCTGTTTGCGAAGTTGATACCATTGTTGATAAGCAGATTCGACCTCACTTAACAAATGGCTATGCCGGGCATAGGCGTCGAGGAGTTCGAGTTGATGTTCAGGCCGGGTCAGCAGTTGATGTTCATGTTGACCATGAATATTGACCAGCAAGGGTGCCAACTGCTTGAGTTGCGCAACATTGACCGGATAACCGTTGATCCAGGCTTTCGAGCGTACTTCGCGAGTAATGAGACGGCGTAATACGCAATGATCGGGCTCTTCTTCATCCATCAGCTCGTTTTCACTAAGCCAGACTGCAGCCGGAGATTTATGCGGAACCTGAAAGCTCGCAATAACCTCAGCTTTTTCAGCCTCGGCACGGATGGAATCGGTTTCGGCGCGGTCGCCAAGACACAGGCCAAGGGCATCCAGTGCAATGGATTTTCCCGCTCCAGTTTCGCCGGTGATCGCAGTCATGCCTGCTTGAAAATCAACAGTTAATTGACGAACCACGGCGAAGTTGCGGACTTGCAGATGCATCAACATGAGGAACCTCTCTTATCAACCACTGTGTTTACATACAGTATTTATACAGTATTCATACAGTAATGCAAGGAGGTTTTCAGAAGAGTCGGCTACCCCATCCTAATTTGTTTCTTAACACCCTGAAATAACTATGATCTTTAGGGTGAATCAAACGCAATGTATGCGGGTATTTATGGATCAGGACCTCATCTTTCGGGAGGACTTCCATGCGCCGGTGCCCATCGCAGCTGATTTGCAGGGTACCGTTGTCGGGCGCGGGGCGCAGATGCAGGGTACAGTCCGCATCCACCACGATAGGGCGGCTACTTAAAGTATGGGGGAACATGGAGACCAGTGATATAGCGTTCAGGTTTGGGGTCAGGATAGGACCGCCGCCGGAAAGTGAGTAGGCGGTAGAGCCGGTCGGAGTGCTGATGATGAGGCCGTCAGAGCGCTGGCTGTAAACAAAATCATGGTCAACATAGACTTCAAACTCAATCATATGTGCGACTTTGTCTGAGTGCAGCACTACTTCATTAATGGCCCGCCCGACATCGCGACGCTCGCCGTCACGGACGACCTCAGCTTGCAGCAAAAAACGTTGTTCAGAAATGAAATTCCCGTCCAGTACGTCGAGCAATTGCTCCATCACATGGTCGGGATCAAGATCCGTCAGGAAGCCTAAATTGCCGCGATTGACGCCAATCACTGCAACATCGTTTTCACAGAGTACCCGGGCCGCGCCGAGCATATTGCCGTCACCACCGACGACCACGGCTAAATCGGCCTCATCACCAAGGTTGTCAAGGCTAAAGGTGGGGCTGCTGATATCTTCGCCCAGCTGTTTAGCTGTGCGTTCTTCAATGATGACCTCTACTCCGGCATTGGTTAATTCCCGCTCCAGAGTCAGTAGCGTGGTACGCGTTGCTTCATGATTCACTTTGCCCAACAAGGCAACACGTTGAAAGGCATGTTGCGAGGAAGACGCCATAGTAAGTTTCTCCAATTTTGTATGCATTAGCCTTGAATCGAAAAACTGTGCCCCCATAACTGTGCACAAGCTTAGTTATATCACATTGGAAGAGTAACGAAACATGACAAAACACGATTCTGCCAAGGAAAATCAAGAGCACGAAGTAGCGCAAGACGCCGAACATGACACGCAGCAGGATGTTGAAAATGCTGATGTTGAGACCCAACAGGATGGGGATACTCAGCCGGAACAGAAAGCCGGTGAGGCGCAGGGTGACGATGTTGCTGCGCTAAATGAACAGATTGCCGAGCTGGAACTGGCTTTAGCGCAGGCTGAACAGCGTGCTGAAGAGTCAAAGGATCGCGCAGTTCGCGCTGTTGCCGAAATGGAGAACGTGCGCCGTCGCGCCGCCATGGATGTTGAAAAAGCACATAAATTTGCACTAGAGAAGTTTGCCAACGAACTGTTGACCACCGTTGATAATCTTGAACGCGCGCTGGCGATAGCGGCTAACGAAGATACGATTAACGCGAACTTCCTGGAAGGTATTGAACTGACCCACAAGAGCTTACTGACCACGTTACAGAAATTTGGTGTGGAAGCAGTGGGTGAAGAAGGGGAGACCTTCAACCCTGATCTGCATCAGGCAATGTCGATGCAGGCTGCTGAAGGCAAAGAAAACAACACCATTTTGGCGGTCATGCAAAAGGGCTATACGCTCAGTGGGCGACTGTTAAGACCAGCGATGGTGATGGTGGTAAAAAACTGATATCGCGTGGCGGGGCCAGGCGCGAGGCCAGCCCCGACAAAATAGGCGTGAGTTAAAGATTTTACTGATGATTACGGCTGGATTGTCGTCTTATCCAAAGAGCTCAAGCGAGCGGCTGAAATAAATTGTCTAATTCGCTTGTAATCTTCAATCTCAGCCCCATTTATCAGTCATTGCAAAGGGATTTCCAGTCGGCGGCTATTGAAAATGAATCATGACCGCCCCATATCTGGAATAACGAATTAGTTTTGAAAGTTGGAGTTGGAGACAAACATGGGCAGAATTATTGGAATCGATTTAGGTACTACAAACTCTTGCGTAGCAGTACTCGACGGCGACAAGCCGCGCGTGATTGAAAACGCAGAGGGCGATCGCACGACCCCTTCGGTCGTAGCCTTTACTGACGACGGTGAAACCCTGGTGGGTCAGCCGGCAAAACGCCAGGCAGTGACCAACCCGAATAAAACCTTGTTTGCGATTAAGCGCTTGATCGGTCGTCGCTTTAAAGACGAAGAAGTTCAGCGTGATATCGGCATCATGCCGTACAAAATTATTGAAGCTGAGAATGGCGATGCCTGGGTCGAAATTAACGACGAGAAAAAGGCGCCACCGCAAATCTCGGCAGAAATTCTGAAGAAAATGAAGAAAACTGCGGAAGATTACCTCGGTGAGAAAGTCACTGAAGCGGTAATCACTGTACCTGCTTACTTTAACGATGCGCAACGTCAGGCAACTAAAGACGCCGGCCGTATTGCGGGTCTTGAAGTGAAGCGTATCATTAACGAACCTACCGCAGCCGCGCTGGCGTATGGCCTGGACAAGAAAAAAGGCGACAACACCATTGCTGTTTATGACTTAGGTGGCGGTACCTTTGATATCTCAATTATCGAAATTGATGAAGTTGAAGGCGAGCATACCTTTGAGGTGCTAGCGACCAACGGTGATACTCACTTAGGTGGTGAAGACTTTGATAACCGTTTGATTAACTATCTGGTTGAGCAGTTCAATAAAGATCAGGGTATCGACTTGCGTAAAGATCCGCTGGCGATGCAGCGTCTGAAAGAAGCTGCTGAAAAAGCCAAGATTGAGTTGTCTTCTGCACAGCAGACGGAAGTTAATCTGCCGTACATTACGGCCGATAACACCGGTCCTAAGCACCTGGCAATCAAAGTGACCCGCGCGAAACTGGAATCTCTGGTAGAAGACTTGATTACCCGCTCAATGGAGCCGGTCAAGCAAGCTCTTGCTGATGCGGATCTGTCTGTCAGCGATATCCAGGACATCATCGTCGTGGGTGGCCAGACACGGATGCCGAAGGTGCTGCAGGCAGTCACTGATTTCTTCGGTAAAGAGCCACGTCGTGACGTGAACCCTGACGAAGCCGTTGCTGTAGGTGCTGCAGTTCAGGCTGGTGTTTTGCAGGGTGACGTTAAAGACGTCTTGCTACTGGACGTAACACCACTGTCGCTGGGTATTGAAACCATGGGCGGCGTGATGACCAAGTTGATTGAGAAGAACACCACGATTCCGACGAAGCAATCGCAGACCTTCTCGACCGCTGACGACAACCAGTCTGCCGTTACCGTGCATGTGTTGCAGGGTGAGCGTAAGCGTGGGGCTGACAACAAGTCGCTGGGTCAGTTTAACCTGGAAGGAATTCGTCCGGCGCCACGTGGCGTGCCTCAGATTGAAGTCACCTTTGACCTCGATGCAGATGGTATCCTGCACGTGTCTGCGAAAGATAAAGACACTGGCAAAGAGCAGAAAATCACCATCAAAGCTTCGTCTGGTCTGAGCGATGATGAAGTCGAGAAAATGGTACGCGACGCTGAAGCCCATGCCGAAGAAGATCGCAAGTTTGAGGAAATGGTTCAGGTTCGCAACCAGGCTGACGCTCTTGTGCATGCCACTCGTAAGCAACTTGATGAAGTTGGCGATGATTTGGATAGCGCTGAAAAAGAGAAGATTGAAGCGGCTATTACTGACCTCGAAGCAGCTGTGAAAAGCAATGAGAAAGAACAGATCGAAGCCAAGCAGCAAGCGCTGGTGGAAGCCTCTGGCAAGCTCATGGAAGCAGCACAGCAAAAAGCGCAGCAGCAGGACGCTGGAGCTGAAGCCGGTGGTCAGCAAGCGAAGCAAGACGATGATGTCGTCGATGCTGAGTTTGAAGAAGTCAAAGACGACGAGAAAAAGTAATCATACGCCCACCGGGTGTCTGTGATAACAACGCACGGGGGTTGCCAGCAGGTGGCCTCCGTGTGTTTGTGTCAGGACAAAGCTAAATAGGAAAGTGGAAGACGCAATATTATGGCGAAACCAGATTTGTATGAAGTGCTGGGCGTAAGCAGAGATGCCAGCGAACGCGACATCAAGAAAGCCTACAAGCGCATGGCGATGAAGTATCACCCGGATCGTACCAAGGGTGATAAAGACCTTGAACTGAAGTTCAAGGAAGTCAAAACAGCGTATGAAGTGCTGATGGATCCGCAAAAGCGAGCAGCCTATGACCAGTATGGTCATGCCGCATTTGAGCAAGGCCAGGGCGGCTTTGGCGGTGGCGGCGGAGCCGGCGCTGCGGATTTTGCCGATATTTTTGGTGATGTGTTCGGTGATATTTTTGGTGGCGGCGGTGGCCGTCGCGGTCGTGCGCAGGCAGCGCGAGGCTCAGATCTGCGCTATAACCTCGAACTTTCCTTAGAGGAAGCTGTTCGCGGTAAAGAAGTCGATTTAAAAATTCCTAAGCTGGCCGAATGTGAGGACTGTGATGGCTCGGGCGCTCGTGAAGGCTCCAGCGCTGAAACCTGTTCACACTGTCACGGCAGTGGTCATATTCAAATGCGGCAGGGCTTCTTTGCCGTACAACAACCCTGCCCACATTGTCGGGGCCGCGGTAAAGTCATTAAGGATCCTTGCCGGACCTGTCACGGTGAAGGTCGGGTTGAGCGTACTAAAACACTGAATGTGAAAATCCCTGCTGGCGTTGATACCGGCGACCGTATTCGCCTGAACGGCGAAGGGGAAGCGGGTGAAATGGGCGCCCCTGCTGGCGATCTGTACGTGCAGGTGCATGTGCGTGAACACCCAATTTTTAAACGCGATGGCAATAATCTCTATTGTGAAGTACCTTTAAGCTTTACCCATGCAGCTTTAGGCGGTGATATTCAGGTACCGACGCTGGAAGGTAAGGTTAAGTTGAAAATCCCAGCGGAGACGCAAACAGGTAAGCTGTTCCGGCTGCGTGGAAAAGGCGTCCGCTCGGTGCGAACCGGTGCCGTTGGCGACCTAATTTGTAAGGTTGTTATCGAAACACCAGTGAATCTGTCGGACGAACAACGGGATCTGTTGCGTCAGTTGGACGAATCCATGGGTACAGGCGATGAGGCAGCGCACTATCGGCCGAAAGAAAAAGGCTTTTTTGATGGTGTGAAACGTTTCTTCGACGATCTTCGCGGTTAATTCTTCTTTGGAACTCAATCGGAGGTAGGCGATGCGCACACTAAAATATGGACTTCTGGCCCTGGGCTTAACCGGCCTGGTGGCTTGCACGCAATCCCCCACGGGACGATCTCAGTTGCAGTTGTTCAGTAGCGATGAAATCGCTCAGTTAGGTGCGCAAAGTTATAATGCTCTGAAGCAGGAAGAAAAAATCTCCAGGGATCCTGCCCTGAATAGTTATGTGCAGTGTATCTCTGACGATCTCATTGCTGTGCTTCCAGAGCAGTGGGCGCAGCAGCAGTGGGAAGTCACTGTGTTTGAAAGCGAAGCGGTGAATGCCTTTGCGCTGCCAGGCGGCAAAATAGGTGTTTACACTGGCCTGATAGAGGTGGCTGAAAATGCCGCACAACTGGCCGCTGTGATAGGCCATGAAATAGGCCACGTTATCGCGCAACACAGTAATGAGCGTATGTCGAATCAGTTTGCTGCAGGTCTTGGCCTGCAGTTAGGCGGCATTCTGGTCGGACAGGAAATGGACAGCGATACAGCTGCGCTGGTCATGGGCGCCCTCGGCGTAGGTGTGCAACTGGGTTACATCCTGCCGTATTCGCGGATTCATGAAAGTGAATCTGATGAGCTCGGTTTAGGTTATATGGCTGCTGCCGGTTACGACCCTCGAGAAGCCGCTGAGTTGTGGCGGAACATGGCCCAACAGGCCGGCCCGAACCCGCCTGAATTCCTATCGACTCACCCGTCACCGCAAACGCGCATTGAAAAGCTTGAAGCGCTTGCCGTTGATGCCATGAGCACCTACCGTCAGGCGCCGCAGCCAAGCTGTCGTAAACCTTAAATCTTAGACCCGAACTTTTAGTACCCAGCGGCCGCACCACGCGGCCGCACCATTAACGAATAACGAATAACCAATCGTTCTAATCCCATTCCAGACATCCCCCGTACAATAGATTCTTTTTGACGAGCGATGTGAGGATCTATGCTCAAAACCTGGTTTGCAATTCCGTTCTGGCAACGGGTGCTGGGTGCTTTTGTGCTTGGTGTGGCCGCGGGACTTTTGGTGCCGGACTTTGCTGTAGCCCTGAAGCCCTTAGGTGATCTGTTTATTCAAGCCTTAAAAATGCTGGTGGCGCCACTGATTTTCTGTGCCATCGTGAATGCTATTTTGCAGTTTGGCGAAGACGAAGGGCTGGGAAAAATAGGTGCAAAAACCGTAGGTCTGTTCTTGCTGACGGCTGTCCTTGCCAGTGTCATCGGCCTTGCCGTCGGTAGTTTACTGGATGTGTCACCGACACAAAATCTGGTGGCTTCGCCAGATTATCAGGAGAAAGACGTTCCTGGGCCTATCGCGGTGTTTCTGAACATGATCCCGAGCAATCCCTTTGCTGCGCTCAGCGAAGGTAAAATTTTGCAGATCGTGGTGTTTGCAGCCCTCGTGGGTATTGCTATCCGCCAGGTAGGGCAGCCGGCTCAGGCACTGGGTAACGTGTTAAAATCCGGTGCTCAGGTGATGTACCGTATTACCAAGATGGTGCTTGAATTGACGCCCTTTGGCGTACTCGGTCTGATGGCCTGGGTGGTCGGCAGTTATGGCTTGAGTAGTCTGGCACCGCTGGCGGCTTTTGTCGGTGCGATTTATCTCGCCTGCTTTATTCATATTGTCTTTGTTTACGGCTCCATGGTGCGGCTTGCCGGGATGTCACCCTGGTTTTTCTTCAAGTCGGTGTTTTCAGCTCAGCTAGTCGCTTACACCACCTGTAGCAGCTTTGGTACGATTCCCGCAGCCCATCAGGCCATTACCGAACGCCTGCGGGTGAAAAAGTCCTATGCCAGCTTCGTGTTGCCATTAGGTGCCACCATTAATATGGACGGCTGTGGCGGTATTTATCCGGCGATTGCCGCAATTTTTATTGCGCAACTTTACGGCGTGCCGCTGGAGTGGATGGATTACTTACTGATCACGGGTACCGCAACCCTGGCCTCAATCGGCACCGCGGGTGTGCCTGGCACCGCCCTGGTGATGCTGACAGTCACCCTGAATGTGGTAGGCTTACCGCTGGAGGGCATTGCCTTTATCGCTGCTATCGATCGCATTATTGATATGGCTCGCACAGCGACCAATGTCACTGGTGATATGGCAGTTGCAGTCGTGCTTGGACGCGAAGATAATGGCGCTGGTGAAGAGCTTGTCGGGAGGCCACAGGAGCAATCATGAAGGTAGCGGTAATTGGCGCCAGTGGGCGCATGGGACAGGCAGTCCTGCAAGAGTTGATAGCGCAGGGGCATGAGTGCGCTGCTGCCATTGTCAGTGAACAGTCCAGCCAGCTGGGCCAGGCGCCGGACGATCCGCGACTTGCCGGCAGGCACTACAGTTCGGGCCGTGAATTAGAGCCCGGTAGCGTCGATGTGATGATTGATTTTAGCCTACCACAGGCGTTATCGCATAATCTTGCTCTGGCGCAGCACTTGGGGGCGCCAATAGTCGTTTGTACGACGGGGTTGGCGGACGCCGATCAGGATACGCTGGCACAGGCGTCGCAGTCGCTGCCCGTGCTTTACGCGGCCAATACCAGTGTTGGTATCGCGCTGATGGAACAACTCGTTACTTTGGCTAGTGCCGGATTTGCTGACGCAGATATCGAAATTCTTGAAGCGCACCACGCGGCGAAGCGTGACGCGCCCTCTGGTACCGCCCTGGTGTTAGGCGAAGCGGCAGCAACCGGACGCGGCACCACTCTGGCGCAAAGCACCGCAGGAATTCGTGGCGATGGCCCCCGTCAGGCGGGAAGTATCGGTTTTGCCGTGCTGCGTGCGGCAGATATTGTCGGCGAACATAGCGTTTATCTTGCCCAGACCGGAGAGCGTATTGAGCTGACCCACAGGATCCGCGATCGCCAGGTGTTTGCCCGTGGCGCGGTGCAGGCAGCGCAATGGCTGGCGGGGCAACCTGCGGGCCGTTATAAAATGCGCGATATGCTCGACACCAAGGCGTTACTACAACGGCTGTTGCACGAAATTTAACTAGACTTAAGGGCGGCTTTTCTTTAAAATAGACTCAATTTGCCAACGTAAAGTTGGTGAGCTGAAAACGCGCACTTTTTAGCTGGTGCAAGGTAATCAACGGGGAAGTCATTTTATGATTCACCCGTTTTTTTATGTACGGAGGTTAACCTTGAGTATTCTAGCGAGCCATTCAGCGAGCAAAGCCATTTTGGTGCTTGCGGATGGAACTGTTTTTCACGGCACTGCAATCGGTGCTGGTGGCACGGCGGTCGGCGAAGTTGTTTTTAATACCGCAATGACCGGCTACCAAGAAATTCTCACCGATCCCTCCTATGCTGAACAAATCGTAACTCTTACTTATCCCCATATTGGCAATTACGGCACCACCCACGAAGACGAAGAATCCAACCGTGTTTGGGCCAAAGGCCTGGTCATCCGTGATTTATCCCTCAAAGCCAGTAATTTTCGCCTGGAACAATCTTTAGGTGACTACTTGCGGCAGCGAAATGTGGTGGGGATTGCCGACATTGATACCCGTAAACTGACCCGACTGTTGCGCGAAAAAGGCGCTCAGAACGGCTGTATTATGGCCGGTAATGTTGATGGTGAGTTAGACGTTGACCACGCCTTGGAGCTCGCACGAGGCTTCCCGGGCTTGCAGGGCATGGATTTGGCGAAGGAAGTGACGATCCGCGCGCCGCATGAGTGGACCAGCAAAAGCTGGCAATTAGGCAAGGGCTTTAGTGAGCTCGAAGATCACAAGTTTCATGTGGTCGCCTATGATTATGGTTGTAAGCGCAATATCCTGCGGATGCTAGCTGATCGCGGCTGCAAGGTGACACTGGTCCCAGCAGAAATGCCAGCGAGCGACGTACTGGCAATGAAACCTGACGGTGTGTTTTTATCCAACGGACCGGGTGACCCTGAGCCTTGCGATTACGCCATCAAGGCAATTCGTGAACTGATTGAAGCAAAAATGCCGTTGTTTGGTATTTGTCTTGGGCATCAGTTGCTGGCGCTGGCCAGTGGTGCGAAAACCGAGAAAATGAAGTTTGGCCACCACGGTGCCAACCATCCGGTTCAGGACCTAGCGAACAACCGGGTGATGATTACCAGTCAGAACCATGGCTTTGCGGTCTCAGAGACAAACTTCCCGGAGAATCTTAAAGTGACGCATAAGTCCCTTTTTGACGGAACTTTACAGGGGATTCATCGCACTGATGCACCGGCGTTCAGCTTCCAGGGACATCCTGAAGCCAGCCCCGGACCGCACGATGCTGCACCTTTGTTTGATCACTTTATTGACCTGATGAGCCAGCGCGCGCAGTAAGCGCTGCCTGAACGGAGGACGAACCGACTTATGCCAAAACGTACCGACATAAAAAGCATCCTCATTCTTGGCGCTGGCCCCATTGTTATTGGCCAGGCCTGTGAGTTTGACTATTCCGGAGCCCAAGCTTGTAAAGCCCTGCGTGAAGAGGGTTACAAGGTTATCTTGGTGAACTCCAACCCTGCCACCATCATGACTGATCCGGACATGGCCGATGTGACTTACATCGAGCCGATTCACTGGGAAGTCGTGGCGAAGATCATTGAAGTTGAACGCCCGGATGCGGTGCTACCCACCATGGGTGGCCAGACGGCACTCAACTGTGCGCTGGAACTGGATAAACACGGTGTACTGGAAAAGTACAAGGTGGAAATGATCGGCGCCAATGCGGATGCCATTGATAAAGCTGAAGACCGTGATCGCTTTGATAAAGCGATGAAAGCGATTGGACTGGAAACGCCAAACGCTGAGGTTGCTCATAACCTCGACGAAGCTTTCGATATTCTCGGTCGCTTAGGCTTTCCCTGTATTATTCGCCCGTCATTCACTATGGGCGGCAGCGGTGGCGGTATTGCCTATAACCGTGAAGAATTCGAAGAGATCTGCCGGCGCGGCCTGGATTTGTCGCCCACCAAAGAATTGCTTATTGATGAGTCGTTAATCGGCTGGAAAGAGTTTGAAATGGAAGTGGTGCGCGATAAAGCAGATAACTGCATTATTGTCTGTGCCATTGAAAACTTTGACGCGATGGGTATCCATACCGGTGACTCGATTACTGTGGCACCGGCGCAAACACTGACCGACAAAGAGTATCAAATCATGCGGAACGCGGCGATGGCCGTATTGCGTGAGATTGGTGTCGAAACCGGCGGTTCAAACGTGCAGTTTGGTATTGATCCTGATACGGGTCGCATGGTCGTCATTGAGATGAACCCACGGGTGTCTCGCTCTTCTGCTCTAGCCTCAAAGGCAACCGGATTCCCAATTGCCAAAGTGGCTGCAAAATTAGCCGTAGGCTATACCCTGGATGAACTCGAAAACGAGATCACCGGCGGCGTCACCCCTGCATCTTTTGAGCCAGCATTAGACTATGTCGTTACCAAAATTCCACGCTTTAATTTCGAGAAGTTTGCTGGCTGTAATGACCGCTTAACCACCCAGATGAAATCTGTCGGTGAGGTGATGGCCATTGGCCGTAATCAGCAGGAGTCCTTGCAAAAGGCACTGCGTGGTCTGGAGATCGGTGCAACCGGCTTTGACCCTATGGTCGACCCTAATGATGCAGAAGCACGTGGCAAAGTTATCCGGGAGCTTAAAGAGCCGGGCGCGGAACGAATTTTCTACATTGCTGATGCATTCCGCATCGGTATGACCGTGCGCGAAGTGTTCGAGCTGACCCGCATCGACGAATGGTATCTGATCCAGATTGAAGAGATCGTGCTGCTGGAAGCAGAGATTCAAAAACTGGGTATGACAGGTCTTGATGAGCGTGTGCTGCGGGTACTTAAACGCAAAGGTTTTGCTGATGCCCGTATCGCACAGATTCTTGACGTTGCTGAGACAGAAATTCGCCGTCGCCGCCATGAGTTAGGCGTCGTGCCTGTCTATAAACGTGTGGATACCTGTGCCGCCGAGTTTGCCTCGGATACCGCCTACATGTACTCGACCTATGACGAAGAGTGCGAAGCGGCGCCGACCGACCGTGACAAAATCATGGTGATCGGTGGTGGACCCAACCGTATCGGGCAGGGCATTGAGTTTGATTACTGCTGTGTACACGCTGCCTTAGCGTTGCGTGAAGACGGCTATGAAACCATCATGGTGAACTGTAACCCGGAGACGGTTTCAACGGATTACGACACTTCTGATCGGTTGTACTTTGAGCCTATTACTCTGGAAGACGTGCTGGAAATTGTTCGCGTCGAGCAACCTAAAGGCGTGATTGTGCAATACGGTGGCCAGACGCCATTGAAACTTGCGCGTGAGCTGGAAGCCAATGGTGTGCCCGTGATCGGCACCTCGCCAGATGCCATCGACCGCGCCGAAGACCGCGAGCGTTTCCAGAGCGCGGTACGCCGCTTAGGTCTCAAGCAACCTGAGAACGCGACCGTGACCAAGGTCGATGAAGCTCTGCGCGAAGCAGAGCGCATTGGCTATCCGCTGGTGGTACGGCCAAGCTACGTGCTTGGTGGCCGGGCGATGGAAATCGTTTACGATGAGACTGACTTGCACCGCTATCTGACGGATGCGGTGAAGGTATCCAATTCGGCCCCGGTGTTGCTGGATCGTTTCCTCGATAACGCAATTGAAGTGGATGTCGATGCCATCTGTGATGGTCAGGACGTGTTTATCGGCGGCATTATGCAACACATTGAACAAGCGGGGGTCCACTCAGGTGACTCGGCCTGTTCGTTACCACCGTACTCGTTAAGCGACAAAATTCAGGACGAGCTGCGTGAGCAGATGCGCAAGCTGGCATTTGAACTTAACGTACAGGGGTTAATGAATGCTCAGTTCGCGGTGAAAGAAGACGAGATCTACCTGATTGAGGTGAATCCGCGTGCAGCCCGTACCGTACCCTTTGTTTCGAAAGCCACCGGTGTTCCGTTAGCAAAAATTGCGGCGCGGGTGATGGTGGGTCAGACCCTGAAGCAACAAGGGTACGACAAGGAAGTTATTCCGCCCTATTACTCGGTGAAAGAAGTCGTGATTCCGTTTGCTAAGTTCCAGGGCGTTGACCCCATTCGTGGCCCGGAAATGCGCTCCACAGGCGAAGTTATGGGCGTAGGTGAAAGCTTCGAAGAGGCCTATGCAAAAGCTAACCTGGGCGCAGGCGAAGCGCTGGCAAAAGCCGGCAAGGCCTTGTTATCGGTCCGGGATGGTGACAAAGCGCGGTTGTTTGACCTTGCCCGCGGTTTGATTGCACTTGGTTTTTCTCTGGAAGCAACGCGCGGTACTGCGAAACTGCTTAGCGGCGAGGGCATCTCCTGCTCGGTGGTGAATAAATTGCAGGAAGGCCGTCCAAATATTGTTGATGCAATTAAAAACGGCGAGTACAGTTACATTATCAATACCGTTGAAGGGCGCCAGGCAATTGAAGACTCGGTCTATATTCGCCGCGAAGCGCTCTTGAATAAAGTGATTTATACCACCACTTTGAATGCAGCATTTGCGACAGTTAAAGCAAATACTGCAGATGACCGGGCACGGGTAAACTCACTGCAGTCATTACATAAAAGGGTTGAAACAGCATGAGTCAGATTCCAATGACGACCCGCGGCGCCGAGATGCTGCGGGAGGAATTGAAACGTTTAAAGACTGAAGACCGACCGCGGATTATTCAGGCGATCTCTGATGCCCGTGAGCACGGCGATTTGAAAGAGAATGCGGAATATCACGCCGCCCGTGAACAACAGGGCTTTTGTGAAGGTCGTATTCAGGAAATTGAAGCCAAGCTATCCAATGCACAGATCATTGATGTCACCAAGGTCCCGAATCAGGGCAAAGTGATTTTTGGCGCGACAGTCACCCTGTACAATACAGTTACTGAAAAAGAAGTGACCTACCGTATCGTGGGTGACGATGAAGCTGATATCAAACAAAATCTGATTTCAGTGAACTCGCCAATTTCCCGTGCGCTCATCGGCAAACAAATCGATGATGTGGCACGCGTCAATACGCCAAACGGTGAAGTCGAATACGAAGTGGTGAAAGTCGAGTATAGTTAACTCGTCTTTCCCTTGGCTTGACTAATTTTTGTCATTTAAGAGCGCGACCAGTTCGCGCTCTTTTTGTTCGCGGTCTTCTTTGCTGGTCACCACAGCGCCGTGATAACTCTCGACATCTGGGAACACTTCTTCTATCGGTCGGTCCAGCGCTTTAGCGAGTGCCGCAGCCACAGATTGTGACCGGGCCTTGCGCGAAGCCACCTTTGAAATCAGCGAAGGGCTTTTCCCAAGAGCTTTAGCAAGCATTGAAAAATCATATCCTCGCTGGGCTAATTCCTTTTTAATTTTATTACTATCCATCGTCGCTCTGCTGTGGTTGAATGTAGCTCATTGTGAACTTAAGTGGAGTTCACAGTGCGTTCAAAAGAACTAAAAAGTGGGTCAAAAGACAAATATTAAGGAAAAATGATGTCAAATGACACTAAAATAAATACTACACATAGGGCGCAGAAAAGCAAAGTAGAAATACTCAGTATGGACGAGTGTATTGCGCGGTTGAAGCTGTATTACGGTGATTTACCCCTGGCAAAAATCATGCGTAAAATCGGCATACCCAACTCAACATATGCGAACTGGCGCAAACGCGGCACAGTCACCAGCGATCAGTTGGTGGTAGGACTGATTAACGCAGGTATATCATTAGATTGGTTTTTCTCTCCCGACAAACAGCTGAATTATCCTACGCCTTCGCAACTGCATCTGGCCGAAGCAGTGCAATCTGAGTATCAAAGGGCTTCAGAACGGGCACAGGTAATCAAAGCAGTGGAAGCGATCGAACCATTGTTCAGACTTTTTAATCTGGAGAAAACTGAGGATAACCAGGCGTTACTGGTGGAAACTTATCTGGCCCGCAGAGCGGACCATGTCACAGCTAGTTTTGCGATTAAACAAGTCGCCAAGGCGCTTGCCAGCGCCCAACGCAACATGAAGAAACCGCGCAGTTAACTGCGCGGTAATTGAATTTTCCCTTCCGGACCCGGTTTATAAAGGGTCAGCACCTTACCTACGACTTGTACCCGATACGCCTGCGTATGCGCGACGATGGTGGTATAAATCTGCTCACGTAGTTCACGGTCGTCTTCAGGGACCCGAACCTTAATCAGTTCATGATGATTAAGCGCAAGGTCGATTTCCGCCATTACGCCTTCGGTAAGGCCATTTCCGCCTAATAACACCACCGGTTTGAGCTTGTGTGCCAAGCTTTTTAGGTGTTGTTTCTGTTTATTGCTTAAAGTTAACCCTGCAGCCATGTAATAATATCCTACTATCTCTTGAATTTTCGCTATTCTACCGCCATCTGGGTAGTAGAAGCCAGTTTGGTATTGAGGCTATGGGTAAAAAACGATCAGCAAGCAGTTCACGGTGGTTGCAGGAACACTTTAGCGACCATTATGTACAGAAGGCCCAAAAGCAGGGCCTACGCTCCCGGGCGGTATTTAAAATTGATGAAATTCAGCAAAAGGATCATATCTTAAAACAAGGTATGACGGTGGTGGATCTTGGTGCAGCGCCTGGCGGCTGGTCGCAGTATGTGGTCGAGAAGCTGGAAGGCAACTGTCAGGTCATTGCCTGTGACATTCTGCCTATGGATCCGATCGCTGGCGTCGATTTTCTCGAAGGTGACTTTCGCGAAGAAAGTGTTTTGGAGGCTCTGCTGACCCGAATCGGGGGCAAGAACGTAGACGTAGTGTTGTCGGATATGGCGCCGAATATGAGCGGTAACGATAACGTTGACCTGCCACGGTCAATGTACCTGGTCGAACTGGCCTTAGATATGTGTCACCAGGTATTGAAACCGAATGGCAGTTTTGTCGTCAAAGTATTTCATGGACAAGGTTTTGAAGAGTTTCTGAAAGCCGTGCGCGGCGCGTTCACAACGGTTCGCACACGTAAGCCAGACTCGTCTCGGGCTCGCTCCCGAGAGGTGTATCTGGTAGCTACGGGATACAAATTGTAGTACGCTGTTGGCAGCGAGCTAAGCAACGCAAATAAATGAGGTAGTCAGCTTTGAGCGATATGGCAAAAAATCTAATTCTTTGGCTGGTGATCGCCGTCGTATTAATGACGGTGTTCAATAGTTTTAGTCCCGGTAACGGCACAAGTGCCCAGGTTCCCTACAGCCAGTTTGTTTCGCAGGTAAACAACGGCGGTATCCGTAAAGCTGATATCGACGGTCGCGTGATCACGGCGCAATCGCGGACAGGTGAAACCTTTACCACAGTAATTCCACTCAACGACCCTGAGCTGATGAACGATCTGCTTAAGAACAACGTTGAAGTTGTCGGTAAGCCTCCTGAAGAACCAAGTATTCTGACTTCGATCTTCATCTCGTGGTTCCCGATGCTGCTGTTGATTGGTGTGTGGATATTCTTCATGCGTCAGATGCAGGGCGGCGGCGGTGGCCGTGGTGCCATGAGTTTTGGTAAGAGTAAAGCGCGGCTGATGAGTGAAGAGCAAATTAAAACGACGTTCAGTGATGTTGCTGGTTGTGACGAAGCCAAAGAAGAGGTTTCTGAACTGGTTGAGTACTTGCGCGATCCAACCAAGTTCCAGCGCTTAGGTGGTAAAATCCCTACGGGCGTGCTTATGGTAGGACCTCCTGGTACGGGTAAGACATTGCTTGCTAAAGCGATTTCCGGCGAAGCAAAAGTCCCGTTCTTCTCTATTTCAGGTTCTGATTTCGTTGAAATGTTCGTCGGTGTCGGTGCCTCTCGAGTGCGTGACATGTTCGAACAAGCGAAAAAGTCAGCGCCGTGCATTATCTTTATTGACGAGATTGATGCTGTGGGTCGTCAGCGTGGCGCAGGCCTCGGTGGTGGACACGATGAGCGTGAGCAGACTCTGAACCAGATGTTGGTTGAGATGGATGGTTTCGAAGGCAACGAAGGTATTATTGTCATCGCTGCAACCAACCGTCCTGACGTACTTGACCCTGCGCTACTGCGTCCAGGTCGCTTTGACCGCCAGGTGATGGTCGGTTTACCTGACGTCCGTGGCCGTGAACAAATTCTGAAAGTACACATGCGCAAAGTGCCTTTAGGTGATGATGTTGATGCATCTCTAATCGCGCGCGGTACTCCTGGATTCTCAGGTGCTGATTTGGCGAACCTGGTCAACGAGGCAGCGTTATTTGCCGCCCGCTCTGACAAACGCGTCGTCGCGATGGAAGAGTTTGATAAAGCCAAGGACAAGATCATGATGGGCGCAGAGCGTCGCTCAATGGTCATGACCGATGATGAAAAAGCACAGACTGCGTACCACGAAGCGGGACACGCTATCGTTGGCCGGCTGGTGCCAGAGCATGACCCAGTTTACAAGGTCTCGATTATTCCACGTGGGCGGGCGCTGGGTGTAACTATGTACCTGCCTGAACAAGATCGCGTCAGCCATTCCAAGCAGCACCTGGAAAGCATGATTTCGAGTTTATTCGGTGGCCGTCTGGCAGAACAAATCATCTATGGCGATGAGAAAGTGACCACCGGTGCCTCGAATGACATTGAACGGGCGACGCAAATTGCGAAGAAAATGGTCACGCAATGGGGCTTATCAGAAAAAATGGGGCCTTTGCTGTACGCTGACGACGAGAATGAAGTATTCCTCGGACGCTCGGTGACCCAGCATAAGCACATGTCTGATGAAACCGCGCGGGCGATTGATCAGGAAGTAAAACTCTTTATTGATCGTAACTATGATCGGGCGAAACGTATTCTCGAAGAGAATGTCGATATTCTGCATTCAATGAAAGATGCGTTGATGCAGTATGAAACCATCGACGCGGACCAGATTGATGATTTGATGAATCGTCGGGACGTGCGTCAGCCACGTGACTGGAACAAGCCGGATCGTAACGATGACTCAAGCGGAGGAGCGGCAGCGAGCTCAGATGAGCAGCCGTTGACGGATAAACCGGGCGACGCCCCCGCAAATTAAAGTATGAAAAGCCCCGGAGACGGGGCTTTTTTTTGAGGATCGAAGTATGGCAGCTGCAACAGCTCTTCCCAAAGTGATGGGAATTCTCAACGTCACCCCTGATTCTTTTTCTGACGGTGGCCGTTTCAACAGTGTTGATCGTGCCTTGCAACAGGCCGAACAAATGATTGCCGATGGCGCGGACTATCTGGACATTGGCGGTGAGTCGACGCGTCCGGGGGCCGACGCTGTCAGTGTTCAGGAAGAAATCGATCGGGTGATGCCTGTGATTGCCCGCCTGCGTCAGGAGTTTGACGTGGCACTGTCGCTGGACACCTGTAAAACAGCAGTGATGGCCGAAGGGCTGAATCAGGGCATTGCGCTGGTGAATGATATTCGAGCGCTGCGGGATGAAGGCGCACTGGCCTTGTTAGCCCAGCATGATGTCGACGTGTGTTTGATGCACATGCAAGGCGAGCCGCGGACCATGCAGCATCAACCGCGTTATGAAGACGTTGTGATTGAGGTGAAAGCGTTTTTACAGCAACGTATTCGCGCCTGCGACGAAGCGGGAATCGCGCGTGAACGGATTTATCTTGATCCGGGCTTTGGTTTTGGCAAGAGCGTAAGGCATAATTATCAATTGCTGCAACGCATGCAGGCCTTGCACGAACTGCAGCTACCACTGTTGGTAGGTGTCTCCCGCAAGTCGATGCTGGGACATGTGACCGGACGAGAGGTGGAAGATCGCTTACCAGCGAGTCTTGCCGCTGCGACGATTGCAGCAATGAAAGGGGCGCGAATTATTCGCGTGCATGATGTCAGGGAAACGGTTGATGCAATGAAAGTCGTTGCAGCAACCTTGGCTGGAGATTTCAGTTGAGTGAACGTAAGTATTTTGGCACCGATGGTGTCCGTGGTCGGGTCGGCGATTTTCCAATAACCCCAGATTTTGCGGTAAAGCTAGGCTGGGCAGCCGGCACGGTTTTTGCGAAGTCGGGCAACCAAAGAGTGCTGGTCGGCAAAGATACCCGCTTGTCCGGCTATATGCTGGAGTCAGCTTTAGAAGCCGGCTTACTCTCCGCCGGCGTTAGCGTCGAGTTTTTGGGGCCAATGCCGACGCCTGCTGTGGCTTATTTAACGCGTAACTTTCGTGCCGCGGCAGGGATAGTAATCAGTGCCTCGCACAATCCCTATTACGATAACGGTATTAAGTTTTTCTCGGATTCGGGAAGCAAGCTGCCTGATGCCGTTGAGAGCGAAATCGAGCGACTACTGGATGAGCCGCTGGTATGTGTTCCGTCAGAGCAAATGGGGCGGGCCAGCCGCATCGACGATGCACCGGGGCGTTACATTGAGTTTTGTAAGAGTGTATTCCCCTCTGAGTTGTCCTTAAGCGGACTGACCATTGTCGTGGATTGCGCCCATGGTGCGACCTACCATATCGCGCCAGACGTTTTACGCGAGCTGGGCGCTACGGTACACGAAATTGGTACGGCACCAAACGGGATCAATATTAATGCTGACTGTGGTGCGACTGAGTTGAAAAGCCTGCAGGCGAGTGTTCGTGAACATAAGGCTGACCTTGGCTTTGCACTGGACGGCGACGGTGACCGCTTGATGATGGTGACCAGCGAAGGACGGGTTGTCGACGGTGACGATGTGATTTATATCCTCGCCCGCGCAGCCCAGCAAGATGGTCTGTTGCAGGGCGGAATCGTGGGTACGCTGATGTCGAATTTTGCGCTGGAGAAATTCTTCGCCGATCGCAAAATCCCCTTTGTGCGAGCTAAAGTTGGCGATCGCTATGTCATGGAAGAGCTGGTTAAACGGGACTGGAAGATCGGTGGCGAGAACTCAGGCCACCTTATCAATCGTCAGTTCCACAGTACCGGCGATGGGATTATCGCGGGGCTACAGGTGCTGACAGCAATGCAGCGGGAACAATGCAGCTTAAGTGATCTGCTAAAAGGTTTTGAAAAATATCCGCAGGCTCTGATTAATGTGCGCTTCCAGGCCGGCTCGGATCCGTTAGCAGATTCGGCGGTGCAGTCTGCCGTTGCAGACGTTGAAAAACGGCTTGGCAATGAAGGCCGCGTTCTGCTGCGTAAATCCGGCACCGAACCGCTGATTCGGGTCATGGTTGAAGGCCGCGATGCGCAGTCCGTAAAAACCCTGGCCCAGCAAATCGCAGGTGAAGTTGAGGCGGCGGCGAATTAATGAGCAGTCTCGCTGTTTTGTAGTATTCAGTACTTGTAAGTTGGCGGCAGGTTATGTAATATCTCGCCGCTCTTAAGGTAGCAATTAAAACGCACTTAATAGAGGCATTTATGCAACGGCAACCCTTGGTCATCGCGAACTGGAAAATGAATGGCAATCGCCACCTTACCAGCCAGCTGGCAGAGGCTCTGCGTGAGTCAGGTGCGCTTTTGAACGATGTCTCAGTGGTGGTGTGTCCACCGGCAGTGTTGTTACCGGCCTGGCAAAGCGAAGTGTTCTACGACGATGTGCATTTAGGCGCGCAAGATGTAAATGAGCATCACGCCGGTGCCCATACGGGTGAACACAGCCTGCAGTTGCTTACCGAAACTGGCGCTGAATATGTACTGATCGGGCACTCTGAACGCCGTCAGTTGTACGGCGACTCAGACGATCGGGTGCAAGCCAAAGTAGACGCAGTGTTAGCGTTTCAAGAGCAAAAGCTTAAGGTCGTGTTATGCCTCGGCGAACACGAACATGAGCGTGATAATGGCGAGACCTTTGCAAGAATTGAAGGACAGTTAGCTAAGGCGTTAGCTAATGTCAGCGCGGCACAACTCGCGCATGTGGTGATAGCTTATGAACCCGTTTGGGCAATAGGCACCGGTAAAACGGCAAGTCCACAGCAAGCACAAGAAGTACACGCATTTATACGAAATTGGTTGCAGCAGCGTTATGATGCGGCTGCAGCAACAGTGCCATTGCTGTACGGTGGCAGTGTCAAAGCGGATAGCGCTCCCGCATTATTCGCAGAAACAGACATTGATGGCGGCTTGATCGGCGGCGCAAGTTTAGAACCTGAAGCGTTCCTTGCAATTTGTCGTGCGGCTCAAGCCCGGAGAAGCTAACTATGTACGAATTTTTAATGATTGCGTATCTTATCGTTGCCATTGTGCTGGTCGGAATTATCATGATTCAGCAAGGTAAAGGTGCAGATATGGGCGCGTCGTTCGGTGCCGGCTCATCAAACACAGTGTTTGGCTCCGGTGGTTCAGGTAACTTCCTGACCCGTACGACTGCTGTGATTGCAATTGTGTTTTTTGTTTTAAGTCTGATTTTAGGCAACTTGTCGTCAGGTTCAGGTGATGTTGAGAGCGAATTCGAGAACATCGAAGCGCCAGCTCCTGTGAACCAGGAAGTCCCAACTTCTGGTAACGACGTACCAGAGTCAGAATAACTAACGATTTATGCGGATGTGGTGGAATTGGTAGACACGCTATCTTGAGGGGGTAGTGCTTTCGGGCGTGCGGGTTCAAGTCCCGCCATCCGCACCAAATTGGCAACCTGTTTTGGTTGCGTTTCCTTCGGGAATCTTTATAATATGGACACGTTTTCGGACGCGGGGTGGAGCAGTCTGGTAGCTCGTCGGGCTCATAACCCGAAGGTCGTAGGTTCAAATCCTGCCCCCGCAACCATTTAACAAAGGGTCCAGTGTTCGAAAAGCCCCGCTTCTGTCCGGGGCTTTTTACTATGTGACCTCTGCTGCAATGCGGTACGACATCAGATGTCGAGCGAATTAGCAGTCATAACACTGGGCGTTTACGCCCTTTTTTTGTTTCAGGAGTTCAAGAATTTGGCACGTATTGAAGAACGCTTAGTCACCATGATTGAGCCAGCAGTAGCGGCATTAGGTTTTGAATTGTGGGGCGTAGAATTTGTTCGCGCAGGCAAACATTCGACCTTGCGGGTGTACATTGACCATGAAGATGGTATTGGTGTTGACGACTGCGCCGATGTAAGTCATCAGGTGAGTGCGTTACTGGATGTGGAAGACCCGATTAATAGCGAGTACTACCTGGAAGTGTCCTCGCCGGGAATGGAACGTCCGTTCTTCAGTGCTGCGCAAATGCAGAACTATCTAGGCGAAACTGCGGCAGTGGAATTGACCATGGCGCAGCAAAACAGACGTAAATTTAAAGGTGTCATCAAAGCAGTTGATGGCAACTCAGTTGAATTCGAAGTTGAGGGTGAACCAATGACGGTGAATTACTCAGCAGTGAAAAAAGCTCATTTAGTTCCTCAGTTAAACTAAGGATTGCGCAGGCGAGGCAAGATAATGGCAAAAGAAATTTTATTAGTTGCAGAAGCTGTTTCGAACGAAAAAGACGTTTCGAAAGACAAAATCTTTGAGGCTCTGGAGTCTGCGTTAGCGCATGCAACGAAAAAGAAATACGACGGTGACATCGATGTACGGGTCAGTATTGACCGCACCACAGGTGATTTTGACACCTACCGCCGCTGGTTAGTGGTCGATGATGCAGAGCAGCCGCTTGAGCACCCGTACCGCGAGATCAGTCTGGCTGCGGCACAATACGAAGATGAGTCTGTGCAAGCCGGCGATTTTGTTGAAGAACAAATTGACTCGATTGAATTTGATCGCATCACCACGCAAACCGCCAAGCAAGTTATCGTGCAGAAAGTGCGTGAAGCTGAGCGTGCAAAAGTGGTGGATGAATATCAGGACCAGGTCGGTGAGTTGGTCAGCGGTATTGTGAAACGTGCCAATCGTGAGCACGTCCTGCTGGATTTGGGCAATAACGCTGAAGCAATGATTTATCGTGAAGAAATGCTACCACGCGAATCTGTGCGTGTTGGTGACCGCGTCCGCGGTTTGCTTTATGAAGTTCGCCCGGAAGCGCGAGGTGCGCAGTTATTTGTCAGTCGCACCAACCCAGACTTTCTGATTGAGCTGTTCCGTATCGAAGTGCCGGAAATCGGCGAAGAAATGATTGAAATCCGCGGTGCAGCACGCGATCCGGGTTCACGGGCGAAAATTGCGGTTAAAAGCAATGACCGCCGCATTGACCCTGTTGGAGCTTGCGTAGGTATGCGTGGCGCCCGGGTGCAAGCCGTATCGGGTGAACTTGGTGGTGAGCGCGTAGATATCGTGTTGTGGGATGATAACCCGGCACAGTTCGTGATTAACGCTATGGCGCCAGCTGAAGTGGCATCTATCGTTGTTGACGAAGATGCGCACACCATGGATATCGCGGTAGAGGAAGGTAATCTTGCTCAGGCCATCGGTAAAGCCGGACAGAACGTGCGCCTTGCCAGTCAGTTGACCGGTTGGCAATTGAATGTGATGTCAGTGGATGAGTTTACCGAGAAAAACGAAGCTGAAGCACAGCGCTTGCTTGACTTGTTTACTAAACACCTCGCTATTGACGAAGATTTTGCGGCGGTGTTAGTCGATGAAGGTTTCTCATCGCTGGAAGAAGTCGCTTATGTGCCGATGGACGAGCTGCTGACCATTGAAGGTATGGACGAAGATATCGTCGAAGAATTACGTAGCCGTGCGCGTGGCGTTTTAACTACGAAAGCATTGGCAGATGAAGAGTCGCTTGAGAGCGTTGAGCCGGATGAAACCTTGCTAAATCTTGAAGGTTTGGACCGTCACTTGGCCTATGTGCTTGCTAGTAAGGGTATTGTTACTCTTGAAAACCTGGCTGAGCAGGGCATTGACGATCTCGCGGAAATTGAAGAGTTAACCGAACAACGGGCTGGTGAGCTAATTATGCAGGCGCGTAATATTTGCTGGTTCGGTGACGAAGAATAAGATCAACGGGGGTACGACAGACTATGGATGAAGTAACGCTGGATAAACTAGCTAAAGATGTAGGTACGACAGTTGATCGTTTAGTGACACAGTTTGCTGAAGCGGGCATGAAGAAGAAGCCGGGCGACTCAGTCACAGAAGACGAAAAGCAAGCGCTGTTGGCGCATTTGAATAAAGCTCATGGCGGTAAAGGTCCGCAAGAGCCAAGTAAAATGACGTTGAAGCGTAAAGAAAAAAGCACGCTTAGCATTGGCGGTGGCCCGGGTAAGAGCAAGTCAGTGCAGGTGGAAGTGCGCAAGAAGCGTACCTACGTGAAACGTTCGACGCTGGAAGATGAGCAGAAAGCTGAGCAGGAAAAAGCTGAGCAAGAACGCGCTGCAGCGGAAGCCAAACGTCAGGAAGAAGAAGCAAAAGCAGCTGCTGAAGCAAAAGCAAAAGCGGAAAAGAAAGCGGCCGAGGACAAGGCTAAGCAAGAAGCAGCTCGTAAAGAGAAAGAAAAAGCCAAGGCGAAAGCAGAAGCAGAAAAGCGTGCTGCGATGACGCCTGAAGAGCGTAAAAAAGCCGATGAAGCTAAGGCAGAAGCGGAACGCTTGCGGAAAACGCAAGAAGAAGAGGCTCGTAAGAAAGCCGAAGCTGAAGCTGCACGTCAGGCCGAAGAAGCTCGCAAATTAGCAGAAGAAAACTCTGCACGCTGGCAGGAAGAAGAAGCTAAGCGTAAGCAGGCTGAACAGGAAGATGTTCACTTCACCACCTCCGAGTACGCCAAAGAAGCGGAAGACGAGCAGGACGTTGATGAAGAGCGTCGTAACCGCAAGAAGCAGAAGCGTCGTCGTGGTGACGATGAGCGCGATGAAACCCCGCGTCGCGAAAAACGTCGTAAGGGTTCCAAACGTTCCAGCTTGCACCAGGCATTCACTAAGCCGGCCTCACCGGTAGAGCGTGAAGTGAAGCTCGGTGAAACCATTACCGTTGGTGAACTGGCCAGCCGTATGGCAATTAAAGCCAGCGAAGTCATCAAAGCGATGATGAAGATGGGCGAAATGGTCACCATTAATCAGGTGCTTGATCAGGAAACTGCGTCACTTGTGGTTGAAGAAATGGGCCATAAAGTGGTGTTGGTTAGTGATAATGCGCTTGAGCAGGAAGTTCTTGCCGATCGTAATGAAGACGATCAGCAGAAGTCACCACGCGCGCCTGTGGTGACCGTAATGGGCCATGTTGACCATGGTAAAACCTCATTACTTGACCATATCCGTAAAGCGAAGGTTGCCGCCGGCGAAGCGGGTGGTATCACCCAGCATATCGGTGCGTATCACGTAGAAACCGATCACGGCATGATCACTTTCCTTGATACTCCTGGTCACGCAGCCTTTACTTCGATGCGGGCACGTGGTGCCGGTGCAACGGATATCGTTATCCTGGTCGTAGCCGCGGACGATGGTGTTATGCCACAGACCGTAGAAGCGATTCAGCATGCCAAAGCCGCAGGGGTACCACTGGTGGTTGCCATTAATAAAATGGATAAACCAGAAGCCGATCCGGATCGGGTGAAGAACGAATTAGCACAACGTGACGTTATCCCTGAAGACTGGGGCGGTGACGTACAGTTTGTGCCGGTGTCAGCACACTCAGGTGAAGGCGTTGATGCACTGCTTGAAGCCATCTTGTTGCAATCAGAGGTACTTGATTTGCAAGCCGTTACTGACGGTATGGCGCACGGCATCGTGATTGAGTCACGACTGGATAAAGGTCGTGGACCGGTAGCCTCTATCCTGGTTCAGGAAGGCACTTTACGCCAAGGCGATATCGTTCTCTGTGGTCTTGAGTATGGCCGTATCCGAGCGATGCGTGACGAGCTTGGCCGTGATGTCAAAGAAGCCGGCCCATCTATTCCGGTAGAGATTTTAGGTCTCTCTGGCGTACCACAAGCCGGTGACGAAGCGACCGTTGTTAAAGACGAGCGTAAAGCACGTGAAGTTGCGAACTATCGTCAAGGTAAGTACCGCGAAATCAAATTAGCGAAACAACAGAAAGCGAAGCTGGAAAACATGTTTGCAAACATGCAGGAAGGCGACGTGAAAGAACTGAACATCGTACTCAAGTCTGATGTACAAGGTTCACTTGAAGCTATTGCGGATTCGTTACAGAAACTGTCAACCGATGAAGTTAAAGTGAACATTATCGGTAGTGGTGTTGGCGGTATTACCGAGACCGATGCCTCGCTGGCCGGCGCATCGAATGCCATCATCGTTGGTTTCAACGTGCGTGCAGACGCTTCTGCCAAGCGAGTGATTGAGCAAGAAGCAGTGGATCTGCGTTACTACAGCGTCATTTATGACCTGATTGATGAAATCAAGTTAGCGATGGGCGGTATGTTAGCGCCAGAGTTCAAGCAGCAAATCATTGGTCTTGCTGAAGTTCGTGACGTGTTCAAGTCACCGAAAATTGGCGCGATTGCCGGTTGTATGGTTACTGAAGGTATCGTTAAACGTTCTGCCCCAATTCGTGTGCTGCGTGACAACGTGGTGATTTACGAAGGTGAACTGGAATCCTTACGTCGCTTTAAAGACGACGTGCAGGAAGTTCGCAGCGGTATGGAATGTGGTATCGGCGTGAAGAACTACAACGACGTAAAAGTTGGCGACCAGATTGAGGTCTTCGAAACTGTCCAGATCGAGCGGAGCCTTTAACTCTTATGGCGAAAGATTATAGTCGTACAGAGCGGGTGGGGCAGCAGTATCAGCGTGAAATTGCGCTGATACTGCAACGCGAAATTAAAGATCCTCGAGTGTCGATGGTGACTGTATCGGACGTAGAAGTATCGCGTGATCTTGCCTACGCCAAAGTATTCGTTACCTTTATGCAGGATGACGAGGAACAGGTAAAGCAAGCTTTGAAGGTACTCAATAACGCCGCTGGTTTCGTCCGGTCTTTGTTGGGCAAACGGGTGAAAGCCCGGATCATGCCTGAACTACGGTTTGTGCATGACCCGTCATTGAACGAAGGTATCCGGATGTCGAAATTGGTGGATGAGGCGGTTCGTCGCGATGAACAACGCCATACTCCGAAGGATGAGAACGGAGACGATTAATGGGACGACGTAAGTCAGGCCGCGACATTAGTGGCGTGATAGTCTTAGATAAGCCTCTGGAACTTACCTCAAACGCCGCACTGCAACAGGTGCGGCGTTTTTTTAATGCCCGCAAAGGCGGCCATACAGGGGCTCTGGATCCCTTAGCCACTGGCGTGTTACCGCTATGCTTCGGTGAGGCCACTAAACTCTCACACTTCGCGCTAGAAGCAGATAAGACCTACGAGGTAACGGCGCAACTCGGCGTGCGCACCACCACCAGTGATGCTGAGGGTGAAGTGGTTGAGCAACGACCGGTGGAACTGGACGAGGCAACCGTGCAACAGGCTGTGATTGATTTTGTCGGTCCGCAGCAACAATCCCCGTCGATGTTCTCGGCGCTCAAATACGAAGGGCGTCCACTTTACTATTACGCGCGCCAGGGAATTGAAGTGCCGCGCAAGTCGCGCGAAATAACCATTCGCAGTATTCGTTTAATTTCCTTCGAAGGTGACCAGCTAAGTCTGGAAGTTACCTGTAGTAAAGGCACCTATATACGCACTTTAATTGACGATATGGGGCAATATTTTGGCTGTGGGGCGCATGTCAGTGCTTTACGTCGCACCTGGATAGAAGGCGTAGACGGGCCGATGGTGACGCTGGCAGAGCTGGAAGAACGT
Source organism: Pseudidiomarina terrestris (assembly GCF_030466375.1). Lineage (NCBI taxonomy): Bacteria > Pseudomonadati > Pseudomonadota > Gammaproteobacteria > Alteromonadales > Idiomarinaceae > Pseudidiomarina > Pseudidiomarina terrestris. Next base: position 736,906 of record NZ_JAGGJE010000001.1, read on the forward strand.
GCCGCACAATGTGTGCCGGAAGAGGACGATTATAAGGCTTTAGATACTTTATTGTTGCCTTGTGACTCAGTCATCCAACAAATGCCTGAGGTGATCATCAAAAGTTCGGATGCTTTGCGTTTTGTCGCCGGTAATCCGGCCGCACCTATGCCTGGCCAAAGTCAGATGAACGACGATGTTGTGCGCGTCCGACGCGAAGGCGATGAAGTCTTGTTAGGACTTGGCTTCTGGAATGAAGATAAAATTATGCCAAAGCGGGTGCTAAGCATTGCTAAAGCTTAGGTGAGTCCGTATAATGCTTGGCGATTCCATCAGTGCTGAATTAGTGATTGGCGCTGATATTTTTTTTAAACTAGGAGTAAGATATGTCACTAACTGCGGCAAAAAAAGCTGAAATCGTTAAAGAATTTGGTCAGGGCGAAAACGACACTGGTTCACCAGAAGTTCAAGTCGCTTTGCTGACTGCTAACATTAACGAACTGCAAGGCCACTTTAAAGAACACGCGAAGGATCACCACTCACGTCGTGGTCTGTTACGTATGGTTAGCCAACGTCGTAAGTTGTTGGACTACCTTAAGCGTAAAAACAATCAGCGTTATGCATCTCTGATTGAGCGACTCGGTTTACGTCGCTAAGCACTGTTCAAAAAAAGGGGCCGTCAGGCCCCTTTTTACTTACTGAAAAGAATTTGAGGAAAGCGTTGTTGGTGAGTTGTCCCTCGCCATTTGTCAGCTAAGCTAAAGTTGACACAAAGACTGTTACTCGGAATGAGAAGGCGATATTTCGAACAACGCATGTGAATTTAAGAGAAGAAGGTAAAGGAAAAAAACGTGAATCCGATTACAAAACAATTTAAATACGGTCGTCATACCGTAACATTAGAAACCGGCGCCATGGCGCGCCAAGCGACTGGCGCAGTACTTGCCAGCATGGATGACACCTCAGTACTGGTTACTGTTGTTGCCAAAAAAGAAGCCAACGAAGGGCAAGATTTCTTCCCGCTAACAGTTAATTATCAAGAACGTACTTACGCTGCAGGTAAAATCCCAGGTGGTTTCTTCAAGCGTGAAGGTCGTCCGTCAGAAGGTGAAACCCTCACCTCGCGTTTGATTGACCGTCCAATTCGTCCACTATTCCCTGAAGGTTTCAAAAACGAAGTGCAAATCATTGCTACCGTTGTTTCTGTAAACCCTCAAGTGAGCCCTGATATCGTGGCTCTGATTGGTGCGTCGGCAGCACTTTGCATTGCTGGTGTACCTTTTGCAGGCCCAATCGGCGCGGCACGCGTTGGTGTTATCAACGATGAATACGTATTGAATCCTACCCTGGACGAATTGACCGAGTCTAAACTTGATCTGGTCGTTGCAGGTACCGACAATGCCGTATTAATGGTTGAGTCTGAAGCACAATTACTGTCAGAAGATGCCATGTTAGGCGCTGTTGTTTATGGTCACGAGCAAATGCAGACTGTGATCGAAAATATTAACGAGTTCACTGCTGAAGCTGGTAAGCCGAAGTGGGAATGGGAAGCTCCGGCGACCAACGAAGAACTGCTTAATAAAATCAAAGCGCTGGCAGAAGACGGTATTGGTGAAGCCTACCGTATCACTGAGAAAACTGAGCGTTATGAGCAAGTTAAAAAGCTGCGTGACGAAGTGATTGAAAAGCTGACTGCCGAAGACGAGAGCTTAGACGCGAAGCAAATCGGTAACCTATTTCACGGTCTTGAAAGTGACGTTGTACGTCACCGTATCATTGCTGGCGAGAAGCGTATCGATGGTCGTGAACCGGACATGGTACGTGCCCTTGATATCGCTACGGGGATGCTCCCACGCGTCCACGGTTCTGCAGTATTCACACGTGGTGAGACGCAGGCACTGGTTGCAGCGACCTTGGGCACAGAACGTGATGCGCAGATGATTGATGACCTGATCGGCTCAAGCAACAACCGCTTCATGTTGCATTACAACTTCCCTCCATACTGTGTTGGCGAAACCGGTTTCGTGGGTTCGCCTAAGCGTCGTGAAATCGGCCATGGTCGTTTGGCGAAGCGCGGTGTGCAAGCCGTCATGCCAAGCCAGGAAGAATTCCCGTACACCATTCGTGTGGTTTCTGAAATCACTGAATCAAACGGTTCAAGCTCAATGGCATCTGTTTGTGGTACGTCATTGGCACTGATGGACGCTGGTGTTCCGATTAAAGCTTCGGTTGCTGGTATCGCTATGGGTCTGGTCAAAGAAGGCGACAAGTTCGTTGTCCTTTCTGACATCCTCGGTGACGAAGATCATCTGGGTGACATGGACTTTAAAGTTGCGGGTAGCAAAGACGGCGTGACCGCATTGCAGATGGATATCAAGATCGACGGTATCACTCGTGAAATCATGGAAAAAGCACTTGAGCAAGCGAAAGCTGCTCGCCTTCACATTCTGAATGTGATGGACGATGCGATTTCTGGCGCGCGCCAGGAGCTGTCTGACTATGCTCCGCGTTACCACACCATGAAGATCAACCCGGACAAGATCCGCGACGTGATCGGTAAAGGTGGTGCGGTGATTCGTGAGTTGACGGAAAGCACCAATACCAACATCGAAATTAACGATGACGGTACTGTCCGTATTGCCGCTACTGACCAAGAGTCAGCGCAAGCCGCAATCGACCGTATTAAAGAACTGACTGAAGATGTTGAAGTTGGCCGTATCTACCAGGGTAAAGTCGCACGTATCGTTGATTTCGGTGCATTCGTGACGATTTTGCCAGGCAAAGATGGTCTGGTACACATCTCACAAATCGCTGAAGAGCGTGTGAATGATGTCAACGAATACCTGAATGTTGGTGACGTTGTGCCGGTGAAAGTTCTGGAAATCGACCGCCAGGGTCGTGTCCGTCTGAGCATGAAAGAAGCCGCTGATAAGCCTGCAGAAGCAGCGCAACCGGCAGCTGAAGTAAGCCAGGACAAAGGCCAGGACGAAGCTGAGTAAAATCAACTTCTCATTTGTTTACAAAAAGGGGCTTCGGCCCCTTTTCTTTTTTCTACGAAGGTGCGGTATGATGGATCGCAAGCAGGGTAGTCAGGAGTTATCATGAATTTTCATCGCATCGGCTGGCTGATGGTGATCTGTTGCTTAGGCATCGCCGGTTGCACCAGCACTCCAACAGCGCAAGATAAAAGTCTCGGAAACCTCGTCGTAGTTGCGCCGCAGGCGCCTGATGGCCGCTTTCAGCTGGAGTTGGCGAAGCTGACTGATATTATGGCTAAGGAGGCGGAGCAGCTGGATGCGGAGAGTATGGGCCAGCTCCTCTACCGCCGCGGTAGCCTGTATGATGCGCTGGGCTTAATCACTCTGGCGCGGATCGACTTCAATCGGGCGCTGGATTACCAACCGCGCCTGGCTGACGCCTACAACTATCTTGGTATTCATTACACCCAACTGGGCCAGTTTGAGTACGCTTACGAGGCCTTTGAAGCCGTGCTTGAACTTGAACCCGAGCATCCTTATGCCTACCTGAATCGCGGTGTGGCTGGCTACTACGATCATCGTTTTGACCTTGCCAATGACGATTTACAGCATTACTTTGAGGCAGATCCAAGCGACCCTTATCGCGCCATCTGGCGGTTTCTGGCTGCCGTGGAGGAAGGTGATCCACAGCGGGCTCAGCAGCAACTTGCAAAAGCGCGTCTGGAACACAGCACCGATGCCTGGGCCTGGGGACTGGTCGATTTGTACATTGGCGTTATGAGCGAAGATGAGTTTCTTTCTTCCTACGCAACTCAGGGTTTAGCTGCGGATGAAACCCTTGCTGAGCGTATGTGCGAGTCCTACTTCTATCTGGGCAAGCTCAAGCAATTAGAAGGTGAGTGGGATACTGCGGCCGTTTATTTCCGACTGGCGCTGACCACCAATGTTTATATGTTTCTGGAACACCGCTATGCAGCGATTGAAATGGACTGGAGTCAGCAACAAGCGAATGCTGCCCGCGCCAATTAAATCCGTTCTTGCCAGCTGCAGCGCGGCCGGTCTGTTACTGCTTTGCCATGCGGCAACTGCCGACTCCTGGCAGCCTTTGCCAGAACAGCTGCTGGGTGTCACCACCGACCTTAGCCCCGCAGTTCCAGCAACTTGCCGCTCTCCTGAACAGCCCGAAGCGATTCAGGTGTGGTTGCCGCTAGGGCGCTCGCAGGAGCCCATAAAGACCCTATCGCAATGGCCGGCACATCCTCTCGCTGAATTTGTGCAGTGCTTTCACATCCGTTGGTATCAGGATTATGACCAACTGGATTGCCGTAGTGGTGGCCAACGCGGCCATCAACAGTGTGATTTAGCCTTGTTGCCACGTGAGTGGAATCAACGCCAGCTGGTGTTTATCGCCAGCGGCACACCGGCAATTGGTAGCGCTAGCCACTGGCAGATGGTGTTGCCCGTAGACGCATCTGTCGATGTCCTGGCGCACGAAGTAGGGCACTGGTTGGGGTTTGCTGACGAGTATCCGATGTCGGCCGCGTTGGCGGAAAATTATTGCCAGGGACGTTATCTGCATCCGTCAGTCAATGTGGTCACCACGGTGACGCAGCAACTATCGAGTCACGAATTGCAGAAGTTATGGCAGCGCTTGCCCTGGCGCGACGCTGTTGCGGACTGGCGCGACCTGGCGCAGCGCGGGAGCGATGGTAAATGGCAGTTGGGGTCCGCTGCGTCGGTTGCGGTGGGGCTATTCCCGAGCGCGACCTGCAATGCTGTGGAAAAGGTTTACAGCTGGAAGCCTGTGGCTCACATGACCGCCATGGAATACCATGACGTCAATGTTTGGCCCGAGGTCTACCTTGAGCTGCTACGTCGCTCAAATGGACAATGAGATGGCGGTCTGGGCAATCATGATCACCGGACAGAGTAACGCCAGAAACCAGATTAAACTTCGCGACTTGTCCCAGTTGGCAAGATAGAGAACGTGGTAAATAATCCGCAAGCCAACGAAAGCGACCGCAAGCCATTGATTGACGACGCCGACATGACCGGTAGCGATGACCAGCAAGACTGCGGCAGCGAACAGGGGAAAGGCTTCATAGGCGTTATAATGCCCGGCTACGGCACGAGCGCCGGGGCCGGTTAAGCGCTGCTGCTGAGCACGCGGATGGCGGTTATCGTAGCCATTGTCACGGTTTTGAAAGTAAACCACCGGTGCTTTGGCAGCGATGGGAAGTAAACCGGCAATTAATAAACACCAAATCAGCGTACTCATCGTCAGATCCCCTGTTAATAGCGTGCTATTTGACTTCTTTACCTGCCGCCTGTAAATCAGCGTGATACGACGAACGTACCAGAGGACCACTGGCGATGTGGGTGAAGCCCATTTTAACGCCTTCCTCACGGAACATTTCGAACTCGTCAGGAGTCACGTAGCGCGTCACCGGAAGGTGATGGCGGCTAGGCTGCAAATACTGACCAATGGTCAGCATATCCACGTCATGGGCACGTAAATCACGCATGACCTCGAGAATTTCGTCGTTAGTTTCGCCAAGACCGACCATAAGACCCGACTTGGTGCGGATATCAGCACGTGATTCTTTGTAGCGTTGCAGCAAATCCAGCGACCACTGATAGTTGGCGCCTGGACGGGCAGCTTTGTACATACGTGGCACAGTTTCCAGATTATGGTTGAACACGTCAGGTGCTTCGCCACTTAAAATCTCGAGAGCAACGTCCATGCGTCCGCGGAAATCTGGTACCAGAACTTCGACCTGAATACCGGGGCTGTGCGCGCGGATCTCACGGATACAGTCAGCAAAATGCTGGGCACCGCCATCACGCAAGTCGTCACGGTCGACGGAGGTCACCACCACGTACTTCACCTTCATATCACGAATGGTCTCGCCGAGCTTAACAGCTTCTTGCGGATCCGGTGGCAACGGGCGGCCATGGGCAACGTCACAGAAAGGACAACGGCGGGTACAGATGGCACCCAGGATCATAAAGGTCGCAGTACCATGATTGAAGCACTCCGGCAGGTTCGGGCAGGAAGCTTCTTCACAGACTGAGTGCAAGCCGTGCTTACGCATGGCCTGCTTAATTTCATCAATGCGCTGAGTTGACGCAGGTAGCTTAACTTTCAGCCACTCTGGCTTACGGAGCATTTGATCCCGCTCAGTTGGGACAACTTTAACCGGAATAAGCGCCATCTTTTCGGCGTCGCGTAATTTTACCCCGGGTTCAACTCTAACTGGCTTGGACATAAGCGTTGTCTAATCCTGTGTGTTCATGAATGTTTTGGTAGCCGAGCTGTTCGGCGAAGATGGCACTTACCCGTGCAGCTGCTGCGGCAACGGTTGCCGGGCCACCTAATTCTTTGCTCTGCACCATTTGCATTCCCGCATAACCGCAAGGATTAATGCGTAAAAATGGACTGAGATCCATATTAACATTTAGAGCCAGTCCATGAAATGAACAGCCCTTACGAATTCTTAGACCTAATGAGCATAATTTAGCGTCACCGACATAGACACCGGGCGCATCAGGACGAGCTGCAGCCTCAATATCAGCTTCGGCCATCAGTTTTACGATGGTAGCTTCGATATGGGTCACCAATTGTCGGACGCCAATTTTCAACCGTCGCAAGTCGAGCAAAAAGTATACGACCAGTTGCCCGGGGCCATGGTAAGTCACTTGCCCGCCGCGGTCTACCTTCACCACAGGAATATCGCCAGGGGCGAGTATATGCTCGGCCTTGCCGGCTTGTCCCTGGGTAAACACAGGCTCGTGCTCCAACACCCATAGCTCATCAGTGGTGTCGGCGTCGCGAGCGTCCGTAAAGCTCTGCATCGCATGCCAGATGGGCTCGTAGTCTTGCCGACCTAATTGCCGAACAATCAAATCAGAGGACATAGCGAACATCTTCCAGCGCCGCTAAGGCCTGGTAAAGGGTTTCAACATGGCTCTGGCTTTCGACCCGTATTTGAATGGATACGGAATGATAATTGCCTTTGCTGCTGGGCTTTACTGCTGGATTGTAATCACCTGGTGCATGCTCTTGTGCGACGGCAACGACCGCATCAGGAAGCTCCGGTTTTGCCAGGCCCATGACTTTAAAGGTAAAGTGACATGGAAACTCGACCAGCTCATCGAAACGGGTTTTTTGCATGGGTTACTCCTAAGCTAAATGCGCGCGCTTACTTTCGTGAAATGCCTCAACAAGTTTTTGTGTGAGGGGACCACAGCGGCCATTGCCGATAATTATATCATCAATTTTTGCAATCGGCTGTATCTCACGACTTGAGCTGGTCAGGAACAGCTCATCGAGTTGCGCCAGCTCACGAATAGTAAAGGCTTCTTCGCGCACGGGCAGGTTCAGCTGAGCGGCCAATTGCAATACCCACATGCGGGTGATGCCGGGCAAAATCAAGTGATCCGCAGGGGCAGTGTAAAGCACACCGTCTTTGACGGCGAAATAATTACTCGATGCTCCTTCGGTAATACTGCCGTCTCGATGGAGTAAAGGTTCGATGGCACCGCGTTGTTCGGCGAACTGTTTCAGCATGATATTGCCAAGCAGGCTGATACTCTTAATGTCGCACCTTAACCAACGGATATCTTCACACAGAACGACATTGGCAGGCGCCGGTGTATCCCAGTGCAGTTGCAAGGGCGACACATTGGCGAATACTGTCGGTGTCAGCACGGTTTGTGGCAGGTGCGAGCGCTTCGTCTCGGCACCACGGGTGACCTGGAAATAAATGAGGCCATCGGTCACCTGATTGCGGGTAATCAGCTGATTGGTGAGATCCTGCCAGAAACCCTCTGGCTGATCAGGAATATTGATGGCTGCGAGTGAGCGGTGCAAACGCGCCAGGTGATGCTCAACTAGAAAGGGTCGGCCCTGGTAGACAGGGATCACTTCATATATGCCGTCCGCAAACAAAAAGCCCCGGTCAAAGACCGAGACTTTTGCTTCTTCAGGAGCAAGCCATTCGCCATTAAGATAGACTAAACCGCTCATACAAGGTGTTACTCTTCGTTAAATTTACGTACAACCCAATCGGTTAGTTGCTTAAAGAGACCGCCTTCTGCGACATCGTTAAGGGTAACCAGGGGATAGCTGGCAATGGTTTCATCGGCCAGCTGAATGCTCACCGTACCCACTTCCACACCTTTAGCAACAGGTGCTTCGAGTTCAGCGTTAAGCTCGATGCTGGCTTTCAGGTTTTCCCGTTGGCCACGCGGTAAGGTAATGACCGCATCATTGGCGATACCCAATTGCACGGTGTCTTGTTCACCACCCCAGACGCGTTGGTCGACAAAGCGGTCGCCAGCAGTGTAGGCCTGCACAGTTTCGTAGTAACGGAAGCCGTAGTTAAGCAACTTTTTGCTTTCAATTTTACGCGCCTGTTCGCTGCTGGTTCCCATGACCACTGCCACTAAGCGGGTGTTGTCTTCCACAGCTGATGTGACCAGGCTGTAACCTGCTTCCTGGGTATGACCGGTTTTAATACCATCAACATTCATACTTGCATCCCACAGCAGTGAGTTGCGGTTGTATTGTTTAATGGAATTGAAGGTAAATTCTTTTTCTGAATAAATGGCATACTCTTGCGGCACATCGCGGATCAATGCTGCACCTAAGAGCGCCATATCCCGTGGTGAGGTGTACTGCTCCGGATCAGGTAAACCATGACTGTTGGCAAAGTGGGTATTGGTCATCCCTAGTTCATAGGCATAGTTGTTCATTAAGTCGGCAAAGGCTGACTCACTGCCAGCGATGTGCTCAGCCATGGCCACGCAGGCATCGTTGCCTGAGGAAATAATAATACCGCGATTTAAATCAGCAACACTGATCTGTTTGCCGACTTCAATAAACATTTTCGAAGATTCCGGGAAGTTCTTTGCCCAGGCATTCTCGCTCACTGTCACCAGGTCAGTGGGATGAATGCGGCCGTCCTGAATCTCGCGACCAATGATGTAGCTGGTCATCATTTTGGTCAGGCTCGCCGGAGCCAGCTGGTCGTCGGCATTGCCCTCTGCAATCACATAGCCGGTGGTGTAGTCCATCAGGATGTAACCTTTGGCATTCACTTGCGGGGGCGGCGGAATAATAGCTGCCTGAGCGGCGAAGGCAGTTGCACCTGCGAGCAGTGCAACAGTGCGAATCAACTGTTTAAATACAGAATTCATGGTTGGTTGTCTCTACGTTGTCATCATTAAGAGTTTAGCGCGCAAATACTAGCACAGTTGAGCAACTGTTTTCGAAAAAACGGTCGTATCAGGGACTCACGGGAACGCGGAAAACGTCCCGGTAGCCATCCTCCCGAAGCCGGTTGAGCAGACGATCGGTTTGCATGGCTGCGAAAGGGCCCAGCATTACAGCGTGTAGACCATTTTTGGCCTGAGTAGTTGCAGGTACCTGATAGATTTGTCCCAACTTTTCAGCTTCTTGCTGCAGACGTTGCTGATTCGTACCTGCCACGACCTGAACATAATACTGGGCACCGACAGCGCTCTCCAGGGGCGTGGTTACCGCTAACTGCTGATTTCCCGCTTGCGGATGCAGCGCGTCGATACGCACGCGTGCGGTGCCGGTGGCGAGCATCCCGAGCTTATAGGCGGCAACATAAGAAAGATCGATCACCCGCTCGCCATGGAAAGGACCGCGGTCATTGACCCGCACCACGACGGAGCGGTCATTAGCAAGATTGGTGACCCGTACATAGGTAGGCAGCGGCAGCGTCTTATGGGCAGCGCTCATGGCATACATATCATAGGTCTCGCCGTTGGAGGTCAGGTGCCCATGAAACTTTTCACCATACCAGGACGCCATGCCTTCTTCACTGTAGCCCTGTGCATTCGGTAAAATATCGTAGGTGCGGCCGAACAGCGAGTAAGTACGGTTGCCCTGACGGCTTGGGGGTTCGGTGCGAGGGACCGGTTCAATGAGTTCGTCAGCAGTGGGCAAACGCGAGGGAATGCTGTCATGGGTTTGACTGTAGCGACTGGGTGGAGCTGAAGAGCTACAACCTGTCAGTACCAACAAGGTTACAACGATGGCAAAGACGCGTTGCATGTCTGAAACTACTCCTTACGTGCCGCAGCAAGCTGCTGGCTGAACTGGTGCACTACCATCGCATACAGAGGGCTGCGATTGTAACGGGTGATCACGTAAAAGTTATGCAAACCGAGCCAGTAGTCGGCGCCATCAGGCTGCTCAAAACGAAACACCTTGGCGTCAAGGTCAGCGGCAAGCTCTGCATGTTCCGGCGGTAACTCGAGTCCCGCTGCTGTCAGTTGGCCGACCGTAGCGGTTAATTTTAATCCGTCACTGGCAAGCTCGGCGTTGGCTGGCGTGGCAGGGAGTTCGATCGCCACTGGTGCGTTCGGTCGCCAGCCGTTGCGGACAAAGTAGTTGGCGACACTGCCAATGGCATCGACGGGGTTATTGAGTAGATCCCGGACACCGTCACCATCAAAATCCACCGCGTAATGGCGATAAGAGGACGAGATAAACTGACCGTAGCCCATGGCTCCGGCATAGGAACCTTTGAGTTCGGTCGCTGCTAACTGTTCGTCACGAGCGAGAAGTAAAAATTCTTTTAACTCAGAACGGAAGAAGCTCTGGCGGGGCGGATAGTGAAAGCCCAGGGTATACAAAGCATCAAGTACTTTATAGTTGCCTAAGTACCCGCCGTAAAAGGTCTCCACGCCGATGATGGCGACAATGACCTCCGCCGGTACGCCGAACTGCTGTTCGGCTTTGCCCAGACTGTCGGCATGTTTCTGCCAGAACTTAAGTCCGGCGGCCAGGCGTTTTTCCGTGAGAAAGATTGGGTAGTACTGGTGCCAGGGCTTGGCTTCCCAGGGCCGTTGAATGGCATCGAGTACGGCCTGATTCAGTTCGGCCTGCGCTAACAACCCAGCAACTTCGTCGCGGTCAAAATTATGTTCGCTCACCAACTCATTGATAAAGGCTTGTTGCGCGGCATTAAGGTCTGTCGCAGGGTCTGGCGTTGCGGCATAGGTTGAAACACCACCAAGCAAGGCAAGCAGGGTAATGCCCTGGGTCAGCAACTTACGCATCAGAATCTCCTTTATGAATGATCAGCCGCTCGCCTGTGAGCTTAGCGCGATTCAGGCATGAATCAGGCGACGATTAGTAGCAATAGCCATCAGTAAACCAAAGCCGGCGAGTAATGTCACCATTGATGTGCCCCCATACGAGATGAGTGGCAGCGGTACCCCGACCACCGGCAATAAGCCAGAGACCATACCCACATTGACCATGACATAGATAAAAAAGGTCAGAGTAAGACTCCCGGCAAGAAGTTTTTGGTAGACCCGCTGTGCTCGCATGGCGATGATCATGCCGCGGAAAATGATAAAGCCATACAACAAAAACAGGCCAATCACACCGACTAAACCAAACTCTTCACTGAATACAGAAAAAATAAAATCCGTATGGCGCTCAGGCAAAAACTCCAATTGCGATTGCGTGCCCTGCAGCCAGCCTTTGCCCTCAATGCCGCCGGAGCCAATAGCAATTTTCGACTGGATGATTTGGTAGCCCGCCCCAAGCGGGTCGCGCTCAGGGTCGAGAAAGGTCAGCACGCGCTGACGTTGGTAGTCGCGCATCAGGAAAATCCACAAAATCGGCGTAAAGGAACCGATAGCAACGGCAAAAAATGTAATGAGCTTCCACGACATACCGGCCAGAAACAGCACAAAGATCCCGGAACAGGCAATCAGTAGTGAGGTACCCAAGTCCGGTTGCTTAGCTATCATCAGCACGGGTATCAAAAGTAAAATAAAGGCCGCGGCGAGACGACGCAGTGTCGGCGGCAGGCCTTGCTCGGAGATAAACCAGGCCACGGCCATGGGCACTGCAAGTTTCATTAGCTCCGATGGCTGAATTGTGATCACGCCAAGATCAAGCCAGCGTTGCGCACCTTTACTCGATTCTCCGACCAGCAACACCGCCAGCAAAAGTACAATGCCAACGGAAAATAAGGGCAGCGACCAGCGTTGCACCGAATCGAGAGGGATTTGCGCGATGACAAACATGGCGAAGAATGCCGCACCGACACGAATCGCCTGGCGCTGTGTCATTCCCAGATCTTCACCACTGGCCGAGTAGACGGTCACAATACTCACCACCGCGGTAATTAATAACGCGATCAGCAGTGGCGCATCCATGTGCAGCCTTTGCAGTATCGAGGTACGCTGTTGGTCAGGGTGCATTATCAACTACCGCCGTATCGTCTTTAAAATAGAAATCCATCAGCTCACGCGCCATGGGCGCAGCTACGGAACCCCCACCACCCATCACGTTCTCTGCGGTAATGACAATCACCATTTCTGGCTCGTCAGCAGGGGCGTAGCCGACATACATTGCGTTATCGCGATATTTCTCAGCGATGGCTTCGGCATCGTATTCTTCATCCTGAGCAATGCTCCGTACCTGAGCGGTACCGGTTTTCCCGCCAGAGCTATAAGGTGCCCCGCGGAATGCGGTTCTGGCTGTGCCTTTGGTGCCACTGACGACATCTTCCATGGCCGACAGAGCGACGTTCCAGTGTGCCGGATTGTTAAGTTGCACCGGCTCGCGTTGTTCATGCACTGCGGGTAATTCGATACCAGCATCCCGAATACTGCGCAGCAGGCGCGGCACTGGCCGTGTTCCCTTATTCACTACAACCGCGGTGGCCACGGCCAGCTGCATAGGGGTTACCGTCCAATAGCTTTGACCGATACCAATGGAGACAGTTTCACCGGCGTACCAGGGCTGATTAAAACGAGCTCGTTTCCATCCCCGACTCGGCATCACCGCGGCGGACTCTTCGCCAATATCAATGCCGGTACGTTCACCAAAGCCGTAACCAACCATGTGCTCGGAAATGGTATCGATGCCAAGTTTTAGTGCCAGATCGTAGAAAAAGGTATCGCAGCTTTCGACGATGGCGGTGTCGACATTGACCCAGCCGTGGCCCCAGGACAACCAGTCGCGATAACGATGATTCACACCTTTGATCTGGAACCAGCCCGGGTCCCAGATCTGGGTATCGGTGGTAATCGTTTGCTCTTCCAGTCCAACGATAGCCAACTGTGGCTTGATGGTCGAAGCAGGGGGGTAGCCGCCCTGGGTGGCACGATTCAGTAAGGGGGAATGGATCGAATCCAAAAGACCACGGTACTGCGCCACCGAAATGCCTTGCGCAAACCAGTTGGGGTCATAGCTGGGTTGACTGACCATGGCGCGCACGGCGCCATCCCTGGGGTCCATCACCACAATTGAACCGCGGGTAGTGCCGAGGATCTGTTGCGCTTTTTGCTGTAAAGCGATATCTATTTCGAGTACCAGATCCTGACCTGGAATAGGAGGCTCAATCGCCAGCGTGCGGATTGAGCGGCCATGGATGTCGACCTCGACCTGCTGATAGCCGACCGCACCGTGCAACTGCTCCTCGTAATAGCCTTCGATACCCAGTTTGCCAATGGTGCGGGTGGCCGCGTAGTTTGCTGCCAGCCCTTGTTCCTTGAGCCGCTGAGCATCACGTTGATTAATTTTCGCAACATAGCCTAACGCATGGGTCAGGCTCTCGCCGTAGGGATAATGACGTACCAGGCGGGCCTCGATGCTAACGCCAGGAAACTCGTGCTGACGGGCAGCGAAAATCGCGGCCTGATGCTCATTTAACTGATCGAGTAAAATCACCTGTTCGAAGCGACGTTCACGTTTGCGATTGCGCTCAAAACGCTCCAGCTCGTCAACACTGATGTCGAGTAGAGCGGCAAGTCGGGCGACCGTTGCTTCGAGGTCCTGGACACGTTCAGGAATGACTTCGAGGCTTAATACCGGGCGATTCTCCGCCAATATGCGACCTTTCGCATCGTAGATGATGCCGCGGTTCGGCGCTAAGGGTACAACTTTAATACGATTATCATTTGAGCGGGTTTGGAAACTTTGGAATTCCGTGACCTGTAACTGGTACATATTCCCAAGCAGGACGCCAAAGACTGCAACCACAATCACCAGAGCGACGACGACCCGTCGTCCGAACAGAGCGGACTCGGCGTGATGATCACGAATTGTGGAACGGCGTCTTCTCATGCTTAGTCACGGTGGTACGGGTGGTTGGCGTTGATACTCCAGGCTCGGTAGAGAGCCTCGGCTACAATAACCCGCACCAGCGGATGTGGCAAGGTTAACGCTGACAAACTCCAGCGCTCGTCAGCAACCGCGCTGCAGGCGGGGGCGAGACCTTCAGGGCCGCCAATCAATAAGCTGACATCGCGGCCATCCATTTGCCAGTCGGCAAGGCGAGAGGCAAGCTTAGGGGTATCCCAGGCTCGCCCTTCGACTTCGAGTGTGACGACCCGGTTACCTTTGCCAATGGCGGCCAGCATAGCGTCGCCTTCCTGCTTGGTCAGGCGTGCGACATCGGCATTCTTGCCGCGTTTACCGGCAGGGATCTCAATGAGCTGTAACTGGCAATCGGCCGGTAGACGTTTGGCGTAGGTTTCGAACCCGGTGCTGACCCAACTTGGCATTTTCTGGCCAACTGCAATCAGCTGGATACGCATTAACGCGGACCCCAGAGCTTCTCAAGCTCATAAAAATCGCGAATCGATTCCTGCATGATGTGAACCACGATATCGCCAAGGTCGACCAGCACCCATTCGGAGCTTTCTGCGCCTTCTACACCAATGGGCGGAACACCATGATGCTTACTTTCTGTGGCAACATGGTTGGCCAGGCTTTTCACGTGGGTTTTTGAATTCCCGGAACAAACCACCATATAATCGGCAATATCAGTTTGTTCATGGACATCAAGGACTTTGATGTCACGGCCTTTCAGATCTTCGAGTTTATCGATAACGAAGTCACGTAATTGTTCAGCTTGCAAAAGTGAAACTCTCCTAAACAGACGGTTTTAACGGCGCATAGTTTACCACGACTGATTCGGAAAAGCAGTTGCCTTAATCGGTTTGATACAGCTGTTGTTGTTTGATGTAGGCCGCCACAGCTTCAGGCACAAATTGCTCCCAGGCACCACTGGTGGCAATTCGGTCGCGCAATAAGGTTGCCGAGACTTCGATCTCCGGGGTGGGTAAGCAAATCATGCAGCCGGCGGGGCGGTCATGCAGCTCCTGCACGTTATCGACCTGGTGGCTGGCAGCAAGCTGCCGGACACCCTCTGACCAGCTTGAGGTTTCATGCGGCCGTTGCATGACAGCAAGGTGAGCGACGTCCAGCAGCTGTTGCCAGCCATGCCAGCTGTCCAGCTTGGCGAAGGCGTCATTGCCAAGCAGAAAAATGAGCTGATCCTGTGGCCAGGTTGCGCGCATTTCCTGCAAGGTGAGCAGGCTATAGGAGGGCCGTTCGCGTTCCAGTTCCCAGTTCTCTGCGACGATATCAGCATGTGCTGCGTAAGCTAGCCTTACCATGGCCAGGCGTTGCTCTGGAGTCGCGCCGGGGTAGTCACGATGTGGCGGCTGTGCGCTAGGCATGACCTGCATAAGATCCGCCTTAAGCAGACGAAACGCGGCTAATGAGGTCTGCACATGACCGTTGTGGATCGGATCGAAAGTGCCGCCAAAAATTACTCGTAGCATGAGGTCAAAAACTCAGGGGTGCGTTGGGGTTGGCACAGCAGCATCAGGATATGGCAGTACAAGGTCGCCAGATCTTCTCCTGAGTCGCGTTTAAAAGCGAATTCCAGCCGGACCAGAAGTTGTTGCAGGCGGGCCAGGTGGGACGGTTCGATACGTTGCGCGAAGGCACGGTAGGCACCTTCCTGATTACGCCAGATACCAAGCGACATGAGTTCGTTGGTACTGAGCTGGCGTTGTTGTAATTGCTGCACTTTATGTACTTCACGTTGCAGCATCCAATTCAGGATCGCGACTTCAGTTTCTTCTTCCAGCAAGCGTTGCAAGCGGCGCAGGGCGTTCGTTAAATCGCCCTGTAAAATTGCGTCCTGTAGGGCAAATACCGTGAACCGACTTTGATCCTGTGCGGCTTCCATGATGAAGGTGGTGGTTAAGGGTTGCGGAGCATCCATTAACGCTAGTTTTTGCAGTTCCTGATCAAGCGCCAGTAAGTTCCCCTCAAACCAGTCCGCCAACAGCTGTGTGGCGTCACCATTGAGACTGAGCTGGTGGCGTTGCGCGCGCTGCTGAATAAACTGCGGTAGTTCACGGCGCTCAGGACTGTTGGCCTGGACTACGGGGCCGGCGGCTTGCAGTAACTTAAACCATTTAGCTTTGAGCTGGTCTTGCTTGAGTTTGGGACCGGTAATCACCAGGATCTGGTCATCGGGTAATTCCGCGCAGTAGCGTTTGAGGGCTTCAGCACCTTCGCGGCCGGGCTTGGCCTCCGGCATGTCGAGCTCAAGCAGACGCTGACTGGAAAACAGGCCCAGATTGACGCTGTCAGTTTGCAATTGTTGCCAGTCGAACTGACTGTCCTGAATAAAGCGCTGGCGCTCATCAATGCCTTGCTGGCGGGCTTGCTGGCGGATGAGTTGCAGTGCGTCATCCAGCAGTAGCGGGGTATCGCCAAACACGCATAACAGCGGCGGTAGCCCGTGCTGTTGCAGGTGACCTTGCAGTTGCCCCAGTTGCATGGGCTTACTCGCTCACTTGTGCGATGACCTGACGCACCATTTGCTGTGCCGCTTGCTCGCGCATTTCGGCCACCAGCACCTCGCGTTCGCGGGTTTTCGCTAAAGCAAAGTTCGGATCGTCCTGATAATCCCGGAACACCTCAATTTGCAGTGCTTTGTCTGCTTGCTCAGGGCGGCTAAGCAGGTAATTGACGGTGTAAATCAATTCGTATTCGGCGACCTGGCCACTGGCAGACAAGCTCAGGGTACGGCGGGTAAGACTGTCATCGAGGATCTGTACTGTAACCGCCGCGGCATCATCGACCAGCTCTGCGCCAGCGAGCTGAAAACGCTGGCGCGCTTCGTCTGCGAACTCACTAAACTGCGGCGCTTCGATACGTAACTGCTGCAGATCATCCGGTAGCTTGTAGCTTCCCTGTAACTGAAAACCACAGCCCACAAGTAAAAACATCAAGGATCCGAGCAGCAGTGTACGCATGTTATGTCCTAATCATTATAAGTTCGCGTTAGTTGGCAACAATGTTGACCAGTTTCCCGGGTACATAGATTTGCTTACGAATGGTTTTGTCGGCAAGGAAGCGCTGTACATTTTCATCGGCCACAGCCGCGGCAATCACGCTGTCCTTGTCGGTCTCGGCGTCCACGTTGATTTTACTGCGAACTTTACCGTTCACTTGCACTACCACCAGGATGCTCGAGGCAACCAGAGCTGAGCTATCAACTGCCGGCCAGGCAGCGAAGGTAATATCGTCCTGATGCCCTAATTGTTGCCACAGCACTTCGCTGAGGTGTGGAGTAACAGGTGCCAGCATAAGCACTACTGCATCCAGTGCCTCACGCATAATGCCGCGGTCTACAGCAGAATTCAGCTCAGCTTTTTGGAGCCGGTTTAACAGTTCCATGATCGCGGCAATAGCGGTATTAAAGTTTTGCCGACGGCCCATATCATCAGAAACTTTCTCGATGGTACGGTGAACTTCACGGCGCAGGTCTTCCTGAGCATTGCTAAGCTCACTGAAATCAGAGCTATGCTCCTGGTCTGCCACTGCAACATAGTCGCCAACCAGACGCCAGACACGGCGTAAAAAGCGCTGAGCACCCTCAACGCCGGAGTCTGACCATTCCAGCGTGGCTTCCGGGGGCGCCGCGAACATCATGAACAAGCGCACGGTGTCAGCACCGTATTTGTCGATCATCATTTGCGGGTCAATGCCGTTGTTTTTCGATTTCGACATTTTAGTCATGCCACCGTAGGTGACTTCCTCACCGTCAGTGCGCAGCACAGCTTTGACAATACGACCTTTGCTGTCACGTTCAACGATATCGACATCAACCGGAGAGAACCAGGTGATCTTACCGCTGGCATCTTCGCGGAAATAGCTGTCGGCGAGCACCATTCCCTGAGTTAGCAGACGTTTAAAGGGTTCATCGGAGTTGACCAGACCCGTATCACGCAAAAGTTTGTGGAAAAAGCGCGCATACAGCAAATGCAAAATGGCGTGCTCAATACCACCGATATACTGATCGACAGGCAGCCAGTAATTGGCTTGTTCAGGGTCGAGCATGCCGTCATGAAAATTGGCGCTGCAATAACGAGCGTAGTACCAGGACGACTCCATAAAGGTATCAAAGGTATCGGTCTCGTGCTCGGCCGGAGCGCCATTATAGGTGGTCTTGCGCCACTCAGGGTCAGCTTTAATCGGCGATTGAGTGCCGTTCATGACCACGTCTTCAGGCAGAATCACCGGCAGCTGGTCGGCAGGAACGGGTGCGGAACTGCCGTCGGCAAGCTTCAGCATTGGGATCGGTGCACCCCAGTAACGCTGCCGGGAAACACCCCAGTCGCGCAAACGGTAATTGACCTGACGACGGCCAATGCCTTGCTCAGCAAGCGCTGCGGCGATAGCGTCGAAAGCCGCTTCGCTGCTCATTCCGCTGTAAGGACCTGAGTCAATCACGGTACCTTTCTCGGTGATGGCTGCGGTATTAATGTCGTGTTCACCTGCGGCCGGGTCAATGACCGGTTTAATCGGCAAACTGTAAGCCGTGGCAAACTCCCAGTCACGCTGATCATGTGCAGGGACGGCCATCACCGCACCAGAGCCATAATCCATCAGGACAAAATTGGCCACCCAGATCGGAATAGCTTCACCGGTTAACGGGTGCTTGGCATAGAACCCGGTGGGCATGCCTTTTTTATCAATGGTAGCCAGCTCTGCTTCGGCCATTTTGGCGTTTTTGATGGAATCAATGAACGCCGCCAGCTCCGGATGATTGGCCGCTGCTTCCTGAGCCAGCGGATGTTGTGCCGCTACAGCCATGTAGGTCACGCCATACAGGGTGTCCGGGCGGGTGGTATAGACTGTCAGGGGCTGGTCGTGATCCTGCACGCTGAAATCGATTTCGACACCTTCTGAGCGACCGATCCAGTTGCGTTGCATGGTTTTAACCTGCTCGGGCCAGCCTTCAAGCTGGTCGAGGTCCTGCAATAACTCATCGGCATAGGCAGTGATCTTGATAAACCACTGCGGGATCTCTTTTTGCTCGACCTTCGCACCTGAGCGCCAGCCGCGACCATCAATGACCTGCTCGTTGGCAAGTACGGTCTGATCGACAGGGTCCCAGTTCACCGTGGCGTTTTTCTTATACACCAGACCCTTTTCATAAAGTTTGGTGAAAAACCATTGTTCCCAACGATAATACTCAGGCTGACAGGTGGCTACTTCACGCGACCAATCGTAACCAAAACCTAATGATTTAAGCTGATTACGCATGTAGTCAATATTTTGATAGGTCCACTTCGCCGGGGCCGTTTCATTTTGAATCGCGGCATTCTCAGCGGGCAGACCAAACGCATCCCAGCCCATCGGTTGCAGGACATTTTTGCCTTGCATGCGCTGGTGGCGAGCGACGACATCGCCAAGGGTATAATTGCGCACGTGGCCCATATGCAGCTTGCCACTGGGGTACGGGAACATCGACAAACAGTAAAATTTTTCTTTATCTTGCTGTTCGCTGACTTCGAAAACTTTATCGCGTTCCCAGCGTTGCTGGACGGCGGCTTCGATTTGCGCTGGATCGTAGTTATCCTGCATAACTTTTGACATCTGAGAATCCATTTATTCGACGGCGTGAAAATGAAACGTTGCTTACAGTGCGTACCACATTAAAAGCATGACCACGAGTCCGGCCAGGCCAAAAAAGCCATATTCAAAACGAGCGCGCTGTTCAGCATCACGGTCATCTGCGTTGCGATGAAAAATGAACATGCCGATGCTGGAAACGCCGAGAGTTCCGGCTGCGGTAAGAACCGCAAATAAGATTGCTGCGATGATGTTTTCCATGGTTTGTTCCAATTTGTGGTTAATGGACACTAAAACTGTAGATAGTTTACTTTTTTTGTCGTCGATTGACTACGGGCAATACCCCAAGAATAGCGATCAATACTGCCAGCAACCAGGTGCCGTAAGCTCCCCATAGATAGTAGGGAGTTATTCCGCTGACCAGTGGCACTTCCGCCGACAAGGTTGTGCTTTCGAATTGTGGTGCGCGGGCCAGCCAGTCGCCGTGCTCATCGACCATTGCGGTAATGCCACTATTGGTGGCCCGGATCAGCGGACGACCCAGTTCGATGGCACGCATGCGCGCAATTTCCATGTGTTGCGCGGGTCCGTGGGAGCGACCAAACCAGGTGTCATTGCTGACGGTTAGCAGAAAGTCGGTACTGCCGGTCATGTTGGCGCGAACATGGCCGGGAAAAGCGATTTCGTAACAAATGGCTGTGCTGAATTCCCAGCCGTGTGCGCGCAATGGCTCTTGTACAGCGTCACCCCGGCTAAAAGAAGACATGGGGAGATTGAATAACGGGGCCAGCGGCCGCAACAAATCACCAAAGGGGACAAATTCACCAATGGGCAGTAACTGGTGTTTCTGGTAGCGGTTGCTGTGACCATGCTGATAACTTTCAGCCACGCCCTGGGCGCCGTCCTGACCCAGCGCAATCACTGAGTTGTAATAGTTGTCCTTGCGAATATCGATGATGCCAGTAATAAAGGCCGTTTGCGTGGTGGCCATTTCATCGTGAATGACCTCCAGAATATCATCGGTATAAGGCTCCGGCATGGTGACGGCCGATTCTGGCCAGATAATGACATCGTGGTCGGCATAAAGTGGACGACTTAGATCCAGATAGCGGCTCAGATTAGGCCAGTGCTGATCGGGATCCCATTTAATCGATTGATTAATGTTGCCTTGCACCAGTGCGATACTGACGTTGTCGGAGGTACGAGATACCGCGGTCAGTTGCGGTAATACCAGTGGTATCAGCAGCAACGCAGCAATCAACGCCGGCGCATGCCAGGTACGCTGGCGCAGCCAATGGACGCTGAGCAGTGCCACCGTAAAAAGCACTACAGTGATGGCGCTGCCACCAAACCATGGTGCGTAATTGGCTAGCCAGGTATCGGTTTGCGTATAGCCAAGCTCTAACCAGGGAAAGCCAGTGAACAGCCAGCCGCGCAAGGTCTCGGCGGCAAGCCAGGTAAGCGGTAAGGTCCAGTACGCCTGGGCATGAAAGCGCGTACTCAGCCAGCGCCAGGCCCAAAAAGCCAGCGCAGGAAACAAACTAAGATACAGGTACAGAAGTAACAGAATGGCGACAGTGGCCAGCGGGTGTAGGCCGCCAAAGGTATCGATACTGACGTAAATCCAGCTCAGGCCAGCGGTAAACCAGCCCAAACCAAAGAAATAGCCAAGCTGCCAGGCCTCGCGAGGCGTCTTATCACGCAACAACAGGACCAACAGAATAAGCACCGGCAAGGTGAGCCAGGCTTGAGCAAAAGGTGCGTAGCTGAAGACCAGCAGCAGACCTAGCAGGATACAGCCGAGTCGCGTCAGGGCGGGATACCAGCGGGACTGTGCAAATGCCATTTTAGCTATCCGGGTCGGTTTCGGTGACGTGCTCCGGGAAGCTGATCTGCAGCTGTGAGATGCGGCGCTTATCGGCACCGGTAACTTTAAAGGCGATACCGCCTATGGTGATTTCTTCACCGGGCTTGGGCAGATGGCCAAAGCCATGCGCGACCATACCACCGATGGTATCGTATTCTTCATCACCAAACTGAGTGCTGAAGTAATCATTGAAATCTTCGATGGTGGTTAAAGCTTTTACCGAGAACCGTGATTTATTAATGCGGCGGATATCGGCTTTCGAGTCTTCGTTGTAATCGGTTTCGTCCTCGATTTCGCCAACGATTTCCTCAAGAATATCTTCGATGGTGACCAGCCCTGAAACACCGCCATACTCATCGACCACAATTGCCATATGATAGCGTTGTGAACGAAACTCTTTCAGCAGAACATCGACGCGTTTGCCTTCCGGGACAATGACTGCCGGACGAATGACTTTCGCCAGTGAGAACTCGTCGTCAGTCATGCCAAAACCATAGGCCAGCAGGTCTTTGGCGAGCAGGATACCTTCCACGTGGTCTTTGTTTTCACTCACCACCGGGTAGCGGCTGTGTTGTGAATCAATAACGATAGGTAAGAACGCATCGACGGTCTGATTGATGTCGATGGTTACCATTTGCGAGCGAGGCACCATAATGTCGCGAACTTTCAGTTCAGCAACATCAAGTACGCCTTCAATCATTTCCTTGGTGTCGTTATCAATCAGGTCGCGTTCTTCGGCGTCCTGAATCATATCGACTAACTCTTCGCGGCTGTTCGGCTCTCCGGTAAAAAGTTGCAACAGTTTGGTTGCCCACGATTTACTCGCAGAACCGTTGGTAGAGTGGGGATGGTCATCGCTCATTAGCGGGCAGTGCTCCGTTTAGTTACCTGCATCAGCCTCATAAGGGTCGACAAACCCTAAGCCGATTAGAATCGTTGTTTCAAGGCGCTCCATGTGTTCCGCCTCGGCATCTTCAATATGGTCATAACCTAGCAAATGCAAGGTTCCGTGTACAATCATATGCGCCCAGTGTGCGACCAAGGTCTTGTCCTGCTCGGCAGCTTCGCGCGCGACCACAGGGGCGCAGACCACCAGGTCGCCCAGCAAAGTCACTGGCATGGGAATCGGGGCCGTAAAAGGAAACGATAGCACATTGGTAGCATAATCGCGTTCGCGATAGTCACGATTGAGCTCTCGTCCCTCTGTTTCATCGACCACCCGCACCGTAAGCTCGGCATCACCGTCTTGCCACTGGTGCCCGGCGAGCGCCGCTGCCACCCATCGCTCGATTTGCTCAGCGGTGGGCAGGTCGGCGGCGTTGCTGGCGACTTGTAAATCAACGGTTAGGGTCATTGGCGCTCGTCAAAGTTTTCATAGGCCTGCACAATACGCTGTACCACGGGGTGACGCACTACATCACCAGCCTGAAAGAACGTAAAGCTAAGGTCTTCAACGTTACGTAATACTTCGATCACGTGCCTTAGACCTGACTTCTGACCACGCGGTAAATCGACCTGAGTAATATCTCCGGTGATCACTGCCCGTGAGTTAAAACCAATCCGGGTAAGAAACATCTTCATCTGTTCGCAGGTCGTATTCTGGCTCTCATCAAGGATGATAAAGGCATCATTCAGAGTACGGCCACGCATGTAAGCCAGTGGTGCAACTTCGATAACATTGCGCTCGATCAGCTTCTCGACTTTTTCAAAGCCAAGCATTTCAAATAAGGCATCGTAGAGGGGACGTAAATACGGATCGACCTTTTGCGCCAGGTCACCGGGTAAAAAGCCTAGCTTCTCACCTGCTTCAACCGCCGGGCGGGTCAGCAGTATGCGACGCACTTCCTGACGTTCCAGGGCATCGACGGCACAGGCTACAGCCAGATAGGTTTTACCGGTGCCGGCAGGGCCGATACCGAAATTCACATCATGGCTTAAAATAGCCCGCACATACTCCGCTTGATTATGATTGCGGGGCTTGATCATGCCGCGTTTGGTCTTGATATGGGTCATCTTCTCAGCGGCGGGATCGCCTTCGCCTTGTTCCAGCACATTGGCTTGTTGGATGGCGAGGTGGACTTGCTGCGGTTCGATTTCGCCGGCTTTACCCTTCACGGTCGCGGTTTCAAGGTAGAGATCACGCAAGAGTTTCGCCGCTGCGTGGACCGTATGTTGCGGGCCTATCAGGCGAAATTCCTGATTGCGATAGGTAATTTCTATGCCCAGGCGACGTTCGACATGCTTCAGATTCTCGTCGAACGGGCCACAAAGTTCTGCTAATCGCCGGCTGTCGGCCGGCTCTAGCTCGATATCCAGGGTGGTAACTTTTGAACTCAAAAGGACCTCTTCTGTTAGGACTGTTGGGGCGGAGTAAAGCTAGCCACGCCCAACGCATCGGGTTGGGTACGCGCTTGCTTTGCAAGAATAGTCTGCGGTGCCGTGTCCACACGTAATCCCATTTCTTCTTCCACACGAATAACGTCACCGCGCAACGAGTTGGCAAAGGCATCGGTGACCTTAACGTCAACGAACCTGCCCACCATGTTCGGATTGCCGACAAAGTTGACGACGCGATTGTTTTCGGTACGCCCGCTTAACTCCATTGGATCCTTTTTCGATGGACCCGTGACCAGGATGCGCTGATCAGTGCCTACCATGCGCCGGGCATGCTCGTGCGCTTGTTGGTTCAGGCGTTGCTGCAGCAGTTGCAGACGTTGCTTTTTGGTCTGTTCACTTACATCGTCAGGCAAATCTGCCGCCGGAGTACCGGGCCGGGCGCTATAAATGAAGCTAAAACTTAAATCAAAGTCGATGGCCTGAATCAGGTCCATGGTCGCTTCAAAGTCGGCATCGGTTTCACCGGGAAAGCCGATAATAAAGTCTGACGACATGGCAATAGCAGGCCGAATCTTTTTCAACTTGCGGATTTGCGATTTGTACTCAATCGCGGTGTGGCCACGCTTCATTAAGGTCAGGACACGGTCAGAGCCACTTTGCACCGGCAAATGCAGATGGTTGACCAGCTCCGGAATGGTCGCATAGGCTTCGATAATATCATCGGTAAACTCGACCGGATGCGAAGTGGTGTAACGGATCCGGTCGATACCATCAATCGCCGCGACCATATGCAACAGCTCAGAGAAGCGACAGACGGAACCATCAAAGCTTTCACCGCGATAGGCATTAACATTCTGTCCCAGCAAGTTCACTTCGCGCACGCCCTGATCAGCCAGTTGGGCAATTTCATAAAGCACGTCATCAACCGGGCGACTGACTTCTTCACCACGGGTGTACGGCACCACGCAGAAAGTACAGTATTTGCTGCAGCCTTCCATGATGGAAACGAAGGCAGTCGGACCTTCAGCCTTAGGCTCTGGCAAACTGTCGAACTTTTCGATTTCCGGGAACGAAATATCCACCATCGGGGTGTGTTCCGTTTGCACCTGCTTCACCATTGCTGGCAAGCGGTGCAGGGTCTGTGGACCGAACACAATATCGACATAAGGCGCACGGGCGCGAATATGATCGCCCTCTTGCGAGGCCACGCAACCACCGACGCCAATCACCAGGTCTGGATTTTTATCTTTGAGGTTTTTCCAACGGCCAAGTTGGTGAAAGACTTTTTCCTGAGCCTTTTCACGAATCGAGCAGGTATTGAGCAGGATCAAATCAGCATCTTCTGGCTCTTCTGCGACTTCATAGCCATGGGTTGCCTTCAGCAGATCAGCCATTTTCGCTGAATCGTACTCGTTCATTTGGCAGCCCCAAGTTTTGATGTATAACTTCTTGCTCATAACTCGTTTTGCTCACTTGCGTTGGTGGAACTTAAAAGGGACGTTATTTTAGCCTGTTCTGAGGTTAACTGCCAACTTTGCCGCCGGTTTCTGCTTTCCGGCGGGTGCGAATTGCCAGATAGCCTGCCACAGTGATAATCACAGCGCCGGTTAACATGTGCCAGGTGATAGGTTCCTGCCAGAACCAATAGCCCATGAGCGCGGCAAAAATAACGGAACTATAGGTAAACACGCCCACTTTTGCGGCAGGTGCTAACGAGAAGGCTTTGGTCATGCCCAGTTGACCAGCAACCGCCAGGGCGCCCATGGCGATAATGCCGAGCCAGTGTTCCATCGCGATCGGCGCGCCCAGCCACAGCAGCGGAATACCGGAAAGCAGGGTTGACAGGGCGGAAAAGTAGAACACAATCTTGCTCGAGGATTCAGTGGCCGACATCTGCCGGATCAGGGTTTTGGTAAAGGCAGCCAGACAGGCGGCAATAAAGGCGATACCCACGATCGGCGAGAGCTCAGCAGCGACCGGATTAAGGAAAATGAAAACGCCGACAAAGCCGATGGCAATAGCCAGCCAGGTTTGCGGTAACACCTGTTCTGCCAGCCACACGCGACCAATCACCGGGATCAGAAAAGGCGACAGCAAGAGCACCAGGGTTGCTTGCGCCAGCGGGATATTGGCGATGGCGTAAAAAAACAGATACATCGCTGCAAGACCCGCGACGCCACGACTCAGGTGCAGACCCCAGGCTTGGGTCTTAAACGCTGCCGGGCCTTTACGCCAGATCCAGGGCAGCAGTACGACCAATGCCATCAGGCTACGAAAGAACACCAGTTGCTCTGATGGCACGGCAGTGCTCAGGTATTTAACCAACGCGCTGACACCGGCAAAGCATAGCTCTGCGCCAAGCACCAGCAGGGAAGCTATTACGACGGTACGTTGTGGAGTGTCCATCACAGCCTTAAAGGGAAATGACTTTAGGGGCGATAGTTTAACATGCTTTGCGGCACTCTCCGGGGTATTCTCTACTGTATTCTACGGCCAGTATTTTTTATGATAGCCGGTAAGTGAACCGATTGAGGTAAAGAGCATGCAGGTGATGATTGTTGGAGGTGGACTGGTGGGGGCTGCTGCGGCCGTGGCCGCACGGCAAGCAGGTTATCCGGTCACCTTACTTGAACGTGGGCGCTCACCACTTGCAGGAGACGCAGAGCCTGGCTGGGACCTGCGCATTTCATCGGTGCACCAGAATAATGTTGAATGGCTTAAGCAACTGGGGATCTGGGCCCGGGTCGATGAGACCAAATATTTGGCTTATGAGGGGCTGAGTGTTACCAGTCGCGACGGCCAGTGCGTGGACTTTCATGCTGCCGAAGTGAATCAGCCGCAGCTGGGCGTGATGGTGGAAAATAATGCCCTGTTACGGGCGATGTGGTCGTGGCTCAGTGAACAGAGTCAGGTGGATTTACGCGCCGATACACAGGTCCGGTCGTTTGATTTAGCCGCGCGCAAGCTGGTGTTGCAAGACGGTGACACGCTTCCCTACGACCTGCTGCTTGGCGCTGACGGCGGCAACTCTGCGGTGGCGCGTGCGGCCGCTATTGGGATGCGCGGCTGGGACTACGATATGCGCTGTTTACTGGCCATTGTCGAAACCGAAAAGGCGCTTGCCCCAGCGACCTGGGAAGTGTTCCGCGAGCAGGGGCCTTATGCGTTACTACCTCTGGGTGAGCAACTGGCGTGTTTAATTGATTATCGGGCCGAGGCAAGCTGGCGTGCGGTAACAACGGAGCAGGTTGAACAGGCCTTACGAGAAACCTTTATCCCCCACATAGGTGCATTTAAGCTGCATAAGCAAGCCAGCTTCCCACTCCGTCGCCAACGGGCATTACGCTACCATGATGAACGTGGCGTGGCACTGATCGGCGACGCAGCACACAGCATTCATCCATTAGCAGGGCAGGGCGTGAATCTGGGCTTTGTCGACGTGCAGGTGCTCCTGACAAAGCTTGCTGAGCAGCCGCTGAGTCAGGCACTGCGTGCCTATGAACGGCAGCAGATGCGTGTGAATCAACAGATGATGCGCGCCATGGACGCCATTCATTGGGGCTTTCGTAGTGAGCATCTGTTGCCACGTGCTGCCATTGCTGTAGGGCTTGGTGCCGTGGCACAAGTCAAGCCGCTGAAACAGCAGATTATAAAAGCAGCTATGGGCTGGAAGAAATAACGGACATAAAAAAACCGCCAGCTGGCGGTTTCTTAGCTTTGTTGCGAACACCATCTGCTTAAAGATGGTGCGGAGGGGGGGACTTGAACCCCCACGTCCTTTCGGACACTAGCACCTGAAGCTAGCGCGTCTACCAATTCCGCCACCACCGCAACAAGCAGGTGAGAGTGGCTGGGGTACCAGGATTTGAACCTGGGAATGGCGGGATCAAAACCCGCTGCCTTACCGCTTGGCTATACCCCAACTCTCAGAAAACAGCTTTTAAGTGGCTGGGGTACCAGGATTTGAACCTGGGAATGGCGGGATCAAAACCCGCTGCCTTACCGCTTGGCTATACCCCAACTTAGGCTTAAAAACTTTGCGCTCGACCGAAGAGGGTTGGTGCGGACGGAGAGACTTGAACTCTCACGCCGTGAGGCACTGGAACCTAAATCCAGCGTGTCTACCAATTCCACCACGTCCGCCCATGCAATTTTATTTGGTTGGTGGCTACGGCGAGATTCGAACTTGCGACCCCAGCATTATGAGTGCTGTGCTCTAACCAGCTGAGCTACGTAGCCATACCAAATATTTTTAAAACTGCGCTCGGTGAGTGCGGCGCGTATTATGCAAATCAGGGGCTCTAGCGTCAACCTCTTTTTCGCAAAAATACGCGTTTAACGGTGCGATTGATTAAAAAACCGATAGTTTGGTTATTTAATCGTCGTTAGGGGCTTACCAGGGCAAAGTTTCGCCATTACTGTGGCGAAATGATCCCGTGTTGCTGAGCTCGACCTCGTCCATTCGTTGCACCAGACGGGTTGCAGCTTCGGTAGCGGAAATATCGCCACGGTTACCGACCATATCCGTCTGCACATAGCCTGGATGCAACATAGCAACGGCGATACCTGCATCTTTAAAATCATTGGCCAGCGACACACCGGCCGCATTTAACGCCGCTTTACTCATGCGGTAACCGTATTGGCCACCTGAGCCATTATCTGCCATGGAGCCCATTCGCGAGGTGATCATGATCACTTTGCTGCCTTGCTTTAACTGCGAACTTAACGCCCGCGTGAGCGCTAGCGGTGCGACCGCGTTCACTTCCACCTGGCGCAGAATACTGTCTTCGGCAAAGCTATCGAAATCATCGCCCTCTAAAATACCGGCGTTGTTCACCAGCATATCGATGGTTTCATTTTCCAGGCGTTCGGCCAACAAGTTCCGGGCGTCGGTATCGGTGACATCAATGCCGTCGATGATAGCCACACCGAGCCGCTCTAGCTCTGGCGAAGGCTGCCGACAGACTGCGGTAACCTCGTCACCACGTTCATGAAATTGGCGGGCGAGGGCAAGACCAATACCGCGATTGGCGCCAGTAATGACCACATGCTTGGCACTCATAATTGCTCCTTTTACTCGGAAGTTCCGGGGATTCCCCCGTGGGTAAGTTGTTTAGGATCGAGCAGTTGCTCCAGCTCGTCCCGTGATAAATCTGTCATTTCATCCGCCACATCAATGATCGGACGCTGCTCTTTATAAGCCTGTTTGGCGATGGCAGCTGCCTGATTGTAGCCAATCACTGAGTTCAGAGCCGTAACCAGAATAGGGTTACGCGCCAGGGCTTGTTCGAGCCGCTCGTGCTTGACAGTGAAATCCTTTATGGCTTGCTCGGCCAGCGCGCTCATGGCATTGCCGCTGATTTCAATCGATTCCAGTAAGTGATAGGCAATGACCGGCAGCATCACGTTTAGCTGGAAATTACCTTGCTGCGCCGCAACCGCCACGGTCTGGTAGCTACCGGCAATATGGGCCGCTACCATGGCGACGGCTTCCGGAATCACCGGATTGACTTTACCGGGCATGATACTACTGCCGGGTTGCAATGCGCGCAGCTCGATTTCGCCCAGCCCTGCCAGCGGACCGCTATTCATCCAACGCAAGTCATTACTGATCTTCATGAGTACGGCGCCGCAGCTATTCAGTGCACCGGCCAGCTGCAAGCTGAGCTCCTGTCCGGCAATTCCGGCAAAGGGGTTATCGGCGGGCCGGAACTTGTGGTCGGTACGCTCACTGAGCTGTTCACAGAACAGTCGGCGAAACTGCTGTGGAGCATTAATGCCTGAGCCTACGGCTGTGCCCCCCTGAGGCAGGGCACGTAAGCGTTCAATCACTTCATTAACGTTGGCCTGACAATGATGTAGCTGAGTTCCCCAGGCCCGCAGCTCCTGGGCCATGGTAATGGGCATCGCGTCCATCAAATGGGTGCGGCCAGTCTTGACCACCTCTTCCAGCTCCTGGGCTTTGCTTTCAATGGTACGCTGTAACTGGACAATGGCCGGCAGCCAATGCTCGGTTAATGCCAGCACGCAGCTGACCTGAATGCAGGTGGGAATCACGTCATTACTACTTTGGCTACAGTTGACGTGGTCGTTAGGATGAACGTTAGGGCCATTGGCGCGCTGCACGGATTCTGCCAGGACTTCGTTCATATTCATATTGGTGCTGGTGCCTGAGCCGGTCTGGAAAATATCCAGCGGGAAATGGTCGGTGTTGGTTTCTGCCAGAACCCGGTCGGCGGCCGCCACAATAGCGGTAACCTGGTCCGGCTCAAGTAAATCAAGTGCACCGTTAGCTCGCGCTGCCGCCGCTTTGATTTGTGCCAGACTATGAATAAACCGCAGCGGGAAGCGCAGCGTGCTCAGACCAAAGTTTTGTCTGGCGCGTTCGGTTTGCGCTCGCCATAAAGCATCTGCTGGTACGTCTATCTCTCCCATGCTATCTTTTTCAGTACGAAATTGACTCGACATAGTTGCTTCCTCATTGATCTGGTGTGACGGGATAATCCCAGTGATTCACAGACTTAATGACCGATACTACCTATAAGCATGGGGTGAAGATGCGTAACTTTCAAATGCTGGGGCTGATTTTTGTTCTTGCAGGCATGATTTCTATCACCGGTGAGGCACGTGAACTTCAGGTGCGGGTGACAGACAGTGACGGTGCCCCTTTACCTAAAGTGGTCGTCTCGAGCCAGCACTCTGTGCCGCAATCCTCATCTACAATTGCCGTTATGGATCAGGTCGAGCGTTTGTTTGCACCTTTTATTCTGACCATTCAGCCCGGTGCTACAGTCAAGTTTCCCAACAGCGACAACATTCGTCATCAGGTCTATTCGTTCTCGCCCGCTAAGCCTTTTGAACTGCCTTTGTACAGTAACAGGGAGGCGCCGCAGATGACCTTCCCAGCGGCGGGAGTGGTGGTACTTGGCTGCAACATTCATGACCATATGCGGGCTTACATTTATGTCAGTCCCTATCCGCAGTCCGTCACCACCGATGAGGACGGTAGAGCAGTTCTCGAAGTTGCAGCGGGCGCCAGTGATATTGTGCTCTGGTACCCTGGGCTCGGCGCTGAACCCACCGCTGCGCAGGAAGTGACGGTCGCTGCTGAACAGCAGCAGCTGGTGGTGCAATTACCGGTACTGAGACAGCAGCAAACACCACCGCCAGTATCGTCTTTACAGCAACGTTTTAACCGATTGAAAGACAATGTTAACTAGTTTTCGCACGCGCCTGTTACTACTTTTCGTTGGTATCGCTGGCGGCGTGCTAATCGCCACGCTGATCGCTGTCACCGTTGCAACGCAAAACCAGGCTGAGCGTACGGTTGAGCGTGAACTGGCCGTGAGCGAACGCGTGCTGGGCGAGCTTCTCAGTATTCGCGGCGAGCAGCTCTTACAAGCTGCGCAAGTGCTGGCCGGTGATTTTGGTTTTCGTGAAGCGGTGGCCAGTGGTGATGAGGCCACACTGATCTCAGCCATGGTCAACCATGGTGAGCGTATCGGTACCCAGTTGATGGCTCTTTATCGCCCGGACGGTACCGAGTTAGCTGCGACCCATGACCTGGCTCAGGTGCGCTCAGGTGCCGATCTCCGCGGTATCCGGCAGGTCGATGATGAATTGTTTCAACTGGTCACTGTGCCCGTGCGGGCGCCTGATATTATAGCCTACGCAACCTTAGGATTTCTGGTCGACGATGCGCTGGCCCAATCTCTGAAGCAATTGACCAATGCCGATATCACCTTTTTTGACGGCGAACGGCAGCAGATTTTTGCCTCCAGTTTACCACTTTCGCAGCAACAGGCGCTGCTCGCAGATGTCCAGCCCGACGCCGTAAAAGAATGGCTGGCGCAAACAGAAATGGCCGGGCATCTATCTACGGTCAACTCGGTAAATTTGCTGGTCAGTACCTCGCGCATGGAAGCTACCCAGGAATACCGCGCATTGCGCACCCAGTACTTTGGCTTTGGTCTGGCGTCGTTACTGGTGGCGCTGTTGCTGGCCATGGCCACAGCGCGGCAGTTTAATAAGCCGCTTCAGCGCCTGACGGCAGCCGCTGAAGCGCTGCGCCAGGGGGACTACGGTGAGCCTGTCGAGCTGGACCGTAACGATGAATTTGGCAAGCTTGGCGAAACCTTCAATACCATGCGTGGCGCCATCGCCGAGCGTGAACAAAAGATTGTTTATCAGCTTGAGCATGATCTGCTTACTGGCTTACCTAATCGTAAGTCACTGCATCGGTATCTGCAGCAGTTACTTGCACAGGGCCGCAGTGGTTACGCACTCACCCTGAATATCCAGCGCTTTCGGGAGTTAAACGATCGACTTGGACAGCGTTTTGGCGATGAGATTTTAAAGTTGGTTGCACGTCGTCTGCAGCAGGAATTTGCCAAAGACTGTTTTTTGGCGCGTCTGGCCGGCGACGAATTTGTCCTGGCTTGTAATGAACAGCTGCAGCCGGATGAGTTGAGACAGCGACTGTTAAAGCTGGTGCAGCAAAAATGGCAGGTGGCGGATACCTCTTATCGGCTGGAATTTCGTGCCGGGCTGGTGCGTTATCCCGAGCAAGGAAATGAAGTAGACGCCTTGTTAAGACGGGCCCAACTCGCTGCGCGCCTGGCCCAGCAGGATAAGCAGTTACTGGCTGAATATCAGCAAGGCAGTGACGAGAATTACATGCGCCGGTTGCAAGTGCTGCAGGCACTGCCGGAGGCCATTGCCGGGGGTAAACTGGAGTTGCATTATCAGCCGAAGCTGAGCTGTAACAGTGGCGAAGTGTTAGGTGCTGAAGCCCTGGTCCGTTGGCACCACCCGCAGCTGGGTGTGATTCGCCCCGATGAATTTATCCCGCTGGCTGAACAGTCCGGTGACATTTTGCGTGTCACTCGCTGGGTCTGCGAAACCGCACTCAATCAACAACAGTATTGGCTCGAGCAGGGACATCAACTACAAGTGGCCGTGAATTTATCGGCGATTGACTTACAGGATGCGAGCTTAGTAGATTTTATTCAACAGCAGCTAGCGCAACGCCGACTGTCGGCGCAGAACCTCACGCTGGAGGTCACAGAAAGCGCCGTTATGGCGGATCTGGAGCAAGCTCAGAAGCGGCTGACTGAATTACGGGCTCTGGGTATAAAAATTGCTTTGGATGACTACGGTACGGGCTATGCATCGCTGGCACAGTTGAAGCACCTGCCGGTAGATGAACTAAAACTGGATCAGAGCTTTATCCGCGTTCTGCAAGCAGACAACAAAGATCGCATCATCGTACACTCAACCCTGCGTCTGGCGCATCAGTTACAATTGTCGACCGTCGCCGAAGGGGTCGAAGAAGAATCTGCCTGGCGGGTGCTGCAAGATATGGGCTGCGACACGTTACAGGGGTATTATTTTAGCCGTCCTCTGGCGGCGGCGGAATTTGAACAATGGTTAATGAATGAGTCAGGGCAATTCATACAGCAAGGGCAAGATGACCAAGCACAACATGATCAAACTTTATCCTAGAACCTGGCGCAGCTGGTTGTTCATGGCGGCTTTACTGACTGGCTCGCAGGCCTATGCCGGCGACGGCAAACTCTTAGCTACGGGAGCAGTCACTTCTATTGAAGGAGCCGGTGGCGGCGGTATCGTGCCATGGGCGACGACGGCCAGCTACGCTGAAAAAGGCGAGTGGGGCTTTACAGTCAACGGCAATTTTGCCGACGTTGACGACTTTCAGCTCGGCGTGCAGAGTCTCAACGTCACTTATGGTAACCGCATTGAAATGAGTTATGCTCAGCAACGCCTGGGTCTCAATACCATCGGTGGTGATCTTCAGCAGCAAATCTATGGCCTCAAGGTGCGACTAAGCGGAGACCTGGTGTACGGAGATTTGCCGCAAATCAGCTTGGGCCTGCAGCACAAACGTAACACCACTTTTGCATTGCCCCAGGCGGTTGGAGCCGCCGACGATAGCGGCACTGATATTTATCTAAGTGCTGCAAAAGCATGGTTAGCCGGACCTTTTGAACGGACCTGGGTGGCCAATCTTACGCTTCGCGCCACCAAAGCCAATCAACTCGGCTTGTTAGGTTTTGGCGGCGATAAAAATGACGACTACGAAGCCATGGCGGAAGCCAGTCTGGGCATGTTTGTAAATCGACATTGGTTAATCGGGGCTGAGTATCGACAAAAGCCCGATAATCTCGGCTTTGCCAAGGAGTACGACTGGCGCGATATCTTTGTCGGCTGGTTTCCGAACAAATCCGTGGCCTTGGTAGTCGCTTATGTTGATCTGAAATCGATCGCAGGGCTTCCCGATCAAACCGGCGCTTACGCTTCTTTACAGATTAGTTTTTAAGGTACCATCATGAAACATTTAGTTGCGCTGCTAGTTCTCTGCGCTGTGAGTATTGCGCCGTCGCTGGCACAGGCCAAATCTGACACTTTGTATCAGGAACTTGGCGCCCAGCAGGGAATTAGCGATTTGATGACGACCTTTGTACTCGAGATCGCAGAGGATGAACGCGTGATTCATCATTTCGAGAATGTCGACATTGACCGCTTTCATCGCATGTTGAGTTTACATCTTTGCGAACTGACGGGCGGTCCCTGCACCTATACCGGTGCCGATATGGTGGAAGTCCACCGCGGCATGGCAATTACTCGCGCTGAGTTTAATGCTGTCGTTGAAGACTTGATTGCTGCCATGGAAGCGGAAGGTGTGCCAACAGCAACTCAGAATAAATTGCTGGCACGGCTAGCTGAGTTGCATGGTGAGATTGTTGCACGCTAGCTGCTTAGCGTTGTGTTAAGACCTATAAAAAAGGCCGCTCATCTGAGCGGCCTTTGCCTATGTATTTGTGTTCACTACAGGTTTATACGTTAAAGCGGAACAGAATCACATCGCCATCTTTAACAATGTACTCTTTGCCTTCTTCACGACGTTTACCAGCTTCTTTCGCGCCTTGCTCACCTTTGTGAGTGACGTAATCGTCAAAACCGACGACCACCGCGCGGATAAAACCTTTCTCAAAGTCAGTGTGAATCTTACCGGCCGCCTGTGGCGCCGTTGCACCGATAGGGATGGTCCAGGCACGAACTTCTTTCGGACCCGCGGTAAAATAGGTCTGTAAATTGAGCAGTTCATAGCCACCACGAATGACGCGATTGAGGCCTGGCTCTTCAATCCCCAGGTCGTTCATAAACTCAACTTTCTCTTCATCGTCAAGTTCAGCGATCTCTGATTCGATTTCAGCACATACCGGCACCACGATAGCGTCTTCTTTGGAAGCGATCTCACGAACCTTATCCAGATATGGGTTATTCTCGAAACCGTCATCGTTGACGTTGGCGATGTACATGGTCGGCTTCAGAGTCAGCAGGTTGTAGGAGCGAATGGTAGCGCGCTCGTCTTTGGTCAGGCTTACCGAGCGAGCCATTTCGCCGTTTTCCAGAGCTGGCAGCAGTTTCTCCAACACCTGAATTTCCGCAGCGGCTTGCTTATCGCCGCCTTTAGCTTTCTTCGACTGGCGATGAATAGCCTTTTCAACGCTATCCAGATCGGCCAGGGCCAGTTCGGTGTTGATCACTTCTATATCCGATTGTGGATCCACTTTGCCGGCGACGTGAACAATATTGTCGTTCTCAAAGCAACGCACCACATGCCCGATCGCATCGGTTTCACGAATGTTGGCGAGGAACTGGTTACCCAGACCTTCGCCTTTGGAGGCGCCTTTGACCAGGCCTGCGATATCAACGAATTCCATCGTTGTTGGCAGTACCCGCTGTGGATTGACGATAGCAGCGAGTTGATCCAGCCGTGGGTCGGGAACTGCGACCACACCAGTGTTTGGCTCGATAGTACAGAAAGGGAAGTTGGCTGCCTCGATTCCGGCTTTAGTTAAGGCGTTGAACAAGGTCGATTTACCCACATTAGGTAAGCCGACAATACCGCATTTGAATCCCATCTTAATTCTCGCTCTGTGCTTTGAAACTATGTAATTGCTGCTGGGCAGCGCGCATATCACCAGCGATCACTAACTCGATGCTGGCGCAGGCTTGCGTAATGGTATCGTCCATCAGATGCTGGTCAGTTGCTGGCGCCTTGCCTAACACATACCCGGTGACTTTACTTTTATGACCGGGATGACCGATACCAATACGTAAGCGATGAAAATCAGGGCTACCCAATGCTGCAGTGATGTCTTTAATACCATTATGACCACCACTACCGCCGCCGGTTTTGAACTTTGCCACACCGGGAGGTAAGTCGAGCTCGTCGTACGCGACGAGTATTTCATCAGGCTGGATCTTAAAAAAGTTTGCTAATGCCGCCACTGCTTTGCCGCTTTTGTTCATAAAGGTCATGGGTTGGAGTAAACGTACGTCCCAACTACCTTTTTGAATGCGTGCGGTGTGGCCGAAAAACTTCGTTTCAGGTTGCAAGCTTTGTCCGTGTCGGCGAGCGAACTCATCGACCAACCAAAAGCCAGCGTTATGGCGGGTTTGCAAATATTCGGGGCCTGGAT
Source organism: Pseudidiomarina terrestris (assembly GCF_030466375.1). Taxonomy (NCBI): domain Bacteria; kingdom Pseudomonadati; phylum Pseudomonadota; class Gammaproteobacteria; order Alteromonadales; family Idiomarinaceae; genus Pseudidiomarina; species Pseudidiomarina terrestris. The sequence continues at coordinate 773,302 of NZ_JAGGJE010000001.1, forward strand.
TACCCAGGCCCACGATTAAACGAATTGCAGACATGACGAGCTTATTCTTCGTCTTTCTTGTCTTCTTCTTCGCTTTCTTTAGCCGTTGGAACTTCCGCAGAAATTTCTTCAGCTTCTGGTTCTGGTTCTTTCTCAATGCGTGGAGCAATGATAGATACAACCGCCTGGTCGTGATCTTCACCTTTGGTTAACTCAACCAGTTCAACGCCGTTTGGCAGTTGCAGGTCGGTTAAGTGCAAGGTTTGACCCATTTCAAGACCGGCCACGTCAACTTCCAGATATTCTGGTAAGTCTTTTGGCAAGCAGTTGATCTCAACGTCATTCACATGGTGAACAACAACGCCACCTTCATCTTTCACGCCTTTAGCAGTTTCTTCGTTCAAGAAATGCAATGGAACGTGAGTATGTAGCTTCTGACCTTTCTCTACGCGTTGGAAGTCAAGGTGAGTAAGTTTTGGCTTGTAAGGGTGACGTTGTACGTCTTTCAAGATGGCCTGGTGTTTCTTGCCGTCGATGACCAGCGTCAAAATGTGCGAATAGAAGGCTTCGTAGTCCGCCATGTTGTTCACTTTGTTGTGATCCAGCGTTAACGAAACGGCTTCTTTGTTCGCACCGTACAAGATTGCAGGCACTTTGTCTGCGCGACGCAGGCGGCGGCTCGCACCTTTCCCTGTATCCTTACGCAGCTCTGCTTGAATAGTAAAATCTATAGTCGACATAATGGAGTGTCTCCGTTAAATAAAAATAAGTCGGTTATTCGCGACCAAATATCCGACACTTTCCTGAAATTCTTTAGGTCAATTTCGAGGGCGCGGAATAGTACCACTCGCGCCCCCGGAATTCAATCAATACTCGAACATTGCCGAGATAGACTCTTCATTGCTGACACGGCGCAGGGCTTCGGAAAGCATGCCGCTGAGGGTCAGTTGATGAACTTTGTCCAGTGCTTTCATTTCTGCACTCAGAGGAATACTGTCAGTCACAACCACCTGATCAATATTCGAGTCGCGGATATTACCTACCGCATTGCCTGAGAATACCGGATGCGTGGCATAAGCAAAGACGCGGCGTGCACCATGTTCTTTGAGCGCATCTGCAGCTTTACACAAGGTACCGCCGGTATCGATCATGTCGTCTACGATTATGCAGTCGCGGCCTTGCACGTCACCAATAATGTGCATGACTTGTGACTCGTTGGCACGGGGGCGACGTTTATCGATGATTGCGAGATCGATATCGTTCAGCAGTTTGGCAATGGCTCGTGCTCTTACTACACCACCGATATCAGGGGAAACCACAACAGGATTATCAAAATCTTGCTGACGCAGGTGTTCGAGTAATACCGGACTGGCAAAGACGTTATCAACAGGAACATCAAAGAAGCCCTGGATTTGCTCTGCATGAAGGTCAACGGTTAATACCCGGTCCACACCCACGCTGGAGAGAAAGTCGGCGATAACTTTGGAGGTGATAGGTACCCGGGCCGAACGTACGCGACGATCCTGACGGGCGTAGCCAAAGTAGGGCATCACCGCGGTGATACGACCTGCCGATGCACGACGCAAGGCGTCGACCATGACAATCAGTTCCATCAGGTTGTCGTTGGTTGGAGCACAGGTGGACTGGAGGATAAAAACGTCAGAACCGCGGACATTTTCGTTGATCATTACGCTGATCTCACCGTCACTAAAACGGCCAACTTCGGCATCACCGAGTTTGATAAAGAGTCGGTCAGCAATTTTCTGGGCGAGTTCTGGCGTGGCGTTGCCAGCGAATAGCTTCATGTCAGGCACACTAAACCTCAATCATGGTTGGTCAGGTTGTCAGTTGAAGCCTGCCGCAGTTGCTGGCAGACCGGGGATTCATTCAGGCCTCGCGCGACAAATCCTGTCCATTGTGCAGGCATCCTTGCCAGGGCAGCGCGGGCCATCTCTTGGCTTTCAAATGATCCGAAAAGGCATGCTCCGGTACCCGTAAGCCGAGTTGGCGCGTATTCTACCAACCAGTCGAGGGCGTTGGCAACTTCGGGGTGCAAACGACGTACCAAAGGCTCGAATACATTTTCGGTGTGTTGGGTACTCCAATCCCAGCTATTGATCGGAGCGCAGTCGCGGCGCAGCTCGGGATGCCGAAAAATAGTAGCGGTGCGAATATGTACTTTAGGGTCCACCACCAAATACCAGGGGCTGGCTGGAGCCACCGGCGTCAGGCGTTCACCTACGCCTTCAGCGAACGCCGCATGGCCGTGGATAAACACCGGGACATCGGCGCCGAGTTGCAGCCCCAGCTGAGCCAGTTGCTCAGTGCTCAGCGACAGTTGCCAGAGTTGGCGTAAGGCCAGCAATGTGGTGGCCGCATCCGATGAACCGCCGCCGAGTCCGCCGCCGTAGGGAAGCCGCTTATCAAGAATAATGCGGGCGCCTTGTGCGGGCTGGTTATTGGCTACCGCCCAGTCCTGCAAGGCGCGGGCTGCCCGCACCACCAGGTTGTCATCATTCTCGAGCTCTGGGTCAGAGCATTGAAAGTCGAGCTTGGCGGTCGCTAAGCGGGTAAAGCTCAAACTGTCGTGCCGGTCGAGGAACTGGAATACTGTCTGTAACTCATGGTAGCCATCGCTGCGACGGCCGGTGATATGCAAAAACAGATTGAGTTTTGCCGGTGCGGGTAAGACTAAAGTTTCCACTGACTGACCTTTAATTTAATGCGCCACTCAGGGCTGACAAGTTCCAGTTGATGAGGCATAAGATAGGATTGCTCAGCCTGGTAGTTGCTTAGTTCAACCTGCCACTTCTCGCTGGTCGTTGTCACCAGATACCGATTCAGTGTGGCGTAGGGCTTACCGTCAAGATCATGCAGTTGATAGCTCAGCTGCACTGCGCCATCAGGACGCCGGCCGGTGATGACCTCGCTGAGCAGCTGCAGGGGCAGCTGAAAATTGAAGATGCGGGCAATCAGTTGCTCGGCAGTAACACCGTAATAGGGCTGCCCTTCTTCATCGAAGAAGGTGGCACCGGTGAGATCTTCCTCAAGGCGCGCCAGGGTGCCTTTCAATGGATGATAAAAGCGCAGACGCATTTCGCCAGGGGTGTGCTGCCACTCAAGGTAAACCGCGTCACGGTCATCTTCAACACGATTAAACAGCGCGAGCTGTCCGCTGATGCTCCAGTCTGTCAGGCTGGCGATAGCCTGCTGATGGCGTTCAGCGGCATTTCGATCGATTGCACTCAGCGGAATTTCCGGAGGTGCTGCCGCGCAGCCACTCAGCAGTAGGGCAACGATTAGCAGTAGACGTACTTTCATGAAGGTTTCCCACTGTTGGTGTGCTTTTCATCATCGGGCCTTTAACGTACAATTAGCGGCGTTTTGCAGTGCCAGAGGCTCGCTTACTTTTCATTATGACTATTTTTGCACTCGGTGTTAACCATAAAACCGCTTCGGTCGATTTGCGCGAGCAAGTGGCCTTCTCTCCCGAGCAGCTGCATCAGGCGCTACCCGCTTTGCGTGCGCAGACTGGCGTGCGCGAAGCCGTCATTGTTTCGACCTGTAATCGCACCGAGATCTACTGTCATGCCGACAGTGTTGATGGTCCTTCGGTAGATTTACTGCTGGGCTGGTTAGCAGGTTATCACGGGGTGTCCGCAACCCAGTTGCAGGAACACAGTTATTGTCATACCGACGCGGAAGCTATTGAGCACTTAATGCGGGTGGCCAGTGGACTGGACTCGTTGATCTTAGGCGAGCCGCAGATCCTCGGTCAGGTCAAACAGGCGTACCAGTTCGCCAAGAACCAAGCCAGTGTGGGCGGGATTCTGGAGCGTTTGTTTCAACAGACTTTTCATATTGCCAAGCGGGTGCGCAGTGAGACGGCCGTGGGTGAAAATGCCGTTTCCGTAGCTTTTGCTGCGGTCAATCTGGCGCGGCATATTTTTGCCGAGCTGCAACAGGCCTCGGTGCTGCTGGTCGGTGCCGGTGACACCGCCGAGCTGGTGGCGCAACATCTGACTGAGATAGGAGTGAAACGCCTCTCTGTCGCGAACCGAACGCTGATGCGCGCCGAAACCGTTGCCACTAAATTTGGTGGTCACGCCCATACCCTGGGTGAACTGCCGGAGCTGTTGCCGCAGGCGGATATCGTCATCAGTTCCACGGCCAGCACCTTGCCGATTATCGGTAAGGGCTTGATCGAAAGTGCCCTCAAACAACGGCGGCGCCGCCCGATGCTGTTGATTGATTTAGCTGTGCCGCGTGATATTGAAGCACAAGTGAATGATCTGAATGATGCGTATCTGTACAGTGTTGACGATTTACAGGGCATTATTCAGGAAAATCTGCGCAACCGGGAAGAGGCGGCAAGCCAGGCGCAGACAATGATCGCCGAGCAGACACAAAATTTTATGAGCTGGTTGCGGACGCTGGATCATGTCGATGTATTGCGCGACTTTCGTCAACAGACCGAGCGTCTGGCGCAAGAGCAAATGCAGCGGGCGTCGAATCAGTTGGCCGCCGGGAAGCCAGCGGACGAGGTGTTAGCAGAGTTGACCCAGCGTCTGACCAATCAGTTTTTACACGCACCCACGCGGATGATGCGTGAGGCCGGGGCAAAAGGTGACTACCAGACTTTGGCCTTATTTCAACAAATCTATAATGACGATAACGACTAAGGTTTCTGCGCAATGATGAATCCTTCCATTACCCGCAAACTTGAAGCTTTGCTGGAACGCTATGAAGAAGTTCAGCACTTACTGAGTGATGCGGGCGTAATTGCCGATCAAGATCGGTTTCGCGGCTTATCGCGGGAATACTCACAGTTAGAAGAATTGGTAAAATGTTTTCGCGATTATCAACAAGCCCAGGAAGACGGGCAGGCAGCGGAAGAGATGCTGGCCGAAGATGACGCAGAGATGCGCGAGATGGGGCAGGCCGAACTTGAAACGGCCAAAGCCCGGCAAGAGCAACTGGAGCAGGAGCTACAGATCCTGTTGCTGCCCCGCGATCCCAACGATGACCGCCCGTGTTATCTGGAAATTCGTGCCGGTGCCGGCGGTGATGAAGCAGCGATTTTCGCGGGTGATTTGTTTCGCATGTACAGCCGTTACGCTGAACAGCATGGCTGGAAAGTCAGCATTGTTAACGCTAATGAAGGTGAACACGGCGGCTACAAAGAGGTGATTGCTCACATTTCCGGTGATGGGGCCTACGGTCGTATGAAATTTGAATCTGGCGGCCATCGCGTGCAGCGGGTTCCGGAAACCGAATCCCAGGGACGTGTGCATACCTCCGCCTGTACGGTTGCGGTGTTACCGGAAGTGCCGGAAGCCGAAGCCATCGAGATCAACCCGGCGGATTTACGCGTTGATACTTTCCGCGCCTCAGGTGCCGGTGGTCAGCACGTTAACCGTACCGATTCTGCGATCCGTATTACCCACTTACCATCAGGCTTTGTGGTTGAATGTCAGGATGAACGTTCACAACATAAAAACCGCGCCAAAGCGATGTCAGTGCTGCAGGCCCGGTTGCAACAGTACGCCGATGACAAGCGTCGGCAGGAAGAACAGTCCACCCGCCGGAGTCTGGTCGGTAGTGGCGATCGCTCTGAGCGCATTCGCACTTATAACTATCCGCAGGGCCGGGTCAGCGACCACCGTATCAATTTGACCTTATACCGCCTGGAAGAGGTCTTAAACGGTAGCTTGGATCTGATTCTTGACGCTATTGTGCAGGAACATCAGGCTGACCAGCTGGCAGCGCTGGCTGAGTCGCAGGGCTAATGACGACAGCGCATCCGGTGCAGTCAGTGCGGGCGGCGTTAGTTTGGGCGCGCGCGCAGCTGGATGCCAGCGCGTCACCAGCTTTAGATGCAGAAGTGCTGCTTGCGCACGTCCTGCAACAATCGCGAACCTATCTGCACACCTGGCCTGAGCGCACGCTGAGCAGTGCTGAGCACGCTCATTTTCTCGAACTCACGCGCGCGCGCGCGGCGGGTACTCCGATTGCCCATTTGCTGGGCAGTCGTGAATTCTGGTCCCTTGAGTTGCTGGTGAACGACAGTACCCTGATCCCCCGACCTGATACTGAAGTGCTGGTGGAAAAAATACTGCAACTGGGGTTACCAGAAGGTGCCCGGGTGCTGGACCTTGGCACGGGTACTGGCGCGATCGCACTGGCGCTGAAATCCGAACATCCGGATTGGCAGCTGACGGCTGTGGATCAGTCAGCAGCTGCGGTAGAGCTTGCTAAAACCAACGCCGAACGCTTGCAGCTCGAGTGTGAAATTCTGCAGAGTGACTGGTTCAGTGCCTTGACCGCCACTCCAGCCGCGGATTTTGACTGTATTGTCGCCAATCCGCCTTACATTGCAGCGGATGATCCGCATTTGCAGCAGGGCGATGTGCGGTTTGAGCCTGCCACTGCGCTGGTCGCCAGTGACAACGGCTTTGCCGATTTGCAGCATATTATTACGGCCGCGCGGCGCTATTTAAAAGCTGGCGGCTGGCTGGTGCTTGAGCACGGCTGGCAACAAGCGGCGGGATGCCGCGAACTGCTGCAGGCGGCCGGCTATGAAGCTGTCGCCAGCGGCAGGGACTATGCTAATCTGGAACGGATGAGTTTCGGACAGTGGTGTGACGCCAGCAAGGTCACAAGTGAAAAGGGAGGCAGTTGATGATGTCGAGTGATTTTATTTTCGCCAACGAACCGCTGGAACCTGCGAAAGAAGATAAGCCAAGCTCCAGGACAAAATGGAAACTGCTCATCGTTGATGATGAAAAAGAAGTGCATGCAGTGACACGGCTGGCGCTTATGGATGTGGTCTTCGAAGATGCAGGGTTGGAGTTCATCAGTGCTCACTCACTGGCCGAGGCCAAGCAGCAAATCGCGCAGCACCCAGATCTGGCCATCGCGCTACTGGATGTGGTCATGGAGACTGATGACGCCGGTTTACAGGTTGCTAACTACATCCGCCACGACTGCAATAACCGTAGCACACGAATTATTTTGCGCACTGGCCAGCCCGGTCAGGCACCAGAGCGCGCAGTGGTCATGAATTATGATATCAATGACTACAAAGCCAAGACTGAACTGACCTCACAAAAATTATTTACCAGCGTCATGTCGGCATTGCGTTCGTATCGTGACATTATGCAGGTCGAGCGCCAACGGCAACGACTCCAGCGACGCTTAGATAAGATGAATGACCTACTCAAACACAATTATCCGCAAGCCTGGCAAGCGGTCCAACAACAACAGCAAGAAGAGGACAACCCGTGATTCCATTTGAAGCTTTGAAGCATCTGCACGTCACTTTTGTAGTGCTAAGTGTGTTATTATTCGTGCTGCGTTTTTTCTGGCGGTGTATTGATGCCAGGGTCGCGCAGCAGAAGTGGGTCAAGATTGTCCCGCACGTTATCGATACTCTGTTGCTGCTGACCATCATTGGTATGTTGCTGCATTGGCAGCAATGGCCATGGCAAACCGCCTGGTTAGCGAACAAAACATTAGGCTTGTTCGGCTATATCGTATTTGGCTTAGTGGCCATGAAGGCAACCACCCCAACTTTCCGTTACGGTGGTTTTATCATCGCTTTGGGTTGGATTGGCTTCCTGTTTCACGTGGCCTTTTCAAAACAAGCTCTTATAGGTTAAAAAATAGGATTCTATGCAGTTTTCGTACCTTGAACATGTCGACCATGAGTTACTCCCCACCATAGAAATTCTGTGGGAAGTGAGTCGTGTCTTCCATACTGACAGTGATCACTATGTCAGTTCTTTTTATCAGCAACTCAGCGCCTTAAAGGAGAGTCCTGAGCTGGCGGATAAAGAGGGCAGTGAACGGTTACGGGAACTGTGTAAGCAATTTTATTTACAACTGGGCTTTAGTAAGGCGCCAGAACCGCTGTTGAGCAGCAAACGTGTGTTGCTCGATCGGGCTATCAGATTACGTACTGGTGAGCCTTTGACGCTGGCGCTGCTGCTGCAGGAGGCCGCGTCTTATCATGGTCTGGTGCTCGAGCTCATCGATTTTCCGGGGTATCCGCTGCTGCGTTTTGATCATGACCAGTGCAGCTACTTTGTTGACCCTGTCAATGGCGAAATGTTGCTGGACCAGCAGGTGCAGCAACGATTTGAAGATGCTGTTGAAGAAGAGGACGATGAAGAGGACTTCAGTTGGGAAATGCTGGAAACTGCCGAGCAGAAAGTCATTGTGGTTCGCTATTTATCGGAGCTTAAGCATGCGTTCATCACTGACCGCCGTTTTGCTGATGCCCTGACAACGGTGCATATGCTGCTTGCGGTGTTACCCGATGACCCTTACGAAATCCGGGATCGCGGCTACATTCTTGAAGAACTCGACTGTAACCACGTGGCGGTTGACGACTACCAGTACTTTGTCGAACAATGCCCTGATGATCCCAGTGCTCAATTATTGCGCTTACAACTAGAAAACTGGACCACGCCGCAAACGGTTTTGCACTAATCCCGTGCGTCTTAACATCCACAAAAATAAGAATAAGAGGTAGTCGTGGAAGCAACTCCTTTAATTACCAATGATGGTGTGATTTTCGGCCTACTGGCCGTTATCCTGGGGGCAATTTTCTATACCCAGCAGAGCGGTCACTCGTTCTGGCAGAAATTTTATAAATGGGTTCCGGCACTGTTATTGTGCTATTTCGTGCCCTCGCTACTGAATACCTTTGGTGTCGTTAATGGTAGTGAAACCGGCATCTATCCGCTGGTCATGAGCTATCTGCTGCCCGCCACTTTGGTGCTGTTAACCCTAAGCCTGGACCTGAAAGCCATTGCCCGGCTTGGACCAAAGCTGATTATATTATTCCTCACCGGTACCGTTGGTATCGTGATCGGTGGCCCGATTGCCTTACTGCTGGTTTCCATCCTATTCCCTGAAATGCTGGGCGGAGCAGGTCCTGATGCGGTCTGGCGCGGCATGACGACCATTGCCGGCAGCTGGATTGGCGGTGGTGCCAACCAAGCCGCAATGAAAGAAGTTTACGAAGTCGGCGGTGAGATTTTCTCGGCGATGGTGACCGTTGATATTATCGTTGCCAACCTGTGGATGGCGGTTTTACTCTACATGGCTGCCAACAGTAAAACCATTGACACCCGCATCGGCGCTGATACCAGTGCCATCGAAGCCATCAAAGAGCGCGTGGAAACCTTCGAAGCTGAGCACCGTCGCGAAGCAAAACTACCTGATTACGTGTTTATTCTGGCCGTAGGTTTCGGTGTCGCCGGCATTGGTCACTTAGGTGCTGATATCATCGCACCTTATATTGCTGATAACGTTCCGGCACTGGTTGATTTCAGTCTGGATAAAAAATTCTTCTGGCTGATCGTGATTGCGACCACCCTTGGCGTAGCTTTGTCCTTCACTCCAGCACGCAAACTTGAAGGGGTAGGCGCGTCGAAAATTGGTTCGCTCTTTGTTTATATCCTGGTCGCTACTATAGGTTTGCACATGGATGTCAGCGCCATTGTTGAAGTTCCTAAGTACTTCCTGATTGGTGCGATCTGGATGCTGATTCATGCTGGCCTGATGTTGTTGGTGGCACGCTTATTGAAAGCCCCGGTGTTTTACATGGCGGTTGGCAGCCAGGCGAATGTCGGCGGTGCCGCATCAGCTCCTGTGGTGGCGTCTGCTTTTCACCCATCATTGGCTCCGGTAGGGGTATTATTAGCGGTGCTGGGTTATGCACTAGGTACTTATATGGCCTATATTTGTGGGCAAATCCTTCGTGTCATTGCCACCGGCTAAGGAATTATTGTGATCAATACGCAAGTTATCAAAATCGGTGACGTGCAAGTGGGAAACCACTTGCCGTTTGTGCTCTTCGGCGGCATGAATGTCCTTGAATCAAGAGATCTGGCAATGCAAGTGGCTGAACATTATGTTGAAGTCACCCAACGCCTTGGTATTCCTTTTGTTTTCAAAGCATCTTTTGATAAAGCCAATCGTTCTTCCATCCACTCCTATCGCGGACCTGGAATGGAAAAAGGATTGGAGATCTTTGCTGAGATCAAACAGACCTTTAACGTACCGATTATTACCGACGTGCATGAACCCTATCAGGCCAAGCCGGTCGCCGAAGTCGCTGATATTTTGCAACTTCCGGCGTTCTTAGCACGGCAGACGGATCTGGTCGTGGCGATGGCGGAAACCGGTGCAGTGATTAATGTGAAGAAACCACAGTTTCTTGCACCTCAGGAAATGCGGCATATTTTGAAAAAATTTGCCGAAGCTGAGAATCGCAAGGTTATTTTGTGCGAGCGCGGCAGTTCCTTTGGTTACAACAATTTAGTCGTGGATATGCTGGGTATGGATGAGATGCGCCAGATGGCACCGGTAATGTTCGATGCAACGCATGCATTGCAGCGACCAGGTGGCCGCGCTGACTCAGCTGATGGCCGCCGGGCGCAAGCAGCAGTGCTGGCGCGTTCGGGAATGGCGCTGGGGTTAGCGGGGCTGTTTATTGAAGCTCATCCGGATCCAGATCAGGCAAAATGTGACGGACCCTGCGCTCTGCCGCTCAGTAAACTTGAACCCTACCTGCAACAGATGCAGGCAGTGGACGAGTTAGTCAAAAATTTCGCCGAGCTCGATACCTCGACGAGTTAACAAAGAAGCTGGTCAGATCCTTGCACCGTTGCCTGACATGCTATAAATTAAAACGCATGTTTAAAATGGATGTTCCAAACGGCGGTGAAGATGGCTAAGCGCATCACAACCCAAGAAAAAATTCTAAATGCTGCCGAGGCCTTGTTCGCAGAGCAGGGCTTCGAGCAAACCTCCTTACGTCAAATCACAACCGAAGCAGCGGTCAATTTAGCTTCAGTGAATTATCATTTCGGTTCCAAGAAAGCGCTGATTCAGGCGGTGATGGCGCGCTATCTGGAAGTCTTTATGCCTGCGTTACGGACGCAACTAGAAGACCTCGGCGCCAAGGGCAGCTTCACTACGCGCGACGTTTTTGATTGTTTCCGTACGCCGCTGAGCGAATTGCGGCAGGTGCGCAAGCATGGTCCGACTCTGTTCCTGAGCTTGCTGGGCTTTGCCTATGCGGAAATTCAGGGACATCTGCGGCGTTACACCATGGAACACTTTGGTGATGTGATGGCGCTGTTACTGGATACCTTGCATCAGGCGAATCCAAAATTAAGTCCCGTAGATATGTTCTGGCGTCTACACTTTGTGTTGGGCGCGACCGTTTTTGCTCAGGTTTCCGGTCCGGCGTTGCGGGAAATCGCTGCAGCCGACTTCGGTGAAGCCGTGGCCGCCGATCAGGTGATTGATCGATTGATTCCATTTTTAGCTGGTGGCGTTGACGCCACCACCGCTGAGTAGCATTCAAAGTACTAAGTACGAGGGTAGGTTATGGAAATTCTGATTCTTTTAGTCGTCGCTGTAGTACTGCTTTTTGCAGTAAAAGAGATCCGCCGTAGCCTGATCAGCCGGCCGATGTTTGGCTTCTTTAAACGCGTCCTGCCGCCGTTGTCTGACACCGAGCGTGAGGCTATGACCGCAGGTGACGTGTGGTGGGATGCAGAGCTTTTCAGTGGGCGGCCGGACTGGCACAAATTCCAGCAGGCGGCGCCGCCAAAGTTTACCGAAGCTGAACAGGCTTTTATTGATAACGAACTGGAAACCTTGCTGGCGATGCTGGATGACTTCAAGATCGTTCAGCAAGATTGCGATATGCCCAAAAAAGTATGGGATTACATTCGCAAAGAGAAATTTTTCGCGATGATCATCGGTAAAGAGTTTGGCGGCCTGGATTTCTCTCCGGCGGCGAACTCGCACATCGTCTCCCGCATTGCCACGCGTTCCATCAGTGCTGCGGTATCGGTGATGGTGCCCAACTCACTGGGTCCAGGCGAACTCCTGACCCATTACGGTACGGACGAGCAGAAAAAGTATTGGCTGCCACGCCTGGCAGATGGCACGGATATTCCTTGTTTTGCGCTCACCGGCCCGGAAGCTGGCTCGGATGCCGGGGCAATCCCGGATACCGGTATCATCTGTAAAGGTGAGCACGAAGGTAAAGAAGTTTTAGGTATCCGGCTGAACTGGGACAAACGCTACATCACGCTGGCACCGGTCGCTACGGTCGTAGGGCTGGCGTTCAAGCTGCACGATCCTGAAGGTTTAATTGGTGACAAAGAAGATATTGGGATCACCTGTGCACTGATCCCTGCAAACCATGAGGGTGTTACGACCGGTGATCGTCACTTGCCACTGAATCAGGCCTTTATGAACGGTACCACGTCAGGGCAAGATGTTTTCATCCCACTGGATTGGATTATTGGTGGTAAGGACTACGCAGGTAAGGGCTGGCGCATGCTGATGGAATGCTTGTCGGCAGGCCGCGGTATTTCTTTACCGGCGCTGGCCACGGCGACCGGACACATGGCGCAACGTATGACCGGTGCCTACGCTTATGTAAGACAGCAGTTCGGCTTGCCGATTGGCAAGTTTGAAGGGGTCCAGGAAGCTATGGGGCGTATCGGTGGGACCAATTACACCATCGAATCCATGCGGCGACTCACCGTAGCTGCGTTGTGTGAAGGCAAGAGCCCGTCAGTGATCACGGCGATGACGAAATACCATATGACGGAAATGGGCCGTGAGGTCATTGAAGCGGCCATGGATGTGCATGCTGGTAAGGGCATTCAGCTGGGTCCGAAAAACTACCTTGGTCATGGTTACATGGCTACCCCGGTATCCATTACCGTTGAAGGCGCGAATATACTGACGCGTAACCTGATGATTTTTGGCCAGGGCGCGACGCGTTGCCATCCCTACGTGCTCAAAGAAATGGACGCGGCCGCCAACCCTGATGAAGAGCAAGGCTTAAGAGATTTCGATGAGCTGCTGCTGAAACACATTGGTTTCGCCGCCAGTAACTTCTTTGGTAGCTTCTGGATGGGGCTGACTGGAGCGCGCTTTAATTCCAGTCCAATCAGTGGTCCTACTGCTCGTTACTATCAACAGCTGACACGCATGAGCCGCGCTCTGGCGCTGACTGCAGACGCAGCAATGCTGATACTGGGCGGTGACCTGAAGCGCAAAGAAATGCTGTCAGCGCGGCTGGGAGATGTCCTCAGCCACCTGTACATGGCTTCTGCGGTACTCAAGCGTTACGAAGACGACGGTCGTCAAAGTGGTGATCTGGTTTACGTGAATTATGCATTGCAACATCACCTGCACGCCATCGGTGAAGCCTTCGACGGATTCTTCGCAAACTTCCCCAACCGCGTGATTGCCTGGGGCTTACGCGTGGCAATTTTCCCGTTAGGGATTCATTACAACGCTCCTGCGGATGAGCTGTTGCAAGGCATTGCCGACAGCATGATGGAGCCGGGCGTCACCCGTGACCGCCATACCTTTCTGTGTTACTGGAAAGATGATCCTAAAGATATGACCGGTCATATGGAACTGGCATTTACCGCTATGAAAGCACACGAGAGTGTCTACAAACGCTTGCAGAAAGCTGAGAAACGTGGCGAGATTGCGCCTAATCTGGCCGGCGACGAGCTGGTGAAAGCGGCGCGGAAAGCGGACATTTTAAGTGCCGACGAGGCGAAGAGTCTCAAGCAGGTAGAGAAACTGCGGATTGCGGCGATTGCCGTGGATCAGTTCGCACCAGGGACCCTGGAAAAGAGAACGTTCGCTAAGTAGCGAACGTTCTTTTCGGGTCAGGGATGACCGTTAGCCAATCGGTTTATAACGCATGCGGTGCGGTTGCATCGCTTGCTCACCGAGGCTCTGTTTCATATAAGCTTCGTAATCCGTGTAGTTACCTTCATAGAAGTTAATCTGGCCTTCGTCACGGTAATCCAGGATGTGCGTCGCGACGCGGTCGAGGAACCAACGGTCGTGCGAAATCACCATTGCTGAGCCCGGGAATTCGAGTAAGGCTTCTTCCAGTGCCCGCAGGGTTTCTACATCAAGGTCGTTGGTTGGCTCATCGAGCAGCAACAGGTTGCCGCCAGCTTTTAACAACGCTGCCAGGTGCACCCGATTACGCTCACCGCCCGACAACTCACCAATGCGCTTCTGCTGGTCGTTACCACGGAAGTTGAAACGACCGACATAAGCGCGACTGTTGATTTCAAAGTTACCAATGCGGAGGATGTCCTGACCGTCGGAAATTTCCTGCCAGACGGTATTTTTGTCATTCATGTTGTCGCGGAATTGGTCGACACTGGCGAGCTGCACAGTTTCGCCAAGTTCAACCGTACCGCCGTCCGGCTGCTCTTTGCCGGTGATCATACGGAACAGCGTTGATTTACCCGCACCGTTGGGACCGATAATGCCGACAATGGCACCTTTTGGCACACTGAAGCTCAAATCATCAATCAACACGCGACCATCGTAAGCTTTCTGCAAGTGTTCAACCTCAAGCACCTTGTCACCCAGGCGTGGACCCGGCGGAATAAACAGCTCGTTGGTTTCGTTACGCTTCTGATAATCGCCACTTTGCAGTTCTTCAAAGCGCGACATCCGGGCTTTACTCTTCGCCTGCCGGCCTTTCGGATTCTGACGCACCCATTCCAGCTCCTGCTTGATGCTGCGCTGACGGGCTTTTTCGCTTTTCTCTTCCTGCTCCAGACGTTTTTCTTTTTGTTCCAGCCAGGAGGAGTAGTTGCCTTCCCACGGAATGCCGTAGCCCCGGTCAAGCTCCAGGATCCAGCCGGCGACGTTGTCGAGGAAATAGCGATCGTGGGTAATGGCAACGACAGTACCATCGTATTCGTGCAAGAAGGTTTCCAGCCAGGCTACGGACTCAGCATCAAGGTGGTTGGTCGGTTCATCGAGTAACAGCATGTCCGGCTTGCTGAGCAACAAGCGGCAGATAGCTACGCGCCGGCGTTCACCACCAGAGAGGACACTGATTTTGCTGTCCCATGGCGGCAGGCGCAGTGAGTCAGCAGCACGCTCAAGAATATTGTCCAGATTATGACCGTCTTTGGCTTGAATGATAGCTTCCAGCTCGCCCTGACGTTTTGCCAGAGCATCAAAGTCAGCATTCTCATCGGCATAGGCAGCATAAACTTCATCAAGCTCCGTTAATGCATTTTTAACTTCAGCAACGGCTTCTTCGACGGTCTCGCGAACGGTTTTCGATTCATCGAGTTGCGGTTCCTGCGGCAGGTAACCAATCTCAATACCGGCTAAGGGGCGCGCTTCACCTTCGAATTCCTTATCGACGCCTGCCATAATGCGCAACAGGGTAGATTTACCCGCACCGTTTAGACCTAACACGCCAATTTTAGCGCCTGGGAAAAACGACAGCGAAATATCTTTTAGGATGGTCTTTTTGGGCGGGACAACTTTACTCACCCGTGTCATTGAGTAGATATACTGTGCCATAGCAGCAACAATTCCTTCGTTCGACTTGAATAAGGCCGCTATTTTAACCCTTAAGTTGGCGTGAACCCAAGTATATTGGTAAACTACGGCGCAAATGATGTCCCGTTTGAAGTCAGGAGCCCCGATGTTAAAAAATGACATGAACATTGCCGATTATGATGCTGAACTCTGGCAAGCAATGACTGGCGAGGTTGAGCGCCAGGAAGAACATATTGAACTTATTGCTTCAGAAAACTATACCAGTCCACGCGTGCTGCAGGCACAGGGCTCCCAGCTGACCAATAAATACGCTGAAGGTTACCCTCACAAGCGTTATTACGGCGGCTGTGAATATGTCGACATGGTCGAGGACCTGGCCATCGAACGGGCCAAACAATTGTTTGGTGCAAAATACGCAAACGTGCAGCCGCATGCCGGTTCCCAGGCAAACTCAGCTGTTTTCCTGGCGTTATTGCAAGCCGGCGATACAGTGCTGGGTATGAGCCTGGCTCACGGTGGCCATCTGACCCACGGGTCGGGCGTCAACTTCTCGGGTAAACTTTACAATGCTGTCCAGTACGGCCTGGACGAGAGCACCGGCGAAATCGATTACGCTGAAGTACGTGCGTTAGCGAAAGAACACCAACCCAAGCTTATCGTCGCAGGTTTTTCTGCCTATTCAGGCGTGATCGACTGGGCGAAGTTCCGCGAGATTGCGGACGAGGTGGGTGCTTATTTGCTGGTTGATATGGCGCACGTTGCGGGGCTGGTCGCTGCCGGTTTGTATCCCAACCCGGTACCTTATGCGGATGTTGTTACCACGACCACGCACAAAACGCTGGCCGGTCCGCGTAGCGGCTTGATTTTGTCTGGTAAAGACGATGAAGCACTACACAAGAAACTGAACAGTGGCGTGTTTCCGGGCAGTCAGGGTGGACCGCTGTGTCATGTCATCGCGGCCAAAGCAGTGGCATTTAAAGAAGCGATGGAGCCGGAATTTAAGGCGTATCAGCAACAAGTGCTGACCAATGCCAATGCCATGGTCAAAGTGCTGCAGGAGCGCGGCTACAAGATCGTCTCCGGTGGCACCCAGAACCATTTATTCCTGGTTGACCTTATCGATAAAGACATCACCGGTAAAGATGCTGATGCAGCTCTTGGTCGTGCCTTTATCACCGTTAACAAAAACTCAGTACCGAATGACCCGCGCTCACCATTTGTGACCTCAGGTCTGCGATTAGGTACGCCAGCGATCACCCGCCGCGGTTTCAAACAAGCTGAAGCGGAGCAGGTCGGTCACTGGATTTGTGATGTGCTCGATAATATCGAAAACGAAGACAAAATCAGCGAAGTGCGTGAGCAGGTAAAAGCCTTGTGCAAACGCTTCCCGGTCTACGGTTAAGTTTGAGCACTACGCACTCTCAGGACTAAGGAACAGCTATGCATTGTCCGTTCTGCGGTACACAAGATACTAAAGTGATTGATTCACGGCTGGTCGCTGATGGCGCTTCGGTGCGTCGTCGGCGCGAATGCAGTGAGTGCAAAGAGCGCTTTACCACTTTTGAAACCGCAGAACTGATCATGCCGCGTGTGATAAAGTCCGACGGCTCGCGCGAGCCCTTTAATGAAGACAAGTTACGCAATGGTTTGCTGCGCGCCCTGGAAAAACGTCCGGTGAGTCTGGAAGCCATGGAGCAGGCCATTCAAAATGTGAAGTCGGCGCTGCGGGCAACGGGTGAGCGGGAAATTACCAGTCAGGTCATTGGTGGGCTGGTGATGGAGAATCTGAAAGCCATTGATAAAGTCGCCTACATTCGCTTTGCTTCTGTTTACCGTGCTTTTGACGACATTCGCGAGTTTGGTGAAGAAATCGCTCGCCTCAACGACTAAGCAGAGGCTCAGGCATGCAGCAGAATGATGCGCAGTACATGCAGCAAGCGCTTGAACTGGCTCAGCGCGGAGCCTTTTCGGTTGCCCCCAACCCCCTGGTGGGTTGTGTGGTCGTGCGTGCTGGCGAAGTCGTTGGCCAGGGCTGGCACGAACGTCCCGGTGAACCCCATGCTGAAGTCTATGCCTTACGTGAAGCGGGCGAGCTCACCCGCGGTGCGACCGCCTACGTAACCCTCGAACCCTGCAGCCATCATGGCCGCACGCCACCTTGCGCTGACGCATTGATAGCTGCCGGACTGGCGCGGGTGGTCATCGCTATGCAGGATCCCAATCCTCTGGTAGCAGGACAGGGCATACAACGGTTGCGCGAGGCCGGTATTGAGGTGACCAGTGGTGTGCTTGAGGCTGCCGCACGGCAACTGAACTGTGGTTTCGTCTCGCGCATGGAACGACAACGGCCGTGGTTGCGGTTGAAAATGGCGATGAGCCTGGATGGCCGTACGGCACTGGCAAATGGCCAGAGTCAATGGATTACCGGGCCGGAAGCGCGCCTCGATGTGCATGCTTATCGGGCTCAGGCTGGGGCGATCTTAACCAGCGCCCGCACCGTAATGATGGACCAGGCACGGATGACTGCACGCCACCCTAAGGCTGAACGGCAACCCTTACGGGTAGTGTTGGATCGACAGCAGCAGTTGCCCGCGGAGCATGAGTTTTTCGCAATCCCCGATCCAGTGTTGCGGGTCGTCGACGGCGAGTCTGACGATCAGGTATGGCCTGCGCACGTCAGCACCTTGGTGTTACCAGCGAACACGGGGCGACTGCCTTTACGGGCCTTGTTTAGTCAACTGGCTGAATTAGAAATTAATGATGTGTGGACCGAATGCGGGGCAGAATTAGCCGGTGCGCTGGTCGCTGCTGAGTTGGTTGATGAATGGATTATTTACGTGGCGCCAAAATTGCTCGGGGATACCAGCCGCGGGGTGTTGCAATTGCCGCAACTGCAGGATCTGGCGCAGGCGCCTCAACTTCGCTACCACAGCTTTACCCAGGTGGGTGATGATTTAAAAATTTGTGCACGGCCGCTTCATGGGAGCGCCGGTGCCGACAGAGGAGAAGTACAGTCGTGACGACCTTAAACAGTGCTGCCGAGATTATTGAAGATATCCGTCAGGGTAAAATGGTTATTTTGATGGATGATGAAGATCGTGAGAATGAAGGCGATCTGATTATTGCTGCCGAGTGCGTAACGCCTTCAGCAATTAACTTTATGGCACGTTTCGGGCGCGGCTTGATTTGTTTAACCCTGACCGAAGAGCGCTGCCAGCAGTTGCAGTTGCCGCTGATGGTTAATCAGAATAATGCTCCTTATGCGACCAACTTTACCGTCTCAATTGAGGCGGCTGAAGGTGTCACTACTGGTATCTCAGCGGCCGACCGAGCTCGCACCGTGCAGGCGGCTGTCGCTGCTGACGCCAAGCCCAGCGATCTGGTGATGCCCGGGCACATCTTCCCGCTTAAAGCGAAATCCGGTGGCGTGCTTAACCGTGCCGGGCACACTGAAGCTGGCTGCGACCTGGCCCGTTTGGCGGGTTTCGAGCCCGCGGCTGTTATCGTCGAAGTGCTGAATGAAGACGGTACGATGGCGCGTCGCCCTGATTTAGAAAAATTTGCCGCAGAACATGACTTGAAGATGGGCACCATTGCCGATTTGATCGAGTACCGTTCACTGACTGAAAAAACCGTGGAGCGTAAAGCTGAATGCCGGCTGCCGACCCGATTCGGTGATTTCGACCTGGTTACCTATCAGGACACCATCGATAAGCAGGTTCATTATGCTTTGATTAAAGGTGACATCAGCGATGCTGATGCAGTCAATGTGCGGGTGCACCTGCAGGATACCTTTAACGATCTGTTTTCGACGGATCGCGCCAGTCAGCGCAGCTGGCCGCTTGCCCATGCGATGGAATTTATTGGTGAGAAGGGCGGTGTTTTGGTGGTCATTGGTCGCGCTCAGACCACCGATGATATTCTTGCTCAGGTGCAAAGTTTTGCGGCAGAGGATCGCGGTGAGAGTAAACCCAGTGCGGCCGCTTCCAACGCGTCGCGCAATGTCGGCATTGGCTCGCAGATACTGGCAGATTTAGGGGTGCATCAGATGCATCTGATGAGTTCGCCAAAACGTTACTCGGCACTGTCAGGCTTTGGTCTGGAAGTGGTCGACTTTATCGAAGATCCCGATCACGACTAAGCTCCAGCACCTGCTGCGCTAAGGCAGCGTTTGCGGGTGCCGTAAGTCCCGCCTCAGCGCTCGCTGAGGCGATAAAACCGTTCAGATAACTAATTTCCGTCGTTCGTCCCAGCCGGTAATCCTGCAACATGGACGAGCGGTTGGCTGCAGTTGCGCTAGCAACCTGCCGGGCATGGTCGATCAGCCTGGCTGCTTCAAGCTCGATGCCCCGCACGGCGGCTAAGGCGACAATTTCCTCCGCAACCTGCTGCCATTGCGCAGCGCTGACCTGCTGTAAAAGCTCGCCGTTACGACAGTGATGCACCACCGTAAAAGGATTGATCAAACAATTTACCGCCAGTTTATGCCAGCGCCGGGTGGCGATGTTGGCGTCCCAGGTCAATGGCGGCAGAGCCTGAGCGAGCTGTTTGCAGAGCTCTTGTGGCTGCGCCAGACCCGCTTGCTGGGTCCCCAGCCAACTTTGCCCATGGCCGGCGTGCACGACCCGATCAAGCTCGCGGTAGGCACCATGGGTGGTGACCCAATGCAAGTCATGGGGCCGCAACAAAGTTGCTTCGTCGTTTAACATGCCGTTGTAACTCAGCACCAGCGTAGATGAACGAAACGCTGGCGATTGGTGCAGCTCGCGCAGCAGCGGTGCGACGTCATACGCCTTGACCGCAGCAAAGATCCAGCAGGCCTGTGTGACTGATCTGGTGGTTGGCAAACGCACTGAATTGTCGCCACAGGTAAGCGTGGTGCTGGTCTTTGCCGGGGCTTCCTGACGTAGTTTCAATTGTACTGGCAAGCCTTGCTCTGCCAGCCGTATCGCCATCAAGCTGCCGATAGCACCTTGCCCAATGACCAGCCAGGGCAGTGCGTTACTCATTGCTCACCTGCTCGGCACTGTTGTCTGCGGTCGGCGCCTGGATCCGGTGCAGCGCTTTACGCAGCAGAATCAGCAGCAGTAAGCCCGGCGTCACCATGACCGCGGTCAGAATAAAGAACAACGACCAGTCGCCATTGAGCCAGTCGACGACGAAGCCACTGTAGGATGACAGCAGAGTTCGGCCGAGATTCCCCAGCGAGGCGAGCAGGGCGTATTGGGTTGCGGTAAACGCCCGGTTGCAGAGTAAGCTGATAAAGGCGACAAAGGCGACCGTCGACCAGGCTCCCGTAAAGCCATCGATGACAACTGCGGCAAGCAACAGATTAGTGTCGGGGCCGACCACCGCAATCCAGGCAAACATCAGATTACTTGCGGCCATGGCGATACCGCCAATCAGCAGGCCGCGCATGGTACCTAAGCGAACGTTCACCATACTGCCGATAATGGCAAAGACGATGGTGACCCACCAGGTGACCATTTTTGAATAAATGGCGATATCGTCATTGGTGAAGCCGACTTCTTTGTAGAAGACGATGCTCATCCGGCCCAGAAAGGCTTCGCCAATCTTGAACAGAAAAATAAAGCTGAGGATGGCGACGGCAAGCTTCCAGCCGGCGCGCATAAAAAACTCTGCGATGGGATCATAAAGCGTGGTTCGGAACCAGTCCTGCCAACGGCTAAACGACTTTAACTCGGCCCGGTAACGCTTCGATTCACGGATGCAGATAACCGCTAAGAACTGTACGGCCAATACCACCGCCATGACTTTGTACGCGGCCTGCCAGTCCCAGGCGGTGCCATCGACTAAGAAGAAGGGTAAGGCGCCCAGACCACTGTAACCTGTCCACCAGCCGGCGGTGGCCATGGCCGCCCCTGCCGATTGCAGGTTACTCTCATGCTGGCCGAAGGTTTCAATCCGAAAAGCATCGATCGCAATATCCTGAGTGGCTGACGCTATGGCGATAAGTAAGGCGCCAAAGGCGACCCAGAACGCGTGTTCAGCAAGATTTAAGCTACTCAGCGCCAGAGTTGCTGCCATTAAGACGACCAGACACAAAGCTAACCAGCTGCGTCGCTGCCCGAGCCAGCGGTGTAGAACAGGAAGCTTGACCCGATCGACAAAAGGAGACCATAAGGCATTCACCGAGTAGGCCACGAAGACCATGCCAAACAGCCCGATTTCACTGCGTGATACGCCGCTTTCCTGGAGCCAGGCGGACAGCATTGAGCCGATCAGAACCCAGGGGAACCCACTCATCATACCAAACAGGAAAATCACCCAGATCCGGGGTTCCAGATAAACATTAAAGTCTTTGTACCAGGGTCGCGTCGACTCAAGTGCTGGCATATCGGGACGCCTTATTGTTGTGGAAGAACTTCGGCGCTAATCAGGACCGGTGGTTCAGCTGGAAAATCACGCCAGCCTGTTTCGGCGTGGTAGGGAAGCGACTCCACTTCGGCGAGTTTGTCGAGGGTCTCATAGCCACTTGCGATCACGCCGAACACGGCATAGCCCCAGCCACCATCAGGATCCAGCGAGGGGTTATCCTTAACGTTAAAGAAAAACTGACGAGTTGCGGTATGCGGATCGTTCTCCCGCGCCATGGCGATGGTTCCGTACTTGTTGGTCAGCCCATTGCCCGATTCGTTGGGAATCGGTGCACCAATGGTTTTGGCACCGAGCTCTTCATCGTAGCCGCCACCCTGAACGACAAATCCAGGCACGATACGATGAAAAATAGTGTTGTTGTAACTACCGATATCAACGTATTTGAGAAAGTTTTTTACCGTCAGCGGCGCGCGATGGCGGTTTAGCTCAATGACGATTTCACCGTGTGAGGTGACAAACTTGACCCGGGGAAAAGGATTATCCGGTTGGATCTCCTGCGCCACTGAGGTTGGCAGTAAAAGGAACAGGCCCATAACCAGGGCAGAGGCAATGCTTTTCATAATTCACCTTTGGCTGACTTAAGCTTGGCAGCGGTAGACCACGAATTTAGCGTTACTGGCTTCGCAATCTACCTGACCAAATAAACGTTTGAGGGATTGATAATACGGGAGATGTCGGTTGGCGACCAGCCGCATTTCACCGCCTTTACGCAGAACCCGCCGGGCATCCTTAAACATCTGCCGGGCAATATGTTCAGTAATGGCGTGTTCCTGATGAAAGGGTGGGTTACAAAGCACCAGGTCGGCAGAATTGCTGCTTTGCTGGCTTAAACAATCGTCAACGTATGCCTGGTAGCGTTCTGCGGTGCCCAGGTTAAGCGCAATGTTGCGCTGGCATGAAGCAATCGCCAGATAGGACTCATCCACCCATGTCACCGCACTTTGTGGCGATTGCCGGGCGTAGGCGAGGCCCAGAACACCGTTACCGCAACCCAAATCGATGACCTGTTGCGCTCCGGCTGCGGGCAAATGTTCAAGTAGCAGGCGTGCACCAATATCCAGTTGGTTGCGGGCGAATACGCCGGCATGGTGGGTCAGTTCAAGGTTAAGCTCAGGCTGCTGCCAGGTGTTCAAGAATTGTGTTATCGGCGTCGCGACCGCGCGAACTTTTGCACGCAGCATCCGGCACTTGCGTTGGATCAGGGAAATATCCACGTCATCACAGAACTGGCTAAAGATCGCCCGGGTTGCGGGCGTGAACAGCTTGCTTTTAGCTGCCACCAGCACGGTTGTGCCAGGCTTCAGACTGCCGCTTAGTTGCGCCAGTTGGAATTCCAGCAGGCTCTGACTTTTAGGCAACTTCATTAGCACCAGATCGCAGGATGGCGGCAGGTCATCTAATGGAGATAGTTGGGTTAAATCGCACTCCAGCTGATTGAGTTCCAGGTTGGCGCGCTGAGCCAGTTGGCTGACGTAAGAGTCGTTGCAGGTGACCACGGTGCGTGGCGCGACCGCCATAAAGAGTGCACCAAAAGCATCGTTGACCAGTAGTGGCTGCGCAGCCATTTGGCCTTGGCGCTCGTGCTCGATGAAAGCCTCATGCAGTAACTCATCGGCAGCGTCCCATGCCTGCAGTGTCTCGTTACTGCGAGCTGGGTAGCGGTGGAGCTGCCAGCGACCGGCAGCGGTTTGAAACAAAGTTGGCGCAGAGGCGGCGTGGAAGGAT
The DNA here is from genome assembly GCF_030466375.1 of Pseudidiomarina terrestris. Taxonomy (NCBI): domain Bacteria; kingdom Pseudomonadati; phylum Pseudomonadota; class Gammaproteobacteria; order Alteromonadales; family Idiomarinaceae; genus Pseudidiomarina; species Pseudidiomarina terrestris. The sequence continues at coordinate 796,789 of NZ_JAGGJE010000001.1, forward strand.
TTCACCCTTGCGTTTTTGTTTGAGTTTCCCCGTGAGTTTTCCCTTGATTTTTCCATAACCCGGACATTTCTCTTCGTAACATTCGTGCTATGATAACGAAAAACGTGCAGTGACTATAGGTTTTAAACAGTGAAAATATACGCAGAGATTACCGGTTGGGGAAAATGCTTACCGCCAGCGATCATGACCAATGATGATTTGGCGACCTTCTTAGAGACCTCGGACGAGTGGATTCGTACTCGTACAGGAATTGAAGAGCGCCGGGTGAGTGCGGTAGGAACGTCAAAACTGGCAACTGTAGCCGGGCGCAACGCGCTCGCGGCAGCTGGCGTGGACGCTAATGACATCGACTTAATTCTGGTCGGTACCTGTACTCCTGACGAAATCATACCGAACGTCGCATCAGCAGTGCAGCGTGATCTCGGCTGTAAATTTGCTGCAGCGTTTGATTTGAACGCCGCTTGCAGCAGCTTCCTGTACGGCATGCATTATGCGACTCAGGCCATCCGCACGGGCGTCCACAAGAAGGTACTGATTATTGGTGCCGAGCGCCTGACGCGCATTTTGGACTGGACCCAGCGCGAAAGTGCGGTGCTGTTTGGTGACGGCGCCGGCGCTATGGTGCTTGAGGCGAGCGAAACCGAAAGTGGCTTGCTAGCTTCACATGTGACCTGCGATGCAGATGCACGTGATGTCTTAGCCCTCGAGTTCGGCATGAGTTTCGACCGGTTTAATTTTGATGGCATTATGCCTTTTAACTTTGTCGGCCAGGAAATATTCAAACGCGCCGTCAAGGGCATGAATACCGCGGTCGAAAAAGTCTTTGCTGAAACCGGTTTAACCACCGACGACATTGATTCTTTAATTCCTCATCAGGCCAACAAGCGCCTCATCGATTATCTGGCGAAGATGTGTAAGGTGCCTGAGGAAAAGACCGTCATTAACATTCAGAAGTATGGCAACACCTCTTCTGCAACTTTGCCTATCGCTTTCTGTGAAGCGGTCGAGCAGGGCATTGTGAAGCCCGGAGACACCATTGTCTCGGCTGTATTTGGCGGTGGCCTGACCTGTGGAGCCGGTATTATTAAATGGGGCCAGCGGGTTACTCCTATTCGTCCGAACAACGAGGAATTACCGAGTGACGGGCAAACCGCACTGGATTTAATTCTGCCGATGCACGAGCGTACCAAGGAAGCATGGAAGCAACGTGGCCATGAGTGATTGCATCGTTACTGAAAAGCGCGACGGCATTGTTTGGGTGACCTTCAATCGTCCGCAAAAAAAGAATGCCATTACTCAACAAATGTACCGTGACTTGACCGCTGCTTTGGAAGACGCAGAACGCGACAGCTCAGTTGCCGCCATTGTATTGCAAGGTAGTCATGGCTGTTTTACCGCAGGCAATGATTTGCACGATTTCCTGCAGGCCGATGAGCTCAACGAAAATTCACCGCCGTTCGAATTCTTGTACACCCTGAGCCGTTTGAGTGTGCCGGTGGTGGCGAGCGTTGACGGTCCCGCAATTGGCATAGGCACCACCATACTGTTGCACTGTGATCTAGTGCTGGCGGGCAATGGCGCCAAACTGGCACTGCCTTTTATTCACTTAGGCTTAGTGCCAGAAGCAGCCTCCAGTCAGTTACTACCACTCTTATGTGGCCATTTACGTGCAGCGGAGTTACTGCTGCTCGGTGACAGCATCGATGCCACTACGGCACTGAGCTACGGTCTGGTCAATAAAGTCGTGGCCAGTGAGCAACTGGCTGAGGCGACAGCTGAGCTTGCGGCGTCACTGGCGAGCAAACCTGTGAGTGGATTGCGGGCGACCAAAAATCTGCTGAAACAGCCGACCGAAGCCGTTGCTGATCGTATTTCACGAGAAGCGCAGGTCTTTATCAAGGCGCTTCATTCTGATGCTGCGCGTGAAGCCATCGCGCAAAAACTACATAAAAAGAATTAATTCCAGCTAAATCGTTTATTTACTAAGCATCTGCGCCGAGTTCCCTTGCGAGCAGGGCGTGGATGATAGATAATGCGCGGCGTTATGGTGGCCTTATTGGTCCCCCCGCAACACGAACTGGTGAACCCGGTCAGGCCCGGAAGGGAGCAGCCGTAGTCAGGGATGTGTGTGCCGGGGTGTGGCTGGTAAGGCCGCCACCCAATCTAAAACAGCATCTAGTTGTACCTCTGCCTGCCTTCCTTTAAGCTGAACGACACTAACGCCAGCAAAGAAGAATCACTATGCCAAAGAATGTTGAGCCGGTTTATTACAGCGACTACCTGAAACTAGACAAATTACTCGATGCGCAAGCGCCACATAGCGTGCGTTATGGCGCGGAAGCCCATGACGAAATGCTGTTTATCATTGTGCATCAGGTCTATGAGCTGTGGTTTAAGCAAGTTTTACATGAGTTGCGTTCGATCCACGGGGAATTTTCAGCGCCTGAGCTCGATGACAAAGGACTTTATCTGGTCGCCCATCGCCTGCGCCGGGTGCTCACCATTCAAGACTTAATGAACGATCAGGTCGGCGTCATCGAAACCATGACTCCGCAGGAGTTTCTGGAGTTTCGCGATTACCTGGTACCCGCATCTGGCTTTCAGAGCATCCAGTTTAAAGAACTGGAGATCCGCTTAGGTTTGACGCGTGCGACGCGAATTGCCTTTGACCAGCAGTCGTTTTACAACCGCTTAAACGATCAAGATCGTGCTTATCTGGAAGACCTTGAAGAGCAGCCCACATTATTTGATCGCGTCGATGCCTGGCTGGCGCGTATGCCGTTTCTGGAATTTAAGAACTTTAAGTTCTGGGAAATGTATCAGCAAGCGGTTAACGAGGCGCTGGATCACGATGAAACTATTGTCCGGGAAACGGCCAGCGACGCACAGCAGCTGGAGACTGAGCTGGCGGGTATTCAGGCCAATCGCGACAACTTCGCAGCGCTTTTCGACGACGAACGGTATCGCGAGCTACAACAGGAAGGTCGTGTAAAACTTTCGCAAAAAGCGATGCTCAGTGCGCTATTTATTACTCAGTATCGCGAGGAACCAGCGTTTAATCTGGCCTGGCAGGTGATTACATCGCTGGCTGAGATGGATGAGAAGCTGACCATCTGGCGTTACAAACATGCCATGATGGTGCAGCGCATGCTAGGCACTAAGATTGGTACCGGCGGTAGCTCCGGGCATGATTATTTACGCCGTACCACTGAACAAAACCGGGTTTTTAAAGACTTTTTTGCGATGGCGACCTACCTGTTACCGAAAAGCGCACTGCCTGAGTTGCCCCCGAGTGTGCGTAAGGCCCTAGGGTTTTCGCGCGAAACACCTTAGCGCACGCTGTAACGCCAGCATTTGCTGTTCAATACGCTCTGCCAGCCAACGTTGATTTTCAACGTTGCTGGTACGCTCCAGTTGTCGGATATTTCCTTCTATCTCAGTTATATAGTCACCTGGCTGGCTATGGGTGACTTTAAATAACTGTTGATCAAACCAGTCCTTAAACTCTTCTTCTGATACTGAAAGTGCATCGATTTGGCCGCGCATCACTTTGAGCTGCTGGCGTAAACGAAGCGTGGCATTTTGCAATTCCTGCGGCATGGTTAAGGCACCTGATTGAGGCTTATCGGTAGTGATTAAGATGCAGAGCATCAACTTTTTCTGACCTCTTAGCGTAGCGGAATAAATTATTCTTGGATAGAGCCGCGTTTCTCAATTTGTCAATAAAATCACGCTTAATCACCAATTTATGAGACGGGGAACTTTATTTGTTGAAGCGCATCAAACTAAGTGTCCTTTGTGTCGCATTTAGGCCTCATGTTAACACTCTGTATATGCATTATTATGCGCTTTTAGCCTAGTAATAATCTATGATCGGTGGTTGACAGGGTTCTGCAGAACGTGGGAGTATTGAGCAGATTATTGCTTAGAATTATTTAAGCAATAGCTGCAAGTGTTGATTAAACTCTATTCGTCACTCAAATAACTGGGAAGCTGGCGGCATGTCGTTGTCAGCAGAAAAGTTAAGTCAAATTGGTTGGGAACTATGACCAAAGTAATCAATAAAAGCAAAATCGCAGCGGCCCTAGTGGGCGCTTTAGCGATAGCAGGTAGCGCTACAGCTGCTGCACAATCTATTTCTACGTTGCAAAACGAAGAAGCGAAAATCCACGAAGCTGATGTTCGTTCACAAGAGAAAATCAACTCGTTGTTCGAGCAGTCACAAGAACTGTTGTATGAATATCGCGGTATTGTAGATGAGTATGAACAGCTCAAAGTCTACAACGACCACGTACAACGTTTGGTTGACGATCAGAATGCACAACTGGCTTCTCTACAGCGTCAGATCGACAGCGTTGAAGACACCAAACAAGGTGTTGTTCCGTTGATGTACAAAATGATCGACGCTTTGGAGCAGTTTGTTAAGCTGGATATTCCGATCCATCGTGACTCGCGTCTGGCACGTGTCGAGCGTCTGCGCGACATCATGTCAAATGCGAACGTAACGACCTCTGAGCAGTTCCGTCAAATCACAGAAGCTTATCAAGCTGAAATGGATTACGGTTCTGGTTTGATTGCCTATGAAGGCAAATTGGAATTCGGCGGTGAAGAAATCTCAGTTGACTTCTTCCACCTGGGTCGCGCGGCGCTGATGGCGCAATCGCTGGATCTGAAAAACGGCTGGATTTTCAACGATGACACTAACGAGTGGGAAGTCTTAGACGACGCCTACCTGAGTGCATTGACGAAAGCTATCCGTATGGCGCGTAAACAAACCGCCCCAGATCTCCTTAAATTGCCAATTTATGCAGCGGAGCGTGCAGAATGAACAAACTAGTGAAATCCTTGCTGGTAGCGACAGCATTCTCTCTTTCGATCGGCGCAAGCTCTGCATTTGCGCAAGAACAAACAGCTTCAGAAGCGAAGTCACTTGAACAGCTTCTTGAGCTGGTCAAAGAGAACCGTGCTGCGTCACAGCGCATCAATGCTCAACGTGAAGCTGAATTCACCTCTGAGCGTGCTGACAAGCAAGCACTTTTGAATCAAGCGAAAAAACAACTTGCTGATGAGCAAGCTCGTGGCCAGCGGTTGCAAACGCAATTCTCTGAAAACGAAATTGCCCTTGCCAACAAAGAAACCGAGTTGCAAAACCAACTAGGTACTTTGGGTGAGATCGTTGGTGTAGCACGTGGTGCTGCCAGCGAAACCATCGGTCGTATCGCAACCTCAATCGTGAGTGCGCAGTACCCAGGTCGTGAAGACGTACTGGAAAGTATTGCTGAAGCTCGCGAAGTACCTACTATCCAGGAGCTTGAAGAGCTTTGGTTAGCTTGGTTAACTGAGATGAAAGAATCAGGCAAAGTTGTCACTTTCCCGTCAGAGGTAACTCTGCTTGACGGTACTTCTGAGCAACGTGATGTTACTCGTATCGGTACCTTCAACCTGTTATCAGGCGGTGAGTACTTCGTATACAACGACCAGGCGGAAGAGATTCAGCCACTAGGTCGTCAGCCTGAAGGTTACATCCTTTCAGCTGCGCAAGAGTTCCTGAATACTGAATCAGGTTACGAAGGCGTATTTGTTGACCCGGCGCGAGGCCAAATCCTCAACCTGGCAACGCAAAAAGCGACGCTTGAAGAGCAGTATCACCAAGGTGGTACAGTTGGTTACGTGATCACAGTTGTGCTGATCATCGGTATCCTGATTGCAATCTGGAAAATCATTACTCTGGGTTCAGAAGGTGCGAAGATCCGTGCTCAATTGAAGAACACTGGTAACCCTTCTCAGAAAAACTCTCTGGGTCGTATCTTGAAAGTCTACCATGACAACAAGACTGACGACGTTGAGAACCTTGAGTTGAAACTTGACGAAGCTATCATGCGTGAAACTCCACGTATTGACGCTGGCGTTAACATCATCAAGATTTTCGCGGCAATCGCACCACTACTTGGTCTATTGGGTACGGTAATCGGTATGATCGGTACCTTCCAATCTATTACCTTGTACGGTACAGGTGATCCGAAAATCATGGCAGGCGACATCTCAATGGCGTTGGTAACCACCGCTATGGGTCTGATCGCAGCATTACCATTAATTCTGATCCACGCAGTTGTTGCGGGTCGTGCTAAGAAGATCGTTCACACATTGGACGAGCAAGCGGCGGGCATTGTAGCCGCGCACTCGGAGAAGGAGTAATCCTATGCTTTACCTGATGGAGCTTTGGGAATCTATCAGGGATTTTCTGAGTACCGGTGGCGATGTCTTGTACTTCGTCATGGGAGCGCTCTTTCTCATGTGGGTTCTCATGATTGAGCGCTTCTGGTTCCTGACAACAGCTTATCCAAAGATGAAAAAGGAAATCATCGCTAAATGGGAAGCTCGGCAGGATACTACTTCTTGGTATGCTCATAAGATCCGTGAAGCATGGATTTCTGAGGCATCTGATAAACTTAACGCACGTATGTTGTTGGTTAAGACGACGATCGCTATGTGTCCGTTAATCGGACTCTTGGGTACGGTGACAGGTATGATTGCCGTATTCGAGACCATGGCGACACAGGGCACTGGTAATCCACGCCTGATGGCCGATGGTATCTCTATGGCGACGATACCTACTATGGCTGGCATGGTTGCCGCTCTGTCCGGCATGTTTTTCTCGACTCGCTTAGAGTCTCGGGTAAAACGCGCACGGGACAAGTTGATCGATAGTTTGCCACATCATTAAGAGAGAAGAATTATGGCACGTAAACGTATTCGTGAAGAGGAAGATGCTGCGATCGATATGACGCCGATGCTCGACATCGTTTTCATCATGTTGATCTTCTTTATCGTAACCACCTCTTTCGTAAAAGAAGCTGGTATCGACGTTAACAAGCCAGAAGCAAGTCAGGCGCAGAAGAAACCTTCTGCCAACATCTTCATCGCTATTCGTGCGAATGGTGAAGTGTGGATGGACAAGCGTATGGTTGATGTTGAGCGCGTAGGTGCAAACATCGAACGTCTATTGGCAGAACAGCCAACTGATATCGTAGTGATTCAGGCGGACAAAGAAGCCAAACATGGTGTTGTCGTTGAAGTCATGGATCAAATCAAGGAAGCGGGTATTGACAAGATATCCATAGCCGCAGAGGACGATTAATATGGTGCGCTTTATAGTATCAATACTATTAGGTGCTGCAGCTACGTTCCTCCTGTTCGCGTTCATGGCATTCTTGATCAGCGGGGGCGAGGGGCGTAATGCACCGCCGCCGCCTTCGTCAGTCATTGAGATTGTTACGCAGCCGCCGGATTCGGATGTGGATCAGCGTCGTCGGACGCCACCACCGCCGCCTCCGCCGCCAGCGCAACCGCCTGAGACGCCACCGAATGAGCCAGATGCTTCTGACTCTGACGGTATGAACATGGACTTAGGATTTGACGTTGATGTAGGTGGCACCGACACCGGCTTTGACGCTAGTGGTGCGATGATGCGAGATGGCGAAGCTACGCCAATCGTTCGTATCAATCCGCGTTATCCGCCAGCTGCTGCTCGTGACGGTATTCAAGGTTGGGTGCTTCTGCGCTTTACCATTGATGAAGCCGGTGGTGTAACTGATGTTGAAGTTATCGACTCAGAGCCACGCCGTGTATTCGATCAGGAAGCCCGTCGTGCGCTGTTGCGTTGGAAGTACAAGCCGAAGATGGTAGACGGCAAGCCCGTTCGCCAGCCCGGACAAACTGTCCAGCTCGACTTCAACCTGGATCAGGAGTAATTAATGATGATGCACAAAAAACTCACTATGCTGATTAGTGCGAGTGTATTGTGTGGTGCTTTAGTGGCAGGTTCACCTGCCGCTTCAGCGCAAGACGTCAATTACAACTTGCCTTCTCCAGAAGTGGTCGAACAGCGTAAAGCGAGTCGCAGTAACCGCACGGTTTCAGAACGATTCGGTCGCCGTATCATGGAAGCTTTCGAGCTTTACAGCGAAGAAGAGGACATCCAGGGCGCTATTGCAGTGCTCGAAGAGCTCTCTCCTCGTGATGAATATGATAAGGCCTACGTGGATCGTTTCCTGGGTAACCTGTACGCAGCCAACAACCAAATCGAAGCAGCAATGCAGAGAACCAGCGCAGCGGCGGAAGCCAATGTGTTGGGTTGGAACGATCAGGCGGCCGCGCTGAAACTGGCAGCTGACATTAGTTTGCAGCTGGAAAACTATCGTGATGCGTTAAAATATTACGATAGATGGCTACAGTTCACCGGGGAACCGGATCCGGACGTATTTTTGCGTATTGCTAACGCTTTTTACGAGCTTAAGCAATTCGATAAAATTATCCGTCCTGCGGACTTAGCTATCCAGCATTATGAGGAAACCAACAAAAACCCTTACGTTTTGAAGATTGCCTCATATTACGAACGTAAAATGTACTCTGATGCGATTGATGTGCTAGAGACCGGTCTTGAGCAACTGCCTACCGAATCGGTGTGGTGGAGCCAGTTGGGCATGATGTATATGCTCGAGGAAAAGATCGACAAAGCACTGCAAACGCTTGAGATTGCTTACTTAGCCGGTTACCTGGACAAAGAAAGCCAAATCAAAGCTGTCATTCAGTTGTACGGAAACAATGGTATTCCTTACGACGCCGCAAGGTTGATGGTGAAGCATCTTGAAGCCGGAGATGTAGAGAAAACTGCACGTCATTACTACAGTGCAGCAAGTAACTACGAAATGGCCCGTGAGTACGCTTTGGCAGCAGATATGTATGAATTTGCTGCGCAGCTGGAAGATAACGTATCAACTCGCGCTGATTACTATCGCCGTAAAGGTACTGCTCACTTGCGAGCAGAAGAGTATCAGCAAGCAGCAGATGCGTATCTGAAAGCCATTGATTTGGGTTACGAAGAACCTGGTAAGATTTACATGTCTTTGACAGAAGCTTATTTCTATCAAAACAAGTTTAATCAGGCGCTCAAGTATGTGCTCGAAGCACAGGAATACTCAGATCAACGTCGTAACGCGCGTAGCTGGGAATCTTACATTCGCAGCAAGGCTAGCAATCTCGGTATCTCACTGTAATTGCATAGTTTTCGTAAATTACACGTAAAACCCCGCATGCAAAGCGGGGTTTTTTTTTGCAATTTGCGCTATAGTTACTAGTGAATTCACCTACAGAGATAAAGAGGGTTGAACAATGAACAACATGAAGAAATCAGTAGCAGTCACCGTAGGCGCACTTCTTGCAGGCGGTATGTCGGTTCAGGCAGCCAGTGCTAATCCATTTAGCTACTCTGACCTGGGCAGCGGTTATCAGCAAGAGCAGAGCAAAGAGCGTGAAGCCAAGTGTGGTGAAGGCAAATGCGGCGAAGACAAGAAAGCTAAAATGCACGAAAAAGCCAAGGAAGCCAAATGTGGCGAAGGCAAGTGTGGCGAAGGCAAGTGTGGCGAAGAGCACAAAGCCAAAATGGCTGAACACGCTGCCGAGCACGCCGAGAAAGGAATTGAAGGCAAGTGCGGCGAAGGCAAGTGTGGCGAAGAAATGAAAGCCAAAATGTCTGACAAAGCCGAAAAAGCCAAAGAAGGCAAATGTGGCGAAGGTAAATGTGGTGAAGGGAAGTGCGGCGGACAGTAGGACTCGGACTCCGTCGCGAGTTTCTCGCTGATGTACTGGAACAGGCTCCCGCCGTTGGTTTTTGGGAGCTTGCGCCAGAGAACTGGTTTCCACGTGGCGCGCATGCGCAACGTACGCTTGATCGTGTGCGTGAGCAGGCGCCACTGACCAGTCATGGTCTGTCGTTATCTATCGGCAGCCCGGATCCTATTGACGTTGAATTCGTCAAACAAGTGAAACGATTTCTCGATCGTTTCGATATCAAGATCTACAGTGAACACCTCAGCTATTGTTCCGCTGAAGGGCACTTATATGACCTGTTACCTATGCCATTCACCACTGAGGCGGCGTCTTACGTTGCTGAACGGGTGCGGCAGGTGCAGGACATTATTGAGCGACCGTTGGTGCTGGAAAACGTTTCCTATTACGCCAACTTTGGTGGTGAACTCACTGAACAGGAGTTCATTTGTCAGGTTCTCGAAGAAGCTGACTGCCGGTTGCTCCTTGATGTAAACAATGTTTTTGTGAATAGTGTCAACCATCGCTATGATCCACGCGAATTCATTCGGTCTATGCCGAGTGAACGCATCGTGTACGGGCATATCGCCGGGCACTCAGAAGAATACGATGATCTCTTTGTCGATACCCACGGCGCCGATGTGAAGCCGGATGTCTGGCGTTTGTTAGACTATGCCTATCAGTGTCACGGGCTCTTCCCCACGGTACTGGAGCGCGATTTCAATATTCCCCCGTTACCTGAGCTGTTACAAGAAGCAGCCAAGGTCGCAAACTGTCAGCACAATTATGAGCAGGAGCAACGTGTCGAAGCAGTTTCAACAGACCCAGCTTGAGTTTGCCCGATGGTTACGCTCGCCAAACGCAGCTGATGAGAAGTTCGCTGATATAGAGCAGCGGCGACTGGCGATCTATCGGCGCCTGATCCATGCCAATATTAAGCAGTTCGTCGCCACCGGTTTTCCTGTGCTCCATCAACTCCTGACGCAGGAACAATGGCGTAACCTGCTGGCCAGTTTTGTTGCGCAGCATCGCTCGGATTCACCACTTTTCTCAGATATCGGCACAGAGTTTGTCGCGTTTTTGGCAAGCGGCAAGCTGGCTGATGCAGATTACCCGCAGTGGTTATTTGATCTTGCTCGCTATGAACGGATGGAAGTGGATGTCCAATTCGCCCATCTGAACGATGGCTTTCAGCCCCTTAATGAGATTGATGAAGGCACGACGTTGCATGTTAATCCGACCGCGCAGGTAGGTATTTTCGACTACCCGGTGGCACAGATTAACGCCGATTTCAGGCCCACGGCAGCTCTGGATGTCCCTTATTTTGTGCTGGTTTATCAAAGCCCGGAAGGAAGAGTCCAATTCCTGGAACTGAACTCATTAACGGCATTGGCGATCGACTTACTGCAACAAAAACCTCGTAACCTTATGCAACTTAGCGAGGCGCTGGCGACACAGCTGCCAGATTTCACTGAGCAGCAGTTGCAGCAGGGCTTCGCGTCGGTGGCGGTGGATTTTGCTGAACGGTTCGTGTTGTTAGACAAGCCATAATCGAGTATGATCCGCACCGCAAAATTCTTGCTGTAGCGACGCAATCAATTGTGGCTACCAAAGTAAAGAGGTAATCAAAATGGCAAATGATCAAAATTTCCGTGACCCATCAGGCCCGCTATTGGGTTGGATTGCAGTTGTGTTAGTTGTCGCTATGCCCCTATTACCGGCTATTCTGCAGTGGTTTAAGCACTTCAGCGCATAACGATTCGGTAAATCCCGAGAGACGTCAAACCAAAAGGCAAACTATGTCAACCAAGCTATTGCTGGTGGAGGACAACCCTTCCACGCGAGCGAGCCTTCTTGAGATTCTTGCAGCAACCCCGTTTGTGGTGAGCTGTGCAACGGATGGACTGGACGGCCTGAACCAGGCGAAAGCAACGTCATTTGATGTGATCCTGGTTGATCATAAAATGCCGCTGATGGATGGTTTAACGTTACTGCGCAACTTACGAGGCATGCGCGCTTACCAGCAAACCCCGCTGATCCTGATGTCGACCCAAGATGTCAAACACATCGAGGAAAGCGGTCGTCGGGCAGGTGCGAATCTGAGTCTGGCAAAGCCAATCGCGGCTGACCGTTTGCTCGAGTTGTTGGCGGATCTGTGGCAGACCATGCAAATTCCAAAGCAATCTGCGGCCTCATGAAACCGGTAATTACCCAGCACATTCGTGCCATTCACGACTACCCGAAAGCGGGTATCGTGTTCCGCGACATTACGCCGTTGCTGGCTGATGGGCCGGCATTTCAGCAAACCATAGATCACCTGGTTGAGCGTTATCGCGAGGCAGGTATCACCAAAGTAGTGGGAATCGAAGCACGCGGGTTCATTTTCGCGACCGCTTTAGCCTATGCTCTGGGTATCGGCTTTGTCCCTTTGCGTAAGCCCGGCAAACTTCCCGGCAAAACCCTGCAACAAAAGTATCAGCTCGAGTACGGCGATGATGCCCTGGAACTGCACGCGGATGCTTTAACCGCCACGGATAAAGTGCTTATTATTGATGATTTGCTGGCCACGGGCGGCACAGTACTCGCAGGGGTAGCGCTGGTTGAACAAGCCGCCGCGCAACTGCATGAGTGCGCATTCATTATCACTTTAAACGACTTACCAGGCGTTCAGCGTCTTAACGATGCAGCGATTCCTTACTATACCCTGTGCGAATTTTGAGGTAACGTAAGGACATTCTCTTGTCAGTCATTGGCAGTGATTAGCGTCGTTCAACTTAGCGTACTTCAACAAGGAAGCTAGCATGAGTTATCAGGTGCTCGCCCGTAAATGGCGACCGCATAAATTCGCAGAAGTAGTGGGTCAGCAACACGTGCTGAAGCCCGTGATGAATGCGTTGCAATCAGGTCGGTTACATCATGCCTGGTTACTTACCGGAACTCGAGGCGTGGGCAAAACCACGATTGCCCGCATCCTGGCAAAAAGTCTGAATTGCGAAAATGGCGTGACTGCTGAACCCTGCGGCACCTGTGCTGCCTGTGTTGCCATCGACGAGGGACGTTTTGTTGATCTGCTTGAGATTGACGCCGCCTCGCGCACCAAAGTTGAAGACACGCGAGAGCTGCTGGATAACGTTCAGTACCGTCCGACTCAGGGACGTTATAAAGTCTACCTGATTGATGAAGTCCATATGTTATCGCGGCACAGCTTTAATGCGCTGCTGAAAACTCTGGAAGAGCCCCCCGAACACGTCAAATTTTTACTGGCGACCACGGATCCGCAGAAACTGCCGATCACGGTATTATCCCGCTGCCTGCAGTTTAACCTCAAGGCGTTGGATCGACAGGAAATCGCCAGTCATCTGGCCTATGTCCTGCAACAAGAAGCTATCCCGTTTGAAGAAGCCGCGCTGACTGCCATTGCGCGCGCTGCCCGGGGCAGTATGCGTGATGCTTTAAGCCTTACCGATCAAGCGATTGCGCAAAGCGAACAGCAGGTCACCATGGCCGGTGTACAGCAAATGCTGGGTGCAGTACCGAGCTTTGAACTGGCGCGGCTGTTAGAGCAGGTCTTGGCAGGCAAGGGCGGTGACGTCCTGACCACCCTGGCCCGGGTTGCCGGGCAGGTGCCGGACTTGAGCAATCTACTGGCCGAATTACAGAATTTTGTGCATCAGCTGGCGTTGTTTCAGGCGGTGCCCGAAACTGCCGAGACCCTTGGGCTGAGCACTGAAGATCAGCATCTGGCCCAGCATCTGCCGGCTGAGTTGTTGCAAGTTTATTATGACATTCTGGTGCAGGGCCGTCGCGATCTGGACTATGCAGCAGATGTTCGCAGCGGTGTGGAGATGACTTTATTAAGGTTGATGGCATTCAGGCCACAGAAGCTTTCTATCGTGGAACGCTCAGCGGACGAAGTCACTCAGGTGGAAACGCATTCCTCAGCGCGCCAGGCTGCAACGGACGAAGCCAGTACCCCCTTGCCTGAATCACGACTGAGCGCAGCGCCAGAGCCAGAGCCGGCACCAATGCCAGAACCGGCACCAATGCCAGAACCGGCGCCGATGCCAGAGCCAGCACCAATGCCAGAACCGGCACCAATGCCAGAACCGGCGCCGATGCCAGAGCCAGCACCAATGCCAGAACCGGCACCGATGCCAGAACCGGCACCGATGCCAGAGCCAGCACCGATGCCAGAGCCAGCACCAGCGCCTGAACCGGAACCTATGCCGGAGCCTGAGCCAGAGCAAACTCCGCAACCGCAAACAACGTCACAGCAGACAACTGAAGCGGCGGATGGTTTGGCAGCACTGCTGGAAACCCGCGAGCTATTGCAGCAAAAAAAAAATCCTGAAATCCTAGCGGGCGTTCGCAGTGCCGCCGAGATTGATCGTTGGGCGGCACTCATTGATACTGTCGAGCTGGAAGGTCTGGCGCGACAACTGGCACGCAATAGTGTGCTGGAGCACACCGCAGAAGGTTACATTATGCAGGTGCGCGAGGCGTGGCAGCATTTGCTGAGCGACGGTGCATGTGAGGCAATCCGTACCGCCTTAAAAGAGGGCCTGGATTTAGATCTGCAGGATATTGTGCTGGCCACCACGGAACAGGCGACGCCATTTGAAATCCAACAGCAGATCGATGCTGAGCGCTTAGCTCAGGCAAAACAAAGTTTAGCTGCAGACCCGCTGGTGCAGGGGTTACAGCAACAATTTGGTGCTGAGTTGCAAGACGACTCAGTGAAACCACTTTAACGAACAAATAGTAGAGGTAAGTTATGTTTAAAGGTGGAATGGGAAATATGATGAAGCAGGCGCAACAGATGCAGGAGCGCATGCAACAAGCCCAGGAAGAAATCGCTAATCTGGAAGTGACCGGTGAAGCAGGTGCAGGTATGGTCAAAGTCACCATGCTGGGTAACCATAACGTGCGCCGCGTGCACGTTGACCCAAGTTTGTTAGAAGACGACGATCAGGAAATGCTGGAAGATCTGATCGCCGCGGCTATCAACGACGCCGTGCGTCGGGTAGAGCAGACGACCAAAGAACGCATGGCAGAAGTCACGGGCGGCATGAACTTGCCACCAGGCATGAAACTCCCTTTCTAAAGGCTGTTAGCGATGCGGTTAAGTCCGGCGATTACTGAATTGATGCGTGCTTTACGTACCTTGCCCGGGGTGGGCCCAAAGTCCGCCCAACGCATGGCGTTCCAGATCCTGGAGCGGCAACGCGATGCCGGCCTGCAGCTGTCTAAGGCGTTGGCGGAAGCGATTGAGCGGGTCGGTCATTGCAGTGTCTGCCGGACCTTAACGGAAAGCGAGATCTGTGAGCTTTGTGCCAATCAGAATCGGCGCGAAGCTGGCCTGCTGTGTATTGTAGAGACGCCGGCAGATGTTCTGGCCATCGAACAAACGGGCCAGTATCAGGGCTGTTATTTTGTCTTGATGGGACATTTGTCGCCGCTCGATGGTATCGGGCCGGAAGACATTGGCCTGGACACCCTGGCCGAGCGGCTGGCTCAGGAGCCCATCTCGGAAATCATTTTAGCTACCAATCCGACCATTGAAGGTGAGGCCACAGCGCATTACATTGCGGAGTTGGCACGCCAGCATACTATCAATACCTCACGTATCGCCCACGGCGTTCCTGTCGGTGGCGAGCTTGAATACGTTGACCAGGCGACCCTTGGTCATGCCTTCAGCGGCCGTAAACGTATCGACTTTGATCTGTTTTAACTCTTGAATTAAGTAATTACGTCCCCATCTCTGCTCTAGTGTTCATCAACAATAGTGCAGGAGATTCCACTATGGCGGAGACCCGTCAAGCCGAAACCCATGGGTTTCAGACTGAAGTGAAGCAATTGCTTCATTTGATGATTCATTCGCTTTATTCCAACAAGGAAATCTTTTTACGCGAACTGGTATCGAATGCGTCTGACGCGGCCGATAAGTTGCGTTTTAAGGCGTTAAGCGACAGTAAACTGATTGCCGACGATGCCGAGTTGCGTGTCCGCGTCAGTGTCGATAAAGACGCAGGCACCATCACTATCAGTGATAACGGTGTCGGCATGACCCGCGAAGAAGTGATGAGTAACCTGGGCACCATCGCCAAATCAGGCACCTCAGAATTTTTCAGCAAGCTTTCTGGTGACGACGCCAAGGACAGCCGTTTAATCGGACAGTTCGGCGTTGGCTTCTATTCTGCCTTTATCGTTGCCGACAGTGTTACCGTGCGCACCCGCGCCGCCGGCACTGACAGCAGTGAAGGGGTGGAATGGACCTCAAAAGGCGAGGGCGAGTTCGACCTGCGCGACATCGAGAAAGCGCAACGTGGTACCGATATCATTTTGCACGTCCGCGACGACGCCCAGGATTTCCTCGACGAGTCGCGCTTACGCGGCATCATTACCAAGTACTCGGACCATCTGAGTATACCGGTGCAGATGCCAGAGCGTGATGACGACGGTAAGACCACTGAATGGCAAGCCGTCAACTCTGGCCAGGCGCTGTGGACCCGCGAGAAGAGCGAGATCAGCGACGAAGAGTATCAGGAATTTTATAAGACCATTGCCCATGACTTTGAGGACCCATTGCTGTGGAGCCATAACAAAGTCGAAGGTACGCAGGAGTACACCAGCTTGTTGTACATCCCGAAACGCGCGCCCTGGGACCTATGGAACCGGGAACAGCAACACGGGATCAAGCTTTACGTGAAACGCGTCTTCATCATGGACGACGCCCAGCAGCTCATGCCAACCTATCTGCGTTTTGTGCGCGGTTTGATGGACTCCAATGATCTGCCACTGAATGTTTCCCGGGAAATTTTACAGGACAACAAGATCACTCGCGCGATGCGTAGCGGCAGCACCAAGAAAGTGCTCGGCATGTTGAGTAAGTTGGCCAAGGACGATCCTGAAGCCTATCAGGGCTTCTGGAATACCTTCGGTAGCGTACTTAAAGAAGGTCCTGCGGAAGACCACGCGAACCAGGAGAAAATCGCTGGTCTGTTACGCTTTGCCTCGACTCAAGAAGACAAGCCAGAAGCCACCTTCAGTCTGGATGACTACATCGGGCGCATGTCTGAGCAGCAGGACAAGATTTATTACATTGTGGCCGACAGCTATGAAGCCGCACGTGATAATCCTGCGCTGGAGATCTTCCGCAAGAAAGGCATTGAAGTGCTGTTGTTGTCTGAGCGTATCGATGAGTGGCTGATGAGCCATCTGAGCGAGTACAAAGAGCATGCCTTCCAAAGCGTCACCCGTGGTGACCTGGATCTTGGTGATCTGGAAGACGAGGAAGCTAAGCAGCAACAGGAAGAGCTGGAGAAAACCTTTGAAGAGCAAGTGAAGCGGTTTGCAACAGCTTTGGGTGAGAAGGTGAAGAGTGTGCGCGTCACCCACCGCCTGACCAGTTCGCCAGCCTGTATCGTGACCGATGATAACGACATGAGCACTCAGATGGCGAAGCTGATGGAAGCTGCCGGGCAACCGGTTCCGGAAACCAAGTACATTTTCGAGGTCAACCCTGAACATGCACTGGTGCAACGGGTCACTGCCGTTGAAGATGAAGCCAGATTCGCCGAGTGGGCGCAACTGCTACTGGATCAGGCGACCCTGGCTGAACGGGGCAGCCTGAAAGATCCGGCGCAATTTGTGACCCGTCTGAACCGGCTGATGATGGAGCTGACCGACGCCTCTTAACGAAGATGGGGTTGGTGACGACAAATCCGGGCAGTACCGACGAAAGTCGGCATTGCTCGGACTTGTAAAGCTCGTCTCTAGGCGGTAAAGTTCGACCTAAATCGAATGCAAACCAAAAACTAGGAAGAGGTTGTAAATGCGCATTATCCTTTTAGGCGCGCCAGGCGCAGGGAAAGGTACCCAGGCGCAGTTCATCATGAAGACGTTTGGGATCCCGCAGATCTCAACCGGAGATATGTTACGAGCTGCAATCAAAGCCGGTACCGAATTAGGGCAACAAGCGAAAGCGGTAATGGATGACGGCAAGCTGGTGTCCGACGATATCATGATTGGTCTTGTCAAAGAGCGCATTGCGCAACCCGACTGCCAGAATGGCTTCCTGTTGGACGGTTTTCCACGGACCATTCCACAAGCTGATGCTATGCAAGAAGCCGGTATCGACGTGGATGTGGTACTTGAATTCGCCGTACCTGACGATGTGATTGTCGATCGCATGAGCGGTCGCCGTGTGCATCCGGGCTCGGGCCGGGTTTATCACGTGCAGCACAATCCGCCGAAGACTGAAGGTAAAGACGACGTGACCGGCGAAGACCTCATCATCCGTGACGATGACAAGGAAGAAACCGTGCGTAAGCGTCTGGCAATTTATCATGAACAAACTGAGCCATTGGTCGCGTATTATCGTAAACTAGCCGAGCAAGGCCAGACCGTGTTCCATAAAGTCGATGGAACCCGTAATGTTGAAACGATCAGTAAAGAACTTGGTGAACTGTTGGGCTAAGCCCGCAGCAAAGCGTTGCGCCAAGTTTTCGTTGTTCGACAGAAGCCCACCTTGCGTGGGCTTTTTTTATAAATAATAACAAGGAGAATACCCATGACAGTCGAACTACCTATTAGCATGCTGTACGCCGGGTTACTGGCGTTACTTTATTTTGTGCTGGCGGCACTTGTGATCCGTCTGCGCTGGCGCGATCGGGTCGGGATTGGCACTGGTGAGTCCAAAGATCTTGAAGTTGCGGTGCGCATTCACGGTAACTTCGCCGAGTACGTACCTTTTCTGCTGTTACTCTTAGTACTGATGGAATTAAGCGGTGCCAGCGGCATGCTGCTGCATACCGTAGGTGGTCTGTTGTTTGTCGCCCGGGTTTGCCACGCCATTGGTCTGCGAATGAGCATTGGACCATCTTGGGCGCGCACTGTGGGTGTTCTGGGTACCTTTATTGTACTGCTGGTACAAGCCGGCTACATGCTCGGCTACGCCATGGGTATGCTGGCGTGACCGACGCATTACCTGCCGGCATCCATGTCAGCGGCGACGCCGCCGGGCCTGCTGTGGTATTGCTGCACAGTTCGCAAAGCAATACCGGCCAGTGGCGAGACCTGATAAAACGCTTACAAGCAGATTACCATCTGATTGGTATCGATCTGCTCGGCTACGGCAAAGCACCGGCGCCAGAGGTCGACGCGACCGAAGCGTTTCGCTTTACCGACGAGGTCCCGCGCATAGTGGCGGCGGTGGAGCAACTGACCCAAGGTCAGCCGGTGATTTTGGTAGGGCACTCTTATGGAGCTGCGGTGGCGCTTAAACTGGCGCTGGAGAACCTGCTGCCGGTGCGTGCCCTGGCGCTGTTTGAACCGGTCGCTTTTCATGTGCTGGATGCCAATGATCCGGCACGTCAGGAAGTTGAAGCCATCGCCAACCAAATGGATCAGGATGATAAATGGGCAGCGACCCAGGCCTTTGTTGACTACTGGAACGTACCGGGTTACTTCGCGGCTTTACCTGAAAAGTTGCAGCAGCAAATGGCCAGTCAGGCCGACAAAGTCGCGATGGATTTCGCCGCACTGATGGGCGAGCCTCATAAACTGGTGGATTATCGGCGGGTCGAAGTGCCGGTGTTGTTACTGACAGGTGCGCGTACCCAGGCCAGTGCCAGACGTGTCGCAGAGCAACTGCAACAGGTACTGCCTCAGGTTGAAGTTGAGCAGCTTGCATGCGGCCACATGGGACCACTGACGCACCCGCAACTGGTGAATCCCTTACTGGTGAACTTCCTGCAGCAGGTAACGGAGCCAAGTGGTGCCTGAAGCACGCGCAACAGGCTATCAACCGCCACGCGATGCCTTCGGGTTATGGCAGGAGCAGCCGGAGCTGGTTTATCTGGATAGTGCAGCAAGCTGTCAGGTTCCTGAACCTGTGCTGCAACGTTATTTGCAGTATTACCGCCGCCAGCATGCCAATGTGCATCGTGGTGGCTACCCGCTGGCACAGCAGGCGACGCAGTTGCTGGAGCAGTCACGCGAGCGCTTAGCGCACTGGATCGGGACCGACGCTGAGCACCTGGTATTTACCGCAGGCGCAACGCACAGTCTGAATTTGTTAGCCACAGGCCTTACCATCGACTGGCAGGCCGGCGATGAGATTGTGGTCAGCCGGGCCGAGCATCACGCCAACTTTTTGCCCTGGCAGCGGCTGGCGGAGCGCCATCAGCTGAAGTTGCGCTGGCTCGATCTCGATCCGCTCACGGGCGGCTTACCCGCGACCTGGCCTGAGCTTATCGGTCCGCGCTGTAAGCTGTTGGCTGTGACCATGGCCAGTAATGTCACCGGCCAGATCTTCCCGGTGGCGGAGCTGTGTCGACAGGCTGCGGCACAGGGTGCGGTCAGTATTATCGACGCGGCCCAGGCGGTGAGCTCAGTAACTTTGGATGTGGCGGCGCTGCAGTGTGACGCGCTGACGTTCTCTGCGCACAAAATGTATGGCGTTACCGGCTGCGGCGTCTTGTACCTCTCGGATCGCTTACAGCAGCAGTTGCAGCCGGCTTTGCTGGGCGGTGGTATGGTGGCGCAGGTCAGCGAAGCGCAAAGTCAGTGGTTAACCGGCGTGCATAAATACGAAGCAGGCACGCCCAATACCGCGGCAATTGTGGCCTGTGCTGAAGCCGCCGAATGGCTGACAGAGCAACGCCAAAAAGGGCTTAGTGATTACCTGGATGGGCTGACCCGGTGGCTTGTTGATGAATTAGGTCAACGTAGCTGGATTCAGTTGTTGCCGCGCCAGGCGCCCGCATTACCGGTGCTCAGTTTTTTCAGCCCTGAAGTACACGCCTATGACCTTGCCAGTTTTCTGGCAGAGCAGGGCATTGCGGTGCGTGCCGGTAGTCATTGTGCGCAACCTTTATTGCAACATTGGCAGCATGAAGCGGTAGTCAGAGTGTCTTTAGCAGCCTATACTACGCGCGCCGATTGTGAGCGTCTGCTCGCTGCCCTGGATCAAGCCTATCAGCTCTTTGCTGACGCCTAACTAAACGAAGAGAAGATGTCATGCCCCGTGCAGCCGACCACTGGTGGACTGAGTCCAAAAAACTCGCCAAGTTAACTGGGCCGATTCTGATCGCGCAGCTGACTCAAATGCTCATGAGCGTAGTCGATACCGTCATGGCCGGACGTGTCAGTGCTGTCGATCTTGCCGCGGTATCCGTGGGCGGCAGTATCTGGTTACCCTCAACACTGCTGGTATTCGGCCTGGCATTGGCATTGGCCCCTATTATTTCGCACTTCGACGGCGCCAAGAAACAACAAAAAATAGCCAACATGGTTCAGCAGGGCTTCTATGCGGCACTGATTGGCAGCTTGCTTTGTGTGGCAGTGATTTTGTCGGCGCCATTGATCCTGAATGCCATGAATGTCGAAGACGCCTTCCGCGTGATCACCCTGGATTACCTGTTTTATTTGCTTTGGGCTATTCCCGCCCTGGTGATTTACATGGTGCTGCGCAATTTTTGCGAGGGTTTGTCGCACACCATGCCCTCGCTGGTGATTGGGGTATTGGGCTTGCTGGTCAATATCCCGGCCAACTATATCCTGATCTACGGTAAATTTGGTGCGCCGGCTCTGGGCGGTGCAGGCTGTGGTGTGGCGACGGCAATCGTCTTATGGGTGATGGCGCTGGGATTGCTGGTGTACGTGCTCTGTGCCAAGCGCTTCAAAGCCTTGCGATTATTCAGCCAGTGGCACCGGCCCGATTGGGATGACGTCTGGTACATTATTCGTCTGGGTTTTCCTATCGCCACGTCAATGTTTTTCGAGGTCAGCCTGTTTGCTGCTGCCGCGCTGGTAATTGCGCCACTTGGAGCCACTGTGGTGGCCGGGCATCAGATTGCGCTGAACATATCCTCGCTGGTGTATATGGTGCCGCTGAGTTTGTCCATGGCGGTCACGTTGCGGGTGGGGTTTGCCCTGGGGGCAGGAAATCCGTCCAATGCCATGTTAAGTCATAAGCTTGCCACCTTGTACGGGATGACCTTTGCCGGCGTGAATGGTTTGATTATGTATTTAGGCGGCGCCTGGCTGGCCAGTCTATACACCAGTGATCAGGCGGTCATTCAGCTGGCGGCAACGCTGATGGGGCTGGCGGCTATTTTTACCCTGTCGGATACTTTCCAGGCCATTGCTATGGGCACCTTGCGTGGCTACAAAGACACCAAAGTGGTGATGTTTATTACCTTCCTGTCGTACTGGCCACTGGGTCTGACAGTGGGCATCTTACTGTCGCTGACCGATGTCATTGTGCCAGCTTTAGGCGCTGCCGGTATGTGGATTGGGTTTATTGTCGGTTTGAGCTGTGCGGCAGTACTGCTGACCTGGCGTCTGCGCGTAGTGAGCCGTCGCTACGCGCACACACACCAGGTACAGATTAACGCCGACGCTGATGCAGAATCGTCAGCACATCACTAAGCTCAAGGTCTTTACTGCGCAGCAGCACCAACAGATGGTAGAGCAAGTCAGCGCTTTCATTGAGTAGCTCTTCGCGATCGTCGGCAACCGCAGCCAGTGCTGTTTCAACGCCTTCTTCACCTACTTTCTGCGCCGCACGTTTGCTGCCTTCCGCCAATAGCCGTTCGGTGTAGCTGCTGCCCTCAGGGTTAGCGGAGCGGCTTTGGACAATGCGCATCAGCTGATTTAACAGAGGTTGCTCACTGAAGTCAGTCGCGCTGAAACAGCTCTCTGTACCCAGATGACAGGTCGGTCCCTGGGGCAGCGCAAGGGCCAGCAAGCTATCCTGATCGCAGTCTGTGTGCAGGCTTACCAGTTGCAGGTGATGGCCTGAACTTTCGCCTTTGCACCACAAGCGCTGCTTGCTGCGACTAAAAAAGGTCACCCGCTGCTCGTCCAGAGTAGCTTGCACCGCCTCAGCATTCATATAGCCCTGCATCAGTACTGTGCCGGTCAGCGCGTGTTGGACGATGGCAGGCACCAGCCCTTGCTGTTTATCAAAATCTATCTGCTGTTGATTGCTTTCATCAATACGCATGAAGCTTTCCTATTGTGTTTGTTCCAGCGGCCGGATGGCAATTCCGGCATCTATCAAGGCTTGTTTTAATTCTGCAATCACCACGGTGTTCTTATGGAACACAGAAGCAGCGAGTGCACCATCGACCTCGGCAGCGGTGAAAACATCGGTGAAATGCTCAATACAACCGGCACCACCTGAGGCAATCAAGGGCACCGGGCAGAGCGCGCGCAGCTGTTTAAGTTGTTTAATATCATACCCCTGACGCACACCGTCCTGATTCATACAATTCAGTACCACCTCACCGGCGCCACGGGAGACCACCTCCTGCAGCCACTCAGCAGTTTGCCAGCGGGTTTGCTGACTCTTGCTTTCATCGCCGGTAAATTGATACACCAGATAGCGATCGGTTTCAGCATCATAGAAACTGTCGATACCGATGACAATGCACTGCTGGCCGAATTCGTCGACCAGCGTGTTGATAAGGTCCGGATTGCGCAGCGCCGGTGAATTGATGGAGATTTTATCCGCGCCCATCGCCAGTAGCTCACGCGCCTGGTCGATGGAGCTAATTCCGCCGGCGACAGTGAAAGGAATATCAATCTGGCGCGCGATCCGCTCGACCCAGGATTTGTCGACCACCCGCGCGTCCGAAGACGCGGTAATATCGTAAAAGACCAGTTCATCAGCACCGGCAGCCGCATAACGCGCGGCTAAAGGCTCAATAGCGCCAATGATTTCATGGTTGCGAAACTGTACACCTTTGACCACCTCGCCATCACGAACATCCAGGCAGGGGATTATGCGTTTTGCCAGCATGCCAACGCCTCCTCTAGAGTGAACTGTCCGGTCAGCAAAGCTTTACCGAGAATGGCGCTGTCGCAGTTGATCGCCCGTAACTGACGCAGATCCTCTAATTTGGCAGCGCCACCGGAGGCCTGAATCACCAACTCCGGATACTGCGTTTTCAGCTGCTGATAAAGCTCGGTATTGTAACCGCCTAACATGCCGTCACGAGAGATATCCGTGCAGAGCACGTGGCGCAGTCCTGCAGGCAAAAAGCGTTCAATAACCTGTTGCAGGGTCAGCTCAGAGGTCTGTTGCCAGCCATGAGTGGCGACAAACGCCTGGCCATCTTCGGCAATACTGACATCCAGTGACAACACGATAGCGTCGCTGCCATAATCATCGAACCAGCTCGACACCAGTTGTGGGTTTTGCACTGCCAGGGAGCCAATCACTGCCCGCTGCACCCCGCACTGGAACAGCTCGTCAAGATCTGCCTGCTGACGGATGCCACCGCCGACCTGTAGCGCCATTGGCAAGGCTTCAGCCAGTCGCTGTAAGGTGGCGATCTGGCGCTTGGCGGGGTCGCGCGCACCGTCCAGGTCGACCACATGCAACCACTCGGCGCCCGCTGCAGCGTAAGCTTGCGCGAGCGGTAACGGATCACTGGCAAAAGTTGTCTGGCGCTTAAAGTCACCCTGCTGCAAGCGAACCACTTCGCCGTTAATCAAATCAAGTGCGGGAATCAGCATCAGTTAACTCCATAAAATTTTTCAAAATGGTCGCGCCTACCTTGCCCGAACGCTCGGGGTGGAATTGCGCGCCAAAGAAATTGCCGTGGCCGATCATCGAGGCGAATCTGGTGTTGCCATACTGGGTCGTGGCCAGCGTATAAGCATCAGTGGCAACAGCAAAGCTGTGCACAAAGTAGCAGTAGGCCGAACTATCCAACCCCTTAAGCAGTGGGTTGTCAGTACTTGCGACAACAGTGTTCCAGCCCATATGTGGCAGCGGAAACTGCGCAGATTCCAGGCCCTGCTGCATCGCCTTGGTACGGGTTGGGATCACGCCCAGGCAGTCGACGTTGCCCTCAGCTGAGGACTCCGTCAACAACTGCATTCCCAGACAGATGCCCAGCACTGGCTGCTGCAACTGACGAAGGGTGTCGACAAGGCCAAGCTGATGCAGGTTGCGCATCGCTGCTTTGGCCGTGCCAACCCCAGGGAGAATGACGCGATCAGCGCTGCGAATCACACTCGCATCGGCACTGATCACTGGATTTACGCCTAAGCGCTCAAAGGCAAACTTGACCGAAGACAAGTTCGCGCACGATGTATCGACAATCACTAAACTCATGCCAGCATCCCTTTGCTTGATGGCAAGGCACCATCACTGGTGCGCTGCACCGCCTGGCGCAGGGCGCGACCAAACACTTTAAAGAGACTCTCGACCTGGTGGTGACAGTTACCTTCAGTGGTACTCAGGTGCAACGAAATGGCCATGGCATCGCTGAGTGAACGGTAAAAGTGTCCCACCATCTCGGTTGCCATGCCACCGACATCGGCACGGCTGAATTCAGCTTGCAGTTGCAGGTACGGGCGACCGGAGAGGTCAATCAGGCACTCAGCCCGGCATTCGTCCATGGGCAAGGCAAAGCCAAACCGCGCAATGCCGCGTTTATCGCCCAAAGCTTGCCGCAGCGCCTGTCCTAATGCCAGTGCGGTATCTTCTACGGTGTGGTGCTCATCGATGTGCAGATCGCCTTTAACCTGAGCACGCAGGGAGATACCGGCGTGAGTGGCAATTTGTTCCAGCATGTGGTCAAAAAAGCCAATGCCGGTGGCAATTTCAATCGGTGCCTGGGCGTCCAGATCAACCGCGATAGAAATCTCAGTTTCTTTAGTGACACGACGAACACTGGCCGTGCGCGGACGGTCCAGCAGCTGGTGCTGGATGGCCGCCCAGTTAAGGCTGTCGCGATCGTAACGCAGGCCACGGATGCCCATATTCTCGGCCAGTTGCAGGTCGGTCTCGCGATCGCCGATCACATAGGACTCGGCAAAATTAATCCGGCCTTGCTGCAGATAGTCTTTCACCAGTCCCAGATTCGGCTTACGGCAGCTGCAGTTGTCTTCGGCAAAGTGCGGGCAAATCAGCACATCATCAAAGCGTACGCCCTGAGAAGAGAAGATTGCCATCATCAGGTCGTGTGGGGCATCAAAATCAGCCTGAGGGAAACTGTCGCTGCCGAGACCGTCCTGATTGGACACCATCACCAACCGGTAGCCAGCGTTTTGTAAGGCCAGTAGCGCAGGGATCACCTGCGGTTCAAATTCGAGTTTGGCAATGCTGTCGAGTTGTTTGTCGACCGGGGGTTCCTGCACCAGGGTGCCGTCACGGTCGATAAAAAGTAGTTTTTGCTGGCTCATTGTGGCAGAACCTCCAGTAATTGATTCATTTCTTCTTTGCTACCGATACTGATACGAACGCATTCGCCCAGTCCGCGTTGGCTCGACTGATTGCGGATGAGCACGCCCTGTGCCTGACAGTGTGCGACCAAAGCCTGCGCGTCGGCAACGGAAATTAAGACAAAATTGGTCACCGTGGGCCAGATACGTTGCGCCCAACTGCGGCTGCGCAGATCGTCAAGCAGCTGTTGACGCTGTACTTTAATGTCCGCCAGCTGCGCTTGCATCGCATTGAGGCCGGTCGCGCTTAGCGCCTGCTCGGCGCCTGCAATCGTTGGTGCCGGCAACGGGTAAGGGGCAATGACTTTACGCAGCACCTCAATCAAGGCTGGCTGGCCGATGGCAAAACCGCAGCGCAGAGCAGCCAGACCAAAGGCTTTAGAAAGGGTACGCA
This sequence comes from Pseudidiomarina terrestris, assembly GCF_030466375.1. Lineage (NCBI taxonomy): Bacteria > Pseudomonadati > Pseudomonadota > Gammaproteobacteria > Alteromonadales > Idiomarinaceae > Pseudidiomarina > Pseudidiomarina terrestris. The sequence goes on from NZ_JAGGJE010000001.1 coordinate 823,034, forward strand.
GGATCACCAGCTGCGGATAATCGGCCAACCAGGTTGCGCAGTCGCGCTGGCTTGAACCCGGATCGACAAACTCGATATAGGCCTGGTCCAGCACCACCAGGGCACGTTCGCCAACACCATCGAGCAATTCACGCAGCGCCGCGGCATCCACTTCGTTGCCCAGCGGATTAGACGGGCTGCAGACAAAAATAAGTTTTACCGGCGCGGCGGATTGATCGTTCAGACGGGCCAACATGGCGGCAACATCCAGTTGCAGATCGCCACTGGCAGCTTGTTGCAGTGGGCAATCGACCACAGCGGCACCGTGGGTCGCGGCACTGATAGCATACATACCGTAGGTGGGTGTGGTGATCATGACCGCGTCACTGACTGGCTCGCAAAAACTGCGGATCAGCAGCTCGATGGCTTCATCGCTGCCGCGGCAACTTAACACCTGCTCGCGGGACACCCCGGCGTAACTTGCGTAAGCCTGATTCAGCGCGTCACTTTGAAAACTCGGATAGCGATGCCACTGTTCCTGCTCAGGAAAGGCCGGTGTTGCTGGCGCTTCGTTGGCGTTTAGCCAGACGGAGCCGCCGGACATGCTGCGCCGGGCCGACTGATAGGGGGTAATAGCGGCCAGGTGCGGCCGCTGTAACGCGGCAATAAAGTCGCTCATGAGGACTCCTCCAGACGCACAGTGACGGCACGCGCGTGGGCATCTAAGCCTTCAGTTTGCGCCAGTTCAACAATGGCACTTGCCAGTCCTGCCAGCCCTGCACGGGTAGCTTTTTGACTGGTGTAGCGGCGGTAGAAATCAAGCAAACCGAGACTACTGGCGGTGCTGGCAAAACCATACGTCGGTAACACGTGGTTGGTACCGGTGGCATAGTCACCGCCGGACTCTGGCGTATAAGGCCCGATAAACAGCGAACCGACGTGGGTAAGACGTTCTGCCAGTTCTTCAGCCGCGGCGGTTTGTACCGACAAGTGCTCAGGCGCGTAGCTTTGGCTAATGGCAACCGCTTCATCCAGATCGGCAACTTCAATCAAGGCACTATTGGCCAATGCCTGGCGCGCCGTGGTGGCACGTGAAAGCTGCTGCAGCTGCGTATCCAGCTGCTCGCGAACGGCAGCAATGAGCGCAGCACTGTCGCTCAGCAGCACCACTTGCGAATCCGCGCCGTGTTCAGCCTGGGATAACAGATCCGCGGCGACATAGGCCGGGTTTGCCTGGTCATCAGCGATCACCAGTAACTCAGAAGGGCCTGCCGGCATATCAATGGCCGCGCCTGACGGGTCCTGTGAGACCGCCTGCTTTGCGGCGGTGACAAAACTGTTGCCAGGGCCAAAAATCTTATTCACTTTGCCGATCGACTCAGTGCCATATGCGAGGGCAGCAATCGCCTGCGCGCCACCACAGCGATAAATTTCAGTAATGCCGCAGCACTGCGCGGCGTAAAGCAGCGCCGGGGCCAACTCACCATCAGCATCGGGTGGGCTGACCAAGACCACGCGCGGACATTCTGCCAGCTGCGCTGGTACTCCCAGCATTAAGGCCGTGGAGGGCAATACCGCAGTGCCTCCGGGCACATAGAGTCCGACCGCTGCCATTGGCGCGTAACGCAGTTCACACTCGATACCGGGGGCGGTTTCAATTTTAATGCCTTGCGGGCGTTGCGCTTCGTGAAATTTACGAATAGTGCCATAAGCAGTATCAATCGCTGCCTTAGTGGCAACCGGCAGCTTGGCCAGTTGCCGGGCAATGGCTGCGGCTGGATAGCGCAGCTCTGTCAGGCTCTCGCAATCAAATTGTCGGGTGTAACGCAGCACTGCCGCATCGCCCTCGGTGCGCACGGCAGCAAGAATCGCATTGACCGTTGCCGTTAATTCGGTCGAGACCCGCTGGGTCGGACGCTGCAACAGGTCTTTTTGATCCTCGCTTGAGAGCTGCGACCAGCAAAACTGGCGGGTGCTTAAATCAAGACGTGCATCGGCCATGTCGATTACCCCATCATTTTTTCAATTGGCAGCACGAGAATGGAGCTACAGCCTACCGCTTTCAGCTCTTCCATGGTTTCCCAGAATAAGGTTTCGGTGCTGACCACGTGCACTGCCACCAGCTCGTCGGTGTGGCTCAGAGGCAGTATGGTTGGATCTTCAGCGCCGGGTAACAGCGCGGCGACTTTATCTAAGGCGGCGCGCGGTGCGTGCAGCATGATGTACTTGCTCTCGCGAGCCATCTGCACGCCATCAAGGCGCGGCAATAATTGATCGATCAGCGCCTGCTTGGCGGCATTGAGTGGCTCAGGGCGCTGGATCAGCTGCGCCTGACTGGTGAAAATCACTTCTTTTTCGACCAGGCCGTTGGCTTCCAGGGTGGCGCCGGTGGAGACCAGATCGCAAACCGCATCTGCCAGCCCGGCGCGCGGTGCAACCTCAACACTACCGGTGAGCACGGCGGTGCTGGCACTGATGCCTTGGCGTTGCAGGTAATCCTGTAACAGGTAAGGGTAGGTGGTCGCAATGCGCTTGCCGGCTAAATCCTTCAGGCCGTTGTAGTTGTCCTCTTTAGGTACCGCAATCGACAGGCGGCAGCCGCCAAAGTCGAGGGGACGCAAGCGCTTAATTTCAGCAGGTAATTTTGTCGCGACGCGCTCCAGCCGGGCTTCTTCAAGTACGTTCTCGCCCACCAGACCCAGATCAACAACGCCGTCCATGACCAGACCAGGGATGTCATCATCCCGCACGCGCAACAGATCAATCGGCTGATTGCTGCTGTGCGCCAACAAGCGCGCCTCATGCAGGCTAAACTTCACGCCACAGGCTTCCAGCAGTTTCATCGACTCTTTACTGAGACGACCCGATTTTTGAATTGCGATAGTTAAGCGTGCTGAATTTGTATCGACAACCATGTTTTATAACTCCTATAAAAAAACCCCAAAAGGTTGCCTTTCGGGGTTCGTAATGGGTGAAGGCAACCACCAATGTGTCAGCCTTCCGCGTACAATACGAGGCTAACGTCGTCGTTGGATATGATGATGATGCCAGTTGTTGTAACGCATTTGTGGTCCTTGAAATTTGCAATGGGTGAATTGTATAGATTTCAAAATATCGATTCAACCCTTTGTAATCAGCTTGCCAAGATTTCTTGTATGGCAAGTTGTATAACATTTGGTTTGGACTCAGCTTTGCTGATGAGCGTAGCCATTCAGAGTAAGTTACGCTAACCTAGCGACTACCGATCACCCCCAACGAAAGACCGCGCCGAGCGATGACATCCGTAGCCCAATATTTTCAACCTGACAGTGCACTCGCCTCGGCTTTACCTGGCTTTTCACCACGCCCCGCGCAGACGGAAATGGCGACCGCTATTGCGCAGGTTTTAAAAGATAAGTCTCAGCTTGTGGTGGAAGCGGAAACGGGGACGGGGAAAACCTACGCCTATCTGGTTCCCATTCTGAAAAGCAAAGGCTCTGCAATCATTTCGACGGGCACCAAAGCCCTGCAGGAGCAGCTGTATCACCGTGATTTACCTGCTCTGCGGGATGCGATCGCACCACAAAAACAGGTCAGTCTGCTTAAAGGTCGCAGTAACTACCTGTGTCTGCACCGTCTGGCGCAAAGTCAGGCGCATGCCAGCGAGCTCTCGATGACGGTGCAAAAACAAGTGGTTGAGGTAAAACGCTGGGCGGCGCGCACAGAAGATGGCGATGTTGGCGGACTCAGCAGTTTGCCTGAGGACGCCGAGGTACTGCCGCATGTGACCAGCACCGTCGATAATTGCCTTGGCCGTGATTGTCCCGACTACGATGATTGCTACCTGGTTAAAGCACGCAAAAATGCGCTGGAAGCGGATATCGTAGTGGTTAATCACCATTTATTTTTTGCCGATATGGCACTCAAAGATATTGGCTTTGGCGAGCTGATTCCGCATGCCGATGCACTGATCTTTGATGAAGCCCACCAGTTACCGGATATTGCCAGTCAGTATTTTGGTGAGGCGGTCGGCAGCCGGCAGTTACAGGAGCTGGCACAGGAAGCTAAGGTGCTTTATCTGACCGAGCTGAAAGATCTACGCCAGCTGGACAAAGCTGCCGACAAACTCATCGGTAGTCTGCGCGACTGGCGACTGGCGTTTCCGGTGGATCCGCAGCGCGGCAACTGGCGCCAGGCACAGCAGCAACCGCAGGTGCAGGCCGCCGTTATGCAACTCAGCGAAAACCTGCAGTTTTTTGCTAATGTCGCCAAGGGGGCGCTGGGCCGTAACCAGGACCTGGACAGCATTTACGAGCGCTGCGTACAGTTTTTGCATACCTGGGAGCTGTTGCAGGATACCCAGCGTACCGGTTTCAGCTTCTGGTTTGAAACCACACCAAGGCAAGTCACTCTGCATCAGACGCCGTTGCAGGTGGCGGATAAATTCGGCAGTTATGTCGGCAACTCTGATGCCAGCTGGGTCTTTACCTCAGCAACCCTGGCTATTGGCGACGATTTTACCCATTTCACCCGCCTGTTGGGCCTGGAGCAAGCGCGGACACTGTGCCTGCCAAGTCCGTTTGCCTTCGCTGAGCAAGGCATCTTGTGTGTCCCGCGTTACCTGCCGCAGCCTCATCAGCATGAGATGCTGGATCATCTGGTGCAGATCACCACGCAGGTGCTGGACGTGAATCAACAGGGCGGCACTTTTGTGCTTTTTACCAGTCACCGGATGTTGCAGCGAGTGGCCGAACGACTGGCCACGCTGACCGACCGACCGTTGTTTGTGCAGGGCAGTACCAACAAGCGCGAATTGCTGGCAGACTTTATCAAAGCCGGTAACGGCGTGCTGCTGGGAACCTCGTCATTCTGGGAAGGGGTGGATGTGCGCGGGCAGGCGTTGACCTGTGTGATCATCGATAAGCTGCCGTTTGGCTCGCCTGATGATCCGCTGCTGCAGGCACGCATTGAGGACTGTCGATTACGTGGAGCTGAACCTTTCACTCAGGTACAATTACCGCCTGCGGTGATCGCGCTGAAACAGGGCGCCGGACGCCTGATCCGTGATAGCAGTGACCGCGGCGTACTGATCGTTTGCGATCAGCGTTTGGTGAGCAAACCTTACGGGCAACTGTTTTTGGCCAGCTTACCCCCCTTACGCCGCACCCGAGACTTGCCTCAGGCATTGGAGTTTTTAGCAGAAATTAATGGAGATGTATCGGAATGAGCGCGGTATTACTTGCAATTGATACAGCGACCGAACAATGTTCTGTCGCGTTAAGCTACGGCGATCAATGTTTTCAGCGCGCCGCTGTGACCCCGCGTGAGCATTCCCAGCGGGTACTGGGGTTTGTCGAAGAGGTGTTAGGTGAAGCTGGTATCACCCTGGCCGAGGTGGACGGCATTGTCTGTGGTTATGGTCCGGGCAGTTTTACCGGCGTGCGCATCGGTGTTGCCATCAGTCAGGGACTCGCATTCAGTCACAATTTACCGGTTTATCGCGTCTCTACATTAGCAGCTTTGGCGCAACAGGCGATACGTTGTCACGATGCCAAGGCTGTGATCAGCGCCATCGATGCGCGCATGCAGGAAGTCTATGTGGCAAGCTACGTCAATGACAACGGCCTGGCACAGCCTGTCAGTGCAGCACAAATGGCGCCCTTAGCGCCCCTAAAGGAACAGAGTTGGTGGGCGGATATCAGCGCGCGCGCTGCAGTTGTAAGCGGTGCAGGTACCGGCTGGCAAGCCTACGGCAGTCAGCTTGACCCTGACACGCAGGTGCAGGTGCTGGATGCTGTGACCTTACCGCTAGCGCAGGATATGCTCACTCTGGCAAAACAAAGTGAACCTGTGGCGGCAGAAGAACTCGAACCTTTATATGTGCGTAATGAAGTGACGTGGAAAAAGTTACCCGGGCGTTAATCGCGCAACGGGGCAGAGCATTCCAATCGAATGAGGAGTACGAACATGTTGAAATACTGGCTGACAGCACTGGGGGCTTTGACTCTAAGTGCATGTTCGACGGTTCCGGATGAGCTTGCCGTTGCTGAAGGCACGAACTTAACGCCCTACACAGTAGCCCTGGAGTCTCCGGAGCAAGCGCAGAATAAACCGGCCCGCTGGGGTGGCGTTATCGCTGAAGTACGCAATACCGATTCCGGTACCATCGTTGAAGTGGTCAATTATGACTTGAATTCGTATGGCCGCCCGGCAGTTTCGGATAACAGCGACGGTCGTTTTCGGGCCAAACTCGACGGTTTTGTCGATCCTATGGTTTATAAAAAAGGCCGTAGCATTACCTTCACCGGTATCGTGCAAGCGCCAGAGGAAGGGAAGATCGATGAGTTTCGTTACCTGTTCCCGACCCTGGACGTGACCGGCAAATACCTTTGGAAAGAAATCGATAAGAGCCCGATGGAAGTGGATTACAGCTCACTCTGGTATCGTCATCACTGGTATTCACCGCCGTACCGGGTTTACTATCCAGTGCCGGTGAGAACCAATGGCGGTAATCAGGACGATAACAAGAACAACTAAACCTATGACCAACACCTATACACAGGCTCGGCAGCATGCTGAGCCTGTGTCTTTTCAGCTGAACTGGGGCAGCGTGGCTGGCTTGCGTTGGGGGAATGCCAACGGCAAACCTATACTGGCATTGCATGGCTGGCTCGATAACGGCCACAGTTTTTTGCCGCTGGCGCAGCAATTTCTGACCTCGGATCTGGCGAAGAGCCATCAGTTGCTGGCTATCGACTGGCCCGGGCACGGACTGTCGCAGCACCGTCCTGCCGGTAATTATTACCCCTTTCTCGACTATGTCTACGATCTGGTGCAGTTGTGTGAACAGCAAAACTGGCAGCAGGTTGAGGTGGTCGCTCATTCGATGGGCGCCTTTGTCGGCAATTTATGGGCCGGTATTGAGCCTCAGCGGGTCCGTCATCTGTTAGCGATTGAAGCTTTTGGCCTCTTAAGTAGTCCGGAGACTGCTATTCTTGATGATATCCGTCAGGGATTTCGCAGCCGACTGCAACAACAGGGCAAACGCCGTCCACATTACCCGAATTTTGAAGCGGCGGTGCTGGCGCGTCAGCAGGCCGGTGATTTTGATAACGAGGTGGCTCAGTTACTGGTGGAGCGTGGTTTAGAACAGCTGGCTGAAGATGATTTTCGATTTCGGGCAGACGGCCAGTTGCGGACAAAATCCGTGTTACGGCTGACGCCACTGCAAATACGCTCCATTTTGGCAGCGATCGAGTGTCCGATAAAGCTGGTGTTGGGTAGTCACGGCCACCGTGAACGCATCGAACAGGCGCTGCAACAATGGCAAGATGCCGTGCCACAGCTGGAAATTGTCGAGGCCACGGGTGGGCACCACGTGCACATGGAGCAGCCAGATGCGGTGTGGCGCGAATTTACTGCGATGTTGGCATGAGTTCACGGCTAGTTTAAACTGGTCGGATATGCGAAGATTGGCAAAAAATAATGAGTCAGGAGCACCAACGCGTGGAAAAAACTTGGTTACAACGCTATCCGGCAGGGGTCCCAGAAACCATCGACCCTGATCACTTTAATTCACTGGTCGACATTTTCGAGCAAAGTGTCGAAGCCTATGGCGACAAGACCGCCTATGTGAATATGGATCATGAAATGTCGTTTCATGAGCTGGATGAAGAAACGAAAAAGTTCGCAGCGTACCTGCAGAGCAAAGGCCTGAAAAAGGGTGATGCGATTGCCATAATGATGCCGAACTTATTGCAATACCCGGTGGCGTTATTTGGCATTCTTCGCGCGGGCATGACCGTGGTCAATGTGAATCCGCTTTACACGCCGCGCGAGTTGAAGCACCAGCTTAGCGACGCACAATGTAAAGGCATCGTGATCCTGGATAATTTCGGTCATACACTGGAAAAAGTGATCGGTGATCTGGATCTGGACCATGTGATTTTGACCGGAATTGGCGATCTACTGCCAAGCCCTAAGCGTTGGATCGTGAACTTTGTAGTGAAGCACGTTAAGCGTATGGTGCCCAGCTACAAGCTGGCGGGCACGGTGACTTTCCGTGACGTCCTGGCTAAAGGTGCCAAAGCGACCTACCAGCGCCCTGAAGTGAGCGGCGATGATCTGGCGTTCCTGCAATACACGGGCGGTACTACTGGGCTGGCCAAAGGTGCAATGCTGTCGCATCGCAATATGGTCGCGAATCTGGAACAGGTGTCTGCCATTGTGGCGCCTTTGGTGAATGATGGCGAAGAGACCATTATTACCGCTTTACCGCTTTATCATATCTTCGCGTTAACGGCGAACTGCCTGACCTTTATGAAGCATGGTGGCAAGAATATTCTTATCACCAACCCGCGCGACATGCCGGGCTTTATCAAAGAGCTCAGCAAGCATAAGTTCTCGATTATCTCCGGCGTGAATACCTTGTTTAACGGCCTGCTTAATACTGAAGGCTTCAAGGAACTTGATTTCTCGCACCTGAAAATAGCGCTGGGCGGCGGCATGGCGGTGCAACGTTCTGTGGCTGAACACTGGGAGCGGGTGACCAAGCAACGCCTGTTGGAAGGCTATGGCTTAACAGAATGTTCGCCAGTAGTCACAGTGAACCCAACGGACATCGAGCATTACAACGGCACCATTGGTATTCCTTTACCTTCAACGGACGTTCGTGTCGTCGACACGGAAACCGGTGAAGTACTGGGCCAGGGTGAAGAAGGCGAACTGCAGGTGCGCGGTCCGCAGGTCATGGTGGGGTATCTGAACCAACCTGAAGAAACCGACAAAGTAATGAAAGATGGCTGGTTCCTGACCGGTGATATCGGCCGCATGGAAGAAAACGGCTTTTTCAAAATTGTTGATCGTAAGAAAGATATGATTTTGGTGTCGGGCTTTAATGTCTACCCGAACGAAATTGAAGATGTCATTGCGGAACACCCGAAAGTGCTGGAAGTTGCCGCTGTCGGCGTGCCGCATGACTCGTCGGGCGAAGCAGTGAAGGTGTTCGTGGTGCGTAAAGATCCATCACTCACGGAAAAAGAGATGATTGATTATGCCCGCGAAAACATGACCGGTTACAAAGTGCCTAAGTTTGTCGAGTTTCGTGACGAACTGCCGAAAACCAATGTTGGTAAAATCCTGCGTCGTGAACTTCGTGACGAAGAAGAAGCTAAGGCGAAAAACGACTCGTGACCATAGCCTTTCAATTGATAACCAGCGCAGCTGCGTTGGGTGAATTCTGTGAACATGCGCAGGGTGCGGAGTTTATCGCGGTCGATACCGAGTTCGTGCGCACTCGCACTTACTTTGCGCGGCTCGGACTGGTGCAGATCCAGGCCGGCGAGCGCACCGCACTGATTGATCCGGTCGCGCTGGCTGCAGAAGATGATGGCCAGGCGCTGTTGCCGCTTTGGCAGTTACTGGCTGATCCGCAGACCACGCTGGTGATTCATGCCGGTGGCGAAGACTATGAAATCCTGCACCAGCACATGGGGCAACTTCCGAACGCCATTTTTGACACCCAGATCGCCAGCGCCATGCTTGGTGATGGCGATGCTTTAGGCTACGCGGCGCTGGTTGAGCAACGGCTTGGTGTTGCCATCGATAAGTCGCAGTCACGCACCGATTGGATGAAGCGGCCGCTGGCGCCGGAGCAGCTCGATTATGCCGCGGCGGATGTATTTTATTTGCAGCAGTTGTATCCAGAGTTATATGAACTGGCGCAAACACAGGGCAAGCTTGAGCTGATCCTGCAGGAAAGTGCCTGGCAGGCGCACAAACGGGCGCAAACGATCCCGGATGAGTGGCAGTTCCTGTATTTTGGTAACGCCTGGCAATGCGACCCCGAGCAGCTGAGTGTGCTGCGTGAGTTAGTGGCCTGGCGCTATCAGCGTGCGCGCAGCTCCGATTTGCCACTGGGCTTTATCGCCAAAGATCATACCTTGCTGGACCTTGCGCGGCAGATGCCCGACAGCAAGAACAAATTGCGTTACTTTAAAGAACTCTCGCCAGTGACCATCAAGTACGCCGGCGACGCCCTGTTGGGCGCTATTGCCAAAGGTCGTGACAATGGACCCTTGGATATTCCGCTGCTGCGCCTGACCGATCTACCGAACTACAAAACCATGTTCAATGCGATTAAAAAACTGGCGCAACAGACCGCTGACGAGCTGGGTATCAATGTGGCACTGATAGCCTCCCGCCGTCAGATTAATGACGTGCTGCACTGGTGCTGGCAGATTCCGTCGCATGCGCAAGACCAGTTGCCGCTGCCGGACTTGTTCACAAGTTGGCGAGGGGCTAAGCTGAAGCAACCGATCGAACAATTATTGAAGTGAGTGGTAGCAATCTATGTTGTGTGCTGTCTATCGAAGCCCGAAACGGGTGGATACCTACCTCTATATCGCGCATCCTGCCGATTTCTCTGTGTTACCGGAGCCGTTAGCGAAAAGTTTCGGGGAACCTAAGCACGTGATGACGATAGCCCTGACGGATGAGCGAAAGCTGGCCCGGCTATCGGTCGCTGAACTGAAAGAACATTTACAGGATCCCGGCTATTATTTGCAGATCCCGCCACCGCCAGAGAATTTATTAAAGAAGGAATTGGCAAAATGAAAAAATTGATGTCGATGGCACTGGTTGCCACTGCTTTGATGCTGACCCCTAAGCATGCCATTGCCCAGGATGAAGCCGGATTTGCAGACTACGTTGAAAAGATTAAGGTCGAAGCGCTGGAGCAGGGCTACAGCAGTGAAACTCTGGAAAAAGCTTTTGCCAACGCAAAATTTTACCAGCGCTCAGTCAGTGCCGACAAGAACCAGCCAGAGTTTAAACTGACCTTGGACACCTATCTGCCACGAGCTGTGCCGGAATGGAAAGCTAAACAGGCACTGGAGAAATACAACGAACATAAAGAACTGCTCGAAGAAGTCGGCAAAGCCTATGGCGTGCAACCGCGCTTTATTGTGGCGTTATGGGGCATCGAGACCAATTTCGGCTCTTATACCGGCGGTTTTGATGTCGTTTCAGCGCTGACCACCATGGCCTACGAAGGCCGTCGTGAAGAATTCTTTAAGAAGCAGCTCTGGCAGGCGTTGACCATCATCCAGGACGGTCACATTGACGTGGACCAGATGAAAGGCTCCTGGGCCGGTGCCATGGGCCAGACGCAGTTTATGCCAAGCTCCTTTATGGCCTATGCGGTCGACTATGATGGTGACGGCCGTAAGGATATCTGGAACTCCATGGGCGACGTTTTCGCATCGGCGGCAAATTACCTGAAAAATGCAGGCTGGCGTGACGATGTGACCTGGGGTCGGCAAGTGCAACTGCCTGCGGATTTCGATGTTTCCATTGCGGAGCTGAAAAACAAAAAGAGCCTGGCTGAATGGCAGGCATTGGGTGTGCGTCGCATGGATGGCAGCGATCTGCCGCAGCGCGGTGACATTGAAGCCGCTGTGGTCATTCCGGACGACAAAGAAGGTCGGGTTTATCTGGCCTATGCCAACTACGATGCGCTGATGCGCTGGAATCGTTCGCATTACTTTGTGGCGGCAGTCGGCTACCTGTCTGACCGTATTCGCTTTCCGCGCTGATCCCGAACCAGTGCTATGTTGAAGCCTTCGAAAATTGTCTGTGTGGGTCGCAATTTTGCGGCCCATGCAGCTGAATTGAATAATCCCATTCCTGCCGAACCTTTGCTCTTCATCAAGCCGCCCAGCAGTCTCGCAAAGTTACCCGAGGTACGTATTCCAACGGATCGCGGCGCCTGTCATCACGAGCTGGAGCTGGCGGTTCAGGTGCAGCAGCGCTTACGTCGGGCAACTCCGGAGCAGGCCAGCGCCGCCATCGGCCAGGTCACTTTGGCACTGGATCTGACCTTACGCGAGCTGCAAGACAAACTAAAGCAGCAAGGGCAGCCCTGGGAGCGTGCTAAAGCCTTTGACGGTGCCTGTGTACTGGCGGAGTGGTTAGTGGTCGATGACCCGGCACAGTTGCAGCAAGCCAGCTTCAAGCTCTTCTGTGATGAGCACCTGCAACAACAAGGTGAAGCGACGCAGATGCTGATGCCCATCGCTGAGCTGATCGCGCACATCAGTCATACCTTTACTCTGGAGCCAGGGGACGTGGTGCTGACAGGTACGCCTGCAGGGGTAGGTCCCTTACACGTTGGTCAGCAACTCGATCTGCACCTGCAGTTCGGTGCAACGCGCGGCCACTGGCAGGGCAAGGTCATAGCAGATGAGTGAGATTCCGTTCTGGCAGCGCAAGAGTTTTGCCCAGATGACCCACGCGGAGTGGGAATCCCTGTGTGATGGCTGCGGTAAATGCTGCCTGCACAAATTGATCGACAGTGACGATGAAGACGACACCGTGCATTACACCGACGTCTCCTGTGTGTTGCTGAAAACCGACACTGCGCGCTGCAGTAACTACGCAGAACGCACGCAGTTTGTGCCAGATTGTGTGGTGATCACCCCGCAGAACGTCTACGAACTGGATTTTATGCCGACCTCATGTGCCTACCGGCGCCTGGCTGAGGGTCGTGGCTTACCGAGCTGGCATCCGCTGCGCAATGATGATTCTCGCAAAGCGATGATAGCAGCAGGAATGAGTGCCGCTGGGCGAGTCCAGAACGAAAACGAGGTCCATGAGGACCTCGAATTAAGAATTGTGACCTGGCCGCTAAGAGACCGCAACTAAGGCCGACTAGAATTTGCGCGCGCCCAGCAGCCGCAGCACCAGGACCAGCCCGCCAAGTACCGCGTAGAAGGCAAAGATGATGCGCAGCCATTCCGGCATGCTCATATCCAGGAATGACCAGTTAATATCTCCACATAAGCCGGTGGCGCCGAACATACCAGGTAGCCACTCGTGCAGCGGCATCCAGTCAGGAAACTGGGGAAAGGTATCGCAGACTGCGAAAAAGGAATTCTTGGCCTGCTGCGCAGCAACATGATTATTGGCGATGATGAAGCCCCAGATGGCCGCAGTCAGCCAGCCGGCATAGCCGACCAGTCGTGCTAACATAAACTTCGGTGCAATGGCTGGAACTAAGGCGGCTAAGCCCACGCCCAGTACAGCGACACGCTGATAAATACATTTCACACAGGGGGCAAGATCCATCTGGTACTGCATGTAAAGGGCTGTCGCAAAAAGTGCAAATGCCGAGGCAGCGAGCAAGGCCCAGGCGCCGCGGCGCTCGGGAAGTTGGGCGAAAAAGCGCATCATGAAGACATCTCTTGTTATAGGTTTTGCGGAAAAGATAGCGAAGCCCGCGGATGATGTCGACAGATTTCTGAAAAGCAATGACGACAAAACTTGTCCGACCATTGGAAAGCCTGATAAAATCAACGGTCATAACATTAATACTAATCTAGCCCTTACCGGTTTGATTCACAGCAAATAGGCCACTTCATGATTATCAAGGCACAGAGCCCTGCGGGGTTTGCAGAAGAATATATAGTGAAGTCCATTTGGAATGGGCACTTCGCGCCGGGTACGATTCTCCCTGCCGAACGTGAGCTTTCAGAATTGATTGGCGTGACCCGAACGACCTTACGTGAGGTGTTACAACGCCTGGCGCGTGATGGCTGGTTAACGATTCAACACGGTAAGCCGACCCGGGTAAATAATTTCTGGGAAACCTCTGGTCTGAATATTCTGGAGACTTTGGCGCGGCTTGACGAAGAGGGCATGCCGGAACTGGTGGATCAGTTGCTGTCGGCGCGCACCAACATTAGCGCGATTTATATTCGTGCGGCCGTGCGCAATGCACCGGAACGGGTCGCTGAACTACTGGCTGAAGCTGAAGGGCTGGAAGATACCGCCGACGCCTTTAGCGAATACGACTATCGTTTAAACCACGATCTGGCAATGGCATCAGGCAATCCAATTTACGTCTTGGTACTTAATGGCTTTAAAGGATTGTACTCGCGCATTGGTAACTTCTATTTCTCCAATGATGACGCGCGCAAACTGGCCCGCAAGTACTACGCAGATTTAAAGAAAGTAGCGACTGAAGAGAAACGCGACGAAGCGGCGCTGCTGGTCCGCGATTATGGTTATGCCTCAGGCCGTATCTGGCATAACTTACGTGGTGATATTCCAGCGAACCTGATTGAGTAAGAGCACTTTTGCTGTAGCAATAAAAAGCCCCGCAGTGCGGGGCTTTTTTCGTAAAAACTTACGCTCTGGAGCGGGGATTAACCGTAGTTTTTCGCTACGAAGTCCCAGTTCACGATGTTCCAGAATGCGTCTAAGTAGTTTGGACGCGCATTACGGTAATCGATGTAGTAAGCGTGTTCCCACACATCAACAGTCATCAGTGGGGTAACCGCGCTGTTGGTGATAGGGGTATCGGCATCGTCTGTGTTGACAATAGCGACTGAGCCGTCAGCTTTTTTCACTAACCAAGTCCAGCCTGAACCAAAGTTACCTGCTGCTTGCGCTTTGAACTCTTCTTTAAATTTGTCGAAAGAACCGAATGCAGAGTTGATTGCATCGGCAAGTTCACCGCTTGGCTCACCGCCGCCATTTGGGCTTAAGCAATGCCAGTAGAAGGTGTGATTCCAGACCTGCGCTGCATTGTTGAATACGCCACCAGAGGAAGATTTAATGATATCTTCAAGTGACTTATTTTCCATGTCAGTGCCTTTGACAGCATCGTTCAGCTTGCTTACGTAAGCAGCGTGGTGCTTGCCGTAATGGTATTCCAAAGTTTCCGCAGAGATGTGCGGCTCAAGAGCATTTTTTTCATAAGGTAATGCTGGTAGTTCGAATGCCATATAGACTCTCCATTCTTGCTTTTGTGAATTTATTCGATTCGTTCTTATTTTAGTATTGAAAACGAATCTTCAAGTCTCAATATACCTAGATATAGGCAGAAAAGTTTATTTCAAGTGTAGTAAGCAAATTTTAAATTGTCAGTAGATGGCGCCTTTGCTGGCCTGCTGTACTGCAATCTTTGTGCTTGATGTGATAAACTTGCCGCCATTAACTCGCTTAAAGAAGTAAGGACGAAGGCATGGAAACTGTAGAGAAAATTAAGCAGCAAATCAGCGAAAATCCGATTCTGCTTTACATGAAAGGTTCGCCAAAATTACCGAGCTGTGGTTTTTCTTCACAGGCCTCGCAAGCGTTGATGAGCTGTGGTCAGCCATTCGCGTATGTTGATATCCTACAGAATCCTGACATTCGTGCAGAATTACCAAATTATGCCGACTGGCCGACCTTTCCACAGTTGTGGGTAGAGGGTGAGCTCGTCGGTGGTTGTGATATTATTTTGGAAATGTTCCAAAAAGGCGAACTACAAGAATTAATTAACGAAGTGGCAGAGCGTCATCCTGCGCCTTCGGAAGATTAAGTTTCATTCAGTACAACAACATTACGGAGAAAAAAAATGGGTGTATTAGTAGGCCGTAAAGCTCCTAATTTCACTGCATCAGCAGTATTGGGAACAGGTGAGATTGTTGACGACTTTAACCTGCATTCGCAAATTAAAGGCAAAAAAGCAGTCGTATTCTTCTATCCTCTGGATTTCACCTTTGTATGTCCTTCTGAACTGATCGCTTTTGATCACCGTTTAGAAGAATTCAAAAAGCGTGGCGTAGAAGTGATTGGTGTGTCTATCGACTCACAATTCACCCACAACGCATGGCGTAACACCAGTGAAGAAAATGGTGGTATTGGTGAAGTTAAATACCCGTTGGTTGCTGACGTGAAGCACAACATCTGTAAAGCCTATGATGTTGAGCACCCAGAAGCTGGTGTAGCCTTCCGCGCGTCATTCCTGATCGACGAAGAAGGCACTGTTCGTCACCAAATCGTAAACGACCTGCCATTGGGCCGTAACATCGACGAGATGATTCGTTTGGTAGACGCTCTGAACTTCCACCAGGAACACGGCGATGTATGCCCAGCTGGCTGGAAAGAAGGCGACGAAGGTATGAAAGCTGACGCTAAAGGCGTAGCTGACTACCTTTCGAAAAACGCAGGTAAGCTGTAACAGGCCACAAGCGTTAACAGTGTTAGAAGGCCGCCATTGTGCGGCCTTTTTTGTTGCTGGTAGCAGTGGGTAGAAGTAGGTGTAGGAGAATGCTGTGTTAGTACCCATCCAAAAAGACGATTTTGAGCTGGTGTCCAGCTGGCTGGCAGACCCTGAAGATCATTTTAAAGTGTGCGGCAACGCCTTTAGTTATCCGCTGAAACGCGAAGTTTTCGATGCTTTCTTTGTCGCAAGTGCTGGCGACCCTGACGTGCGTTTGTGTTTTAAATACTGCGTCGACGAGCGGGCTGTTGGCATGGTGCATTTTACTCGTATCGATCGACAAAATGATTTTGGTCATATTGGGGTGGCTGCGGTGGATCCGGCGGCTCGCTCTGGTGGCTATGGCCGTGCGATGTTTGCCGCAATCTTACGCAAAGGTTTTGCCGAACTGAACTTTCACCGTATCGATTTGAACGTGTTCGAATCCAATCCTCGCGCCCTGAAGTTTTACCAGGAAGCTTTCGGTTTTAAAGTCGAAGGTTTAGCACGCGACACCATAAAGAAAGACGGTGATTACCTGGGGTGGTATACGCTCAGTTTGTTGCGTCCTGAATGGCGCGTCCAGCAGTAATATTATTCCGACCAGATCGCGTATTCGTTGCTGCTGGGGCAGGTGAAATGAAAGCGGCGGCCACCAGGGAACTCAAAGATGGGCTTAACGATGGTGCCGCCAGCTTTCTCAACCTGGTGTTGGGCTTGCTCTAATGCGCTGCTGTAAAGCACAACCAAAGCGCTACCCTGGGCGGTAGTTGCAGTGAGTTTTGAGCGATAAAAGCCGCCATCTAAGCCTGCACCTTGAATCGAGGCGTAATCGGGGCCGTAATCGACAAAACTCCATCCAAACGCCTCCGTAAAGAATTTTTTTGTACCTTCGATGTCGCTTGCTGGTAGTTCAATGTAATTAATTGATACACTAGCCATTGGTTATATTCCTTGCTTAGGTGAGCTTTTGGATCGAGTATAGCCGCGAATTCTTATTTTAAGCAGCGCAAGCAGAGGGTTTATGCCTGAGTCGGCATCAAAACGGTTAAATAAATTTATCAGCGAGAGCGGTTTTTGCTCGCGTCGGGAAGCGGACCGCTTTATTGATCAGGGCGCGGTAAAAATTAACGGCAAGCCTGCTGAGCTGGGCCAGCAAGTCGCACCTGGCGATGAGGTCACGGTCAACGGACAGAAGATTCAGGCCACCGATAAAGAAAAATTCGTGTTTATTGCGCTGAACAAGCCTGTCGGAATTGTCAGTACCACAGATTCCGCTGAGCCCAAGAATATGGTGGATTTTGTCGGTCATAAAACCCGTATTTTTCCAATCGGGCGGCTCGATAAAGACTCACAGGGCCTGATTTTTCTGACCAGCAATGGCGATCTGGTGAATAAGATCCTGCGGGCCGGAAACAAACATGAAAAAGAGTACGTGGTAACTGTTGATCGCCCCATAACTCCCGACTTTATTCGAGGCATGGCTAGCGGTGTGCCGATTCTGGGAACAATGACAAAAAAGTGTAAAGTGCGCCAGGAGTCCCAGTTCAGTTTTCGCATGACCTTGATTGAGGGCATGAACCGCCAGATTCGCCGCATGTGCGAGCACTTCGGTTACGACGTGCGCAAGCTGGAACGGGTGCGCATTATGAATGTCAGGTTAGGTAGACTGCAGGTTGGTCAGTGGCGGAATCTTACTGAAGATGAACTGGCGGAATTGATGAAATCAATCGAGCATTCGTCCTCAGAAGCTCCTGCGGGTCATCGCCGGCGTAAGCCACAGCCCAAGTCGGCGCGTAAGCCTTTCACTAAGCCGAGTTTTGATCGGCGCCGCTAGGTAGAAAAGAATAGGCGTCAGGGCAGGAAATCGCCCTGACGCACGCAAGGAAAATCAGGAATTAAGACTCAGACCAGACCGCGTATTCGTTACCGCTGGGACAAGTAAACTGAAAGCGGCGACCGCCGGGGAAGTCGAAAACTGATTTCGAGATCTTACCGCCCGCCTGTTTAACACGCTCCAGACTGTCCTCTAAATCTTCACTGAACAGCACCACTAAAGCACTGCCGTTTTCCGTGTGAGCAACAAGATCCGAGCGAAAGAAGCCACCGTGCAGGCCTGCTTTTTGAATCGCAGCATAGTCATCACCGTGGTCGTAATACTCCCAGCCAAAGGCCTGGCTGAAGAAGCGTTTGGTGCCTTCCATATCGCGAACGGGAAACTCAACGTAATTGATAATTTCTTTGCTCATAGTTTTCCTCTGCTTTGTTTCGTGGCGATTCAACCACGGTGAACGATAAGCCGGTGTTCCAGATCAAGTATAGTCAATAACGTCAGCTTTCAAGTAAGGTCCGGGCGCGGAAGCGCTTGTTTTTAATCTTGTCGTTGTTGAGCAATGCCAGTGCGTGCTTGGCTTTGTTGGTTTTCACCGCGACATAGGCCCACTGTGCCTGCACTTTGATTTTGCCAATGTCGTCCATGCTCAGCTGCTGGTCGCGGGTCAAGGCACCAACAATGTCGCCGGGCCGCAGCTTATCTTTCTTGCCACCGTTAAGCTGCACGGTGACATAAGCAGCCACCAGCGGCTTCGCATCTGATTTGCGCTCGGGTAAAGGCTGCAGCTGAATTGGCGCAGAGAGGGTATCCTCCAGCAGACGCAATCGGTAGTCGTCTTTGATGCCCACCACAGTCACCGCCAGACCTTCGGCACCAGCACGGCCGGTACGGCCAATACGATGGGTATGGGTGGCGATGTCGTGGGCCAGATGCACGCTGATCACCAGATCAAGTTCGGCAACGTCTAAGCCGCGCGAGGCCACGTCGGTCGCCACCAGAATGCGGGCGCTGCCATTACTGAAGCGCACCATGGCCTGATCGCGATCTTTTTGCTCCATGTCACCGTGCAGGGCAATGGCGCTGTGACCGCGCGCAGCCAGGGTGTCAGCCAGGTTCTGGGTTTCGACTTTGGTGGTGCAGAACACCATACAGTTGCCAGGCTGCAGTTCGAGCAATACGCGCTCCACCGCTTCGGCCGCAGGCGTGTCAAGTTGCTGATAGAAACGTTGACGAATGGTGGTCTGAGTTTGCGTCGCGGCGACTTTGATGATGTCAGCATCGCGAGTCATTTGCTTGGTCAACTGGCGGATCCCCTGCGGGTATGTCGCGCTGAATAGCAGGGTCTGTCGGGCAGCTGGTAGCTTGGCGACAATACCTTTTAATTCGTCTTCAAAGCCCATTTCGAGCATGCGGTCGGCTTCATCAAGCACCAGGCTTTGCAGGCTGGCGAAATCAATCCGCTCCTGTTGCAGGTGATCAAGGATACGGCCGGGCGTGCCCACCAGAATATGTGCACCGTGCTCTAAGGATGCGGCCTGTGAGCGCGCAGGAACACCACCACAGAGGGTTAAGACCTTGACGTTGCCCATGGCCTTTGCCAACGCGCGAATCGCTTCAGCGACCTGCTCAGCGAGCTCACGGGTGGGGCAGAGCACCAGTGCTTGCGGTGCAAAGGAGCTGGTGTCCAACTTCGACAACACACCCAGCGCAAAGGCCACGGTTTTACCAGAGCCGGTTTCCGCCTGCACCACAACATCTTCAGCGCGGAGGATCTTCGGCAGACTATAGGCCTGTACGTCAGTCATTTGTTCGAACCCGGCATCCTGCAAGCTACTTAAGAGCGCATCGGAGAGCTTGAGTTCGTTGAAACGGCGCACGGCTGGTGTCGTTTCTGGCGAGTTTGCAGGGTTTGATTCTGACATAGTTCTGGTTCACTTATTCGGAGGGCGCGTCGCGAGGCACATGACGCTTAAAATTAGCGCAATAGTATAACAGACTCTCAGCTCCCCGCGATCTTATTGAAGCGTTTTGTCATCTTTTTCAGACAGTGTTCAAACCCGCGCCTCGAGCTCAATCTCGACCATAAATTCCGGCAACGCGAGACCTTTCACTTCCAGCCAGGAACCGGTGGGAAAGTGCTTGGTATAGAGCTGACTGCGATACTCGGACACCGCCAGAAAGGCGGCCATATCCGTGGTGAAGACATTCTCAACAATGACATGGTCGAAGGTGCAGCCATAATGCGCTAAGACCTTTTTCAGATCAGCATAGACATTTTTCATTTGTTGCTCGATGTCATCAACAGCCGTGGGCGCGCCCTGATCATCCATGCTTACTGCGCCGGAGATCTTAATTTCATCGCCGATTTTGACGGCATGCGTGTAACCATAAGCCTTTTCGACCTCTGGCCGTAATTGAAAGTAATCCCGTTCAATGCTCATCTGCGTTGCTCCTCAGAGTTGTTCGCCTAAGCGAGTCAAGAAGCATTTAATGTAGTCGAGGAAAGTGATCCTGACACTATTTAGTGCCATCCGGTCACTTATCGGTGTCTGCTGGTTCATTACTGTGGCGCGTTTCAAGCGCGCCGAACACTTGGCCGATGATGCTATAAAGGTTTTGCTGATCAAATTGATAATCGGTTTCCGTGTGCACGCGATGAACGAAGACAAGATCAGAGCTAGGGTAAACACCGAGCATGTGGATGCCGATGCCAGTATGAAAAAACGCAGGTTCGGGGCGTTGCTCGTTGGGGTTGATGACATTCCAAAGCATGCCATAACCAAAGTCCATGTAGCGATTGGTTAAGGAGTAGGACGTGGTGCTTTGTTCTATCCATTCACGTGACAAGATGCGCTGGCCATTCCATACGCCGAAGTTTTCGTAGAGCTGCCCGTAAAGTGCCATATCATATGCAGACATACGGAAATGGTACGCTGGGAATTTAGATAGCTCAGGTTCATATTGATAAAAACCATCCACTTCTAGCTGACTAATGTCGGTGTCTTCATCAATGGTTGTGTAGCTGCCTTTAAAATCTTGCATACCTAATGGCTTAGCAATTTCCCGGTAGAAGGCAGTGTAGATCGATTCGCCGGTCAATTTTTCAAAAACGGCTCCGGCGACATTAAAGTCCCAATTGTTATAGATGTATTGCTCACCGGGCTTGAACTTACCGCGTGGAGGCATGGCTGCGAGCATTCCTTCTGAGGTTGCGGCAGAGGGTAAGTAGATGCCCGAGCGCGATTGCAGCAACTGACGTATGGTCGCGGTCTTCTCGGCCTCGGTCAATGGTGTTGAATCATCAATGCCCAGTTCAGCCAAAGTAGTATCGAGGTTGATTACCCCGCGTTCGACGTAAATGCCGTAAAGCGAGTTCAGCATGGCCTTGCGAATGGAGTGAATGGTGTGTTTTTCATGGATGTCGCCATACTCAAACACGACTTCACCGGCCCGCATAAGGACCATTGACGAGGTTCCCGAGGTTTGCAGAAACTGCTCTAGCTCGTCGAGCTTATGGGCATTAAAGGATGCCTTGCTGTCATAACATATTGGATTCTTAATTGCGGCAACTGCACGGCGCAGAATATCCTGTTGGGCCGCAGCATTGTCCTCTGGGCGTCCGCCCAGGACGATCGTCTGCGAGTTACCAAGTGTGACTTCGGTCAGATTCTTCGGCAGCCCGGGCGCGATGGCATGACCTGCAGCTGGATAAATGATGGATGTCACCCGCGCTGCCGGTCCGACGGTCGCAAGCTGCGCTTGTATGGCCTGAGCCATTTCGTCGGCAGGCCAGAGCTGGTCATCCGCGCCGGCAAACAACAAAACTTCACCCTGAATCGAATTCACATCAATGCGAGCCGCCACGGCATCAGCATGTTGTAAATCCTGTTGAAAATAGCCTCGGCCAATAAAGCGTTGCGCGGAATAGTCAGGGTTGGAGTGGCGCGGCACAAAGGTGAGTGGCTGGCCGTTAAGGGTCCAGGCTGATGCTTGAGTATCGCCCACAGCTCCCCATACGTGAGAACTGGGCGCAATAGCCATCACCGGGCCATAGTCGCTGGAGTTCGCGCCGAGCAGTAAAGCGAGTTCTGCACCGCGCGAACTCCCCATAACCGGCACTTGCTGACACTGATTACGACTTAGCTGCGTTGAGGTATCGATATAGTTAAGCGCCGCATCAAAATACTCAAGTGGAATACTGTTAAGCGTTTCTTGCAAATTTGGCAGGCCAAAATAGCCGACGGCCAGCGCCGCAATGCCTTCTTCAGCGAGAGCTTGTGCGGTCGCTTGCGCGCCACCTAATCCGCCATCTGAGCCGCCTAGCACGATCACCGTTGGCATCGCACCTGCGCTCTCTTTCGGCGCAATTAACAGTGCCTGAAGATCGCTTTGGTCAATACGTTGCACCTGCAAATGCTCCGGATAGCCAGGCTCATTACAGCCGATTAAAAGGAGTGCCGAGGCCAAGAGGCCAACGCGAATACTATTAAGGGTCATGATTTTTCTCGGTTTTTTGTTTATTAGACCCACAGGCTGTTACAGAATCAAGCTGAATTTGTAAACAGGTGTGAGCGGAAATCGAGAGCGGAGGCACTATTGGGTATTATAAAAGGATGGTTGGGGAACGATGAAATGTGTATTCTTTAGCAGTCATAACACAACGTTAGCGCCATGGTAAAAGAACTTAACTCAATACAACTTGGTGAGTGGATTATCGAGCTTTCGAGTGGTCGGTGTCAGCATGCGCATGTATCTCATTCGGAAGCAGATAATATTCGGCTGGAGCCTAAGGCTTGCTTGGTGCTTTCTGTATTAGTGGAGAGTGCTGGGCAGGTGGTGACAAAAGACACGTTAATCGAACGTGTCTGGAGCGGAACTTATGCCAGTGGCGATACTATTACTCGGACTGTCTCAAGGTTACGTGCTGCGCTAGGGGATAAAGCCAAGGCTCCCAGGTACATCGAAACCGTACCAAAGAGAGGATACCGGCTGGTCGCTCCGGTAAAAACTGTTCAGCATGATACTCGTCCGGAATTAGCCTCATCTGGCGCGGTTGGCAAGCGAAAGCTGACCGTCATCACTCTTCTTTGCTGCCTTGCTGCAGTCGTGCTCTTGATTTGGCTCCTGCCTCAAACTGAAAAGGACGAGCGGGGCGCTGACCGGTTGCAGCAAGCAGATGATTTCTACCATCAAATGCGACTCGCTGATAATGAAATGGCAATGACGCTCTATCAGCAACATCTCGCGTTACAGCCCGATTCAGCCAGAGCTTACGCAGGCTTGGCTAACGCGATAGTGCAACGTGTTATGCGCTGGTCAGGCGAAGATAAAGCCTTCATTTCTCTTACCAAAAGTCTGGAGGATGGCGTTTTAGCTGAGCCCGCAGCACAAGAGGCAGTGAGACGTGCGGGCGCGTACGCGCAACGGGCAATGGAGTTGGAGCCAGAGAATGCCGCTGCGTTGAAAGCTAAAGGCTTTGTGTTATCGGCGCAAGGGCGGTTCGAGCTCGCTATCACCTTTTACGAACAAGCTTTAGCAGTATCGCCGCAGGCTTGGTCTGTATTGCTTAACCTTGGCGAATTAGCCAGTGCACAAGGTGATACAGAGAGTGCCAGGGAACATTACAAGAGCGCCTTTAACGCAATGATGGTTGCTTACACCGACAACGAAGTTCAAATAAGACCCTGGATAAGCGACGTCGCTGAGCTTATCGGTAGCCTCTATCTTCAGCAAGCCAATTATGCGCAAGCCGAGTACTGGTATCGCCAGGCACTTCATTACACACCATTGCACGAAGACAGCACACTGGGTTTGGCGCGCCTTGCTGCCGCAGCTAATGATAGCGAGCAGGCTCTGGCGCTATGTCGTAACCTTAATCAAAAATTAAAGACAAGCCATGAGTGTGACGGCATTGTCAGGGTTTTGTCCGAATAAAAAGAGAGGTTTGTCAGGATGTTCGCGCCGTGGTTTTGTAAACTCGTTGCCTGACTCATGATCGGTAACCTCCTTATGCACACCATTAACTATTGTCTATTCACACTTTTACTTTTAGCTGGGTTTGCCTCGGCTGACGCCAGCAACCTACATTCACCAGATGAACTAAAAGAGGACTTTCGCCAGCTCTACGAAAAGCTGGAGAACGCGAGCTATGACCTCTATGCACATACACCCAAGGCCACATTTCAAAGCTACTTTGATGCAGAACTTGAGAAGCTTGATAAGCCGCTCACCACGCTCGAAGCACATAAACTTTTTATGCGTTTCACAGCGTTGGCTCAAATCGCCCATACTAAAATCGACTTCCCAATTCAGGCGCTTAGAGAGTATTTATCGAGTGGCGGTAAATTATTACCTCTTTCGGTCTCGATACGTGGCCATGCAGTCTATGTCGATGACTATTACGGCACCTCGGATAGCGTGTCGGCGGGTGATGAAATTCTGACGGTCAATGGTGTTGATGCCGCTGTCTGGATAGCAGAACTACAACACTATGTTGCTGCTGATAATGACTATCTGCGTGATGGTGTTACTGAGCAAAGCTTTGCGCCATTGGTCTGGTTGCATCATGGCGAGCAAGCTGAATATAGCTTGAGGCTGCGTCGAAAAAATACTGGTGAAATCTATTCCCTGAAACAGCCCACGCTTGCTTTTGAGCAACATTCAGACGGGATCAGACAACCTCATGAAGGTTCCTCTGGTCCAGCCCGTGAGTATAAAATTATTGATGGTGTTGGTTACTTAAAACCCGGCCCCTTTTACAACATTGAAGAAGGCTCTGGCGATGACACATGGAACACTCAGTTTTTTGAGAAATTTATAGACGATGCCTTTAGCCACTTTGTAAGAGAAGGCGTGGACAATATTCTGATAGACCTACGTAATAATCCGGGCGGCTCAAATAGCTTTAGTGATTTGATGATTGCCTGGTTTGCAGAACGCCCCTTCAAGTTTGCCTCGGACTTTAAAATTAAAGTTTCTGAATTATCCCGACAAGCCAATACTGAGCGCCTGGAAAACAGCGCGAATCCAAGCGATATTAATGGGCAACTCGACAGATTTTACGGGACTTACAAAAATGGGGAAATTGTCTCATTTCCACTTACTGAAACTCCACCCAACCGTCGGGAAAGAAATATCGCTCATCTTCCAGTGGCGATATACGCACTCATCGATAAAACCTCATACAGCAATGCGGTTTCTGTCGCTGCTATTATTCAGGATTATGAGTTTGGCCTGGTTTTAGGGCAGGAAACTGCTGATTTAGCGACGACTTATGCCTCAATCGAGCATTTCACACTTAAAAATACAGGTATTCAGGTGGCGTATCCCAAAGCTTTAATCGTTCGCCCTAATGGTGATACCGAACCATCAGGCGTGGTTCCTGACCAAGATATCAATAGCCTTGACCAAGCGCTTGACTATATTAAATCGCAGTAGCTAAGCGCTGCTTCAGTGAGGCTGCCGGCTTACGACACAGCCTCTTTAGGTTCAGACGCAACAGGTTTGGTTTTATGTAAGGCATAGCCGATAAATCCGCCGTAGACGTCTATCAGTATGTGCAGCGCGATGGCCACCCAGAGCGATTCGGTTAGGATATAGATGATGCCAAGAACTAAGCCTATGATCGCGGTACGCAAGACGTTGCCCCAGCCTTGATACAAGTGGCAAAGACCAAATAGCAGACTTCCGACAACTAAGCTGAGAATTACGCCGAATACGTTGCCCAGCACGCCAATGATGAAGCCTCTGAACAACAACTCTTCGCAGACTCCAGCGGAGACCGATAGGCCCAGCGTGAACCAGCGCAGCTCTTTACTGGTGGCAGGTACCATCCAGTCGCTATTTTGCGCGGCATCACGAAACTCGTCCAGTTTCTCAGGATGACTCAGCAGGGCATAGATAGAGTAAAAGAAATAAGCAGAAACGGCGAGAACCAGGCCAGCACCGATCCAGTTCGATAAGTTACCTTGCCATACTAACCCAAGCTCAGATGGCGATAGTCGGCCGCTAAATAATAACGCCAGCAGCACCGACGTTGGTATCCACAGAAAAATAATAGCTTCCTTATAGGCGCGGAGTTTTGTTTTCCTGCCCTCGATGATGGCAACTTTGACTTTGTCGGACTCCCAAAGACTGTATACCGGCATCGCTACGACGAGTAACAGCATGAACCATTCAGCCGCTTGTATTTGCATGACATTTCCTCATTTTGCATTCTTTGTTGATGCAGAAAGATTAATCACTTGCGGTTCATAAATAAATGTATTAATAGTATAGAAAAACTAAACTAAAGGTTTACACGTGTTACACCCAAGAGATCTAAGCGTGTTTTGTCAGGTTGCAGAGACCGGCAATATGTCCAGAGTTGCGGAAGCCGAGTCAAAGACGGTGATGGCGATCAGCAAACAGATCGCGCGGCTGGAAAGCGAACTCAATCAAGCGCTGTTTATACGAACCCGCCGCAAACTGGTTCTCACTGAATTCGGCGCCAAGTTTAAAAAGAAATCTGAGGCTTTCCTGGAACATTACAAGGAACTGGTTCATTGGCGAGAAACTAGCGAGAGCTCGGTCACCGGTGAATTGCGTGTCGTCTGTCAGGCGAACGATATCGTCAACGAGACGCTGGTACCCTGGATGGCTGAGTTCACTGCAAAGTATCCGGAGCTTGGCATTGCTTTAGATGTCAAAGAGTCCGTCATCGACATTATTGATGATGACTACGACGTATTCTGGGCTGTTGGCGATTATCTTGGACAACGGTATCCAGGTTTGAAGCGCAAGGCATTATGGGCGTCGACCTATGGAATATTTGCCTCGCCTGATTACCTAAAGAAAATGGGCACGCCTAAAACCGTTGCCGATCTCGAGCGACATAAGGTGATCGGCTATTTGCATAACCAACCCAGTAATGTGCTTATTGCAAGGGGCGTCGATGGCCAGCCCCAGTATGTTACGCCAAACTGTCAGATTAAAACCGTAGCCGGGCATTTAGAGTTAGCAGAAGCCGGACTCGGTTTAATTAACCTGCCAGTTAATACAGCGGCAATGCAGGAAATAATCAAGCAGGGACGGTTGTGCCCAGTCCTTCAGGATGATTGGTGGGAGGGAGCTGAGGTCTACGTTTACTACCACCCGTCCAGACCGATCCAGGCTAAAATTCGTGCATTCTTAGACTTCTTTATCGCGAAGCGACATGAATGGGAGTTTTAGCCGGGCTAAGAGGCCTTTGCTATTCTAGTTACAGAGTCGATGGCGGTGCTTTTGTTGGAATGCTGAGTTTCCCTTAAACGCCATGACATGAACGGCATTCTCGTTAGCCCTCCTTAGTCTGCGAACCAGATATCACCATACGTTTTCACAAGACCATGCTGGTCGACATCAAGTTGAGTCCGAAAGCCGCTGGAAGGGTTATGGTATTCATATAAATTAGCTCCGAGGCGAGTGTAATATTGCTCGACTGGAACGATGCTGCAGTCATTTGGCCGAGACCAGGCTGCATGACAAATTATGGTTTCATTTATCTCAGGCTGCAGGCGTCGAATGGGCAGTGTATTGGTGGCTGGAGTAAATCCGAGATCGATGTCGTCGGCCCCATTAAGATCCGGTAGATAAACCCGATTCTGGTACCATTTGCCTTCGTTGTCTCGTGAGAAGGTTAACGGTGCCATTCGGGAGTGTTGAATGCGAACCTCCTTCGTTTGCCAATTAGGGTCGCAAGTAATTTGATAGAGCCACTGAGCTGAACGACTTGATTCGGTGATGGTTACATCGCCTTCCAAGAGCCAATGAGCTTGTTGACGAATTAATCGGAAGTTTTCAGTGCTGTTTAATTCCTCACTT
Source organism: Pseudidiomarina terrestris (assembly GCF_030466375.1). Classification (NCBI taxonomy): domain Bacteria; kingdom Pseudomonadati; phylum Pseudomonadota; class Gammaproteobacteria; order Alteromonadales; family Idiomarinaceae; genus Pseudidiomarina; species Pseudidiomarina terrestris. The sequence goes on from NZ_JAGGJE010000001.1 coordinate 850,693, forward strand.
CGCCAACAGACTTCAGCAATAATGCTCATCGGTTTTCCCCTTCGATAAAAATCGATACTGTATATAATCACAGTTATGATGGCAATGGTCGTTTATCGCTGCGGGGCATAAGCTTATGGCAGAGCACATATCGGAAGTCTAAGTAGTTAATTTTTGGGTATACTGATTTTTGATCGTCGATGATTTTGTTCAGGATTTGCGGGAGTAATAATGATTGGTATTCTTTTGGAGTTCGAAGTTAAGAAGGGCTTTGAAGACAAATTTTTAAAAGCCTGGGACGAAACCACAGAAATTATTTATCGCAATTTTGGCAGTCTGGGTTCTAGGTTGCACCGCGAAGAAGATGGCCTTTACGTAGCTTATGCTCAGTGGCCCAGCGTAGAGGTGTACGAAAGTGAGCAACATTGGTCTGACGAGGATTTATCCGTGCGGGAAGCTATGCGCGCGACGTTAGTGGGTGGCAAACCGAGGTCAATACGCAGACTTTCGGTTGTGTCAGACCTTTTAAAAAACGAGCAGGCCTGATAGTGATAAGTGAGAGCATGTTTTCTTCTATCGGCTGCTCATCTATTTTCCGGTTTGGGTTACGCAGACTTTAAAAATACTAAGCGTTCAGGAGCAAGCGATGACTATGCGAGTCGCTTTAAAAGTTTTATTGGTTTGGGCGGGGATCCTTGTCCTGGCTATTGCCAACGGATTACTGCGCGAGTCTGTACTTCTCCCCACATTCGGTACTCCTGCCGCACTCGTACTAAGCGGATTGATACTCTCAGGCTTGATCCTTGTCGTCGCTTATTTGTCGCTTCCCTGGCTGCAGCTTAAAAGCAACGCTCAGCTTTTTATAGTTGGGATAAGCTGGCTCGCGCTGACGCTTGTTTTTGAATTTTCATTCGGGCTATGGCAAGGCAAGTCGTGGCCTGAGTTGCTTGAGGCTTATTCATTTAAAGACGGCAATATCTGGCTTGTGGTTCTTCTGGTAACAACTCTTTCGCCTTATGTTGCGGCTAGGCTGAGAGGGTGGTGGAAGTGAGCGTGGGAAAGGGTGATTTTACTGGATGCTCAAGTAACTGAGTGTTGTTCTGAATTGTTCGCGTCGGAGGCTACGCCGGCTGTTGGCTGACAGCGAATTGCGCTCTAAACACAGTCGGCCTAACTGCAATAACTGCCCTTCATTAAGGGAGCAGATTTTTAAGGAAAAAATAATGAAATTTGGTTGGCTGTTTTTTGGTCTCTTATTTCCGGTGGTTGCTTTTGCTAATCCCGACTTTGTGAAAGTTAAGGGATATGACCTCGAATATGAGATTGCAGGAAGTGGTAGTGAAGTTATTCTTTTGGAGGCTGGCGGCAGCGCAGGCATGTCTGACTGGGAACCTGTTTTTGAAAGACTATCAGAGCACGCAAAAGTCATTCGCTATTCTCGAGTCGGTAATGGTAACTCTACTGCAATCAAGCAGCACTTTACTTCGCAAGACTACGCTGAACAAGCTAGCGCTCTGCTAACCGAACTAGGTATTCAACAACCTGTCATATTAGTCGCTCACTCCTATGGGGGAAGTGTTGCACGAGATTTTGCGGCAGCTTACCCCGAGCAGATAAAAGCGCTGATGATGTTAGATCCCTCGTCCGAGCATGATGTTGATATTTTACGCGCTATCGACTTAGAAAAGGGCAACGAAGAAATTGCTCAAATCAAACTCGCCGATATGGAAGGTGGCATGTCCAATCAATATTTGGACTTTTGGAGTAAGCGGCCGTTACCCGATTACCCACAAATTAAAGATATGCCAGTAACCGTCATTACTTCGGTAAAGAAAATGGAGAACCCACCGAACTTATTCTTCACTGATCAAGGAAGAAAAATGTGGGGTGAGCTTTGGCAGAATTGGACGACCGCGTTTCCTCAAGGTAAATCTGTTTTAACTGAAAAAAGCGGTCACTTTGTACAATTGGATGAGCCTGAGTTGGTCATTAGTGAGCTTTTGTCATTGATGCAAAAGCTCGAGAAGTAGTATCACAACGTCTGCTCAGAGCGAGGAACGGAAGTTAATTTGTTCAATTCTGTTTCCCCTTGCTATCGCAAAGTTGTAGGGTATTCGGGTAGGTTGTCGCGGGCGATTAACCCGACTAATTTTAGCCTTTGCCGAATCTAAGGAAAGTCATTTGAACCTTCGAGAAAGAATTTTTAGAGGTACCTTTACCTTGATATTTATTATCGCTGGACTCTTATGCCTAAACCAAAGCCTGTTTTCGTTCTGGGTTGCAGGCGGTCCACAGAATGATGTTGCAAACGCTTGGTATCAAAACGGTCTTATTTGGGGTTGGCGTGGCCTAGCATTATTAGTTTTGAGTATATTTTTCCAGTTCAGATGGCAAAGCTTACGTTCGAATTGGATAGCCAAACTGGTAACGATAATTGTAATCCTGGGCGGACTATATCCCTATGCGAAGGAACAGCTTCTCATCGACTCCTGTCTTGATAGCGGTGGAGCATGGTCAATAAGGCACTTCGACTGCAGAAGGTAAATAATTACAAGAATGATGAAGGGTTAACGTCGGTAATTGGCACTCTGCAGGCATGACGAAGGTCCGAAGCGAGCGATTAGCGGACCTTGTGTTTGCTCTACCCAGCCCAAATACTAAGTTACAACTCTGGCCTTTATTCTTTCGGCAGGAAAACGTGCTCATTAGTATCAGGCTCTACCATATAATTGGTTACTTCATTCTAACTGGTGTGGTAATTTAAAAATTTCATAACAATAAATATTCTAGTGCATCAATGCGCTAATGAGTGATAAGGAATACCCATGGACATAAATGCAACATTAGTTGGGCAAACAATAATTATTCTAGCGGTTATTTTTGCAATTGCAGGATTCTACTTAGGTAAACGAAAAACTGAAACGCCTATTTTAGTGTCTATTCTTGCTTTATTCTCCGCTTTGATGCCTCCAATTGGTTTGATTTTCTTGATGGTTCTCGCATTGAAAAAAGATCTACCTTCAGCAAACTAAATAATTACAGCTCTTGTGGAACATCAAGAAACTTAATTACCATTTAAGGCTCTTAACGGAAATAGCGCCAATAAAGGTATCGGTACTGACGTGTCCCCCTAAATTAGGGTCAGTGATTTTTAGTGTGTCTGTGGATAATAGCCTTAATCAAAGCTGGTGTTACTTGAGGGGAAAGGTCACTCTCGGAGAAGAGCAGACCTCTGAACCCCACATTTCCGTGCGCAGTTTTGTAATGACCATTTTGCTTAATCTAAAGTGATCACTTTAGATCTTGAATTGCCAGGTGTCGGTAGCGGTGAGCTAATTCAAACGATACCCGACGAACGACTCGCATGACACGGTCTGCGTCAACATCATTAGGTGCGTGGATGACTAAGAACGTACAACCGTCTTTTGCGGCTTTTAAGTGCTTTTTCTCATAATCATCACTGGCTCCTAACTTCGCTAGGGGGCCAGCGTCTTCAAGATGGCTTTTCGCTATGGAGGCAATTTTATCGGCTTCGTAAAGCTTGCACTCAGCTTCTTCGTATCCGCCGGTCATTAGATCTTCTTGTACCTTGCAGGCATCGTCCTTTTCCGGAAACGCCACGACGATATAACCCGTTGGATAAAAAATACCAAATTGCGTTGGTACATTCTCTTCGTTACTCATACCCACCTCCAAATAAAGATCGATAATTAAATTTGTCTACTAACGACAGCTCTAATTTCCTATCACTGACTTAACATTAGACAAGAAAAGAGCAAAAAACCAATAATATTATAGAGATAAGCGTGGCGCTGCTGGCAGCAACCGGCCATGAGAAAGAAAAGAAAGCGGACACAGGGCCGAGCAGAGTGCTGCTTGCAGCGCGATAGCACACCAACGAATGAAATAAACTGCAGCGCGCGCCTCACTAAGGTAGAATGTGCATTCTTATCACTAATGGGATGCACATTTATACATGACTTTTTCTGAACTCGGACTTTGCCCTGAAATTCTTACCGCCCTTACACGTCAAGGTTATACAGAACCAACTCCTATCCAAGCGCAAGCGATTCCAGCGGTACTCGCTGGTAATGACGTGATGGCTGCGGCACAAACAGGAACGGGTAAAACCGCAGGCTTTACCTTACCGATTTTAGAAAAGCTCAAAGATGGCGAGCGCGCCAAACCCAACACGGCGCGGGTATTGATCCTTACGCCGACGCGCGAACTTGCGGCGCAGGTGGGTGAGAGTGTTGCAACCTACGGTGCTGGCCTCTCGTTAAACTACGCGGTCGTCTTTGGCGGTGTGAAAATTAATCCGCAGATGATGAAGCTGCGCAAAGGCGTGGACATCCTCGTCGCCACACCAGGTCGTTTGATGGACCTGTACCAGCAGAACGCCGTGCGTTTCCCGAAATTAGACGTGTTAGTGCTTGATGAAGCTGATCGCATGCTCGACATGGGCTTCATCCACGACATTAAGAAAATTATTAAGTTGTTGCCGGCCAAGCGCCAGACGCTGATGTTCTCGGCGACCTTCTCCAATGATATCCGTACACTGGCGAAGAGCCTGGTTAACAACCCGGTAGAGATCTCAGTAGCGCCGCCAAACTCGACCGCAGAGCGTATCGATCAGATCATGTACGCGGCTGCGAAGAGCGAAAAACCGCGCATGCTGATGCAATTGCTGCGTAATCTTAATCTACCGCAAGTGCTGGTGTTTTCACGTACCAAGCATGGTGCCAACCGCTTGGTGAAGCAGCTCGACGCCGATGGTTTCCTGGCCGCCGCGATTCACGGCAACAAAAGTCAGGGCGCGCGCACCAAAGCATTAGCGGACTTCAAATCAGGCAAGGTTAACGTACTGGTCGCGACCGATATTGCCGCGCGTGGACTCGATATCGAAAAGCTGCCGTACGTGATCAATTACGATCTACCGCAAGTCCCTGAAGACTACGTGCACCGCATTGGCCGTACCGGCCGAGCAGGGCAGGTTGGTCATGCGATTTCATTGGTGATGGATGAAGAATTTAAAACCTTAAAAGCCATTGAGAAGCTGATCGGCCAGCCGATAGAACGGCACAAACTGGAAGGTTTTGCCGACGTTCAACTGACCGGCAAAACGCCGCCGCCAAAGCAGGGTCAACGTGCCCCGCGCGCACCGCGTAAACCGCAGGGTAGTGGCGGCAACAAGCGTTCGGGTGGCAACGGCAACAGAGGCCGTGATGCCAGCCGCAGAAACAATCCTCGCAAGGGTGATTAAGCTTAGAAATTGTGCCTGAAGTGCGCTGAAGCACTTCAGGCATCATTAAATCAGGCTGGTAGAAACTATCCTAGATCTCTTCCAGGCTCTCTTTGGGCTTGGAAATGTAATAGCCTTGCACGAAATCGATGTTGAGCCACTCCAGGATTTGATAGATTTCTGCGTCGCTAACGAACTCGGCGATGGTTTTAATACCAAGGCTATGCGCCATGTCGATAATGCTCTTGGTTATCTTGCGGCTGCTGTCATCCTCAGCAATCTTTTTGATGATTGAGCCGTCGATTTTTATAAACTCAGGCTTAAGTTCCACCAGATAGGCAAAGTTCGAGTAGCCACTGCCAAAATCATCAATCGCAATGGCGGCCCCAGCCGCGCGAAGACTACCAAAGAAGTCTTTCACTGCGGCAAATTCCTGAATGGCTTCACTTTCCGTAATTTCAAAAATCACCCGCTCGCCACCACTGCGGTGGAGCTCCCTTAATATGAATTCGGTGGTGGCTTCATTAAGGATATCCCGTATCGACAGATTGATAGATATTTTACAGTTATGAAGGGCCAGCGTTGCCATTGATTTACTGAACATGGTACGTGTGAGTACGCCGTAGTAGGGCGTTTTTTTTAATGAGTCGAGAAATAACCCGGGAACCAGAAATTCACCGTTTGGCATTTTTACCCGTGCCAAAGCTTCAAATTTACGACTATGTTCAGAACAATTTACGGCTCTGATTTCCTGAAAAAATGGAACCAAGCGGTCCTCTTTTAATGCCGATTTGACCTCTTCAATCCAAAAGTAAGAAGCTTTGACATCGTTTTGCTCCGTCTTTGCCACAATCTGTGAGCCGTAGTCGCAGTGTTTCGCCTCATCCAAGGCACTCTCTGCCAGGATCATTGATTTGGCATAAGACTCGCCTATACCGACGCAGAAAAAGACTTCGTGTATATCGTCATCGACCTGATAGACAATTTCTTCCAGCTCGTTTTTTAGATCCTCGCAGATTTTATTAAATTGCGATTCATCGCATCCAGCGTTCATTCTGATACTGAACGATGCACCAGAGAGATGATAAACATTGAGGTCATACTTTTTGGCGGCTTTATGCAGGGCAGTGGCAATGCTTTTGATCAGTTTATCGCCATGGCTTATGCCCCAGTATTCATTGATAATTTTCAAATTACGTACGTCAAAAACGCCGACTTTACTGGTCTCCTGTTTTTGCAGGTCCATCAGTAGTTTCACCCGATTAGGTAGCCCGGTCAGCGGGTCGTGGCTTTGTTCCTGGATGGTGCGCCGCGCTTCGACGATATTGGAGACATCATTTCTGATGCTTAGAAACTCCTGGATCAGGTTGTTTTCGCCGATAATGGGGACAATGGCGGTTTGCACATAATAAGAGCGCCCATTCTTGCGTCTGTTCTTTATCAGGCCTTTCCAGGGCTTGCCACTGTTAATGGAACGCCATAAGTTAGCGAACACCTTATCAGGGGTGTCAGGATGGCGTACCAGCGCATGAGTGTTGCCAATTAACTCATCTCGGCTATAGCCACTGACCTCCTCGAATTTTTCGTTCACATAGGTGATTTTGCCTTGCGTATCTGTAATAGAGACGATGGAATTATAATTAAGCGCTTTTTGTTGTTGCTCGAGAAAGTTAATGGTGTCTTGCAGCTCGCGGGCCGTTGTTCTGGACAGGTGCGCTAGTGATTTTAAAGCGCTGGGTTCAAGGCGTTTTTGAGTGGTGTCAGTTGTCGCTTCAGGTAACTCCTGACCTTCCGATAAAAACAGCAGGGTCGTGCTCAGGTTGAGCATGTGGAAGTCACTGTCCGCGGTATAATATTCACCGAAAAAGAAGCCCCCGCTTGCCTTGAGGTCGCGGCCCACCTTAGACATTTCAAGACTGACATCGCTATCAAGATACGACTTTCTGGCAGCACAAGAGAATATCAGTGTGGCGACGTCGGCTGCGGCTTCATATGCCGGTGTTTGATTTATCAGCTCCTGTGGATCGGCAAAAGACAGCATAACTTTGTCGCCGACCTCAAATTTACCGCCAAAGGCAATACCATCATCAATCCGGCCAATAGCTGAGCGAAGAACACTCATTTTGGGTCGCTGAACCAGGAAAGGAAACTCCATCACACTAATGGGTAAGTTGTCTAAGGTAAGTTTGCCCAGATAGTTTTCGTAAATCTGAGAGATAGGCTCATCATCCAGTTCATACAGCACGTTATCTTCAGCTTTGGTGACGGTGAACTGAGGACCAACGCCACTCCAACCTGTTATCGATTCTTGCCTTGCCATCAAGTTATCACCAGACAAGATAGCCATAACGGAGCCGCTGGTGAAGATCTGTTCGCCCAATATGGTGTAGGTCTCGTTAAACTCAAAATTATCCGCGGCATTACCGCCGGCAATAATGGTTGAGGGGAGGCGCTGTTTGAGCTCTGTGACAAACTTCTCCGGACAGTCCGCCAGGGGATTGGCAAACATAATCATCACGTCTGGTCGTACGCCGTCTAACTTATCTTTTAGTACCGATAATTGAGCAGGTGAATGGTCCTCTAAACGGACGAGGCTGGCCGTTGTTCCTTGTTCGAATACCAGGAAATTCAGTAGCAAAGTTTGTTCGGCGATCTGACCCTGAATGATCTCACCGGCGGTGGACGCACCAAATAGTGAGAAACCTGGCAGATACTCTTTGAGCAAACGAAGAAATGGCTTCACCTCATGCCGTCGACGGCTTGAAAGGATCTGCAATAGTCCGCTATGTTCGCGCAAAGCGTTGTCATTAATAAAGTTTTTAAACGCTTCCTCATCCTTGAAGGTATACGAATATTGCTGCATAAAAATTCTCTTTTCCAACTGAGTTGGACTGGAGACTTCTTTAACCGCAAGTAATGCGCTCTTCCAGCTCCACTAATCCGCTTAATTTCCTAAGCTTTATTGATACGAAGTTGGTTCCGTAAAAGGATTAGTTTTTTCTAAATTAATTTTATTAACATATACAAGATCTCTGACGGTGGCGATTTGTTTTCGGCAAGCAGCCATAAAACCACGTTAAATGAAGGGTTATTCTTGCTTGGATTAATAAAATAAAAATCAATGTTTTATCCTGGTCTAGAGTGGAACACAGTATTATTTTTACCATCGACGGCTAAACTTTCTCAGTAAACTATCTCAGCAAGTTACGATTTAGCTCATTGAGGAATCGTTCAAACATAGCGGGGCATAACTAGCATGAGCATCAACGACATAAGTTCAAATTCTGATTACGCAGAAGAAACATTCACATTTGCAGAAGTCAGCGAGTTGTCCGGCGACGTTTTACTTGAATTCGGAGCCCCCTGGTGTGGACACTGTAAGGCTGCAGCCCCTGCAATAACAGAAGTTGTCTCTGAACACCCAGAGCTGCGCCACATTAAAATCTATGACGGCAAGGGCAAACGACTTGGCCGGGCGTTCAAGGTCAAGCTTTGGCCGACACTGATACTCCTGCGCGACGGCAAGGAAGTGGATCGTGTGGTGAGGCCACTGCGCGCTGACGAGGTTCGCCAGTTGATGTCGAACCTCAGCTAAGAGCCCGTGAGGAGGCGTGTATTTTCGGTTTGATTTCCCCACGGCACTCGAAGTCAGCCTGAAACAAGGACGTTAACGTACGCTTCTGACCACTTCTGGTGTCAGTTAAGAATTATGAGCTTTGTATAATTGCAACCATGTAATTAAAAAGTTAAAGTTCTGTTTTTAAGGCTTACATGGAGAGTTTGTCGTGCAGCGTTCCTTAATTGTTCTCGCTAGCATCTTAGCTTTTTATTCAACCCCCGCAGAAAGTTGTTCATTTCGTATCAAGGGTGGCGATCTGATCCGTTGTGGTATGACCAAAATTGAGGTCGTGGACAAAATTGGTAACCCCGACAGGCGCAATTGGCAATCCCTCGGCGTCAATAGCGGAAACGGTCGTGGTGGAGTTTCAGCCGAAGCTTGGTCCTACATCGTTCGCGGCGATATCGGCGGTGAGCATTACGTCACAGTCCTCTTCTCCGGCAGTAAAGTCGTGGAGATTGAGTCACGGCAGGCCCGGCGGTAATGGCGGGGCTGAGCGAAGAGCAAACCTTCAACTTTCGACTTGCTTTAACTAGTGACCAGCCATCTTGTTATTAGTATTGTGTCACGCCAACGATCTCCGGCGCGCTTCACTCAACAACATTTTGAATTTTGTTATTGTCCTGTTTGTTTAAGTCGTTTAGTGTTAAAAACACAGAAAAAATAAATTAGAATAGTGCGCCTTAGCGCGAGCTAAGCATATCCAATCCTTTTTTATTTAGAGAGTGTCAGGGAATAAACTTTTTACTATTTTCGGCAAACTAATGTCTAAAAATTTAAATTGTTCGAGCAGCATAGTTTCCACTCACAATATACAAATGTTAGTTAGCCTTAGAAACTCTAAGAGGACTTTAAGATGGCAAAAGAAGAGACTGTAGCTCCATTAAACGAGACCATTCAAAGAACTCTAGAGTTTAAAACTGACGAGCTAGTGACGAGAAATGACTGGGGCTCAATTAACTTTGAAGACGCCAGAGAGGATTTAGATAGAATCTTTGCCATCATCAAACACTTGGATATTCTTCCTTTAGAGTACCTGACAGATCAAGCTGTAAAGCAAATTCATCAGGCGTTAAATCAAGTTAATGAGGTACTGAAAAATCTCAATAACTTTTCATTGGATCAGGGCACACCAGTCCAAATTAGAGACCAATTAGTTCACGAGATCCACAATCAGGCTGACAACTTTTATACGATTGCTACACCTTGGATTCCATTTCTGGCTTATCAAAAAGGCGATGTGGCACAAAATATCTCGGTCTTGACTTCGTCTGTTCGAGAAGCCAATGACCTAGTCGAATCTGCCAAAAGCGATATCGAATCCAAACATAATGAAATTAACGAGATCGTTGTAAAAGCAAGAGAAGCTTCCGCTTCCGCTGGGGCAGCTGTGTTTACGAAAGATTTTGATGGTGAGTCTTCAACATTAAAAAGTAGTGCCGAGAATTGGTTGATTGTAACAGCGGTACTAGCTTTGGCGACAATTGGATTCGCAGTTTTGTTATGGTGGATATCTGAACCGACTGATAGTCCCTGGCAAGCTGCGCAGAAATTTGGCGCGCGAATCATCATATTAGTTGTTTTATTTACGGCTACTTTATGGTGCGGCCGCATATACAAAGCTCTCATGCATCAAGCAGTTACAAATCGCCATAGAGCTCTTTCATTGCAAACTTTTCAAGCGTTTTCAGCAGCTGCAAGTGATGATGATACTCGCAATGCAGTGCTGACCGAAACTACGCGTTCGATTTTTGCATCAAGTGCATCTGGTTACATCGACTCTGAAGCAGGTTCAGAATCTCCTCTCAAAATTATTGAGATTTCAAGAGCCATAAGTGGAGGGAGTGAATCTAGCTAACAAGAGAAGCAGTTCTTGCTATGTCAGCATGGGAATCTCTATCTTTTCGAACCGCTGTTGTGAGCGCTAGTATAATAGGCGTTTAGAAGGTGTTTAGAAAAATTAGGCCTTACCAGGAGGCGGAAGCGTTAAGGTTAAAATTCAGTGCGTTAAAGTATGAGAAAAGAGCTTTGACGCAGCAACTCTTAACTGGAAACCGTCGCGCCGAGGTGATTTAGGTAGCTTTATGGCATCAGAGAAGAATCAATTTGGACTCAAACGGCAGATTCCTGCGAAGGTAAAGCGGGAAGTTCGTCAACGCTCAAAGTTCGGCTGTGTGGTATGTCGAAACGCTATTTATCAATATGAACATATCTTACCTGAGTTCAAGGATGCAAAAGAACATAGCGCTGATCGCATAGCGTTGCTTTGTCCAACTTGTCACACAAACGTCACCAAAGGGCGAATACCAAAAGAAGTTGTTCAGCGGAAGTATGAGCAAATTCAGAGAGAGGAACGTACTGCTCCTCCTCGTGATACAGAGTATTTTGTAAATCATTATCAAAACCTTCAGGTTAAGATAGGTGCGAGCCGATTCATCGAACATCAATCAATAATAAATATCGACGGGGCTGACGTACTTTCATACAGGAAAGATAAATTTACTGGGCGCTACTTAGTGACGGGGATCTTTTTCGACCAGAAGGGAAGTAAGTTATTCGAAATAATAGACAATGAGTGGATTGGCTCCACTGACATTTGGGACGTTGAGCAAGAAGGTAGGCGTTTGGTTATTAAGAGCGGGCTTCGCAATGTGGTATTTGATGCTATTAAGAATGAGGAAAACTCCACTTTAAAAATCAACCGATTAAACATGCATGTTCCGCCGTTTCATATCATTGTTAATCAGGAACGTCTTATTGTAAGACAAAGTGCTATCGACTATTCAAAGGCGATTGATGTTGAGATTGAAGGAGATTTTACGCACGGAGATTGTGCGATCTATTTAGACTCTTCGCAAACAAAAAAACCGGAACAAGGGCAATTGCAAATAGTTGGAGGAAAAGGGGTTTGGCTTGACGGAACCGGCATATGGTTCGGGTTTGGAAATATAAGCGCGTTAATTTACAAAGTAGCGCTCTGGAATCATGGTTGCGATGTGCGTAGTGTTAGCAAAGTTAAAAAAAGTATAGTTCCATTAGCCGACCAAAACTACTTCGTGATTGGCGAGCTCGAAACGAGAATCAGAAAGTATCCTAAATGGAATGAAGAGCTTTACTTTTTGAACGGACAACAACTTGATTCTAAGCCTTATTCTTGGGGCGTAATTGACTCTGATGAACACAATCACACCGAGCTTTTTCATATTTCTAGGCAAGAGTCAGCTGATTTAGCGCTGAATGAAGGTTTTATTGGTTTTTATGCAGATGACGTTATAGAGCAAGAGTGGTCGGATAAAGTATTTGAGGTCGAAGTAAAGACCGAAGATGAGTTTGGTAATACTTTTGCCCAACGAGTGAAGGTTTCAAATATTAATGGTCGAGAAGTTATTAGGCGGACAAATCCACAAACTCAAAAGCTTTTTCACCCACAAGAGTTTGCCGGAACTTGTCCGTGGCGAAAAAATAGAGATTAATCGCTAGTAAAGAGGCTGCGATAGATATTGAAAACCTAGACTAAATGGAATACGTGAGCAGCACCCCGTAATTTCAGGAAGGATACGCAACGAAACTTCCCAAGATGGCCTGCTGGCAAACTAGGGGACAGTTGCGCCTGTAATCCCCCCATTTTAAGCAGCAGTTATTCGCAGAGTTAATGAACCGCTCGCGTTAATTGTTTGGGCGAAATGCCTCCGAGGGTGTGGTCACTCACGTTGGGGGTCAGGCCTTACCAGTTGCTGTAGACTTTTCTGGTAGAGTGGTCACAATTTTTTATCAAATCAGGCAACAAAAATAATGAAAAGTCTATTCATCGCGCTGATTGCGTGTCTTCTTGCAAGCGGCAGTGCGCTCGCGCAAAGCAAAGCTGAGAAAATACATGCACTCATGAATGAAGCGCATGCGCGTGGTATTTTTAACGGTAATGTACTGGTGGCCGAGAAGGGTACTGTCGTTTACGAAAACGCCATAGGTTTTGCCGACGGCAGTCAAAAGCAAACGTTGAAAATGGATTTACGTTTCAACATTGGCTCCATGGCAAAAGAGTTCGACGGTGTTGCTCTGATGATGCTCAAAGAGCAAGGCAAGCTGTCACTGGACGACAAAGTTTCTGATTACTTCCCTGAACTGCCGCCATGGTCTGAGCGTGTGAGCATCCGCAACCTTATCCAATACACCAGCGGGTTGCCTGCGCCAGATTATCCAACAGAACCGCTGGATGATGACGTGTGGCAGTTTCTGCAGACATTGGAACAACTCGACTTTGAGCCAGGAACAGCATACGGCTATAACAACCACAACGTGTTTTTGCGTAAACGCATTGTCGAAAAAGTCTCAGGTACATCGTTTAACGAATTCGTTGAACAGTACATGCTCGCGCCACTTGCGATGGATTCCGCTGACATCGATCTGGCGGCTGACGCTGAAAAGTTCGCCAAAGCATTTAATAACAGGTTCATCGAAGACGACTACACCCCTTATATGTCAGGCTGGGTGCAACTGACAGCCAAAGACTTATATCGTTGGGTGGAGGGCCTGCACTCGTACCAGTTGATCAGTAAAGACTCGCTGTATGAGCTATTCGCTGGCTACAACGGTGAGCAAACGCCACTAGGGCATAGTCTTTTTGATGGCGAAACCTTGGTTTACCATTATCATCATGGCTCCAGCTATAATTTTGAATCCTCGTTGTATCACAACCCTGGTGAGCAGTTTACGGTGCTATTGCTGACCAATAATAAGAACTTCAATGTTGGAAGTTTGACCAACGCTATCGATGCCATTTTGCGAGGCAATGAATATAGCGTTCCGCTAGCCTCTATCTACATGAATCTTCGGACCCGCATCTTCTATGATGGCTATGAAAACGCCATGCAGTGGTATGCCGATATCTCCAGCAACGAGCGCGCGACCTATGATTTCTCTAATGAACTTCGCGAGCTGACCAAGACTGCTGATTATTTGGCTGACGAACAACGCGGCCGCGCAGCACAAGCGATAAAGCTCTACGAGTACATCGTTCAACAGTTTCCGGCTTCTGCAACCGAGCATGCGAAACAGCAAATCGAGGTGTTAGGTCACCTGTAAGCTCCCGAGGTGATGGAGGTAACTTGGATTGAGACATTGCAGTGTTGTGAGTCGCAAACTATAACTAGTGCAAGCCCTTCGTGATGAGAGCGCGTCACTATGAACTCAACGAACACTGCCACTTCCGAGGAACAACTTAGGAGGGGAGGATGGCACAAATCTCAGGCATGCGCTTTGCGCTGATCGGCGCTATCCTCATTGCCATAAGCTTTGGTTTAGCTCGCTTTGCGTTTGGTTTGTTTATACCGCAAATACGCGATGACCTTGGCATAAGCGCTAATACCATCGGTGTTATCGCCGCGCTTCCTTTGATCAGTTTCGTCATCGTCAGTTTGGTTGCCCCCTTAGTCACCAAATACTTTGGTGCGCGTAACACCACCGTTTTATCGGCTTCGTTTAGTGTTCTCGGTCTGGCTCTCATTAGTCAGGCCACTGGCCCGATTAGTCTCGGCATAGGAGTCTTCGCCTGTGGGATCTGTACCGGATTAATGATGCCAGCGTTAACCTCGGCTATGCAGGCGTTGGTCGATCGTTCTATCCATGGGCGCGTCAGCTCAGTCATGAATGCGGGGACTAGCGTTGGTGTCGTGCTCTCTGTGCCGGCTGTCCTATTTTTAGTCGGTGCATGGCGCTATGCCTATTTATCATTCACGCTAATAGCCATTCTTGGTGTTGTTCTTGCCTGGTATTTGATTCCCTCGATTTCCAGGCTCACTCCCGCAAATGCAGCGCCGCCCCCCAAAATTACCGTTAGGCAGTGGTGGCGTCTGTTAAAGCTAGCCTTGTTTGCTTTCGCCATGGGCTTTATTGCTTCAGCTTACTGGACGTTTGCGCCGGATTTAGCCACCAATTTGGGCTCATTATCATCCAGCCAAAGTGGTTGGTTATGGTTGGCATTAGGTATTGCAGGCTTAGGCGGAGCAATTGTCAGTGACCTCGCAGACAGAAATAATCCTGCTATTACGCACGCACTTATGCTGATGATGTTAACCACCAGTTTAACTTTGTTGGCCGCCAGCCCAAGTCAAGTCTATCTTGCTGTTTTTTCGGCCTTTATCTTTGGCTTGTCCTATATGAGTTTAACCGGACTTTACTTAATGACGGGTATTCGCTTATTGCCGGGACGTGTGTCGATGGGACCTGTGTTGCCCTTTTTGGCGTGTGCCTTAGGCCAGGCAGCAGGGGCGCCTCTTGTCGGCGTGCTCGTCGGTGAGCTTGGTTATGCCGAAAGTTTCTCTATCTTTGCAGCGGTGGGAATTGTTATCGCGCTGATATCGCCATTTTATCCTGGCCATAGTGAAGAGGAGACGGGTATACCTGAAGATGAGACCGGCCTTCAAGCGGCCTTTGACTATCAGCTTCAGGATGAAGAAGGGGAGCCGCTGGAGACGGCGAGCATTGAGCAAGAGGACAATAAAGGTGAGTCGTGATGCTCGCTCGCTGCTGTCATTTATCGCTATCTTTCATTCATCGCTAACTTTCAACAATGGCCGCAAATCATCCAGCTTATCAAACAGGTGCCAGATGTAGTTACTGGTGCCGTTCTCGCGATGCGGGTGCAGGTCGGCAAGCGCAGGATCATCGCAGTAACTCTCGAAGGCTTCTTTTGACTCCCACTCAACCAGGATTAGCACGGTGCGCGGGGTGATGTCGCCTTGTGCGGCTTCTCTGAACTTGCCGAGTGAGATCACTTTGCCGCCGTGGGTTTCAACTTCTTTCGCAGAACGACGTGCATAGGCGAGGTATTCGTCTTTGTTCGCAATATCAAAAAGATTAAGTGCGTAAACAGGCATGGGTGAAGCTCCTTGTTGGTTTTGTTCGATGATACCTATAATTCATGAGCCTGTCGCATTAACGTAAATCAGCGTTGGCAATATACTGCTCGATCTATTTTAAGTGTCGCGCTATGTTGGGCTATGATTTTGCACAGTATTCTTATCAAAATGAATTAAAGGAGAAAGCACCGCAAATGGACAATTTCATGCAAGCCGCCATCGACGAGGCGAAAAAAGGACTGGAAGAGGGCGGTGTGCCGATTGGCTCGGTCCTTGTGCATCAGGGTAAGATTATTGGTCGCGGGCATAATCGTCGTGTGCAAAGCGGCAGCCCTATTCTGCATGGCGAAATGGATGCCTTTGCTGATGCTGGACGGCAGCCCGCTTCTGTCTATAAAGAGTGCGTGATTTATACCACGCTCTCACCTTGCTGTATGTGTTCAGGTGCCATTGAGTTGTACGGCATCCCGCACGTCGTGGTGGGTGAAAACCAGACCTTTATGGGCGCTGAAGAGCGCCTGCGCGCAGCTGGCGTCAAAGTTGAAGTGTTGCAGGACCCAACCTGTATCGAGCTGATGACAACATTTATCAACGACAAGCCCGAACTTTGGTTTGAAGATATCGGCGAATAGTGTTGCAGCTAGCGAACTATTGCGAGGGTTTTAGCGTAACTAATCCAAACTCTTAAGGGGAAATCATGATGTTTGGATTATTTAAGTCGAACCCAACCAAGAAAATGCGTAAACAGCTGCAGCAACTTCAGCAAAAAGCCATGGAAATGCAACGCAATGGCGATATCCGCGGTAGTTCGGATATCAGCCAGGAAGCGGATGAACTGTGGAAGAAAATTCAGGCGCTGGAAGCCAAACAGAAGTAGACGATAGGCGCGGGTTTACCGCGCCGATATCCCACGGCTAGCTTTGGGAATAAATTACTTCTATATAAATGTTCACCCCATATTTAGAGTTGCTTGATTTAGTTAAGATTTAATTACCTTAGATCAGCGCAGCTGCATCAATATAGCATTGTTGTGTTGCGCAACGCGCAACATTAAACTATGATCCTCACAATAAAGCACAAAGGTTTAGCGGAGTTCTATCGAACAGGTAGCACCGCAGGAATTCAATATAAACATGCCGCCAGATTACGAATGCAGCTTGTTGCTCTGGATACAGCTTTATTCATCACTGATCTACAGTTACCTGGTTATCGTTTACACCGTCTGAAAGGCGAAAGTTCACATAGGTGGTCTATCAAGGTTAGCGGCAATTGGCGATTAACGTTCGAGTTTCGAGCCGGCAATGTTTATTTGCTGAATTACGAGGATTATCATTAATGGTCATGCATAACCCTGCTCATCCGGGGGAGTTTATTTCTGCGACGTATATGGTGCCGTATAACCTGAGTTGTCGGTATTTAGCGGGTAAACTAAACGTCGCACCTTCGACGCTCAATCGTATTTTGAAGTGCCAAAGCGGCGTGAGTCCGGAAATGGCATTGCGACTTTCAAAAGCGGTAGGGCGAAGCCCAGAGAGCTGGCTGGCAATGCAGCACACCTATGATCTCTGGCATGCTGCTCGTAAGACACAACTCGAAAACGTCCAGCCTATCGACTTCAGCGCGGTTTAACCCAGCGAGAAAAGCCGAACAGTACCAAGGCTAAAATCGCACCTAAGGTGTCGGCCAGCATGTCTTTCTGGGCATCCCAGACGTCACCCTGAGAACCGAGGAATTCGATGCCGGCGTTGCCGCCTTCGATGACGGCAAACTGCCATTCGATAATTTCATAAGCAGCAGCCACGGCCATAATGAAAAACAGGCCGAAGAACACGGCTGTGACCGGTCGTGCCCACTGTTTGCGAACCAGTAACTCAGCTGCCGGGTAGGCATAAAAACCGACACTAAAGTGGGCGATGCGATCGTAGTGATTGCGCTCGAAGCCGAAGAAGTCGGTGATCCAGTCAAAAGGAACATTAGCAAAAGTGTAATGGGCGCCAATGGTATGCAGAATGAGCAGCACGCTCATTAACAGATAACTGGTATTACTGAAGCGAAACTTGCCGAAAGTTGCCAATAATCCTGCAAATATGGCGATGATCGGCACCATTTCTGCCCACCAGACAGTAACATCCGCCGGGTTAATGTAGGACCACACCATGGTGGCAATAATAATGACAGCGAGAAAATGTGGGATTCGGTACTGCCAGGAATTGCCTGATGTGGTCATTGTTTTAGTCCTTAGAAGGCTGCGGGTTTAGCGGCCAGCCACCCACGTTTTTGTAGCGGTTAACCATCCAGCAGAACAGCTCTGCGGTGCGCTCGGTATCGTACAAGGCCGAGTGTGCTTGTTTACTATCGAAAGCGATACCGGCTTCCTGACAAGCTTTAATGAGTACCGTCTGACCCAGCGTGAGCGCTGCCAGCGCAGCGGTATCGAAGGTGACAAACGGATGAAACGGATTACGTTTTAGCGCGCTACGCTCGGCGGCAGCCATGAGGAAGCCTAAATCGAAGGTCGCATTATGACCGACCAGCACGCAGCGCTGACAGCCCGCTTCTTTTTGTGCTTTGCGGATCGGTTTAAACATTTCCTTTAAGGCTTCGTCTTCCGGCACAGCACCGCGCAGCGGCGAGTGGGGGTCGATACCGTTAAAGTCGATCGCGGCCTGCTCGATGTTGGCGCCGTCAAAGGGGGCGACGTGGTAATGAATACGTTCGGCCGGGTGCAGCCAGCCCTCTTCATCGAACTCCAGGGTGACGGCGGCAATTTCCAGCAGCGCATCCGTATTGGCGTTAAACCCTGCGGTTTCAACATCGATGACCACGGGCAGGTAGCCACGGAAACGCTGCTTCATTAAGCTCGGTCCGGGCTCGCTCATAAATCGTCGCTTTCTTTACGTTCAATTAGCTCAATGGCGTAGCCGTCCGGATCGCGGACGAAGGCGATCACGGTTTTACCACCTTTGACTGGACCAGGCTTGCGGTACACGTCAGCACCTTTGTCTTCTAAGTCTTCGCATAAGGCATAAATGTCGTCGACACCAATGGCGATGTGGCCAAAACCTTCGCCGAGATCGTATTCGCTTTGGTCCCAGTTGTAGGTCAGCTCAAGCACCGTGTGGTCTTTTTCATCGCCATAACCGACGAACGCCAGGGTGTAAGTGTACTCTTCGTTGTCTTTCTGGCGCAGCAGTTTCATACCCATCAGTTCAGTGTAAAACTTGATGGAGCGGTCCAGGTCGCCGACACGTAACATGGTGTGTAGCATTCGCATAGCGTACTCCTTACTTATCTGAATTCAGTGTCGGAACTTAGTCGTCCGACGTTTTATCTTTATACTCGCATAAGTCTTCAATAATACAGCTGCCGCATCGTGGTTTACGGGCGATACAGGTGTACCGGCCGTGCAGAATAAACCAGTGATGCGCATCCACCTTAAATTCGGCGGGGATCACTTTTTCCAGCTTATCTTCTACCGCCCGTACGGTTTTACCCGTGGCAAATTTGGTACGGTTGGAAACGCGAAAGATATGGGTATCCACGGCAATGGTCGGCCAACCGAAGGCGGTATTGAGCACCACGTTGGCGGTCTTACGGCCAACGCCCGGCAGAGCTTCTAAGGCGGCACGGTCTTCGGGCACTTCGCCGTCGTGTTTGTCGACCAGAATCTTACAGGTTTTGATGACATTTTCGGCTTTGGCATTAAATAAGCCAATGGTTTTAATGTAGTCTTTAACGCCATCGACACCAAGCTCCAACATAGCTGCAGGAGTGTTGGCGGCAGGGAAAAGCTTACGCGTGGCTTTGTTGACACCGACATCGGTGGCCTGCGCTGAGAGCATGACCGCAATCAACAGCTCAAAGCTTGAATCGAATTCAAGCTCCGTAGTGGGGTTTGGATTGTTCTCCCGCAGGCGTTTTAGTATCTCTATACGTTTTTGTTTATTCATAGTTTTGCTTAACGCTTATTGAGCCGTGACTCGCACCCGCGTGACTTCTTTCGCCGGCTTGGTGGCGCGCTGTTCGCGGTAATGGTCAATGGCATTTTTGATGGCGATAATAAAGCCCATGGCGATAAATGCGCCCGGTGGCAAGATCGCCAGCAGTAAGGGGTAATCTACAGCAAACAGCTCAATACGTAGAGCAGCGGCCCAATCGCCCAATAATAATTCGGCACCATCAAATAAGGTGCCGTTGCCGAGTACTTCGCGGATGCCACCGAGAACCACCAGCACCAGCGTAAAACCAAGCCCCATCATTAAGCCGTCATAGGCGGAGCGGCGCCATGGATTCTTCGAGGCAAAGGCTTCCGCGCGACCGATAATGGCACAGTTGGTAACAATCAGTGGAATAAAAATACCCAGTGACTGGTACAAGCCATACACATAGGCGTTCATCAGTAACTGGATGACGGTGACAAAGGTGGCAATGACCATTACAAACACCGGAATACGGATTTCCTTTGGCACCCACTCGCGGACCAGAGACACGGTGATGTTGGAGCCGATCAGCACCAGTAAAGTCGCTAATCCTAAGCCTAAGGCGTTGGTAACGGTCGCGGTTACGGCCAGCAACGGGCACAAGCCGAGTAGCTGTACCAGTGCCGGGTTATTTTCCCAGAGTCCTTGCCAGGTAATTTCTTTATAATTCATGACGATTGGCCTCCACACTCAAGGGTTTGTTGGCGCCATTGGTCTTTGTTGCGTTTAAAAGCAGTCACTGTACGTGCTACTGCCTGAACTACTGCCCTTGGGGTAATAGTAGCACCGGTAAACTGATCAAAGACACCGCCGTCGCGTTGTACGGCCCAGCGCTGGTCATCCGGACCTGTCACTGTCATGCCTTCGAAGCTGGTGATCCAGTCACTTTTACGGCGTTCAATTTTATCACCTAAACCAGGCGTTTCCTGATGCTGCAGCACGCGTACGCCGGCCACAGTGTTATCCCAGTTCATGGCCACCAGCAAACGAATGCCACCGGAATAGCCATTCTGCGCCACCACTTCAATAGCAGCTGCGGCAGGTTGGCCGTCTTGAGTAGCCAGATACATAGGCGTTGGCCCAGTGGCCAGCTCCGGCGCCTCGATTAAACGGCAACTGGCGTACAAATCGTTGTCGTGCGCCTGCGCCGGGATCAGTTGATTCAAGACCTGTAGCAGTTCGCGTTGCTGCTCGCGGGCGATCGGCTCGGCAGTCAGCCGTGCCGTCAGCATCACCAGCAGAGTCGCCACTACAGCGAAAGCGGCCAGAATGAGTCCGTTGCGTTGCATACTACGAGCAATCATGTGCGTCCTCCATGGCCATATACCACTGGCTGCGTGTATTTATCGATGATCGGCACGGTCATATTGGCGAGCAGGACCGCGAAGGCTACCGCATCGGGGTAGCCGCCCCAGGTGCGAATCGCAAAGACTAAAAAGCCGATTAGCAGGCCAAAATACAGACGCCCGCGCTTCGACGTTGCCGCAGTGACGGGATCCGTCGCGATAAAGAAGGCGCCGAGCATGGTCGCGCCGCTAAACAGATGCAACACCGGCGACACACTTTGGTCAGGGCTGAACAGCCAGGCCAGCGCGGCGGGAACCGCAAGACCCAACAGCATACCGACCGGGATGTGCCAGCTGATCACCCGTACTTTTAGTAACACGAGTCCGCCGAGCAAAAAGGCGGCATTGACCCACTGCCAGCCGAGGCCGGCAAAGCTACCAAAGATGGGTTGCTGCAGTGCTTCGTCAATGGTGAGCTGATGATTGAGTGCGGTACGCAGGCTGTCCAGGGGCGTGGCCATGGTCATGCCGTCAGCACCCATGCGCAGCTGTTCAATATCGTAGCCGCTTGGTGTGTAGCCGGTGAAAATCAGTACCGCGCTATCAAGAAAGCTGAGATCAACCTGACTGAGCTGCACCGGTAACGGCCAGCTGGTCATTTGCACGGGGAAGCTTATCAGCAGCACTACGTAACCGGCCATGGCAGGATTGAAAATGTTCTGACCCACGCCGCCATAAACATGCTTGACGATAATAATTGAGAAAGCGGTACCTATGACGATAATCCACCAGGGCGCAAAGCCGGGAATACTGATCGCCAGCAACACCGCTGTCACCAACGCGGTATGGTCGCGCCAGGCCGATTCAACCGGACGGCCGCGCAGCATCATACACAGAGCTTCAGCAGTCCAGGCCGTGGCAATGGCCAGTAACAGCTGCCAGATCACGCCCCAGCCAAAGAAGTAAATTAGCGTCATTACGCCGGGAATCAAGGCCAGGTAAACCCAACGCATGACCTGTTGCGTGGTGCGGCGTTGATGGCTGTGCGGCGACGCAGCGAGTTTGAAGGTCATGAGTTGTCCTCGTTCGATGACTGATTCTCAGCAGCGGCTTTCTGCTGCGCTGCTTTGCGAGCTTTGGCACGGGCAATTGCCGCCTGTACTGCGTCCTGCGGATTCTCGCCGCCGGCTTTGACTTGCTCGGCCTGAGCTTGTTTACGCGCTTCAGCAGCTTTACGATGGCGCTCTAAGCGTTCTTCTTTTTCCCGCTCAAGCCGCTCATTACGTGCCTCGAAACGCTCGCGCGCAATCTCAGCTTTGGCTTTTTCACGGGCGATGTTGCGGATTTCGGCCTTGGCCTTGCGGTAATAATGCACCAAGGGTATCTCGCTGGGGCAGACATAGGCGCAGGCACCGCATTCAATACAGTCGAACAGGTTTTGTTGCTCAAGGCCGTCATGGTCTTTGGCTTTGGCCAGCCACTGCAATTGCTGTGGCAGCAGTTCTGCAGGACAGACATCGGAGCAGGCACCACAACGGATACAGGCCATTTCCTGTTGCGCTGGAGCCAGTTCGGTAACACTTGGGATCAGCAGGCAGTTGGTGATTTTGACCACCGGCACGTCCACATCGGGCAGGGTAAAGCCCATCATCGGCCCGCCCATGATCACCCGTTGTTCTTCGCCAGTGGCCTGAAAGCCTGCCTGGTGCAATACATGGGCAACCGGTGTGCCGATACGAACCCAGTAGTTGCCCGGCTTAGCAACAGCCTCGCCAGTCACCGTCACCACCCGTTCCGTCAGGGCTTCGCCGTGACGAACAGCGCGGCTGACCGCGTAAGCTGTGCCGACGTTTTGCATGATCAGACCAATATCAATCGGCAGTCCACGGCTCGGCACCTGGCGCCCGGTGAGCATCTGGATCAGTTGTTTCTCGCCACCTGAAGGGTATTTGGTTGGGACTACGCGCAAACTAAAATGCGGGTGGTCGGCGAGGGCTTCTTTCATGACCGCGATGGCTTCGGGCTTGTTGTCTTCAATGGCAATCAGGCCTTTGTCACACCCCGCCAGATGCAGCAGTATCTCAGAGCCATCAATGATGGTTTCGGCATGCTCGCGCATCAGTCGGTCGTCGGCGCTGATGTAGGGTTCACATTCCACGCCATTAATAATCAGGTAATCAATAGGGCGTTGTAGGGCCAGCTTTTGCGCCGTCGGGAAGCCTGCGCCACCTAAGCCAGCCACGCCTGCCAGGCGAATGGTATCGAGCAGTTCAGCCGGAGAAACCTGAGTGTAGTCGGTCAGCCCCTGAGCCGGCATGGCATCATCTCTGCCGTCGGCGCGAATACGGATGACTACATCTGCCATCCCGGACGGGTGCGCAATACGACCGGGACCAATGGCTGTGACGGTGCCAGAGGTGGGGGCATGCACCGGTAAGCCTTGACCGGTTTGCGACTGTGTCAGTGGCTGTCCGCGCAAGACAGTGTCGCCAACGGCAACGCAGATCTCACCGGGCGCACCTATGTGCTGTTTGATCGGCACCATATAACTTGCCGCCAGCGGCATCTGGCGAATGGGGGACTGGTTGGATAGCTCTTTGCGCTCCGGCGGATGAATGCCGCCCGGAAAGGACCAGATTTGACCTGCTTCGATAGCTTTTTTAGAAGCTGCGGACATCAGGACTTCGCCTCCACAATTTGCACAGGAATTTGTTGCATATCCCACTGCCAGTTTTCCGGACGGGTGGGCAGGGCCACCATGTCGATACAATCGACAGGGCAGGGCTCGACACAAAGGTCACAGCCTGTGCATTCGTGGGCAATGACCGTGTGCATGTGCTTGGCAGAGCCCAGTATGGCATCCACCGGGCAGGCCTGGATGCACTTGGTGCAACCAATGCATTCGTCTTCGCGAATCACCGCAACCTTTTTGACGTCTTCGACACCGTGCGCAGCATCGAGAGGTTTAGCCTCAACACCTAACAAGTCAGCCAGGGCTTTGATGGTGGCTTCACCGCCTGGAGGACATTTATTAATGTCATCACCGTTGGCAATTGCCTCCGCATAAGGCCGACAGCCCGGATAGCCGCACTGGCCACACTGGGTTTGCGGTAATATGGAATCGATCTGGTCAACGATGGGATCGCTTTCCACCCGGAACCGCACCGCGGCAAAGCCGAGCACCAAACCAAAGATCAGCGCCAGTACGCCAATTGCGATCAGCGCAGTAACAATGCTCATGACAAGGTCACCAATCCACTAAAGCCCATAAACGCTAACGACATCAGTCCCGCAGTGATCATGCCCACCGCTGCGCCTTTAAAGGGCAGAGGGACATCAGCTGCGGCCAGACGCTCGCGTAAGGCAGAGAACAAAATAAGAACCAGAGAAAAACCGATGGCCGCACCAAATCCATAAACAATGGACTCAATAAAGTTATGCTGTTCATTAATATTTAGTAACGCCACACCCAGCACCGCACAGTTGGTGGTGATCAAGGGTAAGAAAATGCCCAGTAACCGGTACAGCGTCGGGCTGGTTTTATGCACGACCATTTCGGTGAATTGCACCACTACGGCAATTACCAGAATGAAACTCAGGGTCTGCAAAGCAAGCAAGTCAAAAGGCGCCAGTAAATAATGATTGACCAGGTAGCTGCACACCGATGCCAGCGTCAGCACAAAGGTGGTTGCCGCGGACATACCAATGGCGGTTTCCAGCTTGTTTGAGACCCCCATGAAAGGGCATAAACCGAGGAATTTCACCAAGACAAAATTATTGACCAGTACTGTCGCTACCAGAAGTAGCAAATACTCACCCATTTGAATCGCCCAAGTTTGCTATTAAATCTTGCGTATTATCGAATGTTTAGCGCTTTGAAACAACCGATAGACTGTAGTGTTATTTGAGTTTGTCACCGAATCTTCATGGTGGTGTAGCAAATCTGCCATTTTGTCGGCGTAAATTAGCGGCAACAACAGGAACGAAGGAGCCTGTT
Organism: Pseudidiomarina terrestris; assembly: GCF_030466375.1. Classification (NCBI taxonomy): domain Bacteria; kingdom Pseudomonadati; phylum Pseudomonadota; class Gammaproteobacteria; order Alteromonadales; family Idiomarinaceae; genus Pseudidiomarina; species Pseudidiomarina terrestris. Next base: position 875,653 of record NZ_JAGGJE010000001.1, read on the forward strand.
ATGGTTCGCTGGTTAGCTACGTTGAGTCGTTACGACCAACTCTGGTTCTGCTGGTGTTGCGCACGGTCGCAGCGCTTTCAGCGGCAGAGCTGGATACGCTTAGTGTCGCGTTCAGGGGACGGCTACTGTTACGCGCTTATCGCCTTCTTGCTAAGTGCTACGGCGCCAGAGTCGGGCGGATCATTTTCCCTGGCTCTCGCGATCGGTTTCAGTATTGAAATTCCCTTATTTATCGCGATCAAACGCTGCTTAAAGCGTCCACGGCCCTATCAGACACTTTCCATCACTTCGGTGATACAGGCTCACGACCAATTTAGTTTTCCCTCGGGCCATACCACCGCCGCATTTTTATTCGCTGGCATTGCCAGCAGTTTCTATCCCGCCTGGACACCGATCTGGATCATCTGGGCGAGCATGGTTGGGATTTCACGCGTTTTACTGGGTGTTCATTATCCGGGAGATATTGGCGCCGGTGCCATCTTAGGCACCACCTTAGCCTACCTGGCATTGCTGTTCACGAATTAACTGGAGCTTTACTGATGAAGATATTACTGGGTATCCAAGGCACTGGAAATGGCCATTTAAGTCGTTGTACGGCGCTTGCAGAAGCATTGCAGCAGCACCCCTCGGTCGAGGTTGACTATCTGGTTTCCGGGCGCGCTCCTGAGCATTTCTTCGACATGGAGGCATTTCCAAACTGGCAGTGGCGCAAAGGGCTGTCCTTTGCGGTACAAAAAGGCCAGATTGACGTGCGCAAAACCCTATCGCAAAACGACTGGAAACAATTCTGGCGCGATGTCACTGAACTCGACCTGAGTCCGTATGATCTGGTGGTTACTGACTACGAGCCGGTGGTCGCCTGGGCCGCGCGCCGGCAAAACAAGCGGTGCATAGGCATGGGCCGGCAATATGCGTTCTACAAACGTACGCAAAGCCTGCGTTTGCCCTGGTTGTATCAACAGCTGATCCGCTGGTTCGCACCGGCAACAGATGTGGTCGGCATGCACTGGGTTGCAGATGGCAATCATATTTTGCCACCTATCGTGCATCACCGGGCTCTGACAGGGCAGGTAGAGGAAGACCATTACTTGGTGTACTTACCGTTTGAGTCGTTGGTCAGTGTGCATCGGCTGTTAGCAAAATTCCCACACTACCGCTTTAGTGTGTTTCATCCAGATGCGAAGCGGCAGAAGATTGCGGGCATTGATTACTACCCACCATCACGGCAGCGCTTCGCCGAACAATTTGTCAAAGCTGGAGGAGTCATTAGCAATGCTGGCTTCGAAACCAGCTGTGAAGCTCTCGCGTACGGTAAAAAGCTGCTGGTGCGGCCGCTGGGCGGTCAGTTTGAGCAACTTGCTAATGCCCGCTGTTTGGCCGAACTTGGCTTAGCAACGCAAATGAATGAACTGACACCGCAAGGCTTAACGGACTGGTTCGCCCTTACGGAACGGAAGCAGTGCTTTTGGCCTGATGTCGCCAGTGAAATTGCGGCCTGGCTTGCTGGTGGTGCAGAACAGTCGGTAGCGGAGTTGAGCCGGCGCTTATGGCGGCAGGCGGATCAAAGTGATTATCGTGATCTATTACGGAGTGATTTGCGTTTACAGAGAAGCTAGTTTTGGCTCCCCAGGTTGGATTCGAACCAACGACACATGGATTAACAGTCCACCGCTCTAACCAACTGAGCTACTGGGGAATCGCAAGGGTATGGATAGTGTTAGTGAGGATGAGAGTTGGCTCCCCAGGTTGGATTCGAACCAACGACACATGGATTAACAGTCCACCGCTCTAACCAACTGAGCTACTGGGGAACTCATCGAACTCATCTAACAACGGGAGCGAATGTTAAAGGTGCCTGCGCGGCCTGTCAATAGTAAAAATGCGCGTTTGCGCGTTTTCTGTTCACGGCTGCAAAAATTACTTTTTGTCAAGCCACCGAAATGACGGTCACTATAACATAACGCATAATGCGCAATCGCTGTCGGTTATCCACAGTGAGGGCAAAGTCACGCCAGTCATGGGCTAGCAGATCTTATCCACTAAATCTGTGGATAACCTTGTGGGCAGATATGTGAGAAGCCTTAAATCACGCTGTGTAGCGAGCGATTGCGGAGCTGATTAAAATTTGAGTTTATAAAAATAAGTTCTTTATAAACAGTAGGTTGAGATAAACTGCGGATCTACCCCTAAATTATTTTTTTATTTATTTTTAGCTGTACACTGAATCGACAAGGGTTGTGCATTTCTTCATTCATGTGGTGAATTTTTGGCTCAAAAAAGGCCCGCAAACCGAACCGGTTGCGGGCCTTTAAACTAATAAATTCTAAGTAGAACAAGGCTTCTACTTGTTAGCGAATTCCGTAATACGTGCAACAGCCTCTTCGAGTGTCGCTAAATCCGTCGCAAACGAGAGTCGGCAATGTCCAGGCGCACCGAATGCTGAACCTGGCACCAATGCCACTTTATTTTCTTTCAACAGCGCTTCGCACCATTCAACATCATCGGCCAAACCTTTATCGGCCATCATTACTTCAATATTGGCGAAGGTGTAGAAGGTACCGTCGCCTTCAATGCAGCGCATGCCCGGAATTGCGTTCAGGGCATTTACCAGATAGTCGTGGCGCAGCTTAAACGCGCGGACCATTTCGGTAATACAGCTTTGATCGCCAGTGAGGGCAGCCAGTGCTGCATGCTGACTGATGCTGGCAGGATTCGAAGTACTCTGCGATTGCATTTTCTTCATCGCCGCAATGATAGGTGCCGGTCCTGCTGCGTAGCCGATACGCCAACCGGTCATGGCATAAGCTTTAGATACGCCTGAGAGCAGGATAATGCGGTCCTGCAAATCTGGCGCTGCCATGGCGATATTGGCAAACGGGAAGTCAGCCCACAGAATGTGCTCGTACATATCGTCACTGGCGATAAGAATTTGCGGATGCTCACGCAGCACTTCGGCCAGCGCCGCCAGTTCCTCTTTGGTGTAGGCGGTGCCGGTCGGGTTAGACGGGCTGTTAAGAAACAGCAGGCGTGTTTTCGGTGTAATCGCAGCAGCAAGTTGTTCCGGGGTAATTTTATAGCGCTGTTCAATACCTGCCTGAATGAACTTGGGTTCAGCACCGACCAGTTTTGCCATGTCTGGATACGAGACCCAATAAGGAGCTGGAACCAGCACTTCATCGCCAGGATTCAGCCAGGCGCTTAACAGGTTAAAGATACTGTGCTTACCGCCGGCAGAAATCAGGATCTCGGATAACTTGTAGGTGAGCTCGTTATCACGCTTGAACTTGTCAATCACCGCCTGCTTGAGCTCGGTGATACCATCCACAGCCGTGTACTTGGTATGACCTGCATCGATAGCAGCTTTGGCTGCGTCTTTAATAAACTCCGGGGTATCGAAGTCCGGCTCGCCAACGCCAAGGCCAATAACATCATGGCCCGCAGCTTTTAACTCGGCGGCTTTTTGCGACACAGCGAGTGTTGGAGAAGGTTGTATTGCGTTGATGCGATCGGATAATGGGTAGTTCACGGCACGTTCCTGTGGATCAAAATGAAGGTCATTACTATATGATCCTTCGCTTTTTATGTCCATGATCGGCGCTGAGGTCAGGCCATTCTTTTTTGCCCCACATAGCGTCAATCAGGGAAATCCGTTACACTAGCTGACTTCGTATACGTCTGACCGTGCGACTGAAAATGAACGCGCAACCACTGGTTTAAATGGAACTCTGAATGGCCTCAGCAGTATCGGCAAAATCACTGACAAATGATCCAATTCCGGCAACGCTCTGGCAGATGACCTGGCCTGTGGTGATTGGGGTGCTGACCCTGATCAGTTTTAACGTGGTCGACACCTTCTTCGTCGGCATGCTTGGCACAGATCCGCTGGCTGCAGTGAGCTTTACCTTTCCGGTCACCTTTAGTGTCGTAAGTCTGGCGATTGGTTTAGGCGTCGGTACTTCGGCGGTTTTGGCACGTAAGCGCGGTGCCGGCAATGAAGCTCATGCGCGTTTCGACGGCGTGATTGCGCTGGCGGTTTCCGCTCTCCTTGTTGCTGGCTTATCCTTGTTCGGTTTCTTGCTTATGGATCCGATCTTCGCTGCCTTACAAGCGCAAGAACGGTTATTGCCACTGATCCACGAGTACATGATCCTGTGGTTCGCGGGCGCGACCTTTTTAGTGATCCCTATGGTCGGCAATGCGGTGCTGCGGGCGTCGGGGGATACTCGCACACCTTCGATCATTATGGCCTCCGGCGGCTTGCTCAATGCTATTTTTGACCCCATCTTAATTTTCGGCTTCGGCCCCATACCCGCCATGGGTGTGCAGGGCGCGGCGCTGGCCAGTGTCCTGAGCTGGTCTATTGGCACGGTGTTAGTGCTGTGGTACCTGCACTACAAAGGTTTAATCAGTTTCAAGGTACCTGAACACGCGCACCCGGTGAAATCCGCCAAACAGATTTTAAACATTGGCCTGCCAGCGGCCGGTGCGAACATGCTGACGCCACTGGCGATGGCAGTGATGACCGCAATTATCGCAGCCTATGGCGCACCTGCGGTGGCGGCTTTTGGCGTGGGAACACGGCTGGAATCCTTGGCCAGCGTGATCATTCTGGCGCTGTCGATGAGTCTGCCGCCGCTGATTAGCCAGAATCTGGGTGCTATGCAGTTTGAGCGGGTGCGCGATGCCTATAACACAGCCTTACGCAGTGTCATTGTGGTGCAATTACTGATTTACGTTGTGCTGGCGGTTGGCGCACCTTATATCGCACAAATTTTTACCGACGACCCGGAAGTGGCTCGCTTAATTCGGTTATTTCTTTACATCATGCCCTTGGGCTACGGTATGCAAGGCATCATTATTTTGACGAACTCCAGTTTTAACGCCATGCACGAGCCGATGTCGGCGCTGGCGTTAAGTATTGTGCGGTTATTCGTTATGTTCGTACCACTGAGTTACATCGGCTCGCTGATTGCTGATATTCCCGGACTGTTCATCGGTGGAGTGGTCGCCAATGTGCTGACTGCTGGTATTGCCTGGCGCTGGTTCCAGGCCGGACTGCGGAAACAACGAAACGAGGAGGTTGCCTGATGGCACGTGCGTTTGAATTAGTCTCTGAATATCAACCTGCAGGCGATCAGCCCAAGGCCATCGAAAGCCTGGTCGATAATCTTGAAGCGGGTCTTGCGCATCAAACCTTACTTGGGGTGACCGGCTCAGGTAAAACCTTCACCATGGCCAATGTCATTCAGCAGGTGCAACGGCCAACGCTGATCCTGGCCCACAATAAAACATTGGCCGCGCAGTTGTACGGGGAAATGAAAGAGTTCTTTCCCAACAACGCGGTAGAGTATTTTGTTTCGTATTACGATTATTATCAGCCCGAAGCTTATGTGCCGACCACGGATACCTTCATCGAGAAAGACGCCTCGATTAATGACCATATTGAGCAGATGCGCTTGTCAGCGACTAAAGCCCTGATGGAGCGCCGCGATGTGGTATTGGTGGCGTCGGTGTCCTGTATTTACGGTTTGGGTGACCCTGAATCCTACATGAAAATGATGCTGCACCTGCGCCGCGGTGACATCATTGACCAGCGCGACGTGCTGCGCCGCCTGGCGCAGTTACAATACAAGCGTAATGACGCGGCCTTTGAACGCGGCACCTACCGGGTACGTGGCGAAGTGATTGATATTTTCCCGGCGGAGTCGGAAGAAATGGCCGTGCGCCTTGAGCTGTTCGACGATGAAATCGACCGTATCAGTTTTTTTGAGCCGCTGACAGGGCAGGTGACACAGGCTGACGTTGCCCGCGCGACCATTTACCCCAAGACCCATTACGTGACGCCGCGGGAAACCATTTTGCAGGCCATTGAGCAAATCAAAGAAGAGCTTAAAGACCGCAAGCAGGAACTGCTGGACGCTAACAAGCTGATCGAAGAGCAGCGCATTTCCCAGCGTACTCAGTACGATATTGAAATGATGCTGGAGCTGGGCTATTGCTCGGGTATCGAAAACTATTCCCGCTATCTGTCCGGGCGGGCGCCAGGCGAGCCGCCACCGACCTTACTGGATTATCTGCCCGATGATGCCTTGCTGATCATCGATGAGTCGCATGTGTCAGTGTCGCAAGTGGGCGCCATGTACAAAGGCGACCGCTCGCGTAAAGAAAATCTGGTGAATTACGGTTTCCGCTTGCCATCGGCACTGGATAACAGGCCGTTGAAATTTAACGAATTCGAAGCCATCGCACCGCAAACCATTTATGTCTCAGCGACCCCTGGCAAATACGAGATTGAAAAATCCGCAGGTGAGGTTATCGAGCAAGTGGTAAGGCCGACTGGGCTTATTGACCCTGTTATCGAAGTGCGTCCGGTTGGCACCCAGGTTGATGATCTGATGTCGGAAGTACGACTGCGCGTGGAGCGCAAAGAGCGCGTATTAGCGACCACGCTAACGAAGAAAATGGCGGAAGACCTTAGCGACTATCTGGACGAGCATGGCATTAAAGTTCGCTATCTGCATTCGGATATCGACACCGTTGAGCGTATGGAGATCATTCGTGATTTGCGCTTGGGTGAATTCGATGTGCTGGTCGGGATTAACTTGCTGCGGGAAGGTCTGGACATGCCGGAAGTTAGTCTGGTGGCGATTCTCGACGCTGACAAAGAAGGCTTCTTGCGCTCTGATCGTGCCTTGATCCAGACCATTGGTCGGGCGGCGCGGAACGTCAACGGTAAAGCCATTCTTTATGGCGACAAAATTACCGGCTCGATGCAGCGTGCGATTGATGAAACGGATCGCCGCCGCGAGAAGCAGGTGGCGTACAACCTGGAACATGGTATTACGCCGAAAGGGCTGACCAAAGGTGTGACTGACGTGATGGATTTAGGCGGCGCGAGAAAACGGCGTAAGAGCTATGATGAGCGTCGAGCTGTGGCCGAGGCGGAAGCGAAGTACGATGTCAATCTGAACGATCCGGTCGCGTTGATGAAAGTGCTGGAGCGTACCGAAAAAGAAATGTACCAGGCCGCGAAAGACCTTGAATTCGAGAAAGCGGCGCAGCTTCGAGATGACGTTGGTGCGCTGCGTGAACGCTTGAAACTGTTGGGTTAAGCATGCAGCTGCAACGGGGCGATGAACATTATTTAACAGCTGACGGTCAGCTACGTACACCTTTGGCACTGATTTTTGTGTTGGGATTGTTTTTGCGTGGCTATCTGGCGTGGATTATATCGCTCACCTTTAGTGAAGATCGTTCCCGCTTGCTGCAGTTTTTCTATTCGAATACCGAACAGTTTGTTTTGACCCTAAGTGTCGGCCTGCCGGCGCTGGCGGTGGTGGTGATGTTGACCCAGGTGAAAGCCGAGATGCCCGCTTGGGTGCCGAAGTTTGCTCGTATTGCGCCTGCATTATTGTGGCTCAGCTGGCTTGCCGATGGTGTGCTGATTGGTAGCTTAGTGATTGCCAACTGGCCGCATTTTGCTTTTGTGAAAGCGTTTATTATTTTTGCGTGGCTGATCGCGCTCTGGTTACTGCTGTATTCGCGTCATTTGAAACGGTTTTTCGAACTTGTTGCTGCAAGTGACTGACACGAAGGTGCGCTGAGAGCTTTTCCCACAGGCTGTGGGCGAAGTAATACCTGAGAAGTGGTGGATGGTACTGGGCTCGAACCAGTGACCCCCGCCTTGTAAGGGCGGTGCTCTCCCAGCTGAGCTAACCATCCATCTGGGTAGTGCTTGCAACGTTTCACAAAGGCGTAGAGTGGTGGATGGTACTGGGCTCGAACCAGTGACCCTCGCCTTGTAAGGGCGATGCTCTCCCAACTGAGCTAACCATCCGTTTTCTCTGCGTTGCGGGGCGGTATTATAGGGAGCTACGCTGCCCTGTCAATAAAAAATATCACCCTTATGTTCTGACTGCTGTCTTTTTGCCCAATTCGGCAAAGATTGATTGACGAATAACAAAGGATTCACCAAAACCAGTGATGCGAGGTCGCGCGGTTATTGGTAAACTACGCTGCAAAATAACCCGACTGATGCGGAGAATGCAACTATTATGACGGTAGTCACCCGATTTGCCCCTAGTCCAACTGGATATTTACATGTCGGCGGCGCGCGCACGGCACTTTATTCCTGGCTGGTTGCCAAAGCAGCCGGTGGGAAATTCGTACTGCGTATTGAAGACACAGATCGCGAACGTTCTACTCAGCCGGCAATCGACGCCATCCTGGAAGGCATGGAATGGTTAGGATTAAACTGGGACGAAGGTCCACACTACCAAACCAAACGCTTTGATCGCTACACGCACTTTATCGACAAGCTGTTAGAAGAAGACAAAGCCTATAAATGCTATTGCTCGACTGAGCGCCTGGAAAAAATGCGTGAAGAGCAAATGGAGAAGGGCGAAAAGCCGCGTTACGACGGTCATTGTCGTGATAACCCCAATGTCAGTGGCGATCGTTATGTGGTGCGTTTTCGCAACCCACAAACGGGTTCGGTGAAGTTTAACGACCATATCCGTGGGCCAATCGAATTTGCTAACACCGAACTTGATGATTTGATCATCTCGCGCAGCGATGGCACCCCCACCTATAACTTCTGTGTCGTAATTGACGATTGGGAAATGAATATCACCCACGTGGTGCGTGGGGAAGATCACATTAATAATACGCCGCGCCAGATTAATATTCTGCAAGCGCTCGGTGCGCCAGTGCCTGAATATGCTCATGTCTCAATGATTCTTGGCGATGATGGTAAGAAACTGTCGAAACGTCACGGAGCGGTCAGCGTGATGCAATACCGCGATGATGGCTACTTGCCGGAAGCGGTGATGAACTACCTGGTGCGACTGGGTTGGTCGCATGGCGATCAGGAAATCTTCAGCGTCGATGAGATGATTGAGTATTTCCGTCTGGATGACGTCAACAAAGCCGCGTCAGCGTTTAACACCGAGAAGTTAAACTGGCTTAACCAACATTACATGAAAGCCCTGCCAGTTGGTGAAGTGGCTGAGCACTTGCAATGGCACTTCAGTGACCAGGCGATTGATGTCACCAAAGGCCCTGCGTTAGAGAAAATCATTCCGTTGTTGGCTGATCGCGTGAAAACATTGAAGGAAATGGCCACCTCAGCGCGGTATTTCTACGAAGATTATGAGAGCTTTGATGAAGCTGCGGCGAAAAAGCACTTGCGGCCTGTTGCCCGCGAAGCCCTCGAAGCTGTGCAAGATCGACTGGCGAGCCTGACCGAGTGGAATGCCGCATCGATTCAAGCTGCTATTCAAGCGACCGCTGATGATTTAGGGGTTGGCATGGGTAAAGTCGGTATGCCATTGCGAGTGGCAGCGACCGGCTCCGGCAACTCACCTTCACTTGATGTGACGCTTGAGTTAATCGAGCAGGAGCAAGTTGTGGCCCGTATTGCTCGCGCGATTACCTTTATAAGTGAGCGTGAACAAGCGCAACAATAAGGACAACAACTGAATGCCGAAAATTCGACAGTTACTTGCGAATAATAAGGGTTGGGCGGAGCGTCAGCTGAATCTCGACCCTGAATTTTTCGCAAATCTGGTCAATCAGCAGACACCAGACTACTTGTGGATTGGCTGTTCGGATAGCCGGGTACCTGCGAATCAGGTGGTCGATTTAGCTCCGGGCGAGTTATTTGTCCATCGTAACGTCGCCAACCAGGTTATTCAGACTGATTTTAACTGTCTGTCGGTCGTTCAGTACGCCGTGGATGCGTTAAAGGTGCAACACATTCTGGTAGTAGGGCATTACGGCTGTGGCGGTGTACGCGCGGCCACAGAGAGCTGTTCCCACGGTTTGGTCGATCACTGGCTGTATCCGATTAAAGATATTTACCGTGAGCATCATGACGAGCTTGAAGCACTGGATGAGACAGCACGGGTAAATCGCTTATGCGAGTTGAACGTGATTGAGCAGGTGCGTAACCTGGCTAAGACCACCATTATCCAAAGCGCCTGGGATAGAGGACAGGAACTGGCGATTCATGGTTGGGTTTACAGCCTGGAAGATGGCCTGGTGCGGGACATGGACGTAACCGTGCGTGACCGTGCTTCACTGGAGCGGATCTATCATTTTGAGGATTAGTCAGCGTGACCGGCATTGACCGGCATGACGATTCCTATTGGCTAATTTTGGCGTGTTTTGGTGAGCTTTTGCGCGAACTGCCTAAAAATGGAGCAAACGCTTCATTTTGCCAAAAAAAAGGTTGACGGTTAGCAGCGAATTACCATAGAATTCGCCCCGCTGTCAGGGTACTGAAGTACTGGGGCTATAGCTCAGCTGGGAGAGCGCTTGCATGGCATGCAAGAGGTCAGCGGTTCGATCCCGCTTAGCTCCACCAATTCACTTCAGCACTTTTGTTGCAAAGTAAGATACGCGTCCCCTTCGTCTAGAGGCCTAGGACACCGCCCTTTCACGGCGGTAACAGGGGTTCGAATCCCCTAGGGGACGCCAACTTACTCAACGCAACCAGCCGATTGCAAGTCCGGGGTCCCCTTCGTCTAGAGGCCTAGGACACCGCCCTTTCACGGCGGTAACAGGGGTTCGAATCCCCTAGGGGACGCCATTTAAAGTAATCGAGTAAGACCAGTCCGGGGTCCCCTTCGTCTAGAGGCCTAGGACACCGCCCTTTCACGGCGGTAACAGGGGTTCGAATCCCCTAGGGGACGCCATTTCTTATCTGCTTTACCTTTCTCTCTGTTGAATACGCTACCTGCTAAGAAGCTTGAGCAGATGCGGCTCCATGATGTCTGCGATATCGTCCTGTGCGTCTTCATTCGGATGAATGCCATCGTTTTGCATCAATTCTGGCTTGGTGGCGATTTGCTCCATAAAGAAGGGGATCAACAGGGTATCTGTCGATGTCGCCAATTCCGGAAAGATATCCGCAAACATATCACTGTAGCGCCGGCCGTAATTCGGCGGAATTATGATCTGACTCACCGCAACTTTAATATTCTCCTCTTGCAACCGATTGATGATTTGTAACAAATTAGATTTGATCGTAGTTGGCGTGAAGCCACGTAGACCATCATTACCACCGAGTTCAACGAACACAGCATCGGGCTGATGGGTTTTGATAATCCCCTCGAGACGGTTTAAGGCGCCCTGAGTGGTGTCACCGCTAATGCTGGCGTTGATGAGCTCGATCGACGGGTGCGTTTGTTGCCAGCGTTGCTGCAACACGCCGACCCACGACTGTTGTTGCGACATGCCGTAACCGGCACTTAGGCTATCGCCTAAAACGACCAGTGAGACATTTCCGTAAACTGGACGTACAAGTACTAATAATGCGACGATAAATCCAAATTTTATTAGGAAATTTTTCATAAATGCTTATTCAAACCGCTCAATTAAGAAAAGACGTAGAAACCAGTGAAGGTATTCTACACATTTTAAAACCTACGGACCTAAAAATTGAAGCTGGCGAAACTGTCGCCATTGTTGGTGCTTCAGGTTCCGGTAAGTCGACGTTGTTAAGCTTACTCGCAGGTTTAGACCTCGCGAGTGCCGGAGATGTTTCCATAGATAACGTAAATTTGGGCGATTTGGATGAGGAGCAACGGGCAAAAATTCGCGCCGACAAGGTTGGCTTTATTTTTCAGTCCTTTCTGTTGATACCAAGCCTGACCGCTTTAGAGAATGTGATGTTGCCGGCGGAGTTAGCGGGCCATAAACAGGCCGAGGCTCAGGCGCGTGAGCTACTGAGTAAGGTGGGACTGGGTGATCGCCTGACTCATTATCCGAATCAACTGTCCGGTGGCGAGCAGCAGCGCGTGGCGATTGCCAGGGCGTTTGTGGGCACACCGAAAATCTTATTTGCCGATGAGCCGACCGGTAACCTGGATGCGACCACAGGTCATAAAGTTGAAGACCTGTTGTTTCAGATGAATCAGGATTCGGGCACAACGCTGGTGATGGTTACGCATGACAGTGAGTTGGCGGAGCGCTGCCAACGGGTGCTGCGTATGGAAGCTGGTAAGCTGACTGAGGTGACCCGCGATGTGGCATAAAATTTCCTGGCGACTATTAAAGCAGGAGTTGCGCCGGGGTGAACTGACCATCATGGCGGCCGCCATCGTGTTGTCTGTGACGGCAGTGTTATCGTTGGCGTTATTTACCGAGCGACTGCAAGCCGGCTTGACCGAACGCAGTGCGGAGTTTCTGGCGGCAGACCGAGTGCTGAGCTCACGCCGGGATATCCCCGAGGACTGGCTGTCTCGTGCGCAGGATGAGGGATTACAGACTGCCGACCGGGTGGTCTTTAATTCCATGGCATTTGCCAACGATGAGCTTGCTCTGGTTGATGTCAAAGCCGTGAGTGAGGGTTATCCGTTGCGCGGCGAGCTGCGCACTGCACAACAGCCTTTTGCTGCGGATCAGGTCGCTGACGATTTACCTGCCGGTGGCGAAGCCTGGGTCGCTGCGGCGTTGTTTCAGGAGCTGAATTTAAGTGTTGGCGATACCTTAGAGATCGGTAACAGTGAATTTGAAGTGACACGGGTGCTCACTTATGAGCCGGATGTTGGTTTCTCAGTGTTTACTGACAGCCCCAACGTGCTCATCAACTACAGCGAACTCGAGGCGACAGGCTTGATCCAACCCGGCAGCAGGGTGCGGTTCAATGTTCTTTTTGCCGGAGAAAATGATGATTTAATGCGCTATGAGGAGTGGCTCAAACCGCAACTCAATGACGACACTCACAATTGGCGTAGCATCGAGGACGGGGATTCACCATTGGCCCGTAGCTTGCGCCGTGCCGAGCGTTTTATGTTGCTCGCCAGCCTGCTTGGCGTGGTGCTGGCCGCTACGGCGGTAGCGGTTGCTGCGCAACGTTATTGCCAACGAAATTACGACGTTGTCGCTATTTTTAAGACGCTTGGCGGGCAACGCCGACAGATCCAAAAGATCTTTATTCTGCATTTGTTGCTGTTAACCGGTTTCAGCATCGCCACGGGCTTGCTGCTCGGCTGGTTGATTCAGGGGCAAGTGGTGGATCTGGTCGCCCGCTATTTTGACGTCAACCTGCCAGCGGGCAGTGGCCGCGGTTACCTGTTAGCGGCCGGCACGGGTCTTGTCAGTGCGGTGATGTTCACGTTGTACCCCTTATTACGGCTTATCGAAATACCGCCGCTGCGGGTACTTAATCGCGAAATGACAGGCACCGATCGATGGCGCTGGTTACATTGGGTGGCGTCGGGCGGTACCATTTATCTGTTGCTCTGGCTTTACAGTCAGCAGTGGCTGTTGTCGACGGCATTATTTGCCGGTGGGGCACTGGCGGCTGTGGTGCTGCTGTTCGTCAGTCGCTTCTTTATTCGTGCCAGTCGGCAGGCAGGGATGCAGGCGGGTAGTGCCTGGCGCCTGGCTATGGCGGGCTTGCAGCGTCGTGCGCAGGCAAACAGCGTGCAGATGCTGAGTTTCTCCACCGCCATCATGCTGCTGCTGCTGGTGCTCGCGCTGCGGCATGAGCTGTTAGCGGACTGGCAGGAGCAATTGCCAGATGATGCGCCAAACTTCTTTTTGGTCAACGTAGCTCAGGAGAACGTTGCGCCCTTAAAAGCGCGCTTTGAGCAGCGGGATCTTGAAATAAACGAGATGTATCCTATCGTCCCCGGCCGCATGACTGCGGTCAACGATGTGGCTGTGGTGGATGAAGTCTCGAAAGAGCAAGCTGAAGGCGAGACTGCGCCTGCAGCGGAGCAACGCGAGGGATTCGGGCGGGAACTGTCGTTGACCTGGCGGGATACCTTGCCGCCTAACAATACCGTCGTGGCTGGCGAGTGGTGGGGGGATGATCCGCAACCGCAGGTGTCGATTGAAAGTGAGGTGGCCGAGCGCATGCGCCTCGGCGTTGGCGATGAGTTAACCTTTAATATTGGCGGGCAGGTGTTTACGGTGCCTGTCACCAGTGTCCGCGAGGTCAACTGGGGCTCGTTGCAGCCCAACTTCTATATGATTTTCAATACTGCCACCTTAGCGGATTTCCCGGCGACCTATATTTCGAGCTTTAATTTGCCGGAAGATCGCAAAAGCGAGCTCTACGAGCTGTTTAAGCCTTTCCCGCAGGTGTCGCTTATTGATCTGGATGCCATCATGGAGCAGTTGCGTGAGGTCATCGAGCAGGTCAGTATTGCCATCTTATTTGTACTGATCCTGGTTATTGTGGCAGGTGTTCTAGTATTGCTGGCCCAGGTGCAGGCTTCGATGGAAGAACGCCAGAAAGAACTGGTGATTCTGCGTACGCTAGGGGCACCAGCGAAGCTGTTGAGTCGAAGTGTGACGTACGAGTTTGTGGTCCTGGGCGCCATTAGCGGCTTGATTGCAACGCTGGCTATGGAGTTATCCTTGTATATTCTGCAAACTCAGGTGTTCGAACTGGCAGCTACTTTCCATTGGCGGTTCTGGTTGATCGGGCCGATAGCTGGTGCTGTTATCGTCGGCAGTATGGGGCGGTTAGCCTGCGCGCGGCTGATACGGCGCAATACCGCACAACTTATTCGACGCCTGGGTTAGCTGGTTCCTTTGGTCGCTCAGCAGATAGTTGCGGTAACAAGAGTTCCGCCCACAGTTTTTGGTAACGTGGGCGGAAAATTGCAAAATGGCCGATACTGTCCAGATAAAAATCCTCTGGTGCAAAGCGTAGGCGCCGTTGCGGAGCATTTTTATAGAAATTATGCATGCTATCAATATTGCGGTAGGTCAGCATTTCGTCATCGCTGAAGGCCAGACTGATGATGGGCGTTTCGACCTGAGCGTAGTTGTGATAAAGGTCTTCCGCGCCGACTAAATAGTCTGAATTCAGACACCAGCGGCGCCACTGTGCCATAGCTGATTTTGGCACATTCCCGACGATACCGAGCCGTGCACCGGGAAAATACCCTACAACAGGCAACAGCCAGGGCACGATCGCCCGCCATAAAAACCACGATTTGTACTTCAAACCAGGTTGCATATCACGCCAGTAACCGGTGCCGGTTGCGACGGTAACCATACGCTCCACTTGCTCTGTATGTTGCAGCATGCCGAACAACTGCCCGCCAATACTATGTGCGAACCACACTACCGGAAGCTTTGGAAAGTCCTGTAAGCATTGATCCAATACCGCTTGGGCGTCGAGGGTGGCCCACTCTGTGACAGAGCTGTCGAAGTGGCGCAGCGATTGCTCCTGCGCAAGACCGATGCCGTAATAATCGAACCCGATGACATGGAAACCCTGAGTGGCTAGCCAGGCGCAAAAATCTGCGTAATAACTATGC
The DNA here is from genome assembly GCF_030466375.1 of Pseudidiomarina terrestris. Taxonomy (NCBI): domain Bacteria; kingdom Pseudomonadati; phylum Pseudomonadota; class Gammaproteobacteria; order Alteromonadales; family Idiomarinaceae; genus Pseudidiomarina; species Pseudidiomarina terrestris. Next base: position 890,937 of record NZ_JAGGJE010000001.1, read on the forward strand.
GGCACCGCCATTGCAGGCGCCATAATGACGACTTTATCCGGATTATCGGCCGCGTAGTGATGGAGGTAAATGGTGCGGCCGGGAGCACTCTCAAGCGGCGTCCGTTTACTCAAGTTCTTCGGCATCTTTTTCACGGTCCGTATGATGTTTAAACATATAAGCGCCAGTGAAAATGGTAAAGACCAGAGTCGCACCTAAGGTTCCGAACACCTTGAAATTGACCCAGGCATCGAGACTCCAGTATTCGGCGATATAGAGGTTCACTGCGGCCAGAGCGAGTGAAAAGATGACCCAGGCATAGGTCAGGCGGCGCCAGGCAAAATCAGGCAGATTGATCTCTTCGCCCAGAAAGTGCTGCAGCGGGCTGCGTTTTTTCCACCAGAGTCCAATCAGCAGGAGTAGCGCAATGGCAACATAAATGACAGAAACTTTGAGCTTTATGAACCATTCGTCACGTAGTAACAGGGTGACGGTGCCGAAAATTAACACCACGCACAGAATGATCCAGTGGCGGGGCGTGATGACCTCACGCATGAATTTCAGCGCCATCAGCTGCAGGACAGTACCCAGCATCAGTACGCCGGTCGCCAGAAAGATATCGCCCAGCAGGTAGAATATAAAAAATAGCGCAATAGGTAAGTATTCGAGCACAAACAACATGATGTAATCCAAAAAAACGCGATAACAGGAGTTTGCCAGAAAAGTTTGTTGTCGACCACTAACAATGACTAAACTTAAAGGTAGCGCAGCTACAACGAGGAGTCGAATAATGAAATTATTGATCACCGGAGGAACAGGTTTGATTGGCTCTGAGCTAATCAGACGATTGCGCGATAAGTACGAGATCACCATTTTAAGTCGCGAACCTAAACAGGCCATGGAGCGGTTTGGCGAAGGCGTGCAGGCTTATGATGGACTTGCTGAGATCAATCAGTTGGGCGACTTTCACGGAATCATTAATTTGCAGGGCGAGGGGATTGCCGATAAACGCTGGACCGCGAAGCAGAAAGAACGCCTGCAGGACAGCCGCTGGGATGTTACCGATGAGCTACGAAAACGTATTCAGGCCTGTGACAATCCACCGAAAGTCATGATTAGTGGTTCTGCCATTGGCTATTACGGTGCCCAGGGTGACAAAATCATGACGGAAGATAAAAGCGTTAATCTGCCGGATGATTTTGCTCACAAACTCTGTGCGAAGTGGGAAGACTTGGCGCTTGCCGCACAATCAGAGCAAACCCGCGTTTGCGTGATCCGCACCGGGGTGGTGCTGGCCTCTGATGACAGTGCCCTGCAGAAGATGTTACCGCCTTATTTACTTGGCCTCGGCGGGCCACTTGGCGACGGCAAACAGTATTTTTCCTGGATTCATCTGCACGATATCGCGCGGGCGATTATATTTCTGCTCGAAAACGACGATTGCCAGGGCGTTTACAACGCCACAGCACCACAACCTTTACCGCAGGCCGAGTTCAGCGAGACTATTGCGAAAGTCTTACGCAAGTCCCACTTCATGCGGGTCCCGGCCTGGGTGTTAAAGTTGCTCTTAGGCGAGATGTCGCAGATGCTGCTCACCGGCCAGCGGGTAATGCCGGCACGGTTGCAGAAAGCGGGCTTTGAATTTAAGTTTGGTTCTGCTGAAGAAGCGCTGCGCGATTGCCTGTTGCCTTCTTCATCGTCTTCACAAAACTCGTAAGCTCGTCGCTGAGACGTTGCCGATCGTCATGGTGGTTCGCAATGATGTTGACCACCGCTGAGCCGCTAATCGCACCGGCTGCACCAGCAGCTAATGCGGCCTCGACGTGCTCCGGTCGAGCGATACCAAAGCCCAGTAGCGGGGGCGCACTCTGGGCGTCTTTCAGGGATTGAATGACGGCGGTTGCAGGCTTTTGCATCGTACTCTCAGTGCCGGTCACGCCAGCGCGACTCAACAGATACACGTAGCCCTCGCTGCGCGCGGCAATGCTCTGCAGACGTTCGCTGGTGGCATCAGGCGGAGCGATAAAGATGGGTGCAATACCATGCGCTTTTGCCGCTTCAATAAAGGGTGTGCTTTCACGCTCCGGCACATCAGCAATCAACACTGAATCGACCCCCGCATCAGCGCAGCGCTGATAGAATTTATCTAAGCCGGCACTGGCAACAAGGTTGGCGTACACCAACAGACCCATAGGTATTTCAGGGTGGCGCTCACGCACTTTGCTGAGGATCGCAAAGCAGTCAGTGATCCTAGTGCCCGCCTGCAAAGCACGAATGGCCGCTTTTTGAATCGTCGGACCGTCGGCGACGGGATCAGAGAAGGGAAAACCAAGTTCCAGCGCGTCCGCGCCACCCGCGATTAAAGCGTCGATGACCTCTAGGCTTTGTTCAGGATTGGGATCGCCCAGCGTTACGAAGGGCACAAAGGCGCCTTCATCGGCAGCGTCAAGTCGTTCAAACATGGCTTGATAGCGGCTCATTTGGCGTCCTCCTGTTGTTGAAAAATACGACGCACATGGTCGATATCTTTATCGCCCCGGCCGGATAAATTGATCAACAAAATTTCAGGAGCATCCGCTTGTGCCGCACGCTTCAGGGCGTAGGCCAGCGCATGGGCCGATTCCAGTGCCGGGATGATGCCTTCTTTCTCAGCAAGAATTTTGAATGCCTCCAGAGCTTCATCGTCGGTTACCGACTCGTAGCGAGCGCGACCGATACTCTGCAAATACGCGTGCTGCGGACCGACTCCAGGGTAATCAAGTCCTGCCGAAACTGAATAGCTTTCTTCAATCTGACCTTCGTCAGTTTGCATCAGAAACGACTTACAACCGTGCAAAATTCCCGGGTGGCCGGCGCTGAGCGTGGCGCCATGCTGGGTCGTGGTAAGACCTTTACCGGCGGGCTCGACCCCGACCAGTTCAACCCCGTCTTCGTCAATAAACTCTGCGAACATACCAATGGCATTTGAGCCGCCACCAACACAGGCGATGACCTCGTCAGGAAGACGCCCGGCGCGCTCCACGATCTGGGCTTTGGCTTCGGCACCGATCATGCGGTGGAACTCTCGTACAATGGTCGGGAACGGGTGCGGACCCGCTGCTGTGCCGAGTAAGTAATGGGTATCGTGATAACTCGCAGTCCAGTCGCGCAGGGCCTCGTTGACGGCATCTTTGAGTGTGCCGCTGCCGGTATCAACGGCAACCACTTTGGCTCCCATCAGCTCCATGCGAAACACATTCGGCTGTTGCCGTTCGACGTCTTTTTTGCCCATATAAATAATGCACTCAAGGTCGAGCAGGGCACAGGCTAAGGCAGTCGCTGTGCCATGTTGACCGGCGCCGGTTTCCGCAATAATACGGTGTTTACCCATACGTTTGGCAAGCAACGCCTGACCCAGCACCTGATTGGTTTTGTGGGCGCCGCCATGCAGCAGATCTTCCCGTTTCAGGTAAATTTTTGTGCCATTGGGACTGTCGACCGGCAAGTTACGGCATAAGGATAAGGGCGTCGGCCGGCCCAGATAGTTCTTGAGCAAATCTTTAAATTCTTTCTGAAACTCAGGGTCCTGCTGAGCATCGACAAAGGCCTGTTCAAGTTGGTCTAACGCGGGTAACAGAATTTCTGGCACAAACTGGCCACCAAATTCTCCAAAATACGCTGGGTAATTACTCATGATCTTGTTTCCCATACTGACGAATTTGTTGAAAGAGTTGCACAATTTTACCGGCGTCTTTAACACCTTTGGTGCGCTCTACAGCTGAATTAAAATCAAATCGTTGCAGCCCGGTCTGTTGGGCTTCACTTAGGTTGTGGCGGCCGAGGCCACCAGCAAGAATACAATGCTCGCGCTCTGCCGGAGTTAAGTCTTGCAGCAGTTCCCAGGCAAAGGTTTTGCCGCTGCCGCCCTGCAGATTGTCGAGTAGTATAGCGTCTGCGTCCGTTTGCGGCAGCAGCAGCGGTGCTTCAACGCGGTGTACTTGCCATACTTCTGTGCCGCTGGGCAGCGCCTGCTTGAGCTGGGCTATATAGTCTGCATCCTCATGACCGTGTAACTGCACTGCGGCCAGACTAAGTTCGCTGGCAATCTTAACTACCTCGGCCAGCGGATGATCGGCAAACACGCCAACCCAGCTTAGATCCGGCTCTGCTGTGACCAACTGCCGGGCTTGCGCCGCAGTCACAGCGCGGGGTGAATGTTGCACAAAAATCAAGCCGCCATAAGCTGCTCCTGCAGCGCGCACCACATGCGCATCGCTTACCTGATTCAGGCCACAGACTTTGTGTTTACCATAAATCAGTTCCCGGCAAGCTTGATCAATGTTCGCTTGCGCAGTGAGCGCGCTGCCCACCAGAAAGCCATCGACGAAAGGCGCAGTTTCGCGCACATGCTGATGTTCGCTGTAGCCGGACTCAGCAACCAGCAATACACCAGCAGGTGCCAGCTTACTAAGTTCCTGACTACGTTTAGGATCAATACTTAGATCGTGCAGGTTGCGGTTATTAATGCCGATGATGTTCGCGCCAAGGGCTTTGGCGCGTAACATCTCTTCTTCGGTACTGACTTCAGTGAGCACATCCAGATTGTAATCTGCCGCCAGCTGGGCCAGCTCCCGGTAGTCTTCATCGGAGAGAATAGACAGCATAAGCAGAATGGCGTCAGCACCAAAGTGACGGGCTAACAGGACCTGCAACGGATCAACAATGAAGTCTTTGCACAGAATAGGTAAGTCAACGGCGCTGCTGACCGCAGCTAAATAGGCAAAATCCCCCTGGAAGTAATCGGGCTCAGTGAGTACTGAAATCGCCGCCGCATAACGGCTGTAGGTTTGCGCAATGCGCACCGGATGAAAGTCATCACGGATCATGCCTTTGGACGGGGACGCTTTTTTGCACTCCAGAATAAAACTGCTGGCGGGTGTCGCCAGGGCTTTCGCCAGACTGCGTTGACTGAGCTTCAAGTCCTGCTTCAAGGCATCGACCGGATACTCGCGGGCAAGCTCCACCAGGCGCTGACGCCGGGTGTTGACGATGCTTTGTAAAATCGTATCAGCCACGATTAAACTCCTGTAACTGCTGCAAGTGTGTCATGGCCTGGCCACTGGCCAGATGTTCGAGTACCGCGCTGGTTGCCTGCTGCAGGTCATCATACTTGCCGGCGAGATAAAGTAAGCCGGCAGTGCTGATGGCGACCGCATTAGCGTGCGCATCGGGTGCCTTGCCTTCAAGTATCCGTTGTAAGGCGACCGCATTGAAATCGGCGTCGCCGCCGCGTAAAGCGCTGACGGGGGATTGCTGAACACCAAAATCTTTGGGCTGCAATTCATAGTCGTGCAGTTCACCGTCGCGCAATTCGACCACCTGGGTTGGACCATGTAAAGCAATTTCGTCCAGTCCTGAGCCGTGGACCACCATAGCGCGTTTACAACCCAGTAATTTTAGCGTTTCCGCCAGTGGGCGGCACCATGCTGGATCGTAAACTCCTAATTGTTGTACGTCAGGACGCGCAGGATTGACCAACGGACCTAACAAATTAAACAGCGTACGGGTTTTCAGAGTTTGCCGTACCGGCATGGCATAGCGAATGCCAGGGTGATAGTGAGGGGCAAACAGGAAGCAAAAATTAAATGCATCAAGCTGCTGTGCAGCAACTTGCGGGTCTTGGGTCACCGACAAACCGAGGCTTTCCAGCACATCAGCCGAGCCAGAGCGCGACGATACACTGCGATTACCGTGCTTCGCTACGGTCAGTCCCATACTTGCCGCAATCAACGCCGCAGTGGTCGAGATATTGATGGTATTACTGCCATCGCCACCGGTACCGCAACTGTCGACTACCAGCCGATCGGGCCGTTTGAAAGGCTTTGCAGCACGGCGCAATGCCAGAGCCGCACCCGCCATTTCCGCAGGTTCTTCGCCACGCATTTTCATACTAATAAGCAGGGCGGTGATCTGTATTTCGTTGAGTTCGCCCTTGACCAGGTGATCGAACAAGCGTTCGCTGGCGGCCATGGATAAACTGTTGCCGGATAGAAGTTGTTTGATAGCGTCCATTACTGCTGCTCCGTACGGAATAGGAATTCAATGGTCTGGGCCAGTAGTTGCGTACCGCGCCCCGTGAGAATTGATTCAGGATGAAACTGGAATCCAATCGCGCGATGCTGATTGAAATAGGCGGCCATAGGTATACGCTCGCGGTCGCTTTGATAATCTGCCAATACCTCGATGTCTGCGGGTAACTCATAACCCGCCAGGCTGTGGTAGCGAGCGACGGGTAACTGGCGCGGTAAGTCTGCAAAAACCGGGTGCTCAGCACAGCTGATGGCGCTGCTCTTGCCATGCACGGTTTCACCGCAGCGGCGAACTTTGGCACCGTTGGCTTCCAGCAGCGCCTGAAAGCCAAGGCAGATGCCGAGCATAGGGTAGCGGCCCTTGGCATAGTCAATCACTTGCATGAGATTGCCCGCCCGCTGGGGATGGCCAGGTCCGGGCGAGAGGCATATCACCTGCGGGCCAGCGTAGTTCTCCAGCGTTTCTTTCAGAGTGCTTAAGGCAACGGTATTGCGGTACACCAGCAGCGGATAGCCAAGCTGGCGCAGCTCATCGACCAGGTTGTAACTAAAGGAGTCGATGTTATCGATTAAGATAATACGGGCCGGTGTCATGCTTGCTGCTCCTGCGTTGCGTAGGTGGCTTGTATTGCCCCGATGACGGCTTGCGCCTTGCCTTCTGTTTCGGCGACTTCTGCTGCAGCTGAAGAGTCAGCGACAACTCCAGCTCCGGCTTGCACAAAGGCCTGACCATCACGCACCAGCGCTGAGCGAATCACAATACAGGTGTCCATATCGCCGCGCCCGGACAGATAGCCCACTGCGCCACCGTAACTGCCACGCCGCTGCTGTTCGTACTGTCGGATCAGGCGCGCCGCAGAAACTTTTGGAGCTCCAACCAAGGTGCCCATATTCATGCAGGCCCGGTACGCATGCAGTGCGTCGAGATCGTCGGCCAGTTGGGCGACCACGCGGGACACTAAGTGCATCACGTGTGAATAGCGATCAACATGCAGTAAGTCTGCAACATAGCGGCTTCCGGGAACGGCGATACGCGCCAAATCGTTACGGGCAAGATCAACCAGCATCAGGTGCTCAGCAAGTTCCTTCTGGTCGCAGCGCAGCTCGAGTTCAAGCCGGCTGTCCAGATCTGGATTAATGCGACCGTCGGCATGTTTGCCGCGCGGGCGGGTACCAGCAATCGGATACAGCTCAACTTGATTGCTGGCGGCGGTATACTTCAGCGCTGATTCAGGCGATGCACCGAACAACACAAATGCCTCGGTTTGTAAGTAAAACATATAAGGTGAGGGGTTGGCGGCTTTCAGTTGGGCGTACGCGGCCAGGCTATCCGGGCACGCCAAAGCGAACTGGCGGGACGGAACCACCTGAAAGATATCGCCATCGGCAATATGTTCCTGCAGCTCATTGACCCAGGTAGCATAAACGTCACGACTGGGGGTAGCGACCACTTCCGGATGGACAGCTTGCTGCGGCGCTGGCGTCTCAGCAGCAGCTGCGGTTACCGGTAACTGGCAATGGGCGATGATCTCACCAAGTTGCTGGGCCAGGGTGCCATAGTAACTGGCAGAGTCAGGACCGCTTAGTAAGGTCGCCAGTAACTCAGTGGTTTGCTGCTGATGGTCAACCACCAGCAGGCTTTCTGCCAGATAGAACTGGTAATCCGGACAGATGTTATCGCCCTCGGGAACATCAGGAAGTTGCTCCATACTGGCGATGTAGTCGTAGCCAAACACGCCACCGATAAACACTGAGAAATCATGATCTGCACTTCCGGCCAGCGCGCGAAGCTGCTGTTGCACAATACGCAACGGCTGCTCAGTACTGCGATGCCGCAATCGCTGTGCTTCGTCAAGTCCACTCAGAGCGGTGCTGGCGGTCCGAAAGTCGCAGATCAGCTGGTCGCCATCGGCGTTGATTTCAGCAACGTCATCGAGTTTTTGTTGCAGGTAGGGTAGCAGTTGTGCGCCATTGGCTGTAAGCGCGCGAATGCTGACCTGACTACCGTTACAGGTGAACTGTAACGAAGCCTTAACCATAATCAAGCTTTTCAGATGCTTACGTGACTGAATCTCCGCAGAGTCAAGCAGCAGGGTATTGGGAACGTCACCGCACAAACGTTGGTACAGTCGTTGGGTGTCGCCTGTATAAGGCAACCGCATATGTAAGGAATGATAATAGCCGGGTTGTTCTTCAAATTGCACGTGCTTGCCCTTCATCAGTTATCGTTGTTGTTCGCGTTGATTTGCTACGATAGCGGGCATAAAAAAACCCGCTGAGTTCGCGGGTTTCCATCAAATTACGTGTAAAATACGCACAGATGCATCGCCCGCTATCTCGGGAAATGCCACCACCACTGTGCTGATTTTTGTACGTAATTTTTTATCATCACTAATCTCATTAAATCTTTAAAACATCTCAAAAAGAGAAGTTGTATAAGTCGCAAGTGGTTAAATTAACCGATGCCGAATGACGCTGTCAACAGCTTTTTCCTGAGCTGTCGTTAACGTGTGCTGTGTTTCATGATGCGCGACTTCTGTCGCTGCCAGTCGCGTTCTTTGATCGTGTCGCGTTTGTCATGGGACTTCTTGCCTTTCGCCAGGTAAATTTCCAGCTTTACCAGGTGGCGTTTCCAATACATGGCCGTGGCAACGATCGAATACCCCTCACGCTCACTGGCGCCGATTAGCTTGTCTAACTCACGCTGTTTCAGTAACAGTTTGCGCGTGCGCTCAGCATCACACACCACGTGGGAGGATGCCGATAACATGGGCTGGATCTGGGCGCCAAGCAGGTAGGCTTCGCCGTCACGGATGATCACATAAGTATCAGCGATATTGACTTTACCGGCGCGGATGCTTTTCACCTCCCAGCCTTGCAAAGCGATACCAGCCTCGAACTTATCTTCGAGAAAATACTCATGTCGCGCTTTCTTGTTAAGCGCGATGGTTCCTGAATTGTTGTGTGCTTTTGTTTTACTCATGGCGGCTATTATACGCATCCGATTTAAAAAGAAAATTTGTTTATCTGGCAATCTTCAGAATGGGTGATTCAAGTGTCAAAGTGCGCTATCATGCCAGCATTTTTAACGGCCAAGGAACCCATTATGCCAAGCATTGAGCGAAGCGCGTTAGTACCGTATAGCGATGCGCAGATGTTTGCATTAGTGAACGATATCGAAAGTTACCCGGAGTTTGTGCCAGGCTGTCGCTCTGCGCAAGTCGTTGAGCAAGAGGGCACAAGCAAGGTTGCGCGTCTGGATATCAGCAAAGCTGGCGTCGGCAAATCATTTACCACCCGTAACCATCTGGAGCCGCCCGGACGGATTGGGATGGAACTGGTGGATGGCCCATTCCGCTATTTACGCGGTGGCTGGTATTTTGAGCCATTGAACGATCATGCCTGTAAAATTATTCTCAAGTTAGAGTTCGAATTTGCGAACCGCTTACTGGGCTTCGCCTTTGGTAACATTTTCAATGAGTTGCAAAGTCGCATGGTCGATGCTTTTGTAAAGCGCGCAGAGCAAGTTTATGGAAGCGAGTAGATGACCTTAGAGCATATTCAAATTGAGGTTGCCTACGCGACGCCAGAACGGCAACAAATTATTCCTATTCGGGTCACTAAAGGTACGACCGTGGCGGAGTGCATTGAGCAGTCCAAGATTACCCGCTACTTCCCTGAAATTGATCTTGAGCAGCAGAAAGTAGGTATCTGGAGTAAAGCAGTAAAACTTGATCAGCAACCGCGTGACGGTGATCGGATCGAGATTTACCGGCCACTTATTGCCGATCCGAAAGCGATTCGGCGTCAACGCGCTGAGCGCGCCAAAGATGACGGTCGCGCAGACAAGGTCACGGGAGGTCGGCGGCGTGAGCAAAGCAGTTAAGCTCTATATTATTCGCCATGGCGAAGCATTGCCCGCGCAAGCGTTGCAGGGGGATGCCATTCGTCCTTTGAGCGCTTACGGTGAGCAGGAAGTTGTCATCAGTGGACGCTGGTTAGCGCAGTACCTGGCGGAGCAGGGCGCGGACGCCCTCGACTGGCTGATCGTCAGTCCCTATATACGCGCCCGGCAGACGGCTTCGATCCTACAGCGGCACATCCCTGCGCATAGTGAGCAAGTGAATGACGCGATTACTCCCGATGGGCAGGCGCAGCAAGTCTGTGACTGGCTCTTTGCCGAACTGCAACATCGGGGATCCAAAATTAAGCATGTCGCTATCGTGTCGCATATGCCGTTTGTCAGCTATTTAGTTGCGGAGCTGGATAAAACCATGGAACCTATTTTATTTCCGACGGCCGGTGTCGCTGAATTTGTTCTGGAACCTGACCAGTGGCGCGGCAAATTTATCCGGATGGCAGTGGCTGAGCCCGATTAATCGTGGAGTTTGATGTGGAATCATCCTTACAAGAACCTTTGCAAGAGCTAAGCACCGTAGAAGACTACTGGCGCTGGGGCGTCAGCTCGCTCCAGCAAGCCGAAGTGTTTTTCGGTCATGGCACCGATAACGCGACCAGTGAAACCTTGGTTCTGCTTGCCCATGTGTTGCATCTGGATCTTACTCAGGTCAACGAGTTTCGCGGCGCGAAAATGACCTCGGGCGAGCAAAAGCAATTTGTTGATTTGTTGCAACAACGTATTAAAGAACGCAAGCCTGCCGCTTATTTAACCGGTGAAGCCTGGTTTGCGGGATTACCCTTTAAAGTTGATGAGCGGGTACTGGTACCGCGCTCACCCATCGCTGAACTTATTGAACAAGAGTTTCAACCCTGGTTGGCCGAAGCACCGCAGCATATTCTCGATTTATGTACCGGTAGTGCCTGTATCGCCATTGCCTGTGCTTATGCATTTCCGGAAGCTGAAGTCGATGCGCTGGATATCTCAACGGATGCGTTGGCCGTGGCCGAAGAAAATATTGCCTTTCACCAGCTTGAACACCGGGTTTTCCCGATGCAGTCGGATCTCTACAGCGCAGTTGCCGGTCAGCGGTACGATTTAATCGTGACGAATCCGCCTTATGTTGATGCCGAAGACATGGCTGACCTGCCGGCTGAGTTCCACCACGAACCCGAGTTGGGTCTGGCAGCAGGCGACGATGGTCTTGATTTGGTGCGCACCATACTGCGCGAAGCGCCGGACCATTTAACCGAGCAGGGCATTCTTATCTGTGAAGTGGGCAATTCCATGGTGCATCTGGCTGAGCTGTACCCTGATGTGCCATTTACCTGGCTCTCTTTCGAACGCGGCGGCGATGGCGTATTCTTACTGACACGACATGAACTGCTTGAACACCAGAGCAAATTTTAGGAACCACTATGCCGGGCAATAGTTTTGGAGAGTTATTTCGGGTGACCACCTTTGGCGAAAGCCATGGTCCTGCGATCGGTGCTATTGTCGATGGCTGCCCGGCGGGTTTACAGCTTAGTGAAGCGGATTTACAACACGAACTCGATCGCCGTAAACCGGGCCAGAATCGTTATACCACAGCGCGGCGCGAAGCCGACGAGGTGAAGATTCTGTCGGGCGTGTTTGAAGGTGTCACCACTGGCACGCCGATAGGTTTACTGATCGAAAATACCGATCAGCGCAGTAAAGACTATTCAGACATTAAAGACCTGTTTCGTCCGGGGCATGCGGATTACACGTACCATCACAAGTACGGCGTGCGTGACTACCGCGGTGGCGGTCGTTCCTCAGCACGGGAAACCGCAATGCGGGTTGCCGCTGGAGCCATTGCCAAAAAACTTCTGGCCCAGCAGTTTGGCGTCGCCTTTAACGCTGGGGTGGTGCAAATAGGTCCTCATCAGACGGCACCGGATCAAGCTTCCTTTGACTGGCAACAGGTGCGGGAAAATCCGTTATTCTGCCCCGATGCTGGGATGGCTGAAAAAGCTGGCGAGTACCTGCGCGATCTGCTTAAGCAGGGCGACTCGGTGGGGGCGCGGGTACGTCTGGAAGTCACAGGGGTACCGGTAGGTCTTGGCGAGCCAGTTTTTGATCGTTTTGATGCTGATTTAGCCAAAGCACTGATGAGCATCAACGCAGTGAAAGCCGTCAGCATTGGCGATGGCTTTGCTGTTGCCGCACAGTTAGGTAGCGAACACCGCGATGAAATCAGTGCCACTGATGGCTTCCTCAGTAATCATGCCGGTGGCGTGCTGGGGGGCATCAGTAGTGGTCAGACGGTGATTGCAGAAGTCGCCTTTAAACCGACTTCGAGCATTACCAAGCCCGGCCAGACCATTGATCGCTTCGGCCAGCAACAAACAGTCGTCACTCGCGGGCGGCATGACCCTTGTGTTGGTATTCGTGGTGTGCCCATTGTTGAAGCTATGGCCGCTTTGGTGATCGTCGATCACTGGCTAAGACAGCGCGGACAGAATCCAGATCCACAGAAATAACTCATGTCGCACGCAGATTATCAGACACTCATCAAACTATTTGACGACTGTTTTTATGCAGATTATCGCACGCGCCTGGTGGCCGGTGACGATGAACCTTTGTATCGCGCCGCAAGTACGCCCGATGCGGACCACGAGATTGTTTTCGCGCACGGCTTCTTCGCCTCGGCGCTGCATGAGATTGCCCACTGGTGTATTGCTGGTGCGGCGCGCCGCCAGCTTGAAGATTACGGTTACTGGTACGAGCCTGATGGCCGTGACGCCGCTCAACAAGCTCAGTTTGAGCAGGTCGAGCGTAAGCCTCAGGCGCTGGAATGGCTGTTCTCATTGTGCGCTGGCGTGCCTTTTCAGGTGAGTGTCGATAACTTAAACGGTGCAGCAGTGGATCGCCAGGCTTTCACCGCTGCCGTGCAGCAACAGCTGGTGACCTATCTGACTGACGGGCTGCCGCCTCGTGCCGAGCGTTTCGCCCGGGCATTGGCCCAAACCTATCAACAACCCTGGCCAAGCGCCCGGCAGTTGCTCAACTATCAAGGTGTTGCATGAACAGGTTTCATATTGGCTTAGTCGTTAATCCATTGGCGGGTCTGGGTGGCAGCGTGGCCTTAAAGGGCAGTGACGGTGCTGATACCGCTGCATTAGCGCAGCAACTCGGTGCTGAAGCGAAAGCTCCGCAGCGGGCGGCACAGGCGCTTGAGCAGCTTCTGGACGTTGCCGCACAGATTAAGATTTCAACCGGGGCCGGCCTGTTAGGTGAACAGAGTTGCCAGCTTGCCGGACTGCAGTGCGAGGTTATTTATCAGGGCGCAGATCCCTCTACCGCAACGGATAGCAAGGAGCTGGCGCGACGGCTGATTGAGGACGCCAAAGTTGATCTGCTGGTGTTTGCCGGCGGTGACGGCACAGCCCGTGATATCCACGCGATATGTCCGGCAGAGCAACCGGTGTTGGGTATTCCTGCCGGAGTTAAAATTCATTCGGGTGTGTATGCGGTGAGCCCACGCGCAGCTGGCAAAGTCATGGCGCAAATGGTCCGTGGTGAATTAACTACAGTGACTCACGCCGATGTTATGGACATTGATGAAACTGCGTTTCGTCAGGGCACAGTGCGGGCGAAGCGGTTTGGCGAACTATTGGTGCCGGCCGAGCTGCGCTATGTGCAAGCGGTAAAAATGGGCGGCAGGGAAAGTGATGAACTGGTGCTTGCGGATATTGCCGCTGATTTCATTGAAAGTATGGAAGACGATGTGCTGTACATTATGGGCTCGGGCTCAACGGTGGCGGCCATAATGGAAGACTTGCAGTTGCCTAATACCTTGCTCGGCGTAGATGTCGTAAAAAATGGTGAGTTACTGGCGCAGGACGTCACGGCACGGCAATTGGAGCAATGGGTTATTACAGAGCAGCAACCGGCCGTTATCGTGGTCACCGTCATTGGCGGGCAAGGGCACTTGTTCGGACGTGGTAACCAGCAGTTAAGCGCTAAGTTACTAGCTCATTTGGGCAATGAAGCGATTCGGGTCGTTGCCAGTAAGCGTAAACTGCAGCAATTGGACGGCAGACCCTTGTTAGTTGATACCGGCGATCATCAGGTTGATGATGCTTTAGCTGGCGTGATCCGTGTGACCACCGGTTATCATGATGAAGTCTTTATGCAAATTGCCGCGCCCTAAGTCTGGGCGACTTAAAACTGTGACGGTGGCAAGTAAACAGTGATGCCGTCGAGTTCTTCAGTCATTTCAATCTGACAACTTAAGCGGCTGTTGTCCTGCGGCTCAATTGCCATATCGAGCATATCTTCTTCACGCTCGGAGGCCGGCGGAAGTTTATCTTCCCACTCTTTTGCGACATAACAGTGGCAGGTGGCACATGACATCACGCCACCACATTCACCAAGAATACCGTCAATCATATTATCGACAGCACCTTCCATAAGGCTTTGTCCTACGGGTATGTCGGCCTCATACTGACCACCATCTTTATCGATAAAAATCGCTTTCGGCATCCTTTAACTCCTTAATTACAGCTCGTGCAGAGCGGTCGAAATGAATCTCGTTTAATCAGATATTCTAGCATAGGTAGGTTAGGCAATTGCGCGCTAATTCAGGTAAAATGGCGTGATTTTTAACTGCAACTTAGCAGCTATGAACCGGGAGTCGGAACGCGAATGCAGGCAGTGTTAGAAAAACTTTTTCAAATAAAAGCGCAGGGAAGTTCGGTAAAAGCTGAGGTGATCGGCGGTATCACCACTTTCCTGACCATGGCCTACATCATTTTCGTCAACCCATCGATTCTCAGTCAGGCGGGCATGGATTATGGCGCGGTTTTTGTCGCTACCTGTCTGGCAGCAGCAATGGGTTGTTTGATCATGGGGTTATGGGCGAACTACCCGGTTGCACTTGCGCCTGGAATGGGCTTGAATGCGTTTTTCACTTACAGTGTTGTGCTCGGCATGGGCTATGAGTGGCAGGCGGCATTAGGGGCCGTGTTCTTTTCAGGTATTCTGTTTTTCGTGTTGTCGGCACTAAAGATCCGCGCCTGGATCATCAATTCAATTCCGGTGACGCTGCGGCTTGCAATAGCCGCGGGCATTGGCGCCTTTCTGGCGCTCATCGGTCTGCAAAACGCCAATATCATTGTCGGGCATGATGCCACTCTGGTGACTTTAGGTGACCTACATCAAATTCCGGTGCTATTGGCTGGCCTAGGATTTTTCTTAATCATCGGCTTAGTTGCCCGCAAAGTTCAGGGCGCAGCACTGATCAGTATTTTGTTTATCACCCTGTTGGGTTGGCTGTTGGGCGATGTTACCTATCAGGGGATTGTCGCAATGCCGCCGAGTCTGGCGCCGACCTTTATGCAACTTGATATTGCCGGGGCCTTTGATGTAGCGATGCTAAGCGTTATTTTCGCGTTTTTATTCGTTGACTTGTTCGATACCTCGGGCACCCTGATGGCTGTCGCGCAGCGGGCGGGGATGACTGATGCGAAGGGAAATCTACCCCGCTTAGAGAAAGCGTTGATGGCGGATAGCACTGCCTCTGTTGCAGGTTCTATGCTGGGTACCTCAACGACTACGAGTTATATTGAGTCAGCATCAGGTGTCGCCTCCGGTGGTAAAACAGGACTGACCGCCGTTATTGTCGGCGTGTTGTTCATATTAGCTATCTTTTTTGCCCCGCTGGCGGGCATGGTGCCAGCCTACGCTACGGCTGGCGCAATTATTTATGTATCGGTGTTAATGTTATTTACGTTACGCTCGGTAGACTGGGACGATGTCACCGAGGCCGCACCTGTTGCGGTGGTATTGTTAATGACACCTTTGACGTATTCAATTGCTGACGGTATCGCGTTAGGCTTTATTAGTTATGTGGTGGTGAAAGCCCTGGGCGGGCGTTACCACGATCTTAACTGGAGCGTCGCTATACTGGCTGCTTTATTCATCGCAAAATTTATCTGGTTGGGGTAATTCATCATGGGATGGCATGAAAATCGCGAATTTTTCGTATCTTGGGAAGAACTGCATCGCGCGACTAAAGAGCTCGCGCGTCGACAATTGCCAGCCGAGCAATGGCAGGGTGTCATCGCAGTCAGTCGCGGTGGCTTGGTACCTGCGGCAATCGTCGCGCGGGAATTGAATCTGCGGGTGGTCGAAAGCGTTTGTGTGAGCTCGTACGATCATGACAGCCAGCGCGATAGCGTGACCCTGTTAAAAGACGTCAGTTGCACCGAAGACGGCGAAGGCTTCTTGGTCATCGATGACCTGGTCGATACCGGCAATACCCTGAAATTTTTGCGTCAACGCTTACCCAAAGCTAAATTCATCACCGTGTATGCGAAGCCAGCTGGTATGGACTTAGTCGATGATTATGTCGCCGATCTCGAGCAGGAAACCTGGATCCACTTCCCGTGGGACATGCACCTACACTACGTCGAGCCGCTGGCCGGGCAGGAAAGTTAATTAAGTAGCCCATTGATTATCTGTCACTAATTAAGAGATTTAACGCCCGCTGTTGCGGGCTTTTTTTTATCTGATCTTTGTGCATTGCAGCTGCAGGCGATTAATTCTGAGGTTTCTAATTTTGAGTCATTATTTTTGCTTTCGTAGGTTATAGTATTTAGCGACTTTGAATTACTGACAGCATAGACACATGGGATTATTTAAAAGGATTAATATGGCGCAGTACAAAAATTGGCTAATCTTTCTGGTTATCGGGCTAAGCTCATCTTCTGTGTTCTCTCAGGAGACATACATATTTCAACACAGCCACGCAGCGGAAGAAGCTCCTGAAACTTCGAATGAATTGGATGCTGATGTGTTTGTGGGGTGCATTGATTACACTATTACGTACTTAGCAGTGCCTACTGATAATATTGAGCAAAGAGAAAAGGCCGAGTTTGCTATAGCTGAGCTCCTAAAGTCTAATGGCGCTCATCGAACGGACTGTTTTAATGCAAATGGTGATTGGCTTCACATCTATAAAAACGGAGAGCAGGTCGATAGAATTTGGTATTTTTCTGACACCAATGAGGAATATACATTCTTTAAGAATGGCGTGCTTAAATTCTTTGTAACCGATACAGCTGAGCCTGAAGGCTTTTCGGAACTTGGAATTGAACAAACAGTAAAAACAAAGCAGAAAAGAAGTATCTTGGGATATGACACGGTTAAGTATACCGCGACGAAAGAATCAGGAACTGTTGAAAATTACTGGGTAAGTAAGGATTTGGTGAGGAACCCTGCATCATACAAAAAGAACAAATTTGCCTATACAGATCAACTTCATGATGTTCTTAAAGGCGTTCCTCTTTATCATGAAAAAACAGTAGCCAACTTCGTGACGACTACTCGAGAAGCCAAAGCAATACGAGAAGGAGAGCCTGGTGTTGAACTCTTCAGGCTACCAGCGGTAGATGTATATCACTGGTAGTTGATAGCGGATATAGCATATAGGCAATCAATGGCGATTCACAGTGCCAAAATAAATCCTGCTGAGAGATGGTATGAAAAATATAGATGTTTCTGGTGGAGATTCACATAAAGCGAAGAAAAGACGAGCTATTATTGCATTTGGTAGTCTTTTAATCGCTAGTTTGGTTATTTATTTTATCGGCACTTTAGTTGTAAATTTTTATGGGTTCGAGCTTCAAACAAAGATTCGAGATGTTGATCTTTCAAAGGTTTTATTAGTATTTATAACGATGCTTCCAATAGTTGGATTAGTAGTATGGGGAACCCTAGCCATAATAAACCGAATATTTAGGTGGTTAAATATCTAGCTGATATCAATAAAAAATAGCACGCAGCTGCAGTAGTAGATCAAACCCGTACATTATTTAGCAACCTCTAAATTAAGTGCTGCTGGCCGATGAGCGCGGCAGCATCATCGCCGAGATGACAAGCTCCGGTGCCCTGCTGCAAGCGCATCAGTACGATGCCTACGGCAACCCGAAGCACAGCAGCGATGCACGCTTTCGTTTTACCGGACAAATCCTCATCCCCGGCACCGAGCTGTACTACTACAAAGCACGGGTTTACCATCCGCGGCTGGGCCGGTTTATGCAAACCGACCCCATCGGCTACAAAGATGGCATGAACTGGTACGCTTATGTTGGAAATGATCCGGTTAATAAGGCAGACCCAACTGGTAAATGGGGCGTTTTGGGAGCTGTGTATGGTGCTATATCTGGTGCAGTCGGCGGTTTTGTATCGTCTGGTGATGGAATCAAAAATAAAATCGTAGGAACTCTATCCGGAGCTGTGGCGGGTGGGGCTGTTGGATTTATTGCTCCGCAAACATCTCATTTAGCAGGCATGGCAGTTGCCGGCATGACGGCAAGTGCAGCAGGTCAAACACTAGGCTCCACGACAACAGCAGCGATGGATAAGGGCATTGAGAATATAAGTCTTGATGATGTAATAATTGATGCTGCTACTGTAGTTGCAGGGGGTGTGGGAGCTGGAGCTGGAGGCGTTGTTGCCAAAGGAGTTGCGAACTTGACTATGAAACCCGTTGTCGGTCAAACCCTGAGTCGAGCGGGTGCGCCTACTGTTGGTGGAACAACAGCCGGTGCAGTCGTGGAAGGGGCGATAATAGGCGGAGCCGAAAAAGCTGCTCCGATTATTGAGGGTAAAATTAAAGGTTTAATGAAATGACGCTGTATTTAATTTTAATTGCTGGGTATATGTTGGTATGCATTGCCGCAGTTCGAGCTTATTTTTATTGTCAAAATAAATTGAAAAGCTACAAGGACTCACTTCCATTAACCCTTTTAAGCTACATGTTTTTCTTTGTATTTATCTTGATAGAAATACCTTTTGCTATTTTCTTTCCAGCATGGTTAAGCGAGAGATTTTCAGTGATAGAGCGAACATCAAATAATACTATGTTGTTACTTTTATTCGGTGTGTTTACGTTGGCTTTTTCAATATGGCAAGGTCGTTCAGCCCACTGTAATCTCCCCAGAAAACCGGAATAGTTATTAGGTACGCGTACTCGGCAGCACCATCACCACGTTCAACTACGACGGCATGGGCCGGGTGCTTGATTTCGATCACCAGGGATTCAACGACAGCAGTTACAGCTATAATCCGGCCAGTCAGTTGCAGAGCAAAACGGTCAGCAACGCGGATTATCAAATTCAGGTGCCGACGCTAAGCACTGAATTTTACAGCGTGAATAACCTCAACCAGTATACGCAAGTTACGGTCGATGGCCTGCCAGAGTACGCGAACTACACCAGTGCGGGCAATCTTGCTGGTTTTGACGGTTGGAGCTATGTTTACGATGCCCATAATCGCCTGGTGGCAGCGAACGGTCCTGACGATACGATAGCGCTTAGCTACGATGCCACGGGTCGCTTAACGCGCACAGTACACAATGGCGAAGTCATTGATTATCTGTACGACGGCGATGAGCTGGTGGCGGAGTACAGCAGCTCAGGCACGCTGTTGCGACGCTTTATTCATGGCCTTGGCAACGATGACCCGGTCATTCGCTACGAAGGTGCTGGCGTAAACGCCCGCCGTTATCTGCTGGCCGATGAGCGTGGCAGCATCATCGCCGAGATGACCGGCAATGGCGGCCTGCTGCAAGCGCATCAGTACGATGCCTACGGCAACCCAAAGAACAGCAGCGATGCACGCTTTCGTTTTACCGGGCAAATCCTCATCCCCGGCACCGAGCTGTACTACTACAAAGCACGGGTTTACCATCCGCGTCTGGGCCGGTTTATGCAAACCGACCCCATCGGCTACAAAGATGGCATGAACTGGTATGCTTATGTGGGCAATGACCCGCTGAATGCAACGGATCCGACGGGTGAAGCAAAATTAAAAGTAGGCGTTGAGGCTACACTAGTCGTTATTGGCGGAGCAAGAATTGGAGCAAGCATTTCCGTAGACTTTGACAATGGAGATATTTCAACAGAGATATATGGAGGCCCAAGACTAGGGGTTGAGGCGGGGTTGGGTGTCCCATTGTCTGTTGAAGAAAGTTCAACGGCAATTGATGAGGTTATTAAAACAGCAAGCAGCACTACTGTTGATGTTAGCGCAGGACTTGGGCCCATATCGACCTCGAAAGACCTTTTGGATGATACTGGCGATATTAGTTCAGCAAGTAACGGTTTTGAGGGCGGGTTTGATGACCTTGTGGGAGGCGAATTGGAGCCTCAGATCGGTTTACAGCTTAGGGGTGGAATAAGTACGGGTCCCTCATTTAAAGGAACCGCCACTTTTAGTCCGACTAACGCTTATGAAAAAGTGAAACGGTTTTTTAAAGATTAAAGGTATTAAACGCAATGAGTCTCCAAAGCAGGTATTTAAATTATTTTATAAGAATAACAGGCGGTGATTTTGTTTGGGGCGGCTTTAGATACGAAACGATTCAGTTTCTGGTTATTGGATACACGATGTTAGCCGTGGGGCCAGCCGTATTGGGTGCATTTGTAGCTAAGTATTGGCTTCCATTTATGTGGTCCCCTGCGTTCCTTTTCTTAGGAGGGTTTGGATTTTTAGGACTATTCTCTAAGAAATGTAGGCGGCGATTTCTAAAACGAAATGTTAAGGCTGACGACAGTAAGTATGCGTTTTACATTACAGCTTTAACTGGGATAGGTGGCGTTATAGTCATATGGATTTAGCTTGCAAAAGAATCGTTAAAAAGATGGGGCTCAATATCGTGTATCCACTAAGATGGCCTGCCGGAGTACGCGAGCTACACCAGTGCCGGGAACCTGGCCGGCTTTGATGGGTGGAGTTATGTTTACGATGCCCATAATCGCCTGGTGGCAGCGAACGGTCCTGACGATACGGTAGCGCTTAGCTACGATGCCACCGGTCGCTTAACGCGCACAGTACACAATGGCGAAGTCATTGATTATCTGTACGACGGTGATGAGCTGGTGGCGGAGTATCACAGCAACGGCACGCTGTTACGGCGCTTTATTCATGGCCTTGGTAACGATGACCCGGTCATTCGTTACGAAGGTGCTGGCGTAAATGCCCGCCGTTATCTGCTGACCGATGAGCGCGGCAGCATCATCGCCGAGATGACCGCCAATGGCGGCCTGCTGCAAGCGCATCAGTACGATGCCTACGGCAACCCGAAGCACAGCAGCGATGCACGCTTTCGTTTTACCGGACAAATTCTCATCCCCGGCACCGAGCTGTACTACTACAAAGCACGGGTTTACCATCCGCGTCTGGGCCGGTTTATGCAAACCGACCCCATCGGCTACAAAGATGGCATGAACTGGTATGCTTATGTGGGGAATGACCCGCTGAATGCGACGGATCCGGGCGGGAGTATTAGGCGTCCACTATTTCGACTCCTTAAGAACCCTTGGTGGTCAGTTAAGCAAGGGTATCGAGATGCAAAAAGATTCCTGCGAGATAATGGGATCATCGCTCCAACTCCCACACCTGCTACAAATAGTGATCTAAATGACTCTGACGTGCCAGAAACTTGGAGCAGTGGTTCAAGATCAGAGCCCAAGGATTTAGAAGAGCAGCTTACCTTAGAAGAAGGCAAAGGAGGCGCGGGTATGGATTGGAAAGGCAAGCTTGGTGACCCTAAATATCACCCTGAAACGGGTACAAAGGACAAAAAGACGCATCATCATAAACATGGTGATGGCACATCTACAGAAGTTCATTATGATATTGATAGGGCGACAGGTGAGCGAGAGGATCTCAAAATTAAAGATGACACGAATGCTCGTAGCAGAGGTAACAAATGATAGTAAAGTATTGTGGAAAATCGGACAGCGATGTCGCCTTATCTAAAGGTAAGCATTATATTTGCTACGCTGTTAAGTTCTACCCAAATGAAAACGATTGCTATTGTGTCATCGATGAATCGGGAATCGTCTATCCTAAGGATTATGATGCAGATTTATTTGCGGTAACCGATGCTCGCGTGTCACGTTACTGGGAATTAGGGGTGTCCTCAAATAATAAGGGTGAAAAAGCGCCCTGTTTAGCTTTCGATGTTTGGGCTCACGATGTTTTGTTTCACGGAAGGATGTTTGAAGGAGACAGAGAAGCCTTAAACCTATTTTTCGCCCATAAAACCATGATGGAAGAAGAGTTTGCCACGCCGGAAATAAAAAACGCAGCAGTTGCCTTGAATCGCGGCTTCTGGGTAAGTGATCCGCAATACGATGAGGCGTGGGAAGCGAATCCAATGAATGAGCTAACAAGGTGCCCCAGCACCAAAGAGCTTTTCGTCAATCCGATTTATACGGGACGATTGAGCTTTTCAGAAAATCGGTAATCGATTCACTCTTAGGTCACTAAGCACCGGCTGCTTGATTTCGAGTAGTTGTACGACGGTGATGAGCCGGTGAAGGCACTACTGAAAAAAATAAGGAAAGAGAATGAGTAAAGCTGCAACCATTTTGGCAATGTTGATGGTGTATTTGAGTGCTGATGTTTGTGCTAATGACTCTTTCGAAGGCGTTATCGAATACAAGATCCAAAGCAAAGCGTTAATACCGGAAATACCACAAGAACTTCTGGATTCAACCTATGGTAACTCGCAAACAATTTACTACGGAAAGGGTGGTCATTTCAGGATAGAAACTAACAGCACTGTCGGTAACTGGGAAATTTACCGAGCGGACGAAAACAAACAATATATTAAGACGAAACCTAACGCTGAAATAGAAGTTTTTGATGCATCAGAGGAAAAACGGGTCTTAAAGCATTTGACGGTTAAGGACGCGGAACTCAAAGTTCTCGGGCGCAATACGAAGTTAATTGAGATAGCTTATGAAGATGGAAGTATTTCAAGGTATTGGGAAATTGCCAAGTCACCTTATCTTCAGCATGAGCGAATTCACGACACTTGGAAGGTCACCTACACCTCCGTTAATATTGTTGAAAAAGAAATTTCTGACGAATTGTTTCAGCCGCAATAAGCTGCATCGAAGAGGGTATTCAAGATTCTATGTCAGCTACGACGACATGATCCGGTTGCTTGATTGCGACTACCAGGGGATTTAACGACCGCAGTTACAGCTATAATCCGGCCAGTCAGTTGCAGAGCAAAACGGTCAGCAACGCGGATTATCAAATTCAGGTGCCGACGCTTAGCACTGAATTTTACAGCGTGAATAACCTCAACCAGTATACGCAAGTTACGGTCGATGGCCTGCCAGAGTACGCGAACTACACCAGTGCGGGCAATCTGGCTGGTTTTGATGGGTGGAGTTATGTTTACGATGCCCATAATCGCCTGGTGGCAGCGAACGGCCCTGACGATACGGTAGCGCTTAGCTACGATGCTACCGGTCGCTTATCGCGCACGGTACACAACGGCGAAAGCATCGATTATCTGTACGACGGCGACGAGCTGGTGGCGGAGTACAGCAGCTCAGGCACGCTGTTACGCCGCTTTATTCATGGACTTGGCAACGATGACCCGGTCATTCGTTATGAAGGTGCTGGGGTGAATGCCCGCCGTTATCTGCTGGCCGATGAGCGTGGCAGCATCATCGCCGAGATGACAAGCTCCGGTGCCCTGCTGCAAGCGCATCAGTACGATGCCTACGGCAATCCGAAGCACAGCAGCGATGCACGCTTTCGTTTTACCGGGCAAATCCTCATCCCCGGCACCGAGCTGTACTACTACAAAGCACGGGTTTACCATCCGCGACTGGGCCGGTTTATGCAAACCGACCCCATCGGCTACAAAGATGGCATGAACTGGTATGCTTATGTGGGGAATGACCCGCTGAATGCGACCGACCCGAGCGGGAAATGGATTGTTCATGCGGTAGCTTTTGCAGTGGGAGCCGCAATTAGTGGCTACCAAACATATAATAGTAGCGGAGGGGACATTGGAGCGACTTTGAAATCTGGTTTTATAGGTGGGAGTAGTGCTGCGCTATCTTTATCTCCAGCGGGAATTGCTCGGAATATGATGAAATCATTCGTTGTCGGCACCGCCGCTGACGCCACTTCTCAAGTTGTTGTTGAAGGAAAGGGCATATCCGATATAGATGTTGTTGAAAGCCTCGAAGCAGGTGCCGTGGCTTCTGGTTCAACCGGGGTAGGTTCTGGTGTTGCAAAACTCACCCCTGTCAAGAATATGCCATCAGTCAAAGAGCCGAGCGTTGCTCCGGGACGGACTCAAAGAATGACAGAACACCCGGGGACAATTGCTAGTGATAAAGCTAAACAAGGTGTTATTGGCGTAGTCGTCGGTGGGGCAGCCGGTGGAACGCAATCGGTAACTGAGGAGAAGTTGCGTGAAAATTAAAAAGAAGGAGTTAAATCGGCGAATAAACGCTCTGATAGCAATCGCTTTTGTAGTTTTCATTATAGCGGCTAAACTCCTCCTGCCTCACGAGGAAGAGTTGAAGGAGTTTGGTGCACTTGGAGCAACTGCATTAGTTGTTTTTCTAAGTCTTATTTCCTATGCATTTGAAGTTCTGTTATATAACTTGATTAGCAACTTTAAAAGGAATGAAGACTGACAAATCTTAATATATTAATAACCCGGTAGTATTCAGAATTCTATGCCAGCTACGACGGCATGGGCCGGGTGCTTGATTTCGACCATCAGGGATTCAACGACAGCAGTTACAGCTATAATCCGGCCAGTCAGTTGCAGAGCAAAACGGTCAGCAACGCGGATTATCAAATTCAGGTGCCGACGCTTAGCACTGAATTTTACAGCGTGAATAACCTCAACCAGTATACGCAAGTTACGGTCGATGGCCTGCCAGAGTACGCGAACTACACCAGTGCGGGCAATCTGGCTGGTTTTGATGGGTGGAGTTATGTTTACGATGCCCATAATCGCCTGGTGGCAGCGAACGGCCCTGACGATACGGTAGCGCTTAGCTACGATGCTACGGGTCGCTTAACGCGCACAGTACACAACGGCGAAGTCATCGATTATCTGTACGACGGCGATGAGCTGGTGGCGGAGTATCACAGCAACGGCACGCTGTTACGCCGCTTTATTCATGGACTTGGCAACGATGACCCGGTCATTCGTTATGAAGGTGCTGGGGTCAACGCCCGCCGTTATCTGCTGGCCGATGAGCGTGGCAGCACCATCGCCGAAATGACAAGCTCCGGTGCCCTGCTGCAAGCGCATCAGTACGATGCCTACGGCAACCCGAAGCACAGCAGCGACGCACGCTTTCGTTTTACCGGACAAATCCTCATCCCCGGCACCGAGCTGTACTACTACAAAGCACGGGTTTACCATCCACGGCTGGGGCGGTTTATGCAAACCGACCCCATCGGCTACAAAGATGGCATGAACTGGTATGCTTATGTGGGGAATGACCCAATCAATTTGCTTGATCCGACTGGTATGTATCTCGAGTCATTATGGGATGCTGCCAGCCTAAGTGTGGGTCTAAGTTCCCTAGCTAAAAATATATCTGCAGGTAATTGGGGAGCCGCGGGGCTGGATGCCCTCGGTGTAATTGCCGACGGTGCGGCGTTAGCTCTTCCAGTTATACCAGGTGGCGCAAGTATGGCAATTACCGGAGCAAGGCAGGGAGCAGATTTTATTGTTTCCCCTAGCGGTACGGCGATGCCAACAAACCAGGACTTTAATTTGGTTGATACTCAAACGCCTACAAATAAAGGAGGTGACTGGATGCAAATTCACAATACGCATACTGACGCAAAAGTAGATACAACACCACATACGCATTCGCCAAAAGTTCACAATCAAAACACAACTCGTGAAATATCAGTCACATCTGGAGCCGATTTAGACAAGGCTGATGAAGCATTGAAGAGTGGAGAAATGAGATTGCGAGCGAATAGACAAGACAAAGGAGGAAACCAGTGACCCAGTTCTGCATGGTGAAAAGTGACGAATGTCCTTCTGAAATGCATGGAGTTGTTTTTAACAAGATAGAACAGGACGTTTTTTCTAAGGCTAAAAAACAAATCGCTAAGGGAAGCCAAGTATGGAACATTTTTTATAAAGGTAAGAATGTCGATACATTGTGCTGTGAGGCTCAAAAGCAACTCAATGGGAACCACGAATTTCAAGAAACTGAACTTTATGGGCTAGTGACAAAGCTAGCTTCAATGAATCTGGAATATTGGTTTTGGTATGGTGATGATTTTCTCGATCTTGAAGATTTTTCAAGTATCGGCCTACTTTTAAAGGAAATAGAAAGATCGGTTGTTGAACCACAGTGCGAAGTTTATTTTCATTGGGTTCCTCCAAGTAAATTATCTTGACCAAAGGACGATTATTTTGTTGTATCCTGAATTCAGATAATAAACGCAAGACTCTTGTGAAGAGATAGGTCGAAGGAAGGTCAGCTACGACGACATGGGCCGCGTGCTTGATTTCGACCATCAGGGATTCAACTACAGCAGTTACAGCTATAATCCGGGCAGTCAGTTGCAGCGAGCGGTCCTGACGATACGGTCACCCTTAGCTACGATGCTACCGGTCGCTTAACGCGCACGGTACACAACGGCGAAGTCATTGATTATCTGTACGACGGTGATGAACTGGTGGCGGAGTACAGCAGCTCAGGCACGCTGTTGCGGCGCTTTATTCATGGCCTTGGTAACGATGACCCGGTCATTCGTTATGAAGGTGCTGGCGTAAACGCCCGCCGTTATCTGCTGGCCGATGAGCGCGGCAGCATCATCGCCGAAATGACAAGCTCCGGTGCCCTGCTGCAAGCGCATCAGTACGATGCCTACGGCAACCCGAAGCACAGCAGCGACGCACGCTTTCGTTTTACCGGGCAGATCCTCATTCCCGGCACCGAGCTGTACTACTACAAAGCACGGGTTTACCATCCACGGCTGGGCCGGTTTATGCAAACCGACCCCATCGGCTACAAAGATGGCATGAACTGGTATGCTTATGTCGGGAATGACCCGGTTAATAAGGCAGACCCAACTGGAAATGAAGCAATCATTACCACTACCAAAAATGGCGATATTCGGATTGAAATACCCGTAGAATTTAGTGGCGATGGTGCAACCGCCGCTAATATTTCTAAAATCAGCAAAGCGATTTCTGACACTTGGTCAGGTAGTTATGAGATTGATGGTAAAGATACTCAGGTGTCAGTTGAGGTGACAGAACCTAGCTCAGTTGGTCCAACGAATAACATTACATTGACCGATGGGCCTACATCAGATGTTTATTCAGATGGAAATTCATTTGTGGATGGCTCAAATAAAGGCGAATGGAGAACCGACGGTCATAATATCTCAGATGGAACCACGGCGCATGAAGCTGGTCATTTAATGGGTCTTGATGACAAATATATAGGTGGGACGCCTCTTCCTGGTCACCAAAATAATATTATGGGAAACAAATCTGGGACTCCAGATAGTCGTAATATTCAGAATATTATAAAAAGTAAAGTGAACTACCACAGACAGCAATGACTCTCTTAGAGGAAGCTAAATTATGAATCGGTTAGTTTTTATTTTGTTTCTTTTCTCATTTAGTATTATTGGAATTAAACCGGCTTCGTCAAAGGAATATACATATTGCAATGTATTCTTGGCTAATTTGTGCTTTGGTATTAAAGACGGTGATTCATACTCCGCACGAGCGGAGGTAGATTTTACTATGTACACTATAACTCTAAGAAATGGTGATTCAATTCAAATATATGAAGGACGTCACCCAAAGCTCTTTGACTATAGAAGTGCTTATATATCAAAAATATCAGTCAACGGCTATTCGGTTTCTGCTATAAAAACTACTCCATTTCAACAACGTATCCTTGTAGAACCAATCACAAAGCGAATTCCTAAGTCGGATATATTTGTAAAAATGCATGCTAAGGACTCGAGTATTACTCGGGATTTTCTGACAAATTTTAGGAGTTGTTTTAGAACTAAACTAGAAGTGGAATGTAAAGAGGAACCTTTATTGAATAAGTTAGAGTTGTAGGTTTGTGGGAGAGGTCAGCCCCAGTCGCTGGAATGTCCAACGCTGGGGGGCGCTTCAATTTTGCTCGGATGTTTTATGTTGATATGACAGCGATTAGTCGTGCAAAGCCTTTTGGAGGGTCTGCAAAGCTTCGGCAATAGCGACTTTCGTTTTCTCGCCGCTACGGCGGTTTTTGTATTCGACAGCTTGCTCGTCAAGATTGCGCTCGCCAATCACGATTTGATGCGGTATTCCGATCAATTCCATGTCGGCAAACATGACGCCCGGACGCTCTTTGCGATCATCAAATAACACGTCGATTCCGGCGGTTTTCAGCTCAGCATAGAGTTGCTCTGCTGTCTCTTGTACGCGCACGGATTTGTGCATATTCATTGGCACGATAGCGACCTGGAAAGGCGCTAAGGCGTCAGGCCAGGTGATGCCAAATTTGTCGTGGTTCTGCTCGATAGCAGAGGCGACAATACGGGAAACGCCAATACCATAGCAGCCCATGGTTAACATCTCGTGTTTACCGGTGTCGGTCAGCACACCCACTTTCATCGCTTCTGAATACTTGGTGCCCAATTGGAAAATATGGCCGACTTCAATTCCCCGCTTAATTTGCAGGGTACCCTGACCACACGGGCTTGGATCGCCTTCTACCACGTTCCGTAAATCAGCGACTGCTGGCAATGCGACGTCACGCTCCCAGTTGATACCGAAGAAATGATAGCCATCTTCGTTGGCGCCTGCGGCAAAATCTGCCATGACCGAAACGCTGCGATCAATAACCAGCTCCAGTGGCAGATCCACAGGACCTAAAGAGCCTGGCCCTGCGCCTATTGCTGCGCGAATTTCTTCTTCGCTTGCGAAAACTAAAGGACTTGCAACTTGTGGCAATTTCGCCGCTTTAATTTCGTTCAGATTGTGGTCACCGCGGATCATCAGAGCCACCAGCTGGCCTTCTTCACCGCCATGCACAATCAGGGTTTTTACAGTTTGGGTAACCGGCAGTTTGAATTGCTCGGTTAAAGCATCGATGGTTTTAGCGTTAGGTGTGGCGATTTTTTCCATCTCAGCTTGTCCAGCAGGGCGTTCTTGCGCCGGTGCAACAGCTTCGGCTAACTCAACGTTTGCGGCGTAATCAGAGCTGTCAGAGAAAGCAATGTCATCTTCGCCAGACTCAGCCAGAACGTGGAATTCGTGGGAGGAGCTACCACCAATAGAACCGGTGTCGGCAATCACCGGACGGAAGTCTAATCCGAGGCGTTCAAAAATACGACAGTAGGCTTTATGCATAGCGTCATAGGTTTCTTGCAAGCTGGCCTGATCCAGGTGGAAAGAGTAGGCATCTTTCATAATAAACTCGCGCGCACGCATGACACCAAAGCGCGGGCGGATCTCATCGCGGAACTTCGTCTGGATTTGGAACAAGTTCAGCGGCAACTGCTTGTAGCTGTTAATTTCTTTACGGACTAATTCTGAGATAACTTCTTCATGGGTCGGACCAAGCACGAAATCACGTTGGTTACGGTCATGCAAACGCAGTAGCTCCGGGCCATAGTCTTCCCAGCGCCCTGACTCTTCCCATAAATCTGCCGGCTGCACCATTGGCATCAGGACTTCTAAGGCACCCGCATTTTCCATTTCTTCCCGAACCACAGCTTCGACTTTGCGTAACACCCGCAATCCGGTTGGCGTCCAGGTATACAATCCCGCCGCAACTTTCCGGATCATACCCGCGCGCAGCATGAGTTGATGGCTGATGACTTCTGCATCAGCGGGCGTTTCTTTCAAAGTACCTAATAAATAATGACTGGTACGCATGATTCCCGATAGTCCTTGTGCGAATGAATAGATAGAGTGAAATTCTATCAGCAGCAGCACCTAGTCAAAAGGCTTTACTGATGTTTATCACGTGATTTTCGTTATTTTCGACCTGCCACTGCACATTGAGATCATACAGACGGACACCGTAGACCTTATCTGTTGCTTTTTGCTGGTGGTAAGCGGGTCGCGGATCTTGTTGTAGCACCTGGGTGATCAGTTGCTCGAGCTGTGGATAGCTGTCGGCAAGCTGTTCGATACTGCACTTTGCTGCGCTGGAAAACCGGACATTCATCGCCGCAGCAGGTGCATGTTGCGCAAAGCCTGCTTGCGCCTCAGGTAAGGCATCGGCGTAGGGCACGTAAGGTTTGATGTCGATAACCGGTGTTCCCTGCACCCAATCACCGCCTTCAACATGCAAGAGTGTCTGCTGATGCTGTTGTTCAATGCCGAGCAGCTTGACCACCGACATGCCGATGCCATTGGGTCGGAAGGTCGAGCGCGTGGCAAACACGCCGATCTTCTGATTGCCACCAAGTCGCGGCGGGCGCACCAGCGGTTGCCAGCCTTGAGCGAGGTTCTGGTGGAACAGGAATAACACCCAGATATGACTAAAACCGTCGAGCCCGCGGGTGGTTTCCGGCACTGCGTAGTCACCGTTAAGCACGATGGTCGCGGTGGCCGCAGTAACCAGGCCTGGCTGACGGGGCACCGCAAACTTTTCCGTGTAGGGCGAGCGAATCTCGCCGATGGGTTCGAGTGAGTAGGTCATGGCTCTGCTTGCTTGGTCTGATTGGCGAATTTCAACATAAAATTGCGGAATTGGCGAACTTAGAATTGCTTGCGGTGGCCGCTGTTGTTTGTAAGTTGCTAATAAATAACAAAAACCTAGTTTTGGCACGTTATCTGCATATACATCTTCATAGTTTCAATAGACGACTTGAACGACCGATTAATAATTAACTAAGAAATGTGGGAGATTTAACATGACACGTCAACAAACGGTTTGGTTTTCAGCTTTATTTTTAATTGCCTCAGTAACGGCATTAAGTTTACCACTGGCGAGTGTAGCGAATGCACATGAAAAGAAAATTGAAGCTTCTTACAGTGTTTCTGACGCGACGGAACTCAGTATTGAGTTCGGTGTGGGTACCGTAAAGTTTGAACGTAGTAGCGGTTCAGATTTAGAAGTGGAACTCACTATTGAAGAAACCGACGGTAAGTTTTTTGGTGAAGCGGAGCTGGAGCGGGCGGAGTTGGTCGCCGAACAAAAAGGCACGAGGCTCGATTTACGGGTGCCTGAACAGGAAAATATCAAAATCGACTGGGTCATCCGCTTACCACAGATCGCCTCGGTCGAACTGGATCTTGGCGTCGGGGAAATAAGTGGCACGCTCGATGCTGCAGATATGAACCTTGATTTGGGTGTGGGCGAAGTTGATCTGGTTTTGGTTGGCGCGATCGCGGATGTTAAAACAGACGTAGGTATCGGTGAAGTTAAGATCGCCGGCGGCGACAGCACTTCGAACGAGCGCCACTTTATCAGCGCGTCAGGAAAAGCTCGCGGGCAAGGGGATGCCCGTGTGAATATTGATGTTGGTATCGGTGAAATACGGGTTGAAATTCAATAACGGCAGTACCGTACCCCGCTGCAATAAAAAAGGCGCCTGCAGGCGCCTTTTTGCTATTTATAGCAGTTACCAGAGAACCACTATTAATTATCAATTAACGTCGTTACGTAATCGGCTTCAAAGACTCTACCTTCAAAGAGATCAGTGTCGATGTGACCGGTGACGCTGACCACATCGTTCAGTCCGACCTGCTGATAACCTTCGTCATCAATAGGATTGTAGGCCATCTCGTCGACTTCTACGGTCACCATGCGCTGGCCAGTGTTGAGCTGGAATTCGCCGGCCATGGCATCAACCTCTGCGACTGTGCCGCGCAGAGTTGTTTCAGAAATAACTAATGGTACCGTGAAGGTATAGACTCGCTCTTCTTCATCGATGCTACTTGCATAAAAGTAAGTGCCGATGGATTCGACATAAACGCTACTTGCTTCGATGGTTGTGGTTTCGAAGAAGTCGTCATCAATGAGACCTGAGACAGTGACGTTATCATCGGGTAACAGTTTGTAGGCATCGGCATCGCGGTCACCATCATCCATTTCTACAGTGACAGTGCCATCACCATAATCGAGTACAAAGCTATCCGCTGAAACAGATTGCACGGTACCACTAATTTGAATCCAGGTATCGTCAGGTTGCAGATAAGGGCTTTGGCTCAATGCAGGTGCTGTAAGTAATAAACTTGAGGCAATTGTTGCCCACTTAAAGGTATTCATAGATAGTCCTCCTTGTTATCCACGCAGAGTTAAATAAATATGAACCAGCTTTAAAAGCGTAGGAAAGATGAGGCTATTTTTCAAACTATTAAGTTTTCAGGTGGCGGGGATACAAGCGAACGCATAAGAATAAAGCCCCAGCAAACGCTGAGGCTTTTTTAATACCAATAATGGCTATTGCGGTTATTTAATTAAGTACTTATCTAAATTATCACCTTGGGCTAAAGCATCTTTCAGCGCATTTGGCATACGGCCCTGGCCGGTCCAGGTGACCCGTTCGCCGTTGGCACCGATAATGGCATATTTCGGTGGCTTGGGCGCACGTTTTTGTTTTTTCTTTGCGCTTGGTAAAGGGCCATCAACCAGATCATTGAGACCTATACCGGCATCGTCCATGGCTTTGCGTAATTCCTGTATTTTACGTTGCTTTTCAGCTTCTTGTTGCTTTAGCTCCGCTTCCTCTTCACGGCGATCCTCAATGACTTTAGCCAATTTTTTTTCTACAGATTCTAATTCAGCGATAGATAATTCCTTTACAGCAGCTTTCAGACGACGTCCGTGTGTCAGAATATCTAAAAAGTCACTCATGATGTTTTCCAGTTATTTATTGAAGAAGGTTTATTAAATCGAAAATAATAGCAGACGGCAATCTTAATTTGCCGTCTGCAATAGCTTACATATTTGGGTAATTAGGACCTCCTGTCCCTTCTGGCGTTACCCAAGTTATATTTTGGCTCGGATCTTTAATATCGCAAGTTTTACAGTGAATACAGTTCTGAGCGTTTATTTTAAATACGGCCTTACCTTCTTCCTCAACCACTTCATAAACGCCTGCCGGACAATAGCGTTGAGCGGGTTCAGCGTATTCGGGGAGATTCACGTCAAGAGGAATATCAGCGTCTTCTAATTTCAAATGACAGGGCTGATCTTCGGCATGGTTGGTATTAGATAAATACACCGACGATAACCGGTCAAACGTTAATTTGTTATCAGGCTTGGGATAATCAATAGGCTCGTAACTGACAGCCTTTCCGGTGCATTTATAATCTGCCGTTTCGTCTTTGATGGTGAACGGTAATTTACCGCCGAACCAGTTCTGGTCAAGGGTGTTATAAGCGCCGCCCAACCAGGTCCCGAATTTATGTACCGCAGGGCCAAAGTTCCGCGACCGGTACAGTTCCTCATAGAGCCAGGATGCTTTGAAATGTTCGGTGAACTGCGTCAGTTCGGTCTGCGATTCCCCGGCAGACAGTGCTTCAAACAGGGACTCAGCGGCTAACATACCGGATTTCATTGCGGTGTGGTTGCCTTTGATTTTGGCAAAATTCAGCGTGCCGGCATTACAGCCGACTAAGACGCCGCCAGGCATGGTCATTTTCGGTAGTGAATAGAAGCCACCTTTGGTGATTGCCCGTGCCCCATAGGTCACGCGTTTACCTTTGCTAAGTACTTTGGCGATTTCCGGATGGGTTTTAAAGCGCTGGAACTCCTGAAACGGATTCAGGTAAGGGTTGGCGTAATTCAAGTCCACAATCAGCCCCACGTACACCTGGCCGTCTTCGGCGTGATACAGGTAGCCACCGCCGGTGGCATCTTTGCTGAGCGGCCAGCCAGTACTGTGTACCACCATGCCTTCATCGTGCTGCTCTGCAGGAACATCCCAGATCTCTTTGAAACCGATCGCGTAATGCTGCGGCGAGGCGTCTTCGGCAAGGTTAAACTCGGCTTGTAAGCGTTTGCCCAAATGCCCGCGACAGCCTTCGGCAAAGACGGTGTACTTAGCGCGCAGCTCCATACCTGGCTCATAGCCATCTTTTTTCTCACCTTGCGCGTCGATGCCCATGTCCCCGGTGATAACACCGGCCACTTTACCATCTTCAATGATGACATCGGCCGCCGGGAAGCCAGGGAAAATCTCAACACCCATGCCCTCGGCCTGCTCGGCCAGCCAACGGCTTAAGTTACCGATACTGGTAATATAGTTGCCTTTATTGTGAAAGGTTTTGGGAACCATGAAGTTGGGCAGGCGGGTCGCCGACTCAGCATTCTTAAAGTAAAAGATCTGATCGTCTTTTACGGCTGTGTTTAGTGGCGCGCCGAGGGTTTTCCAGTCAGGGAATAATTCATCCAGAGCGCGAGTCTCGAACACGGCACCGGAAAGGATATGGGCACCGACCTCTGAACCTTTCTCAACGACACAGATCATAAGTTCCTGGTCTTGTTCCTGGGCTAACTGTGCCAGTCGGCATGCGGTGGCCAGGCCTGCTGGACCCGCGCCGACAATCACGACATCAAATTCCATACTTTCGCGTTGCATAATGGACTCCTGTTATAACACTGATGGGCGTTGCTGCTGCACGGTAAAGGGCTGTTGCAACAGAGCCGTTAACTTGTCTACCGGCAATGCCGGGGCTAAATAATGACCTTGGGCGAGCACGCAATTTCGTTGCAAGAGGAAATCTACCTGCTGCTGTTCTTCGACGGCCACCGCGATGACTTGCAAACGAAGATTGTGAGCAAGTCGGATAATACTTTCAACCAATTCAGTCGGTACTGCCTGGTTAGGCATCTCTGCAATGAGCTCCGGCGCAATTTTTAACACGTGGGGAGGGCAGTAACGAATGGCTTCAAGTAATGAATTACTGACACCTGTAACGTTAACACATACGCGCATTCCGAGTTGCTTTAGCTGTTCCACGGTCACTTTGTGGCTGCGGCAGAGTTGCAGATAAACCGACTCATCGAATTCCAGCTGGATGCTTTCAGCGCTTAGCTGTGCACGTTTACGGTAGTGGGTCACCAGTTCAGGTAACTCTGGCATGGTCAGTTGCCGTAAGGATAGATTAATACTTATCGTTAAACTGCGCTGTTGCTCTTTTTGCCAGAGTGCCAATTGCTGACAGGCGGTTTTGAAAATAAAGTCAGTAATTGAAAAAATCAGCCCTGTTTGTTCCATAAGCTCAAGAAAGGCACGGGGTTCGATCAGCTCACCGTTGGGGGTACGCCAGCGCAATAAGACTTCAACGCCAACAATGCTGGACTGTCGCAGTTGCACCACCGGCTGGTAATACAGTTCCAGTTGCTCAGACTCTAAGGCAAGGCGTAGCGCTTGCAGCCGCTGCCGCCGTTGTTTCAGTTCGAGCTGCTGTTCACTGTGATAGAACTCGATACCAAAATAACCTTGCTGACGTGCACTGTAGAGTGCGCTGTCGGCATTGTAGAGGATGCTGTCGGTCTCATAGTCGGCGTCACTGGCATAGGCGATACCGATCGAGGCCGAACAGTAAATCTCATGTTGTTCGATAAAAAGCTGTGGCGTAACAGAGTGCCGGATCGACTCAGCGAGCGCCAGATTGGTGTTGTCATCGGCGCTGCTGGTAACGACCACAAAGCTTTCCGTGCTGGTACGGGCAATAAAAGCCCCAACCGGGAGTGCTTTTTGAATACGTAACGCGATTCGCTTGATGATTTCGTCGCCGATGAGGTGTCCAAGAGCGTGATTTAATTCGCGAAATGAATCAATACTGATCACCATGACGGCAAGTGGCGATGACTGTTGTTGCGCCTCAGCCAGCTGCTGTTCCAGATAACGCAGCAGGCCGTTACGATTGGGTAATTCGGTTAAGGCATCATGATCCGATAAAAACAGCAGGCGGTCCTCGGTGTCATGCATATGTCTTAATTGCTGCGTGGCATGTTTCACCAGTTGCTGACGGGCATGCAGTCGCTGCTGCAGCAGATGGGAACGCCAGCCCAGAAAAAGTCCGCCAAGGCTGAGCAGAACGCCACCAAACAGCACCAGCAACACACTGGCTGAATACATGGCGTCAAGGCGCTCGCGCGTGGGCCAAAGGTGCAGTTGCCATTCGTTCGAGGCAAATTTGAGCGGGCGTTCAACGGCCCATTCCGCGCGTAATTCATCGGTCCCGGCAAAACGATAGATGGCTTGGCTATCCATGCTGATTTCAACCTGGTAGCCCTCGGTAATTTCACTGCGAACCAGATCATCGAATAGCCGGTGAATATCAACCACTAAGGTTAAAAAGTTGGCCTCATCAGTATTGCTGTAACCGGCTGCTAACACGATATCTTCAGGTGCCTCAGCTAGCGAACCTGCCAGAGCGCTTTGCGCATGTGGCCGCAGCGGCTGCTGCGCAAGTTTACTGGCGATTGGCGTGTCACTAAATTCGGTAGCGCCCAGCACCGGCTGACCTTTGGCAGCCCGGGAAAAGACCGGCTCAAAGCGATGATTGAGCACCAGAATGCGCTGTAACGATGGATAGTAAAGAAACAGCGCATTCGCTTCATCCGCTAATGTCTGCAACTGCTGCTCTGGTTCCCGGGCGAGGCTACGCGCAGTCCACTCAGTGGCAAACGCATAGGTAAGCAAGACCTGGCGGAACTGTTCTTCCAGTTGCCGGGTATCTTCGCTTAAGCGGGCAGCAATGGCCTTGTTCTCTGAATGCAATACCACTTGCGCGGCCAGGATTGTGAGGACGATGCCTGTTACGGCGATCAGCAGCAGTTTGCGCAGCAGCAGCCATCGTCCACGAATCATGCGTTAAGCTCACTACGGTTAGCGAACTCAATTAAGGCTTCAGGATTTGCCAGAGCGTCGGTATTTTTGACTTCCTCGCCATGAATGACCTGACGCACAGCAAGTTCTACGATTTTGCCACTAATGGTGCGCGGAATATCTTGCACTTGCGCAATGACCGCCGGCACGTGACGCGGAGTGGCATTGGCACGGATGGTGCGACGGATCTCTTGTTCCAGCTCGGCATCAAGTGTTACGCCATCGCGCAGTCGCACGAATAACACGACCCGCTCATCGTCCTGCCACTGCTGGCCGACGGCGATGCTCTCAAGCACCGCATCCACTTTCTCTACCTGTCGATAAATTTCTGCAGTACCGATGCGCACGCCACCTGGATTCAGTACTGCATCAGAACGGCCGTAAATAATGACACCATCGTGTTCAGTGAGTTCGGCGTAGTCTCCATGCGCCCAGATATTATCAAAGCGTGCGAAGTAGGCATTAAAGTAGCGTTGACCGTCGTCATCGTTCCAGAAGCCGATAGGCATGCATGGGAAGCTGTTACGGCAAACCAGCTCGCCTTTTTCACCCTGGACCGGTTGCCCCTTATCATTGAAAACCTGCACGTCCAGCCCGAGCCCCCGGCACTGTAATTCGCCACGATAGACTGGCAGCGTCGGACAGCCCAGCGCGAAACATGAGACGATGTCGGTGCCGCCGGATATGGAGGACAAACAGAGATCAGCTTTGATATCACGATAAACATAATCAAAGCTTTCAGGTGCCAGTACCGAACCTGTGGTCAAAATAGTGCGCAGGGCACTCAAATCGTGACTTTGGCCAGGCTTGCACTCTGCTTTTTCAAGGGCTGAGAGGTATTTTGCACTGGTACCAAATACGCTGATTTTTTCCTGTTCAGCGATATCCCACAGAATTTCAGGCGCAGGTGCAAACGGCGAGCCGTCAAATAATACCAGTGTTGCGCCTTGCGCGAGTCCTGACACCAGCCAGTTCCACATCATCCAACCGCAGGTTGTAAAATAAAAGAACACGTCGTCAGAACTTAAATTGGTATGTAGCGCTTGTTCTTTCAAATGCTGCAGCAGGGTGCCGCCGGCACCGTGGACGATGCATTTGGGTACACCTGTGGTGCCTGAGCTGAACATAATATAAAGCGGGTCGTTGAACGCGGTTGGGGTGAACTGCAGAGGCGCGGTGGGCGCGCTGCGGTCGACCCAATCGTGCCACCACAGGTTATCTTGCTGGCTGGCCTGCTCAACATCAGCAAACTTCACCAGCACGAACACCTCGACACTGGTCAGCTGGGCCCGTATAGCTTCGGTTTTGCTGCTGATATCAAGGCATTTGCCATTATAAAAATAACCATCAACGGAAAGGAAAACCTTCGGCTCGATCTGACCAAAGCGGTCCAGCACACCTTGCACACCGAAGTCCGGAGAGCAGGATGACCAGATAGCGCCAAGGCTGGTGGTGGCCAGCATAGCAACGATCGTTTCGATGCAATTGGGCATCATCGCCGCGACCCGATCGCCTTTGCCCACCCCCTGTTGTCGCAGTTGATGGGCAACGGCTGCAACCTGGCGGTGCAATTCGTTATAGCTGATGGCCTGGCGACTGCCGTCTTCGCCCCGGAAAACCAAGGCATCGCGGCTATCTTTGTAACGCAACAGGTTCTCGGCAAAATTAAGCTGTGCTTGCGGAAACCAGCTGGCGCCTGGCATTTGCTCAGGATCTTTGACGGTCATGCTGCCCGGTTCGCCGATAACCTCCAGGTAGTCCCAAAGGTAGCGCCAGAAGTCGGCGCTTTGTGCGACCGACCAGCTATGCAGTTCATGGTAGTCGCTAAGGGCCAGGCCAAATTTGCTGTTCACATGTTGCAGGAAATCCGTCATGCGTGCGTCTGCAACACGGTCGGCGGAGGGTTGCCACATCATTTTGTTATTCATTTTCGGGCTCCCTTTAAATTAGTGGTTCGATTGTTTTGCTATTTCAGCCAGGGCAACCTGTGAGCGCGGCTGCTGACCTAAGCTCGCGCAGATGCGTTGTCCGGCGCTGATCAGGTGCGGCAGGTGAATGCCAGTTTCATAGCCCATGCCTTCCAGCATGTAGACGACATCTTCACTGGCAACATTGCCACTGGCGCCTTTGGCGTAGGGACAACCGCCTAACCCGGCGACTGCGCTATCAAGAGTACGGACGCCCAGCGGTAAGCAACTGGCGATATTGGCAAGGGCCTGTCCGTAGGTATTATGAAAGTGTAAGGCGAGGTGCTGCATCGGTACTTTCTCAGCCACCGTCGCCAGCATTCGTTGTGCTTTAAGCGGTGTACCGACGCCAATGGTGTCGCCAAGTGACACTTCGTAGCAGCCCATAGCGAAAAGCTTTTCCGCCACCCAGGCGACCTGTTCAGGGGCAATGTCGCCTTCATACGGGCAACCGAGTACGCAGCTGACATAGCCACGCACCTTCAGGTTGGCCGCTTTGGCCGCTTCCAGCACCGGCTCAAAGCGAGCCAGGCTCTCAGCAATGGAGCAGTTGATGTTTTTCTGGCTGAAGCTTTCTGATGCAGCGCCAAAAATAGCAACTTCATCCGCGGCCGCTGCACGCGCGGCTTCAAAGCCTTTCAGATTCGGTGTTAAGGCTGCGTAGGTGACGCCTTTTTTGCGCTCGATAGCGGCGAAAACATCACCGCTATCGGCCATCTGCGGCACCCACTTAGGGCTGACAAAGGAGCCCGTCTCGATGTAACTCACGCCGGCAGCGGTGAGATCATTGACCAGTTGAATTTTGGCACTGACAGGAATTGCCTGCTCATTCTGTAAGCCGTCGCGGGGACCGACTTCGACCAGTTTTATCTGTCTGTCACTCATAGTTACTCCTCAGCTGCGGCAATGCTCAACAGTTCAGCGCCGTCGCTCACCAGATCACCGGCGGCGAAAAAGACCTGTTCGACTTCCCCTGCGTAGGCCGCACGAATGGTGTATTCCATTTTCATAGCTTCCATAATCAGCAAGGGTTGATCGGCTTCTACGCGGTCGCCGGGTTTCACCAGCACCTCAACAATAGTGCCGTTCATCGGTGCCGTCATTGAGCCTTCGCCAGCTTCCTGGATGAGCGTATCGGCCACCAAGTGGCGGGCGAAACGTACACTTCGTTCGGCAGAGAATACCGTAATATCATGTGCCGTTGGCATAACATAGACGAAGAACTGATGGCCGTCGCGGGTTACTTGCAAACGGTCGCCGACCAGTTTTGCTTGCCAGGCACTGTCGTCGAAATTGCTGTACCAATCGCCATCGCGTTGACGAAGCTGTACAGCCAGTTCCGTGTCGTCATGTTTTAACTCGAGCCCGAACTGATCGTTCTGATTGACGCGGAAGCCGCGCAGCTGCTGCCAGACCGAAGCTGATGCCTGTTGCTGTTCATACAGGTTTTCGGCAAGCGCGGCGAGCACCGCGTAGTCTTCGATAGCGCGATCGGCGGTGCTGCTAAAGAGGGCATCATGATGATGCTCGATAAAGCGCGTGGTCAATTCCGCGCGTTGAAAATCCGGATGCCGGGCAATACTGCGCAAGAAATCGATGTTAGTGCGAACGCCGGCAATACGATAATCATCAAGCGCACGAATTAAGCGGCGCAGGGCAATGGTACGGTTTTCACCCCAGACCACCAGCTTGGCGATCATAGGATCGTAATAGGCGCTCACTTCGTCGCCTTCGATAACGCCACTGTCGATGCGCACCACTGCGGAAGTTTCCGGCGTACGCAAATGGTGCAGTATTCCGGTGCTAGGGAGAAAATCGTTGGCGGGATCTTCGGCATAAATCCGCGCCTCAAAGGCATGTCCTGACAGCTGTAGCTGATCCTGACTCAGTGGCAGGGTATCACCACTTGCGACTAACAATTGCCACGCGACTAAGTCCTGGCCGGTCACCATTTCCGTGACGGGGTGCTCAACTTGCAGGCGTGTGTTCATTTCCATGAAGTAGAAGCTATTATCGATATCGAGCAGGAACTCGACGGTACCGGCGCCAACGTAATCAATGGCCTGAGCGGCGCGTATCGCGGCTTCGCCCATGGCTTCGCGGGTGCGCTCACTTAGTGCCGGAGCAGGAGCTTCTTCAATGACTTTCTGATGGCGACGTTGCACCGAACAGTCACGCTCAGCTAAATAGACTGCATTGCCGTGTTGATCGCAGAAGACCTGAATTTCGACATGGCGCGGCTGAGTGATGAATTTTTCAACCAGCATTTTGTCGTTACCAAAGGAAGCCTGTGCTTCACGTTTGGCTGAGTCAAATGCGGCTTTAAACTCGCTGGCCTTTTCGACCACCCGCATGCCTTTACCACCACCACCGTAAGCTGCTTTCAACAGCACCGGATAGCCGATTTTATCGGCTTCTTCAGCAAGCTTTTGCAGACTCTGTTCGTTGCCATGATAGCCAGGCACCAGTGGCACTTCAGCTTCACTCATGATCGACTTGGCCGCACTTTTTGAGCCCATCGCGGCAATCGCACTGGTGGGCGGTCCGACAAAGATGATACCGGCATCCGCACAGGCATCGGCAAAACCTTCATTTTCAGACAAAAAGCCATAGCCCGGGTGAATGGCATCGGCCCCGGTTTGTTTTGCTGCGGCAATAATTTTGTCAATGACCAGATAGCTCTCGGCACTTGGTGCGGGGCCAATAAAGACACTTTCATCGGCCATCAGCACGTGTTGCGCGTGCCGGTCGGCTTGCGAGTAGACGGCGACAGTAGCAACACCGAGTTCACGCGCCGTACGCATGATGCGACAGGCAATTTCGCCGCGGTTAGCAATTAGCAACTTGTTGATCATTGCGAATCCTTTTTCCAATTAGGGCTGCGCTTTTCTAAAAACGCGGATAATCCTTCCTGGCCTTCACTTGAAACACGTATTTCAGCAATACGCTCAATAGTGAGGCGCTGATGGGGAGCATCGATAGGCTGTTGGTCGAGATCGGCGATGAGCTGCTTGGCTGCTGTGACCGCCGCCGGGCTGTTGCTCAGTAGTGTATCGCGATAGCGTTCGAGGGCAGAGTCAAAATCGCTGACGATTTCGTGGACCAAGCCCATTTGTAATGCTTCCGGTGCCGCAAAACGCTCTGCTGTAAGCATGTAGCGGCGGGCCTGACGAGTTCCGATGGCGCGCATCACGTAGGGACTAATGACCGCCGGAATCAAGCCAATTTTGACTTCGCTCAGGCAAAAACTGGTGCGTTCTTCCGCCAGCACAATGTCACAGCATGCGGCCAGGCCAACAGCGCCGCCAAAGGCTGCGCCTTGCACCAGAGCAAGCGTTGGTTTACTCAGTTGATCCAGGCGTTCCATTAACTGTGCCAGTTGTTTGGCATCGGCAATATTTTCATCGTAATTTTTGTCCGCCATGGAGCGCATCCAGCCCAAATCGGCACCGGCAGAAAAATTGCGGCCCGTTGAGGCAAGCACAACCATGCGGCAATCCTGATGCTGCTCGATGGTGTCAAAGGCGTCCAGTAGCTCGCCGATCATGACATCGTCAAAGGCGTTATGTACCTCAGGACGATTTAGCGTCAAGGTCGCAACCTGATCAGCGACGTTGAGCGTAATATAGCGATAACTCATGGCAACTCCTGTTACATCCGGAACACGCCGAACTTAGTGTCGGCAATCGGGGCATTGTTGGCAGCAGCAAGGCTCAGGCCTAATACGGTGCGGGTCTGGGCCGGGTCAATAATGCCATCGTCCCACAGTCGTGCCGATGCGTAGTAAGGGTGGCCTTGTTGCTCATACTTCTCGATGATCGGCTGTTTGAGCTTCTGCTCTTCCTCAGCCGACATGGTTTCACCTTTACGGGCCAGGTTGTCTTTGGTGACCTGAGCCATAACGCCAGCAGCTTGTTCGCCACCCATCACTGAAATGCGCGCATTTGGCCACATGAACATCAGCGTCGGATCATAAGCGCGACCGCACATGCCGTAATTACCGGCACCATAACTGCCGCCAATGAGGACGGTAAACTTAGGCACCTGGGCGCAACTAACCGCTGTCACCATCTTGGCGCCGTGCTTGGCGATGCCTTCGGCCTCGTACTTTTTACCGACCATGAATCCGGTAATGTTCTGTAAAAATACCAGCGGGATTTTGCGTTGTGCACACAGCTCAATAAAGTGCGCGCCTTTTTGCGCCGACTCGGAGAACAAAATACCATTGTTAGCAACAATACCGACAGGGTAGCCGTGGATACGGGCAAAGCCGGTTACCAGGGTGTTGCCGTAGTTTTGTTTAAATTCATCAAAGTCGGAGTCATCCACGATGCGGGCGATGACCTCATGCACATCATAGGGCTTGCGTAAGTCGGTGCCGACAATGCCGTACAGTTCTTTGCTGTC
The DNA here is from genome assembly GCF_030466375.1 of Pseudidiomarina terrestris. Lineage (NCBI taxonomy): Bacteria > Pseudomonadati > Pseudomonadota > Gammaproteobacteria > Alteromonadales > Idiomarinaceae > Pseudidiomarina > Pseudidiomarina terrestris. The sequence goes on from NZ_JAGGJE010000001.1 coordinate 933,902, forward strand.
ATAGCGCGGTGGCTTGACGGGTGTCGGGGTGTTTGGCGTTGCCGCCTGATAATTGAGCCGCGCGACAGACCGACGAGCCAGAGCAAGGGCATGTTCATCGTTCATGGCAAAGTGATCAGCAACACCGGAAATACGGGTATGCACATCGGCGCCGCCCAGTTCCTCGGCACTGACTTCTTCACCGGTCGCCGCTTTCACCAGCGGCGGGCCTGCCAGGAAGATGGTGCCTTGTTCTTTGACGATGATGCTTTCGTCGGCCATGGCCGGCACATAAGCACCACCTGCGGTACAAAGACCCATCACCACTGCGATTTGCGGAATACCTTTGGCGGACATAGTGGCCTGATTAAAAAAGATCCGGCCAAAATGATCGCGGTCAGGGAACACTTCATCCTGCCGCGGCAGGAATGCACCACCGGAGTCGACCAGATAGATGCAGGGCAGGTGACAGCGTTCGGCAATCTCTTGCGCGCGTAGATGTTTCTTCACGGTCAATGGGTAGTAAGTACCGCCTTTTACCGTGGCATCATTGGCGACGATCATGCATTGCACGCCTTCAACCTGTCCGATTCCGGCGACCACGCCTGCTGCCGGGACCTCGTCTTCGTAACATTCCCAGGCGGCAAACTGGCCAATCTCAAGGAAAGGCGAGCCGCTGTCGAGCAGCTTTTCGATCCGTTGCCGCGCCAGTAACTTACCGCGCGACAGGTGGCGTTCCTGATACTTAGGGCCGCCACCTTGTTTAATTTTTTCGACATTTTTAAACAGATCGTCGACGACCGCTTGCATGGACTTCACATTCGCCAGGAAGGTTTCGTCCTTAGTGTTCACTGAGCTGGATAGAACCGTCACAATTACGCTCCTTTCGCTTAAGCTGATTCACTGAACAGTTCGCGACCGATCAGCATGCGACGAATTTCCGAAGTTCCGGCACCGATTTCATACAGTTTGGCATCGCGTAACAGGCGTCCGGTCGGGTACTCATTAATATAGCCGTTACCACCGAGGAGTTGAATGGCATCAAGCGCCAACTGGGTTGCCAGTTCCGCAGCATACAAAATGGCACCGGCCGCATCTTTACGCGTGGTTTCGCCGCGGTCACAGCTTTGCGCGACGGCATAAACGTAGGCACGGGCTGCATTGGTCCGGGTGTACATGTCGGCGACTTTACCCTGTACCAACTGGAATTGACCGATGCTTTGACCGAATTGCTTGCGGTCATGTAAATAAGGAACGACCACATCAAGACAGGCCTGCATAATGCCTAAAGGACCTGAAGCCAGTACTGCGCGCTCATAATCGAGTCCGCTCATCAGTACTTCGACGCCACCGTCGACTTCGCCCAGAACGTTTTCTACCGGAACTTTGCAGTCCTCAAAGACGAGTTCGCAGGTATTGGATCCGCGCATGCCCAGTTTGTCGAGTTTCTGTGCGGTGCGGAAGCCCGGGTAATCTTGTTCGATAATAAAGGCGGTGATGCCGCGCGAGTTCTTATCAGGGCTGGTTTTCGCATAAACCACCAGCACATCGGCCTCGGGACCATTGGTGATCCACATTTTGTTGCCGTTAAGGATGTAGTGGTCGCCCTGCAGGTCCGCGCGTAGCTTCATGCTGACTACATCAGAGCCAGCATTAGGTTCGCTCATCGCCAGCGCACCGACGTGTTCGCCAGAGCAGAGCTTCGGCAGGTATTTCTGTTTTTGCGCTTCGTTACCATTGCGAGCAATCTGATTCACACAAAGGTTAGAGTGAGCGCCGTAGCTCAAGCCCACGGACGCTGACGCGCGACTGATTTCTTCCATGGCGATCACGTGTTCGAGGTAGCCAAGACCAGACCCCCCATATTCTTCAGGCACAGTCATGCCCAGCAGGCCAAGTTCGCCAAATTTTTGCCATAAATCCGCTGGGAACTCATTTTTTTCGTCGATTTCTGCTGCGCGTGGCGCAATTTCTTCCCGCGCAAAGGCGTTTACCGTTTCCCGAATCATGTTGGCGGTTTCGCCCAAACCAAAATTTAAACTGCTAAATTGGCTAATCATAACTTCTCCTGCGTCATTTATTGCTGTGCTTCGCCGGATGGCTGCAAATCGTTAAGTTCGTCCCGGCACCGTTCTTCCAGGTTGCCGAGCTCGACCAATAAAACCTTAATATCTTCCAGTTGCTGATGCAGCGATGCACGCTTGTCATCAATCAACTCCAAAACCGTAAGTAACTGACGAGCACTACTATTTTCCATGTCATAGAGATCAAACAAACGTTTGGTCTCGGCCAGGGAGAACCCTAAGCGCTTACCGCGTAGTATGAGTTTAAGCCGGACCCGGTCTTTGTTGGTGTACAGGCGTGTTTGACCCTGCCGCGTGGGAGCGAGCAGGCCCTGGTCTTCATAGAAGCGAATGCTGCGGGTGGTAATGTCAAATTCCCGTGCCAGTTCGCCGATGCTGTAGGTCGTGATATCGTTCATTTTACTTGCATTCTGGCTTGATAGAGCGTTAAGCTTAAATCAAGTTGACGTTAACGTAAAGGTAAGAAGATAAACGCGAGGTTTTGGCCTGGCTTGTGACCAAGGCGGTGTTCTTAACCTGTTTATTTTCATTAAGGAGATTTTATGTCTGATGCAGTAGTTATTGTTGCCGCAAAGCGCACCCCTATGGGTGGCTTTCAGGGTAGTTTAAGCGCAGTGGATGCCCCCAATCTGGGTGCGGCTGCAATCAAAGCAGCGGTTGCTGAAAGTGGCCTCAGCCCGGACGATGTCAGTGAAGTGATCATGGGCAACGTTTTGCCGGCGGGTATTGGCCAGGCTCCGGCGCGTCAGGCTAGCCTTTATGCCGGACTGCCGAAAAGTGCAGGTGCAACCACCATCAATAAAGTTTGTGGCTCAGGTCTCAAGGCTGTCATGTTTGCGCATGATCTGCTGCACGTGGGTTCTGCCGATGTTGTGGTCGCCGGTGGTATGGAGAGTATGACCAATGCACCGTACTTACTGAAAAAAGCGCGCTCAGGTTTCCGCATGGGGCACGACGCCATCTATGATCATATGATGCTGGATGGCCTGGAAGATGCGTACGAAGGCAAGGCCATGGGCGGTTATGCCCAGGGTACCGCAGATGAATACAAATTAGGCCGTGAAGACATGGACGCGTTTGCGCTGGAATCTTTACGCCGCGCGCAGGCCGCGATCGAAGACGGTGCCTTTGCCAATGAAGTGATCGACGTGACCTATAGCACCCGCAAGGGCGATGTCACAGTGAATATTGATGAGCAGCCAGGTAAAGCCATGCCAGAGAAAATTCCTTCGCTGCGCCCGGCATTTGCTAAAGATGGCACCATTACCGCCGCCAATTCCAGCTCAATTTCCGATGGTGCGGCAGCCCTGGTGCTGATGCGTGAAAGTGATGCCAAGGCCCGTGGCCTGACGCCGCTGGCGCGCGTTATCGGCCATGCGACCCATTCGCAGGCGCCGGCCGAGTTTACCGTGGCGCCGATTGGCGCGATGAACAAGCTGCTGGAGCGGGTCGGCTGGCAAAAAGACGAGGTCGACCTGTGGGAAATTAATGAAGCTTTCGCCATGGTAACTATGTTGGCCATGCAGGAAATGAAACTGGACCACGCCAAGGTCAACGTCCACGGTGGCGCTTGTGCCTTAGGTCACCCGATTGGTGCCAGTGGCGCCCGCTTATTGGTGACCTTGCTGCACGCCTTGCGTCGTCATGGTAAGCAGCGCGGCGTGACGTCCCTGTGCATCGGTGGCGGTGAAGCCGTCGCGGTCGCTGTTGAGTTAATTTAAGCGGCGTTTCAAGGACGCCAGATAGACGGCGCTGGCAAGGATGGCAGCGCCAATGGCGAGTCGCAACCAGTCAACCTGATCGCCCCAGAACAGGAAGTTAACCAATAGCCCGGCGGGGATCAGCATATTATTCATGGTCGCCAGCTGGGCAGTATTGACGCGCTTACTGGCAAGGTTCCAGGCTAAATAGCCGACGCCGGAAGCGGCTAGACCGAGCCATAGCAAAATGCCCCACTGCAGGGCCGTGGCGGGTTGCATGCTAAAGTTAGCGAAGGCTGCCATCGCCAGACCTGTGGTCAGGGTGGCACCGATAAAAAACAGCGCGAACACGTGGATCTGATTGCGCTCATCGCCAAGCGGCAAACGTTTATAGAAGACCTGTCCGGCGGCGAAACAAAGGTTGGCGCCCTGAATTAAGAAAAAGCCTGTTAAAAAGTCATCGCTCAGTGGATTGAAGCGAATCACTGCTGCACCAATCACCGCGAGTGCCGCGGCGCTCCACCAGGACCAGGGCAGATGTTTACGCTGAAAGACGACCTCATCGATGAGTGTGACGTACAAAGGCGTGAAAATAGTAAACAGCAGTACCTCGGCGACGTTTAAATACAAAAAGGCGTGGTACAGCAGCAGATACATGACGCCAATTTGTATGGCGCCAATACCAGCCAATGCCAATTGTTTGGGCAGGGCTAAGCGGCCTGGCCGCCAGAAAGGCAGAAACAACAGCAAAGCTAACGCCATGCGGATAAAAACAGCAATGTAGCCATCCACCTGGCCAGCGAGAAACTCACCAATCAGAGAAAAGCTCGCGGCCCAGAGTGCAGTGACGGCCCAAAGAATCCACATGTAAAGCTCCTAAAGATGCTGTTGGTGACTATCGCGATACGTACTGGGCGCAATTCCCATAACTTTCTTAAACAATCGCGAAAAGTAGTAGGGGTCATCGAACCCCAGACTTTGTGCAATGGTGCGCACGGAATCGGTACTGCTGTCGAGCTGCTGACAGGCTAATTTAATTTTGAGTTCATTAAAGTAACGCATCGGTGAGGTACCGGTGACAGCTTTAAATTTTTTCGCAAAGTGAAAGCGCGACAGCCCGGCCACCTGGGCTATATCTGCCAGGTCCAGATTGCGGTGACTATTGTCTTGCATGAACCGTTCCAGCGCAAGCAGGTCAAAATCCTGAGTATGCTGGGCTTGACTGGCAAGGTCCGGTAGTTGCGCCATAAGATTTTGGAACAGGGTGGCGGCGCGTACAGCCCGTTGCCGTTGCCAGCGCTGATGCTGCAGGTTGAGTAAGTCAGTGACACTGGGCAGCAGGCTCTGCCAGTTCTCTAACTTGAGCACGAACTGGCCCGGTTGCAGACCAAGTATGTCCATGCTGTGTGATGCTTCCAGACCACTGAAGTGGGTCCAGTAAATGCTCCAGGGGGTGTCTTGGTCGGCCTGATAGGCATGCGCGAGACCCGCCGGCAAGAGTAGTAACTGGCCAGTGTGAAGGCTGCCGCTTTGCACGCCCTGGTCGGTATGGACACGATAATGGCCGCAGCCGCGATGGCAAAATATGAGCAAATGATCGGTATGTGCCTCACGCTCAACGCGGTGCCCACGGGCCGCCAGATAATGGCCGTAGGCCACCGGGTAAAAGTGTTTGCTCAGCGGATGCCGGGCCAGATGCTCGATCAGTTCCAGCGGCAATACGATGCGTGAACTGCCAGCAGGAAGGGGCCAGCTTGATGGTTGGCTCATAAAAGAATCTCAAATAACAATTTTGTCCATTATAGGGGCAATATCGTTAATGTTAAAGAATCCGGTTCAATGCTTAAATACGAGCCATAAAAATCATTAGTCAGCACAACGAGGTAATTCATATGACTAAGCAAGTACCACTTTATATTAATGGCGAATTCGTCGAATCGAAAACCAGTCAATGGATTGATGTGACCAATCCAGCCACCCAGGAAGTCATCGCGAAGACGCCATGTGCTACCCAGGAAGAAATGGCCGCAGCCGTTGCCAGCGCAAAAGAAGCGTTTTTAACCTGGAAAGAAACTCCGGTTTCCGAGCGCGCGCGGGTGATGATGCGCTACCAGGCGTTGCTCAAAGAGCACCACGATGAAATCGCAGAGATCCTGGCCAGCGAAACAGGTAAGACCTTCGATGATGCCAAAGGTGATGTCTGGCGTGGTATCGAGGTGGTTGAGCATGCCGCCAACATCCCTTCGTTGCTGATGGGTGAAACCGTGGAGAACGTAGCCCGTGGTATCGATACCTACAGCTACACCCAACCCCTGGGCGTGTGTGCGGGAATTACACCCTTTAACTTCCCGGCAATGATTCCGCTGTGGATGTTCCCCCTGGCAATTGCCTGCGGTAACACTTTCATCCTGAAGCCGTCTGAACAGGATCCGCTCACTCCAACCCGTCTGGTTGAACTGTTCGAGCAAGCTGGCGCGCCAAAAGGCGTATTGCAAGTGATTCACGGCGCGAAAGACCAGGTCGACTTTATTCTGGATGAACCTGCTATTCGTGCGATTTCCTTCGTTGGTTCCGTGCCTGTCGGTCAGTACATCTACCGTCGTGGTACTGAGAACATGAAGCGCGTGCAAGCCTTTGCCGGCGCTAAGAACCACTGTGTGATCATGCCTGATGCCAATAAGAGCCAGGTGATCAGTAATCTGGTCGGTGCTTCAGTAGGTGCTGCTGGTCAACGTTGTATGGCGATTTCCGTGGCCGTGTTTGTCGGTGCGGCGAAAGACTGGATCCCTGAAATTGCGGAAGAGCTGAAAAAAGTTCGTCCGGGAGCCTGGAACGATAAAGCTGCCGCGTTTGGACCTTTGATTAGTCCACAGGCGAAGCAGCGCGTGGAAAACTTTATTAAGCAAGGCCAGGAAGAAGGCGCAACCCTGCTAGTTGACGGTCGTAATTGTGAAGTGAAAGACTTCCCGGACGGCAACTGGGTAGGGCCTACCATGTTCAGTGATGTGACCACGGACATGGAAATCTACAAAAACGAAATCTTTGGTCCAGTGTTGTGTGCAACCAGCACCGATACGCTCGAAGAAGCCATTGCGCTGGTGAATGCGAACCCATACGGCAATGGTACCTCGATGTTTACCGCCAGCGGTGCCGCCGCGCGTAAATACCAGCATGAAGTTGAAGTCGGCCAGGTCGGTATTAACATCCCAATTCCGGTACCGCTGCCATTCTTCTCGTTTACAGGTTGGAAAGGCTCGTTCTTTGGCGATCTGCATGCCTACGGTAAGCAAGGGGTGCGTTTCTATAGTGAAACCAAAACCATCACAGTCCGTTGGTTTGAAAGTGACATTGCCGACGTAAACGGTCCGAACATGACCATTGACTTGAAGTAACGAGGTGCGCCATGGATTTTAATTTAACAGACGACCAACAAGCCTTTGTCGATACGGCGAAGGCCTTTGCTGACAAAGAACTGGCGCCTTATGCTGCCGAGTGGGACGAAACCTCCCACTTTCCGGTAGAAGTGTTCCGTAAAGCCGGCGAAATGGGCTTTATGGGCATGTACACGCCTGAAGAAGCGGGCGGCTTCGGTATGAACCGACTGGATGCAGCGCTGATCTTTGAGCAGTTGTCGATGGGCTGTACCACGACGACAGCGATGATGACGATCCACAATATGGTGTCGTGGATGATTGGCTCTTTCGCTACACCAGAGGTTATCGAGGAGTGGGTACCTGAGCTGGTCACCGGCGAGAAGCTGGGGTCCTATTGTTTGACGGAACCAGGCGCCGGCTCTGACGCGGCAAGCTTACGTACTTCTGCCAAGAAAGACGGCGATGAGTACGTGATCAATGGTTCAAAAATGTTTATCTCCGGCGCTGGCAGTACCGATGTTTTGGTAGTGATGGCTCGCACCGGTGAAGCCGGTCCAAAAGGAATTTCGGCATTTGTGGTTCCCGCTGACGCTGAAGGCGTGAGCTACGGCAAAAAAGAAGCGAAGATGGGCTGGAACGCTCAGCCCACACGTTTGGTAACCTTCGAAGACGTGCGTATTCCGGCGAAAAATCTGCTTGGCGCTGAAGGTGAAGGCTTTAAATTCGCCATGATGGGCCTGGACGGCGGCCGCATTAACATCGCCGTATGTTCGGTAGGTACCGCGCAGGCGGCATTAGACACGGCCCGCAACTACATGCTGGAGCGGACGCAATTTGGCAAAGAGCTGGGCCATTTCCAGGCGCTGCAGTTTAAGCTTGCCGATATGGCGACGGAACTGGTCGCCGCGCGGCAAATGGTGCGGCTGGCAGCCTTTAAAGTCGACAGCAATGATGCTGACAAAACCACCTACTGTGCGATGGCAAAACGCTTTGCCACAGATGTGGGCTTCCAGGTGTGTAATGAGGCTTTACAGATCCACGGTGGTTACGGCTACATTAAAGAATACCCATTAGAGCGTCATGTGCGTGATGTTCGTGTGCACCAGATCCTGGAAGGCACAAATGAAATTATGCGGGTCATCATTGGTCGCCGGATTTTGGCTGACATTGACCGCGCCATTCTTTAAGTTCGCAACTAACAAGGAACTATCATGAGTACAGTGGTTCAGTTCGAAGAACGGCAAACCGCCTGTGGAAAACGCCTTGGTATTGCCCGTCTTGATTCAGAGAAATCGTTGAATGCGTTGAGTCTGGCCATGATTCAGCAGTTACAGCCGCAACTTGACGAGTGGGCAGGTGATCCGGAGATCGCCTGTGTCTGGCTGGAAGGCGCCGGCGAGAAAGCCTTTTGTGCCGGCGGTGATATCGTTGCCATGTACAAGGCGATGCGTGACCAACCCGGCGTTCTGGTTGACGAAGTTGCTGACTTCTTCAGTCAGGAGTACCGCTTAGATCATTGCATTCACTGTTACCCCAAGCCTTTGGTTATCTGGGGCGATGGGATTGTCATGGGCGGTGGTATGGGCCTGATGAATGGTGGTAGTCATCGTATTGTGACGGAACGTTCACTACTGGCCATGCCGGAAATCACTATAGGTCTTTATCCCGATGTTGGGGCGACCCACTTTCTCAATCAGATGCCCGAGGGCTGTGGTCTGTTCCTGGGTCTGACTGGCGCGCAGATTAACGCCTGCGATGCTTTGTTCCTGAAACTTGCGGATCATTTTATCGCCAGCTCAAGCCGCGACAAGATCCTCGATGCACTCGCCGATATCCAGTGGGGCGAAACGCCCAGCTTAAATCAGCAAAAAGTGTCCGATGTGTTGGCGAAATGCTCTGAAGCAGACAGCAAACACCGTCCTGCCGGCCAGGTAGAGCCCAATCATAACCTTATTAAAGAGCTGACAGCGGGTGATGAACTGGTGCCTGTGGTCGATGCGATAACCAGTCTTGATACGGATGACAAGTGGCTGAGTCGCGCCAGCAAAACCCTTGCTAATGGCTGTCCGATGACCGCTCATATTGTCTGGAATCAGTTGCATCTTGGCAAAGACTTGAACCTTGCCGATTGCTTCCGACTGGAGCTGACCTTATCAGTGAAATGTGCCACCCGTGGCGACTTTGCTGAGGGAATTCGGGCGTTGCTGATCGACAAAGATAAACAACCGAAGTGGCAGCATGACTCAGTGGCTGATGTGGAGGCAGAAGAAGTCGACGAATTCTTTACCTCACCCTGGGCTGAAGATGAGCATCCACTTGCCGACTTAGGACATTAAAAAGGACAATCTTATGGCAACAGTAGGATTTATTGGTTTAGGTAATATGGGCGGGCCAATGGCCGCCAATCTGGTCAAAGGCGGCCACAAGGTTACCGTATTCGATCTTTCTGAAGCAGCGCTGGAGCAGGCACGTGCTGCTGGCTGTAGCGTAGCCGGAGAGGTTTCCGAGGTCACTCAGGGCGCTGATTTTGTGATTTCCATGCTGCCTGCTGACCACCATGTGGAAGGCGTGTACCTGGGTGATAAAGGACTGCATAAAACCCTGTCTAAAACGACCCTGGTCATCGACTGCAGCACCATCAGTGCGGAAACCGCACGCAAACTTGGCGCAGAACTTCAACAAAGCGGTATCGAGTTTATCGATGCGCCGGTCTCCGGCGGTGTCGGTGGCGCTAAAGCAGGTACCCTGACGTTCATCTGTGGTGGCGCCGAGAGTGCCGTTGAGCGCGCCCGCACTGTCCTTAACGACATGGGTAAAAACGTTTTCCGTGCTGGCGATGCTGGTGCCGGGCAGGTGGCTAAAATCTGCAACAACATGCTGTTATCGGTGCTGATGGCGGGTACTTCTGAGGCGTTGCAGCTGGGTATTGCGCATGGACTGGACCCCAAAGTCTTATCGGAAATCATGCTGCAGAGTTCAGGTCGAAACTGGACGCTGGAAGTTTATAATCCGTGTCCGGATGTGATGGAAGGCGTACCTTCGAGCAATGATTATCAGGGTGGCTTCCTGGTTGACCTGATGGCAAAAGATTTGGGGCTGGCACAACAGGCAGCATTACGCAGTGGTGCCAGTACGCCAATGGGCTCGTTAACCCTGAATTTGTATCGCAGCTGGGCGCAACTTGGTCACGGTCGGGAAGACTTCTCGAGCATTTTCAAGTATGTTACGCCGCAAACTAAGAAGTAGGAGCAACGAATGGATATTGCATCGAGTACAATTGTTATTACCGGCGGAGCGCAAGGCTTAGGCCGTGCCATGGCAGAACACTTTGCTGAGGCTGGTGCGTCACTGGCGTTAATCGACATGAATCAGGACACCCTGAACGAAGCGGAGCAGATTTGTGCCGAAAAAGGTGCAAAGAAAGTGCAAGGCTATGTCGCTAACGTGACCGACGAAGGCGCAGTTGAAGAGGTCTTCACGACCATTCAAAACGACTTCGGTGGTATCAATGTGCTGATTAACAATGCTGGTATTTTGCGCGATGGCTTGCTGATCAAATGCAAAGACGGTGAAATTACTCAGAAAATGCCGCTGCAGCAGTTCCAGTCAGTGTTGGATGTGAATCTTACCGGTAGCTTTTTGTGCGGTCGTGAAGCTGCGGCACACATGGCGAAAGCGGGCAATGGCGGTGTCATTATCAATATCTCCAGCGTGGCACGCGCGGGCAACATGGGCCAGACCAACTATGCTGCAACCAAAGCGGGCGTGGTGGCAATGACGGTCACCTGGGCGCGTGAACTCGGACGATTCGGTATCCGCTGTGGCGCCATTGCACCTGGCTTCATCGAAACTCCGATGACCGCTCAGATGAAACCTGAAGCTATTGAGCGGGCGTTAAGCATGGTACCTTTACGCCGCTGGGGACAGCCAGACGAAATTGCGCACAGTGCGCGTTACATCATTGAAAATGACTTTTTCAGCGGACGTGTGTTAGAAATAGACGGAGGCGTCCGACTATAACCGAGTAAACATGCGAAAATTACCCCCATTAAATGCGCTGAAAGCTTTTGAGGCTGCGGCCCGTCATTTGAGTTTCACGCGCGCAGCCGACGAACTTTTTGTCACGCAGGCTGCGGTGAGCCATCAGGTGAAGGCGTTAGAGGATTTTTTGGGGGTAAAATTGTTTATCCGCCGCAACCGATCGTTGCTGCTGACCCCCGAAGGGCAGACCTACTACCTCGAGCTCAAGGAAATCTTTGACCATCTGGTGCAAGCGACTGAGCGTCTGAAAAGTGCCTCGGAGCGGGGCTCTTTGACCATCAGCTTGCCCCCGAGTTTTGCTATTCTTTGGTTTGTCCCGCGCTTAAGTCGTTTTCGCGAAGCTTGTCCCGAAATTGATGTCAGGATCCGTGCCGTGGATGAAGTCGATGGCTCGTTAACCGATGATGTCGATGTGGCGATTTATTACGGTTCGGGCAAGTGGCCCGGGCTGAAAGCCTACAAGCTGCATAATGAATTTCTGCTGCCGGTCTGTTCTCCGCTGCTGCTCAATGGCTCAAAACCATTGCGCGAGCCAAAAGACTTACTCGATCACACCTTGTTGCACGACGAAACCCGTAATGCCTGGAAAGACTGGTTTAAGCTGGTCGGGATCGATAAAAATAAAGGTGATAATGGGCCCATTTTCAGTCACTCAAATCTTGCCTTAAAAGCTGCAGTGCACGGGCAAGGCATTGCTTTGGCGAATAATGTTCTGGTAAAGCCGGAGATTGATGCCGGGCATTTGATCCAAATCTTCCCGGAAGCCTTGCCCCGTGAGAAATCATTTTACTTAGTATGTCGTGACTCTCAGTCAGAAATCGGTAAAATCGCCACCTTTCGCAACTGGCTGCTACAAGTCGTGGAAGAGGAAGAAGACGCTTATGAGTGATTCGCAACGCGTAGCGGTGCATCGCGACAATCCCGAAGGCGCGGTCCGGGTGATTTTTGCCCATGGTGCCGGTGCTGGATTACAAAGTGACTTCATGCAATATTTCGCGCTGGCGCTGGCCATGAATGATGTTGATGTGGTGCGTTTTAATTTCCCCTATTGGCAAAAGTTTATGGACACCGGGGTTCGACGTCCGCCGAATCCAATGCCCCAGCTGGAGCATTGCATGCGCACGGTTATTGAACAGTTTGATGATGACAAACCGTTGTTTCTCATGGGTAAATCTATGGGCGCGCGGGTGGCATTCCGGCTCGCAGATGAAGCCAAAGCTGAGGCAGCCATCGCGCTTGGCTTTCCGTTTCATCCGATAGGGAAGCCGGACAAGCTCAGGCTCGATGACCTGGTCAATCAATGTCCCAAAAACCTCATTATTCAGGGCGAACGGGACGGCTTTGGTAAACCTGAAGAAGTGGCGAGTTACCAGTTGCCAGACACTATCGCGATGCATTGGCTCAGCTATGGCGATCATAGCTTTGAACCTACCAAACGCAGTGGCCTTGAGCGCCGTACGTTGTGGCAGGAAGCCGTGGATACGGTGCGTGGTTTTATAACGGAGAGAACATGAGTGGATTATTGGCCTATTGCAGGCCGGGCTTTGAAAGTGATTGTGCGGCTGAGTTGCAGGAAAAAACTGCATTACTTGGCAGCTACGGCTATTGCCAGACCAAAGCACAACAGGGCTATGTGGTTTACCGTTGCGCCGCCGAAGAAGCCGAGCATTTAGCGAAAAAATTGATTCTCAATGAATTGATTTTTACCCGCCAGTTTATTGCTATTCTTGCTGAAGTCGACGACTTATCCAGCGACGATCGGGTGTCAGCGATTCAGTTAGCCCTGCTTGATGAGGGCTTACAAGAGGTCTTTAGTGCCATCAAACCGGCGGGCGAGTTGCGGGTGGAAACGCCAGATACCAATGACGGTAAGGAATTGTCAAAATTCTGTCGTAAATTCACTGTGCCGCTGCGGCAAGGCCTGCGTAAGGCTGGCTGGATGACCGTCAAGGAAAGTGACCGCCGACCTACCTTACATGCGTTTTTTATCTCCAGCACGCATGTGGTCATTGGCTTTTCCTTTAGCTTTAATCAGTCGCCCTGGTTGATGGGGATTCCGCGTCTGCGCAGTCCAAGTGACGCGCCAAGTCGCTCGACTCTGAAGCTGGATGAGGCCTTTCAGGTGTTTGTTCCCGCCCATGAGCGCGAGGAACGTATCAGCTCAGGAATGAATGCTGTTGACCTCGGTGCAGCACCGGGTGGCTGGACCTATCAGCTGGTACGTCGCGGCATGATGGTGCAAGCGGTCGATAATGGTCCTATGGCTGAAAGTCTGATGGAAACTGGGCAGGTCAAGCATATTCGTGAGGATGGTTTTAAATACCGTCCGAAAAAGAAAAATGTGACCTGGCTGGTCTGCGATATGGTCGAGAAGCCCGCTCGCGTAGGTGAGTTGATGACCGACTGGTTGTTAGCGGAAGACTGCAAAGAAGCCATCTTCAACCTCAAGTTACCGATGAAGCGCCGCTATGCGGCGGTTGCCGAATACCTTGAGCAGATTAAGCAAAAGTTGATGGAAGAGGGGCGCGGACGCTTTGAGATACAGGCCAAGCAGCTTTATCATGACCGCGAAGAAATCACCGTGCACATGCGTTGGCTTTAAGCTGCTGCGACCTTAAAAGTCTTGATAATCTTGATAAGCATCGGCTCCCCAGGCAATCAGGGAGCCGTTTTTAAAGAGTAACGGCGTGCATTCGTCGCGCGTGGTGATGCCGTCCGATTTGACATGGTGGGTACGGTAGAACAGCACCAACACCTCTTCACCCGTTGCGGTCGACTTGGCTTCGCTGATATCCGGCGAACCGAGCAGGCGGATGACATCCTCTTTGGGGATCCCCAGGTCCAGACGACCAATTTGTTTAAGGTTAAAGGTTTCCCGTTCCTGCCAGCTCATATTATCTGGATCAGCCTGATAGACCGCCAGAATAAGCGCTGTTGCCGCCAAATAAATGACAAAGCCAATCAGTATTATTTTCATCATTTTTGACATAACAGCGCCTCGCTTAACTGCGGATTAGTCGGTAACGACCCGGTAACAGGGATAATACACTGAACCGGGGAGTTTCATCCGGCCTTGTTCGACGAATGCCTGTAACAATACGTCGAGCTTCCGCATCATTTCACGTTCACCATGGATTTCGAACACACCTTTCGCGCGAATTGCCCGGATCCCTTCGTCTTTAACGTTACCCGCGACAATCGCAGAGAACGCGCGACGCAGATCTGCGGCGAGCAACTGCGGTTCCTGCTCGCGATGCAAATTTAGCCCGGCAACATTTTCGTGGGTCGGGCTGAACGGCCGCTGAAAAGGTTCGTCGATGTGCAGAGTCCAGTTAAAGCAATAAGAGTCACCGGTTTCACGGCGATACTCTTTGACATCGTCGGTGGCTTTGCACATATGGCGTGCGACTTTGACCGGATCATTGATGATAATGGTATACAGCTTACGAGCTTCTTCGCCTAATGTGGCAACAATGAAGTCATCAATGGCGTCGAAATAGCCTTTGCTGCTGGCTGGACCGGTAAGTACTATTGGGAACACCTGGCGCTCGTTGGCCGGGTGCATGAGGATGCCGAGAATGTACAGCAACTCTTCGGCAGTACCTGCGCCACCCGGGAAGATCACGATACCGTGCGCACAGCGAACGAAGGCTTCCAGACGTTTTTCGATATCCGGCAAGATCACCAGTTCGTTAACAATTGGATTCGGCGGCTCGGCAGCAATAATGCCTGGCTCGGTAAAGCCCAGGTAACGGCCATCTGGGATCCGTTGTTTGGCGTGACCAATGGCAGCACCTTTCATGGGCCCTTTCATCGCGCCAGGTCCACATCCAGTGCAGATATTTAATGCCCGCAGGCCAAGATGGTAGCCAACTTCTTTGGTGTACTTGTACTCGATTTCATTAATCGAATGTCCGCCCCAGCAGACCACTATGTTTGGCTCCAGATTCGGCTGTACCACCTGCGCGTTGCGCAGAATGTCGAACACCACGTGGGTGAGGGTATGAGTATCTGCTGAATCGAGCGTTTGCGCGTTGTAGCGCTCGCCAGTGAAAAGGATATCCCGGAGCACGGCCTCGACCAACTCCTGCATACCGACGATGAGCTTGCCATCGACGAAGGCCTCTGCTGGTGGGTTGACGAGTTCCAGCTTTACGCCGCGTTCGCATTTAATGACATTAACGTCGAAGTCTTTGTATTTTTCGAAAATTTCTTCGCTGCTGTCAGTGTTGCTACCGGCGTTCAGAACGGCAAGGCAGCAATTACGAAATAAACGATACAGTTCTTCATCACTTGATTCTTGTAAACGGTCAATTTCCAACTGAGACAGCAAGCTCATGCTGCCACGTGGAGAAATAGTAATTCTCATTCTTTGTCCTTTTTATTCTTTTACTTACTGACGGCTCAATCGAGTCAGTGTCGGAGCCGTTTCAAAATTCGAGCGGAACGGGTTGATATCAAGCCCTCCGCGTCGGGTATAGCGCGCGTACACCGTTAACTTTTCGATGTCGAGGCGCTGAGTTAAGTCCATAAAGATGCGCTCCACGCACTGTTCATGAAACTCGTTGTGGTTGCGGAACGAAACGATATAGCGCAATAGTGCGCTGCGATCGATCACGCGTCCCTGGTAGTGAATGTAAAGTGAGCCCCAGTCCGGCTGGTTGGTGATCAAACAGTTTGATTTCAGCAAATGTGTACTTAGCTGCTCAGTGACGCGCTGGTCACCGCCATGTTGCAACAGCTCTGGCTGATAATCATAACTGGTTATCGCCACCGTAGCCGAATCAATGGACTCGGCCTGCCAGGTGCCTACGGCGTGTTGAGCATCCTCTAACGGAACTAGTTTTACCTGAACCGGAGCTCCGGCACAATCACTAAGGTCACGATGCATGCGCGCTTCGACCTCGGCACGGCTCTGCCAGGGGGAAGCATTAAAGCTGTTCAGGTAGAGCTTGAATGATTTTGATTCCACCAGATTCGGGCTGGTGCAGGGCACAATAAAATAGCCAATGGCGACTTGCGGTAAACCATTGGGTAACAGCCAGGAAATTTCATAGCCGGTCCAGTAATCCTGGCCATGAAAGGGTAAAGCAGCGTCCGCGCTAATGCCGATCGGCGTGCGATTTAATTGGCGTGGGACAGCTTGCAATAAACCTGCATCATAGTGCTCTGGATACTGCGTCGCCTGGCCTAAATTAAGATGTGCCAGTGGATGTTCTGCAGGGGGTTGCTTCATTGCCTCTCATTACCTTGTTACACTTAGGGATGTCTGGGGTTTTCCTAGCCAGTCGGTTATTGTACCGCTGCTCTAACCGAGATGCTAGTTTGTGCAGGTGCGAGATCACTTGCAGGCTAGCTCCATCAGCGCCCACCAACTACGTGAGAGATAGTGATGACGATCACCGCCGCTTTAGATGATTTAATTGACCGTTATTTAGCTGCATATCAGGCCGCTGCAGTGCCCTTAGTGACCGAGGCTAACGATGCCTGGCAGGCGCCCATTTATACCGCCGCGGTAGGCTCAGAGGACACCGTGACCTGGCAGCCGGTGCGGCAGCAGCGGGCACTGGATTTCAGTGATTTAATGAATGCCCTCGAAGAGCCTTTTCATCCAGATTTTGTTGCTTACTTTTCCCGCTGGTTCAGTGCCGATCTCGCAGTTGACTGGGAATCCCACCCGTTATGGTTACTGCACCTGCATGGTGATGATGATGCCGAACGGATGCTGGCGAATCAGGCTGGCCATGTACTGATGAAACGTCGTTTAAAGCAGCCCATTACCCTGTTCTTAGGCTTAGCGGAAGAATCTGACGACTTGCTTATCACTCTGGATAACGAGAATGGCGCGGTGGGGCTCGAGTTCGTTGGTCAGCAACAGCATGAAATACTGGCACCATCCCTGGAAGAGTTTTTGCGAAAAAGTACCCCAAGAGTAGTAGCAAACGATGAGGCAATCGGCTAGTTTGTATGCATAGAAGGTTGCAAATTTCTGCAACGCACGAGCGATTCAGGGGTAAAAATGACAACAACGAACACCAGTGAAATCCGCTATTTAGTCGCAGAGGAACTCAAGCTAGCCGCCTCACTGTTGTATCAGGCGTACCACGATGATCCGCTGTTGATGGCACTGTTCCAGGCTGAAAAAGTCGATTATGAGAAGCGTCTGCGGGCGGCTATCCGTGAAGAGCTGGCTGCATTTTGGGAAGCGCAGCAGCCAATGATAGGGGTATTTATCGGTGACAGCCTACTGGGGGTTGCCTGCTTAACTGAGCCGGGCAAAAGTTTCGGTCCGGGGCGTTACTGGCACTGGCGCCTGAAAATGCTGCTCACGGCGGGTTATGTCAGCACCAAGCAACTGGTCGACAAGGAAGAACGTATTCAGGCTGCCATGACCAAAGAGCTGGGTCTTGATCATTACCACATGCTGGCGTTTATCGCCGTCAACCCACGTTACCAGCATCAGGGCTGGGGGGATGTGCTGGTACAAGCCGCGCAGCAGGCACTGCAAGATGAACCCAGTTCGCAGGGGATCGCTGTGCTGATCACCCAGCCGCATCACAAATCCCTGTTTGTGCAGCACGGTTATCAGCAGGTCACCGACCTAATGATTGGCGACATTGCCGGCGAGCTTTATTTTTGCCGCAGTCAGGCCAGCCAGACTGAAACTGAGGAGGAAGCCGCTCATGGCTAAGGACACCACAAAGCAGTTCGGCTCTTTTAAAGAGTTTTACCCTTATTACCTGAAAGAACACTCCAATCCGCGCTGCCGGGCTATGCATTACATTGGCAGTACTTTGGTGCTGGCGTTATTGGCGTATGCGTTTATCACCCAGCAGTGGTTGTGGCTGCTGGCCATTCCAGTGGTGGGTTATGGCTTTGCCTGGCTCGGGCACTTTCTGTTCGAGCACAACCGACCCGCCACCTTTAAGCACCCCTGGTACTCGTTGTTAGCTGACTGGGTCATGTACGCTGAATTTTTAAAACGCAGCTTAAGCGGCACTAAAGATCAGTCGGGTAGCCGGTAGACAGGGGTCTCAATGCGTAGCAAACGCAAATTGAGCATCTGTAACTCACCTTCGTAGCGACTTTCGCGGTCGCTACTGAAGGCAAACTGATAGCGGCTGAGCCAGCCCATATGACGACCATGACGGGCCAGACGCCCACCTTCCCAGGCAATGTCAAGAAACTGTAGCTGATGCTGTTCGCAGTAACGTTTGGCATGCACCCGTGCCAGTTCTGCCTGACGCCGGCCTTGCCAGAAAAGCAGTCCGATAAAGCCAATTCCGATCAGTAAAATTGCATCAAGTAAGACCACTAGTGGGCTCCCGTAAAGGCTTGCCACGCCTGGCGAACCTGCTGTGGCAGATCGTCGCGCTGTAAGGTGACTAACAGGTGAGGGCGTAAACCTGGTAGGCGGAGTAGATCGGTAATTAATGCAGCGAAAATGCCCGGTTCTTGTTGCGCTAAGGCATCCAGTAAAGAGGCAAGAGGCACCGGGCAGTCGCTCATGGGATCGAACAGCGGCCACAGGCGGGCACAGCAGATCACCACTTCGTCCACCGAAGGCTGCTGGAGTACGTGAGTGACCGCAGTGATGATGGCCGGGTCAGGTTCCTGGCTGGCCAGACTCCGGAGTAGATCGGCGCGACCCTCTGCACCGGCCGGTTGCTGCGCTAGCAGGCTGGCCAGTTCGGTCGCCATCGCATTGGGCACCGTCTGGTGCTCCAGGGCGACGGCCAGCGCCTGGCGAAGGGCTTCCGGATACCGCAAAAAATTGCCGCAAATTGCCGCTTGTGTGGTCTCAAGCTGTGTCAGACGTGCGCTGACATCATGTAATCCCTGTACGCCCACTTGCTGCCAATGCTGAGGATCTGCAAGGGTACTCTCGGCCAGCTCAAAATGCACCGAGGGCGGACGTTGCCAGCGTAAACTGAGCTTGGCATGCAGCGCCGCGCGCTTTTCCTCAGTTGGGGTAAATAAGTAAGGGCTTTGTTGCAGTTGCTGTTCTTGTTCCTCAGTCAACGCATGGGTCACCTGCTGACCCAGTAAGGTAATGACCTGAGTGATAAATTCATGGACCCGGCCTTGTTCAAGCAAGCCACGTTCATCGATAGGAAACTTGAGAAACCACAAAAACGGATCCTGGGCGCTAGCGGCGAGCTGCGGCCAAAAGACTAAAGCGAAACAGGCGTGTCCCTGCACCGGGTAAGGGTAGGGCATCGTCTGGTTTTCGATCGCGGCAAAGTCGGTGTTGCTGAGCGGCTGCACCAGCCGGCCGAGGTCGTAACAAAGATAGCTGCTTTGTCCTTCCTGAAGTAACTGCGTTAGGGTAGATAGACTCATTAAACTTGCATCGCACGTCATTTTGCTGAAAGATGTGCGGCATTATAACGTTTTAATAGTCGTGGAGGTAGTAATGGACCAACGACAACGCGCTGCCCGTTTACTTGAGCGCCTTGAAGCTGAACTCAATGGTCTTGGATTGTGGCAAAGTGAGTACCCGGCGCCACATGAGTTACAAAGTAGTGAGCCTTTTGCGATCGATAAACTCGATTTTCATCAGTGGCTACAATTTATTATGCTGCCGCGTATGTGGGATCTCATCGACGGTGAGCACCCATTGCCGCAGAACATTGCAGTCAGTCCAATGGCTGCACATGTCTACCGTAATAAGTTGGAAAATCACGAGGGTTTGATCGTTATTCTGCGCGAATTCGATACTGTCCTTAGTGGAACTGACCCGTTAGCGGAAGATGTCTGAGCTTGACGTCGTTTACGACGATGCCTCTCTGATAGCTATTGATAAGCCAAGTGGCTTGTTAGTGCACCGTAGCTGGTTGGCAAAAGAAGCGACAGAATTTGCCCTGCAAAGGGTGCGGGATCAAATTGGTCAACGGGTTTACCCGGTGCATCGGCTGGACCGCCCGACCTCGGGCATTCTGTTGTTCGCTAAAGATGCCGACACTGCACGCCTGCTCACCCAGGCCTTTACCGAACGTCAGGTTCACAAAGGCTATCATGCGGTGGTCAGAGGCTATCTGGGCGATGGCTCTCTGGATTATCCACTGCGGGAAGAGCTCGATAAAATCGCTGACAAACACGCGGATCAAGATAAAGAACCGCAGCCAGCGGTCACCGATTATCAATGTCTGGCGCAGGTTGAACTGCCATTCAGTGTCAGCAAAAAACACAGCACCTCGCGTTATTCGCTGATGCATTTGCAGCCCAAAACCGGACGCAAGCATCAGTTGCGCCGGCACATGTCCCATTTACGTCATCCCATTATTGGCGACACCAACCACGGTGATGGTCGCCATAACAGGTTTTTCCGGGAACAGTTTGATTGCCATCGCCTGTTGCTGGCGGCAACTTCGCTGGCGTTTGCGCATCCACATAGCGGCCAGGCAGTTGAGCTGCAACTGCCTATACCGGATGAATTGACGCGAGCCTTTCCGTCGCTACCTTAATCGGCAGAGCGCAACAACTCGTTAATACCGACTTTGGCGCGGGTTTTTGCATCAACCTTTTTGACAATAATGGCAGCGTACAAGCTGTAGTTGCCGTCTTTGCCTGGCAGCGTACCTGGCACGACCACGGCGCCTGCGGGAACACGGCCGTAATGGATTTCACCCGTTTCCCGGTCAAAAATCCGTGTGCTCTGACCGATGTAGACCCCCATAGAGATCACTGCACCTTCCTCAACAATAACGCCTTCGACAATTTCCGAACGCGCGCCGATAAAGCAGTTGTCTTCAATAATGGTTGGATTGGCCTGTAACGGCTCTAAAACACCACCGATACCTACGCCACCAGACAGATGAACGTTGCGACCGATTTGAGCACAGGAGCCAACGGTGGCCCAGGTGTCGACCATGCTGCCTTCACCGACGTAAGCGCCGATATTGACGTAGGAGGGCATGAGCACAACATTGCGACCAATATACGCACCTTTGCGAACCATAGCTGGAGGTACAACGCGCATGCCCTCAGCACGGAAACGTGCATCGTCATAACCGATGAACTTGCTGTCGACCTTGTCAAAGAAGCGGGTTTCGCCGCCGTTCATCAAGTGATTATCGTTAATGCGGAACGATAACAGCACCGCTTTCTTTAACCATTCATTGACGACCCAGCTGCCTTCCTGTTTTTCCGCAACGCGTAAACTGCCGTTGTCTATTTGGGCAATGACCTGCTCCAAATCCTGGCGCAACTGCGCCGGAACCTGTTTCGGTGATAACTCTGCGCGTTGCTCGAATGCTGCTTCGATGCGTTGTTGTAATTCAATCATTAGGGGGTCCTTTACAAAATAACTACAGGCTAGTTGTCATCAAGTGTGAGCATGATTTGTTCCCGTAAGGCATCGCATTGCTCCGGCGCCAATGCGGTATTGGCCTCGGTTGCGACGATGAACAAATCTTCTGCTTGTTCGCCGACGGTGGAGATTTTAGCAGTCAGAATATTTAAGTCGAGTTGTTGCAGTACGCGCGCCACCTGAGCAACCAGTCCCGGGCGGTCCAGAGCGGTTAATTCAAAGGCGGTCCGGCGGGCGTTGCGCGAAGGCACAAATTCAACCTTGGTCGGCACTTTGAAACTGCGTAAGCGGCGCGGTAAGCGGCGCTGCGTGCTGGGCGCAGGGCGGCGGGCGCGCAGCACATCGTGTAACTCCTGCTTTAACCGTTCAATATGACGCGGATTGGTCAGTGGCTCGCCGTCATCCTGCAGCACCACGAAGGTATCCATAACGAAGCCATCGCGAGTCGCCAGGATCTGCGCATCATGGATACTCAGATTCTGGTGATCGAGGACCGCGGCGACTTCGGCAAATAAGTGCTCGTGTTCGAGGTGATAGATGAACAGCTCAGTGGTGCCCTGGCGATTTTCATCACCCACCAGAATCAGCGGCAACAGCTCATCGTCACTTACTGCCATAATGTATTGCGAATGCCAGGCAATTTGCTCAGGCTGGTGGCGGAGAAAATAATCCGCGGTAAACCGGGACCAGAGTTCCTGCACCTGCTGCACGGGGAAGCCGGCGCTTAATAGCAGTGCCATGGCATGAGCCTGATGCTCGTGAATGCGTTGCCGCATTTCCCGCTGCGGGGAAGGTTTTTGCTGCAGTAAATAATTCCTGGTGGCCTGATAGAGGTTTTCCAGCAGGGTCGCTTTCCAGTTATTCCACAAGCTGTTGTTGGTGGCCCGGATATCGGCCACTGTCAGGCAGTACAAGTAATCCAGACGTTGCGGAGTATCGACCTGGCGGGCGAATTCCTCGATCACTTCAGGGTCATGAATATCGCGCTTTTGCGCAGTCACGGACATGTATAAATGCTGGCGCACCAGCCACGCGACCAGGTCAGTATCCTGTTCATCAAGACCATGTTGCAGGCCAAAATTACGGGCGTCGAGCTCACCCAGTTCGGAATGATCACCGCCACGGCCTTTGGCAATGTCATGGAAGACCCCGGCTAAATACAGCAATTCTGGCTTGTCCATGGCGGCCACGATGCTGGCGCAAAGAGGAAATTCTTCTTCACCACTGGCGGTAGTATAGCGGTACAGATTACGCACCAGCCGGAAGGTGTGCTCGTCGACGGTGTAGGCATGAAACAAGTCAAACTGCATCTGGCCGACAATTTGTGCCCATTGTGGCAGGTAGTGCGCCATTATTTTGTGTCGGTGCATCAGCTCAAACGCAAGCCCACAGCCGCGCGGGTGTCGTAATAAGCGCATAAATAGCTCACGACAGGCGGCGACGTCGCTTAACGGGTGGTTGAGTTCACGGCGCGCATTGCGCAGCAGCCGGATAGTGTGGGCCCGGATGTAGCGGATTTCAGGGTGTTCCGCGATTGCCAGGAATAACTCCAGCAGGTGCTCGGGTTCGGCAAAAACATCGTCACTTTGCGCCGCAATACTTTCACCCAAGACTTTAAAATTACGGTCAATGGTGAAGCTGGTAAGATCTTTGGCACTACTAAGAATGGTCTGGGCGAAGAACTGCAGCAACATATCATTGAGTTCGCTGACATCCACTACCGCGTTGAAATAATCTTTCATCATGGCTTCGACGGCTGCCTTGCCGCGGCCTTCATAGCCCATACGCGCCGCGACAGCGGGTTGATGATCGAACAGCAGGCGATCTTCTTTCTTCCCGGCTTCCAGATGGAGAGCAAAGCGAATGCGCCATAAAAATTCCTGGCACTCCCGCAATTCGAGCAGTTCAGCGGCACTGATATAATTGTACTGAACCAGGCTTTCATCGCTTTGAGTATGAAAGTGGCGTTTAGCGATCCAGCCGATAGTCTGGATGTCGCGCAAGCCCCCCGGACTGCTTTTAATATTGGGCTCGAGGTTGTACGAGGTACCATGGAATTGCTGGTGGCGCTCGTTTTGCTCATCGAGCTTGGCGTGATAAAACTGATCACTGGTCCAGGGGAAGTCAGTATGGATCAGTTGCCGAAGGGCCTGTTCGAGGTCGGCGTTACCACTGATAAAGCGCTGTTCCAGCAGGCTGGTAGCGACACTGGTATCCGCCGCAGCTTCGCGCTGGCAATCGTTCAGCGTTCGTACACTGTGGCCGACATCCAGGCGCAGATCCCAAAGCATTTGCACGAGACTGGTAATCGCCTGCTGGGCTTTATTGCACAGCGCAGAGCTATGCAAAAACAATAAGTCGATATCGGAGTGGGGGTGCAAGGTACCGCGGCCATAACCGCCGACTGCAATCAAGGCTAACTCAGTTTCATCCAGACCGAGCTGTTGCCAGAGTTGCCGTAGCAGGTTATCAATAAAGGCACTGCGGTCGGTCAGCAGGCTCTCGATATCGGCAGTAATAAAGGCTTCGGCGGACCAGCGCTGGTAACGCTCTAAACAGTCGCGACCAGCGCTTATGGTAATTGGCTTCGGCCATTCAATGTCCGCCACAGAAGTCGTCATTACGAGGCTTCCGAGTGCTCAATCACCCGCGGGAAATCTTCATCGCTGCGCAAGGTTAAGACTTCAACGCCAGTTGCAGTAACCAGCAGGGTGTGCTCCCACTGAGCGCTTAAGCTGCGATCTTTGGTCAATACGGTCCAGCCGTCACGTAACAATTTGGTGTGACGTTTGCCGGCATTCACCATAGGCTCGATAGTAAAACACATTCCTTCTTTCAGGACTTCGCCCGTTCCCGGACTCCCGTAATGCAGAATTTGCGGTTCTTCATGAAAGACAGCGCCAATGCCGTGCCCACAGTATTCACGAACGATAGAGTAACCATGTTGCTCGGCGTGCTTCTGAATCACCGCGGCGAAGTCGCCAATGGGTAGGCCAGGGCGAACCATCTCAATGGCTTTATAAAGCGATTCCTGAGTGACACGAATTAAGCGCTCAGCAAGGATACTGGGTTTGCCAACGACAAACATTTTCGAGGTATCGCCGTGGTAACCGTCGAGCTTGACGGTGACATCCAGGTTGAGAATATCGCCATCTTTTAGCGGTTTTTCGTTCGGGATGCCGTGACAAACCACGTGGTTCAATGAGGTACATACCGACTTAGGGAAGCCATGGTAGTTCAGAGGCGCAGGGTAGGCATCGTGGGCGACAATGTAGTCATGACAGATCTTATCGATTTCTTCTGTAGTGACACCCGCTTTAATGTGCGGCCCAATCATTTCTAATACTGATGCGGCAAGTTTGCCCGCGGCGCGCATTTTTTCAATTTCGTCCGGCGTTTTGATGGTAATACTCATGCCTCGTCCTATATCATGCTGAAACCTTGTTTAATGGCGCCTATAGTAGCATTTGCCAGGCGCACGGGGAAGCTCTTACAACGCCAATAAAGCTTGCGCCGCGAGGCCTTTTCATGGTATAAAGCGCCCGCAATTTCGATTGCACTAGTAATTAACTAATTTAAACCACACACATACATCGACACATAGGTCGGGGTGCTCAAGGCGAAAGCTACGGGTCGAACTATGGGATGTATGGAGGCATAACCCCTAATAAGGAAAGAGAAATGGCTAACGTATCAATGCGTGATATGCTCAAAGCTGGTGTGCACTTTGGCCACCAAACCCGCTTTTGGAACCCGAAAATGAAGCCTTATATTTTCGGCGCTCGTAACAAAATTCATATCATCAATCTGGAAAAAACCGTACCGATGTTCAACGACGCGTTGAACTCACTGCAACACGTTGCTGCAAACAAAGGTAAAATCTTGTTTGTTGGTACTAAGCGTGCCGCAGCTGAATCGGTAAAAGAAGCCGCGACCAACTGTAACCAGTTCTTCGTCAACCACCGCTGGTTAGGTGGTATGTTGACCAACTGGAAAACTGTTCGTCAGTCGATCAAACGCCTGAAAGAGCTCGAAACAATGAGCCAGGACGGTACCTTTGAGAAGTTGACCAAGAAAGAAGCCTTGGTAAACACCCGCGAAATGGAAAAGCTTGAAAAGAGCTTGGGCGGCATCAAAGATATGGCAGGCTTGCCAGATGTACTATTCGTTATCGATGCTGATCACGAACACATCGCGATCAAAGAAGCGAACAACCTTGGGATTCCAGTTATCTCAGTCGTTGATACCAACTCCAATCCAGATGGCGTAGATTACGTTATCCCTGGTAACGACGATGCGATCCGCGCAGTACAATTGTACTTGAACGCTGCTGCAGCTGCTGTCAACGAAGCACGTGGTGCTGTAGTTGAAGGTAAAGCTGACGACTTCGTTGAAGCGGAAGAAACTGAATAAACCATCCGAATAGAGGAAATTTACACATGGCTATTACAGCAGCTCTGGTAAAAGAACTGCGCGAGCGCACAGGCGCTGGCATGATGGATTGCAAAAAAGCTTTGGAAGAAACCAACGGTGACATCGAAGCTGCCATCGAGAACATGCGTAAGAGCGGTCAAGCGAAAGCAGCTAAGAAAGCTGGTCGCGTTGCTGCTGAAGGTGTCATTTTGACTAAAGCCGAAGGTAATGTCGGTACTTTGGTTGAATTGAACTGCGAAACTGACTTTGTTGCCCGTGACGAGAACTTCCTGTCATTTGGTGAGAAGGTTATCGAAGCAGCGTTTGCGAACAAAGAAACTGATGTTGAGAAGCTGAAAGCGACCGATATCGGCGACGGTACTGTTGAAGAAGTTCGTGAGCGACTGGTTGCTAAAATCGGTGAGAACATGAATGTTCGCCGCGTGATCACTGTTGAAGGTGGTGACCTGGTCGAAGCTTATGTTCACGGCGGTCGTATCGGCGTATTGGTTGCCATCACTGGTGGTGACAAAGAGCTGGCCAAAGACTTGGCAATGCACGTAGCGGCAAGCGCTCCACAGTTTGTGAAGCCAGAAAACGTTGATGCTGAAGTTGTTGAGCAAGAGCGTAAAATCCAGCTGGATATCGCTATGCAAAGCGGCAAGCCACAGGAAATCGCTGAGAAAATGGTTGAAGGTCGTATGCGTAAGTTCACTGGCGAGATCAGCCTGACTGGTCAAGCATTCGTGAAAGACCCTTCCATGACTGTTGGCGATTTGCTGAAGCAGAAAAATGCTGATGTACTGACCTTCGTACGTTTCGAAGTTGGTGAAGGTATCGAGAAGAAATCGGAAGATTTCGCTGCTGAAGTACAAGCTCAAATGGCTGCTGCGAAAAAGGCGTAATGCCCATGTCGCTATCGACGACGCAGAGTTAGAGCTAAAGAAACCGCATCCTACTTGTTGGGATGCGGTTTTTTTTCGCGTAGAGTGAGACTATGCATTTAATGCAATCCAATTTCATCGTTTATGCTGCACAGGGAGCAACCATATGACCGCAACGACAAAACCTGCCTACCGACGCATTTTACTTAAGCTAAGTGGCGAAGCATTAATGGGCGATGAACCCTTCGGCATTGATGCCAAGGTCCTTGACAGGATGGCCCACGAAATCAAAGAGTTAGTGGAACTTGGTGTGCAGGTCGGTTTAGTCATCGGTGGTGGCAATTTGTTCCGCGGTGAAGGCTTAGCCAAAGCGGGCATGAACCGGGTTGTTGGCGACCATATGGGTATGCTGGCAACCGTCATGAATGGTCTGGCCATGCGTGATGCGCTGCATCGGGCGTTCGTCAATGCGCGGTTAATGTCTGCGATCGAATTGAATGGCGTCTGCGACAGCTACAACTGGGCGGATGCGATAAGTTTATTGAAGTCTGGTCGCGTAGTGATCTTCTGCGCCGGTACTGGAAACCCATTTTTTACAACTGATTCTGCAGCTTGTTTGCGCGGTATCGAAATCGAGGCGGAGCTGGTTTTAAAAGGTACCAAAGTTGATGGCGTCTATTCTGCTGATCCAAATACCGACAGCAATGCACAACTCTATCCGCAAATCAGTTATAATGATGTACTGCAACAACAGTTAAAAGTGATGGACCTTGCAGCATTTACTCTGGCACGCGATCATAAATTGCCGATCCGCGTTTTCAATATGAACAAGCCAGGCGCTCTGCGCGCAGTGATTATGGGCTCCGAAGAAGGGACCTTGATTGCCAGCGACGAAATGCTGGAACGGTTGTCATCAAGAATTTAAAAAAGGGAAAGCACTGTGATTAACGAAATTAAACAAGATGCCAAGCAACGTATGGAAAAAACCGTGGAAGCGTTGCGCTCACAAATCTCAAAAGTCCGTACAGGGCGTGCACACCCAAGTATTCTGGATAGCATAACGGTGAATTATTACGGTACTGAAACACCGTTGAAACAGCTTGCTAATATTACTATCGAAGATTCGCGTACGCTCGCTTTGACCGTTTTCGATAAGGGCTCCAGCGCTGCAGTTGAAAAAGCGATCATGACCTCGGATCTAGGTTTGAATCCTGCTTCAGCAGGAGCTGTGATTCGTATCCCATTACCAGCTCTGACAGAAGAACGTCGCCGTGATCTGGTGAAAATCGTGCGGGCAGAAGCAGAACAAGGCCGCGTCGCCATTCGTAACATTCGCCGTGATGCCAACAGTGATCTGAAAGAACTGTTGAAAGAGAAAGAAATCACTGAAGATGACGAGCGTCGTGGCAATGATGAAATCCAGAAGCTGACTGATACCTACGTAGCTAAAGTCGATGAATTGTTAGCGAATAAAGAAAAGGACTTGATGGAAGTCTAAGTTACCGCTTTACATCTCATTGGTTCCAGGCGCCGTGTTCGGTTACACTCGCACGGCGTTTTTATTTTTACGGCAGCGCGAATGGATAACATTGACTTCGAACAAATTAGACTACCCAAACATGTCGCTATTATTATGGATGGTAATGGCAGATGGGCGCAGCTGCGCGGAAAACATCGCACCTTTGGGCATAAAGCAGGTGCTGATGCCGTGCGTCGTGCAGTCACCTTTGCCCGACAAAAGGGTATCGAGTCACTGACTCTGTTTGCCTTCAGCAGTGAGAACTGGAAGCGGCCGCCACAGGAAGTGTCGGTGCTCATGGACTTGTTCTTTACCGTACTGAAGCGCGAAGTAAAAAAGCTCCATAAGCACAATGTCCGCTTACGCATTATCGGCGATAAGCAAGGCTTCTCGGAGAAATTGCAGCAGCGCATCAATGATGCTGAACAACTGACTGCCGCCAATACTGCCTTAACTCTCAATATCGCTGCTAACTACGGCGGGCGCTGGGATATTACTCAGGCTGCAAAGCAGTTGGCGGCAGCTGTACAAGCGGGTAAGCTAAGCAGTGAGGCTAT
This sequence comes from Pseudidiomarina terrestris, assembly GCF_030466375.1. NCBI lineage: Bacteria > Pseudomonadati > Pseudomonadota > Gammaproteobacteria > Alteromonadales > Idiomarinaceae > Pseudidiomarina > Pseudidiomarina terrestris. The sequence continues at coordinate 962,765 of NZ_JAGGJE010000001.1, forward strand.
TACCGAAGAGATGCTCGCTAATGAACTCTGTCTGGCGGAGCAGCCGGCTCCGGATCTGCTGATCCGAACTGGCGGCGAACATCGGGTGAGTAACTTTTTATTATGGCAACTCGCCTACGCTGAGTTCTACTTCGCTGATGTACTTTGGCCTGACTTTGATGAGCAAGCTTTTGCTCGCGCAATCGCCGATTTTAGCTGTCGCGAACGACGCTTTGGTCTTACCAGCGAGCAAGTGCAGCAAGCGATTCTCGATACTGACGTAACTTCTGGGGAGTAAGCGTGTTAAAACAACGTCTAATAACAGCTCTCATTCTTCTGCCCCTTGCATTGTACTGTGTCTTTGGTCTTGCACTTGAGTGGTTTGCAGTGGTCATCACCCTGGTGATGGCAGCTGCTGCGTGGGAATGGTCACCTATTATGGGGCTTAAGCGCCCGGTAAGCCGTATTGGCTATACGCTGTCGGTGGTGGTGGCACTTGCCGCTTTGCAATACTGGCTGCCGCTTTCACAGATCTGGCAAAACCAACAGCTGCATCCAGTTTATTTCTGGCTGATGGTCGCGGGTGGACTGTGGTGGGCGGTTGCTACCTTGTTAGTTCTGAACTACCCAAACAGTCGTCGTTTATGGTCAAGAACACGCTCTATTGTTGGCGTGTTTGGCTACCTTACCTTGATCCCTGCTGCAGCTGGCATGTTTGCCGTACGTTCATTGAATTATCAGACTGAGCCTTTATTCGGTGGCTTTGTGCTGTTATTTATTCTGTTACTGGTATGGGCGGCTGACGTCGGCGCTTATTTTGCTGGTGTGCGTTATGGCCGCAATAAGCTGATGCCAGCGGTGAGTCCCGGTAAAACCATGGAAGGCCTATGCGGCGGTATTGCGTTAGCGTTTGTGGTCATGATGGTGGTCGCACAATGGGTACAGGTACCAGCATCTCAATACAGCGGCTTTTATTTCACCGGACTGCTAACGGTGGTGGTATCGGTGTTTGGGGATTTAACCGAAAGTATGTTCAAGCGTTATGCCGGGGTGAAAGATAGTGGCTCTTTGCTACCAGGCCATGGCGGTATACTTGATCGTATCGATAGCCTGACCGCGGCATTACCTGTCTTTACGCTTGCCTATTTGTGGTTGTTAGTATGATGCACAAGCTGTGTTTGCTCGGTGCCACGGGCTCGATTGGAACAAGTACACTGGCTGTTTTACGCGAACAACCGGACCGCTTTCAGTTAACCGCAGTCACTGCCCACCGCAATGTTGAACAGATGCGCACTATTTGCGAGGAATTTCAGCCTGAGGTTGCGGTCATGGTGGATGAACAGGCCGCACGGGATCTGGCTGAGGTACTTAAAGGTCGTGCTACGCAGGTTTTAAGTGGCGCGCAAGCGGTCGCCGATGTTGCTGCAGCGAGTAACAGTGACACTGTGATGGCGGCCATTGTTGGCGGTGCTGGTCTGGTACCTACCTTTGCAGCAGTAACCGCGGGTAAGCGCGTATTACTGGCAAACAAAGAAGCACTGGTCATGTCCGGGCAACTCTTTATTGATGCGGCGGCGAGTAGCGGCGCACAAATCCTTCCCGTTGACAGTGAACACAATGCTATTTTCCAGTGCTTACCGGCTGAGGTGCAACAACAACTTGGCCATTGCGATCTGAGCGCAGCGGGGATCCATAAGATCCTGCTGACCGGCTCCGGCGGTCCTTTTCGTGAGCTGCCCCTGGCAGAGCTGGCTGCACAAACGCCGGCCGCAGCCTGTGCGCATCCGAACTGGGACATGGGACAAAAGATCTCGGTTGATTCAGCAACCATGATGAACAAGGGGCTCGAGTACATTGAGGCCCGCTGGTTATTCAACTGTAATGAAGCGCAGCTGGATGTCGTACTGCATCCGCAAAGCGTGATCCATTCTATGGTGAGCTACAAAGATGGCTCGGTGTTGGCGCAAATGGGCCAGCCGGACATGCGTACGCCTATCGCGCACTGCCTGAGTTTCCCTGAGCGCATCGAGAGCGGTGTAGCACCCCTTGATTTTCTGAGTATAGGCCAGTTGAATTTTGCGGCCGCCGATAGCGCGCGTTATCCGTGTTTGGAGCTGGCTATGCAAGCCTGTTGGCAAGGTCAGTGGGCAACAACCACACTCAATGCCGCCAACGAAGTTGCCGTTGCAGCCTACTTAGCTGGACAGATCAAATTTACTGGCATTGCCAGTGTATGTCGCGCGGCGCTGGAACAGATCCAGCAAGGTAATAATGCGGTTGCGTTGAACTCCATTGCCGCAATCTTGTCCTTAGATGAGCAAGCACGTGCCATTGCGCGTGAACGAATTAAACAGGTTGAAGCATGCTAGATATTATTTGGTCGCTAGGGGCATTCGTTGTCACTCTAGGGGTACTGGTGACCTTTCATGAGTTTGGTCATTTCTGGGTTGCCCGCAAGTGCGGTGTTAAGGTACTGACATTCTCAGTAGGCTTCGGTAAAGCGTTCTGGCAGCGGACGGGCAAAGACGGCACTGTGTATCAGCTGAGTCGTATCCCCTTGGGTGGCTATGTACGTATGCTCGACGAGCGCGTTGATGACGTTAAACCAGCAGATCGCGACAAAAGCTTTAATTCAAAGTCCGTCGGGCAACGTGCAGCTATTATAGCCGCGGGACCGGCAGCGAACTTTCTTCTCGCGGTGGTTGTGCTCTGGGGCATGTTTGTCATTGGCGTGCCATCGGTCAAACCTATGCTGGGCAGTGTTACGCCGAACTCAATCGCCGCCCAGGCTGACTGGCCAACACCTGCTGAAATTATCTCAGTGAATGGCTCGGAAACGGAAGACTGGCAACAGGTGAATCTGGCCTTTGCGTCGGCCTTAGGTGAAGACAAAGCAACCGTCACCGTGCGCGATGAGCAACAGCGTACGCGTACCTTAACTCTGGATATCAGCTCATGGCGACTGGGCAATGAACAGATGCCGACTTTTATGGCGCTTGGCTTGCAACCCTACCAGCCTGAAGTCTTTACAGAGTTAGACTATGTTCAGGAGAATTCACCCGCTGCAGAGGCAGGACTGCAGGAAGGTGATAAAATTGTCGCCTTTGACGGAACTCTCATGAGTGATTGGTCTCAAATACGAGACGCAATTCTGGCGGTACCTGGCGCTGAAGTGGAGATGACAGTTGAACGCCAGCAGGTGGAACAGACGATTCAGGTCACCATCGGCGAACGTGAAGTCAATGGGCAAACTTATGGTTATCTAGGAGTGGAGCCGCGTCGTGAAGCTTACCCGGAAGCATATCGATTTGTGCAACAATACGGTATAGTGGACGGCCTAGTGAAAGGCGCTGAACGCACCTGGGAATTAATGGTTCTCAGTGTGAAGATGATTGGCAAATTAATAACCGGAACAGTATCGGTCACGAACTTAAGTGGCCCGGTAGCTATCGCAGAAGGAGCCGGTGTATCTGCGAGCTACGGATTGGTTTACTTTTTAGGGTTTCTCGCGCTAATCAGTGTTAATCTCGGTATCATTAATCTGGTACCATTGCCGATGCTTGATGGCGGGCACTTAATGTTCCTCGCGATTGAAAGTGTGCGCAAGAAAGAGGTCTCAGAGCGAGTCCAGGAGATTAGCTACCGAATTGGTGGCGCACTGATTTTTGCACTGATGGCAATTGCGATTAGCAATGATGTTTTACGATTGCTTCGGTGAGAATAAATTTACAATAAACAAATAAGTAGCACAGAATGACGTTGAAAAAGCTATTTTTAAGCGCCCTTGTAGCGGGCGCCGCATTACCAGCCTACAGTGCTGACGAATTTGTCGTAGAAGATATTCGGGTTCGCGGTTTACAGCGTGTGGCTTTAGGCGCAGCTTTAACCTACATTCCAATTCGCGTAGGCGATAGTATCGACAGTGAGAATATTCAGACATCAGTTCGCTCGTTGTATTCGTCGACTCACTTCAATGACATTGTGGTTCGTCGGGTTGGCGACACACTGATTTTTGAGGTCACTGAGCGTCCTACAATCAGCGCCATTGAGTTTGACGGTAACAAAGACATCAAAGATGAACAGCTGGTCCAAAGTTTGACGGATCAGGGCATCATCGAAGGTGAACCGCTTGATTTGACTACTATTTCCAGCATCGAAACGGGGTTAGAAGACTTTTACCATTCGATCGGAAAATACAGCGCCGAAGTCAACGTTAATATCATCAAACTGCCACGTAACCGCGTGCGCCTGGAAATTGATTTCGACGAAGGTGAGTCTGCGGAAATCCAACAAATTAACATTGTTGGTAACAGTGTATTTAGCGATGAAGAACTCTTAGCTAACCTGGAGCTTAAAGACCGGTTGCCGTGGTGGAATTTCCTCGGTGTGCGTCAGTATCAGAAACAACAGCTTAGCGGCGATTTGGAAACCTTAGAGTCGTTTTATAAAGACCGTGGTTACCTGACCTTCCAGCTCGAGTCTGTACAGGTGAGCATGACTCCGGATCGTTCTGGTGTTTATATCACCCTGAATATCGACGAAGGCGAGATCTTCAATGTGCGTGAGACGCGCGTGATGGGTGATCTCCGTGGCCAGGACGAAGTCGTTAAACGCTTGACCAAAATTGAACCAGGCACGCGCTACAGTGCGGCCCAGGTGACTTATCTTGAAGAGCTGGTAGCTAAAGTTTATGGCCGTTATGGCTATGCCTACCCGGAAGTCCGGGCCATTCCAGAGCTCGACAGAGAGACCAAAGAAGTTGATTTGATCTTCTCAATTAACCCGGGTAAACGCGTTTACGTAAACCGTATCAAGTTCCGCGGCAACAGCGTTACCGAAGATGAAGTTCTGCGTCGCGAAATGCGTCAGTTTGAAGGTTCTCCGCTGAATGACGAACTTGTTGAGCAAGGTAAAGTGCGCTTAGAGCGTCTGGGCTTCTTTGAAACTGTCGAAAGTTCAACCAACCGTGTAAGCGGCCGGCAGGACCTTGTTGATATCGAGTACCTGGTCAAAGAACAACCCTCTGGCTCGTTTAACTTCATGCTGGGTTATGGCGATTACTCAGGACTGCAACTTGGCGTTGGCGTGTCGCAGGATAACTTTCTGGGCACAGGTAACCGGGCGGCAATTAACGTCAACACCAACCGTTTTAATAAATCCGTTAGCTTGTCCTACATGGACCGTTATTTCACCAAAGATGGCGTGAATTTATCCGGCCAGATGTTTTTGAGTGAGTTTGATGCCGGACGCCAGGAGAACCTGATTCGCTACAACACGAAACGCTTAGGTGTTGGTGGCAATCTGAGTTTCCCAATCAACGAGGTTTCGAGTCTAAGTTTCGGCGCGATGGCACGTCGTGAAGAAGTGACCAACGTCGAAGGTTATGAACAGGTGAAACGCTTCTATCAACCGTACCTGGATACTCAGGATCCAAATTCGGGTGTGGCCTTTGACATGTTCTCGCTGGAAGCGGGCTGGCAGCGCGTTACTCTGAACCGCGGAACTTATCCGACGGCCGGGACCTCAAACAGAATTAATGCCGAAGTCACAGTACCAGGCAGTGATATCCGTTACTTCCGGGTCAGCTATGATTTCAAACATTACTTACCTATTACCAAAGACCACAGTTTTGTGCTCTTAACGCGCCTGAACGTTGGCTACGGTAACGGTTATGGCTCAGATGATAAGGGCAATGATTACATTTTCCCATTCTATGAGAACTTCCGCATCGGTGGTAATGACAGCTTACGTGGCTTTGAAGCCAACACCGTAGGTCCGCGTGCGGTTTACCGCTACCCTGACACAATCACAGGTCCACCGAACTATTATGGTGTGCCCACGGATTTGCCAGTCGGTCCTGGTGCTGATACTTTAGCGGTAAGCCAATACTCAGTGGGCGGCAACGCCATGTACACTGGTGGTATTGAATTAATCGTACCAACGCCTTTGGTCGGTGAAGAGACGAAAAACTCAGTTCGTACCAGTATCTACGTTGACGTAGGTAGTGTCTGGGATACTGAATTCCAATACGAAGAGTTCAGCCAGTTACAGCGAACAGGTAACACTAACTTCCGGTTGTACGACTTTAGTTCACCGAGTTTATATCGGGCGTCTGCAGGTATCGCCGTACAATGGCTATCACCTATGGGACCTTTGACCTTTGCTCTGGGGCGTCCGATCAAAACCTATGATGGCGACCGTACGCAAAGCTTTAGTTTCAACTTTGGCACGACTTTCTAAGAAGCATAAACGAGTCGGGCTATTACATTTTGAATGACAGGAGTATTCACGTGAAAGTATTAATGAAAACGACAGTTGCTGCAGCAATCTTATCAACGGCATTTTTTGCCAACGCTGCTGAAGCACAGCAAAAAATTGGCGTAGTAAGCATGCAAAATGTTTTGCAACAGCTGCCACAAACTCAGCAAATCTCTGCGCGTCTGCAAGAAGAATTTGCCAGTGATTTCGCCGAATTAGAAAAAATGACGACCGAACTTCAAGGCCTGCAGGAAAAAGCTGAGCGTGACGCACAAATCATGTCACCGACCGAGCGTCTGCAACTGAGCCGTGAAATTGAACTGCTGGAAACTCGCCGTCAGCTGAAGTACAAAGCTTTGCGTGAAGACAGCGAGCGCCGTCAGCAGGAAGAGCGTAACAAACTGATGCGCGATATCGTTCGCGAAGCACAAGCACTTGCTCAAGCGCAAGGGTATGACATGGTCTTGAACGATGGTTCAGTGCTTTATGCAACTGAAGCCTTAGACCTGACCAATGCTGTGCTGCAAAAAATGACGGCCGGAAACTAAGAGCAATGCAGCAACAAACACTGCAACAATTGGCATCCGTCATTGATGCCGACGTTGTCGGCGATGAGCAACAGCTCATCACCGGCGTTGCAACTCTTGCCTCGGCTCAGTCGGGGCAAATTGCATTTTTGGCCAATGAAAAGTACCGTGCCCAGCTTGAATCAACAAAAGCCAGCGCAGTGATCGTCGCGCCCAATGTTGAGCTTCCTGCAGGGTTATCTGCTTTGGTCACCAAAAATCCTTATGCGGGTTTCGCTAAGATTGCACAACAGCTTGATACCACGCCAAGAGCTGCCTCAGAAGGTATTGATCCTTCCGCGCAAATTGCGACAACGGCACAACTTGGAACGCAAGTTGCGGTCGGGCCGTTGACCATCATCTCCGACCATGCCGAGATTGGTGATAACGTGCAAATCGGAGCAGGCTGCTACATCGGTCCTGGCGTAAAAATTCAGGCAAACACTAAAATCTGGCAGCAAGTTGTGATCTATCATGACTGTGAAATTGGCGCAAACTGTCTGGTGCATAGTGGCGTAGTGATTGGCGCTGATGGTTTTGGTTGGGCGAACGAAGCCGGGAAATGGGTGAAAATTCCACAACTGGGGCGCGTTATTATCCATGATCGTGTCGATATTGGTGCCAATACCACTATTGATCGCGGCGCTCTGGACGATACCATTATCAGCAGTGGCTGTATCATCGATAACCAATGCCAGATCGCGCATAACGTCTTTATTGATGAAGATACCGCAATTGCGGGCTGCACCGTATTGGCGGGTAGTTGCCGCATCGGTAAACGTTGCCTGATTGGTGGTGCGACAGCGATCAACGGTCACATTGAAATCTGCGACGATGTGCAAATTAGCGGGTTTTCTATGGTGATTAAAGCTATCACTGAACCTGGTGTTTACGCGTCCGGGATTCCGGCTGCGCCGCATCGCGAATGGCGCCGTAATGGTGCGCGGTTCCGCCAGCTTGATGATCTGTTCCAGCGCGTGAAAAAAATCGAGAAAAAACTCACCGATTGAACTTTATAATTGGAGATCCAATTTTGTCTGTCTCTGACTCAGCTTTTAATATTCAAGAAGTCATGCGCTTATTGCCGCATCGTTATCCTTTCTTATTAGTGGATAAGGTGGTCAGTTGTGATGCGCAGACTAAAATTCATGCAGTGAAAAATATCACTGTAAATGAAAACCTGTTTACCGGGCATTTTCCGGGAAATCCTATTTTCCCCGGGGTCTTGATTCTGGAAGCTTTAGCTCAGGCAGCAGGTTTGCTTGGCTTTAAAATCACCGAAAGCAAGCCGGGCGCGAATGACCTATACTTGTTTGCAGGCGTTGATAACGCACGGTTTAAACGTCAGGTTTTACCGGGTGATGCACTGCATTTACACGTCACGTTTGAGAAAGAACGACGCGGTATCTGGGTGTTCAAAGGACGCGCCGAAGTCGACGGCGAACTGGCTTGCAGTGCCGATATCATTTGCGCGAGAAGAGAAACTTAAGTGATTCATCCTACAGCGATTATTGATAGTAAAGCGAGTATTGGCAATAACGTTGAAATCGGTCCCTACAGCATTATCGGGGCCGATGTTGTGATTGGCGATGACTGTTGGATTGGTCCTCATGTTGTGTTGAAAGGACCAACGGTTCTGGGCAAAGGCAACCGCATTTTTCAGTTCGCTTCTGTGGGCGAAGATTGCCAGGACAAAAAATACAATGGCGAGCCCACCCGGTTAGAGATTGGCGATAACAATGTTATCCGGGAGTCGGTCACGATTCACCGGGGCACCATACAAGATCAGAGTCTGACGCGAATCGGCAGCAATAACCTGTTGATGGCTTATGTGCATGTGGCGCACGACTGTATGGTCGGTGATAACGTGATTCTTGCCAATAACACCACACTCGCCGGCCATGTGCATGTGGGGGACTGGGCGATTCTGGGTGGTTTTACCGGCGTTCATCAGTTCTGTCACATCGGTGAGCATGCCTTCACTGCAGTCAACTCTGTGGTGGTGCAGGATATTCCTCCCTACGTGATGGCCCAGGGGCACAACGCCGTGCCACGCACGATCAATAGCGAAGGCCTGAAGCGCCGGGGCTTCACTAAAGAACAAGTGATGACCATAAAGCGTGCTTATAAAACCCTTTACCGACAAGGTCTGACGGTCGACGAGGCGGTGCAGGAAATGCAAAGTTGGCAGGCCAGCGAGCTCGATGACTTCATCCGTTTCGTCCAGCAAAGCTCACGCGGTATTATTCGTTAAACTATGGGCAAAAACACACCTTTACTGATCGCGGTGATTGCCGGAGAGCATTCGGGCGATCTGCTTGGTGCGGGATTGCTGCGCGAGCTTAAGCAGCAGCATCCGGGCGTGCGCTTTATCGGCGTCGGTGGTCCTTTAATGGAAGCTGAAGGCTTGCAAAGCCTTATCCCCATGGAGGACCTTGCTGTGATGGGCCTGGTCGAGGTGCTTGGCCGGCTGCGGACCCTGCTCAATCACCGTAAGCGCTTAGTGGCTACTTTTCTGGAACAAGCTCCGGATGTTTTCATCGGCATCGATGCGCCTGATTTTAACTTACCTATCGCCAGGCGTCTGAAGGCACACGGTATTGCCACAATGCATTACGTCAGTCCCAGTGTCTGGGCCTGGCGACAGGGGCGAATTAAGGGAATTAAAGCCAGTGTCGATCACGTTCTATGCTTACTGCCTTTCGAGAAAGAGTTTTACGACAAACACCGTTTAGCTGCTACCTTTGTAGGTCACCCACTTGCTGATAGCATCCCCATGCACTGGGATCGGCAGCAGGCGCAGCAGGAGCTCGCGCTTAAACTGAATGAGAAAAAACATGTGATTGCACTGCTGCCGGGTAGTCGTGGCGGTGAAATTGCCCGCTTAGGTCCGGTATTTTTGCAAGCTGCGCAGCTGTATTTACAACGCCATCCCGACACCCTGTTCATAAGCCCAATGATCTCTTCAGCTCGTGCTGAGCAGTTCCGTGCCATGCAACAACAACTAGCACCTGAGCTACCCCTGCAATTGCTGGACGGACAGTCGCGCAAGGCCATGGCTGCTGCCGATGGACTCGTGCTGACCTCAGGCACGGTGACCCTGGAAGCGATGTTGATTAAACGGCCGATGGTGGTCGCCTACCGCTTCAGCTGGTTAACCTTCCAGATCATGCGCCGTATGTTTAAAGCCGCTTTTTTCAGCCTGCCTAATCTGCTGGCCGGGCGTGAACTGGTACCTGAGTTACTGCAAAGTGATGTCAATCCAGACAGCATTGTACAGGCATTGGAAAAGCAACTGGACGCCGCCGACCATGGCCAACTATTGCATACCTTTACCAAGCTTCATACCGACCTGCAGCGTGATGCTGATGCAGTCAGCGCAAGGGTCGCTCTGGAACTGGCGCAATCCTCTCAAAGTTCGAATTAATCGAACGTAAACCCCATTATTTCGCACTAATCATTCCATTTGTCACCAGCTATACTTAGGGTTCACAGATAAAAGAGGTGAACAATGGGCTTATTAGTTGATGGAAAATGGCAGGACAAATGGTACGACACCGAGGAAAACGACGGCCGCTTTGAACGCAGCGAGTCGCAGTTTCGCAACTGGTTAAGTGCTGATCCTGACGCTGAGTTTCCTGCAGAATCCGGACGGTATCATCTGTACGTGTGTTACGCCTGTCCCTGGGCACATCGGACGCTGATCTTCAGAAAACTGAAGGGCCTCGAAGAACATGTTTCAATGTCTGCCGTACACCCACTGATGCTGGAGAATGGCTGGGAGTTTGGCGATGACATTCTCGCTGATCCCTTGTACCAGCAAGACTACCTGTATCAGTTGTACCTACGTGCCGATGATAATTATAGCGGCCGGGTCACAGTGCCGGTGTTATGGGATAAAAAGAAGCAGACCATTGTCAGTAACGAATCGGCGGATATTATCCGCATGTTTAATAGTGCCTTTGACAGTATCACGGGCAATACCCTGGACTTTTACCCGCAAGCTTTACGAAACAACATCGACAGTATTAATGACAAGGTCTACGACACCATCAATAACGGCGTGTATAAATGTGGCTTCGCAACCCGGCAGAAGGCGTATAATGATGCCTATGATGAACTTTTCGCGAGCCTTGATGACATTGAAGAGCGGCTTAGCTCGCAGCGTTTTCTGGTGGGTGATCAGGTAACTGAAGCGGATTGGCGGTTGTTTACGACGCTGGTGCGCTTTGACTCAGTCTACTACAGTCACTTTAAAACCAATCAGCAACGCATTCTGGATTATCCGGCGATATGGGATTACGTTAAAGCCCTGTATCAGGTTCCTGGTGTTGCTGAGACCGTGGTGATGGACCATATTAAAACCCATTATTACGCCAGCCATACGATGATTAACCCCACGCAAATTGTTCCGCGTGGCCCGCGGCTTGATTTTAATGCGCCACATGGGCGCGGAGAGGTCTTATGAAAGCGTCAGCTAATGCGATCTTAAGCCGCCATCGTGGCATGCCTGCGCAGGATGGCGCAGGGGTAAAACTGACCCGCATCGTGAATCAACCCGGATTAGGCTATCAGGATCCTTTTCTGATGCTGGACGAATTTCGCTCGGATGATCCGAATGATTATATTGCCGGATTTCCGCCGCACCCACATCGGGGCTTTGTCACCCTGACCTATATGCTTGCCGGGCAAATGGAGCATAAAGATTCGGTCGGTAATACCGGCATGGTAAGCGCCGGTGGTGCGCAATGGATGAAAGCGGCTCGCGGCATTATTCATGCAGAAATGCCAAAACAGGAAGATGGGTTGATGTGGGGCTTTCAGCTGTGGATCAACTTGCCTGCAAAAGACAAAATGTCAGCAGCCGAGTGGGCCGACTACCCAGCTGCGAAGATCCCTCAGTTTGAGGCTGATGCCATCACTGTGCGGGTGGTCGCTGGTGAGCTAAAGACGGCCGAGGGTACGCTGAAAGGTCCGGTGCAACAACCGGAGCAGAGCTTTCAAATGCTGGACGTTCGCTTTTCACAGGCTGGGAGTTGGCAGTACACGGGAGCTGGACAACGGACACGGCTGGGTTATGTCTATCAGGGACAGGTCAGGGTTAACGGGCAAGATGTCAGTCGCGGTGAACTGGTGCGACTGGATGCCGATGCCGAACTGACGTTGCGTTCAGAGGATGCGGCTGGCATGCTGCTGCTAGCTGGACAACCGATTGGCGAACCTGTTGCTCAATATGGGCCGTTCGTCATGAATCATCAGGCTGAAATTGAACAGGCGATTCGCGATTACCAAAGCGGGAAACTGACTGCCTGAGGTGCTTATTTAACTGCCACAAGGATCCACTATGCCAAGAGTAGCAACAGGCTTCATTGCTGAGGGAGGACGCCCCCGTCAAACTGAGTTCGAGCTGGCCACGCCGGTCACTGATGAGGTTGTCATTGAAATCTCCCACAGTGGTGTTAACCGTGCGGATTTGATGCAACTGGCGGGACATTATCCGCCACCTGCCGGAGCCTCAGACATACTGGGTCTGGAGGCAAGTGGGCGGGTGGTCGCCGTTGGGCCGTCCGTGAGCCGTTTAAAAGTGGGCGACGAAGTCTGTGCCTTGTTGGCAGCAGGGGGGTACGCCAGCCATGTTGTGGTCAGTGAGCAGCAGGTGAATAAGTTACCCAAAAATATCAGCCTGGAGCAGGGCGCAGCAATCTGTGAAGCCTTCACTACAGCCTGGTACAACCTGTACGAGATTGCCGCTTTGCGAGCGAATGAGAAGCTGTTGTTGCACGCGGGTGCCAGTACTGTCGGCTTGGCCGCTTTGCAGCTCGCCGTAGCGTCCGGTAACCCGGTCTTTGTGACTGCGGGCAGTGACGAGAAAATTGACCTGTGTCGGAATCTCGGTGCTGGCGGCGGCTGGAATCGCCAGCAGGGCTCCTTTGTTGAAGCCGTCAAGGCGTGGGGCGGTGCTGATGTGATCATTGACCCTGTGGCGGGCGACTACTTAGCCGCGGATCAGCAGGTGCTCAATCTCGACGGACGTATTGTCGTGCTGGGCCTGATGGGCGGACGCATGGCCGAGCTTGATGCCGGGCGCTTGCTGATGAAGCGGCAACGCATTCAGGGCAGCACCCTGCGTAATCAGTCGTTAACGGTGAAAGGTCGTTTAATGCGCGCTCTGGAACAGCAGGTCTGGCCACTGTTGACGAGTGGCACCTGTCAGGCACGTATTGAAAAGGTTTATGCCATCGCCGAACTGGATACGGCATTGCAGCAAATTTCTGAGAATAAGACGAAAGGAAAACTGGTACTGGCCTGGTAAAAAATGGTGGAGGGGGCAGGATTCGAACCTGCGAAGGCTGAGCCGTCAGATTTACAGTCTGATCCCTTTGGCCACTCGGGAACCCCTCCACGAAGACGCCGCATCATAGCAGATTGAGGGTAGCTGTAAACCCCGCTATCATAAAAGTCTGAGTATAAATTGCCCCACAACAACAGGCTGCCTATTTTGTCGACATCAACTGCTGAATTAATCAACACCTTTCTTGAGCGCCTGTGGCTCAAGCAGGGGATAAGCAAACATACCGCGTCGGCTTATGGCACCGATTTGAAAAAGTTTTATCAGTTTTTACTCGACTTTGAGGGCGAGCATGCTGACCTGCTGAGTGCGGAAACCGAAGTTATCGAAAGTTACATGCTGTGGCGGCGACAGCAGGGCTTATCGCCGCGCAGTACAGCTCGTGCGTTAAGCGCGCTGAAAAAGTTCTATAACTATGCGGTCACTGAGCGTTTGCGGGGCGCTGACCCCACAACACGGTTACGGCAGCCGAAACAGCCGCAGGCGATCCCGCATAGTCTTGCTGAAACTGAAGTTGAAGCACTACTTGAGGCGCCTGAGTTAGCTGACCCGGTGCAGCTGCGTGATCGCGCCATGTTGGAAGTTCTTTATGCAACGGGCCTGCGGGTGACCGAGCTGGTGCACTTAACCTTTGCCCAAGTTTCCATGCAACAGGAGCTGGTACGAGTGGTGGGTAAAGGCAATAAGGAACGCTTGGTGCCCTTAGGTGAAACCGCCTTAGAGTGGCTGCAACGCTATCAGCGGGACGGGCGTCCGGCGCTGAGCTCGCAATCCAGCGAGTTTGTGTTTATCACGCGTCGCGGCGGGCCGCTGACCCGACAGGCGTTCTGGCATCGCATCAAACTCTACGCGCAGCGCGCGGATATCCGTTCGCATTTGTCGCCCCATACTCTCCGGCATGCCTTCGCCACCCACCTACTCAATCACGGAGCTGATTTAAGGGTGCTACAGATGCTGCTTGGCCATAGTGATTTATCGACGACGCAAATCTATACCCACGTGGCTCGTGAACGTCTGCAACAACTTCACGCAGCTCACCATCCACGTGCTTAAAAGTGCTGCAGCTGGAGCTATTTCGCGGTAGACTGACGGCAGAAAATGGCAGCAAAACAATTAGGAAAATTATGAAACAATTGCTAGTGGTAGCCAGTGTTATTGGCTTATTGGCGTGCAGTCCACAAGGGGTCGCACAAAACGATTCATCGAGCTTCAAGCGGCAGCATCTTGAGCGCATGGGCTTTGTCATTGAATCGGTGAATGATTCAGTTATTGATGGCGTTTATGAAGTGATTACCGATCAAGGTCTGGTGTATGTCACCGCCGATGGCGAGACCCTTATTGGCGGTCGCCTTTATGATATTACCGGCAGTGAACCGCAGAACTTAAGTGAAGCTTCAATTCGCGAAATGCGCCGCAGTGATATTGCCAAAGTCAGCGATGAGGCCATTCTTTATCCTGCCGAAAACGAAAAATACATGATCACCGTCTTCACCGATCCCACCTGTGGCTACTGTCGCCAATTACATACCAATCTTGAGCAATACCATAAGCTTGGAATTTCTGTGCGTTATCTGGCGTGGCCACGAAGCGGTTTGCAAGGCAGCGCCTATCAGCAATTAAAGACCGTTTGGTGCTCAGAGGATCAACAGGCAGCACTGGATGCAGCGAAAAACGATAAGCGCTTACCAGCCGCCAGTTGTGATGACCCCGTTGATGAACACTTTGCCCTGGGCAATAAGTTTGGTGTGCGCGGCACTCCAGCGATTGTGTTGCCATCGGGTGAAATGTTACCCGGCCTGGTGCCAGCAGAGCGACTGCTGAGTATGATGCAAAACGGTCAATAATGTTGCTGCATTGTGGTTGATTCAGCTGTCGAGATAAAACGCAGACCCGATGTCGCAAGCGACGCCTTGCCGCAGGAGATGCCCGCAATACTCCGGCAAATTCTGGCGCGCAGGGGCGTTACTGAGTTGCAGCAACTGGACTTACGCGTTCAGCACTTGCCCCATTTTAAGCAATTGCAGGACTGTGAGAAGGCCGCCGCCCGGATTTTGGAGGCGATACTCAACGATCAGGCCATTTGCATTTGTGGCGACTTTGACGCTGATGGGGCAACTTCAACAGCGCTGATGGTATCGGTGTTAAGTGCGATGGGCGCCGGTAAAGTCAGCTATTGTGTGCCCAATCGCTTTACCGACGGCTACGGCTTGTCACCGAACCTGGTGCGTGCAGCCGAGCAACAGGGTGCCCAGCTGCTGATTACCGTCGATAGTGGCATATCCTGTCATGCGGGCGTCGAGGCTGCGAATGCTGCAGGACTCGATGTGATCGTAACGGATCATCACCTTGCGGGCGCAACCCTGCCGCCGGCCTATGCCATCGTTAATCCTAATCAACCAGACTGCCCCTTTCCGGGCAAAGCCATCGCTGGTGTGGGTGTTGCCTTTTACGTGTTGCTTGCGGTGCGTGCAGCGGCACGCGAGCGCGGTCATCGCGCCGCAAAGGTGAACCTGGCTGAGTGGCTTGATCTGGTGGCGCTGGGCACCGTTGCCGATGTCGTGAAGCTGGATGGCATTAACCGCATTTTGGTGCAACAAGGGCTGCAACGGATTCGTAGCGGGCATTGTCGGCCCGGCATTCAGGCCTTGCTGGCGGTAACCCAGCGTGATCCCAGTCGCTTGCAGGCGAGCGATTTAGGCTTTGCCTTAGCGCCACGCATTAACGCCGCCGGGCGGCTGGATGATATGGGAGTCGGTATTGAGTGTTTGCTGTGTCAGAATTACAGTCAGGCCGAAGCGCTGGCGGCACAGTTGAACGAGCTCAATGGTCAGCGCCGTGAAATCGAAACCGAGATGCGCGAAAGCGCGGCCCACTATGTGACTCAGTTGCAACTCGATAGTACCGAATTACCCGTGTTGCTAGTTTTGCATCAGGAAGACTGGCATCAGGGCGTCATTGGTATTGTCGCGGGTCGGGTAAAGGAGCAGTTCCACCGGCCGACCATTACCTTTGCCAAAGGGGATGATGGACTGTTGCGCGGTTCCGCAAGATCGCTGCCGGGTCTGCACATGCGTGACCTGCTGGAGCGGGTACACAGCCTGGAACCGGACTTGATCACGCGCTTTGGCGGGCATGCGATGGCAGCAGGTTTATCCTTACCACCAGAGCACCTGGAGCGGTTTCGGGACTGTGCTGAACGCGTTGCCACTGAATGGCTGGATGAGCAGGACTTGCAACGGCAGATCTGGAGTGATGGTGAACTTGATGGCTCCTGTTTCAGCGTGCCTTTTGTCGAGCAACTTAATCATCTGGGACCCTGGGGTCAGGGTTTTCCGGAACCCAGTTTTGACGCAACTTTTGAACTGGTGCAACAGCGTATTGTCGGTCAGAAGCATCTGAAGTTGGTGCTGCGCTCCGCCGACGGTATCACCATTGATGCTATTGCTTTTAATGTAGATACTCAGGTGTGGCCAGATTTGGCCATACGCGAAGCCCATCTGGTGTATAAATTGCAATTAAATCACTTCCGCGGTCGTACCAATGTGCAACTGTTGGTGGAGCATTTACAGCCTTTACGGTAAAATGCCGCCCTTTGCATTCATCAATGGACGAGCTGAGACTCACTATGTTTGAAACCAATGCCACCTACGTTGCCATAAAAGAGATGCGTGAGCGCAGTGAAGCGCTTCGGGGGTATCTTTGACTACGCTCAAAAAGTTGAGCGATTAGAAGAGGTTACCCGAGAACTGGAAGACCCGTCAGTGTGGGAAAATCAAGAACGTGCGCAAGCGCTGGGGAAAGAGCGCGCGGCGCTGGACGAAGTGGTAGAAACTTTAAACCAGCTCGCTCAGGGGCTGGACGATGTCGAAGGCCTGGTGGATCTTGCCGTTGAAGCGGAAGATGAAGAGACCTACAACGAAGCTGTTGCAGAACTTGAACAGTTAGATCAGCAGCTGGGCAAACTTGAGTTTCGCCGAATGTTTTCAGGCGAACAGGATGCCGCGGACTGTTACCTGGATATTCAGGCCGGCTCCGGTGGCACAGAGGCTCAGGACTGGGCCAATATGTTGTTGCGGATGTATCTGCGCTGGGCCGAAAGTCATGACTTTAAGGCTGAGCTAACAGAACTTTCTGAGGGTGATGTGGCCGGTATCAAATCGGCGACGGTTCGCGTGCAGGGTGACTATGCCTACGGTTGGCTACGCACGGAAACCGGCGTTCATCGGCTGGTAAGAAAGTCGCCGTTTGACTCAGGTAACCGCCGGCACACCTCGTTTGCATCGGTTTTCGTTTATCCGGAAATTGACGACTCGATTGAGATCGAAATCAATCCGTCAGATCTGCGGGTTGATACCTACCGTGCCTCAGGTGCCGGTGGTCAGCACGTCAACCGAACGGACTCCGCCATCCGTATTACGCACGAGCCGACAGGTATTGTGGTGCAGTGCCAGAGCGATCGGTCACAACACAAGAACCGGGATGCGGCCATGAAGCAGTTGCGCGCCAAACTCTATGAGTTTGAGCTGCAAAAACAGCTGGCGGAAAAGCAGGCGCTGGAAGATAGTAAGTCGGATATCGGCTGGGGCAGCCAGATCCGCTCGTACGTGCTGGATGATGCGCGCATTAAAGATTTACGGACCGGTATTGAAAATCGCAACACTCAGGCTGTGCTTGATGGTGCACTGGATCCATTTATCGAAGCAAGCTTGAAGTCGGGACTCTAATCCCGGTTCTTTACTGAACATTAAGATTACTGCAAACCTAAGAAACTACAGGATTTTGACCATGACAGATAAAACGCAAGGCAATGAAGTTGTTGATGTTAACGAACAGATTGCCCAACGAAAGGCGAAATTAAAAGCTTTGCGTGAGCGCGGTGTGGCGTTTCCTAACGATTTTCGTCGTGAGCATCTTGCTGCTGAACTGCATGCTGAATTTGATGATGTAGAAAAAGAAGAACTGGCAACTAAAGGGATCCGGGTGGCAGTTGCCGGCCGTATGATGACCCGCCGTATTATGGGCAAAGCCAGCTTTGCGACCATCAAAGATATGTCCGGTCAAATCCAGTTGTACGTGGCGCGCGATAATCTGCAAGAAGGGTTTTACAACCAGGAATTCAAAAAGTGGGATCTGGGTGATATTGTCGGTGCCACCGGTACCTTGTTTATCACCGGAACGGGTGAGCTGAGCGTGCAGGTGGATGATATCCGTCTGTTAACGAAAGCCCTGCGTCCTTTACCTGATAAGTTTCATGGCCTGGCCGATCAGGAGATCCGTTATCGCCAGCGTTATCTGGATCTGATCACCAATGACACATCCCGGCGTACCTTCATTGTGCGCTCGAAGGTGGTGGATTATATCCGCCGTTTCTTAACTGAGCAGCAGTTCCTGGAAGTGGAAACGCCGATGATGCAAACCATTCCTGGTGGCGCTGCCGCACGTCCGTTCGTGACGCATCACAACGCTCTGGATATGGAACTGTACCTGCGTATCGCACCCGAGTTGTATTTGAAGCGCCTGGTAGTGGGTGGCTTTGAGAAGGTCTTTGAGATTAACCGCAACTTCCGCAACGAAGGTCTGTCGACCCGCCACAACCCTGAATTCACCATGCTTGAGTTTTACTGGGCCTATGCAGACTTTAATGATCTGATGGACCTGACCGAAAGCATGCTGCGTGGCATGACCAAAGAGATTTTAGGCTCTCACCAGTTTACCAGTGAAGGCGTTGAGTACGATTTCAGCCAACCCTTTACCCGTATGACAGTGAACGAGGCGATTTTAGAGCATTTGCCTAGCGCAAAAGCTGAACAGCTGGCCACTCTTGAGGCGGCGACAGCACTGGCTGAAGAACTCGGAATCACAGTGAAAAAGAACTGGGGACTGGGTAAAGTTCAGATTGAGATCTTTGAGGCTGTTGCCGAACACAAGTTGATTCAACCGACCTTTATCACTGCATACCCGGCAGAAGTTTCGCCCTTAGCGCGTCGCAACGACGACGACCCGCACATCACCGACCGTTTTGAGTTCTTCGTCGGTGGGCGTGAACTGGCGAACGGTTTCTCGGAGCTCAATGATGCCGAAGATCAAGCCGAACGTTTTCAGCACCAGGTTGAGCAAAAAGAAGCAGGTGATGACGAAGCTATGTTCTTCGATGAAGACTACATCACCGCCCTGGAGCACGGCTTACCGCCGACGGCGGGCGAGGGCATTGGTATTGACCGCCTGGTCATGCTGCTGACAGACTCGCCTTCTATCCGGGATGTTCTGTTATTCCCGCACATGCGTGTACGCAAAGACTAAGGTTTGAGCTAGTTTGAATTGAAAAAAAGGCCCATCAAGGGCCTTTTTTAGTTGCTTAAAGCCTGTAAGAAATCGTTCAGCAGTTCTTCTCGATCTTCGATACCGCACGACATCCGCAGTAAGTCGTCCGGGCAGGGGGTACCTGGACCTTCAACGCTGGCACGATGTTCAATGAGGCTTTCGACGCCGCCCAATGACGTCGCACGTTTCCAGAGCTTGGTGTGCGCTGCGACATGAATGGCGGCTTCTGCACCACCTTTGAGACGTACTGACAGCATTCCACCAAAGCCGCCCTGCATTTGTTGTTTGGCAATCTCGTGTCCGGCGAACGAGGGCAGCCCTGGGTAAAGGACTTCGGCGACGGCGTCGTGCCGCTCGAGCTGTTCGGCAATATACTGCGCATTGGTACAGGATTCGCGTACCCGTAAATGCATGGTGCGCATACCGCGCAGTAGCTGTGAAGCATCATGCGGGCTTGGCACGGCACCGCCTTGCGCGCGCACCTGGCGAATACGCTGCCAGAAAGCATCATCACGGGCTGCAATCAAAGCGCCGGCAATCACGTCTGAGTGGCCGTTGAGGTATTTGGTTGCCGAATGCATGACGATATCTGCACCTAAGCGCAAGGGCTGGCTCAGCAGCGGCGTGGCGCAGGTGGAGTCGACCGCGACTTGAGCGCCGGCGGCATGAGCACACTCCGCAATAGCCGCTATGTCGCTGATGCACCAGAGTGGATTACCAGGCGTTTCCAACCACACTAGTTTGGTTCGTTGGGGCTGCAGATGCTGTTGCACTGCTGCGACGTCGGTCATATCAATGAACTCAATTTGCAGGCCCCAGTCGGTGGCGAAATTGAGCAACCAGTTGCGTAAAGCCCAATACATCACTTTCGGCGCCAGCACATGGTCGCCCGGACGCAGGCCCTGAAAAACTGCAGTCGCTGCTGCCATGCCTGAACTGAAGACTATAGCATCCTGCCCTTGCTCAAGTTGGCATAGCAAGGCTTCCACAGGCTTATAGGTCGGATTATTATCGCGCGAGTAGACCAAACCTGTCGGGTAAGTGTTATCGGCGCCACGGATATAGGTCGTGGCGACATGCACAGGTGGCACTACGGCCTGGGTCTTCTCATCGATGTTGCCCAGAGATTGAGCCAGGGCTGTTGCGGCGGAATAGGGGTAGTTCTGATCAGATTTAGAGTTACCGGGCATAAAGACTCTCGTAAGCAACGAATAGGCTGAAGATAGTCGTTAGAGTATAGAATCGGACGGGTATTGAAAAGCACCCGGCGAAGATTTAATGGCAAGGCTGCAGATACAAAAAAAGCGCATCCGCGGATGCGCTTTCTCGCAATCAGCAAAAGCCGGGTGGCTTACGCGTGATCGTGGTCGCCGTCAGTGTGCACGTGACCATGTTCCAGTTCGCTTGGATCTGCATCACGAACTTCGACAACTTCAACGTCAAAGTTTAGCGCAGCGCCTGCTAATGGGTGGTTACCGTCGACAGTGACCTGATCATCGTTAACTTCTACGATGATAACAGACTGCTCGCCGTGATCCGTGCTGGCACGGAATTGCATACCTGGCTCAACAGGGTTGTCGCCAAACAGGTTGCGCGGTACAGTCTGGATCAGACCGTCGTGACGCTCGCCGTAAGCATTTTCAGGGTCGATGTCCGCAGTGAATTTATCGCCCTCGGATTTACCTGCAAGCGCGTCTTCGAGACCTTTAATTAACATGCCGCGACCAAAGATAAACTGCAACGGTTGACCTTCTTTTGACTGGTCTAACGTTTGTCCTTCGGCAGTTTTCACGGTGTAGTGAATGCCGACAACTTTGTCTTGGCTAATGGTTTGAGTCATGATTCATCCAATTGATAAGGCAGTGGGTAAATTTCCAGGAGACTCGCGTCATCATCTTTGATACGTAATGGTGTCGTACTTTCGATATCACTCGGAAGTACGGCTAACACATCAAGATGTTGGTCAGCACGGTTCACTGCATTTATTACCGTGCCTGCACGTCGCCAGTTTTCACCAAGCTGTTGCTCAACAGTAGCACCTGTTGAAACTTGCTTACCGTGTCCACTAAGACGAAAGAGTGCACGCTTTTGCTTGCCCAAATATTTCATTCGGGCCACCGTCTCCTGGCCGATATAACACCCCTTACTAAAACTAATGCCGTTCAGTGCCTGAACGTTAAGCATTTGGGGTACGAACTCTTGTATTGTACCTGAAAACAGGGTCGGCCGGCCACGTTCGATTTCCAGCGCTTGCCAATAGCGCAAATCGGAATTGGTCGGCAATGATTCGCCACGATTCAGACACAGGTATTGATCCGGATGGGTGCCAAGGCTCAGCACCTCGGCGTCCTCGCAATGACTGACACTGTTGCTGTCAGGAGTGCGAAGCGGCGTGTCCAGCAGTTCTGCCAGGCGGGCAGGGGCGGCGGTGCCAAATACACCCACCAGCTGGAAATCAGCGGTTGCGTCCCGGATCTCAACCTTGTTAAAGACGCCATACTTCTGCAACTGGTTTAAGGATGCTTCAAGTGAAGGTTTTGACGTCACAATCAGTACGCCATCGCGATACCGAAGGATCCGAAATACACTTAAGGCTTTGCCTTTGTTGTCGCAGTGCGCACCAAAAAGCCAATCGTTTTCAGATAGCTGAGCCAGATCACAGGTGAACTGACCTTGTAAAAAGCTTTCTGTATCAGGTCCCGAAACTTGAATTATCCCGTGATCATCCACGGAAACAGTTACGTATTCGGGAGGAGCTTTGGTAAACTCTGTCGTTAACACAATCAACCTCACTGTTTGGCGTCTATGTCAGATAGGTGGGGACGGATTTTTGAGATACAAGGGGCGCAATAAAATCCTATGCAAAAGTTACAACAAAATGCTGAAACTTTACGCAACAAGAACCGATTACGCTGGGCCTGCCGGCGTGGCATGCTGGAACTCGACGTGCTCTTTATGCCTTTTGTGGAAGAGGCCTATGATGATTTGGATGAGCAGCAGCAGGAAGCGTTTCGCCGTTTGTTAACCTGTGATGACCCGGATTTGTTTGCCTGGTTTATGGGCCATCAGGCCTGTGAAGACCCCGAACTGAAAGGGATGGTCGATTACATTTTAAGCCGGGTTAAAGTCTGAAGTGTGGTTATGCTGCCAGATGCCCTGGCGCTGGTGTGGTCTGCCAAGCTCGGTTTGGGGAGTCGACCCAGAGCAGAAAAAGCTGTTGCGGCTGGACAGTTTTACGCCCTTGCAGCTGGCACAACCGAGCTTTATTTTCCTGACGCCATGGCTGGTTTTCGCGCGCTTTGAGCGTGTTCATTTTGGTAACAGCAAAGTTGCACCACGTTGGTGGTGCTGTTGTGTGTTCTGGACCGACGGGCAGGCGTTTGCCCGATGTCGACGGCTATTTCTCGCCTGGCGTGAGCACTGAAGGCGAAGCGGAATCCGACGTTTCCCGGTAATCCAGGTTGTAATGTAAGCCGCGGCTTTCCTTTCTACTCATTGCTGAGCGAACGATCAATTCCGCCACTTGCACCAGGTTCCGCAGTTCCAGCAAATTATTACTGACGCGGAAATTGCTGTAGTACTCATGGATTTCTTGCTGCAGCAGTTCGATGCGGCGTAAAGCGCGTTCCAGACGTTTATTGGTGCGCACAATACCAACATAGTCCCACATAAATAACCGCAGCTCATGCCAGTTATGCTGGATGATGACTTCTTCGTCTGAATCGGTGACTTTACTCTCATCCCAGCCGGGTAGGTCAAGATGTAAGCGTGCCTCGGGCAAGCGTTTAAGGATATCTGCGGCGGCCGCCTGGGCAAACACCAGGCACTCAAGTAGGGAGTTGCTGGCCATGCGGTTGGCGCCGTGTAAGCCGGTGTATGCGACTTCACCGATGGCATACAGGTGCGGGAGATCCGTATGTGCGTCGAGGTCGGTCATTACGCCACCGCAGGTATAGTGCGCGGCGGGGACGACTGGCATGGGCTGGCGGGTAATATCGATGCCAAGACTCAGACACTTATCGTAGATGGTCGGGAAATGCTCCTGGATAAAATTCGCTGACTGATGGGAGATATCCAGATACATGCAGTCGGCACCCAGACGTTTCATTTCATAATCGATGGCTCGCGCGACGACGTCCCGCGGTGCCAGTTCAGCTGCCTCATGGAAGTCCGGCATAAAGCGCGAACCATCAGGTCGTTTCAGTACAGCACCTTCACCGCGTAGTGCTTCAGTGAGCAAAAACGAGTGTGCGTTCGGATGGAACAGACAGGTCGGGTGAAACTGATTAAATTCCATATTGGCAACGCGGCAGCCGGCACGCCATGCCATGGCAATGCCGTCGCCACTGGCAACATCAGGATTCGAGGTGTACTGATAGACTTTACTGGCGCCACCGGTCGCCAGTGCGACGAATTTAGCGGCAACCGTCTCTACCTGCTCGGCTTTACGATTCCAGATGTAAGCACCATACACCTGCTGCTGTTTATGGGTCTGGCGGTTGGTGATCAGATCAACAGCATTGTAGCGCTCCAGAATGCGGATGTTCGGATGCGCCTTCACCTGGCCAACCAGGGTGGTCTGCACCGCTTTACCTGTAGCGTCGGCGGCATGTAAAATACGCCGATGGCTGTGGCCACCCTCTTGATTGAGATGAAATTTGGATTCACTATCTGCGGCATCAACGCGGTCGAAGCCAACCCCGAGATCAATTAACCACTGTAAACTTTTACGTGCGTTTGAGGTGGTAAACGCAACTGCATCGGCGTCGCAAAGCCCGGCGCCGGCGACCAACGTATCCTGGATGTGGCTTTCAATGCTATCATCTTCATCAAAGACGGCAGCGATACCACCTTGCGCATAATAGGTTGAGCCCTCAGTTAGCGGGCCTTTTGAAAGCACCAAAACCTGAGCATGATCAGCGAGGTGTAACGCCAGGGTGAGACCAGCAGCGCCGCTGCCGATGATAAGAACGTCGCATTGATAATTGATAACTTGTTCCATAAAGTAGGGAGCTTGTAGAGCGCAAAGCGCTGTTTTGCCGACGGAATGCGAACGATTTTACTCGTTTAGAATTTTTTTGCGAACTTTTTACGAATGCTTAGGTCTGAATTTGCACGATGTAAAATTAAAGAGCTTGGGCCTGGTTCGCAGTACAAGATATGGGTTGAGGAGAACAGGCTCAGATGAGCGAACAAGATACTGATAAAGCCCTGGTACTGCGTGTGCAGCAGGGGGACCAGCAAGCATTTGACCTGCTGGTGAAAAAATATCAGCACAAAGTAATGAGCCTGATTTCACGTTACGTTAAACAGGCAGCAGATGTTCCGGATGTCGCGCAGGAAGCATTTATCAAAGCTTATCGTGCAATAGGGAACTTTCGCGGTGATAGTGCGTTCTACACATGGTTGTATCGCATTGCCGTGAATACTGCGAAGAATTATTTGGTGTCCCAGGGGCGTAAGCCGCCTGCTTCGGATGTCGATGCAGAAGATGCAGACTATTACGAGGGAGCGGGTGCATTACGTGATGGGGCATCACCAGAGAGTTTACTGCTGACGGATGAAATTCGCGATGTGGTAATGCGTACGATAGATGCATTACCGGATGACCTTCGCAGAGCAATTACATTACGTGAAATTGAGGGGCTAGGGTACGAAGAAATTGCAATCGAGATGGATTGCCCGATTGGTACTGTGCGTTCGCGCATCTTCCGGGCTCGAGAAGCAATCGACGCGCAGTTAAAACCCTTATTAGAGCGCTAAATTATTAAAGGAAACCCTATGACAAACCGTAGCTACGAACAATTATCAGCACTGCTGGACAACGCGAGTGAAACGTCGCGCGAACAGGAGCAAGAGCTGGATACATTGTTAAGCGACACCGAAGCACAGCAAGTGTGGGGGCGTTATGCGCTGATAGGTCGAGTGATGAAAGGAGATGCGGAAACGCATCAACCGCTTGATATCAGCGCCGCTGTAGCCGCTCAGGTAAGCGCTGAAGCAAAACCTGCCAAGGTTGTGCAAGGTCGGTTTGGCAAGAAAACCATGCAACGCTGGTTCGCACCGGCGGGTAGTGTTGCCATTGCGGCGAGTGTCGCTCTAGTTGCCGTGTTGTCCGTGCAGCAAGCCAATCCGGTAGCACCGGAAGAAACTGTGCAGCCGGCATTTGCGACCGCACCTATTGGTGGCCGTAACCCAGTCAGTTACAATACTGTGCTGCAATCCAACGAACCCACGCAAGCAGAGCTTGCGCAGCAAAGCCGTTTGCTGCAATCCTATATGTTGGATCATCAACAGCAACTTCAGCTTTCATTGCAGGCGCAGCAGTTAAATGAGAATCTTGAAACAAATTCTAAAGCACAAGCGGATAGCCAACCGGACGCAGACAACCCAGCCACCGGGAATGACCAATAAGATTTGGCGGGGCAGCCTTGCCGGGCTGCTCATGCTTGGCTCTATAACCCCTCTACAGGTTGTTGCACAAACTCCTGCCGTTCAAGCTCCAGCGTCTTCCGCCGAATACTGGTTTAATCAGATGTCGACGGCCTTGCGCGAACTCAATTTTGAAGCCACCCTGGTGAAAAGTAGCGGTGCTCGTCTGGAACCGATGACCTGGTTGCATGGTGTCTATGAGGACGGCCTGGAAGTTGAACTGGTGGTGCGTTTAAATGGCGCCGATGTTCGCAGTGTGCGGATTGGCGATGATACGTCCTATTATTCCCAGCCGAGCGACAGTTCCTATACTCTGCATAGCGATGTCACCTACGGCTTACTTCCCGCAGCCTTCTACCAGCCATTTGAGCAGCTGCAACCGCACTATCAGGTGCTGGTTGATCGTGGTATGCGAGTGACGGGCCGGGCCACCTACTTTCTACGGATTTTAAGCCGTGATAATGATCGTTATCACTATGGTTTGTGGATCGATCGGAAAAGCGGCATGTTGCTGAAGATGCAGATGACGACTCCGCAGGGCGAAGTGCTGGAACAAATTCAGCTCACCACCTTTACCGAACGTGAGTCCATGCCGATCAGCTTAAGCGATTTACGTGGTGTGCCACGGCCACCACGTCTGCATGAGATACGTAATCAAGAACCACCGCAATTTACGCTGGAACCCACGTGGATGCCGGCTGGTTTCGAGCTGTTGCGTTCGAGTCACCGGCGGGTGGCCGAGACCCGTCTACCCACAGATTATTTTCTGTACACCGATGGCCTGACAGAAGTTTCAGTTTACGTCAGCAACAGCCAACAACAAGCACTGCCGGAACTGGCCTTACAGGGTCCGGAGTCATTGTTTAATCTTAATAAAGGGGATTTTGCCATCACCGTGGTTGGCAAACTGCCTGTCGGCACGCTGCAACGCATTGCGGAAA
Source organism: Pseudidiomarina terrestris (assembly GCF_030466375.1). Taxonomy (NCBI): domain Bacteria; kingdom Pseudomonadati; phylum Pseudomonadota; class Gammaproteobacteria; order Alteromonadales; family Idiomarinaceae; genus Pseudidiomarina; species Pseudidiomarina terrestris. Next base: position 989,611 of record NZ_JAGGJE010000001.1, read on the forward strand.
GCATGCAAACGGCGAACTAATTTAATGGATAGCCTCAATGATTAGAGAAATTGCCATCGTCCAAGCCATCGAAGCCGACAGCTTGCTGGTTACGACCGAGTTAAAATCGGGCTGTTCGGGCTGCGCACAGCAGTCGAATTGTGGGGCAGGTATTATCTCCAAAGCATTTTCTGATCGGCGCGCGGAATTTCGTGTGGCAAAACCGGCCGGTATGCAGTTTAAACCTGGTGAACAAATCGAATTATTGTTACCGGAACAAATGCTGACCAGAGCCTCGCTACTGATCTACGGCGTTCCTTTGCTGGCCCTGCTGGGCACTGCGCTGATTGCACAACTGCTGCTGGGCATGAGCGAGGGTAGCGCCATTCTATTGTCGTTAGTTGGCTTTGCCGGTTCGTTCTGGGGATTAAAACGCTGGTTCCAGATGCGGGATGTCAAGGTGAGTCAGTTGCTACAAGTGCAACAAATGCACTGAAATCCCCGAAAATCCTTTGTTCTGAGCCGTATTATCAGTATGATCGTCGGTTATTCACGTATTTCATTTTGTAGTTGCGGGGGCATGAATGCCAGAACGGGCGTTTAAGCAAGAAAACATTCGAAATTTTTCGATTATTGCGCATATTGATCATGGTAAATCCACACTTTCTGACCGACTGATTCAGGACTGCGGCGGGTTAACCGATCGCGAGATGGCATCACAGGTGCTTGACTCAATGGATCTTGAGCGTGAACGTGGCATTACCATCAAAGCACAAAGTGTCACCTTACATTATACCGCCCAAGACGGCGAAACCTATCAGCTGAACTTCATTGATACCCCTGGACACGTGGACTTCTCTTATGAAGTCTCGCGCAGCTTAGCTGGTTGTGAAGGTGCGTTGCTGGTAGTTGATGCCGCGCAGGGGGTCGAAGCTCAGACTCTGGCAAATTGTTATACCGCAATCGAAATGGACCTCGAAGTGGTCCCGGTGCTGAACAAAATTGACTTGCCGCAGGCTGACCCTATGCGTGTGGCAGAAGAAATTGAAGATATTGTTGGTATTGAAGCTATTGATGCTGTGCAGTGCTCGGCAAAGACTGGTGTAGGTATTAACGAAGTGCTGGAGCGTCTGGTACGTCAGATCCCACCCCCTCAGGGCGATCCGACAGCACCTGTGCAAGCGTTGATTATCGATTCCTGGTTTGATAACTATCAGGGCGTTGTGTCACTGGTACGGGTGAAAAACGGGACTTTACGTGCAGGCGACAAGATGAAAGTCATGTCGACCGGACAGAGCCATCAAATTGATAAAGTCGGCTTCTTTTCCCCTAAACCTACGGAAACAGGTATTTTGCGCTGTGGCGAAGTAGGTTTTGTGATTGCCGGTATCAAGGATATCCTCGGTGCGCCCGTCGGCGATACCCTGACACTGGCGAAGACTCCAGCAGAAAAGCCATTGCCTGGTTTCAAAAAGGTCAAACCGCAAGTTTATGCGGGCATGTTCCCAATCTCGTCGGACGACTACGAAAACTTCCGGGATGCACTGGGCAAACTTTCGTTAAATGATGCCTCGCTGTTTTATGAGCCGGAGAACTCCTCGGCACTCGGCTTTGGTTTCCGTTGTGGTTTCCTGGGCATGTTGCACATGGAAATCATTCAGGAACGGCTGGAGCGGGAATACGATATTGATTTGATCACCACGGCGCCGACCGTGGTTTATAAAGTTGTCAAAACCGACGGCTCAGAAGTCAGCGTCGATAATCCGACCAATTTGCCAGCAGTGAATGATATTGAAACCATTTACGAACCTATTGTCGAAGCCAATATTCTGGTGCCGCAGGAATACCTGGGCAATGTCATCACGCTTTGTGTTGATAAACGTGGTGTGCAAACAAAAATGGCTTACCACGGTAAACAGGTTGCGGTGACCTACGAATTGCCCATGGCAGAAGTGGTCATGGACTTTTTCGACCGTCTGAAGTCAACCTCACGCGGTTATGCCTCTCTGGATTACCAGTTCAAGCGGTTCCAGGAAGCAGATATGGTGCGGGTTGATGTACTTATCAATGGCGATCGCGTCGATGCACTGGCGATGATTACGCACCGCGACAACTCGCAGGGACGTGGACGTGAGCTGGTTGAAAAAATGCGTGAACTGATCCCGCGGCAGATGTTTGATATCGCCATTCAGGCTACCATTGGTAATCACGTCATTGCCCGTTCAACGGTCAAACAGTTACGTAAGAATGTGACTGCCAAATGCTATGGCGGTGACGTGAGTCGGAAGAAGAAACTGTTACAGAAGCAGAAAGAAGGTAAAAAGCGGATGAAACAGTTGGGGAATGTTGAAGTACCGCAAGAGGCATTCCTCGCGGTGCTCAAAGTAGGGAAATAACAACAAGGCTTAGCATGGCAAACTTTTATTCGGTACTGCTTACGGTCGTCACAATTTTCGCGGGACTCATCTGGCTGGTTGATGCCAGGTTCTTAAAGCCTAAACGGCAACAGCGTATCGGTGATGAAGAGCGTCGCTTGCAACAAACGCTCGATGAAGATGCCAGACAACGCCTGGCACCCCAAGGCAACGTGGCAGAATTTGCCCAGTCGGTGTTCCCGATTTTGTTTGTCATTCTGATCCTGCGCTCGTTCTTCTACGAACCCTTCCGAATTCCGTCGGCGTCGATGATGCCGACGTTACTGGAAGGGGATTTTATTCTGGTGGAGAAATTCAGCTACAGCCTGCGCGATCCAATTTGGCGCCATGAATTGCTGGAACTGGCCGAGCCAGAGCGTGGTGACATCGCCGTATTTAAGTATCCGCCAGAGCCTAGCCTTGACTTCATAAAGCGTGTGGTCGGCTTGCCAGGCGACCGTATTATATACCGGAACAAGACCCTCTATATTGAACCCTCTTGCGAGACTGAGGTGCAGAACGAGTGTCCGCCGTTGCAGGTTATTGAGCGTAATATGACGCGTTCTGATGCGTTTTACTTTAACGGTGCTACGCCGCTACAACGTTTCGAAGAGAAGCTTGGCGCGACCAGTCATGCGACCTTGGTCGACCCAACGGTGGGCGGACGCGAGCGTTATTATTTTCAACAGCAAGGTACTGCCCGGGATGAATGGCTCGTGCCCGAAGGTGCCTATTTTGTTATGGGCGATAACCGCGATAATTCCGAGGACAGTCGCTACTGGGGCTTTGTTCCGGAAGAAAACCTGGTCGGTCGTGCAGAATTTATCTGGATGAGTTTTGAGATGGATAGGCCCGCGTCAAGCTGGCTACCGACGTGGATTCCAAGCGGTATTCGCTGGCAACGCTTAGGCGGGGTAGAGTAACAGTGAGCTTACCAAAGCCACCATTGAGTGAGTTAGAACAAGCCTTTGGCTATACTTTTCAGAATCGTGAACGCTTTCAGCAAGCGTTGACGCACCGTAGTGCGAATGCTCAACATAACGAACGTCTTGAGTTTCTGGGCGATTCAGTACTGGGCATCATTATCAGTGAAGCGCTATTTGAGCGCTTTCCGCAGATCGACGAGGGCGATCTGAGCCGGATGCGGGCGACGCTGGTCTGTGGTCGCTCGCTGGCGAAACTGGCGCAAAAGTTTCAACTGGGCCGGCATTTGTGGTTGGGCCCCGGTGAAATGAAAAGCGGCGGCCATCGCCGTGAGTCTATTCTGGCCGATGCTGTGGAAGCTTTGTTGGGGGCCATGTACCTGGAAAGTGACCTGGCCACCTGTCGTAAAGTGGTCTTAAACTGGTATAAAGAACAGCTTAATCACATTAAGCCCGGCGCCGGGCATAAAGATCCAAAAACCCGGCTGCAGGAGTACCTGCAAGGTAAGCAATTGCCATTGCCGCTGTATGATGTGGTCACTATTCAAGGCCAGGCGCATAATCAAAGATTCACGGTGAGTTGCACCACGGAACTGCTTGCTGAGCCGGTCCTGGGCAGCGGCACTAGCCGCCGTAAAGCCGAACAACAGGCCGCGGCACAAACTTTAGAACTACTGCAAACGCAGGAGCAAGGTAACTAATGAGCAATGAAATCCCAGAATCCGCATCTGCCTCTGCGTTCGTCGCCATCGTGGGCCGGCCGAATGTTGGCAAATCAACTTTATTGAACCGGATCCTTGGGCAAAAAATAAGCATCACTTCGAGTAAACCGCAAACCACGCGGCATCGCATTCTTGGCATCGAAACTGAGGGTGACCGTCAAATCGTGTACGTAGACACACCGGGGTTACATAAAGACGAGAAGAAAGCGATTAACCGGATGATGAACCGTGCCGCCAGCAGTTCCATGAGCGGCGTTGAAGCGGTGTTATTTGTGGTTGAAGCAGAGCGCTGGACCGAGGATGATGATCTGGTGCTGGCAAAGCTGGCGAAAACGTCGCGCCCGATTATTCTGGTCGTCAATAAGATTGATCAGATTAAAGACAAAGGGGCCTTGTTACCCTTGTTACAGAAGCTGGCGGGTCGTCATCAATTTGCCGAAATTATCCCCTTGTCCGCAAAAACTGGCGACCAGGTGGAAGCTTTGCGGCAACTGGTCCACAACTATGCGAAACCGGGCGCTCATCATTACCCTGAAGATTACGTTACCGACCGCTCGCTGCGCTTTATGGCAGCGGAAATCATCCGTGAGAAGCTGATGCGCTTCACCGGTGATGAATTGCCCTACAGCACCACAGTAGAGATTGAACGCTTTCAAACGGCACCCTCAGGTACCACCCATATCAATGCGCTCATCCTGGTTGAGCGTGAAGGGCAGAAGCGCATGGTCATTGGCGCGGGTGGCAGCAAGCTGAAAACAGTCGGCAGCGAAGCCCGTCGTGATATCGAAAAATTAATTGGTGGCAAAGTTCACTTAGAGCTTTGGGCCAAAGTGAAGTCTGGCTGGGCCGATGACGAACGCGCCTTGCGTAGCCTGGGTTACAACGAGGATTAACGCCGGTGGAACCAGCTTTTGTATTGCATCGCTGGCCCTATCAGGACTCAAGTTTAATTGTTGAGGTGTTTAGTCGTGAGCAAGGCCGGTTTCGGGTCGTTGCCAAAGGCGCTCGCCGTCCGAAAAGTCAGTGGCGGGCGATTCTTCAGCCCTTCACGCCTTTATTGATTAGCGCCAGAGGGCGCCATGAGTTACAGACTCTGACCCATGCCGAAGCTACGGCCGAAAGCTTTCCCCTTCGCGGCACAGGACTTTATAGCGGCTTTTACCTGAACGAACTGGTGCAACGGTTAACCTCTAATTATGAGCCTGTCGAAGGCTTGTTTGAGGACTATCAACAGGCGTTAAGGCAGCTGGCGACGTCGACTCAGGTCGAGCCTGCTTTACGTGAGTTTGAATGGCGATTGCTATGTCACCTGGGGCACGGCTTTGACTGGTTTCACGATGAGCAGGGTATGGCTATTGCTGCCGGGGGGTATTATCGATTCGCCGCAGAACAGGGGTTTATGCGGGTGGAGCAAGAGCGCAGCGGCGCTCTTATCGGTGCCCGGATCCAGCAACTGGCGACATTTGAGCTCAGCGATCCAAGCCTGCTAAACTTAATGAAAATCATCATGCGTCAGGCGCTGCGTCCTTATCTCGGCGAGCAACCACTGAAAAGCCGGCAGCTTTTTACGCAGCTTTCGCAGCTCTCACAACAGACAAAATAGTAAGGAATCGACGATGCATTTAGCAGCTCCAGGCAAGACGATTTTACTTGGCGTAAATATTGACCACGTGGCGACAGTGCGCAATGCCCGCGGCGTGGCCTATCCGGATCCGGTGACCGCCGCCGCGCTAGCTGAGCAAGCTGGTGCAGACGGTATTACCATCCACTTGCGTGAAGACCGTCGCCACATTACTGATCGTGACGTTGAGATGCTGGCAGAAACCTTGCAGACGCGCATGAATTTAGAAATGGCCGTGACCGATGAAATGCTGGATATCGCTTGTCGGATTAAGCCAACCTATGTCTGTCTGGTGCCCGAGAAACGTGAGGAGCTGACCACCGAAGGTGGCTTAGATGTGATTAAACAGCAGGATAAAATTAAAGCCGCTGTGGAGCGCTTGGCCGAAGAAGGAATTGAGACTTCCTTATTTATTGATCCTGATAAAAAACAATTGGATGCAGCCCTTAAGACCGGAGCGAAGCTGGTTGAATTGCATACCGGCCATTATGCGGAGCAGACGCAACTTGCTGAGCAACATCGGAGTCTGGTATTGCTGCATGACGCAGCAAAATATGCGCAAGCTGCCGGCTTTCGGGTGAATGCCGGGCACGGGCTGAATTATCACAATACTGCTTCAGTAGCGGCGCTACCCGAGCTGGAAGAATTAAACATTGGCCATGCGATTATTGCCCGAGCGGTATTGGTAGGTCTGGATCAGGCCGTACGGGATATGAAAACGCTTATGCTTGGTGCTCGAGCGCTGAGTGTGAAAAGCTGAGGTGGCGCAGTTTTATCGTCCCCAGCGCGGCCGCAGCAAGCCTGCCGAGCAACCCATAAAGCGGAATGCCAGTGTCAGTGGCCTTGATCATCAGGGGCGCGGCATTGTGCGCGAGAGTAAGGGGGTCCGCTTTATTGCCGGAGCGCTTACCGATGAGCTTATCGACTTTCAGCCGCAGGGCAAATGGCAGGGCAAACTGATTCAGGTGAAGCAGCCCGCGCCGGCTCGGGTCACGCCAGATTGTCCTTATTATGAGCAGTGCGGTGGCTGTGATTTACAGCACCTGGCACTCAGCAGACAACGGCAGCACAAGCAGCAAGTGGTCAGTGAGCTCTTTGCTAAATTTGCCGGGCATGACATTGACTGTTGGCAAGCTCCCTTAACTGGCGCTGACTGGCGCTACCGGCGGCGGCTGCGTCTGGCCTGTCACTGGGACAGCAAACGCCGGAACTTCAAATTAGGCCTGCGTCAGGCCAACAGCAAGGCCATCGTCGAAATCAGTGACTGCCTGATCAGTGACACTGCACTGACCCGCTTACTGCAACCGTTACGCAAATTCTTGCCGCAACTGGACCTGATTGCCCAACTTGGCCACGTGGAGTTGATGACGACCAACAGCTGTTGCTTGCTACTGCGTTTAAAAAATCCGGTATCTGCAAAAGATCACAGGCAACTGCTTGAGTTCTCTCAGAATCATGGTGTCGACGTCTGGCTGCACTGTGGTGAGACTGCCCCTCAGCCGTTACTCGCCGGGCAAGAGTTGCCCCGGTATGCCAGCTGGCAGACCGAAGTGTCGTTTCAGCCAGGAGACTTCTTACAGGCCCACGGTGAGCTTAGCCCGCTGATGGTGGAACAGGCATTAGCCTGGTTAGCGCCGGGACCGGGAGATCATGTGTTAGAACTTTACGCTGGCAGCGGTAACTTCAGTCTGCCGATTGCCCGCAGCGGCGCGCGAGTCACCGCGATAGAAGGGGTGCCGTCGATGGTGGAGCGTTTAACTGCAAATGCCAGTCGCGCCAACTTGTCTATTGCTGCCCAACACGCTGATCTTGAGCAACCCTGGCAGCATTATGACTGGGGCACTATAGAGTTTAATAAAGTCTTTTTAGACCCTGCCCGGGCAGGTGCTGCGCATGCTATTAGCGAAGTTGCGCAACGCCAGCCCGAACGTGTGGTCTACGTCTCCTGCGCTGCGGATACACTGGCTCGCGATGCCCGGCATTTATTCGCCGCCGGTTATCGGCTCAAACGCGCGCAAATCGTTGACATGTTTCCGCAAACCCATCACATTGAATGCCTGACTTGGTTTGAACGGGAGACATAGCTGTGGTCCATGTGCGCAGTACCCATGTTGATAAGCCTGAGCAACACGGTGATTGGTTGCAGCATGTCGCTGCAAGCGAACTCAAAGCACAACTGACGGCCCATCATCAGCTACTACTCAAGCGGCTACAAGACCATCCTGAACTGCTGGTAAAAGGGCAGGAGATGGTGGAAATTCTGGCCGCGCTCAACCTTGATCCTGACTCATTACTGGCCGCACTGTACAGTCCTGCCTACCAGGCCAATTGCATCACCGCCGAGCAACTGCAACACCAGCATCCCGAGCTGACGGAACTGGTGCAACTGCTGGATGCTGTGCAACAAATGCAGATGATCAGCGACCTGCAACATTTCCAGCACGGCAAGCCAAACGTTGAACAGATTGATAATGTCAGACGCATGCTACTGTCGATGGTGGCCGATGTTCGGGCGGTACTGATAAAACTAGCAGAGCGGATTTGCCGCTTGCGGGAAGTCAAAAACGATGACGAAGAAACCCGGGTGCTGGTGGCCAAGGAGTGTCAGGACATCTACGCGCCGTTAGCGAACCGGCTGGGTATTGGCCAGCTGAAGTGGGAGTTAGAGGATCTGGCGTTTCGTTACCTGCATCCGCAGACCTACAAGAGTATCGCCAGTCAGCTGCATGAACGACGCTTGGATCGTGAAGAGTATATTGAACATTTTGTCGCGAATCTGGGGCAGGAGTTGGCCCATGAGGGCGTAGCGGCGGATGTTTACGGGCGACCAAAGCATATTTACTCGATTTGGCGAAAAATGCAGAAGAAGCATCTCAGCTTCGAGCAGCTCTACGATATCCGTGCGGTGCGAATCATTACGCAATCCCTAAAAGACTGTTATGCGGCGTTGGGTGTTGTACACAGCCAATGTCGGCATATTCAGTCTGAATTTGACGATTATATTGCCACACCCAAGGCCAACGGTTACCAGTCGATTCATACGGTCGTGATTGGACCGGAAGAAAAGCATGTGGAGATCCAGATCCGTACTCAGGCCATGCATGATGACGCTGAACTTGGCGTGGCTGCGCACTGGCTTTACAAAGAGGGGGCCGCCAGTAAAACAGGTGGCTTCGAAGAGAAAATCGCGTGGCTGCGTAAGTTACTGGCCTGGCATGAAGACATGGCCGAGAATGATGAGCTGGTCGCAGAGATCCGTTCGCAGGTGTTTGAAGATCGTGTCTATGTCTTTACCCCCAAAGGGGAGGTCATTGACTTGCCGCAAGGGGCAACGCCGCTGGACTTTGCGTACTACATCCATTCCCAGGTCGGTCACCGTTGCGTTGGCGCGAAGGTAGATGGGCATATCGTGCCTTTTACTTACACCCTGAAAAATGGCCAACGCGTTGAGATCCTCACGCAAAAGGCGGTAAAACCTCGCCGTGACTGGCTTAATCCTGCATTGGGTTACCTACGTACCTCGCGAGCGCGCAGTAAAGTCGTGACCTATTTCAAAAAGCTGGACCGGGATAAAAACCTGAAAGCGGGACGCGAGTTGCTGGAAGCTGAACTGAACAAATTTGAGATCCCTTTAAGTCAGGCCAGCACCGTTCTTGATCGTTTCAATTTTAACCAACTGGATGACCTGCTCGCCGCGATTGGTGCCGGTGATGTGCGTTTGAATCAGGTGGTCAATCAGCTCAAACCTGCTGCGGATACCACCAGCGAGCGGTTGGAGCGGCTGCAACGAAAATCCCAGCGTAAAGCCGGCAAGCAAAGCGATGTCAGTGTGCAGGGGATTGGTAATCTGATGGTGCAGTTTGCCAAGTGCTGTCAGCCTCTCCCTGGCGAGCCAATCATGGGCTTTGTTACTCAGGGACGCGGGGTTTCCGTGCATCATCGCGCCTGTGAGCAACTGAAACACTTGTTGGAGGTGCATCCGGAGCGTGGCTTGCAAGTTAGCTGGAGCCGCACGGATCATGGCCGCTATCGCGCCAACCTGCAGCTAGACGCTGATGATAGGAATGGTTTACTGCATGATATTACCGCGATCCTTGCCAATGAAAAAACCAGTGTTGCGCAATTGGACTCGCAGTCAGATGATGCGACCCATCAGGCACGTATTTCGCTGGGCCTGTTTATTGAGAATCAAACCAGCTTGCAACGGATCATCGCGCGGCTGTTGCAGGTGAAAGGAATTCATAAGGTAGAACGTAGTGGAAACAGTTAAGTCAGAACAACAAGACAATTACTCTGGTGTCGATGCGTTACTTGCAGTGATGCGGCGCTTACGAGATCCAGAAACGGGTTGCCCCTGGGATTTAAAGCAAAGCTTGAGCAGTTTAATTCCCTACACTATCGAAGAAGCGTACGAAGTAGCTGCAGCGATCACTGAAGGCGACGATGATGCGATTAAAGATGAGCTTGGCGATTTGCTCTTTCAGGTCGTGTTTTACACCCAATTGACGCAGGAGCAGGGCAAGTTCAGCTTTGATGAGGTAGCGCAACAGACAGCCGATAAGCTGATTCGCCGTCATCCACACGTCTTTGGTGAGACGCAGGCGCAAAGCGATGCGGAGATCAAAGCGCAGTGGGAGCAAATTAAGCAACAAGAGCGCGCGGACCAAGGCGCTGACGCTTCCGTTTTTGCCGGTATACCCGATAATTTGCCAAGTATTCTGCTGGCGCAAAAATTACAGAAACGCGCCGCGAATGTAGGGTTTGACTGGCCCAGCGTGACGCCGGTACTGGACAAAATACAAGAAGAGATCGCTGAAGTCGAAGCTGAACTCAATGCCGCACAACTGGATCAGCAAGCACTGGCAGATGAGATCGGTGATGTCCTGTTCGCGGTGGTCAATCTGGCGCGGCATGCTCAGGTGAATCCAGAGCATGCGCTGCGGCGCACGAATTTAAAGTTTAAACAACGTTTCCAGGCAATCGAGCGCCGACTGGCCGAACAGGGCCGTAGTGCGGAGCAGCTGAGCCTGGCGGAATTAGAAGACGAGTGGCAACAGGTAAAGCGCCGATTGCAATCCGATGAATTTTAAATTGTCGGAATTCAGTGCTTAAGGTATACTGTTTTCCCGTCTTGAAGCAATTCCCTTATTTAACCTGACGACTTAGGTTTCGCATGACAACTAATTATATTTTCGTCACCGGCGGTGTAGTATCTTCGCTGGGCAAAGGTATTGCTGCAGCTTCACTGGCGGCAATTCTCGAAGCACGTGGCTTACAGGTCACAATCCTCAAACTTGATCCGTACATCAATGTGGATCCGGGCACAATGAGCCCGATTCAGCATGGTGAAGTTTTTGTCACCGAAGATGGTGCGGAAACCGATCTCGACTTAGGCCATTACGAGCGCTTTATCCGCACCCGTATGACCAAGAAGAACAACTTTACTGCCGGCCGTGTATACGAAGATATTATTCGTCGCGAACGTCGTGGTGAGTTTCTGGGTGCCACCATTCAGGTGATTCCACACATTACCAATGAAATTAAGCGCCGTATTGTTGAAGGTGGTAAGGGTTACGATATTGCCATCATTGAGATCGGCGGTACCGTGGGCGACATCGAGTCGCAACCTTTTCTTGAAGCGATCCGCCAGCTCGGCACTGAAGTCACGCGCGATCACACTTTGTTTATGCACTTAACGCTGGTGCCGTTTCTTGGCGCGGCGGGCGAAGTTAAAACCAAGCCGACGCAGCACTCAGTGAAAGAGTTACGCTCTATCGGCATTCAACCGGACATTCTTGTCTGTCGTTCAGACCGTGCCTTACCGGCCAACGAACGCGCCAAGATTGCGCTGTTTACTAACGTTGAAGAGCGTGCAGTCATTGGCTTAAAGGATGTCGACAGCATCTATAAAATCCCCGCTATTCTGAAATCGCAGGGACTTGACGAACTTGTGGTCAATCGTTTCCGACTCGATCGTCCGGAAGCAGACTTGGCCGAGTGGGAGCAAGTACTGTATCAGGAGTCTAATCCAAGCGGTGAAGTAACCGTAGGCTTTGTCGGTAAGTACATTGAACTGCCTGATGCCTATAAATCAGTTAACGAGGCTTTGGCCCATGCGGGGTTAAAAAATCGCTTAACGGTTAATATTCGCTATATCGATGCTCAGGATGTTGAGACCAAAGGTGTTGCAAAACTTGCCGATGTTGATGCCATCATCGTTCCGGGTGGCTTCGGTGAGCGCGGTATCCGCGGTAAAATCATGGCCGCGCAATATGCCCGTGAGCATAAAATCCCCTACCTTGGTATCTGTCTGGGCATGCAAATCGCGCTGATTGAATACGCTCGTAATGTGGCCGGTTTAACGGCAGCGAACAGTACCGAATTTGATGACAAAACAGAACATCCCGTGGTCGGACTGATCACCGAGTGGATGGATGCAAAAGGTCAGAAAGAATTGCGTGACCAACATTCAGATCTCGGCGGTACGATGCGCCTGGGCGCGCAGCCGTGCAATCTGGTTGCGGGTAGTCGTGCGCGCGATCTTTACGGTGAAGATGTCATTCGTGAACGTCACCGTCATCGTTACGAAGTGAACGAACATTACGTTGAGCGTCTGGAAGCTGCCGGCCTGAAGATTTCCGGCTGGTCTCACGACAATCGCCTGGTCGAAATTGTCGAGATACCTGAGCATCCCTGGTTCGTCGCTGCGCAATTTCATCCGGAATTTACCTCGACGCCTCGTGATGGGCATCCTTTGTTCCGCGGCTTTATTGAAGCTGCAGGTAAGTATCAGAAGCAGCAACGCGGTTAACTAACGTTGCAAAGAGGAAGAGACTATTAGCATGGCAACAATTCAATCTATTGTGGCTCGCGAGATCATGGATTCCCGCGGCAACCCCACCATCGAAGTCGATGTCCATCTTGACGATGGCCACTGGGGCCGCGCAGCAGCGCCTAGCGGAGCCTCGACTGGCTCGCGCGAAGCACTGGAACTGCGTGATGGTGATAAAGCGCGCTATCTTGGCAAGGGGGTATTAACTGCCGTTGCCAATGTGAATGACAGTATTGCAGCTGAGCTGAAGGGCCTTGATGCTGCTGACCAGCAGCAATTGGATCAGCGTATGCTGGACCTTGATGGTACGGAAAATAAAGAAAAGCTTGGCGCGAATGCGATTCTGGCGGTCTCTCTTGCGGCTGCAAAAGCTGCGGCAGCCAGTGCAGGTATTCCGTTATACGCACATATCGCGAATTTAAATGGCACCAGCGGTCATTACAGCATGCCGCTGCCGATGATGAATATCCTCAACGGTGGTGAGCATGCCGACAATAACGTCGACATTCAGGAATTCATGATTCAACCCGTGGGTGCAGCGAACTTCCGTGAAGGGCTGCGCATGGGCGCTGAAGTTTTTCATGCTCTGAAGAAAGTCCTGCAAGAGCGCGGCTTAAGTACTGCGGTAGGTGACGAGGGTGGTTTTGCCCCCAACCTGAGCTCTAACGAAGAGGCATTGACGGTTATCGTTGAAGCGGTCGAAAAAGCCGGTTATCGCATGGGCGATGACATTACTCTGGCGCTGGACTGTGCCGCGTCTGAATTTTACCGTGATGGCAAGTATCAGTTGAGCGGTGAAGGTAAATCTTTTACTGCTGCGGAATTTGCCGAATATCTGGCGGGCCTTTGTGAGCGCTATCCGATTATCTCTATTGAAGATGGTTTGGACGAGAGCGACTGGGACGGCTGGAAAGTGCTGACTGAGCGTCTGGGTGACACAGTGCAGCTGGTCGGTGACGACCTGTTTGTGACGAATACCAAGATCCTCAAGCGCGGCATTGACGAAGCTATCGGTAACTCGATTCTTATCAAGTTCAATCAGATCGGTAGTTTAAGTGAGACTCTGGCCGCTATTCGTATGGCCAATGAAGCGGGCTTTACCGCCGTGATTTCACACCGTTCTGGTGAAACCGAAGATGCCACCATCGCTGATCTGGCGGTGGGTACTGCAGCTGGCCAAATAAAAACTGGCTCGCTGTGTCGCTCTGATCGGGTTGCTAAATACAACCAGCTGTTACGGATTGAGCAAGAGCTCAATGGTAACGCACCGTATCGGGGCCGCGGTGAAGTTCGCGCAGCGAACTGAGCCCAAGTGAGGTTTAGGTGAGCGAACAACGCGATATCTTCGAAGTTGTTGAGCGGCAGCCGGGCTATGACCCGGCTGCTTTTCCTGAACTTTGCACTGCACTTTACGAACGCGAACTTATATTTCTTGCAGGGCTGCAGGTACAATCAGCAAGAGGCTTACAGCGTCGTCTTAAGAGTCTCAGCTACTACATCCAGAATGCCGCACGGGCCATGTTGAGCAGTCAATGTCCCTGTGAACTGGACGTGCAAAATGCCAGTTGGCAAACGCCACAGAAACGCCAATTAAAGGCGACCGCAAATCGTTCCGCGAAGTTAGAAAAATGGCTCACGACCGGCAAGGTACAGCTTGGTACTACAGTCCCTGTTCTGAATCTTGATCCACGTCTGCAGCAAGTCCGGCTTGACTCAATTGATCGTATCGATCGCGACACGGGCCGAGTGCACTGTAATGAATTTGGCTGGTTTTTGTTTACTGGCGAAAGCACGGCAGCAGATGGCGACCATTTGTTCCTGGCAAAACCGGAAAAAAACCTGCTTAAAGCGGCAGTAAGCGGCCATCAGTGGTCCCATAAGGGCCGTACAGATCCACGCACCTTATCCTTACGTGAGCTGCTGCTGGCGACGGCCATCGACTGGTCTTAAATGCCCCGCTAGCTAGTCAGAAGCACCATCACACCTGCCCCAATGACAACCCCCAGCGTAAGCTTGCGAAACAGCTGCTCAGGTAACAAATGACTGACGCGGTGACCAAGATAGGCTCCGCTGATGGCTCCAAATACGAGGGCGAATACTGGCGCTGTACCGGTCACCGTGTAGCGCCCCTGCAGGGTGAACGAGATCACATTGGTCAGGCCCAGTACCAGAAAAAAGAGGGCTAAGGTTGCACGGAACTGGCTGCGATTCAGCCGCGTAGCAGTTAAAAACAGGACCACGGGTGGGCCGCCCAAGGTCAGCGCTCCATTGGCAAAGCCAGCGAGCAACCCGGTGTAACTTTGTTGCAACGCGGTCGCCCGGGCCTGGAACTGCACTCCAAACCAGAACAGCAAACCGGCGGCGATGACAAAAATAGCCATACCCTGTTGCAAGATAGTGACCGGCAGATACGCCAGTGCAGCATTACCGACTAAGGTACCGCCAACACCTGCGAGCAGCAGCCAACGCCAGCGCTTGAGGCTGAAGTAATGCCGTAAAAGCCAGCATAAATAGAGCGCCATCAAGACATTGATAATGGACAGTAAAGGGGTAAGTTGCGGTAAGGGAATAAGCAAGCTCAGCAGGGGAACAGCCACCAGACCTGAGCCAAATCCGGTAATTCCCTGTAAAGATGCCCCCGCAAACATGATCAATGCGATAAGGTAGTATTCCATGTTAGCCTTGAATTACTTGGTTCATAACAAAAGAAAGGTATACTTAGGACATCATACCATGCGAGTGAAACGATGCGCCTGCTAAAACTTTTCTTGTTCGTGCTACTGGTGGTGCTGCAATACCGACTCTGGTTCGGTAAAAACAGCCTGCCTGAGTATTGGCACCTGCAAGAAGACGTAGCACGACAAGAGCAAACCAATCAGAAGCTGCGGCAGCGTAATCAAGTGCTGATCGCGGACATTGAGGATTTGCGTGAAGGTGAGGTGGCGCTTGAAGAACGTGCGCGTAATGAACTTGGACTCATCAAACAAGATGAAACATTTTTCCGCTTAATTCCGGTGAAGCCAAAGACCTATGACGAAGAGTGAGCAGGTTGCTGCAGTGATCCCTGCAGCCGGTATCGGCCAGCGGATGCAATCTGAGCTGCCCAAGCAGTACTTAAAACTCGGTGGACGCAGCGTTCTCGAGTGGACGGTGCGGGCGATAAGCCAGGATCCACGGATCCGCGCTATCTACATCGCTATCAGTCCTGACGATCCTTATTTTCAGCAACAACACTTTGCTAGTGCATGCCCCATCGTAGCCGTTGAGGGTGGTGCGACTCGCGCTGCTTCCGTTGCCGCGGGAGTGGAAAGGGCGGTAGCGGACGGTTTTACCTGGGTCGCGGTGCATGACGCAGCACGACCCTGTCTGACTGCCGCTGAACTGGAGCAGGTGGTGACCACCGCTCTCGCCGATGAGGTGGGCGCGTTGCTGGCACTGCCGGTGGCCGATACCCTGAAGCGCAGTTCCAAGACTCGCCGCAGTGAAGGAAGCGTGGCTCGGGAACACTTGTGGCAGGCACAGACTCCACAAGTGTTTCGCGCCGCTGATCTCCAGCGCGGCTGGCAACAGCTGGGTACCGATCACCCGCAGCTGACGGACGAAGCTTCGGTTCTGGAAGCGTTAGGGCTGCAACCGCAACTGGTGCCTGGCCGACGCAGTAATATTAAAATCACGCAACCGGGCGATGACGCTATCGCGCGATTGCTGTTATTCGATGATTCGTAGTAAAAGGAGTAGTTATGCGGATTGGCCACGGCTATGACGTGCATAAATTTGGCAGTGACAAGCCCCTGATCCTGGGTGGCATTCACGTGCCTTACGAGCAAGGAGTACTGGCTCACTCAGACGGCGACGTGGTTTTGCACGCGGTAACGGATGCCGTACTTGGCGCCCTTGCGCTGGGTGATATCGGCCACCATTTTCCAGATACCGACGAAGCCTTTGCCGGTGCTGACAGTGCTGGATTGCTGAGCCAGGTGGTCGAAAAAGCGAACCTGATGGGCTACCGCCTCGGCAACCTGGATGTCACCGTTGTGGCCCAGGCTCCGCGGCTTGCTGAGCATATCCCGGCGATGCAAGAGCGCATTGCGAAGCTGTTCAGTGTGGCGCAGAACTGTATCAATGTGAAAGCGACAACCACGGAAAAGCTGGGGTTTGTCGGCCGCAAAGAGGGCATTGCCTGTCACGCCGTGGTACTGATGAAAGAGACAACTCATGACCAGTAATGCACTTACGGAGTTAGCTTACTGGCATGGCCAACCCCAGACGACCGGGAAGTACCGGCAATCCCATGAAGACTTTCAAGTGATCGAACAGTTGGAGGTCGGCGCCGATGAACCCGGCGAGCATCAGTGGCTCTGGGTCTACAAAAACGGTGCCAATACCAATTTTGTTGCGCGCCAGTTGGCGGATTTCGCCGGAGTTTCTGAGCGCCAGGTCAGTTATTCTGGACTCAAGGATCGCCATGCGGAAACCTGGCAGTGGTTTTCAGTGCAGTTGCCGGGGCAGGAGTTACTGGATTGGTCACAACTGGAGCATCCTGAGTTTCGTGTTGAACGTGCCGTGCGGCAAACGAAAAAGCTCAAACAAGGTTATCATTCGGGCAATACCTTTGTGTTGCGGGTCCGCGATGTCAGCGATATGGCGCAGCTGCGCGAACGTTGGCAGCAAGTGGTTGAGCTTGGCGTTCCCAATTACTTTGGCGAACAGCGCTTTGGTCATGACGGACAAAACCTCGCTAAAGCCCGTGCCTGGTTAACCGGTGAGCTCAGCCGTAAGCAAGTGCGCAAATGGAGCCGTCAACAACAGGGCATGCTGCTATCAACGGCACGCAGTTACCTGTTTAATAACATCGTTAGTGCGCGCATTGCGGCGGACCGAATGACACCGGAGCAGGGCGACTTCATGATACTGAGTGGCAGTCGTTCGTTCTTCCAGATTGACGCTTTGGACGAGGAATTGCTGACGCGCTGGCGCACAGGAGATATTCTCCTCTCCGCTCCGTTGGCGGGAAGCTGGCCCGAGCCACGCAGCTCATATTTAACAGATTTTGAGTTTGCGTTACTGCAGGAAGATGCTGAGTTAGTGGCTGGCCTCAAAGCACAACGCGTTGATCTGGCGCGCCGTGCTATTCTTCTCAAGCCTGCGGCGGCGAGCATGGAGGAGCTGGATGAGCGTAATGCCGAGCTGCGTTTTACCTTACCGACCGGCAGCTTTGCCACGAGTCTTTTGCGTGAGTTGCTGAACACTGACGCGACAACCTAAAACAAGAACGAAAAGGTTTACCATTATGATGAAGTTATTAGTGAGTAATGACGACGGCGTGCACGCACCGGGGATTGTGGCACTGCATAAAGCATTAAATGAGATTGCACAGGTACGTGTGATTGCTCCTGATCGCAATTGCAGTGGGGCAAGTAACTCACTGACGCTGCACAATCCACTGCGCGTGCAGCGTCTGAGTAACGGCTTTTACTCGCTCAACGGCACCCCCACAGACTGTGTTCACCTGGGCACTAACTCGCCGTTGGCGGATGATGTCGACTTAGTCGTGTCGGGCATTAATGATGGGCCTAATATGGGTGATGATGTGCTCTATTCAGGTACCGTTGCCGCGGCAATGGAAGGGCGTTACATGGGCTTCCCGGCGATTGCTGTTTCCATGGGCTCACGTAGTGAAGATTACTATGACGTCGCTGCACGGGTCGTCGCCGATGTGGTCAACAAAATGGCAGAAAATCCACTGCGCCTGGATACCATTTTGAACATTAACGTACCGGCAATGCCTTATGAAGACTTAAAAGGTATTAAAGTCACTCGCCTGGGGCGTCGCCATCGCGCTGATACCATGGTGGAATCGGCTGATCCCTTTGGTCGCAAAATCTACTGGTACGGTCCTATTGGCGGGCATCAGGACGATGCTGAGGACACGGATTTCTACGCAATTCGCGAGGGCTATGTGTCCATTACCCCGATTAGTCTGGATATGACCGCTCGCAGTCATCAGGATACGTTAGCAAGTTGGTTAAACGAAAAATAAGAACACTAAAGCCATGATTCAAAATTTTCAGGGAATGGCCAGGCGCCTGGTCGCTCAGCTTCGCAGTCAGGGTATTACCAATGAGCAGGTACTAGAGGTGATTGCCACCACGCCCAGACATCAGTTCATGCCGGAATCACTTGCCCATAAGGCGTATGAGAATACTGCCTTGCCGATCGGTAAAGGACAGACCATTTCGCAGCCGCTGATGGTGGCTTCGATGACCCAGTTGCTAATGCAGCATCACTGCCATTCAGTGCTCGAGATCGGTACCGGCAGTGGCTATCAAACAGCTATTCTGGCGCAACTGGTGGATCGTGTGTATTCCGTTGAGCGCATTGCTGAGTTGCAGTATCAGGCTAAGCGGCGGTTGAAAAAACTGGACCTGCACAATATCAGTATGCGTCATGGCGACGGTTGGCAGGGCTGGCAATCGAAGGCGCCGTTTGATGGCATTATCGTAACTGCCGCAGCCAGTGATATTCCTCATGCGCTGATGGAACAACTGGCCGACGGTGGCGTGATGATTATTCCGGTCGGCTCGGTTAAACAACGTCTGGTGGTGATTCGCCGCTTCGGTGACGATTACGAACACAAACAACTCGGTGACGTGAAATTTGTGCCTCTGGTTCCGGGGAGTCTGGCATGAAGTTATTCAGCAGCTTGTATGACCGCGTACTGCAATGGTCACAGCACCGTCGCGCGCCAGCGATTTTAGGCATTATCAGCTTCACTGAGTCGGTTATTTTCCCGATCCCGCCTGATGTGATGTTAGCCCCTATGGCAATGACCCAGCCTAAGCGTGCCTGGTGGTTTGCATTTATTACTACCATTGCTTCAGTACTTGGCGGTATCACGGGTTACTGGCTGGGTTATTTTGCCTTTGAACCCTTCGTATTACCGCTAATAGAATGGGCGGGGTATCAGGATAAATTAGCCACAGTGACGGGTTGGTTCCAGGACTATGGCTTCTGGATTATTTTTATTGCTGGGTTTTCGCCATTACCTTACAAATTATTTACCGTCACGGGCGGGATGCTGCAGGTCTTCTTTGTGCCTTTTGTGCTAGGGTCGTTAATCAGTCGCGGACTGCGTTTTTACTTGGTAGCATGGTTATTACGAACAGGCGGCCCGAAAATGGCCGTAAAACTTCGAACTTATGTCGACCGAATAGGGTGGACCTTGGTTATCCTTGCGGTAATTGCCTATGTATGGACACGTTTTTAGGACAACTTTACTCTGCTTGTTAGCGCTGGCGCTTACCGCCTGCGCTCAGCGGCAGGCACCTGCGCCCGTGACCCGTGTGTATCAGGGCCCCAGTATTCACGACTTTGAGGCTAATTCACTGGTTGGCGATGTGTACCACGTCGCCCCGGGGGATACCCTCTATTCCATAGCCTTTCGTGCCAATCTCGATGTGCGGACACTCGCCAGCTACAATAACCTTGATGAGCCCTATACAATCTTCCCGGGGCAGGAGTTACGACTGCGAACAAAGTCAGTGCAATCGGTATCTTCGGCAACCTCGCCAAAACCTAGACAAGATGTTGCTTCTGTTGAAAACAAAGAGTATGTTGAAAAGAAACGTAAACAAAAAGTTACCAGAGTGGAGCCTGAAGTTGCCGAGAAACCAGCGCCTGTAGTCCAACCACAAGTGCCGAAGCGTCCTGTTGAACGCTTCCCTGAAAGCAATGCGTTAGCGTGGCAATGGCCAACGACAAACCAGGTGATTCGTGACTTCTCGACCGCAGCAGCGGGCAACAAGGGCTTAGATTTTGGTGGCACCAAAGGAACACCGGTTTATGCCGCCGCCGCAGGAAAAGTTGTTTATTCTGGTAATGCGTTGAAAGGGTATGGTAATTTAATTATTCTGAAACATAACGATGATTATATAACTGCGTACGCCCATAACGATAGATTGCTCATCAAAGAGCAGCAGTGGGTCAGCGCAGGCGATAAGATTGCCGAAATGGGGAATACAGACGCGGATCGGGTGAAGTTACATTTTGAAATCCGATTCAGAGGTAAGTCTGTTAATCCACGGCACTATTTACCACGGGGGTCACAATGAGTCGACAAAACGACACGGATGACATTGATGAGCAAGACGTTGTGTCAGAAATGGAAAGTCCAGCTGATGCGGGTGCCAATAAAGATGATTCCGATTTTGACGAAATCATCGCTAACCGAGCGAAGTATCAGAAAAAGATGGATGCTACCCAGCTGTATCTTAGTGAGATAGGTTATTCGCCGTTACTCTCAGCGGAAGAAGAAGTCCATTTTTCAAGGCTTGCTCTTAAAGGTGACGAAGCCGCGCGGAGCCGGATGATTGAGAGCAATTTGCGCCTGGTCGTTAAAATCGCCCGGCGATACACGAATCGCGGTTTGCCATTACTTGACCTGGTCGAAGAGGGGAATTTAGGCCTTATTCGCGCCGTCGAAAAGTTTGATCCCGAACGCGGTTTCCGTTTCTCTACCTACGCAACCTGGTGGATTCGGCAAACCATCGAACGCGCGATCATGAATCAAACCCGCACCATTCGTCTGCCCATTCACGTGGTGAAAGAGCTCAACAGCTATCTGCGTGCCTCACGTGAGCTTGCCCACAAACTGGACCATGAGCCTACCGCAGAAGACATTTCCGAGCATTTGGATGTGTCGGTTGCCGACGTCAGTCGCATGTTACGTCTCAATGAACGGATCGCATCTGTCGATACGCCCTTAGGCGGTGACAATGACAAATCGCTGGTGGATTTGTTGACCGACGAAAACGATCACGGTCCTGAAGGTGTCATGCAGGACGATGACCTGAAAGAACACATTGTTGAATGGCTGGCCAGTTTAAACGTAAAGCAGCGCGAAGTGCTGGCGCGTCGCTTTGGTTTAATGGGTTATGAACCTGCCACATTGGAAGATGTTGGACGCGAGATCGGTTTAACGCGTGAACGGGTTCGTCAGATCCAGGTTGAAGCACTGCGGCGGTTACGCGATATGCTGCGCCAGCAAGGACTGAGTCTGGACTCATTATTTCAGGCTGACAGCTAATCCCTGCGTGGGATTAGTCGTCAGCTTTGACGCGTTGTTGCCATTGCGCAAGCCATTGTAGCGCTTGCAGTGGCGTCATAGCATTCAGATCCAGTGCTTGCAGCGCTTCGATAGCGTCTTGGCTTGCCTGCTCTAAGTTTGACGCTGGTGCGCTTGGCGGAGCAGCGTCAACTGATAGTGCCGCCCGTTGCGGCTGCTGCTCTAACTCCACCAGAACTTGTTTTGCCCGTTGCAAAACTGGCCGTGGCAAACCGGCTAGCTGGGCCACCTGAACCCCGAAGCTGCGATTGGCCGCACCGGCGCTCACCCGATGTTCAAACACGATACTGTCGTTGTGCTCACTCGCTTCAACGTGCACATTGACGCAACCCTCACGCTCACCAATACTCTCGGTAAGTTCAAAGTAGTGGGTGGCGAAGAGGGTCAGGGACTGGTTCTGTTCCAGCAAAGCTTCAGCACAGGCCCAGGCGAGTGCCAGACCATCGTAGGTTGAGGTGCCGCGGCCAATTTCATCCATTAACACTAAACTATGTGCCGTCGCATTGTGCAAAATGGTGGCAGCCTCGGTCATCTCCACCATAAAGGTTGAACGCCCGGAAGCCAGATCGTCGGATGCACCGATACGGGTAAAAATACGATCGATGGGGCCGAAGCGGGCGGCTTGCGCCGGAACAAAACTGCCGCAGTGCGCCATAATCACCAGTAGCGCGGCCTGTCGCATGTAGGTCGATTTACCGCCCATGTTCGGGCCGGTCACAAGTAACATCCGTTGTTGACTGTCCATGCTCAAATCATTAGCAATAAAGGGCTCGTCGAGTTGTTGCTCAATGACCGGGTGACGGGCGTTCTGCAGTTCAATGCCGCTGCTGTCCTGTAACTGAGGTCGACAGTAGTTCTGCGTCAGTGCTTGTGCGGCAAAGCTGCGCAATACATCAAGCTCCGCCAAAGCCTGAGCCGTCTGCTGCAGCGGCGTTAAGCTCTCGGCGACCTCGTGCAGAAGCGCTTCGTATAGCCATTTTTCGCGCACTAACGCGCGGGATTGCGCCTGTAGTACCTTGTCTTCGTAGGTTTTTAGTTCCGGGATAATATAACGCTCAGCATTTTTCAGGGTCTGGCGGCGTTGATACTCTGCTGGGATATGCGCCGAACTGGCGCGACTTGCTTCCAGGTAGTAACCATGAACTTTGTTGTAGCCAACTTTAAGGGTCGCAATTCCAGTGCGTTGGCGCTCACGCGTTTCGATCTGATGCAGGAAGTCGGTAGCGCCGGCCGCTAACTGGCGCTGTTCATCAAGTTCTTCATCAAAACCGTCGGCGATAACGCCGCCATCACGAATCAGCATGGGTGGCGCTTCCACTAAGGCCTGCTCGAGCATCTCGAGCAACTCGGGAAAGTCCTGCAGGTTCTGGCTCCACGGCTGCAGGGCTCGAGCATCCTGTAAATGGCGTCGAAGTTCCGGCAGACTTTGTAAGGCACTGCGTAATCGGGTTAAATCGCGCGGACGTGCACTGCGCAGACCGATGCGGGACAGGATCCGTTCCAGATCACCTATGCTTCTCAGGAGTTTACGCAGCTCATCGAGTTCGAGCGCTTGCAACTCAGCAACAGCATCGTAGCGCTGTTGCAACAGCTCATGGTCGCGTAACGGACGTTGCAGCCAACGCCTTAGCAGGCGGCCGCCCATGGCGGTAGCGGTGGTATTTAAAGTTGAAAAAAGTGAGGTGGCAGTGCCACTGAGGGAGCTTACCAGCTCCAGATTGCGTTGACTTGCAGCGTCCATCTGGATGGCATCATCACCTTGTTCTGCGCGAATACTCTGAATGTGGGGCAAGGCCGAGCGTTGCGTCAACTTAACGTAATTCAGAATAGCTCCAGCCGCGCCTACGGCCCTGGTGAGTTGCGCGATACCAAAACCATCGAGATGTTGCACCTGAAACTGCCGACACAGCAGTGCACTGCCACTGTCGCTGGCAAACTCCCAGTCAGGGCGTGGGCGGATCGAACCACGCTGGTACCATTTCCCTTGCCAGCTCATGGTATCAGGATGCAGTAATTCAGCAGGCT
Source organism: Pseudidiomarina terrestris (assembly GCF_030466375.1). Classification (NCBI taxonomy): domain Bacteria; kingdom Pseudomonadati; phylum Pseudomonadota; class Gammaproteobacteria; order Alteromonadales; family Idiomarinaceae; genus Pseudidiomarina; species Pseudidiomarina terrestris. The sequence goes on from NZ_JAGGJE010000001.1 coordinate 1,013,251, forward strand.
GCAGGCGTTGCAGCTCAGCTTGCAGCTGCGCTTCGTTGTCACATTCTAAAACGCTAAAACGACCGCTGGCTAAATCAAGACAGGCCACGCCAAAGGTTTTATCATAGGTCACCGCCACCAACAGATTCTCGGTGGCTTCGCTTAATAATGCTTCATCGGTGACTGTGCCCGGAGTTAGTACCCGGATAACCTTACGCTCAACCGGACCCTTACTGGTGGCTGGGTCGCCGACTTGTTCACAGATAGCCACTGATTCACCGAGCTGTAAGAGCCGGGCAAGATAATTTTCCGCGGCATGGTAAGGCACACCGGCCATAGGAATAGGTTTACCGTTACTGGCGCCACGTTGGGTAAGTGAAATGTCCAGTAATTCAGCAGCTTTACGCGCATCGTCAAAGAAGAGTTCGTAAAAGTCGCCCATACGATAGAATAAAAGGGTGTCTGCATGTTCCCCTTTGATGCGTAAGTATTGTTGCATCATGGGCGTATGAGCGGAAAAATCTGCGCTGGCGGTTGTCGCTTTCGGCATGCCTGTTATTATCCGTTTAGAGTAAGTTTTTATGGGAGCCTGGAAGCAAAATGGTAACACAATCTCATTATGATCTGGCACAAGAAATCGGTCGTTGGTTAACAACAAAAAACTGGCAAATCACCACCGCTGAATCCTGCACCGGCGGTGGAATCGGTTATGCTTTAACTTCAGTGCCAGGCAGCTCAGCCTGGTTCGAGGGCGGTTTTATCACTTACAGCAACCGGCTAAAGCAGGATTTGCTAGGCGTACCTGAGGCGACTTTGAACGAGTTTGGTGCAGTCTCGGCGGAAACGGCAGAAGCCATGGCGCAGGGAGCCCGGCAAGCCGCTGGGACTGAACTTGCCATTGCTGTCACCGGATTAGCCGGACCTGGTGGTGGCAGTGTTGCTAAGCCGGTGGGGCTGGTCTGGTTTGGTTTAGCCTGGCCAACGGGAACACGCAGTTGGGCGATAACCTTTGACGGTGACCGCGAGGCGGTCCGCAATGGCACTATTGCCGAGGCCTTAAGGTGTTTTGAAAAAATCTCTTGATACTGTATAAAAATACAGTATACTCAATTTTATCGCATTCAATAGAACGGACATTATCATGACCAACGACAAACAGAAAGCACTCGACGCAGCATTGAGCCAGATCGAACGTCAATTTGGTAAAGGCTCCATTATGCGCCTGGGGGACAACCATGCATTGGATATTGACTCGGTCTCAACAGGGTCATTGAGCTTAGATATCGCGCTTGGAATAGGTGGCTTACCGTTTGGCCGGGTCGTTGAAATCTATGGTCCTGAATCAAGTGGTAAAACCACGTTAACGCTGCAGGTGATTGCAGAAGCGCAAAAAGCGGGCAAAACCTGTGCCTTTGTTGATGCTGAGCATGCGCTGGATCCGGTTTATGCTGCAAAGCTGGGTGTAAATGTAGATGAACTCCTGGTTTCTCAGCCAGACACCGGTGAGCAGGCGCTTGAAATCTGTGACATGCTAGTGCGTTCAGCGGCAGTTGATGTGGTTATTGTCGACTCGGTCGCTGCGCTGACTCCGAAAGCCGAAATCGAAGGCGAAATGGGCGACAGCCATGTGGGTCTGCAAGCCCGCTTGATGTCTCAGGCATTACGTAAACTCACGGCTAATATCAAAAAGTCGAACAGCCTGTGTATCTTCATTAACCAGATCCGGATGAAAATTGGTGTGATGTTCGGTAACCCGGAAACCACAACAGGTGGTAACGCCTTAAAATTCTATTCGTCAGTACGCCTGGATATCCGCCGTACCGGTGCTGTGAAAGAGGGCGATGAAGTCGTAGGTAACGAAACTCGCGTCAAAGTTGTCAAAAATAAAGTTGCGCCGCCGTTTAAACAGGCTGAATTCCAGATCATGTACGGGGCTGGTATTTCAAAAGAAGGCGAGCTGATTGACTTGGGCGTCAAGCAGAAGATTGTCGATAAAGCCGGTGCATGGTATAGCTATAATGGTGATAAGATAGGTCAAGGTAAGGCCAACGCGATGAAGTTTCTGATTGAGAATCCGAAAATCGCAGCCGATATTGAAAAACGTATCCGTGAACAATTATTAGCAAAACCTGTGAAAGCTGAGAAAAAAGCTGCAGCGAAACCTGATGCTGAAGTGGCGGATGATGATTTGATTTGATGAATAAGGACAGTTAAGCGATGAGTTATGTGAAAGTTGCTCTCGCACTTGGCTCTGGTGCAGCACGTGGCTGGTCTCATATTGGCGTTATAAAGGCGCTCAACGATATGGGGATCGAAGTGAACATGGTTGCAGGAACATCAATCGGCTCCCTTGTGGGGGCCGGTTTTGCTTCTGGAAGACTGAACGAGCTTGAGGAATGGGTGCGTGATATGGGCCGTTGGCAGGTGTTTAATCTGCTTGATTTTGGCTTTAGCCATGGCGGCATTATTCAAGGTGAAAAAGTCTTTAGTCACGCCCGGGAACGCTTCGGAAGCGTTGAAATTGAAGACCTCGATGTGGTCTATGGCGCGGTCGCTACCGACCTGTACACAGGTCGTGAAGTCTGGTTACGTAAAGGTGACATCTACCATGCCGCACGGGCATCTTGTTCGATGCCAGGTTTGCTTGCCCCGGCCGCACATAATGGCCGCTGGCTGGTCGATGGTGGTTTGGTGAATCCCGTCCCGGTTTCGCTTTGCCGGGCTTTGGGCGCGGACTTTGTGATTGCCGTCCACTTGAATTCACAGTTAAACAATGCCGCCATCGAAGCGCGCGGTAAACATAGTCCTCCTGCACCAGAACCTCAGGCAGACATCCATGCAATGCCTAAGGTACGCACCACAGCGGTCGAATCAGGTGAGCAGGACGAGGTCTCCGAGCTGGTGAAACAGGAAGAAGCAGAAGGCAATGAGGGCTTTTTCAAAAACTTCCTAACTGCCAGTGGTCAATATTGGGACACCGTGGTCAATAAATTTAGTGGGCCCGCACATAAAGCTCCGGGCATGTTTGGTGTTATGGCAGGCGCTATCGATATTATGCAGGAACGTATTACCAAAGGTCGGATTGCTGGTGATCCACCGGATATCCTGATTCAGCCGAAGCTTGGGCATATTGGCCTGTTAGAGTTTGAACGCGGCAACGAAGCTATCGATTTAGGTTATGAGACCACCATGCGGATGAAAGATTACATCCTGAGCGAATTGGAGCTTTACGCAGAGCGCCGCGGGTAATAGTTGTGTTTCACCAATAAAAAAACCGCAGCCTGAGCTGCGGTTTTTTATTGGCGAATACCAATCTGTCAGATTAGTATTTTTCCATCTCGCGTTCCATCTCTTCGAAGGTACTGCGTATGTTTTGCTCAGGCTCAGCAGTTGCGAGGCTGGCCACAATAACGGCAATAGTACAAAGAATGAAGCCAGGGATGATTTCGTAGACAAAGCTACTTAAGGTCTGACCATCAATCACTGGAACGTAGATGCAGAACAGTACTGTCGCAGCACCCACCAGCATACCTGCTAAGGCACCATGACGGTTCATACGTTTCCAGAACAGGCTGAGAATAATCACCGGACCGAAAGCAGCACCGAAGCCTGCCCAGGCGTTCGCAACCAGGCTCAAAATGGTGTTTTCCGGATTCCAGGCCAGGGCGATGGCCACCAGAGAAACAATCAAGACCGAGATGCGACCCACCAGAACCAGTTCTTTCTGGCTGGCACCACGGCGCAAGAACGCCTTGTAAAAATCCTCGGTCAGCGAGCTAGACGTCACCAGCAACTGCGATGAAATGGTACTCATAATGGCTGCCAGAATGGCAGCTAACAAGAAGCCAGCGATAAGTGGATGGAACAGGAATTGTGAGAAGATGATAAAGATGGTTTCAGCATCTTTTAACACCATCTTGGTTTCCACCACATAAGCGATACCAACGAAACCCGTTACCATGGCACCAATGATGGAAACCGTCATCCAGGTGATACCAATACGGCGTGCGGCCGGAATATCTTTCACCGAGCGAATGGCCATAAAGCGCACAATAATATGTGGCTGACCAAAATAACCAAGACCCCACGCAAGTAAGGAAATGATCCCGAGGAACGACAACTGGTTCAGCATCGGGTCGGCTATTGCACCGTCGCGGAAGAAATCCAGGAAATCAGGGTTAATCGTACGCACTTGATCTGTTACTGAAGTCATGCCACCTAAATCGAAGATCGCAACGATAGGCACCAAAACCAACGCGACAAACATGATACAACCTTGCACGAAGTCGGTCATACTCACCGCTAAGAAGCCACCAAATAGTGTATAGGCACAGACCACCCCGGCAGTGACCCAAAGACCAAGGCTGTACTCAAGGCCAAAAGCAGAACTGGCGAATAGCTTGCCACCGGCAACCAGACTTGCGGAGGTGTAGAGGGTGAAGAAGATGATAATGACTAAAGAGGAAAACACCCGCAATAACCGTGCTTTATCGTTAAAACGGTTAGCGAAGTAGTCGGGAATTGTGATGGAGTCATTCGCTACTTCGGTGTACATGCGTAGACGTGGAGCAACAATAATGTAGTTGAGATACGCACCGACAACCAAGCCGACGGCAATCCACAGTTGCGAAACACCAGAAACGTAAATCGCGCCTGGTAGTCCCATGAGCATCCAGCCGCTCATGTCTGATGCACCGGCAGAAAGCGCGGTAACTCCTGGACCTAATCCACGTCCGCCCAGCATGTAGCCAGATATATCGTCGGTAGATTTTTTATAAGCGTACAGTCCAATCCCCAGCATTGCTATGAAATAGAGCGCTAATGATAAAAGCGTACCTGTTTCCAAAGCTTTACTCCTTTATTGTTGTATGTAACGGCACCTTGTAATTATGTTCTGAGTGCAACAGTGTTTTTGTTAATTGCTCCTCAGGGTGATTGATCAGTGCCTGCGTCGTTCCAAACTCAATCATTTTACCACGATGCATTATTAAGATCTTGTCTGAAAGATGTTTCACGATCTCCGCCGAATGCGAGACGAAAATGAAGGAAATACCCATATCTTGCTGGAGATCCAGGATAAGATTAATGATTTGAGCTCTAATCGATGGATCCAGCGCAACAAAGGCTTCATCGGCAACAACGATCTGCGGCTCCAGCACGATGGCGCGAGCGATACAAACACGCTGTTGCTGGCCACTGGAAAGCATATGTGGATAAAAGCCAAAGTGATCGGGTAACAACCCCACTTTATGAAGCGTATCGTAAACGTGTTGCTTCTGCTGTCCCGGAGTCCAGTCGGTGTTAAAAATCAAAGCTTCAGTCAACTGCTGGCCAACGGTGATTTGCGGATTCAGGGAACGCAAGCTGTCTTGAAATATCATGCGCACATACCGGCAGCGCTGTTGATCGGTCATGCTACTCAGCGCCTGCCCATTGAGAAACAGCTCGCCAGTCGTCGGCCGTTCAGCGCCGGCAATAATCTTGGCGATGGTCGACTTACCCGAGCCTGTTTCTCCCATAATGGCCAGCGTTTCACCACGCTCAAGAGAAAAGTTCACCGGTTCCAGCGCGCAGATCCGTTTACCGGGCGTCCAGCCGGTTTTGTGCACGTAATATTTGCTGATATCCCGTACCTCAAGAAGCTTAGTCATGCTCGGGATCCTCCCACAATGGGTAGTGACAGGAATAGTCTTGTTGTTGTTTTCGGGCAAGTTCAGGTTTCACCACGCAGGCGCTGCGTGCATAGGGACAGCGCGGACCCAGACGACAACCGATAGGCATGTGCTGCAAGGTTGGAATAGCGCCCGAAAGCGTCGGCAAACGCGTTTGCGGTGCTTTATTCTGACTGAATAAGCTCATACTCAGCATAGCTTCGGTGTACGGGTGCAAAGGAGACTGCATCACCTGTTCAGTGGGGCCGCTCTCCATCAGCTGGCCGCAATAAATTAGACTGATGTGCTGACTTTCTGGCACCACTGCAGTGAGATCCTGAGTGATCATCAAAATCGACATACCCTGACCGCCGCTTAATTTCGCCAGCAAACGATAAATCTGTGAACGGGTATTGGGCTCCATCGCCGTGGTTGGCTCATCGGCAATAAGCAGCTTGGGATTATGGGCGATTGCCATGGCGATACTGATTTTCTGCGCCAGCCCTTCCGAGAGTTCATGGGGATAGCTTTCCATGACCTCTTTAGTATCTTTGATTCCGACCCTGTGTAGCAGGCGTTCTGCACGAGTCTGGCGATCCGCACGGCGTTTTAAATAAATGCCCGTGAGGTCGCCGACGGGGATCGTTTCGCGAAGTTGGGCGCCAACTTTATCATTGGGATCCAGATAAGTACTGGGGTCCTGGAAAATCATCGCCATGTCGCGACCGGTGACGATGCGCCGTTGCGCATTATTGAGAGCGAGCAGGTCGTAATGGCGCCACCAAAGCCTGTCCGCGGTAATTTTCCAGCGCGGATTGATGAAACCTAAAATGGCTTTGGCTAGCAAGCTTTTGCCGGAACCAGACTCACCCACCAAGGTATGAATTTCACCTTCGGCGAGTTGCAGATTAAAACGGTCAAGGACCCGTACCGGGCCATTTTCTGTTTCCAGTTCGATGGTGAGGTTACGGATATCCAAAATACTCATGAGTTACGAACCCGTTCAGCGATGGCAGCACGGATGCTATCACCGAGCACATTAATCGAAAGGATGGTCAGGAACAGCGCCAGGCCAGGCAATATCATCATCCACGGTGAAACATACACCTGGTCAAGACTGCGCGCTAACATGGTGCCCCATTCCGGAGCTGGTGCTTGTACTCCCAAGCCTAAAAAGCCAAGCGCTGCGATATCAAGAATCGCTGTCGATAGGGCGAAGGTGGTTTGCATGACCAGCACGCTGGTGATGTTGGGAAAAATAACCCGGGTGAGCATGTACCAGCGATTGACACCATTTAAACGTGAGGCCGTCACATACTCTTTATAGCGCTCGTCGTAGATGGCGTTATGTACGACATGAATGAACTGCGGTATCAACACCAGGGTAATGGCAAACATGACGTTGATCAGTGATGGCCCGAGGATGGCAATAATCACCAGCGCTAGCAACAGTGACGGGATGGACAAAATCACATCCAGCATATGGTTTAGAGCAGAGGATTGCACGCCACGCGACATACCGGCCCAGGCGCCAATAGTGACACCGACGATGGCCGCAACCAGCACGGCAATGAGTGGGTAGCCAAGACTGTAAACGGAACCGGCAATGATGCGAGAGAGCATATCGCGACCCAGGTCGTCAGTACCGAATAAGAATCGAATCTCGCCTTGATCGGACCAGCTCGGTGGTTGCAGAATGGCATCCGAGAATTGCGCATCCGGATTAAATGGCGTGATCAACGGTGACAGCAGCATCATCGCTAATGACAGCGCAAGAATATAAAAAGCAACCACTGCAAAGGGGTTGGCATTCATGTGCAACCAGATCTGCCGTAATGGCGATGGCTCTCGTTGTTGGAAATAGATATTAGCGTTCTGCATACAATTCCTTGCGTACCTGAGGGTAGCGCCAAGCATGAAACAGCTCTACGCAAACATTGACCAACAGTATCAGTGTCGCAAAAGCGAATAAACCACCTTGCATCACTGGGTAGTCGCGCTCATAAATACTTTTCACCAGCCAGCTGCCCAGACCGGGCCAGTTAAATATAACCTCGGTCACGATAATATTACTCATCAGTACGCTGAACATCAGACCAAGCTGGCGAACCACGGGTTGCATGGTATTGGGCAACACATGGCGGAGTAAGATCCGGGATTCGGAGAGGCCACGGGCTCGCGCAGCTCGGATGTAGTTCTGCTGCAGTACTTCTAGCATACTATTGCGGGTGGTCCGCATCAGCATGGTTGCCGGCATGATGGCAAGCACAATAACGGGTAACCATAAGTGGTTAATGGCATCAAGTAGCGCAGCGGTTTTGTAGGGGTTGTCACTGACGAGAATATCAAGAATGATGGAGCCGCTGTTCACCTCGACATCAAACAAGGGATTGATCTGGCCTGAGATCGGAGTCCAGCCGAGCTTGACGGCAAATAGCAAAATGAGTAACTGCGCAAGCCAGAATACCGGAATCGAGTAGGCACTCAGACTGATTCCCATGATCAGACGGTCCATGCTGCCCCGTTGCTGTCCGGCAGCATACACGCCCATTGGCGCGCCGAGCGCCATGGCGAAAATCATAGCTAACAGAGCAAGCTCTAAAGTACCGCCTAACAGCGGCAATAATTCGCCAAATACGTTACGTTGATTGGTTAACGACTGGCCCCAGTCTCCCTGGGTAAAGTGACCTAAGAAGTTCAGGTACTGGCTGAAGATAGACGCGTCAAAATCACGGGCAGCGAAGGCCTGTTGGTAAGCAAGGGTATCGCTGGCACGAATACCGGTCATATTGGTAAGCGCATCGCCGGGGAAAAAATAATTCAAGCTGAACAGGAACACCGTCAGCAGCCATAGCGTAACGATAAGCAAGGTGAGACGGCGCAAGGTGTAGCGAATCATGGCTGCTCCCCGGTGTCTGTTGAACTGGCCCGGTAGGCATGACGGAAGTTTACGCCACCGTAGGCGGGCACTTCAACACCATGAATATCACTACGATGCGCCTGAAAGCGCATGGAGTTGGCGATCGGCACTAACGGCGCCTCACGGTAAATCCAGTTTTCAATTTCCTGATAAAGTTTTTTACGGCTGTCGGTTTCCGGCTCGCTGATTGCTTGCATCAACAGCTGATCAAATTCGGGTTCGCACCAGTTGGCACGATTGGTACCGACATTCAGCGCTGCGCAGCTCAGTAACGGACGAAAAAAATTATCGGGATCGGCATTATCAGCGATCCAACCGATGAGTACGCTGTCATGCTCATCGCGGGCCAGGCGGCGACGGAAGGCATTCCACTCGTAGCTGACTATATTGGCCCGTACCCCAATTTGGGCGAGGTCAGACTGGATCAGCTCCGCCATTTTCTGGGCGTTTGGATTGTAAGCCCGTTGTACCGGCATGGCCCAGATATCGAATTCGAAACCTTCTTCAAAGCCTGCCGCGGCGAGTAACGCCTGGGCGCGTTCGGGATCATAACCATAGGTTTGATCGACTGGGCTGTATGCCCAGGAGGTTTCGGGCAAGACCCCCGTCGCAAGTCGCGCGTTACCATTGTAGATGGTTTGGATAATGGCCTCTCGATTGACTGCACTGGCCAGCGCCCGCCTCACCAGGACGTTATCAAAGGGGGGGTGGTCGGTATTGAAGGCCCAGAACGCGATATTGGGATTAACGGTGCTGGAAATCTGAATTTCATCACCGGTATCAAGCTCGGCGAGCTCTTCCACCAAAGGGTAGGGAATGACATCGCATTCGCCAGTGATCAATTTAAGCATGCGTTTATTGGCGTTCTGAGTGATGGAGTACACCAGTTGTTCGATGCGGGCAGGGTCACGCCAATAGTCGTCGTGGCGGTGGTAACGGATAATAAGATCTTTGCGGAACTCTTCAAAAACAAAAGGTCCTGTGCCTATCGGTTGCTTGTCGATAAGGTCAGGTTCGCCCCGGGCGAGCAGCTCAGCGCCGTACTCGGCAGACAGGATAATGGCAAAATCCGTGGCTAAGTTCGCCAGAAAAGAACTGTCACTGCGTTTTAAATAGAAATCCACAGTGGTGGCATTCACCGCAACAACATCAGTAATCAGACGATTTAAGCCGCTGGCGGTGAAAAACGGATAGTTACCGCCATTCACTTCGTGGTAAGGATGGCTTTCCTCCAGCCACCGCTTAAAACTAAACACCACATCATCGGCATTAAAGTGGCGGCTGGGTGTGAACCAGGGCGCACTGTGGAAGTTAACATTCGGGCGTAACATGAAGCGATAACGTTTGCCCTGATCCAGTGCTTGCCAGGATTCGGCCAACGCAGGCCTGAATTTCTGTTGTGCGTCATCGTAGTCGAGCAGACGGTCATAAAGCTGAGCAGAGGTCGCATCAATGGTCGTGCCCGACGTACCCAACTGGGGGTTGAAACTCTCGGGGTTACCCTCAGAACAATAGACGATCCCATTACGTAGCGGGGGGACATCGTCCGGATTCGGCGAACAGGCCGCCAACGTTATGATCGGGGTAAGTAACCACAGTCGCCAAATGCTCATTTAATTCGTTGATCCGTCGAGTAATTGATACTTTTTCAAGTAGCCTCTTAACTGATGATAGGTGAGACCCAGAAGTTCTGCTGTTTTCTTTTGGTTAAATTGTGCATGGCGCAGCGCCTGTTGTAAAACTTCGGTCTCGTAATTGGCAGTCACTTCTTTGAAATCAATGGCGCCGCAATTAAAGTCAATGGCTGAAGCCGTTGCCACCAGTGCTGGTGTTGCTGTCTCGTCGCTGGTACTGGTACTGGTACCGGTGGCGGCTTCAGGCTGTGCGTTAGTGGCGGTTTGCCGGTGTGCGGCAGGCTTGGGCCGCCAGGGGCTGGCGAAAGGGTCGATGACAATATCGTCTAAGGCGACGGTCTCGTTGGCGAGCCGATAGACAGAACGCTCAACCACGTTTTTTAACTCGCGAATATTACCGGGCCAGGAATACTCTAACAAGGTTTGCCGGGCGCGTTGGGTAAAGCCATTAAAAATGCCATGGCCTAGTTCTCGTGCCATGTGCACCGCGAAGTGTTCCGCCAGAATAAGAATATCATCGCGGCGCTCGCGCAGTGGCGGCAGGGTGATGACATCGAACGCCAGACGGTCTAATAAATCTGCGCGAAACTTACCCTGTTCAGCAAGTTCCGGCAAATCTTCGTTCGTGGCGGCAATCAGACGCACGTCTGTGGTGACAGTTTTACTGCCGCCAACGCGTTCAAATTCTCCGTACTCAATGACTCGCAAGATTTTTTCCTGCACCAGTGCCGAAGTATTGGCGAGTTCATCGAGGAACAGGGTGCCCTGGTCAGCGCGCTCAAAGCGGCCCTCGTGGCGTTTTTGTGCCCCCGTAAAGGCACCCGCTTCATGGCCGAATAACTCACTCTCGAGCAGGCTCTCACTCAGTGCTGCGCAATTGAGTTTAACGTAGCTTTGTTGCCAACGCTGTGACAGGAAGTGCAGGCGGGAGGCGATAAGCTCCTTGCCGGTGCCCCGTTCACCTATGATAAGTACTGGTTTCGCCAGCGGTGCGATCTGCGATACTTGCTCCAGTACCGCAAGAAAACTATTTGCTTCGCCGATGAGATTATCCGCTTCACGTGGGGGACTCATGACAGGCCTCTTTATTATTGTTCTGCTGTTACTGTAGTAAAACTACTTTATAGTAAGAGTGCTCTTTCTGCTGACCTTTATCAGGGGACCCGAATCCGGGGGACCCAGGAGGCATTGGAATGACCCCGGTCAGTAACCTTATGTGTGGTTAATTTGGCTAATAGTTAGTGTATTTGATAACTAGTCAGGGTCAAATAAAAAATTGATATTATCGGGAAAATACCGGAATATCAGCAAATTAACTGGTATTTTAAAAGTTGGCACAGTACCTGCATTGTAATTCGTGACCGTAAAGTAACAGTTTCGAATCAATTATGAGGACACGAACATGGGTATCTTTTCACGATTTTCAGATATCGTAAATTCGAACATCAACGCATTACTGGATAAAGCAGAAGATCCAGAAAAAATGGTGCGCCTGATTATTCAAGAAATGGAAGACACTTTGGTAGAAGTCCGCTCAACATCAGCGCGTCTGATTGCGGAAAAGAAAGATACCGAGCGTCAAATGAGCCGTTATGAAAATGATGTAGCGGAATGGGAAAAGAAGGCCGAGTTAGCGTTAAGCAAAGATCGTGATGATTTAGCACGCTTAGCTTTGGTTGAGAAACGTAAAGCTGACGACGCCGTTGCCAGCCTGAATGTTGATATTGATCGCATTAATGAGCACCTGAACCGTCTTAACGAAGAAGTTGGACAGCTACAGGAAAAACTCGCCGATGCTAAAGCGCGTCAGAAGACGATTATCATGCGCCAACGTGCTGCGAGCAGCCGCCTGGAAGTGAAAAAACGCATTGATAGCGGAAAAATTGACGACGCCATGCTCCGTTTTGAACGTTATGAGTCTAAGATTGATGATCTGGAGTCACAAGTTGAAGCTTACGACATGGGTAAGAAAACCTTGCGCGATGAGTTTGCTGAGCTTGAGGGCGAAGACAAAATCAACGACGAACTGGAAGCATTGAAAGCACGCGTTAAAAAAGACAAAAAAGCTGACTAATTGACTTGAAACTCTGGCTTCACCCGCGCTTGCGGGTGCACGCCAAGGCCAGAACGACATAGGGAACCTTTACAATGGCAGACATACTTGTACCGATGATTGCTGTGCCACTGATTCTTTTTATGATTTTTGTGGCGCCAATCTGGGTCATCATGCACTACCGCAGTAAGCGTAAGCTCAGCCAGGGGCTTTCCGAAACCGAACTGCAGGACTTACAGCAACTGGCACGTCAAGCTGAACACATGCGTGAACGTATCAAGACGCTCGAATCTATTCTTGATGCAGATGCGCCAACCTGGAGGGAACGCAAATGAGTTACTCCGATGATTACAAACCACGGAAGCAGTTACTGCGAGATAAAAAGAACGCGAAAGTAGGCGGAGTTTGTGCCGGAATCGCGAACTATTTCAATATCGAAGCCTGGCTGGTACGTATTATTGTGGTCACAGCGGTAATTTTTGGCCACGGCTTTGTACTTATTCTTTATATTGCGGCCTGGATGATTCTCGACGAGAAGTCAGCGCCTGAAAAAAATGGCGATCATCAGCCGATAGGTTTGAAAACCAAAGTGTATGGTGCTGGCGAACCTCCGCGCCGCGCTTACAAAGAGATTGATGAAGAGTTTCGTGAACTGGAAGACCGGTTACAGCAAATGGAGCGGTACATCACTTCGAATGCGTATCAGGTCGACCGTGAGTTGAAAAAACTGTAATTGAACCACTGAAAAGCCTTCAGGTGGAAAACTAGCGTTACACCTGAACCGTAACTCTGTCACCCAGACAAGTTGCGTTGCGCAAAGGCAGGATGCACTCTTTGATGTCGACAACAGGAGGACGTACTGCCAATGCGCAACAACGATAAACATAAATCGCAATGGCAGCCAGCGACCATGACGATCCATGGCGGTAAACAGCCGGATCCGCATGGTGCATTGGTTGCACCGCTTTATCAGACTGCCACTTTCGCATTTCATACCACTGCCGAGGGCTCAGCTCGCTTTGCTGGTGAAGCAAATGGCTACATTTACTCGCGTCTTGGTAATCCAACTACGCATGAACTGGAAGCGCGGATTGCGCACCTCGAAGGCTTTCCTGCGGGTGCAGCATGCGCAACAGGCATGGGGGCTATCTCTGCGGCCATGCTCGCGTTTCTTGAGCATGGTGACCACGTTGTAGTGGCCGATGCGATCTACGGGTGCAGCTTTGCGTTGTTCTCCCATCTGTTCAAAAAGTTTGGCATCGAAGTCGACTTCGTCGATATGACCGACGCCGGAAACGTGCGTGCCGCCATGCGCGAAACCACCAAGCTGGTGTTTATAGAAACGCCGGCCAATCCTCACCTGAAAATTATCGACATTGCCGCTGTCGCCAGTATTGCTCATGACTATCAGGCGCGGGTGATTGTCGACAATACCTTTATGACACCTTTGCTGCAGCAGCCGCGTCAACAAGGTGCTGATCTTGTGGTGCATAGTGCGACCAAATTTCTTAATGGACATGGCGATGTGGTCGCGGGCCTGATCTGTGGTACCGAGGATGACATTGAGTTAATTAAGGCAACGACCCTGAAAGACATGGGCGCAACCATGAGTCCACACGATGCCTGGTTGATTTTGCGTGGTCTGAAGACCCTTGATGTGCGTATGGAACGACATTGTAAGAATGCAGTCAAAGTAGCTGACTACTTAGTTAAGCATCCGTCCGTGCGAACTGTTTATTTCCCGGGCCTGCCCGATCATCCCGCGCAACGGTTGATGGGCACGCAGATGCATGGCAGTGGAGCTGTCATCGCATTTGAATTGCATGGCGACAGGGAGGATGCGCAACAACTGCTGGATGGACTAGAATTAATTACCATAGCGGTCAGCCTCGGCGATGCCGAAACTCTGATTCAACATCCGGCGTCGATGACGCATTCGCCATACACGCCAGAAGCGCGAGCTCGCGCGGGGATCAGCGATACACTGATCCGTATCGCAGTCGGGCTGGAAGCCGTTGATGATATTATTCAGGATTTAGAACAAGCGTTTGCCAAAACTTTTAAAACAACAACACCGCAAACAGCACAGCAACAAGGGGAACCTTTGACTTATGGGTAAACAAAGCCAATACGTTTCACGCCAGCCAGACGAAAACGGTATTATCGACTGGAGTGACGAAGAGAACGCGGTATGGCGCGATTTGGTTGCTCGCCAGTTAAAACACATTCCAGGTAAAGCCTGTGATGAGTACATGCATGGACTCGAGTTACTGGACTTGCCGCATGATCGTCTGCCACAACTGCATGAGGTCAATAAAGTACTGGAAGCGACGACGGGGTGGCAGGTCGCACAAGTACCGGCTCTGATCCCGTTTGACGAATTTTTTCGCCTGCTGGCGAACAAGCAGTTTCCAGTAGCGACCTTCATTCGTACGCGAGAAGAGTTTGATTACTTGCAAGAGCCTGATATATTTCATGAAATCTTCGGCCACTGCCCACTGTTAACGAATCCAGCGTTTGCCCACTTTACCCATCAATACGGTAAGTTAGGTTTGAACGCGACGCCAAAAGAGCGCGTTTATCTGGCTCGGCTATACTGGTTTACAGTGGAGTTCGGTTTATTGAACACCGAAGATGGCTTACGTATATACGGGGGGGGGATCTTATCGTCGCCGGGCGAAACTGAATATGCGATCCATAGTGATAAACCCGAACGTAAACCACTGGTGCCTCTTGATGCGCTGCGTACACCGTATCGGATTGATATTATGCAGCCCATCTACTACACCATCGAGAGCACCGAGAAGCTATTTGAAATCGCGGACCTGGATATCATGGCTCTGGTACATGAAGCGATGGAGCTTGGTTTGTTTGAACCTAAGTTTCCACCCAAAAATGCCGCTTAACGGACTGTAAAAACGGAGTAACTATGACTGACTTAAAAGAACAAAAATGTGAAGCCTGTAATGCTGACGCACCCAAGGTGAGCGATGAGGAACTGGCAGAACTTATGCGGGAAATCCCAAACTGGACGCCAGTGTCACGCGATGGCGTGATGCAGCTGGAACGCGAGTTTAAGTTTAAAAACTTCAAGCAGGCGTTAGCATTCACCAACCGCGTGGGGGAAATTGCTGAAGATGAATTCCACCACCCGACGCTGGTAACCGAGTGGGGCAAGGTGACGGTGACCTGGTGGACACATGCCATCAACGGTCTGCACAAAAATGATTTTATCATGGCGGCGCGTACTGACGCAGCGCTGAATGATGAAGAATAATTGAGATTGCGCTGATCGGCGCAAAGCTATCGACAAAAAGCCTCTAGCCTAGTGACGGGTAGAGGCTTTTTTATGTATACTTATGTTTACATTTTAATCAACCGATAAGTTGTGCCGATGCGTCTCGAAATCACCTGCGATGACCGCCTGGGTCTTTGCCAAGATGTACTGCAGATTCTACGTGACCGTGAAATTGATCTTCGTGGTATCGAAGTTGACCCCAAAGGCAAGATCTTCCTGAATTTCCCTGAGCTTGAATTTAAAGATTTCCAGCACCTGATGCCTGAGATCCGGCGCATTCCTAACGTTAAAGACGTAAAAACCGTAGCTTTTATGCCCTCAGAGCGAGAGCATTTTGAGTTTAGTCTGCTCCTGAATAAACTCCCGGATCCTGTTCTCTCGATTGATGCCAGAGGCATCATTGATATCGCCAATGATGCTGCCGGTTTACTGCTATCGGATACGCGTGAACACTTACCGGGCACTTCGATTACGCAATGGCTCAGCGGCTTTAATATCAGCCGCTGGCTGGAGCGCCAACCCACCGAGCCGCAGCTGAGTCAGGTGACCATTAATGGGGCAAAGTATTTCGCTGAACTGATGCCGATTTGGGTGGCCGATGAGCATGATAAAACCAGCTTCGCTGGCGCAGTGCTGACCTGTAAGCCGCAACCTCTGAGCAGTCAGTGGCAGCGCACCGGTCAGCATGATGCGTTTCATCAGTTGCTCGGCGAACATGCCAGCATGAAACGTTTGCTCAAAGAAGCGCGGCGCATGGCTGAGTTGAATGTTCCCCTTTTGGTTCAGGGGGAAACCGGGGTCGGCAAAGAGTTGCTGGCGCGGGCCTGCCATCAGGCCAGTCATCGCGCGGAGCAACCCTTTTTGGCGGTCAATTGTGCAGCACTGCCGGATAATGTCGCGGAGAGTGAACTGTTTGGCCACGGCAAAGGTAGTTTAGGGCCTCATACCGAAGCGAAAAAAGGGATCTTTGAACAGGCGAACGGCGGTACCGTGTTGCTCGATGCGGTTGGCGAGATGTCGAATGGCTTGCAGGCAAAGCTGCTGCGCTTTATTCAGGACGGTAAATTCCGCCGTATCGGGGAGGAGCAAGAGGTCGCCGTAGACGTTCGTATTATTTGTTCAGCCCGCGATGATCTGCAGGACCGCGTCGAGGCAGGCTCCTTCCGCGAAGATTTGTTTTACCGTCTGAATGTGCTCACGTTGCAGTTACCACCGCTACGCGAGCGTAAATCTGACATCCCCCTTTTAGCCGAACATTTCAGCCTGCAGGCGTGCCAACGTTTGGGACGTAGTCTGGTATTGCTGACCCGTGATTGCCGCGAGTTGTTGCAACGTTATCAATGGCCGGGCAACGTTCGTCAGCTGGAAAACGTACTCTTTCGTTCATTATCCATGCTGGAAGGTGATCGGCTGGAAGCTGCCGATGTTTATTTGCCTGAGGCCGACGGGCTGCATGAAAATGTTGCAGTCGATCTGGAAGAGGGCAGCCTGGATGAAGCGGTTAAAAAGTTCGAAAGCACCATCCTGCGACGCTTGTATCCGAGTTACCCCAGTACCCGGCAACTGGCCAAAAAATTAGGGCTTTCGCACACTGCTGTGGCGAACAAACTTCGTGAGTACGGGATTGGCAAACAGCGGCGTAAGCCGGTTGCAAAATCCTGATAGTAAAGCTTTGTTTACGAAAATTGAGGCTGTTGTATGGAAAACCGTACATAGAAGTCGCTGATTGTCAGCTAAAGTTGATCTGTATCAACATCTTTACAAAAGTACGCGCTGAAGCCGCACGCGGAGTTTCAGCCTCGCCTCTGGTAGTTGCCTGATGAGCATAGTAGAACATAGGCCACTACTAAAAGCCTGACGTACGAATGAGGACTACAGAATGACTGACATAAATTATAATCCATTACAGACCAACGGATTCGAGTTCGTTGAGTATGCCGCTCCTGATGCAAAAGGTATTGCTGCACTGAAAGACTTGTTTGTGAAACTGGGTTTCACCGAAGTGGCCAAACACAAAAGCAAAGAAGTCTGGCTGTACAAGCAAAATGACATTAACTTTATCGTCAATGCTGAAACTGGCGGTCAGGCTGAAGCCTTTGCAAAAGAGCACGGTCCAAGCGTCTGCGGTATGGCCTGGCGCGTGAAGGATGCCCAGCATGCCTTCGAACACGCCGTAGCCAACGGTGCGAAACCTTTCCAGCGTGATGTGGGTGAGAGCCAAGCTGATTTCCCAGCGGTGTACGGGATCGGCGAAAGTGTTCTCTACTTCATTGATAAGTACGATGGTATGGGCGTGTACGCCGACGACTTCGACTTTTACGATGACTGGCAAGCGAAAATGAAAGACCACGCTGCTGGTCTGTATGAAGTGGATCACCTGACCCACAACGTGTTCCGTGGCAACATGGATACCTGGGCAGGTTTTTACGAGCGCATCGGTAACTTCCGCGAGATCCGTTACTTTGATATCGAAGGCAAGTTGACGGGTTTGCTAAGTCGCGCGATGACCGCACCTTGCGGCAAAATCCGTATCCCGATCAACGAATCCCACGATGATAAGTCTCAGATCGAAGAGTATCTACGCGAATACAAAGGCGAGGGGATTCAGCACATTGCGCTGACCTCGGACAATATCTACAAAACAGTACGTGATCTGCGTGAAATCGGCATGGACTTTATGCCGACGCCGGACACCTATTACGAAAAAGTAAATGAGCGTGTAGAAGGGCATGACGAAAATCTTGATGACTTGCGTGACTTGCAAATCCTCATTGACGGCGCGCCGATGAAAGACGGTATCTTACTGCAGATTTTCACCAAAACTGTTATTGGTCCGGTGTTCTTTGAAATCATCCAGCGTAAAGGTAACGAAGGCTTCGGCGAAGGTAACTTTAAAGCCTTGTTCGAATCTATCGAAGAAGACCAAATTCGTCGTGGAGTGTTAGACGATGCGTAAATGGATTAGCTTTCCGAAACAAGTTGGCGTGAGCTCTAAACAGGCTCACGCAGACTTCCCGGAGCAGGCGATCTATGAACGTGAAGTTGGCCGCAGTGGCTTTTTTGGGCCGGCAACGCATTTTCATCACCGCCATGCTCCAACCGGTTGGAGTGAGTGGGAAGGTGAGTTACGCCCCCGTAATTTTGATTTTAATAAACTGGATAACCTGGCCACGGACTCCCCGTGGCAGGTGCCATTGTTGTTGCACAACGCACAGTGTAAATTTCGCATCTGGCATTGCCATGAGAAGATGCCTTTTTTAGTGCGTAATGCTGATGGTGATGAGCTGTTATTTATCCATGAAGGGCGTGGTGAGCTGTATTGTGACTACGGTCATATCACCCTTGAAAAAGGCGACTATTTCGCTATTCCAAGGTCTACGAACTGGCGTATTGAACCCCTCGAGCCTATGCATATTGTCATGATCGAGGCGACCAACAGTGCGTACCAGTTGCCAGAGAAAGGTCTGGTCGGCAACCACGCTATTTTCGACCCTGCGTGTCTGGATACGCCGGATATTGATGCTGACTTTAAAGCTCAATACAGCGAAGAACAGTGGCAGATCGAAGTGAAACGGCACGATAAAATCTCGCGTATTACTTATCCCTATAACCCGCTTGATGCGGTGGGTTGGCATGGTGATTTGGCGCCTGTGCGAATCAATTGGCGCGATATACGGCCATTGATGAGTCATCGATACCATCTGCCGCCGTCGGCACATACCACTTTTGTCGCTGATGGGTTTGTCGTTTGCACCTTTGTGCCACGACCGATTGAATCGGACCCGGGCGCATTGAAAGTGCCGTTTTATCATAACAACGACGATTATGATGAAGTATTGTTTTACCATGAGGGTGACTTCTTTAGCCGCGATAACATCGACAAAGGGATGGTGACTTTCCATCCTGCTGGCTTTACTCACGGACCGCATCCGAAAGCTTTCCAGGCCGGGCGCGAGTATCGCAAGAAATTTACCGATGAAGTGGCAGTCATGCTCGATACACGTAATGCCCTGGAAATGGGCGATGTGTGTGCGCAAGTGGAAAACCCAGACTATGTGTATAGCTGGCAAGCAAAAGATGAAAAGGCTAAATAATCTATGAAATTTGCAACCTATCGAAACGGTACACGCGACGGCCAGCTGATGGTCGTCAGTCGCGATCTAACGAAAGCTGTTGCGGTTCCAGCCCTTGCTGAAACCTTACAGGAAGTTCTTGATGACTGGGATGGCATTGCGCCGGAGCTGGAGAATGTCTACAGCGCCTTAAATAATGGTGAGCTTGATGACGCTGTGGCTTTTGATGAAAGTCTCTGTGAATCACCGTTACCGCGCGCTTATCAGTGGGCCGACGGCAGTGCCTATGTGAACCACGTCGAGCTGGTACGCCGTGCCCGTAATGCGGAAATGCCGCCAAGTTTCTGGACAGATCCGCTGATGTATCAGGGCGGGTCTGATGACTTCCTCGGTCCCAAAGATGTTATCGAAATGGGGGATACCGCCTGGGGGATCGACTTTGAAGGTGAAGTGGCCATTATTACCGACGATGTCCCTATGGGTGTGGAGGCAAGTAAAGCAGGGCAGTACATTCGCCTGTTGATGTTGGTCAATGATGTATCGCTGCGCGGCTTGATTCCAAATGAGTTGGGTAAAGGTTTTGGGTTCTTTCAGTCCAAACCATCGTCAGCGTTTTCACCTGTCGCTGTAACTCCGGACGAGTTAGGCGATGCCTGGCGAGATAACAAGGTCCACCTGCCGTTATTGAGCGAATACAACGGTCAGCCGTTCGGCAAGCCGAACGCTGGTGAAGATATGACCTTTGATTTTGCCCAGCTGGTCGCGCATGCGGCGAAGACTCGACATCTCAGTGCCGGCGCTATCATAGGTTCAGGTACCGTATCGAACAAGCAAGGCACCGACCATGGTAGTGCTATTGCAGAAGGCGGGGTGGGTTACAGCTGTATCGCTGAAGTACGCATGATTGAAACCATTCGTGATGGCAAACCAAGCACTGGGTTTATGCAGTTCGGTGATACCATTAAGATTGAAATGAATGACGCCGATGGCAAAAGTATTTTTGGCAGTATCGACCAAAAGGTCCTACAGTATCAGCCAGAAGACTAACTCATTAATGGGGTCGATCCTATGGAACTCTACGGTTACTGGCGCTCAAGCGCCAGTTATCGGGCACGTATTGCCCTAAACTTCAAAAAGTGTGACTACAATTACCTGCCAGTGCATCTTCTCAAAGATGGTGGTCAGCAACATCAACAGGCGTACCGACAGCTCAATCCAAATGGTCTGGTACCCACTCTGGTCCACGGTCAGGTGATCCTGCATCAGTCGCTGGCCATTATCGAATATCTGGAAGAGAAGTATCCGCGCCCGAGCCTGCTGCCTGGCAGCCCGCGGCAACGTGGTGCCATTCGGGCGCTGGCACTGGATCTTTGCAGTGAATTGCAACCTCTTATCAACCTGCGGGTGCAGCAGTATTTGAAACAGCAACTGGAAGTAAGCGACGAGCAAAAACAAGCGTGGCTCGATCATTGGTTTACTGAGAGCTTTACTGCGTTCGAGCACAGTCTCAACGAAGTTTCTGGCGAGTACTGCGTCGGCGACGAATTTTCTCTTGCGGATGTCTGTCTGGTACCGCAGGTCTATAGTGCGCAACGGTTTGGTATCGACTTAGATGCTTACCCATTACTGCAAAGTATTTATGGACGCTTACAGGAATTGCCCTGGGTTGCCGAGGCGCATCCTGACAAACAGCCCGATGCCGAATCCTGAACGCAGGAAACTATAAGTTCACCGCAATAGACAAATGCCCAGCTCGTAACTTGCTGGGCATTTTGCTTTAATGGCTCTATCTCATAGGAAAGGGAAACATAAGAATGAAAACAAAATTTACTGTTTCAATACTCGCTGCATTTATTGCTGCCTCCTGCGCGGCAACTGACGTCGCGGGTACGAGTGGCAGCAGTGCCACTACCACCGCCCCGGAGACCCTAAGTCTGGCGGACGGCAATACCAGCTCGGCGGTGGAAACCGGTGAACTCACCATCAAGCAAATCATGTCGGATCAGGACTGGGTGGCACGTTCACCGAGTTCAGCCTACTGGCTGCTCGACGGCACCGGTGTGCTTTACCAACAAAAACGCGAGAATAGCGTGATCAGTGACTGGTTTCATTTGCCGTTAGATAAAGAAAACGCACATAAGGTACCTGTCGATCGTTTACACAACTACGCCTACAGCGATGGGGTGTATAATGATGGCCGTTCACTGTTAGCCTACAGTTTTGAAGGCAACGTGTTCGTGCGTGATTTGGAAAGCGGTGATGTACGCCAGCTGACCCGCGATGAAGCGCGTCAATCCCAGTTAACCTTTCTCAATGACGGCCGTCTGAGCTACCGTCAGGGCAATGACTTTTTTGTGGTTGATCCGCAAAGCGGCCTCACTGCACAAGTGGCCAGCTTAGCTACCCGCAATAAACCCGAAGCCGTTGCTGAGCCGAAAGACTTTGTTGCCCGCGAGCAGGTTGAACTCATTGAGTTTGTACAAAAAGAGCGCCGCGATCGTCAGGAGCGAGCCGATTACCGCGCCGAGTTAACAAATGAAAATCCTTCTTTAGCTCCGCAGTCATTTTACCTTGGCGAGAACAAGCAAATTGTCGCCGCGAGTTTATCGCCTGCAGGAGATAAACTCATTGTTGCCATCACTGATCCACAAAGCTGGCGTGACGACGGCGATATTATGCCAAATTACGTTGCTGAGTCCGGTCGCGTAGAAGCCGAGTCGGTGCGCCGCAGGGTGGCTGACGCTAAGCCCGTAGACCACCAGTTGCTGCTGCTTGATCTGGAAACTGGGGAGCAGACCCCGTTTACCTACAACACCTTGCCGGGCTGGAACGAAGACGTGCTTGCTGAAGTGAAGGCCGAAAATTATGCCGCACAGGGTAAAGACTATGAATCGGAGCAAGCACCACGACCTATTACCCTGATGCAGGACTGGGGCTGGGAGAGCGGCGCGATTCGCTGGTCAGCTACGGGTGAAAACGCCATTGTTATGCTGGAAGCCTGGGACAATAAAGATCGCTGGATAGCCTCGGTTGATTTTGCCGGCAAACAGCTGGTGAACCAGCATCGTCTGCACGATGATGCCTGGATTAACTACACCCACAATGAATTTGGCTTTTTACCCAATTCTGACGATCGTATCTGGTATCAGAGTGAAGAAGACGGTTATGCGCATCTTTACACCCAGCGCCTAGGTGGCAACCAGCAACAGCTGACCTCAGGCAAATTTGTCACTGAAAGCCCGGCAGTTGATGCCCAGACGCAGTCGATTTATTTCACCGCGAATGCTTCTCATCCGGGGGTTTACGAATTGTATCGGGTAAATTATGAAAGCGGTGAAACGGAACAACTGACCGATCTCGATGGCATGGTGGAGTCCTTTGAGCTCAGCCCTGGTGGCGATCAAGTCGTGTTTAGCTACTCCAGTGCCTTGCAGCCGTCTGAGCTCTATGTCCAATCGTTACTGTCATCAGCATCGGCTAAACGCTTAACTCATACAGCGACTGAACAATTCAATAGTTTCGACTGGAGCGTGCCGGAGATCGTACCGGTGCCATCGAGCAATGTGGACGAGCCGATTTATACGCGTGTCTACTATCCGGATGACTATGATCCGAACCGTGCCGAGAAGTATCCTGCAGTGGTATTTATTCATGGTGCAGGTTACCTGCAGAATGCACACGCGGGCTGGTCCAACTACCAACGCGAGTTTATGTTCCATACCTTCCTGAACCGTCAGGGCTATGTGGTTCTGGATCTCGATTACCGTGGCTCGAAAGGATATGGCCGGGATTGGCGCACAGCGATTTACCGGAATATGGGCTGGCCTGAAGTCGAAGATCTGGTGGATGTGGTGCAGTGGGCCGGAGAGAATACCAACGTTGACACCGACCGCATGGGTACTTACGGTGGCTCCTACGGTGGCTTCCTGACCTTTATGGCGTTATTCAATGAGCCGGGCTTGTTCAAAGCGGGTGCTGCCTTACGGCCAGTATCAGACTGGGCACATTACAACACCGGCTACACTTCTAACATCCTCAACTTGCCGGATGACGATCCTATTGCCTATCGCCGTAGCTCGCCAATCTACTTTACTGAGGGCCTGCAAGATGCGTTATTGATCAACTCACCGATGGTAGACGACAATGTCTTTTTCCAGGACAGTGTGCGTTTGGTGCAGCGCTTGATCGAGCACGAGAAAGAGGATTTTGAAACTGCCATATTCCCGGTCGAGCCGCATGGCTTCCGGCAGCCATCGAGCTGGCTGGACGAGTACCGTCGAATCTATGAGTTGTTTGAAGAAAACCTGAAGTAGATAATTAAGTAATAGATAAGAAAAAGGCCGAAATCTTCAGATTTCGGCCTTTTTTATAGGGCAGTTAAGAAAGCCCGGCGTTAAGCGCCAGAGCTTTCACACTTGGCCATTTCAGCGTGAGCGCGAGCGCGCGCCTGGCTGAGACTCGCTACAGTACTGGCTCTGCTGAAATCGGCACGCTGACTTTCATCAGCAACCTGCAGTGGGGCAAAGCTATCGTCACGCGGTTGGGCGCTGGCTTTCGCCATAGGTGCGCTGACCCGACGGCCAATTGCTTTTGCTGGCTTGTTGCTGGCAACAGGTTCTGCTGCTTGCGCAGCTGGCTTGGTTGCAGGCTTAGATTCCGCTTTCGCTTCCTTCGCCGTTTCTTCAGCCTGGTCTGTTGCCGCTGCTTTAGCTTCTTCCTTCGGCTCTGGCTTGTTCTCCTGAGCTTCAGGCTTCACCGCAGCCTTGGTTGCTGGCTTAGGTTCAGCTTCTGGCTCAACGTCACCTGGCGCTTTGTCCTGCACCTCTGGCTGTTCTTGCGATGGCTCAGCTGCAGGTGCTGGTTTTGGCGTTTGAGCTTCTGCCTGAGCGGAATCCTCGCTCGCAGCAACCTGGCTGTGCTCAGCTTTTGCCTTGCTATCGGTTCCGGCGTCAGTACTCTCATCAAGCTTCAACTCAACTTGCGCATCACCAGCGTCAGCTTTGGCAGCTTCAGCAGCTTTCTTCTCAGCAGCAACTTCTTTGGCCGCCTGGGTCATGCGTGCTGAACGTTTTCTTGGCTTAGCGTCATCGGAGCCACGGCCTTTCGCTGGTTTTTCGCTGGTTTGCTCGGCACTGGCTTCGGTTTCAGTCGTGCTTTTCGGCGCCGTTGTTTCGGCAACTTCAGGTTGTTGCGCTGTGGCCGAGTCGGTAGCGCTCTCGTCAGAGGTTTGTTCTTGCGGACCTTCTGCTTTACGACGCTGACCTGCGGCCCGCTGATGACGCGGACTACGGCGTGAACGATTACGACCCTCACGTTTCTCGCCACTTTGCTCAACAGTTGCATCCTGTGTTTGCTCGGTGGACTCCGTCGCCGCTTGCGTCGCTGCTGCGGCGCTTTCTTGCTGGTCTTGTTTCGACTCGTCCAGCGACAGATCCGGAACCTGCTCAGGAGCAGTGCTTTGTTCTTCTTTGCCTACGCGAACGGACTTATCCAGTTTGCGACGTTGACGACGCGGCTTAGGTTTGGCTTCTGCTGCTGGTTTTGACTCAGTTTTACTCTCAACCGCGTCTGCTTTTGGCTTTTGCGTTGCATCCGCTTGCTGACGATTACGGTTTCTGCCACCACGACGTTGACCACGCTCGTTTTTACCGCTGTCTTTCGTCTCTGCAGCTTTGTCTTTGCTAGCCTCTGGCTTATCCGTAGTACCTTTCTGCTCATCGTCGCGCGGACGTGAACGGGAAGTATTACGACGACGTTGGCCACCACGCTGGTTACGACCCTGACCACCGCGACGGTTATTACCGCCTCGATTACGGTTGTCATCACGTTTTTCTTGCTGGCGTTTTTGCTGTTCGTCTTCTTCACTACCGAAGATTCCACTCAGCCATTTACCAAGCCGTTGTAACAACGAGGTACCGGTAGCTTTTGCCACAGCTTTTGCTTTTTCTGGCACTTGCGGGGCAGGTGTTGGAGCCGGCGCAGCTGGTGCCTGCAGGCCCTTGAGGGCTGGCTCTTCGAAGCTTGGCTTATCCTTGTTAAGGACAACTTCCGTGCTGGTGTCTTCAGGCTTGTCGATGAGCGTAAAGCTGTTGGCCTCGTCCATCTCGTCATTGCGCAGACGCTTGACGTCGAAATGCGGTGTTTCAAGGTTGGTATTTGGAATCACCAGAACCGATACCGAGTGACGTTTTTCAACTTCGGCAATGGCTTTGCGTTTCTCATTCAGCAAATAGGTGGCGACAGTCACCGGGACCTGAGCCTGAACCTGAATAGTGTTATCTTTTAAGGCTTCTTCCTCAATCAAGCGCAAGATCGAAAGCGCCAGTGACTCTGCTGAGCGGATGGTGCCATGACCATCACAACGAGGGCAGACGTGATTGGCTGATTCGCCTAGCGACGGACGCAGGCGCTGACGAGACATCTCCAGCAAACCAAAACGTGAGATGCGTGCGACCTGAATCCGGGCACGGTCTTGTTTGAGGCTGTCACGAAGGCGGTTTTCAACTTCGCGCTGATGTTTCATCGGGGTCATATCGATAAAGTCGATAACGACCAGACCGCCGACATCACGCAGGCGTAACTGGCGTGCGATTTCTTCTGCGGCTTCTAAGTTGGTCTGAAATGCGGTCTCTTCGATATCGCCGCCTTTGGTGGCGCGTGCCGAGTTGATGTCGATTGAGGTTAGAGCTTCAGTTGGGTCAATAACGATTGAGCCACCTGAGGGTAAGCGGACCTGACGTTGGAACGCCGATTCGATTTGGCTCTCAATCTGATAATGATTGAATAAAGGGATATCGCCTTCGTAGGTTTTTACACGATTGACGAAGTCCGGACGAATCAGAGTAACGTGATCACGAACCTGTTCAAAGACTTTCGGGTTATCGATCAAAACCTCACCGATATCGCGACGCAGATAGTCACGGATAGCGCGGAAGACAACATTACTTTCCTGGTGGATCAGGAACGGAGCAGGGCGTTGCTCAGATGCTTTTTCAATGGCCTGCCAGTGATGAATCAGGACATTGAGGTCCCAGTCGAGTTCTTCTGCTGATTTGCCAACACCTGCAGTACGGACAATCAGTCCCATACCATCAGGCAGTTTTAGATCGCGCATCGCTTCTTTAAGCTCAGTGCGTTCATCACCTTCAATGCGACGAGAAATACCGCCGGCACGTGGGTTGTTTGGCATCAGCACCAGGTAACTGCCGGCCAGCGAGATAAAAGTAGTCAGTGCTGCGCCTTTCTGGCCACGTTCTTCTTTATCAATCTGGACAATGACTTCCTGGCCTTCTTTAATGACGTCCTTGATATTCGGACGGCCGGAGAAGGTATAGCCTTTCGGGAAGTAGGTTTTGGCAATTTCTTTCAGGGGGAGGAAGCCGTGACGTTCAGCGCCGTAATCAACAAAGGCTGCTTCAAGGCTAGGTTCGATGCGGGTAATTTTACCCTTGTAGATATTTGCTTTTTTTTGTTCGTGGCCGGGACTTTCGATATCTAAATCGTATAATCGTTGTCCGTCCACCAAAGCAACGCGCAGCTCTTCTTGCTGTGTTGCATTGATCAACATTCTTTTCATAGTTGTGACTCTTTCTTTATGTGCCACAACACAGTACGAAGGCGTCTTCGCCATCGCTATTTCGAGATTGAATTGTAGACTGCCATCGCGCTATCTCAGCGTATGATGACACCTCCCGTTGTGCTACTTAACACCAACGTGAGGTACGCAATTGGTTACCAAGCCGAAATACGCTTGTATTCGTACCGTGTCGTCGCAAGATGCTTTGACAAAATTAGTGGACCGGTCTTCTGCATGTTGTGCATGTTCCGTGCCATCAGGATCTCAATAACGCTGTGTGCGTAGTTGTACCCTGAGGTGGAGGCTGTGTTGCAATCGCTTTCGATGCGCCAGGCCACTATTACTATTTTTCGCTCGTACCGCTCTCAAACTGTCCGGTGCGGTTTTTTCCGGATGCTTAGTATCCCATGAACAGGGTAGTCAGTACAAGATAAAATAAAGCAACAAAAATGCAGTCAGAAAAAATGGAAAATGATAAACTTGCCGGCATGAGCGAAAATCAACAATCCCAAGTACGCTGGGTCACAATCGAAGCCGATTATGCCGGTCAGCGTATCGACAATTTTCTCCTTGCGCAGTTGAAAGGCGTACCCAAATCCCTGGTGTACCGCATCGTGCGTAAAGGAGAAGTGCGGATCAATAAAAAGCGTTGCAAGCCTGATTATAAATTGCAGGCGGGCGATCTGGTGCGCATCCCGCCCGTGCGGGTGGCCGAGAGTAATCCGTTACCGTCCGCGAACCTAGATCAAGTACAGGCGCTTAATCAGCAAATACTGTACGAGGATGATTTACTGTTGGTGCTGAACAAACCGGCGGGGCTTGCCGTGCACGGTGGCTCCGGCTTGCAGTTTGGCCTGATTGAGAGTTTGCGTGCGTTGCGACCTGACGCCAAGCATCTGGAACTGGTTCACCGACTGGACCGCGAAACCAGCGGCTGTATTCTGATTTCTAAGCGCCGTTCTGCGCTGCGCGCATTGCACGAGCAACTGCGCGAGAAGACCATGGATAAGCAATACCTGGCTCTGGTCCGGGGCCATTGGCAGGCACATGTGAAATTTATTGCGGCGCCGCTGCTGAAAAATACGTTGAAATCGGGCGAACGGGTCGTACGCGTCGATGCTGCGGGCAAGCCTTCAGAAACGCGCTTTCGGGTACAGCAACAATTTGCCAATTGCACTTTGGTTGAAGCCTCACCCATTACCGGCCGTACCCATCAGATTCGGGTGCACGCACTCCATGCAGGACATCCGATTGCCTGTGATCCTAAGTATGGCGATCAGGTGTTTGATGCGGCCATGCAGGAGATTGGCTTAAACCGCTTATTCCTGCATGCGCACCGGCTGAGCTTTAAGCACCCGCAAAGCGGCAAGACGATTACCGTAGACGCGCCATTGGATAAAGCCTTAAGTCAGGCCTTGAAGCGTTTACCAGCATGAAGTATCAACTGTTGATTTTCGACTGGGATGGCACCTTGATGGATTCGATAGGTCGCATTGTCTCGTCCATGCAGGCAACAGCAACTCATCTGGCATTGCCGGTACCGACCGATACCCAGGTGCGCGATATTATCGGCTTAAGTCTCGAACCAGCGATTGAGCGCTTATTCGGGCGTCTGGACGGACAGCAGCACGCGACATTTCTGGCGCGTTACCGTGATCAATATGTCGAACTTGATCCGACGCCGACGCCGTTGTTTGCTGGTGTGCCAGAAATGCTGGCCGATCTCCGTCAACAAGGCTATCAACTTGCGGTGGCAACGGGAAAAGCGCGGCGAGGTTTAAATCGCGTCTGGCAGGAAACCGACACCGCACAGTTTTTCCAATTATCGCGTTGTGCCGATGAGTCCGCTTCAAAGCCTGATCCTAAGATGCTGCACGAGCTGCTCGAAGAGGCCAATTGCGATCTTAGTAAAGCATTGATGATTGGCGACTCCATTCATGATCTGCGTATGGCTGAAGCTGCGGGTATGGACCGGGTGGGCGTCGATTTTGGTGTGCACTCGGCACAACAGTTATCCGTCTATTCGCCCCTCGCGGTGCTCTCGAACTGGCAGCAATTTCCATCTTTATTAGACGCCGAACGCTAACAGGAGGGCATTCACATGACTGCTATTGTACTCGCGTCCACATCACCTTATCGCCGCATGTTGCTGGAAAAAGTCCTACCGGAGTTTACCTGCGCAGCACCGCAGGTCGACGAAACCGCACTCCCTGGGGAGCAGGCGGAAGACTTGGTCAAGCGGCTGGCAATCGCCAAAGCACAAGCGCTGGCAACGACCTATTCCGATCACCTGCTGATTGGCTCCGACCAGGTTGCGGTAGTGGAGGGGGCTATTTTAGGCAAACCCGGTGATGAAGCGAAGGCAATTGAGCAACTCAGTGCCGCCAGCGGGAAAACGGTAACCTTTTATACAGGCCTGGCGGTTTATCATAGCGGCCAGCAAGAGTTACTCGCTTGTGTCGAACCTTTTCAGGTTAGCTTCCGGGACCTTAGCGCTGCTGAGATTAAGGGCTATGTCGCGCTGGAACAGCCTTTTAACTGCGCGGGAAGCTTTAAAAGCGAAGGGTTAGGCATTAGTTTATTTGAGTCGCTGCGCGGCGATGATCCGAATACTTTAATTGGTTTGCCACTGATTCGACTGCTAGCTATGCTGCGGCATTGGCAGGTCAATCCCTTACTTGCAGAGCAGCCGGCAGAGAAGCCGATAAAAAGCTGAAAACCACTTGTTTTCAGGGCCTGAATCCTTTAATATTCGCGCCCTATGCAGAAGGTTCGTATACCCATTTCGGTCGATCCGGTTAAAAGTGCCGGTAAACAGTTGAGCTACCACGGTGTTGTGCCTGGTACCTCGCTAACTCGTTTACAAGAGCTTTTGGTTGTCCCTTGTGCTGATGTTGATGCCGATCTCGACTTTGCAGTAGACGCGCAAAACATTAAGCACGTAAGAGGGCATGCCGAGGTCAAAGTCACAGTCGCTTGCGAGCGCTGTGGAGACCCCATGGCAGTTGAGCTGGTAAGTGACTTTGTTTATGCACCAGTAACCAAACGCCAAACGGCCGCCGATATGCCAGATGAGTACGAAGCTATTGAAGTGGATGAGCTTGGCGAAATCCAATTGCATCGAATTATTGAAGATGAGCTGATATTAGCAATGCCTGTTGTTGTTAAACATGACGAGCGCGAATGTCGGGTAGATAGTAATGCAATGCAATGGGGCAAAATTGAAGACGCCACCAGCGATGAGGATAATCCTTTCGCAGTATTGCAAGCACTAAAGCGTAAATAAACTTAGGAGATAGCGTAAATGGCTGTACAAAAGAATCGGAAAACTCGTTCGAAGCGCGACATGCGTCGTTCTCACGATGCACTGAGCGGCCCTACACTGTCGGTTGATTCTACCTCTGGTGAAACGCATCGTCGTCACCATGTAACAGCTGACGGTTTTTATAAAGGCCGTAAAGTAATTAACAAGTAACCAGCGACAGGAAGTGAGGCTATGGCCGCACTGACACTGGCACTTGATGCAATGGGGGGCGATAATGGCCCCTCAATTGTTATTGACGCACTCGTTGATGCGTTAACAACCTATCCCCAACACCATTTCATCGTCGTTGGCGATGAGACTGAGCTTGAACCGCTACTAACAGCGTGCCAGCTCGACCAACACCCCCGTGTAACTCTTAAGCATGCAAGTCAAACCGTGGCGATGACGGACAAGCCAGGGTATTCTCTGCGCGCGAAACCAGATTCCTCCATGCGCGTTGCTTTGGAGCTGGTCGCCAATGGTGAGGCCGCGGCCTGTGTAAGTGCCGGTAACACCGGCGCGTTGATGACCAAAGCCTATTTCTCTCTAAAAACATTACCTGGTGTATTGCGGCCGGCGTTGATGTCTGCGATTCCGCAAGCCTCGGGCGGCAGCGCCTTTCTGCTGGATTTGGGAGCTAATCCCGTTTGCGACAGCGACACCTTATTCCAGTTTGGCATAATGGGCTCAGTCGCCGCACGCGAAGTACTGCAAAAAGAAAACCCACGCATTGCCTTGCTCAACATGGGCGAAGAAGATATCAAAGGCAACGATGTGGTGAAGTCCACCGCGCAACTGTTTCAACAGTCCAAGAGTCTTAACTACATTGGCTTCATTGAAGGTGATGATCTGTTCGCCGACCGGGCGGATGTAATTGTTTGTGATGGCTTTGTCGGCAACGTAGCCCTGAAAAGCTGTGAAGGCCTGGCAGAACTTCTGCTGAACAATATTCGTGCCAATATCCATGCCCACTGGGTAACACGTTGGTTCGTCAAACTTTTCTATAGTCGCTTGCAACGTTCTTGGGATTGGTTGAAGCCCGACCACTACAACGGTGCAAGTCTGATAGGATTGCGGGGCGTCGTGATTAAAAGTCACGGTGATGCCAACGCAAAAGCTTTTTTAAGTGCGATTGAGCAGGCCGTTTCGGAGACGCAACAGGACCTCCCGACACGTATCCGTGATCAGGTGGAAAAAGTACTCCTAGAGCAGGAATAAAGGTTCTTATGTTTTCTAGAATCGCAGGCACTGGGCATTATTTGCCAGAGCAGTGTTTGACGAATGCCATGCTTGAACAACGCGTCGATACAACCCATGACTGGATCGTTGAACGCACCGGTATTCACCAACGTCATATCGCCAGTAATGGTGAAAATGCCGTCACCATGGGGGTCGCAGCAGCACGAAATGCATTAGCAGCTGCTGATCTCGAAACTTCTGATATTGATTTGATTGTGGTGGCCACGACTTCTGGCGACCGCGCTTTCCCGAGCGTCGCTTGTGAAATTCAGGCGGCACTGACGGAACACAATATTCCAGCTTTCGATGTTGCGGCCGCCTGTTCCGGTTTTCTGTTTGCCATGAGCGTGGCCGATCAGTACATTCGCAGTGGTACCTATCGTAATGTTTTGATCATAGGCACCGACGTGTTGTCACGGCTGTGCCGACCAGATGACCGTAATACCATCATCCTCTTTGGCGATGGTGCTGGAGCTGCCGTTTTGCAAGCCAGCGACACGCCTGGGATTGAATCAACGCACTTGCATAGTGCCGGTGAATTTGCTGATCTGTTGGGGGTGAATCATCCGCCACGAGGTAGTGAAGCTCCGGCAGAAGAACTTAGCGAAGCCTGGATGTACATGAAAGGCAATGAAGTGTTTAAAGTCGCGGTGAGTAAACTCAGTGAACTGGTGAACGAAACGCTGGTGGCCAATAACCTGACGCCAGATGCGCTAGACTGGTTAGTACCGCATCAAGCGAATTTGCGGATCATTAAGGCGACCGCGAAAAAATTGAAAATGCCTATGTCACAAGTGATTACTACCCTGGCAGACACAGGCAATACTTCGGCTGCATCGGTGCCTATCGCACTTGATGTCGCGATTCGCGATGGCCGCATAAAGCGCGGTCAGCGCTTATTACTCGAAGCCTTTGGCGGCGGTTTCGCCTGGGGTTCAGCACTTGTCACTTATTAATTCAAACGAAAAGGAAGGGACCATGCGCGCATATGTTTTTCCAGGACAAGGATCGCAATCCGTAGGCATGTTGGCCGATGTTGCAGCGGAGTACTCAGCTGTTGGCGAAACCTTTAAAGAAGCCAGCGAAGTGCTTGGTTATGACCTTTGGCAGCTGGTGCAGGAAGGCCCGGCGGAGCGCTTGAATGAGACCCAACGTACCCAGCCAGCGCTGCTGACTGCCAGCGTGGCCCTCTACCGCGCGCTAGAGCAGGCGGGCGTGACGCCACCGCGCTGGTTAGCAGGGCATAGTCTGGGCGAATATTCGGCGCTCGTTTGCAGTGGCTGTCTTGATTTTAAAGAGGCTGTTGCATTGGTAGCCAAACGTGGTGAATTTATGCAAAACGCAGTACCCAGTGGCGTCGGCGCAATGGCTGCTGTGATCGGCCTGGAGGATGGCCTGGTGGAAGAGGCTTGTGCCGCAGCCGCCGATGACCAGGTGGTAAGTGCTGTGAACTACAACTCACCTGGACAAGTAGTTATCGCTGGCCACGCTGAAGCCGTTGAGCGCGCAGGCGAAGCCTGTAAAGAACGTGGCGCCAAGCGCGTGCTGCCATTGCCCGTCAGCGTACCCTCCCACTGCGCCCTCATGCGTCCGGCAGCGGATCAGCTGGCGGTGGCACTGGGCAAAGTCACCCTGACAACGCCGAATATTCCGGTGGTCAACAATGTTGATGTTGAAGTTGAGCGTGAGGCAGATGCCATTCGCCATGCTTTAATTCGTCAGTTGTATTCTCCAGTACGCTGGACGGAGACTGTGCGCTACCTGGCTGACCAGGGCGTCACCGAAATTTATGAAATTGGGCCAGGCAAGGTTTTAACTGGACTTAACAAGCGTATCGACAAATCATTGCAGGGTGATGCAGTGAATAGCGTTGATGCCATCAAAGCAAGGATTTAAATCATGACGACGACAATGCAAGGTCAAGTTGCGCTGGTCACTGGTGCCAGTCGCGGTATTGGTAAAGCGATTGCCGAGCAACTGGTAGCACAAGGCGTAAAAGTAGTCGGAACTGCCACCAGTGATAAAGGGGCAGCGGCCATTTCAGACTATTTAGGTGCTGATGGTGAAGGGATGCAGCTGAATGTGACGGACGCCGACAGTGTGGCAAAGGTACTTTCGAGCATTGATGAAAAGTACGGCCAGCTGGATATTCTGGTCAATAATGCGGGCATTACTAAAGACAATCTGCTGATGCGTCTGAAAGACGATGACTGGGATGCTGTGCTCGACACCAATTTGAAATCCGTTTACCGTATCTGTAAAGCAGTGATGCGTGGGATGATGAAGCGCCGCCATGGCCGTATTATCAATATTTCCTCTGTGGTTGGCACCACAGGTAACCCAGGTCAGACCAACTATTGTGCAGCTAAGGCTGGTTTAGTTGGCTTTACTAAAGCCCTGGCCCAGGAAATTGCTGCGCGCGGTATAACGGTCAACTGTGTATCACCAGGTTTTATTGATACCGATATGACCAAATCGCTGACTGACGACCAAAAGCAGGCGATTTTTGCAAATATCCCGGCAGCGCGCTTGGGCAATCCTGAAGAAGTGGCTGCTGCCGTGGTGTTCTTAGCATCACCTGGCGCGGCCTATATTACTGGTGAAACCATTCATGTGAATGGTGGTCTGGCGATGGTGTAAGGGAAATGATCGGCAAGGGGTATGACCTCTCGGGAATTCGCGAATTTTTCCTTTATTAATGCCGCCGCTTTCACTACACTAAGCGCAATTTCGAACTCGATACCTAAGAAGGGACATTGAAACAATGAGTACTATTGAAGAACGCGTAAAGAAAATCATCATTGAACAGTTGGGCGTTAAAGAAGAAGAAGTAAAGCACGAAGCTTCTTTTGAAAACGACCTTGGCGCTGACTCACTTGATACAGTTGAGTTGGTTATGGCACTCGAAGAAGAATTCGAGACTGAGATTCCAGACGAAGAAGCTGAGAAGATCAAAACTGTTCAAGCCGCTATCGATTACGTGACTAATCACGCAAACGACTAAGCCAAAAGCTTGCTGAAAAGGGCGGAATGAAAATTCCGCCTTTTTTCTATGTGGCACAATGGACAGCAATACCCCGACCAAGCCCTTGACCGCGGTCTCCAATTTGGCGACGGTCACTTCACTACGCTCACCGTAGAAAATGGCTCACCGCGCTGGTGGCCGCTGCACTGGCAACGCCTGCAGCAGGCGAGTGAACGCCTGCAGATGTTACTTCCTCCCGAACATGAGCTGCTGGACTGCATCGCCCAACTGATTAAGGCGCAGCCCCGGCAAGACCTGGTGATCAAGATTATTATCACCCGTGGTATTGGTGATCGCGGGTATGGTTTCCAGCCGCAGTCAGAAGCCAACTGGTATCTGACCTGCAATCTCTTAATGTCGCGTTCGGCGGCACCTTTACGCGTCGACTTTGCCCAGCTTCAACTCAGCCGGTCGGTGCAACTGGCGGGCCTGAAATCCTTAAACCGGCTGGAGCAGGTGCTCTTGAGTCAGGAACGGGCGCAACGGCAACTCGATGAACTCATTGCCCTCGACACTGCCGGCGAGGTGGTGGAAGCCATCTCCAGTAATATCATCTGGCGCGAAGGGAACCAGTGGTATACCCCCGACCTGGGCCAAGCGGGAATCGCTGGGGTCGTGCGTGGTCAGCTGCTGGAGCAGCAGCCGCTCGCTCTAAAAGTGCAAACCGGTGTTAGGCCGGAGCAACTTCTGGCTGCAGAGCAGGTGCTTCTTACAAATAGTGTTTTAGGCTTGCGTCCTATTGCGCAAATAGGCGAACATAGAGTTTCTGATCCGACCTTACCCGAGGCTCTGAAAAACTGGTGGCACGCATCCGACGTATCCTATTAATCTGTTTTCTAGCTCTGCTGATTGCCGCCGCTGGGGCGCTCTACTGGAGCTATGCGCTGGTTCAGCAACCTCTGCGAACAGTTGATGATAGTGCGCTGTTCGAAGTGCAACGAGGCGCTCACGCACGATCGATTTTAACTCAGTTGGCCGAGCGTGGTTGGCTGGAACAGCCTGATATCCGGCTAAATTATCTGGCAAGTCGCTTATGGAGTGCACCTGAGGGGCTACAGGCCGGTGTTTATCAAATTCACAACGGCCAGTCCTTGCAGGACTTCTGGCAGCAGCTTCGCGCAGGCGAGCAGCATCAATTTACGGTCACCCTCATTGAAGGGCAGACGTTGGCGCAATGGTTGCAGGTCCTGCTGCAGCACACCTATATCGATACCGATCTGGTCGCTACTTCGGCAGACTCTCCGGCGCTTATTGAAGCGGTGACGGGGAGTCAGGCGCTGAGTTCGCTGGAAGGTTTCCTGGCGCCCGATACCTATCATTTTTATGCGGGCACAGAGGCGATCGAGTTGCTTCGTAAAGCTTATCAAACCCAGCAATTGCGGCTCGCTGAGGCCTGGCAGCAGCGCGCTGAAGATTTACCCTATACAGACTCCTATGAGTTACTTATTATGGCGTCTATTATCGAGAAAGAAACAGGCTTGGGTAACGAACGCGATCTGGTAAGTTCGGTGTTCGTGAACCGCTTGCGAAAGGGTATGCGTTTGCAGTCGGACCCAACAACGATCTACGGCATCACGGATTTTGACGGCAATCTGACCCGTGCTCACTTGCGCGCCACGACTGCCTACAATACTTACCGTATTGATGGCCTGCCGCCGACACCTATAGCTATGCCGGGCCGTGCCAGTTTGCACGCGGCAGCGGAACCAGCGACCTCAAACTATTACTATTTTGTTGCTGATGGTTCCGGCGGTCATGTCTTTTCCGAGACATTGGCTGAGCACAATCGGGCAGTCAACCGGTATCAGAGAGGAAAGAATTAAAATCATGCAGGGAAAGTTTATCGTAGTCGAAGGCCTGGAAGGGGCCGGTAAGAGTTCAGCAATCGCAAGTCTGGTCAGTCACCTGCAGGCCAAAAGTATTGCGACATTGACGGTACGCGAACCTGGAGGTACGCCATTGGCCGAAGCCTTACGCGATTTGGTCAAGCAAAACTGGCAGGAAAAGGTAAGTGCTGAAACCGAATTACTGTTGATGTATGCCAGCCGTGTGCAGCTGGTAGAGAATGTGATTAAACCTGCGTTGCGAGCAGGAAAGTGGGTTATCGCCGATCGCCACGACTTATCGTCCCGCGCTTATCAGGGCGGAGGCCGTGAACTAGGGGACGCTAAGCTGCAGACGCTGAAAAAGCTTGTGCTGGGCGATTTCGCGCCAGATTTAACCTTGTTGTTAGATCTCGATCCGGAGATTGGGCTCGAGCGAGCGCGTGCTCGCGGTGAGCTGGACCGTATTGAACAAGAAACATTAGCCTTTTTTGAGCGCACCCGAGCCCGCTATCTGGAGATTGCGGCCCAGGAACGAAGTATTGAGGTGATTAATGCGGAGCAACCTATGGGTGCGGTGCATCAGGCTTTGATCAATGCTTTGGAATCAGCATTGTTTGGTGCGCGAGGATGACACAGTGAGTCTACCTTGGTTACGCGAAAATTGGTTGCAATTAGTTAGTGAACACGGCAGTGGTAAGCTTAGTCATGCGCACTGCGTGCCCTGGCAGCCCGATCTTGGCGCCGAAGCTTTTATCCGGGAGTGGCTAAAGTTGCTGCTGTGCACACAGCCTCAGCGCAAAGCTTGCGGCGTTTGCAAGAGTTGCTTGCTGCATAAGGCGGGTAACCATCCAGATTATTACGAAGTCGGTAGTATTGATGGTAAAGGCATCAGTGTTGATCAAATTCGTGAGTTAACCGGTAAATTACAACAGACACCGAATCAGGCTGGCGTTAAGGTGGTGTGGTTACGAGATGCCGAACGCATGTCGGTAACTGCGGCAAATGCATTACTTAAGACGTTGGAGGAACCGACGCAGGCGACCTACTTTGTGGTTAGCCCAGAGCGCACCAGTCGCTTGTTACCGACCTTGCGCAGTCGCATGCAGTTACACCGGTTTAATGTGCCTAGTGAACAACAGGTTGAGCAATGGCTTGCCCAACAGTTAAAAAGGGTGCTGAGCGCAAAAGAACACGACCTGTGTAAACGTTACCATCAACGCCCGCTGGCCTTATTAGGCTGGCTGCAAAGTGATAATGCGCCCGTTAATCAGTTGCAGCAGCTCAGCGCTGCACTACTGGGTGATGCGACATGGCCAGCAGTGGATAAAGCAAGCTGCCAGGGGTGGCTCAGTGCAACTGAACAGTTGCTTGGCGAGTTAGTTCGCGTCCAGCAGAACCTGGGCAGTGACCATTTGCAGCTCGCTGGCGAACAGCTAAGGCTGCAGCGCTGGTTAACTGAAAAAAATTATAAGGTGACAGATTTAAATCATTGGTTAAAATCATGTTATGGTATGCGTAGAAAATTAGCAGAACAAAGCGGTCTTAACGGCCCGCTATTACTCCAAGAGATCTGGATGAGGTTGCACTAAGCATGGCAGCGAAGCGTATTCACTTAAAATCAGAAGAACAATTACGCCGGTTATTTATGCCGTTTATCAGAGGTGGCGCGCTATTTGTAGCGACCGATGACCCCTATAGTATTGGCGATGAATTAGCGCTGCTAGTGCAACTTCCCGGAGACAAAGAGGAAACTCTCGTGAAAGGCAAAGTCGTCTGGTTGGCACCTGCGCGCCCCGGGCGCGCTGAAATGCGCGGAGTAGGGGTGCAGTTTCTGGAAGACAAGTCACACTTGCGTAATCGCATCGAAACACTGCTTGGTCACCTGGGTGAATCCAACGCGCCAACAGCGACCATGTAGCCGCTAACAGATTTCATAGATTCTATTCCGCACAACGTTAAGGAGTCGCTGTGTATATCGATTCACATTGCCATCTCGATAAATTAAAACTCGACGAGTTCGACGGTTCGATTGCCAAAGTTATCGAACAAGCGAAGCAAGCTGGCGTGCAGCAAATGCTATGTATCGGCGTGACGCTCGATGATTTCCCGGTGATGCGCGAGCTGGTTAAAGACTTCCCCGAAGTTGCAATGTCCTGTGGCGTACATCCGCTTTACATTGCCAAACATCCGCTGGAACAACAGCAGTTGCGCGAGTTTGTCGCGATGGACGAGGTTGTTGCCGTAGGGGAAACCGGACTGGATTACTTTTATGATAGCGAGAGCAAACAAACGCAACAGACGAGCTTCGCTTACCACATCGAACTTGCCAATGAGTTCAAAAAGCCCTTAATCATTCATACCCGTGATGCACGAGAAGATACGCTTGGACTCTTACGTGATGGTCATGCTGAGCGCTGTGGCGGGGTGCTCCATTGTTTTACTGAATCCTATGAAATGGCAAAACAAGCCATCGACGATCTGGATTTTTATATTTCAATTTCCGGCATCGCCAGTTTTCGCAATGCCACAGAGCTACGCGATGTGGTGAAACGGTTACCACTGGATAAACTTTTAATTGAAACCGATAGCCCCTGGTTGGCGCCTGTTCCGCATCGCGGAAAGCAAAACCAGCCGGCTTACGTGGCCGACGTCGCCAAGTGTGTGGCGGATATTAAAGGCCTGACTCTGGCTGAAGTCGCAGCAGCCACGACCGCAAACTTTTTCCGCTTATTTAACCGGGTTGAGCCCGTCGCCGGATAAATTTCAAAAAGTTGAGTAAAAAATTTAGCAAAATAATTTTTGTTGGCTAAACTAAATTTTACTTTCGAAATTTATCGAGTTAGCGCACGGCTCAATCCCTTGAGCCATTCCCCTAAGCTCGGGACTGATCCCATTGGTCCCGAGCATTTTTTTATCTACCGACCGTTTAGCAAGGGGTCAAAAGTGAGGAGGTAAAGCCATGGGAACTGCGACAGGATCGCCGCATGATCGCCCCGAGTACGATACCGAGTTACAAGTCATAGCCGATTACGTACTGGACA
Organism: Pseudidiomarina terrestris; assembly: GCF_030466375.1. Taxonomy (NCBI): domain Bacteria; kingdom Pseudomonadati; phylum Pseudomonadota; class Gammaproteobacteria; order Alteromonadales; family Idiomarinaceae; genus Pseudidiomarina; species Pseudidiomarina terrestris. The sequence goes on from NZ_JAGGJE010000001.1 coordinate 1,052,870, forward strand.
CCGAAATCACCAATGATCTGGCCTGGCAAACTGCCCGCTATTGCTTTATGGATAGCCTTGGCTGCGGCCTGCTGGCTTTGCGATACCCTGAATGTATCAAACATCTGGGACCTTTAGTTGAAGGCACTACAGTGCCATACGGCGCTCGGGTACCGGGCACATCCTATCGCTTGGATCCGGTTAAAGCCGCCTGGGATATTGGCTGTTGTGTCAGGTGGCTGGATTATAACGATACCTGGCTTGCTGCGGAGTGGGGCCATCCTTCGGATAATCTGGGCGCCATCCTCGCGCTTTGTGACCATCTTTCCCAGCAACGTGTCGCTCGCGGCGACGCGCCGCTCACCATGGAGACTGTGCTGGAGGCTATGATTAAGGCCCATGAAATTCAGGGGGTTTTGGCATTAGAGAACAGTTTTAATCGCGTCGGTCTTGACCACGTTGTGCTGGTTAAAGTGGCCTCCACAGCAGTGGCGACCTGGTTACTCGGCGGTTCGCGCGAGCAGATCCTGGCGGCACTTTCCCACGCCTGGGTCGATGGACAGTCGCTGCGTACCTACCGCCATGCGCCCAATGCAGGCTCACGCAAATCCTGGGCTGCCGGAGATGCGACCAGCCGCGCTGTGCGCCTGGCGGGCATAGCGATGAGCGGCGAAATGGGAGTTCCGGGCGCACTCACTGCGAAAGAGTGGGGCTTTTACGATGTCAGCTTTAATAAGCCTTTTAAGCGGCCGCAAGACTATGGCAGTTATGTTATGGAAAACATTCTGTTCAAACTGTCTTTTCCCGCAGAGTTCCACGCTCAGACGGCGTGCGAAGCAGCCATGCAGCTACACGAATCCGTCGCTCATCGACTGGATGAGATTGAGAAAATTGTGATTACCACCCATGAATCCGCTATCCGCATAATTGCCAAAGAAGGGCAGCTGGCGAACCCTGCCGATCGCGACCATTGTTTACAGTACATGGTGGCTGTTCCGCTTATTTTTGGTGCGCTGGATGCGGATCATTATGAAGACAGTTTCCATCGCGCGCATCCGGAAATTGATACCTTGCGCAGTAAGATGAAAGTGGAAGAGGAACCTGATTATAGTCGCGATTACCTGGATCCGGATAAACGCTCCATTGCTAATGCATTGCAGGTGTTCTTTAAAGATGGGTCATTTACTGAACGGGTAGAGGTGCATTACCCGATAGGTCATCGCCAGCGCCGCGAGGAAGGACTGCCAGTACTGGAAGAGAAATTCGCCAGCAATCTGGCGACCCGATTCCCGCAACATCGTGTTGCAGACCTACTTGAACGTTGTGGTCAGCACCAGCGTTTTCTGCAAACGCCGGTGCATGAAATGATGGCGTGGTTAACGATTTAACTGCGCCAGATCACCAGCAGGATAAGTACGGGGCAAACAAACTTTACGTACCAGGGCCAGATTTTCCAGAACAGCGACGTCTGGATTTCTGGCGCGCCTTCCTGCAATGCTTTTAACAGGAAATGCTGGCGTAGAATCCAGGTCAGCAGCACCCCGAAAGTGAGCCCTAAAAGCGGCTGCATATAGACCGTAGTGATGGTGATAACCAGCCCGAACAGGCTTGCAAAATTATAGATGATCACCGCTGACACCAAACCGATGCTCAAGCCCACTACCCAGGCCATTTGCGAACGTGGTTGACCGGTCTCTTCACGCAAGGCATTGACCGGTGCCTCCAGCATCGAAATAGAGGAAGTGATTGCGGCGATCACCATCAGTGCGAAAAACGCAAAGGCCACCCACAAGCCAGCACTACCCATAGAATCAAACATGGCAGGTAGAACCGTAAACACCAGGGTATCTGCAGACAGCAGAACACCAGCATCGTCATAGATAATGACGCCCAGTTCCTGCGCTGCAAACATTGCCGGCAAAATCAGCAGTCCAGCCAGGAAGGCGACTGTGGTATCTAAACCTGCAACCCAGCCTGCGGTGCGCGGCAGGTTCTCTTGCTTTGACAGGTAGGCGCCGTAAGTCATCATGCACGCCGCCCCGATGGAAAGTGAGAAAAACGCCTGCCCCATGGCCCGGATAATGAGGTTTGGATCAAATACCCGGCTGAAATCAGGAGTCAGATACATTTTCAGGCCGTCAGTGGCGCCTGGTAGAGTCAGGATATAAATCACCATGGCGATAAGCAAAACGAACAAGAGGGGCATGAGCCGGGTTGACCAACGCTCGATACCTTCAGTTACGCCTGAGCGCACCACGTGGATGGTGAGCAGCAGAAACAGTGCCATCATAATCAGGTTGCGTTCAACACTGAAGGCCGTGAGCCAGTCGGCAGCGGCATAGTATCCGGCTAACTCGGCCAGAGGCGCAAGCATAAAGCCCAGTAACCATCCGGAAACAATGGCATAGAAGCTCAGAATCAGCGACAGAACAATAAGAGCTACCACCCCGGTAAATGCACCAAAGCCACGCCAGAAACGCTTTTCTCCGAGCGCACGCAGTGCTTCAACGGGGTTTTGTTGACGCATTCTGCCTATGGTTAGCTCGGCCACGAGCATCGGATAAGCCAGCGCCAGGATCATAAACAGATAGACAAGTAAGAATGCGCCACCGCCGTTGCTTGCGGCCTGGGTTGGAAATCCCCAGATATTGCCGACGCCCACAGCAGAACCTGCTGCAGCGAGGATGAAGCCAATACGCGATGAAAATGCTGGTGAAGAGGAAGCCATAAGTTGATTCTTTTAATTGTTATGCGTTGAGTGTATGAGTTACGGCGAAAGTTCGCCCCGAAGATCAGTTTGCAGGCAGCGCTCAAGCTCAGCCTGGGAAAGATCCTGAGAAAGTAAATAATGCAGCTTGGTTAACGCTGCTTCAATGGTCATATCAAAGCCGCTGATGACGCCGATTTCCGCTAAAGCATTGCCGGTGGCGTAGCCGCCCATATTTACTTTACCTTTAAAGCATTGGGTACAATTGAGAATGGTCACGCCATTCTCAACGCCGCGGGCCAGACTTGCCAGTAATTGCTCATTTTGCGGAGCATTGCCGACACCATAACTTTGCATAATAAGTGCGCGCACCGGTTGTTGTAACAGATGATCGAACAAAACCGGCGAAATACCAGGGTAGAGGGTAATGACACCGATATGCTGAGGCGTAACCTGACGTACCTTTAACGGTGTTTGATCCAGAGCTTTGACCCGGCCGGCTTTGACGGTGATCTGGATCCCTGCTTCAAGTAACGGGCGAAAGTTAGGTGAGTCAAAAGCATTGAAGCCGTTGGCGTCAGCTTTGGTTGTGCGGTTACCACGGTACAGCTGATTATTAAAAAACAATCCAACTTCGTGAACCGGGTAGTTGGCAGCGATATAGAGCGCGTTTAATAAGTTCGTTTGCCCGTCTGAACGTAATTCTGCCAGGGGGATCTGAGAGCCTGTAATGATCACCGGTTTACCCAGATTTTCAAACATAAAAGACAGGGCAGATGCGGTATAGGCCATGGTGTCAGTGCCATGCAAAATAACGAAACCATCGTAATCGGCATAGTGATTCTGAATGTCATCCGCGATCCGCTGCCAGTCCGCGGGCGACATGTCCGACGAGTCCATTAAAGGGGAGTATTCCTGGACATCGAACAGTGGCATCTCCGCCCGGAAAAATTCGGGCATCTTACTTACACACTCAGTCAAAAAGCCGGGCGCAGGGACATAGCCCTGCGCCGATTTTTGCATACCAATGGTGCCGCCTGTATAAGCGACATAAATGCGTTTACGATTTTCAGTCATGCACTAAACAACCCTACTGTCGTCGGTTAAGGCAACAGTTACGGTATCGGGCAAACTTCACAAAGCAGATAGACACCGTTAGGGTCATTGAACTTCGAAGTCAACTGCAGCTCGCGCCATACGCCCATTAACTGTTGTTTCATGGGGTCGATGGTACGTTGAGACTCGCCGACAGGCAAGAAAACTTGCGCTTCGCCAAACAGATCGCGCAAGAAGCGCTCGCGGGCATTGAGCTCAGGTTGCACGGTCACTGTTTTATAGTCACTGATATTGGCAAGTTCCGCGGCTGCAGCAATGGCTTCATCTAAATCACCGAGGCGGTCCACCAAGCCTAATTCCTGAGCTTTTGCGCCAGTCCAGACGCGCCCCTGCGCAACCTCGTGAACTTCGTCATAGCTCATATCACGACCTTCTGCGACCATGCTGACAAAATCACGATAGAACTTATCAATTGAGCTTTGCACGATGTCCGCCGCGCCTTCGGAAAGGGGGCGGGTAATGTCCATTGCTGGCATTTCGGTCGTTTTATAGCCATCGCTGTAAATACCGACATGCGCAAGTGAATCTTCGATGGTGAAGAACATGCCGAAGACGCCGATAGAACCGGTAACGGTGGTCGGTGCCGCCCAAATTTGGTCTGCATGAGCAGCAATCCAGTAGCCGCCTGAGGCTGCCACTGAGGACATCGACGCAATAACCGGGATACCAGCTTTTTGCAGCTCCAGCACTTCCTGGCGAATGACTTCAGAGGCGAAACCGCTACCGCCTGGACTATCGATGCGTAACACTACCGCTTTAGTGGCGTCGTTTAGACGTGCTTTACGCAGCAATGCAGCAGTGCTGTCGCCGCCAATGGAGCCAGCTTTCTGGTAGCCATCGACAATCACGCCACGAGCAACAACGATGGCAATTTCATTTTTCGCTTTGGTGTCAGTCAGCGGCGGCAGCTGTGCGTCCAGATAATGGGTATGGCTAATCTTACGCCAGCTTTTCTCATCTTCGTCAAGGCCAGTCAGGTTGATCATCTGGCTGCGAAATTCTTCGCGCGTTAACAGCTCATCGACCAGACCACCGTTGATGGTCATCTGTGCCATATCTTCGTTACTGTCAGCCAACATGGCTTTGAAGTCTTCAATGCTGCCAGACAACAGCCGCGGGTCAATCTCACGCAGTTGTTTTAATGAATTCAGATAATCGGTCCACAGCGCATCATAAAGTTCGGCAGAAGCTTCACGCGCCTGTTCAGACATATCATTACGAGTGTAGGGCTCGACCGCAGACTTATAAGCACCTACTTTGAAGACGTGGGTGCTGACTTTGAGTTTATTTAACAGGTCTTTGAAATACAGCTGGTAGCCACCAACCCCTTCAAACATCATTGAACCTAATGGATTGAGGTAGAGGTTATCACCATGGGCGGCCAGGAAGTACTGAGACTGTGAGTAGTAATCACCATAACTGTAGATGGGCTTACCGGACTCACGAAACCGAGTCAGGGCTTCGCCAACTTGTTTCATTTTATTCATTCCGCCGCCGGTGAAGCTGGCCAGATCAAGATGAATGCCACTGATACGCGGGTCATCTTTGGCTTTATCGATACTCTCAACAACATCGCTTAACAGGGTTTCAAGCGGGGTGCTGTCGCTACCAAAAGCTTCACTGAAGAAAGAATCCATAGGATCAACCCAGGTTTTCTCCTCCACCAGATTACCGCGTAATTGCACCACGAGGACGCCATTCTCAGGAACCAGAATAGGTTCGTCACCGGCAAACATGACAACAATGAGAATGCCGAGCAGGAAGAAGAAGATGACGTTCAAAAGGATCTTACGGATCCCGTTGATCAAGCCGAATAGTTTCTTGAATACGTTCGCAATTCCGCTCATTTTTTAGGCGTCCTTTTTGATAAATACTTTGTGGTCAGGGTGCAGAATACTGAAGATTTGATGAATTCACCAGTAACACAATGTAACAGAGCGTGATCCTTTGCTAAGCTAGGCGGCATTAAAATTCCCCTGATTCGAGGAAGTACTATGCAGGCCATTGAGTTACTCACTACACGTTCCTCTATGCCCCGGTTGATCGAACCGGGCCCGGCGCCGCAACAGTTTGAGCTGATGCAGCGCGCCGCGGGGCGTGCGCCAGATCATATGGCGCTAACGCCGTATCGGTTTATTGTCTATACGGGCGCCGCGCGGCAACGTCTTGGGGCTATCTATCGCGCTGCTGCCGAAGCCCGGGGCTTGCCTGAAGAAGCTTGTGTGCAGGCCAGCCAGTTGCCGCTGCGCGCGCCTATGGTGATTGCCTGTCTGCTGGACTATCAGGTGCATGACAAAGTGCCGCGCGATGAGCAGTTTGCAAGTGCTGCTTGCGCCACTTTATTGATGCAGCAGGCGGCATTTGCGCAGAATTTAGGGGCGATCTGGCGCACCGGTTGGTTTGCCGAAGATAAGCAGGTAGCACAAGCGCTGGGGGCAAAAGCCGATGATGCGATCGTTGGTTTTCTTTATGTAGGAACGCCAGCGGTACCAACGCCAATCAAGCCAGACAAAGCCATCGCCGACAAATTCAGCGATGGCTAAGCGTTGATAAAGTAAAGGCCGCCTTAAAACTCGAGGTTTTTCGGAGCGCGCGGGAAGGGGATGACGTCACGAATGTTGGTCATTCCCGTGACGTAGGTCACCAGGCGCTCAAAGCCAAGACCAAAACCGGCGTGTGGCACGGTACCGTAGCGGCGTAAGTCACGGTACCAGCTGTAGTGTTCCATGGGCAGCCCCATTTCTTGCATACGCGCATCAAGCCGGTCCAGACGCTCTTCACGCGCACTACCGCCAATGATTTCGCCAATGCCAGGGGCGAGAATATCCATCGCTGCCACAGTTTTACCATCGTCGTTCTGACGCATATAGAAAGCTTTAATATCTTTCGGATAGTTCTTCAGCACGATAGGGGCGCCGACATGCTCTTCAGCCAGGTAACGTTCATGTTCAGATTGCAGATCCGTGCCCCATTCAACGGCGTAGTCAAATTTCTTGCCGCAGTTTTGCAGGATCTCAACGGCTTCGCTGTAATCCATGTGCACAAATTTGTTTGAAACGATGTGCTGAAGGCGATCCAGCACAGTTTTATCGATGCGCTGCTGAAAGAATGCCATATCATCGGCGCGTTCTTCGAGAACTGCGTTGATGCAGTATTTGAGCATATCTTCGGCCAGATCGGCGATATCATTCAGATCGGCAAAGGCAAGCTCAGGCTCAACCATCCAGAACTCTGCCAAATGACGGCTGGTGTTGGAGTTCTCCGCACGGAAGGTCGGACCAAAGGTATAGACTTTGGACAGCGCGCAAGCAAAGGTTTCGACGTTCAACTGCCCGGAGACGGTTAAGAACGACTCTTTGCCAAAGAAATCCTTGCTGTAATCAACCGCACCTTGCTCAGTAAGTGGCAGGTTCATCATATCCAGCGTCGAGACACGGAACATTTCACCCGCGCCTTCGGCATCGGAAGCGGTCAGGATAGGTGTGGAGACCCACATGTAGCCGCGCTCGTGGAAAAACCGGTGGACGGCCTGGGCCAGACAGTTGCGCACGCGCATGACGGCACCAGTGACATTGGTGCGGGGGCGTAAATGGGCGTACTCACGCAGGTATTCCATCGAGTGCGGTTTCGGCGACATCGGATAGGTGTCAGGGTCTTCGACCAGCCCATATACCTCAACCTTAGTGGCTTGCAGTTCGTACGCCTGTCCCTTACCTGCTGATTCCGCGACGGTTCCGGTAATGGCGACACTGGCGCCGGTGGTCAGTTTTAAAACTTCACTTTCGTAATTATCGAGTTCATTCGGCACCACTGCCTGAATAGGATCAAAGCATGAACCATCATGAATGTTAATGAACGAGATACCTGCTTTCGAGTCGCGGCGGGTCCTAACCCAACCACGTACAGTAACCTGCTCACCAACAGCGACTTTACCCGCTAAAACATCGACAACTGTTGCGAAGGACATACGTCTTAAAACTCCGTGTACAAGGTGATTAACCGTAAAATGAAAAAAGAACGTCTATGTTACCTTGCTTTGCCCAAGACTCAAGGGAAAATCACCCGTTACGGGCAAGTTCGCCAATGGCATGGGTGAGTTTTGACAGCTGCTCTGAGGTGATCACAAAGGGCGGCATCAGATAGACCAATTTACCAAAGGGACGGATCCACACGCCGGCCTCGACAAACTGCTGCTGCACTGCGGCAACGTTCACCGGGCTTACCATTTCCACCACCCCAATTGCTCCAAAACAACGTACGTCAGCCACGCTTTGCAGTTGTTTCAATGGGCTGAGCTCCGCAACCAGCTGCGCTTCGATGGCGGCCACCTGTCCGCGCCAGTGATCGGCTTCGAGCAGTTCCAGGCTGGCATTGGCAACTGCACAGGCCAGCGGGTTCCCCATAAAGGTTGGGCCGTGCATAAAGGTTCCTGCGGCCGGGCCCTGACTGATGGTGTTGCCGACGTCGTCGGTGCAAAGTACCGCCGCCTGTGTCATGTAGCCCCCGGTCAATGCTTTGCCGACACACATGATATCTGGCGTAATGCCGGCGTGCTCACAGGCAAACCAGCGTCCTGTGCGGCCAAATCCCGTGGCAATCTCATCAGCAATCAGAAGAACCTGGTAACGCTCACATAAAGCGGCTGCGTGTTTGAGGTAATTGGGGTGATAAAAGCGCATGCCGCCGGCGCCTTGCACGACCGGTTCAAGGATAAGCGCTGCCAGTTCGTGCTGATGCTCCCTTAGCAACTGTTCCAGGGGAGCTAGTGCAGCATCATTCCACTCATCTGCGGGGGTAAGTTCTGGCACCGGTGCGAACAGTTGCTCGCGCAGACTGCCACGAAACAGACTATGCATGCCGTTGACGGGGTCACAGACCGACATCGCAGCGAACGTATCGCCGTGGTAACCACCACGTAAGGTTGCGAGGCGGTTTTTACCCGGTAAATCTTTGGCATACCAGTACTGCACGGCCATTTTTATGGCGACTTCCACCGAAACCGAGCCAGAGTCAGCCAGAAACACCCGTTCGAGGCCATCAGGAGAGTGTCGCACCAGGCGCCGGCAAAGATCGACGGCAGGCTGATGGGTCAGACCACCGAACATCACATGGCTCATGTCATTAAGTTGTGCCTGTGCGGCGGCATTCAGGTGAGGGTGATTGTAACCGTGAATCGCCGCCCACCAGGACGACATGCCGTCCACCAGCCGGCGGCCATCGGTGAGTTCGATTTCGCAGCCTTGTGCGCGTTGAACTGGAAACACCGGCAAGGGGTCCTGTAGCGAGGTATAGGGATGCCAGATATGTTCACGGTCAAAGAGTAAATCGCAAGATTGCATAAAAAGTAACCAGTCGTTATGTTTTGAGGGGTGTAAATGTTGACAGTGTACCGATAAAAGGTATGCTCTTCGAGCAGATTTTAGAATAGACAAAAATAACTTTTATAAGAACCAGGGACGCATTCCTATGACCTCTACAGCAGCAGTTCGCCACGACTGGCAGCGCAGCGAAATTGAAGCTTTATTTGAGCTTCCTTTCAACGACCTACTGTTTCAGGCGCAACAAATTCACCGGGCAAACTTTGATCCAAACAAAGTCCAGGTCAGCACCTTACTTTCCATTAAAACCGGTGCTTGTCCGGAAGACTGCAAGTACTGCCCGCAAAGCGCTCACTACCGCACTGATGTTGATCGTGAGCGGCTGATCGCCGTCGACAAAGTGTTGGCCGAGGCACGTGCTGCCAAAGAGCAGGGCGCAAGTCGGTTCTGCATGGGCGCCGCCTGGCGTAATCCGAAAGCTCGCGATATGCCTTATGTGCTGGAAATGGTGAAGGGGGTCAAAGCGCTGGGGTTAGAGACCTGTATGACGCTGGGCATGTTGTCGGCAGAGCAGGCAAAGATGCTGGAGCAGGCTGGTCTGGACTATTACAACCATAACCTGGATACCTCGCCAGAGTTTTACGGCGAAATTATTACCACTCGTACGTATCACGATCGCTTAGAAACGCTGAGCAACGTGCGTGACGCTGGTATGAAAGTTTGTGCCGGAGGTATTGTCGGTATGGGCGAAGCGCGCTCGGATCGGGCGGGACTGTTGCAACAGCTGGCGAATTTGCCAAAACACCCGGAAAGTGTCCCGGTGAACATGCTGGTAAAAGTTGAGGGCACGCCCTTTGCGAACCTGGACGATTTAGATCCGTTTGAATTTGTGCGTACCATCGCCATTGCCCGTATTTTGATGCCGGGATCCTTTGTGCGGTTGTCGGCGGGTCGCGAAACCATGAGCGATGAATTACAGGCGTTATGTTTTATGGCCGGGGCGAACTCGATCTTTTATGGCGAACGATTGCTGACAACGGCGAATCCTGAAGCTGATAAAGACCAACAGCTGTTCCAACGCTTAGGTTTATCACCCCTGCAAATGGAAGGTTACAGTGATGATGTGCACGAGGCGGTGATTGCCGATGCGGTTGCCGAAGAAGAGCAACCCCCACTGTACTACGAAGTCAGCTAGCGAGAGTTTCCGGTGCAAACCGCGATAAAGCAACAATTGCAAGCAGCGCTGGCGCAGCGACGGGCGCAACAGCGTTGCCGTCAGCTGACCACGATGACGGCCCTGAACGCGACCGAGATCCTGTTTCAGGGCCAACGTTACCTTAGCTTCTCCAGCAACGATTACCTCGGCCTTAGTCATCACCCGCAGGTGCTGGACGCATTGCGCAATGCTGAGCTTGCGGGCAGTAAAGCGTCGCCATTAGTGACGGGTTATAGTGCGGCACATGCTGATCTGGCAGCGCAACTGAGTCATGATCTGCAGCGCGATCGGGTGTTGTTATTTAGCTCGGCATTCGCGGCGAATACCGGTGCTCTGGCAACTCTGGGAGGTTATTATGACGCGCTCTGGCTGGACCGTCTGTCCCATGCTTCGCTCATCAGTGGCGCCCGGCAAAGTGGTACGGCGACGCGGCGCTTCCCCCATCAGAATTTCAAGCAACTGCAGGACCGTCACCTGAAATCATCATCAGCACAGCTGGTGGTGGTCGAATCCGTGTACAGCATGGATGGCGACGAACTTGACCATGCTGGTTTCAGGCAGATGATCGCTGCGCCTCAGGTCGACGGTTACATTGATGACGCGCACGGCTTCGGTGTTACCGGTGAAGCTGGCCTTGGCTGTTGCGCAGTCTATTCGCAGACCACATTACCTTTGGTTAGTCTGGCGTTTGGCAAAGCAACAGGGGTCGCGGGTGGAGCGCTCGCTGTGTCTGAGGATGTTGCTGACTATCTGATTAACTTTTGTCCGGAGTTTATCTACTCCACGGCGATGCCGGCGTCTCAGGCCCGTGCCATTCAGGCCGCAATTAATGTCATGCAAAGTGCCGAAGGGGAACAATTACGCTCCCGGCTACGCGAGTCCATCGCCCAGTTTCAGGAGGGTTGCGCAGCATTGCAATTGCCTGTTAGCCCCTCTGATCATGCTATCCAAACTTTGCTTGTTGGCAGTGATGAAGCTGCCGTTAAGTACAGCGAACGACTTCGTGCCGCAGGGATCTGGTGCAGCGCTATACGGCCACCGACGGTTCCTGAAGGCAGCGCGCGTTTGCGCATCACACTTACCGCAGCGCACTCCCATGCGCAAATAAACGAACTGATTCAGGCACTGGCAGTGGTGCGGGAGCAAGCATGAAGGCTACCACCGTGGTTTCAGATCCTCACCAGCAGATCAGCCAGTACGATAAAACGCGGGTGGCAAAGCAATTCGGTCGCGCGGCGCAAACCTATACAGCGCATGATCGCCTGCAGCGTCTTGTCGCCGCTGAACTGCTGCAGCGGTTGCGTCCGCATTCGGGGCTGCTACTCGATATTGGCTGCGGCCCGGCCCATCATGCCCCAACTCTGGCAGGTTATTCAGAGCGTTATATGGGTGTGGATATTGCGCCGGACATGCTGGCGCAAGCGAAGACTTTATTTCCTGCCGGGCAGTGGTTGCTGGCGGACATGGAACAGCTACCACTTAGTGACAACGCGGTGACGACGATTTTTTCGAATCTGGCGATGCAGTGGGGCAATGACCTTGCGGGCTTATTAAACGAATGGTTGCGGGTGGTGCAACCCGAAGGCCAGATTCTGGCTTCGACCGTACTTGCCGGCTCCATGTGGCCGCTGGGGGACTGTTTCGCCCAGCTCGATGGCAAGCCCCATCACAATCAGTGGTACAGCGCGCAACAGGTGCGGACAGAGCTGGCTCAGTTTGCTGGCCGGCTGGCGCTAACGGAGCAGTGTTTTGTCGTGCGCTACCCTTCGGTCCTGGCCATGCTTCGTGAGCTGAAAGGGATAGGCGCAAATTATACCGTGCGCAATGCCGGCGGACTTTATCCGCGAGAACGCTTCAAGCAACTGGAAGCGGCGATGGAACAGTACCGCACAGCCGCCGGTGAGCTTGAGTTACATTGGCAGATCGGGCTGATCCACAGCGCCAAATAAATTGAGTAAATATTAATATGACTTGCATTTTTGTAACAGGAACTGATACCGATGTCGGCAAAACTCTGGTCAGCAGCGCATTGCTATTGCGGCTCGCTCAGGGGGGCTACCGTACGCTGGCGATGAAACCCGTCGCTGCTGGCGCTGCCCTTACCGAACACGGGCTGCGCAATGACGATGCCCTGCAGCTTAGAGCAGCGATGAATGTGACTGGGGTGGAGTACTCCGAGCTTAACCCTGTGTGCCTTGCGCCACCGGTGGCACCACATTTAGCTGCTGAACAGGTGAACCAGCGACTCACTGTAAGGGACTTAACCGAGCATTTTAAATCTTTGCGGGCGGCATATGCGCACGATCTGATGTTAGTCGAGGGCGCCGGTGGCTGGCAGGTCCCGTTAAACGACGAGGAATCGCTGGCGGATTTTGTCGAAGCTATTGGTGCTAAAGTCGTGTTGGTGGTAGGACTAAAGCTGGGTTGCCTGAATCATACTTTACTGACGATTGCTGATTTACAGCATCGGGGTATTGAGGTGCTGGGGTGGGTTGCAAATCAGGCGCAGCCGGAAGCTATGGCGTTACAGACAGAAAATGTGGCTTGGTTGAAACGACGGCTGCAGATACCATTGCTGGGCTCCATCCCCTTTTTAGAGAAAACTGCCGAGGCGGACAGGCCGGCCTCGGCGGTCGATTATTTGCCCGCCAGCCAGGAACTGATGTCGGTATTACAGGGCAGCTGAGCTTTATGCCCGCCCTGAAAAACAAAGCCATCTTCACTGCCAAGCAGGGTCATCTGATCCTCGATGATCTGCAAGGCAGTCCCTTCGCGGATCGCTAGTATAGGTGTCTCTGGTGCAACAACCATGAATTCTGCCAAACGCTGGTCACGAGTTTCACCATGAAAGCCCGGCGGCTGGTAGTCCGTATAATGAGGGTTGAGCTGGAATGGCACCAGCGCTAACGCGTTAAACGATGCGGGCTCCACAATGGGCATGTCGTTGGTAGTGCGGATCGACAGACCAGCGATGTTGGAGCCTGCACTCCAGCCAATATAAGGCACGCCGGCTGCTACTGCGTCCTGCAGGGGCGTGACGAGCTGTTGTTGTTGTAACTCGGCGAGCAGATGAAAGGTATTGCCGCCGCCGACAAGAATGGCTGTGGCAGAACTTATGGCTGCCGCTGGCTCGGCGACCTGATGTAACCCCTGCACCCGCAGGCCGTGGGGTTCAAGCTGTGCAGCGACCTTTGCGGTGTAGTCATCGTAGCTCATACCTACGCCGGCAAAGGGCACAAACAAAACATCACAACTTTGCTGAGCGTCGAGTTGCTCATGCAGGTGGCGTAGCAGCTGCGGAATGACTGGTTCCAGATAGTCGCTGTCGGCAACCTTTGAACTGGAACAGAGCAGGATCTTACGTTGGTTCATGTGTTTTCCTAAAAAGCGCTAAAAAGTGCCTGTATGCTAGCAAAAAGTTGGTCACCAAGCGATTGAAATGGGGTACTATTAACACCCTATTCCGGGTAGTAATGTTGTTAAATAACGAGGTTTTTTCAGCATGCAGCGTATCGTTCTCTTTTTGGCGACAAACTTAGCTATTTTAGTCGTTTTAGGCGTCGTCATGAATTTGGTCCTGCCGGCCATGGGCATGGATCCTTCTGGTTATACAGGTCTCTTTATCTTCGCCGCCGCGTTCGGTTTTGGTGGTGCCTTTATTTCTCTGGCGTTATCTAAATGGTTGGCGAAACGCAGTGTCGGGGCGCAAACCATTGAAACACCGCGCAATGAAACCGAACGCTGGTTGCTGCAAACCGTGGCACGACAGGCGCAGCAGGCGGGCATTCCGATGCCTGAGGTGGCAGTCTATGATTCGCCGGAGCCCAATGCTTTTGCCACCGGAGCCAGTAAAAAGAGCTCGCTGGTAGCGGTCAGCACCGGCTTGTTACGACAAATGAGCCAGGATGAAGTGGAGGCGGTACTGGCACACGAAATCAGCCATATCGCCAACGGTGACATGGTAACACTGACCTTGATTCAGGGCGTGGTGAACACCTTTGTGATTTTCTTTGCCCGCGTCATCGCATCAATTATCGATAACGCTACGCGCAGTAATTCGCAGAGTGGCCAAGGTCTCGGCGGCCTTGCTTATTTTGCAATTGTCATGGTGTTAGAGGTTGTATTCGGTATTCTGGCAAGTATTATCGTAATGTGGTTCTCACGGCAGCGCGAATATCGCGCGGACGCTGGCTCAGCGCAACTTTGTGGCCGGCATAAAATGATTGCCGCGTTACACCGGCTGCAGAATGCACAGGAATCACAACTCGACGGCAGCATGCATGCCTTTGGTATTCAGAGTAAACGCAGATTCAGTGAACTTTTTATGAGCCATCCGCCGTTGGCAAAACGGATCGCCGCACTGGAACACATGACACGCTAAGCAGTAAGAAAGGATCATCATGACGAATTGGAGTTCGCGGAGTTGGCGCGAAAAAGCGATCCAACAACAACCAAATTACACGGATCTTGAGCAACTAAGAACGGTCGAACATCAACTCAAAACCTATCCACCGTTAGTCTTTGCTGAAGAGATCAGGGCGTTGCGTAAGCAATTAGGGCGTGTCAGTCAAGGGCAGGGCTTCCTTTTGCAAGGCGGTGACTGTGCCGAGTCTTTTGCTGACTTCAATGCGCCAAAGATTCGTGACACCTTTAAAGTCATCCTGCAGATGGCCGTGGTGCTGACCTTTGCCGGCTCGTGTCCGGTAACTAAGGTCGCGCGTATGGCCGGCCAGTATGCCAAGCCCCGGTCGAGTGATCTGGAAAGCATCGATGGTACTGAGTTGCCAAGTTACCGCGGCGACATTATCAATGGTTCTGAATTTATGGCAGCGGCGCGACAACCTGATCCGCAACGCATGGTACAGGCTTATCATCACTCCGCGGCGACCCTGAACTTATTGCGTGCCTTTGCTCAGGGTGGTTTGGCTGATCTGCATAAGGTTCACAAATGGAACATGAGTTTTGTTGCTGCGAATCCGCTGAAGGATCAATACCTGAAAGTGGCGGAGCAGATTCAGTCGGCGTTGAAGTTCATGGAAGTCATGGGCATTACCGCTGAAACGAACGCAACCATTCACGAAACACAGTTGTTCACTTCGCACGAAGCCTTGTTGCTGCCGTATGAAGAAGCTTTAACCCGCACCGACACCCTAACCGGTTTGCCTTACGACTGCTCAGCCCACATGGTGTGGATTGGTGAGCGCACACGGCAGTTGGATCATGCGCACGTGGAGTTCATGCGTGGCATTCATAACCCAATTGGTGTTAAAATAGGTCCGACCACTAAGCCGGATGATGTGATTCAGTTGCTTGATGCACTGAATCCAGACAACGAACCGGGCCGGATGACGCTCATTACGCGCATGGGTGCTGGAAACCTGGCCGATGCATTACCTGCCTTAGTGCGACGCGTAAAAGCTGAAGGCCGCAACGTTGTGTGGTCGAGCGATCCTATGCATGGCAACACCGTCAAAGCTGAAAACGGCTTGAAAACCCGGAACTTTGACGCCATACATCAGGAATTACGCCAGTTCTTTGCGGTTCATCAGGCCGAGGGAACCTACCCAGGTGGGGTCCATCTTGAGATGACCGGCGAAGACGTAACTGAATGCACCGGTGGTGCCTATCAGATTAGTGAACAAGATTTGACGCAACGCTATCGTACCCAGTGCGATCCGCGTTTGAATGCCGACCAGGTGCTGGAACTTGCATTTTTGGTGGCAGATTCTCTCCGTGAGGCACGTCAAGGCCGCGGCTAAACGACATTTTCGAGGTTTAAGCAGTATATGTCACAACAGGTTGAGCAGTTTTTCGATGACCTTTGGAACGATTACATCAAACTCACGCCTTCGGCAGCAAAAGTACATCAGGTACTGGGCCAGGGCCGCGAAATTATCAACGACCATGTTGCGTTTCGTACCTTTAACTTAGCGCCAGTGCGTCTCGAAACTTTAGCGAAGCACTTTGAAGCTATGGGCTATAAAGCCTGTGGTGACTATAAGTTTGAAGCTAAACGTTTGGTGGCAAAGCACTTTGAGCATGATGACCCACAGTTGCCTAAGATCTTTATTAGTGAACTGCTGGTGGAAGAATTTTCACCTGAGTTGCAGGATATTGTGAAGCAGCTGGTCGCTCAAATTGATGCTGACGCAGTTGCAAAACCGGAATTCTTATATTCTGGTAAGCACTGGCAGATCAGCAGCGGCGATTACGAGCGTTTGCTGGAAGAAAGTGAGTATGCCGCGTGGATGGCTGCCTTTGGCTTCCGGGCCAATCACTTCACTGTTAATGTGAATGAGTTACCCGATTTTGAATCCTTAGAGCAGGTCAATCAGACCCTGAAAACTGCAGGCTTTCGTCTGAATAGCTCAGGTGGCGAAATTAAAGGCTCGCCAGATGTTTACCTGGAGCAGTCATCGACCATGGCAGATCAGACTGCAGTGCGCTTCAGCGACATGGAAAAAGTTATCCCAAGCTGTTTCTATGAGTTTGCTAAACGCTACGAAGTAGCGCCCAACAAACTTTACACCGGCTTCGTCGCTGCTTCAGCTGACAAGATCTTTGAGAGCACTGACGCACGCGCTACAGCGGAATAACGCTGACCCGTCAATAGTGATGCCGTTCAAGATTCGTCTCGGCGAGGATCTTGGCGGCAATCTCTTCTACTGAAAAGCGCGTTGAATCCAGAAAAGGGATTGCTTCGCGGCGGTACATTTTTTCTACTTCCTGCAATTCAAACCGGCACTGCTGCATTGATGCGTAGCGTGACCCCTCGCGACGCTTACTGCGGATCTCATGCAGGCGTTGAGCTTCCAGAGTCAAACCAAAGATCTTGTGACGATGCGGACGCAGCGGCTTGGGCAACTGCAGACTTTCCATATTGTCATCTTCAGTTAATGGGTAGTTCGCAGCCTTAATGCCGTAATGAAGAGCCAGATACAGACTGGTAGGGGTTTTTCCGGTGCGCGACACACCCAGCAGAATAATATCCGCTTGATCATAGTCGGAGATGTTGCTGCCGTCGTCATTAGCCAGAGAGTAATTCACTGCTTCGATGCGGCTGTCGTAACTATCGCGCACGCCGTTTTCCTGAATGCCGTGGGTACGGTGGGTTTTGGGGCGCGCTTCCATTTCCAGCTCTGCACTCAATGGCGCCACAAAATAATCCAGGAAGTCATAGTTACTGCCTTTTGAGGAGGTAATGACGCGTTTCAGATCCAGACTGACGAAGGTATGGAAAATAATAGGTCGTTCCCCGGACGCCTCGTAGGCTGCATTTATTTTGCTGACCGCTTGTTCGGCTTTGGTGATCGAATCAACGAACGCCAGCGTTTTATGTTCGACTTTTAGCGGAAACATCGACAACATCGCCCGGCCAAATGCTTCAGCGGTCAATGCGGTGCCGTCGGAGATATAGAAAATAGTTCTCATGAATGGGTTCTCTGACTAGAAATGCTTGATGAATCTTAACCTTTTCGTCGCTAACGTGTAAAATGTTATGCCATCTGACGCCTGAACGGCGAGGCTCTCCAATGACGAGGAATGACACGTGCAACAAAACGTAACCGACTACGTACTTTGGTATGATCAATTAGGGATGAACGATGTAGGCCGCGTAGGTGGTAAAAACGCGTCGCTCGGTGAAATGATCAGTAACCTGGCCGGCGCCGGTGTTGTCGTCCCCAATGGCTATGCGACCACCGCAGAAGCCTTTAATGAATTCCTTGAGCAATCGGGTGTGAACGATCGTATTCACGCTCTGCTTGACGATCTGGATACCAACGACGTAAAAGCGTTGAGTGAGGCGGGCAGCCGCATTCGCCAGTGGGTCATCGACACGCCATTTCAGCCTGAGCTGGATAAAGCGATTCGTGCCGCTTATCAGGAACTGAGCGGTGGCAATGAAGAAGTCAGTTTCGCTGTGCGCAGCTCCGCGACCGCCGAAGATATGCCCGATGCATCCTTTGCCGGTCAGCAGGAAACCTTTTTAAACGTGCGCGGTATCGATCAGATTATGGAAGCGATCAAGCACGTTTTTGCCTCACTGTTTAATGATCGTGCGATTTCCTATCGCGTCCATCAGGGCTATGACCACCGCGGCGTCGCGCTTTCTGCCGGCATCCAGCGCATGGTTCGCAGCGATATTGCGGCCTCAGGTGTGATGTTCACTATCGACACTGAATCAGGTTTTGATGATGTGGTCTTCATCACTTCATCATTCGGACTGGGCGAAATGGTCGTGCAGGGCGCGGTAAACCCAGATGAATTTTATGTTCACAAGCCGACTCTGAAAGCCAAGCGCCCAGCGGTATTGCGCCGTAACCTGGGCAGTAAAAAGATCCAGATGATCTACTCAGAGAGCGATGAGCACGGTAAGCAAACCGACATCGTCGATATTCCGGTCGAGCAGTCCCGGCAGTTTTCCATTAGCGATGAGGAAACTGAAGATTTAGCGCGTCAGGCGGTCATTATTGAAGAGCATTATGGTCGGCCAATGGATATTGAATGGGCCAAAGATGGTATTGACGGCAAGCTTTATATTGTTCAGGCACGCCCGGAAACGGTGCAGTCCAACAAGAACAGCCAAGCGGTAGAACGTTTTAGCCTGGCTCAGAAAAGTGATGTGATTGCTACGGGTCGCGCGATCGGTCAGCGGATTGGTAGCGGTGTTGCGCGGGTGCTGAATTCTATCGCTGAAATGGACCAGGTACAGCCGGGCGACGTGCTGGTCACGGACATGACGGATCCTGACTGGGAGCCGATCATGAAGCGCGCTGCGGCAATCATCACCAATCGTGGTGGCCGCACCTGCCATGCCGCCATTATCGCCCGCGAGCTGGGTATCCCGGCAGTTGTCGGGTGCGGCGATGCCACCGACCTGGTGAAAGACGGACAGGCAGTAACGGTGTCTTGTGCTGAAGGCGATACCGGTTTTATCTATGACGGCAAACTTGATTATGAGGTGAACCGTTCGGACATTGGCGATATGCCAGACTTGCCCCTGAAAATCATGATGAATGTGGGGAATCCGGATCGGGCCTTTGATTTCGCTGGCCTGCCACACGCTGGTGTCGGCTTGGCTCGGCTTGAATTTATTATTAATCGCATGATTGGCGTGCACCCCAAAGCCTTGTTGAATTTCGATCAGCAAACGCCGGAACTGCAAGCTCAGATCAGCGAATTTATGGCCGGCTACTCGTCACCACGCGAATATTACGTTGCGAAACTGGTGGAAGGTATTGCCACCCTCGGCGCAGCGTTCTCACCGGAGCGGGTGATTGTGCGTATGTCAGATTTTAAATCCAACGAATACGCCAACCTGGTAGGTGGCCGTCAATACGAGCCTCATGAAGAAAACCCTATGCTCGGTTTCCGTGGCGCCTCGCGTTACATTTCGGAAGAGTTCCGTGATTGTTTTGCGATGGAGTGTGAAGCGATCAAGCGGGTCCGTAACGATATGGGCTTACGCAATGTCGAAATCATGATTCCTTTCGTCAGAACATTGGCAGAAGGACGCAAGGTCATTGAGCTGCTTGCCGCAGAAGGTCTGGTACAGGGCGAGGATGGATTGCGCGTCATTATGATGTGTGAACTGCCTTCCAATGCGTTGTTAGCAGAACAGTTCCTGGATATTTTCGATGGCTTCTCCATCGGTTCGAATGACCTGACGCAGCTGACGCTGGGCCTTGACCGTGATTCGGGCGTGATTGCACACCTTTTCGATGAGCGCAATGAAGCGGTGAAGGCGATGCTGGCGATGGCGATTCAGGCGGCGAAGAAGAAAGGTAAATACGTTGGTATTTGTGGTCAGGGACCTTCAGATCACGCTGATTTTGCCCAGTGGCTGGTCGAACAGGGCATCGACTCCGTATCACTGAATCCAGATACTGTGGTGGATACCTGGTTGTATCTTGCCAAACAGGCACACTAACATTTAAGGCTACGGCGAGGAGTTTCACTTGGCAAACACAGCAGCACAGGTGCTATCGGTACGCGATGACTATGCAGCACCTGAGCCTGTTTATCGACGTTATCTTGGTGCGTTAGAACAAGCTGGTTTTACAGGTGATATTGATGAAAGTTACGGTGGCCGACTGATTGCGGCCACTGATAACAGTGTTTACCAGCAACTCCCACAAGCCGTACTTTACCCGCGTACGACGGCAGATCTGCAGTTAGCCTTGCGAGTGGGCCAGCAAGATGCCTTTCTGAGCCTGCAATTCAGCCCCCGCGGCGGCGGTACTGGTACCAACGGTCAAAGCCTTAGCCAGGGCGTCATTATCGATCTCAGTCGTTACTTCAAAGGTCTGCTCGACAGCGACCTGAACGAGGGTTGGGTGCGCTGCCAAAGCGGCATGATCAAAGACGAACTTAACGATGCCGTGCGTCACGGAGGCTGGTTTTTTTCCCCTGATTTGTCGACCAGTAACCGCGCGACTCTAGGTGGCATGATAAATACCGATGCCTCGGGGCAGGGCTCTCTGGTTTACGGTAAAACCAGTGATCACATTCTCGGTTTAGAAGCGGTGTTGGTAAACGGCGAAGTCATTGAAACCGGGCCAGTACCGCTTGTTGAAGCTCAGGCTAAAGCGGCTGGCGAGGGCATGGAAGCTGCTCTGTATCGGCAGGCATTGGCCAGCTGCGTTGATAAGCGCAGTGCCGTTGAAGCTAAGTTCCCGGCATTGAATCGCTTCCTTACCGGCTATGACCTGAAGCATTGCTACCATCCGGAAAGTAACACTCTGGACCTGTCGCGGCTGTTGGCCGGATCCGAAGGAACACTGGCGTTTATTACCGAAGCAACGCTTAATTTAACCCGAATTCCCCGCCACAAAGTGCTGGTGAATATCAGCTACCGTAACTTTGATGCTGCGCTGCGCCATGCGCCGGTCATGATCAAGGCGAATGCGACCTCGGTGGAAACCATCGACAGCACTGTGCTTGATCTCGCGCGAAATGACATCATCTGGCATAGCGTGCAGGAACATTTGTCTGAAGGGCAGGTGGATCAGCCCATGGATGGCATCAACATGGTGGAATTTACCGCTGTTGATGAAGCTGAAATTGAAGCGAAACTGCAACATCTTCTGGCATCGCTGGATGCTGAACTGGCTGCAGGCGATCATCGCCATGGCGTGGTAGGTTATAAGGTTTGTCGCGACGCACAGAGTATTCAGATGATTTACGCCATGCGGAAAAAATCCGTTGGCCTCCTGGGTGCAGTAAAAGGCGAGCGAAAACCCATCGCCTTTGCCGAAGACACTGCGGTGCCGCCAGAATCACTGGCGGATTTTATCAGCGAGTTTCGCCAGCTGCTGGATGGCTACCAATTAAGCTATGGCATGTTCGGCCATGTTGATGCGGGTGTACTCCACGTGCGACCAGCGCTTGATATGAAAGACCCTGCTGATGAACGCTTGCTGCGCAAAATTAGCGATCAGGTGGCACAATTAACGGCTAAGTTTGGTGGTCTGATGTGGGGTGAGCATGGTAAAGGCTATCGCTCTGAATATGCGCCGACGTTTTTCGGCCCTGAACTCTATCCGGAAATCCAGAAAATTAAAGCGGCTTTTGATCCCGACAACCGTCTGAACCCGGGTAAGCTAGCGACGCCGTTCGGACACCCAACAGCAGAGCTGGTGTCGGTGGATGCGCGTAAGCGTGGCTATTACGATCGGCAGCTGTCGCAGGCGGTACGTGAGAATTATGCAGCCGCAATGAACTGTAATGGTAATGGTTTGTGCTTTAACTATGCCAAGGACTCACCTATGTGTCCGTCTTACAAGGTCAGCGGTGATCGGCGTTATTCGCCAAAAGGGCGTGCGACCTTAATTCGGGAATGGTTACGACTGAATGCAAATGCAGGCCTTGATGTCAGTCAGCCACCCCAACGCAGCTCATGGCTGTTGCGCGACAGAAAAAACAGCGGCAATCAGCGTGACTTCAATCACCAGGTGAAAGCCTCGATGGATGCCTGTCTGGCATGTAAAGCCTGTGCCAGCCAGTGCCCGGTAAAGGTTGATGTGCCATCTTTCCGGGCTAAATTCTTGCAGTGGTATTACCAACTGTACCGCCGGCCGTTACGTGATCATCTGGTGGCAAGTATCGAAGATACCGCCCCCCTGATGGCGAAACTGCCACGCTTAAGTAATGCACTCACGCACAATGCTGTCAGCCAATGGCTGTTCGATCGCGTGCTTGGTTACGTCGATACCCCGCGTTTGTCTGCACCGAGTTTAAATAAACGCTGGACACAGCAGCATTGGCGTCGTGCGGGTGTCAGCGAACTGCTTGCACAGGAGCCGGGCGCAGCAGCGCGTCAGGTGGTCGTGGTTCAGGATCCTTTCACCAGTTTTTACCAGGCCGATGTCGTCGAAGCTATGGGGCAGGTGATTGCCAGCTTAGGCTACGAACCGGTATTGCTGAACTTTATTGGTAACGGTAAGGGACAACACGTGAAGGGCTTTTTGCGCCAGTTTAAGCGCACCGCAACCCGGGTCACTCAGCAATTAAACCAGCTGGCCGATGCGGGCTTTTCGCTGGTCGGCATGGATGCTTCGACCGTGCTCTGTATGCGTGACGAATACCATGAATATGCAGCAGAAGAGGTTCGTTTTACGGTAGCATTGCCACAGGAATGGTTGGCCGAACAGCAGCAGCGATTGGCGGCAGCGACGACGCAGTCTGCCATAGCAGCGCAACTGTTCGTGCATTGCACCGAGCAAACTGCCTTACCCACCACTGGTAAAATCTGGCAACAGCTGTTTAGCACTGTCGGCGCGCAGGTAGCTGTTGTTGCCACTGGCTGTTGCGGCATGGCAGGTACCTATGGGCACGAAAAAGAGCAACAGGAAAACAGCGAAAAGTTATTTGAAATGAGCTGGAAAGACGCGCTCGCAGTCAGCGAAAAGCCGCTGGTGACGGGGTTTTCATGTCGCTGCCAGAGCCACCGTTTTGCTTCTATGGAAACAAAAAAGCTGCAACAGGTTGAGCACCCGGTGCAGCTTTTGGCAAAACTACTGCGTTGAAGCTTATTGCTTAGCAGCTTTTGCTTTAGCGATAACTTCACGCGCCAGTTCATCAGCGATCTCGCCTGTTGGGCGTTGCTCCGCTGTAGAACGGGTAAAGATGGTGTCCAGTGTGCCGTAAATATCACGAACGCGTTTGTCTGTTTCTTCGCGGCTCATGTTCGCGGCTTCACTGCAGACGTGGATCACGCCGCCGGCGTTGATAACATAGTCAGGCGCATAAAGAATGCCTTTTTCCATCACTTTCTTATCGTGTGCTGGCGTCGCCAGCTGATTATTGGCGCTACCGGCAATAATCTTCGCTTTTAGTTGCGGCAGGGTGTCATCGTTGATGGTCGCACCTAATGCACAGGGGGCGTAGACATCAACATCCAGACCGTAAATGTCATCCAGTCCTACTACTGTCGCACCTAATTCCTGAGCTGCGCGCTGACAGGCTTCTTCATTGATGTCGGTGACAAAAAGTTTAGCGCCTTCTTTTGCACAGTAGGCAGCAAAGTCATAGCCCACGGCACCAAGGCCCTGGATGGCGATGGTCACACCGGCGAGATCTTCAGAACCAAGCTTATGCTTTGCCGCCGCTTTCAGACCAAGATAAGTCCCTAACGCTGTATGTGGTGAAGGATCACCGGCTTTGGCTTCAGTACCGGCAACATAGTCGGTTTCTTCGGCCACGATGGCGATATCACTGGTACGAATATTGACGTCTTCGGCAGTAATATAACGGCCGCTCAGTGAGTTGATGAAACGACCGTAGGCACGAAACAGTTCCGCCGACTTAATGGTTTTTGCATCACCGATGATGACGGCTTTACCACCACCAAGCGGTAAGCCAGCAAGTGCGCTCTTATAGGTCATACCGCGCGACAGGCGCAATACGTCCGTAAGGGCCTCAGCTGACGAAGCGTAGTTCCACAGACGGGTACCGCCTAACGATGGACCTAAAGTGGTATCGTGGATGGCAATAATCGCCTTTAATCCAGTTTCCTTGTCATGACAGAACACGACTTGCTCGTGCTGGTCGAACTCTTGATGCTCAAATAGAGACATGACTGATATTTCCTCGTTCATCCCAAAATTGCGCGCACATTAGCATTTTCATTTTGCCCGCGCTAGTGAATGCGAAAAATAAAACGTTTACGTTAACGTAAACTTTAGCAAGCAAAGTTTACACGATTTCCTGCTTTGCCCTAAAGGCCTTTCACGGTAGTATGTAGCTATGCTTCAAAGCAGTTTCAGACGAACTAAAATCGAGAAGGATGTAAACAGATTATGGCAACCGAACAGCCTCAAATGACCCAGGAAGAGATGTCCGCATGGGTCCGTGAACACTTTCAGGCGGCGAACAAGTACCTGGCTGAAAACGGCATCATCAGCGATCGGGTCTTAACCAAAGACTCGCGCTATTTAGCGCCTTATGTCGCAATTTGGAAGTTTAGCACACAGGACAAAAAAGAATTGTGGTTGGTCAACGGTGATGTGCCGACGGACGTCGCCGGCAATAAAGCCGCAGACAATGCGCGCGACGCCTTACGCTACTTTTCGTTCCAGTGGCAAATGAAAGCGCAAGGAATCTTAGGTGATCCTAAGAGCAGCGCTGATCCTGAACAACAGCGCTATGCCCAATATTTGATTGATCGTGCCGAAGCACTGTATGACGTGGTCGGTACTGAAGAGTTATGGCAGGCGCCAGCAGAGCAGGGCAACAGTTAATCTGTTGCCTCGTCTTCAAGTTCCTGAATTAAATGGAATACGCCCTGATTCAGCAGTTCAGCTAAACAGTTGAGCGCTGCTGAGTCGGCGAGTATCGCGTCGCACTCTGCTAATGCCACTTCCTGGTCCAGCTCCAGTAACGCTGTAAAGCCTGCGCTTAAGCTGTCGGGCTCGGCAACGCAATCGCCATTGGCATACAACTTACCGTCACAGCCCAGTAATAGCCGCGCGCCGGGCGTGCGGCAAACCAACATGTCAGTGCTGGCATAGCTGGCTAATTCAACCAGGGTAATTTCACGCTCAGGCTGTGGCAGTGGTCGTTTCGACTGCGACATCACTTGCTGGATTGCATGTACCCCAGAGGCTGATTTCAGCTGTTCGAGCAAGAGTTGCTGGACGTTTTCAATCTCCCGCTCAGCAATTTCATACGGGGCTTTGTTTTGGTCCAGTTTCGGATCCTGGTAACGGGGGAATTTTTCCTCACTTGCCAGCAATTGATCAGCGAGTTGGGCCAGCCACTCAGCGGTATTCGGGGCACGAAAACCAATCGAATAGTTCAGGCTGGGCTCCAGCGCCACGCCATGGTGCGGGCAGCCAGCTGGAATATAAAGCACATCACCAGGTTGCAGCACAGCATCGATGCAGGCGGTAAAATCAGTATTGCGAATTTGCTTTAAGTCGGGATGCGGGCAAAACTCTTCCGCACCGGCATCGCGCTCACCCACGCGCCAGTGACGCTGACCTGCACCCTGAATAATAAAGACATCGTACTGATCGAGGTGGGCGCCGACGCTACCATGCTCAGTGGCAAAGCTCACCATGACATCATCAAGCCGCCAATCGGGCAGGAAGCGGAATGGCAAGAGCAAGTTCTGCACATCCGGAAACCACTCGTTGACCGCTTGCACCAGCAGCGTCCAACCTTCTTCGCCAAACCGTTCATAGTCTGTAAAAGGGCCGTGTTCAACATCCCAGGTAGCGTCCTGCTGGGCGATTACTCTGGCATCAACGCCTTCTTCCATCGCTAAGCCGGCGAGCAACTCTGGTGCAATAGGATCATCAAAGTCTGCCAGCGCGGCGCGCATCAATAGTGGCCGTTGCTGCCAGTAATCACGCAAAAAGGCGTCGCGATCGATCCGCAGTTCAAAGGACATCAGTGCAACTCATCAACGAATTGTACGGCACGGCCGATATACGAAGCAGGGGTCAGCAATTTAAGCTCTGCTTTGACGGTTTCTGGCAGTTCAAGAGAATCAATAAAATCAGCCATGGCCGCTTGGTTGACGCGTTTGCCGCGGGTCAGTTCTTTCAGTTTTTCATAAGGCTTTTCGATGCCATAGCGACGCATGACGGTTTGAATAGGCTCAGCTAACAGCTCCCAGTTCTGATCCAGTTCGCGTAGCAGGTTATCGGCGTTGACCTCTAGTTTGCTTACACCTTTGAGAGTCGCCTGATAGGCAATTAGAGCATAGGCAAAGCCGACGCCAAGGTTACGCAATACGGTGGAGTCGGTCAGGTCACGCTGCCAGCGACTGATCGGCAGTTTACTTGCCAGATGTTGCATCATGGCGTTGGCGATGCCCAGATTGCCTTCTGAGTTTTCAAAATCAATTGGATTCACTTTGTGCGGCATGGTCGAGGAGCCCACTTCGCCTGCAACCGTGCGTTGTTTGAAATGGTTGAGCGCAATATAACCCCATACGTCGCGGTTGAAATCAATCACGATGGTGTTGAAACGGGCGACCGCATCAAACAGCTCGGCGATGTAATCATGGGGTTCAATCTGCGTGGTGTAGGCATTCCAGGTCAGCCCAAGACCCGTCACAAACTGCTCGGAAACCTTGTGCCAGTCGACATTCGGATATGCCACCTGGTGGGCATTGTAGTTACCTACGGCACCGTTAATTTTACCCATTAGAGGCACGGCGTTAAGTTGCTCAAGCTGGCGTTGCAAGCGCACATAGACGTTTGCCATCTCTTTACCCATAGTGCTCGGCGTGGCCGGTTGTCCATGGGTGCGAGCCATCATAGGAACAGCTTTGTGTTCAATGGCAAGTTGCTTGATCGCAGCGGTAAGTTGCTCCATGGAAGGCAGCATCACTTCAGTCAGGGCTTCGCGCAGCATTAACGCATGCGACAAGTTGTTGATGTCTTCAGAGGTACAGGCAAAGTGAATGAATTCACTGACGGCATGCAGTTCGGCCTGTTCAGCAACGCGCTCTTTGAGGAAGTATTCGACTGCTTTTACGTCATGATTGGTGGTCGCTTCGATGGCTTTGACGCGCTCAGCGTCAGTCTCACTGAAATTCTCGATCAGGCTGTCGAGAAATGCATTCGCGTCATCTGAAAATGCTGGAACCTCACTGATTTCCGCTGTTGCCGCAAGCTGCTGCAACCACCTGACTTCAACGATAACGCGATTGCGGATCAGACCGTATTCACTGAACATGGGGCGCAGGGCTTCAGCTTTAGAGCCGTAACGGCCATCGACAGGTGAAAGTGCGGTAAGAGCGGATAATGTGGTCATTCTGAGGACTCCGATTGTGAACTTAATACACGTAAAAGGTCATGAGCGGTGGCGATCATGCGCTGCCGCGAAAAAATAAAGTGGCGACGCTTACCGCCGACCTGGCGCCACAGCACAGCGCTGCGAATAGCAGCCAGGAGTAGGGCGCGGATCTGATTCTGAACCGGCTGTTGCTGCAAATAATCGGGTTTTCCGTGTATCTGCAGAGGCCTGCCTAGCGGTGAAATACAGTCGCTGTAGACACTTGCCATGCCAGTGTAAATGGTTTCTTTGTCGAACTGGAACTGAGTGTGCTGGCGGTGTAGCTGTTCAATGCGCTCACCGAGTTTAGCAAAGGCTGCCGGCTGACGTTGAATTCGTCGGGCTAACGCCAGTACACCGACCATATAGCGGGTGGTTTCGATGTCTTTGTTGCGCGTAGCGCCGAGCTGATCCAACAGGACCCGCAAACCGACCCGAAGGTTTTTAACATCACCGTAGATGGCGGCGAAGGCGTCAGGGTTTTGTACCAGCACACTGTCCAGCAGCGCATTGCGCTGAAAACTTGGATCGAGCTTGCCCTGACGCGCCAGGTTTTTCACTGCGGCCGCCGACTGCGCAATCGCCGCCAGCGCTATGACTCGTTGTTGCCACTCATTCACAGTAAGACCTCATGATCAGCCAGACGCTGCTCGATGATGCCGCCGCCCAGACAGACTTCGTTCAGATAAAACACTGCGGATTGGCCCGGCGTGACTGCGGCAACCGGAGCAGTGAACGCAACGGCTACCGTACCATCGGCTTGCGGAGTGACTGTGCAGGGAATATCCTGCTGCCGGTAGCGTGTCTTCAGGGTACATTGCAACGGCTGTTGCGGGCCCTCGCGGTCGACCCAGTGCAATTGTCCCGCAATCAGCCCTTTGGAATAGAGCCGCGGGTGGTTTTTTCCCTGTGCGACAATCAGAACGTTGCGTTCAACGTCTTTATCGACCACATACCAGGGCTCGTCGCCAGCATTGGCCAGGCCACCAATATGCAATCCTTTACGCTGACCCAAGGTGTGGTACATCAAGCCCTCGTGTTCACCTAAGACATCGCCGTCCACGCTCTCAATGGTTCCGGGGCGAGCCGGCAGATAGGTTTGTAGGAAATCCTTGAATTTGCGCTCGCCAATAAAGCAAATACCGGTCGAATCTTTCTTATCGGCGGTTACCAGGTCTTGTTCTTCGGCAATCCGGCGCACTTCCGGTTTTTCAAGTTCGCCTACCGGGAATAAGGTCTGGGCTACATGCTCGTGCGACAGGGTATAAAGGAAGTAACTTTGATCTTTGTTGTCATCCAGGCCTCGCAACAGCTGGAATTTGCCATCCTGCTCACGCCGGCGCACGTAATGTCCGGTGGCGATATAGTCAGCCTCGAGTGCCGCTGCGGCAAATTCAAGAAAAGCTTTGAACTTGATTTCTTTGTTGCACATGATGTCCGGATTCGGCGTACGACCCGCGCGATATTCGTCAAGAAAGTATTCGAACACATTGTCCCAATATTCAGCAGCAAAGTTCACTGTGTGCAGAGGGATACCGAGTTTAGCGCAAACCGCCTCGGCATCAGCAAGATCCGTCGCCGCTGCACAGTATTCGTCGGTATCGTCTTCTTCCCAGTTCTTCATGAACAAACCTTCCACCTTATAGCCCTGCTCGAGCAATAAGTAGGCAGATACGGACGAGTCAACGCCGCCGGACATGCCGACGATAACTTTTGTGTTTGCGTTCGCGTTTTCAGTAGTGGACATGACAACCTTCGTGATGACTTTTAAGCGCGCGAATTCTACCACACAGGAGGGACTTCACGCCACTGACCTGGCTGCATTCCTGCCAGACGCCAGGGCCCAATTGCCGCCCGGATAAGACGCAAGGTCGGAAAGCCAACCGCAGCGGTCATGCGGCGAACCTGGCGGTTTTTACCTTCACGAATCACCAGGCAGATCCAGGTGTCTGGCACTGATTTGCGTTCTCTGACCGGTGGCTCCCGCTGCCAGAGGTTATCCGGTTCAGGCATGACAAAGGCTTCGGCTGGCAGGGTTTTACCATCATTGAGTTCAACCCCGTCCCGTAATTGCTGCAGCGCTGCTTCATCTGGACTGCCTTCAACCTGAACCCAGTAGGTTTTCGGCAGTTTGTGTTTCGGGTGACTTATTTTATGCTGCAGACTGCCGTCGTTAGTTAACAGCAATAAACCCTCGCTGTCTTTATCAAGGCGACCCGCCGGGTAGATATCGTTGAAGGGAATGTAAGGCTTTAAGGTCAAATCCCCCGTTTCACCTGAGAACTGGGTGAGCACGCCGTAAGGCTTGTTGAACAACACCAGTTTCGGGTTGGCAGGACGAGGCTGGGACTGCCGGCGTTTTTGATAAGGTCGTTTCACATCTGGCTCCTGTTGATCTTGACGAGTACCGTCCGGCATAGGATTAATGTTAGAATCATCTTTGCTTTGAACGTCAGCCATTAAAAAACAATAGTATAAAGGAAAAGCTAGCGATGCAGGACTCAAACCCGAAAGATTCACAAACTCTGGCAACGACTAAGGATAACTTTGCTGCTGCATTACGTGGCGAAGTCCCGCTACAGGTTGGTGATGTCATTCAACGCAGCTGGGACATCACGCTGAGAGCGCTACCAATAATGTTACTGGGTCTGGTCATTTTAATGCTGGTAAACCTTGTGCTTTCGACGGTTTCCGCGCAGCTTTTCCCGGTTGATGAAGAGAATGTTAACTTCTTCAATATGTTCGGACAATCGGTCTTGAGTGGTCTGCTCATCGCACCATTTACTGCGATTCTGGTGTTAATGGGGCTGCGTAATGCGCGCGATGAAAAGCCTACGCTCGGTTTGATCAGTGAAGCCCTGCGATTCGCGCCGCAAATGATTGCGGTTGCAGCGATTTTAATGGCAGCGATGGCCGTTCCCGGCATTATTCTCTATTTCATTTTTGGTGCTACCGGGACCTTTTTCGCGTTATTCATTCTAATAGCGATCTATTTACAGCTAAGCTTTACCTTAGTGACGCCACTTATTCTAGATCGTCATTTGACGGTGTCGCGGGCGATTTTCGCTTCTGTACTGATTTTAAATAAAAAGATGGCACCACTGGTTGCGATCTATGCGATCTTTACAATCATTGTGATTATCAGTGCCTTGCCGCTGTTTTTAGGTTTAATCTTCACCATCCCCATGAGTTTTAACGTGATCGGTGTCATCTATAATCGTCTCATTGGCGTACCAGAAAGAACTACACCAACGGACCCTGAGGCTATTGAGGAGAATTGATGTTACGTAAGCTGACTATCATGCTAGGTATTATTGCTGCGGTGGCAGCGGCCATCGCCCCAAATGTGTTGCATTTGGCTCATCCTTACCGTTTATACGATGGGGTTGTCCCGGCGCATACTATTGCCGTGGCTGCGCCGACGGTAACAGAATTGCCGGATTTTTCCCGTTATCAGCAAACCGACGAGAAGAAACAGGCATTCTTCTCTTTCCTGGGGCCCTTAGTCGCGGCTGAGAACGCTGTGATTGAAGAACAGCGGGCCGGCTTGCATGCGCTGTATACCAAATGGCAACTCAATCCTGACTCCCTGTCGAATGAGCAAGTCAGCTGGCTTGAATATCTCGCGAAACGTTATCGCGTCGAGTTTAGTTTTACTTCTGAGACCGAAGCAGAGCAGGGTTTTGCTCTGTTAAAACGCCGCGTGGATGTGATCCCGGAGACGTTAGTATTGGTGCAGGCCGCCAATGAGTCTGCGTGGGGCACGTCGCGCTTTGCTCAGCAGGCGCTCAATTTATTCGGTCAGTGGTGTTTTCGCGAAGGTTGTGGCCTGGTACCGGGTGCTCGCGGGGCTGAAGCGACCCACGAGGTGCAGAAATTCGATTCGGTAAATGCTTCCGTGCGTAGCTACTTGCGTAACCTGAATACCCATCCTGCTTACTATGAAATGCGGCAACTGCGCGCCGAGCAGCGTGAGCAAAATCAGACCATCAGGGCGTTGGATTTAACTCCTGGATTGCTGAGTTACTCGGAACGAGGTGAGGCCTACGTGGAAGAACTGAATGCGATGATTCGCGTCAATCGTCCCATCATCATGGATGCGATGGACGATGACAAACCCGTTGCAGAGCCAGGCTTTACGCCTAGCTCAGATTCCGCACCTGAATAACTCCTGAGCGATCGGCGCCTGCCGCGTCGGTCGCATCATCTTCGCTGTCATCCTGATAGTTCGCAAATGCGGTCGGCACACTATGATCAAAAGCAGTATCGCCAAGCTCATTGCTCTGTCCATCGGCCGCAATGCTTTTAAAACCAAACAGTTCCGCATCTGCCAGATGCGAAGGCACAACATTCTGCATTGCTGTAAACATGCTCTCCAGTCGCCCTGGATAATTCCTGTCCCAACCGCGCAGTAGATCTTTAATCACCTGACGCTGCAGATTCTCTTGTGAACCACACAAATTACAGGGAATGATCGGAAATTTGGCCAGCGCAGAGTATTTTTCGATATCTTTTTCGCGCACGTAAGCTAAGGGACGAATAACAACATGCTCGCCGTTATCGCTTACCAGTTTTGGCGGCATTGACTTTATTTTGCCACCGTAGAACATATTCAGCATCAGCGTTTCGAGCATATCGTCGCGGTGATGGCCCAAAGCGATTTTTGTCGCGCCAAGCTCTTTTGCTACCCGATAGAGAATACCGCGCCGCAAGCGCGAGCAAAGCGAACAGGTGGTTTTACCCGCGGGAATTTTTTCTTTTACGATGCTATAGGTGTCTTCCTCAATGATCCTGAAATCCACACCTTCCTGGCGCAGGTATTCAGGCAGTACATGCTCTGGGAAACCTGGTTGTTTTTGGTCGAGATTCACAGCAATAAGGGAAAACTTAATCGGGGCAATCTTCTGCAAAAAGCGAAGAATAGCCAGTAGGGTATAACTGTCTTTGCCGCCGGATAGGCACACCATGACCTTATCGCCATCTTCTATCATATTGAAATCTTCGATAGCACGACCGACGTGACGACGTAAGCGCTTTTCTAACTTGTTGAAATCATAGCGTTGTTTCTTTTCCTGCTCGTCAGTCAAAGGGCTGTTTGGCGCTGGGGTATGGGTCACTAAACTCATGAAACTCACTTGTTCGAAATTAAGGTTGCCTGAAAACGGCCGGATTATACCTTAACTGGTGACTCAAATCCCGCTGGTTTTACCGCCAGCAAGTCACAATTGATTTGTTCGATCACGTGCTCCGCGGTATTACCCAATAAAGCCGCACTAAGACCTGTCCGGCCGATGGTACCCAGCACCACAAGCTCGGCATCGAGTTCTTCAGCGAGCTCAGGGATCACTTGCTCTGGTAAACCTTCACGAACATGCTGCCGGCTCTCGGGAATGGAGAAGCGTTGCGCATGTTTCGCCAGTGCCTGTTGATGGTTTTCGGCAATAACTTCACGGTAGTTGCCGGTATCAAACTCCGGTATTTCAGCAGCAATGGTAACTGGCGCGCCAGGATAGGCATTGACTAAGTGAACTTCGCTATGCAAGCAATTGGCGAAGCGCTGCGCTGATTCGGTAATGCGATAGTTCAGGCTGTCATGATGATCATTGTCACCAGTGGTATGAATTGCGGCCAGGACCTTGCCGTTTTCGGGCCATTCATGTTCTTTTACCAGTAGCACGTGGCAGGGCGCTTTGCGCAGCAGGTGCCAGTCCGTTGGTGTGAATATTAAGTGGGCAAGACCTTCATGAGCGTGGGTGGCCTTGACGATAATATCGTGTTCGCCAGTGATGGCGGTCTCGATGATGGCTTCGTAGGGACGGTTGTGCCAGAGCACCTTTATGGATATATCCAATTCCCGCGTGTTGTAATCTTCGAGCAGGTCTTCGATCCACACCTTGCGATCGTTAATCAGACTGTCGCGCATACTGTTACGTTCATCAGCTGCGAGCATAGTGGTCATTTCATAGGAAAAGTCATAGATCGAGAGCATTAAAGTGACCGACGCCTGGCTGATACGAGCGAGGTGCAGGGCACGGTTCAACGCTTTTTGTTGCTGTTTATCGGAATCCAGAACGACCAGGATATTATTAACGCAAGACATGGGCTACCTCGTTGAAACATCTTTCTTATTATTTGAGTCTAGCTCTAAATTGAGAGGCTTGCGAATTATCCCATGAGCAAAGTTTGACGCAACGCAATGACAGCGACCCAACAGCCATAAAGGATCATGACTACGCCCATAGCCTGGCGAAATCCTTTGGCTTTTAAAACACTTTGAATGGCTCCGCTAAACCAGCCAAAGGCGAGCATCGCCGGCAGGGTACCGAGGCCAAAGACGAGCATATAAAGCGCACCGGAGCTGGCAGAACCACTGAGTGCTGCCCAGCTGAGCGCACTGTAGACCAGGCCGCAGGGAAGCCAGCCCCAGAGCATGCCAGCACTGAAGCGGCTCACTAATGCCCCCTTGCCGCGATGGTACTGGGTGAGCTGTGCGGCTTTGGGCGCAATTTTGCGCCATAACGGACGACCCAGAGCTTCAAGTTTACGCAGGCCCAACCACCAGCCGCCAAAATAGCAACCCAGCGCAATCAGAAAGAAAGCGGCAAGGAACCTTAGACCAATGAGCATGGGTGAGAAGCTGCTAATCAAAAGCTGACTGAATAAGCCCACCAAAGCGCCGGCAATGGCATAAGAGGTCAGCCGGCCAAAGTTATAACTGAGTAAATCGCGAAGGGGAGGCTTGGCACCCAAGGCGCCGGCTAAGCCACCACACATCATCAGACAGTGGCCGGCACCGGCGAGTCCCATCAGAAAAGCGGCGAAAACATCAAGATTCATCGCGCTTTTGCTTTTCTTCAGGCGTGGTCTTCGACTGTTTAGGATCGTCGTCATCAAGCAATACGTTCATTCCCTGGCGTTCCAGATCCTCAAACTGATCACTACGCACCGCCCAGAAGAATATGGCGACGGCGATGATCACGAATAAAACAGCAATAGGTATCAGAATATAAAGACTTTCCAAAGCTACCTCGAATCTGTTGCTGAAGAGTCACTGCGGTAAAGTCTAAGGGAGTTCGCTAAAACTAACAATGAACTTAACGACATTCCGATTGCGGCAATGTAAGGCGTAACCAGACCCAGCACGGCAATCGGAATGATGCCAATATTGTACAACAGCGCCCAGCTGATATTTTGTTTGAGAATACGGCGGCTTTTGCGCGTGCTGGCGATAAAGGTCGTTATTGCCGCGAAGTCATTGCGCATGGCGACGCTATCGGCGGCTTGCCGAGCGAGATCCGCAGCCTGGCCGAAGGTCATGGAAACATCGGCCTGGGCAAGTACCGGCCCGTCATTGATGCCATCACCTACCATAAATACGGGACCATGTTGTTGCTGCGCCTTTACAAAAGCCAGCTTGTCTTCTGGTAGACACTGCGCCTTAAAGTTGCTGATCTGCAGTTGTTGCGCAACGCGTTCAGCGTTGGCCTGACTGTCACCGGTCAGCATAATAATCTCATAATTCCAGGTGCGTAGCGTCGCGAGCGTGGCGGGAACATCGTCACGCAAAGTATCGGTCACCTGGAAGCAGGCCAGCACTTCGTCAGCAGTGGCCAGAATCACGTTAGCAGGAGCCAGAGTAACAGCTTCTGGATGCCACTCTGCGATGTAGCGAGGATGGCCGATACGTACGGGCTGTTGGCTGGTGCCTGCAGTCCAGATCGCTTCAATACCGGCTCCCATTTTGACCTGAACGTTATCAAGCAACACTCGCTCGGGCGCCTTCTCATTAGCGCTTGACAGGCTTTTGAAGGGCTCCGCTAACGGGTGTTCGGAATGTTTCTCGAGCGCGCTGGCAAGGGCATTAATGCCAGCTTTTGAATAACCTTCACTTAAATAGGTCTGGCTGGCAAAGCTAAATTTACCGCTAGTCAGGGTGCCGGTTTTATCAACGATTAACGTACGGCAATCACGGAGCGCTTCAATCGCATCGGTATTGCGCAGCAGGATGCCCTGCTTATTGAGCTGGTGTATCACACCTGTAACGGCCGTCGGCGCCGCCAGAGCGAGGGCGCAGGGACAGGTTGCGACCAGCACAGCCAAGGTCACCCAAAACGCTTCTTCTGGGTCGATAAAACTCCACACCAGGAAAGTAGCAGCGGCAAGAAAGAGCAACTGTTTTACGAACTGGCTGGCCAGCCGCTCGGCCTGAACCGCCAGTTTAGGCTTGTTAGCCAGCGCCTGATCCTGCATCGCTGCAATCTTTGCCATCACCGTGTTTTGCTGAGTTGCTTGCACTGCAATGCGAATGGGCTGAGTTTGATTTAGGGTGCCGGCATACACAGTTTCATTTTGCTGTCGGCTGACCGGTACGCTTTCGCCAGTTAGCATACTCTCATTGATTTCCGCTTGCTCGGAGACGAGCTCGCCATCAGCTGGCAGGGTCTGACCAGGTAACACCCGGACAATATCTCCAGGCTGTAACTTATGGACTGCAACGGCTTCAAGCTCGCCGTTCGGGCCTTCACGTTGTGCCGTTGCCGGTAACAGTTTTACCAGGTTAGCGGCGGTGGCGACCGCACGTTGTCTGGCGAGTAACTCAAGGTAGCGGCCGACCAGCAGCAAGAAGGTAAACATGCTGACGGATTCAAAATAGACTTCGCCGTGATTGGTAAAGGTCGCATAAGCACTGGCCCCATAAGCGCTGAGCAGAGCCAGGCTCACCGGCACATCCATATTCAGCTGCCGTGCCTGCAGACTTCGTAATGCCGACATGTAAAAGGGTTGGGCACTATAGAGCAGCACCGGGGTCGCAAAGAGGAGACTGATCCACCAGAAGAATTGGCGCATGCTTTGATCGAGTTCGTCGACCATACCGAAATAGAGGGCGATGGCAATCATCATCACCTGCATGGTGGCCAGTCCGGCAATACCGATACGCCGGATGAAGTAGCGCCGGCGCCGTTTAAAATCTTGCTCCTGAGTCGCGGCCTGAAAGGGTAAAGCACGGTACCCCAGACCAGCGATGTGTTGCAGCAGGCTACTGAGTTTGATCTGTTCTGGTAACCAACTGATCAGCACCCGTTCAGTGGTAGCATTGACCTGCGCTTTTTGCACACCTGGCTGGCGTTGCAACTGT
The DNA here is from genome assembly GCF_030466375.1 of Pseudidiomarina terrestris. Lineage (NCBI taxonomy): Bacteria > Pseudomonadati > Pseudomonadota > Gammaproteobacteria > Alteromonadales > Idiomarinaceae > Pseudidiomarina > Pseudidiomarina terrestris. Next base: position 1,089,631 of record NZ_JAGGJE010000001.1, read on the forward strand.
TGTTCAATCAACCAGGCACAGGCAGCGCAGGTCATGCCTTCAACCGACAACGTAGTGGATTTAAGGCCGCTGTCACTGGTTTGTGTGAACTGGTCCTGCAATTCGTCCTGATCGTAGGCTTCGAGTTGCTGCAGCTCTTCCGGTAGTAACGGGATCTGCAGGGGGTTGCTGGTATCCCGAAACTGGTAGAAGTGCAGCAGGTTCTGATCGTTGATAGTTTGTGCCACCGCCTGACAGCCGTAACAGCACACCGCGCGGGACTGACCGGCAACAATCACATCGTAACCACCATCGTCAGGGAGGGGCTGCAGACAGTGAAAGCAATGCCCGTCGGGAGCAGGCGGCAGCTCTGTGGCCATGGTTAAACGCCGTACGTCAGGGGTTCAAGGGTAATTTCACGAGGGCTTGGCAAAAACACCTGTTGACTCAGACGCCAGCTACCATCAAAAGGCGTAACCGTAACCGTCCATTTGCCTCTTTCAGTGGCAACATCCGCAGGTAACTGGCCACGAAAACGACCTTCAGCATCTGCGGTCAGTCTAAGGCTGAAGTCTTTGTCGGCCAGGGTGGTGTGATAAAAGTTTATCCGCAAAGCGGTAAGCTCGTCAGGCTGGCCGGATGCATAGCTCAAGACCAGATTCGTACCTTCATGACTGAAGCTGAAGGTAATGCCGCGCGCCTGCGCTTCCTGGACCTTGCCCACCTGGGTATTAATACCACGGCCCTGTTTATAATAATCGTCAATGACCATTGGATTATCGTAACGCGAAGCCACGGTGAGTGTAATGGCCATGGCGATCACCACAGAAAACGGGATCGACATCAACACCCAGGGCCACACTTGTTTGTACCACGGTTTCACCATTTCCAATGTCCTCAAAATAAATACTGCTATAAAAAACCCCGCTAGTGCGGGGTTTTCAGTTTAGTCGTTTGAAAGCCCGTACACGTAGGCACTGATGACGTGTATTTTATCCTCACCGAGGATATCCTTCCACGCCGGCATTACGCCATTACGGCCATTCATCAGAGTTTCTTCGATGGCTTGTTGAGAACCACCATACAACCAGATGTTATCTGTCAGGTTAGGGGCGCCCAGTTGTTGGTTACCCTTACCATCCTGACCATGACACGCAGAACAGACCGCAAAGTTCTGTTTACCTGCCGCAGCCAGCTCAGGATCGACTTTACGACCGCTCAAGCTCAGGACATAGGTCGCCAGTTCAGTAATCTGCTGTTCATTGAACTGCGAACTGAAAGCAGGCATTTGACCCACGCGACCTTGTAGCAAGCTGGTTTTGATGTCTTCTGGTGAGCCACCATAGAGCCAGGCATCATCGGTCAGATTTGGGAAGCCTTTGCCGCCCATTGCATTAGAGCCGTGACACTGAGCACAGTTTTGCAGGAACAAACGCTGGCCAATTTCAGTCGCTTCAGGATCTTTTGCAAGTTCCTTGATGGGTTGTTGCGCATAGGCTTCAAAGATTGGGCCGAAGCGCTCTTCCGCAGCCTGCATCTCGCGATCATATTGCACAATCAAACCAGCTTCACGATGAGCTTCAGTGGCCTCACGGGATTCCTCAAGGGACTGCACGTTCTGGTTTGAGCTCTTCCAGCCTAATAAGCCCTGGAAGTTACCCAGTCCGGGGTACAGCGCCAGGTAAATCAGGCCCCATACAATCGTGACCCAGAACAGAATCATCCACCAACGCGGCAGCGGGTTGTTAATTTCAACGATACCGTCGAACTCATGATCCATGAGTTCGCCTTCTTTAATCCCGGTGAAGTTGGTCATGGTCCAGCGTAACAGCCAGATAATACCGACCAAGAACCCCAGGGTTAAAACAATAATCCATGCACTCCAGAAGCTACTCATTATCCTTAGACTCCTGTTTAGTATTGTCTTGTTTTGTCTCTTTCAGCTCATCTTCTTCGAAGATTGACTTGGCGGCCTCATCAAACTTCTTTTTGCGACCTTTGCTGTAAGCCCAGAACACAACGCCAATGAACAATACGAAAACTAAAACTGTGTAAAAACTACGCCAGGTGATGTAATCCATATTAGTTGGCCTGTTGTTGCAAAGCCGTACCTAGCGATTGTAGGTAGGCGATTAACGCTTCCATTTCGGTTTTTCCTGCGACAGCGGCTTTAGCACCGGCAATCTCTTCATCAGTGTAAGGCACACCATAGAATTGAAAAACTTCCATTTTCTTCGCTGTTAATTCACCGTCCAGTTTATTTTCCGCTAACCATGGGAACCCTGGCATGTTCGACTCTGGAACCACATCACGTGGATTCATCATATGAACATAGTGCCATTCGTCACTATAACGGCCACCAACCCGAGCGAGATCAGGTCCGGTACGTTTTGAGCCCCAAAGGAAAGGGCGCTCCCAAACGTGCTCACCCGCCAATGAATAATGTCCGTAGCGCTCAGTTTCGGCGCGGAAAGGACGAATCATCTGGCTGTGGCAGTTATTACAGCCTTCACGGATATAAATATCCCGACCTTCAAGCTCAAGCGGAGTATAAGGTTCCAGGCCAACTACTGGCTCGTTCGTCTGGTTTTGGAAAAGCAAGGGAGTAATTTCCACCAGACCACCGATTGAAATCGCGATGATGGCAAAAATAGCTAGCCAACCGACGCGCTTTTCAACGAAATCATGCGTAATCTTCTTACTCATTGCCAGGACTCCTTAAGCTGACGGCGTTGCTGCTTCACGCGGAGCAACATCGATGGTTTCAGTGGTCGGCTTACCAGCTTTGATGGTGCGGTACATATTCCACGCCATTAGCAACATACCGGCGACGATGAACAAACCACCTACAAAGCGGATGAACCAGAACGGGTAAGAAGCTTCGACACTCTCAACAAAACTATAGGTCAGAGTACCGTCTTCCGCATTAACAGCACGCCACATCAGGCCCTGCATAACACCCGATATCCATAGTGCAACGATGTACAGAACCGTTCCTATGGTATGCAACCAGAAGTGGACGTTGATCCAACGTACGCTGTGCATTTGGGTCTGGCCCCATAAACGCGGAATCAGATAGTACATTGAGCCGATGGTGATCATTGCAACCCAACCCAGTGCACCAGAGTGAACGTGACCGATGGTCCAGTCCGTGTAATGGGAGAGCGCATTGACTGACTTGATCGACATCATAGGCCCCTCGAACGTTGACATGCCGTAGAACGACAGGGAAACGATCAGGAAGCGCAGGATTGGATCCGTTTTCAGTTTATGCCAGGCGCCAGACAGGGTCATGATACCGTTAATCATACCGCCCCATGATGGCACAAATAAGATAACAGACATCACCATACCCAGTGACTGAGTCCAGTCAGGCAAAGCAGTATAATGAAGGTGATGCGGACCTGCCCAGATATACAGTGAAATCAGGGCCCAGAAGTGTACGACCGACAGACGGTAGGAGTACACCGGGCGCTCGGCTTGCTTAGGTACGAAGTAGTACATCATCCCCAAAAAGCCTGCTGTCAGCAGGAAGCCTACGGCGTTGTGGCCATACCACCACTGAATCATGGCATCTACGGCACCAGCATAAATGCTGTAGGATTTGGTGAAGGATACCGGCATCGCCATGCTGTTAACAATGTGCAGCACTGCGACGGTAATGATGAAACCACCATAGAACCAGTTAGCGACATAAATGTGAGACGTGTTGCGTTTAACTAAGGTTCCGAAGAACACAATAATGTACGCGATCCACGACAATGCGATCAGAATATCAATTGGCCACTCAAGCTCGCCGTACTCTTTAGAAGAAGTAAGACCGAGGGGCAGAGTAATTACTGCAAGTACAATAACGGTCTGCCAGGACCAGAACACGAACGCCGCCAGCTTGTCTGAAAACAAAGCAGTGCGACAAGTTTTTTGCACAATATAAAACGAGGTTCCCATCAGTGCTGATGTACCAAATGCGAAAATAACCGCATTGGTGTGCAGTGGACGTAGACGGGAGTAGGTAAGCCATGGCGTGTCGAAATTTAGCTCAGGCCAGATTAGCTGAGCGGCGATCCAAACGCCTAATGCCATACCGATGATACCCCAGACGACCGTCATAACAGTAAACTGTCTGACGACTTTGAGGTTGTATTCGATTTGCTGTGGATTTGTTTGACTCATTTTTGTTTTCCGCGTTGATGCTCTGGATTCAAAAGCGATGACGTCGTAATCGTTTTCGTAACAACGTCGTAACCGTTTTCGTAACAGAGTAACGTGACATTGATGATCGCTTGTCGGATACTTTGACAAACACGCACATTTTATGATGTTTAGGCACAAAAATACAGTAACAAACCGTTAAAATATCAAGCCTTGCGGTCGTCTGGAGAAAAATCGAACACCGCGGTTTGATGGAAAAGAAGGTTTTATGCTTCAGGTAATTAACCACACTTTGATTAAGGTCTTTATTCTAGTGGGCTGCACGTGGATCGCGCTTGGCTGCACGCCCCAAGAAACTGTACCTTTAGAAACCACGACCCACAGCTTTGCCAACAGCTCCGCGACACTTACCATGCCAGCGGGACCTGTGCCTGTTGAACAGGTCATGGTCATTGAGTTAAGCCTTCCGCCCCTTGTAAAGCCTGGTCTGTCACAGGTGGAGGGGGTATCCATGTACATGGGAAGTGTGCCTTTGCTTTGGAAAGAAAACGATACAGGAGACTGGCAGACAACTTTATACCTTGGCGCATGCACAGAGCCGCGGATGCTTTGGCGCCTCACCATTCCGTTAATCAGGCCAGCTGAAACTGGCGCGGAGTCGTTAAGCCTCACCTTCGAAAGCGTAGCAAATTGAAACAATTGTCTTGTCGCTTGCTTTTGCACGCGTGCTATAGTCGCTGCTAGTTGTCTTAACCTGTAGCAGAGGAATAGCTATGTCGATAGCCTTAATCTGGATCGTGATAGGGATTTTATTGATCCTCTCCGAATTACTGCTAACCAGCGTGATTGCAGTGTTTCTTGGCATCGGAGCCATAGTTACCGGGCTACTTTTGCACTGGAACATAATTGCGGAAAGCGCAACTCAGTTTGCGGTTTTCGGGGTGGTTAGTTTAGCGCTTTTACTTGTTGCCCGTGGTCAGTTTAAACGCTGGTTTATGGGGTACACCACAGATGAAGACGAGGCCAAGCCCAATTTTCAACGCGATATTGGCGCTCGCGTTAAAGTGATTCGGGACTTCAATCATGGCGCGGGCCGGGTGGTCTTAAATGGTGTGCAGTGGGATGCGTTTTCTGAAGATGAATTAAAAGCAGGTGAAACGGCCTGGGTACTTGCCAACGAAGGTATTCAGTTGACGGTTGCCCGCGATAAGCCGACTCAGCAAGAACACAACACATAGGATGATTGATTATGTTTGAATTGAACGTCGGTACGGTCCTCGCGCTTGGCTTCGCAGTTGCGGTCATCATTATTATTTTGAAAACCGCCCGTATCGTACCGCAACGGTCCAATTATGTTATTGAGCGGCTAGGGCGGTATAACCGAACTTTAGAATCTGGTTTTCATTTATTGATACCGTTCGTTGACAAAGTTGCGTACCAGCATGTGCTGAAAGAAGAAGTGATTGATGTTGAACGCCAGGCATGTGTAACCCGGGATAATATTCAGGTGGGTATCAATGGCGTCCTCTATATTCAGGTGGTTGACGCCCATAAAGCAAGTTACGGCATCAATGACTACCGCTACGCGGCATCCCAGCTTGCTCAGACCACGATGCGTTCGGTCATCGGCCAGACGGATCTGGATAAAACCTTTGAAGAGCGTGCCCGCATCAATGAGATCGTAGTGCAAGCATTAGATGAAGCCGCGGCGCCTTGGGGAATTAAGGTTCTGCGCTACGAAATTTCTGATATCGAGCTGCCGATGAGTATTAAAGATGCGCTGGAGCAGCAAATGCGCGCCGAGCGCGAGCGTCGCGCTGCGATTGCCAAGTCTGAGGGTGAGCGTCAGGCCATGATTAACGTGTCTGAAGGTCACAAACAGGAAGTTATTAATCTCTCTGAGGCTGAGAAACAAAAGCAGATCAATGAAGCGGAAGGGCGTGCCAAAGAAATTGAGCTTATCGCCATCGCAACTGCTGAAGGCTTGCGTAAAATTGCTAGTGCGACTCAGGAGCCGGGCGGCGAAAGTGCGGTCAGTCTGAGAGTCGCAGAACAGTACGTGAAAGAGTTCGGCAACCTGGCGAAAGAGACCAATACTTTAATTTTACCGGCGCAATTGGCGGACATCGGTGGTGCAGTTGCCGGTCTGACCGAAGTGCTAAAAGTTAAACCCAGCCAGCAGTAATTGTTAAACTGGCGTATCTAAAAGACTGTTCATCGTAGATGGGCGGTCTTTTTTGATCGTATTTGCTGAAATACGCATACTCACCTTTAACTTCTTCATCTCGTCGTATAAGGACATTAAGTTTAATGAAGCTCTCGACCGCTTTTACTTTATCCATGCTAACTCTGCTTACCGTTACGCCCGCAGTGCTCACTGAAGCTACAGCGCAACAATGGGGCAACTCCGAACAGGCTGCGCTGGTCGTCATGCAACCTCTGGGTTTTGAGAGTAAGCAGGAGCAGGTCGAAGCTGTCGGTTATGCTGAAGCTTTGCAATCTGTCGAACTTTATCCTGCAGTCGGTGATGTCGTGCAGTCGGTTAATTTTGCCCCCGGCGATCGGGTCCAGCAAGGTGATGTGCTGGTACAACTGGACGATAGACGTCAGCGCATTGCGTTGCAACGTGCGAAACTGCAACTTGCCGATGCCGAGCGCACGGTCGAGCGATTGCAATCGAGTCATGCGCAAGGCGCGATTCCCAAGAGCCAGCTCGATGAAGCCGTGATCACCCGCGATTTACTGGAAGTCGCCGTCGATGAAGCGCAAACCAACCTTGATGACCGTCAGGTTGTTGCCCCTTTTACCGGTGTGATTGGCATTACTGATGTTGAAACTGGTGATCGCATTACCCCGCAAACGCTTATTGCCACTCTGGATAAACGCGAAGAGCTTTACGTTGACTTCCTTGCGCCTGAGGCGTCCGTCGCACTATTGGAGCAGGGTGCGACTGTACAAGTATTTGCCTGGCAGCGCATGCAAGAGCCGCTAGCCGCTGAAGTAGCTGAAATTGGCTCACGAGTTGACCCTTCCAACCGTACGGTTCGTATCCGTGCGGTCATGGACAATGTCAACGATAAATACCGACCGGGAATGAGTTTTCGGATTGCCTTAACCCTTGCCGGTGACAGTTATCCTGTGGTTCCGGAGGCAGGTCTGATGTGGGGCCCGGAGGGTGCCTACGTCTGGATCGCTGAAGATGGTAAAGCCAAGCGGGTAGATGTTTCGATTAAACAGCGCTTACCCGGGCGCGTGCTAGTGGATGGTAATTTGCAATTAGGCGACCAACTCATTGTTGAAGGCGTACAGACGCTGCGCGAAGGGCAATCGGTTAAAGAGTTAGCCGCGGCAGACGGGGGCGCAAGCGCATGAAATGGGCTCCGCAGTTAAATGACCTGCCGTCGCTGTCGATTCGACGCCCGGTTCTTATCGTTGTTTTCAACCTTCTCATTATTATCGCTGGTTTAGCAGCCATCCAGGGCGTTGAGGTGCGTGAGTTACCTGACGTTGATCGTCCTGTGGTCTCGGTGACTGCAAGTTACCCTGGCGCAGCCCCGGAAACCGTAGATACCGAAGTTACCAGTCGTCTGGAAGGGGCAGTGGCGCGGGTTAGCGGGGTTAAGTCCATCCGTGCTTCAAGTGAAGAAGGCAGCTCTCGCATTGTTGTTGAATTCCGACCCGGTGTCGATTTAGACAGCGCCGCCAATGAAACCCGGGAATCAGTAAGTCGGGTGCAGCGCCGGTTGCCAGAACAAGTTGAAAATGTCGCTATTATCAAAGCGGACAATGACGCGGAGTCTGTGGTCTCGCTTGCCATCTCCAGTGAAGAGCTAGATTTGTCTTCACTCACCGAACGCGTCGAAACCGACCTGGCGCCTAACTTTCTAAATATTCCGGGGGTTGCTGATGTGCGCTTGACCGGTGATCGCCGCCGGGTGATGCGGGTGGTTATCGAGCCTCTGCGTCTGGCCAGTTATCAGTTAACCGTGAGTGACGTCGCTGCAGTGCTGCGACAGGCTCCTTTTGATGTACCCGCCGGGAGTTTAAAGTCCACGGATCAGCAGCTGATCGTGCGCGCCGATGCCAGTTCGGTCACCACTGAAGATGTTGAAAATATCATTATTTCTGGCACCACCCGCGTCGGTGACATTGCCACAGTTTACTTTGGCCCCGCCGACGCCAGCAGCATTACCCGACTCGACGGTAAGCAGGTTCTTGGTTTAGGGATTATTCGTCAGGCGCGTTCAAATACTATCGAGATATCCGACGAAGTATTGCGCTTGGTTGAAGACTTACGTAAGCAGTACCCGGAACTGACTATCCGCATCACCAGTGACGATGCCGAATTTATTCGCAGTTCCGTCGAAGAAGTTATTACCTCGCTGGCACTGACCATCTTATTGGTGGTCGCCACGCTCTGGCTGTTTATTGGTTCCGGCCGCGCCACCATTATTCCTGCAGTCTCAATTCCGGTCGCGCTGATCGGCTCAATTGCGGTCATTTGGTTGCTAGGATTTTCGATTAATATCCTGACTCTGCTAGCCCTGGTGTTAGCCACAGGTTTGATCGTCGATGATGCCATTGTCGTCTCCGAAAACATTCAGCGGCGGCGCAGTATGGGTATCGGTGCCCGCGCAGCAGCGGTTATTGGTACCAGAGAAGTTTTCTTTGCTGTCGTGGCCACCACTGCGGTGTTGGTTGCGGTGTTTGTACCCATCGCATTTTTGCCTTCCACTGCCGGGCGCTTGTTCCGTGAGTTTGGTGGCGTACTCGCTGCCGCGGTGATTATTTCTTCCTTTGTTGCGCTCTCGCTGGTGCCCGCGCTGACGGCAAGGCTTCCGTTAAAGGACCACAAAGAAACCGTACTTACCCGGCTGGGGCATCGTTTCCGTAACGCTTACGTGAAGAGTCTGCACTGGGCGCTTGATCACGCAAAAATTGTTTTTGCCGCCTGTGTCCTGATTGCCGGCACCGCGGTCGGTTTTTATCTAAATGTCGACAGTGAGCTGATGCCATCGGAGGATCGCGGTCAGATCCGTATCTTCGCTCGTGGGCCGGATGGTGTCGGTCTGAACTTTATGAACCGCCAGGCCCAGCAGATGGAAGAAATTCTGCTGCCTTATGTAAATGGCGGGGCAGTTGAAAGTATTAATACTCGCGTCGGGCAATGGGATCCCAATTTGGTTTTCATTACCGTGCGTTTGACCGACTGGGAAGAGCGCGATCGCTCGCAACAGGAAATCATCGACGAAATAAGTGGACCTTTAGGTCGCATTCCCGGGGCGCCGGCCCGCGCCTTTGGCTCAAACAGTCTGAACCTGCGAGGCCAGGGCGGTGGACTTGAAGTCGCCCTAACCGGTGACAACTACCGTGAGATTTATGACGCCGCGCAAGCCTTTGGCAAAGCCGCGCAGGAAGCGATGCCGGAAGTTGGTTTTCCGCGGATTGGTTACCAACCAACGCAACCACAGCTAAGGGTTAATATTGATCGCCGTCGCGCCTCTGAACTTGGAGTGTCCCTGAGTGATATTTCATCGACGTTGCGGGTCGCCATCAATGGTGATGATATTGCTGATCTAAATATCGGTGACCAGGCTGTGCCTATCATGCTGCAAGCGAAGCGCAGTCAGATCCGTTCACCAACTGATCTGGCCAACCTTTATGTTGGTGCGGCAGACGGAACTCTGGTTCCCTTATCGAGTGTAGCGACCATAAGCGAAGAGGGTGTTGCAGCGGAACTTGAGCGGCGCGCTCAACGGCGTGCGATCGAAGTGGATATGCAAATGCCTGGCAGTATTCCAATCGAGCAAGTGGTTGAGAATTTACGGGCGATTGCCGCAGATACCTTGCCGGAAAATATTGGCATGGTGCTGCTTGGTGAAGCCGAAGCCTATCAGGAAACTGAGCGGGAAGTGATGATGACCTACATCCTGGCATTTCTCATTGTGTTGCTGGTCTTGGCGGCCCAATTTGAAAGTGTGAACAGTGCCATTGTGGTCATGGCGACAGTACCTTTTGGTATTGCTGCCGCATTCTTTGCGCTGTACCTGACCGGCACCTCCATTAATATCTTCTCGCAAATAGGCCTGGTGATGTTAATTGGTCTGATCGCGAAGAACTCCATTTTGTTGGTTGAATTCGCGGACCAGCTGCGCGACAAAGGTCAGTCGGTGCGCGAGGCAGTTGAGAATGCTGCGGATATTCGTTTGCGTCCCATCATGATGACGCTGGTTTCAACCTTGCTTGGCGCCTTGCCCTTAATCCTTTCCGTGGGCGCAGGCTCAGAAGCAAGAAACGCGATCGGCTGGGTGGTATTTGGTGGTCTTGCATTTGCCGTTGTCTTTACGCTGTATTTAACACCGGTGATTTATCTGGCACTGGCGAGATTTACCAAACCGCGTGCGGACGAAACTCAGCGGTTGGAGCGCGAAATGGAAAAAGCTTCAGACTGATGAAAACATCCTTATTTAAAAGCTCACTAGTGATCATAGCGGCGTGCCTGACTCCTCAGGCCGTCGCAGATGTTATCGATAGTAGCGCGAGCGGTTTTACCTTAACCTTCAAGCGCGAACTGGCGGCTGAGCCGATGCAGGCTTACAAAGCTTTAACTGACGGAATAGGAAACTGGTGGCTTGCCGCGCACACCTGGTACGGCGATAGCAGCAACATGAGATTAACAGCGACACTTAATGGCTGTTTGTGTGAAGTGTCTGACCAGGGTGAAACAGAGCACTTAAGAGTTGTAAAGGTAGAACCGGGCAAACTCATTCGTCTGACGGGTGGCTTAGGCCCGTTACAGGCTGAAGGCCTGCATGGTGTTATGGATTGGCGACTGGCGACAACAGATGATGGCCGGACGAGTGTTATTACGGTCTATTATCGCGTCGGAGGCTACTCGCCGAATGATCTCTCCAAGTGGGCACCAGCTGTCGATAATGTGTTGCAGCAACAAATGGATTCTCTGCAAAGCTACTTGTTAGATCTGTAATTCTTCCGCTGATTTTTCACTCCTGAATCGTTCGCTACGTAAAATCTGTTCACAGAGCAGGGCCATTCTAGCCAAATTTTTACGTAGCGCAGCTCATTAATGTGAACACCCACTTAGATTATATAGTCTTATTCATAGAGTATTTAACATAATATACATTATGCGCAATCTAAGAATGAGCAAAGTTAGCCCTTGGTTCTCTTCGTTCAATTGAGTCTGTGGCCGCTTACGCTTAAACTAAGCATTGTTTTAACGACAATTTAAAAAAATACCCAAGGAAGAATTATCATGGTTAAAAGTATCACCGCTCTTTTGGTTGCCGGAGCGCTCTCAGTAAGTACCGCCCAGGCGTCTTTGTTGTACAAAGTGACTGGCAACGACATGGCTGAACCCTCCTATTTGTTTGGCACAATCCACATGATTTGCGCTGAAGATTTTAAAGTTCATGAACAAACCAAAGCCGCGTTTGCTCAGGCCGATCGTTTAATTATGGAATTGGACATGGCGGACCCCGGCGTTTTGCAGTCGATGCAGACCAAACTACTCGATCCCCAGGGACGCAAATTGTCTTCGCATGTGTCTGAAGCTCAGTACGAGTTATTGGATGAGTTCTTAACGTCTACTATGGGCACGGGTCTGACGACGTTTGACGGCATGCGCCCCTTTATCCTCAGTAGCATGGTCATGACTTCACAACTTGGTTGTGCACAGCAAATGTCCTATGAAGGACACTTCACTCAGAAAGCCATGGAACAACAAAAAGCCGTTGACGGTCTGGAAAGCGTTGATTTTCAATTTGGTATTTTCGACCAGATCCCCTATCAGGAACAGGTTCAGTGGCTAATGGAATCCCTTGAAGATAAAGCTAAAGCCAAAGGCGAACTGGATAAAATGGTGCGCTTATACGTGGCTGAAGATATGGAAGGTCTTTATAAGATGATCGCTGATACCGACGCTTACGCGGACTACACAGCGTTATTACTGGATGATCGTAACCGGACCTGGCAACAACAGCTTGACGCGGACTTGCAGGCTCCAGGATCGGAATTTATTGCCGTAGGAGCGGGTCATTTAGGCGGTAATGCTGGTATCATTCAGCTCCTAAAAGATCTGGGGTATGCGGTTGAGCCCGTTACAACCCAAACCCAGGATTAACTGTTAAAGCAAGAAAGGATAATTTAATGCGCGTCGCCGCTGAACAACTGCAGCCAACTATTCACGAATGGGCGCAACAGCGCCCTGCTACTCCGCAGGCTAACCCTTTAGTGGGCCAGGATCGTGCCCTTACGGCGATTCAGCAAACCATGCGCATTGGCGGTCGCTACGCCCATGGCTACATGGTGACCACGCCTGGGTTGCGGGTGGTGGATGTGTTGCATGAGTTACAGGTACGCCATCAGTGGGTTCATTTCGAGCGTTCAGACTGGCTGTATCTGGTTAATCCGGACTCAGCCAACGAACCGCTGTGCGTCAATGTCCCGGCCGGTACCGCGCGGTCTGTCCTTGAGGGTCTGTTGCAGTTGTTTGAGCTGGATGCGGCCGAACGCGCCAATGCGGTTCAGAAACTACTGGAGACCTTTCCCAGCGAGCGTCTGCAGAATTACGTCGAGCGCATTAAAGACAAGACCTTTGCGGATCTGCCCGGGAAGGAACTGGCAACAGTTATTGTCGAGTCCGATGCCGATTCAGATGATTTTGTGCTTTGTGATCGCGTCACCGAAACCAGTCTGTTTGGCACCATCCGCTTACAGTCCGTTGAAGGCACCATCTCCTCGGAACTGCACCTGATTCAATCTGGTGCTTTATTAAAAGCCAATGGCGGTGTGCTGGCCATTGACGCCGAAGAACTGCTGAGCCAGCCCGGACTCTGGCGCAAACTGAAGTACGTATTACGTACCAGTCGTTTTCATTGGCCGCAACCAGGCGAAGCCAATATTGCCGCCTACTACCAGCCCGAACCGGTCCCCATTCACCTCAAAGTGTTGTTATTGGGCGATCGTTCCATCTACGCACAGTTGCGTGAACTTGACCGTGATTTTGACAATCTGTTTCCGTATCTGGCTGACTTTTCATCACACTATCCGGTGGCACAAAATCCATTAGCGCCCTACTTTGACTACCTGGCTTATGTTGAACGCGAGGCAGCGACCCTGCCTCTGGCGGCGTCAGCAATTCCGCTGGTTCTGAAATATGCCGCGCGCCTGAGTGATTATCAGACGGAGTTGTCACTGGATACTATTGCGTTGATGCAACTGCTACGTGAAGCGGCGGCATTAGCGCAGGATCAACAGCTCGACAGCATTACCCATGACACTATTTTAGCTGTGCTGCAGCAGCGTCTTTATCGCGACGGTTATATTGCCGAGTTAAGCCGTCGCCAGATCCTGGAAGGCCAGGTTTATATCGAAACCAGTGGTGCTGTTGTGGGTCAGGTCAACGGTCTGACAGTGGTTACCATGGGCGGCTCTGAGTTTGGTGAACCCACCCGAATCACCGCTACCGTGCACTATGGTGATGGTGACATTATCGATATTGATCGTAAATCTGAGCTCAGCGGCAATATTCACACCAAGGGTGTGATGATTCTGTCTGCTTATATTGCGAATGTATTCGCGCGCAGCGAAGAGATGCGATTGTCAGCCACCATTGTGTTCGAACAATCTTATTATGAAGTCGATGGTGACAGCGCCTCGCTGGCAGAGCTCTGCTGTCTGTTATCAGCCCTGGCAGAAGCGCCTGTGGCGCAAGGTCTGGCCATTACCGGTGCGGTGGACCAGTTTGGGCGGGTGCAGGCTATTGGTGCAGTGAATGAAAAGATTGAAGGTCACTTTGCCCTTTGCCAGGAGCGTGGTTTCGACGGCAAGCAAGGAGTGATTATTCCGAGTGCGAATTTAAGCCAGCTCAATTTAGATCCAGATGTTATCGCCGCAGTCGCTGAAGGCCAGTACCATGTCTACGCCATCGACGACGTCGCTGAGGCACTGACACTGCTCACTGGTGAAGAACAGAAACAGTTGTATGCACGTATAGAAAAGCGTCTTGACGAGCTCCAGCATTGCGAGCCAGAGCAGCCATGGTACAAGCGGATCTGGTAAAGGTACTTGTCGGACTTGTTTAGCGTACAAGTGTTCGCTAAGCTAACAGCACTTTTCACGCCGAAGACAAGGTGTTTATGACTCAATCAAGTTTTAACCGCGACGACCTGCTAGCTTGTGCCGATGGCAAGATGTTTGGTCCAGGAAACAGCCAGTTACCCGCCCCTAACATGCTGATGATGGACCGCATCGTCACCATTAATGACGAAGGCGGCGAGTACGGCAAAGGCTACATTCACGCTGAATTGGATATTTCACGGGATCTTTGGTTCTTTGACTGTCACTTTAAAGGTGACCCGGTCATGCCAGGTTGCCTGGGACTTGACGCCATGTGGCAGTTGACAGGCTTCTTTCTGGCCTGGAGTGGCGGCCCTGGTCGTGGTCGTGCCTTAGGAGTTGGTGAAGTAAAATTTACTGGTCAAATCCTTCCTACCGCGAAGAAGGTCAGCTATTTCATTGATATGAAACGTGTTATCAAGCGTAAACTGTTTATGGGAGTCGCTGATGGTCGCGTTGAAGTGGATGGCAAAACGATCTACACCGCAAAAGATCTTAAAGTGGGTCTGTTTACCGACACCTCAAACTTCTAAGCGCTCTTGCCGATAAAAGAAAAGCCCGCATCAGCGGGCTTTTTAGCTTTCCAGAGATAGAGTAAATCTTTTTTACCTCATTTGCGTTGGACAGATTAACGATACAATCCTACACTCCGCGCTTCTTGCGCGTCGCGCCAACCGCCTAACCACTGGGAACGAATTTCCTGATTCTGATACGGACATAGTTCTTTTGAACGGCCCGACACACCCGCTTTAAAACCTTGAGAATGTGCCCGTTCTAGGCGATCGCGTTTCTGTCTTTTCATCATTCATTACCTCGTCCAGTTGTTCTTGTCGTTTTTTACTAAGAGCGAAATTTATTTCACTCTTGTAATAATAGATAGCAACTCAGGGAGGGAGTTCAATAGTAAAAAAAGACGCTTTTTCAGTTCGCCTTATAAGCTGCTGAAAAAGCGTCATTTCTATGATGATTTTTTTTTAGAACAAGTTTTACGGTTAAGCCTTAATCCAACGACGAACCGTAATAAGACCACCAATCAAGAACATAGTGAAGAGTCCGCCGAAGCCAATTGCTGCGCCTTCGCGCTCAACCCGCTCGTCGGTCACTGAACACTGATTCGGTTCACCTGCTGTTGGGTCAAGAATGACAGTTTTCGCACGCTGTTCATCGCGGGTATTCCCTTGATCATCAACAATTTCTTCCTCGTTGATGGTTGTTGCCGCGATCACACCGTTGTTATTGATGCCTTCTGCTGTAGCAATAAATAAACCCGCATCACAGTCAACGGTATTATTTAAATCAACAAACAATGCGTCGGCAACACGGCTGTCAAAACGGAAACCAACCCGGCGCCGCTGGGTCGACAAGCTTGCTTCAATTTCAGCGGTACCGACGATCACGCCCGAGTTGTTAATTGCGGTCGGTATGGTACTGGAACCGGTAAAGAATCCGGGTAACTCAACAAAAGTGTCAGTATCGAGATCGTATTTGAAACCGACGTAGCGTTGGATACCTTGAATGCTACGGATGACAAAGCCGACCACCTCGTTTTCATCATTGATGTCGGTCGCCGAGCCCCACAGATAATCCCGGTTTTCGGTAATTCCAGTGATGGGTAAGGTTTCTCCATCACGGAAGATCGCAGGCAGTTTAATCCTGCGGCCTGGCTCAGCAACACCCTCGTAATAGGTCCAGCTCTGCCCCACAGCTATGCCATTGTTATTAATGGCAAATGCGTAGCTGGAGAAATCACCTTCATCTTCTTCTGCGCGCTCCATAAGCGGCGGATAGTAGGTAACATCAATTACGCTACCGTCCGTATCAAGCTGCCAGACCGCCGCTTGCATGTCATAAATGGACTGATTGCTGGCAATCGACGTGCGGCTATAGAAGTTTTGCAGGTTCGAAGCAACGGAGTTGGTTAAGCTAAACCAACGCTGCCACATACAACCATAAACGGAACGGACCGCGCTACCATCTTCGATTGCCGTCTCACATTGTTCGCCAACTTTCACGGCGTTGGGGCTCAAAGCCATACTGGCAAAACCAACAGCAACGTTAAAGTCGTTGATGTCCATCATGGCAGTTTCACCGCCTAGATAGGCCTGTTCGGGCGCTGGATAGGTTTTTGTTTGAGTACCGTCGGACCACATGGCCTGACGGGTAAAGTCCCGCTCAGCGGCTTCATAGGTGATGGTTTCAGGATCATCACCGTCAGTCGTGTAGGTGAAACTTTCATAGCGGTAAGGCGCGGTGCCCCAACCTACCCGTGCGTTGTTATTATTCAACGCGTAAAAATAATGATCAGCGGTATTCGCCAATTCAGGCGTTTCCGGATCAGTATCATTGAAGAAATCATTAAAGGTAACCGTCTGACCATCAAAGTAACCGGCAAAATGATAGCTAATCCGGGGGTTACGGAGCTGCGGGCTGGCCCGATCGCGCAAGGTTTCAATCAAGGCGGTGTATTGACCGTAGCTGAGCGAGTAGTCCGCTAATTCTTCATCTTCTAATTCCGGATTAATTCCAATCGACGCTAAAGTGCTGGGCTGTAGTTTGGTTAAATCTATATCCAGATCCGTTGGAAACTGGCCAAGTTCAGTAACGTGTCGGTTGTCATTGATGTCTGTCGGAAACAAATGGCGGACCTGCTCAGGGGTTTCAACTTGTTGAAACGTGAACACAGTGGCCTCTGCCGGGCTTATAAAAGACGCAGCGACAGCTACGCTAAGCACCCCTAAAGTAAATTTTTTCATAGATGATTCAACTGCTCTCTTTTTGTAAATTTTCGAGTTCTTCCCAACGCTCAAGCGCAGTAATAAGCTCTTCTTCCAGAACGGATAACCGCTCCAGAACTGGCCCTGTCACTTCATGCGGCTGATCATAAAACTCAGCGTTACCGGCTTGTGCTTGTAATTCCTGTTGTTCAGCTTCAAGTGATTCGATGCGTTTGGGTAGCATATCAAGTTCACGTTGCAGCTTATAGGATAACTTTTTCTTCGCTGGCTCTGAACCTTTGCTTGCAGGCTTTTCTGACTGCCGGGCAATGGGTTTAGTTCCCTGCTGTGTCTGATGCATCAGATAATGCTCAACATCATTAAAATCACCGACGATTTCAGTGACTTTACCGGCACCTTCGAATAACAGAATGCTGGTGGCGGTATTGTTTACGAATTCACGATCATGACTTACCAGAATCACTGTTCCCTGATAATCGGCAATGATCTGCTCTAATAGCTCGAGGGTGTCGATATCCAGGTCATTGGTCGGTTCATCGAGCACCAGTAAGTTGCTGGGCTGCAAAAATAGTTTGGCCAGCAGCGCCCGGTTGCGCTCGCCACCGGAGAGCGCATGCACAGGTGTGCGGGCTTGTTGCGGCGCAAACAAAAAGTCCTGTAGGTAACTCAGAATATGCCGGGTGCGACCGTTAAAGGTCACGTCCTGTTTACCATCACCGACATTTTCTGCAACAGATTTTTGTGGATCCAGCTTGGCACGATGTTGATCAAAGTAAGCCACTTCCAGATTCGTGCCCAGCTTAATGGTTCCGGAATCAATGTTTTGCTGGCCCAGAATCACCCGAATCAAAGTACTCTTGCCACAACCATTGGGCCCCACCAGCGCGATCTTATCACCACGCTGCAGAGTGAGGCTGAAGTCTTTAAAAATCTGCTGATCCGGGAAGCTTAAGCTCATGTCCTCGCCTTCGAAAACGAGTTTTCCAGATCGCTGTGACTCTTGCACCGCAAGTTTCGCTGATCCCTGTTGTTCGCGACGCTGCTTGCGCTCAGCGCGGAGTGCCTGCAACGCCCGAACCCGCCCTTCGTTACGAGTACGCCGGGCTTTTATGCCCTGTCGGATCCAGGTCTCTTCCTGCGCCATTTTTTTATCAAATTCAGCATTATGCTTAGCCTCGACCTCGAGCAATTCTTGTTTTGCGTTAAGGTAGCTGTCGTAGTTACCGGGAAATGAGGTCAGCTGACCGCGGTCAAGGTCAATAATACGAGTGGCCAGGCGCCGGATGAACATCCGGTCGTGACTGATAAAGAGTACCGCGCCCCTAAATTCCAGTAATACAGTTTCCAACCAGCGTACCATGTCGATATCAAGGTGGTTGGTTGGCTCATCCAGTAACAGCAGATCAGGATCGACCACCAGCGCCCGGGCTAAGGCGACGCGTCGCAACCAGCCACCGGAGAGCGCAGCCATGGAGGCGTTCTCATCCAGCCCCAAACGGGTCAAGGTTTGTTCAATCCGGGTTTGCAATTGCCAGCCATTTGCGGCTTCCAGCTGAGTTTGCAGATTCGCCAGTTGGGTGAATAATTTTTCGTTTTCTGGCTCCTGAGTCAGGCGTTGCGAAACGTCGTGGTAGTCTTTCAGAACTTTACCGGTTTCCGCCAATGCCTCAGCGACATAATCGTAGACCCGTTGTTCCGAGTTGGCCGGCGGATCCTGCGGCAGTCGCGCAACGACGGTGTCGCCTACTTTCTGAATCCTGCCATCGTCTAACTGAATATCACCGGAGATTGCCTTCAGTAAGGTTGATTTGCCTGCGCCGTTACGACCGACCAGACAAAGCCGCTCGCCTGCTTCGATGATTAAATCGACGCGGTCTAAAATGGGCTCCCGGCCAAACGCCAGTTGTGCCTGTTGAACACGTAAAACCGTCATACTGTTACAAACTCCATTAATTGCTCACCAAAAGGCCAGCGTAATTCTGCATCGTCTGCCTCACGCACCAATACGGGCACCAGCAAGGCGTATTCTTCAAGCAGTTCCGGCTGTGTGCTGATATCAACCCAGTGCAGGCGAATAGGTTCCTCCAGCTCGAGCTGATGTAACTGTGCCAAAGCTTGATTGCAAAGTGGACACTCAGGCTTGGTCAGCAAATAAAAATCAGTCGACACTTTGGGTCACCTTAAATAATTGATGGATGCCTTTATGTCGCGCGAAATCAAGACTGATGGACCGCTGGGTCCAATCTTCAGCCTGCAAAAAGGCATCCGCAAGTCCGGCATGGTCAAGCTTAAATTTCTTCTTATTAGTCGAGAAAATAATAACGCCATCGTCTTTCAGCAAACGGCCGGCAAGCTTCAGTAACTGCACGTGGTCGCGCTGCGTATCGAGAACGTCCTGCATGCGTTTTGAGTTCGAAAACGTCGGTGGATCGAGAAAGATCACGTCAAAACGCTGTTGCGGCGGCTGTTTTTGCAGCCACTGCATGCAATCGGCTTGAATAAAGCTATGCGGGCGTAACGGTAAACCGTTTAAACGGAAGTTCTCTTCGCCCCAGCCCAGATAGGTTTTGGATAAGTCCACAGAGGTAACGCTAAGAGCGCCGCCCAGGGCTGCATGCACTGAAGCACTGCAGGTGTAGGCAAACAGGTTCAGCACCACTTTGTTCTGGCTTAGCTCCGCAATTTTGCGACGCGCCCAGCGATGATCAAGAAATAGCCCCGTATCCAGATAATCACTCAGGTTGATTTTAAACTGCGCATTGTACTCATGCACAATGGTAGTGATGCCCCGCAGTTGTTGACGCTGATACTGTTGCTTACCGGCCTGCTTCTGACGCACTTTTAAGTGCATGTTTGCGGCGGCAAATGGCAGTTCTTCAGCCAGGGTGTCGAGTAGAAACCACAGACGCTCCTTGGCCACAGCAGGCGGGATGTCTTTGGGGGCTGCATACTCTTGAATCACCACATGCTCGTTGTAAACATCGACCGCAGCATTGTACTCAGGCAGGTCCGCGTCATACAACCGCCAGGCACTAACCCCTTCTTTTGCGGC
Organism: Pseudidiomarina terrestris; assembly: GCF_030466375.1. Lineage (NCBI taxonomy): Bacteria > Pseudomonadati > Pseudomonadota > Gammaproteobacteria > Alteromonadales > Idiomarinaceae > Pseudidiomarina > Pseudidiomarina terrestris. Next base: position 1,109,689 of record NZ_JAGGJE010000001.1, read on the forward strand.
CCATTTTTCAAGTTTTTGGTAGTTTTTCTTCAGTCGGTTAGCGAGATCGCTGGATTGCTCTTTGGTAAACTCAACTTGTTCTTTAGTTAAGTCATAAAGCGCCAGAACGACCTCCAGTGCGCCATTGTAGAGCTTATATTTTTTATGGCTGCGCATTTTGACCCGTTTTAGCAGCCCTTCATCACCTGCCAGCAAAGCCACTTGCCAGCCCTGGAATGCCTGTCTTAAGCGCTGGCCAAAACGACGGTACAGCAGCAAAGTTTCGACTTCTTCACCGAGGCGCTCGCCATAAGGAGGGTTACAGATGACCAAGGCATTCTGTTGCCCTTCTTCCAGCACTGGAGCCGCAACTTTAGTCGCGTCACAGGTTTGCCAGTGGAAGAAGCCGTTGAGATCCAGCCGCTCGGCATTTTGATCAGCGATGGCGAGTACTCTGGGATCGGTGTCAGAGCCATACAACTTCAGCGAAGACGCTTCTTTTGCCTGCCTGTGGGTTGCTTCTGCCTGCTCATGGAGTTGCTGCCAGAGCTCAGGTTGGTGTTGTTTCCAGTAACGGAACCCCCAGTTATCACGGCGTAGTCCCGGCGCATGTTCGAGAATAATCATCGCTGCTTCAATCAACAAGGTACCGGAGCCACAAAATGGGTCAACGATAATGTCAGTGTCAGTGGTGACTCCTGCGCGGATTGCGATCGCTGCGGCAAGCGTCTCCCGCAACGGCGCTGCGCCTTGCTGCAGGCGATAACCTCGCTTATGTAGGGCCTCACCACTTAAATCCAGGTACCAGGTTAGCTGGTCACGCTGCAAGTGCGCGTTGATGCGCAGATCGGGGTCGGCTTTATCGACGTTAGGCCGGCCCAGACCAGCGTCACGAAAATAGTCGACGATGCCGTCTTTAACCAGTTGCGAACCGAACTGGGTATGACGAATTTGTTGATTTTGGCCAGTAAAGTCGACCACAAAGGACTGTGTCGCATCCATGTGTTCCTGCCACGGGGTCGCGGCGACCGCGGCACTTACGGCACCGAGGTCATTTCCTACCGGGCACTGACCCAGTTGCAGCAGAACCCGACTGGCAAGGCGACTCCATAGGCAAACCCGATAGGCGCCTTCTCGGTCACTGGTAAAGCGACATCCCGCCAGGGTTTGTTGCACATCTTCAATGCCCAGACGTTGGAGTTCGTCGAACAATAGTGGCTCAAGGCCTTTGGCACAGGTTGCAAAGAGCTGCAAAGCTGACGTCATAGTCTGGGTAATCCTTTTTTGCGTCGATAGTCGATAGAAAACGGTTCAATTATACGTGATGCAGAGCGCACTGTATTGTCGCAATTGTGCTAAAAAGCAGCAGTCAAACGGGATTTGTTTAAATATTCAGCAGTTGCAGGAAATAAGCATTGCGTTTACCTGAAAGCTTGGTAACATGCGCAGCATCGGACGCGGGGTGGAGCAGTCTGGTAGCTCGTCGGGCTCATAACCCGAAGGTCGTAGGTTCAAATCCTGCCCCCGCAACCAATTCCGATAACCTTCCAATGTTGTTCCAAATCTTTTGTATAGCGCCGTTCAGGCAGTGATCCAATATATCCTAACAGTACATCTGCCAGCATGTCAGCGCCACGCGCGACGACCGTCTGTCCGTCCAGATGTGGAAAGTTGCCGCCGCCATTAGCGCGGTAATTATTGGTCGCCACATAAAATTCCTGGTCATCGCTAACAACTTGCCCGGCATAGCTCAGCTCGACAATCCGCTGACCGACCGCCTTGCGCACATCAATGGCGTAGCTGACTCCCAAAATAGTATCAAAGTTATAATGGGGTACGTCGCGATCAATCAGCTCCCAGCAAGAGGGGTCACCCTCGTCCAGGTTTGCGACTGAGGTAAAGCCTTCCGCGCTGCGTTCGAGCCATGCTCGTAGCTGCGCACCATTCACTTTGACCACGTCCAGGGTATTTGGATAACGATAAAGATCACCTATTGCTCCACGGGTAATTTCTCCGGCAGCGATATGAGTTGCTGATTCCTCAGCAGCATAAGCAGCATCAAAAGGAGCTGCTGCGCTTAACAGAGGTAAACTTGGTAAGTCGTTGGCTTTGATCAGCTGTTCCGCCTGCCAGGCTTGCGCGCGCTGGACGAACTGAACGGCACTACTGGGACGCCAGCGTGCCGTCTTATAACTTAATGGCTGCGCGGTTTGTCCTACCGGCTGCTCGACAAACTGCAGTGTTGCCTGATGAGCATCTGCCACCAACTCACGCAGTCGGGGGTTCGTGGCGCCCTGCTCTGTTACGGGTCGGCTTTCGACCACGAAATCGCTAACCTGCCAGCGCTGCTCGGCAAAATCATAAGTTAGCTGCAAATCAATTAAGCCAAGATGACTGCCATAGACTCCGGGCTGTACCGCAGGGACACCACGAACGGTCCCTTTGCTGCTATCAACCTCCGGTAGCAGGTCATACACCTCTGTACCGGGAAAAATCTCGTGCTGATGGCCAAGGAGTATTGCATCAATGTCACTGATGCCTGCCAGCAACCAGCCGGTCTGCTCTTTGTTTTCTGGATTTGCAGTGTCTTTAGGCATCCCCGTGTGGGCTGCCAATACCACCACATCAGCGCCTTGGTCGCGTGCCTGCAATGCTGCTGCCTGGGCGCTGGTGAGCATATCATTGACCGTCACCTGGTGCTTCAGGTGCTGCTGATCCCACTGCATGATCTGTGGTGGCAATACGCCTATCACTGCAATCTTTAAAGGAATGGATTGCCCCGCATCGGTGGTCACCTCCCGCTTAACCCAGCCAATTTTACGCAGGCGCTGTTGCAGCTCGTCCGGTGCGTTCTGTAACAGGTTGAGGTTACTACTGATCACCGGAAACTCTGCATCACGGTAGGTGTGAGCCAGATAATCCAGACCAAAGTTAAACTCATGATTGCCCAGGTTAGCGACATCATAATGAAGAGCATTCAGCAGACGGATAACAGGATGTGTGGAGCTGGTAATTGGGAATTCTGCTACGGCCCAGTCGGTAAGCGCCGAGCCTTGTATCAAGTCACCATTTTCGATGAGAACATGCAAAGGCTGCTCAGCTCGCGCTTGTTGGATCAGCTCTGCAGTCGCAAGCAGACCCATTCCTGGTTGCTCTGCCTGAGCAAAATAATCGTAGCTAAGTAACTGACCATGGACATCACTGGTTTCCATGATACGTAATGTGGTGGTGTGTGAACCTTGTTTGGGCATCGTTTGCTCGCAACTACTAATGCCGACCAAAATCAGGACAGCAACTGAGAAAAATTTGAAACGTTGCAAAACAGGACTCTCGGTTAAGCGTGGCGCAAATGATCGTCGTCGAGATGTAACTGCAAATAGTGACTTGGCTGTAAGCGATTCAGCAAAACTTTTACAGACTCAAACTGCTGCATGACTTTAACGTCTGACAACGTCATGCCATTTGATAACAGCATACACTCCGCGAACTCATCATCCATTGTCATAATGACGAAGATACCTGTCTCAGTACCAGAGTTTAGCTCAATTAAAGCGCCGGATTCTAAATCGTAATTCGGCAGCTCATCGCAGCTCTGAAAATACCAGCTCTGCGGCATTTGCGGACGGCCGAAACGGTCTAAAATCGTGCGGTTGAGGGCTGCCTGAGTCAGCAACATTGGATCCCAAAGTTCGTAAGCTGACAGCGCGTCGTAGAACTCCTGGAAACAACTCGCATCATCCATAGTGAATGCTGCGTGCATAGGTTTTAATGGGATCAAGCGTGAAGATTTGTAGGGACACTTATGCACAAGACCGTGGTCTAGTTCAACGACGAGCTGGTCTTGCTCGGGGTCGTATATCCAGCGCCAATGCTGAGATGCGTGCACGTTTGTACCTTTTATAGTTATTAGATGCTGATTAACATAGCTAAGATACGATCAAATTACAAGCGATTCACTATACTCGGGATAAGTTTCGGTCCTTGATAAATGAAGCCTGAATAAATCTGCACTAAACTGGCTCCGGCAGCTAACTTAGCTTTAGCGGCTGAGTACGAATCGACCCCGCCCACGGCGATGATCGGTAGCGCCCCATTAAGCAACCCAGACAGCTTGCGGACGATTCGGGTACTGTCTTCAAAGAGCACAGCGCCACTTAACCCCCCTGCTTCATTGGCATGCTCAAGTCCGGCAACAGCATCCCGGCTTAGAGTGGTATTGGTTGCAATCACCGCATCGATATCATGCTTGATAAAAGCAGTCGCCATGGCTGCTAACTCATCATCAGATAAATCAGGAGCAATTTTTACCGCCAGTGGCACGTATTTGTTGTGTTTAGTGGTGAGTGCCGCCTGTTCTTTCTTTAATATGCTTAACAGCTTATCCAGCGCTGCACCATGTTGAAATGAGCGCAGTCCAGGAGTGTTTGGCGAAGAGATATTGACTGTGATGTAAGTCGCATAGGGATAAACTTTGCGCATACAGTACACATAATCATCCACCGCATTTTCTTCGGGGGTGTCTTTATTCTTACCAATATTAATTCCAAGCACACCCTTAAAGTTTGCCTGGCGCACCTGTTCAATCAGGTAGTCGACACCTTTGTTGTTAAAGCCCATACGGTTAATAATGGCGTCTTTTTCTGGCAATCTGAACAGTCGCGGCTTTGGGTTGCCAGGTTGTGGCCTGGGCGTGATCGTACCGATTTCGATAAAGCCAAAGCCCATTTGCTCGAAGGCACGAATACATTCGCCATTTTTGTCCAGGCCCGCCGCCAGGCCGACTGGATTGGGGAACTCGATGCCCATAACTTTGACCGGCTTCGGCGCGACCTTTTGCCGCCAGAATAACGCTAAAGGCGTATCCGTATAGCGTCGCAACAGCTGCAAGGTCAAATCATGCGCTTCTTCCGCATCTTTTCGAAACAGCCACGCCTTAGCCAGTCCGTACATCTTAGTTGGTCACCGTACAGTTATGATTTAGTAACATAAGTTCGCGCAATGCCACTGAGAACTTCGCGAATTCGTGGGTCTTGGTAGTACGGAAGTCGGACAACATATGCAACCAGCGATCGACAAAGACCTGATTATCCGCCATCCATTCATCCAGAACTTCAAGACCTTCCACTTTGGCATCGCCACTTTTCAGCATGCTCAGAGTTAGTGAACGTTGCTGCCAATCCAGTTCCTCGCGGAAAGCCGCTCTTGCCAGGGCCTGCCAGTGGTTATCTACCGGTTGCGTATTGATTTGTTCCAGGAACCAATGCAGAGAAACGCGCGCGCCCAGGTGGAAATACGCTAAGGCTACGCTGCGCACTTTGCGATCTGTTTCGTGCACGATATCTGCGATATCAAGCGCCGAGAACACCGTCGACAAGGTGCCAATCTGCTGTGCAAGTTTCTCTGGTGCACCGGCTTTAGTTAAACGTTCGATCTCTTTTTCAAGACCTGCACGTTCGTCCGGAATCAGATAATCCAATACATTCTTGCGCAAGTCCTTGAATGCGCCCTGATAAAAATCAAGACGTTCCTGGATTGTCGTCAGTTCTGGTTTACGGTGGCGCAAGAACCAACGCGTCGCCCGGCGTACCACACGGCGTAACTGGAACAGCATATGATTCTGAATATCTGCCGGAATCTTGTTATTGCCCGCTTCAATTTGCTCCATCAAACCACGTAAATCGAAGCATTCTCGTGCCACCACATAAGCAGAGGCAACTTCTGCAGCGGTAGCACCTGTGGCGTCCATTTTACGGAATATGAAATTTGGCCCCATATCGTTGACAATATTATTGGCAAGACGAGTGGCGATAATTTGTGCCCGCAATGGGTGCGCTTCCATCGCTTCCGCATAAGGTTCATGCAGAGGTTTAGGAAAGGCATTAATTAAAGAACGCGCATGGAATGGGTCAGCCATGACCGCTTCGTCCAGCAAATCTTCTTTTAGTACCATCTTGCCGTAAGCCGTGATGACTGCCAATTCCGGACGAGTAAAGCCTTTCCCACTCGCCTGGCGCTCTGCCAGCTCATCGTCATCTGGCAAAAATTCCAGACTGCGGTTTAACTGTCCTTCGCGTTCCAGGTGATGGATAAAGCGTTGCAGCTCTTTGACCTGGTCCGAGCCGCGTAAAGCAGTCACAGAAATAGACTGGGACTGACGGTGACAGTCTTTTAATACGATTTGCGAAACTTCATCGGTCATATCGAACAACAATTTGTCACGTTGTTTCCGCGTCAAATCACCGTCGGCAACCAGGCCGTTAAGCAGAATTTTGATATTAACTTCGTTATCCGAGCAGTCGACACCACCTACGTTATCGATAGCGTCGGTATTGATGCGACCACCGTTGCCGGCGTACTCGATCCGACCTAACTGAGTCAGGCCCAGGTTACCGCCCTCGCCGACAATTTTCGCCCGCAGCTCTTTGCCGTTGACGCGCAAGGCATCGTTGGCACGATCGCCAACATCGCTATCGCTCTCTTTGGTCGATTTGACGTAGGTTCCGATACCGCCGTTCCACAGCAAATCGACAGGTAGAGTCAGGATTGCGCGGATCATATCCGTCGGCGTCATCGATTTTTTCTGAGTGTTGAACAGCTTCTTCAACTCAGGCGTTAGCTCGATCGCTTTCGCGCTTCGGGGAAATACGCCACCACCGTTTGAAATCAACGACTTATCATAATCTTCCCAGGAAGAGCGTGGTAAGTTAAATAAGCGCTCGCGTTCCGCGTAGCTCTTTTTCGCATCAGGTTCAGGGTCGATAAAAATGTGCAGGTGGTTAAATGCGGCCACCAGACGAGTATGTTTTGACAACAGCATGCCGTTTCCAAATACATCCCCGGCCATATCACCGACACCCACTGCAGTGAAATCAGTGGTCTGACAATCAACGCCCATCTCGCGGAAGTGCCGTTTCACGGACTCCCATGCACCACGTGCGGTAATGCCCATTTTCTTGTGGTCGTAACCCACCGAGCCACCTGAGGCAAAAGCATCGCCGAGCCAGAAATTGTATTCTGCTGAAATGCTATTGGCGATGTCAGAGAAGGTTGCCGTGCCTTTGTCGGCGGCAACAACCAGATAGGTATCGTCGTAGTCATGACGCACCACATCTACCGGCGGCTGTACTTCACCACCAACGATATTATCGGTGATATCCAGTAACGCACGGATGAAGGTGCGATAACACTCTTTACCTTCTTCGAAAAACGCTTCGCGCTCTTCTGGTAAATGCTTGCAATAGAAGCCACCTTTCGCACCTACCGGCACGATAACCGTGTTCTTAACCTGCTGCGCTTTAACCAGCCCCAGCACTTCGGTACGGAAATCTTCCCGGCGATCCGACCAGCGCAGGCCGCCACGGGCAACTTTACCACCACGCAGGTGGACACCTTCAACGCGCGGTGAATAGACGAAAATTTCGTATTTGGGCAAAGGCAAAGGCATTTCAGGAACTTGCTCTGGCAAGAACTTCACTGAAATATAAGGTTTTTCATTGCCGTTTTGATCTTTTTGGAAGAAGTTCGTACGTAATGCGGCCAGAATAAGCTCGACATAACGGCGGAAAATCCGGTCATCATCCAGGTTAGCAACATTGTCCAACTCGCTGGTGATACGGGTCTCCAGCGCCTCGACCTTCTTGTTACGGCTCTTAGTACTTGGCTCGAACTTACTATAGAAAAGCTTCACGATCAGGGTCGCAATGACCGGGTACTTACTGAACGTACTTTCGATGTAACTTTGGCTGAACGTGGTACCGATTTGACGCATGTATTTTGCCAACATCCGCAAAATCACCACCTGGCGCCCTGTCAGGCCAGCGCTAAGTACCAAACGGTTGAAGCCATCATCTTCGTAGTGGCCTTTCCAGACATGCGCAAAAGCTTCCTGGAAGACGTCGCGACTGGCCTCAAGATCCAGTTTGATATTGCTGTGCAACATCTGGAAATCGAGTACCCAGAACACATCACCGTTGGTGGCTTTGATCTGATACGGGCTTTCACCAATGATGCGAAGACCAAAGTTTTCCAACATCGGCAACACATCTGACAGGTGAATTGGCTCATCTTTATGGAACAATTTCAAGCGGATACGCTTGCTCTGCTCATTTTCCTCACGGGAACGATAGAACAGCATGCCAAGCTTATGGTCTTTATCGAGGGCTTCTAACTGCTGAATATCAGCAATGGCGACCGACGGTAAGATTTCTTCTTTGTACGCACGTGGGAAGGCGTTGGCATATTTCTTATTTAAAGCGTTCGCTTTCGATTCACCGAAAGTGCTGCGCAAAATACGTTCAAAATTGTCTTCCCAGGTCCGTGCCGCTTCAACCAGATCGTGTTCCAATTCTTTCACGTCAATATCCTGTACGTGGTCTCCAACGCGAACCGTATAATGGGTGCGGGCCAGATTTGATTCAGAAAAATACGTGGTAAATTCCACGTCGTAATTGCTATCCAGGGTTTCCGCTAAAATCGATTGGGTCTTCTGGCGCAACAAGGTGTTGTAACGCTCTTTGGGTACATAGACCATACAGGATGCAAAGCGACCGAAAATATCGCGACGCACAAACAGTCGGGTCATATCGCGTTCCTGCATTTGCAGAACACCCAGACCTACATCAAGCAGTTCTTCCTCAGTGGCTTGCACCACTTCATCACGCGGATAGGTTTCGAGGATATTTAATAAGGCTTTCGCTGCATGTGAGTTTTGGGCAAAGCCAGAGACATCCATAACTCGCTTAATTTTTTCGCTGACCAGCGGTACATCACGGGCGCTGTTGTTATAGAAACTGCTCGAATAAAGACCGATGAAGCGATCTTCACCAATGACTTTACCGTTTTTATCAAAGCGTTTGACGCCGATATAGTCGCAATAGGCTGGACGATGAACCCGTGACTTGGAGTTGGTTTTGGTGACCAGCAACAGGGTATTGTCAAAGGTCAGCTCGCGCGCTACCTCTGGCAGCGAGGATACCAGACGCTCTTTGTTGTTTGCAGATTTACGCATCAAGCCAAGACTTGAGTCACTGATCTGACAAATGAGGTGATCGCCCTCAACCGCCTTTAAGTCATAGCGGCGATAGCCCATCAGGGTGAAGTTATCTTTCGCCAGCCATTTCAGAAAGCGCTGTGCTTCTTTTAGCTCTTTGGCGTCGCCCGGGTAGTTAATATCACTTAATTCTTCAGCGACTGTGGCAAGACGTTCACGCATCGGCTGCCAGTCTGTAACAGAGGCAGTAACATCGTCCATCACGGATGCCAGCTCACGTTTTAGTTGGGCAATGGCGTCTTTGCTGGTTTGACGATCGATTTCAATCAGGAATACGGTATCAACTTCGTTATCGCCACGGGTCCCCGCTTTCAGCAGGTTAGTGATACGCTGCTGTTCGTCACGCTCGTGACTTAGTGGCAAGTGCAATAACAGGTGCGAATTGATGCCCAGCCGTGACAATGCCATGCGAATGGAATCCACCATAAATGGCATATCGGTCTGGATGATTTCAATGATGGTATGGGCAGATTCCCAACCATGTCGCGCTACTTCCGGATTGTAGACTTTGATCAGGGCTTTATCGCCTGGGTTATACTCATTGAAACTGTGCCAGAGCCCCATAATCGCACCGTAAAGGTCGCTGTCATTGCGTTGCGCCAGTTCGTCTGACGACACATTGCGAAACATACGTAGGGCAAAGTCTTGAATGATATCAGCGCGGTCAGTTGCACGTTGCTGAATGAGAGCGGCCACTTTTTGCAATATTACGGGAGTCTGGCTGTCGCCAACGGAGTTCATGCTAAATATCCTTGTAACCTTTTGAGGTGAACGCGGTTTTGTATTTTTACCAAAAACTGTGATAACTCGTATTGTCGGACATTTACCTAAGCTATTCAATGCTTATTCGGTGGAAAAATCAGTGTTCAGACCACGTATGACGTGGCCTGAACATGATTATGCATGGGTTCATGCATGAATATTTGGTTTTTACTCGCTACTGCTGCAACGCGTTCGCAATCTTTTCATCAAGATCTGGCGCTAAATCAGGAAGTTGTTGCAGCTGCAACAGGCATTCCTTCATCATTTGCTGGCGTCTTGTATCGAATCTGCGCCATTGCATAAACGGCGTAATCAAACGCGACGCAACTTGAGGGTTCAAGGTATTCAGTTGCGTAATTATGCTTTGCAATAATTTATAGCCTGCCCCATCTTGCTGATGAAAGCGTAGACTGTTGCGGCTGAAATTGGCAAGTAATGCGTAGACGCGGTTCGGATTGCGTAAGGAAAATTTGGGGTGCTCGATGAGCTGGGTGACCCGCTCAACAGTAGTGTCGTGCAGCGCGTTCGCCTGCGCAGCAAACCACTTATCCATCACCAGAGGCGTATCCTGCCATTGCTCAGCGAAGGTCGCTAGCACTTGCTCTACACATGGGAGCTGGTGTTGCACGGCAATTTCTAATGCGCCCTGTTGCAGGGTCATGTTGCCCTGCTGACATGCTTGTTCGGCAACCTCGTCGCTATACTGCTGGGGTTGTGCCAACGCCAAAAAGTACAGACACCGCTGGCGTAAGGCACGAGCCGCCATCGCTTTGCCACTTAAATCATCGGGCTGGCTATCGAGCTTGGCGAAACACTCGGCGAAGTCGTTGGATAATTCATCGGCGACCGTTTTAGCGAGGCTGGTAACCGCCAGTTCAATAGCATCAAGTGGCGCATCTTCAGTGTAATACTCAAGTAATTCTTCAGCGCTTGGTAAAGTAAAAATAAGCGCTTTCAGTGCATCATCGAGAGGCGCATGCAAAGCTTTCTTTAAGGCGGTGTACTGTGATTCCGACAGCTGCGCCGCCTGATTTGTGTCGACGGCCTCTTGCAATGCCTTCAGGTAGACTTGCTGAGCGGCTTCCCAGCGTGTCACCTCTTGTTCAGCATGACCTAGCAACAGCTCTAAATCTACTGTTGTTAGTGGCGTCTGCAGCTTCACAGGCGCACTGAAGTTTTCCAGCCAGGCAATGATTGGCTCCTGTTCGACGTTGGAGAACGTCAGCGAGCTTGTGGTTTCGGTCAAGGTATACAGTTGACTGCCAGACTCATGTTTAACAACTTCGTCCTTTGCTGTTAGCTGGATACGCGAGCCCTTTTCGTCGTAGGCACTGAACAGTAACGGGATCACCAGAGGGAATTTTTCTTCCTGCCCTGGCGTCGCTGGTGTGAGTTGTTGAAAGTTAAGCGTGAGCTGTTGCTGCTGGGCATCATAATGTTGCGCGATCCGAACTTCAGGGGTGCCGGCCTGACTATACCAGCGGCGGAACTGGGTTAAATCGAAATCATTAGCTGCTTCCATAGCGGCAACGAAGTCTTCACAGGTCACGGCCTGGCCATCATGGCGTTCACGATACAAGCGCATGCCGCGCTGGAAGCCCTGTTCTCCTAATAAGGTGTGCAGCATGCGAATCACTTCTGCGCCCTTGTTGTAAACCGTCACCGTATAAAAGTTGTTCATTTCCACAACTTTATCGGGACGAATAGGATGTGCCATAGGACTGGCATCTTCGTTGAACTGAAAACTGCGAATGACGCGCACAGCATCAATGCGGTGTACCGCACGTGAACCCAGGTCAGAGCTGAACTCCTGATCACGGAAAACCGTCAGGCCTTCTTTCAGACTGAGCTGGAACCAATCACGACAGGTGATACGGTTACCGGTCCAGTTGTGGAAATACTCGTGACCGATGACAGATTCGACATGAACAAAGTCCCAGTCGGTGGCTGTCATTTGATCGGCTAAGACATATTTCGAGTTAAAAATATTGAGCCCTTTATTTTCCATAGCGCCCATATTGAAAAAGTCTACTGCCACAATCATATACCGGTCGAGGTCATAAGCGAGGTCAAAACGTTCTTCATCCCATTGCATTGAACGTTTTAGCGCTGCCATTGCGTATTCGGCCCGGCTCAGGTTGCCTTTATCGACAAAAATCTCCAGGCGTACGTCACGCCCTTCGCTCGTCTGGTAATGATCCTCCAGACGATCAAAGTTACCTGCCACCAAGGCAAACAAATAAGCGGGTTTAGGATGAGGGTCATGCCAGGTGGCATAATGACGGCCTCCGTCTAACTCACCGGAGCTCTCCAGATTGCCGTTACTCAGCAGATAGGGATAGAGTTCCCGATCGGCTGAGATCTTAGTCGTGAACACCGCCAGCACATCGGGCCGATCGAGGTAATAGGTAATACGGCGGAAACCTTCGGCCTCACACTGAGTGCAAAAAGCTCCGCCAGATTTGTACAAACCTTCTAACGCGCTGTTGCTACTTGGATCGATCTCAGTGACAAGTTCCATTTCGAAGCTATCGGGAAGCTCGTGAACGATGAGCTGCTTATCCGTGACTTCATAGTTTTGCGGTGGCAGCACTTTGCCATCAATTTTGATACTGGTTAATTTTAGCTGCTCACCATCCAGTTCTAAAGGACCTGAATTCTTCCGCTCTAAGTGTAACTGCGAACGCACTTGTGTGGCTCGCTCATCAAGATCGATGTCAAGATGAACGGTCGTAATAGAGAATGCCGGAGCGCGATAATCGCTCCGGAACTTAGCTAACTTCTTCGACATAACGGCTCTTAACTACTTGCGTGAATCGGTGAATGAGGTGCTCTGTCACGGTGTAAAATACGAATCCCCGTGTAACCATAAAACATTGCGATGAGCGGCGTTAACCAATTAAAGAATGCAAATGGTGCGTATTCCCATGGACTTACTGCCAGCGTTCCCATCATGAACGCACCACAGGTGTTCCATGGAATCAACGCTGAAGTCAGGGTACCGCTATCTTCCAGAGTACGAGAGAGAACGCGCGCATCAAGCCCGCGTTTTTCATATTCTTCGCGGAACATACGACCTGGAATCACGATGGCCATGTATTGGTCGGCGGTGAGCAAGTTAGCGCCAAAACAGGTAAATAAGGTCGCTGCAATCAAGTTACCGGTGGATTTGGCGAAGCCAAGCACGCCCGAGATCAGACGTTGCAATAGACCGATTTTTTCGACAATTGCACCAAAGGTCATGGCACTGAGAATCAACCACACCGTATTGAGCATGCTCGACATTCCGCCGCCACTCAGAAGTGAATCGAGTTGCGCGCTACCTGTTTCCACCACGATGCCATCGGTCAGCGCCATCCAAACCACTTTAAGTGACGCGACAGCAGAGCCATCGCCGGCAAGTTCCTCGATTAACTCGGGCTGGAAGATCACAGCCCATGCGCCGCCTAACAAGGCACCAAAGAATACCGTGGGTAAAGCAGGTTTGCGGGTTGCGGCCAGGTACAATAACACCAGCAGTGGCACTAACATTTCCCAACCAATATTATAAGCGTTGGTCAATTCCAGCTGCATCGTTTCGAGTTTTAGCGCGCTGGTTGTTGTAGTTTCAACATTTAAACCCAGCAAGAAAAACAACACCAGCGAGATAAGGTAAGCAGGCCCCGCAGTGAACACCATGTAACGAATGTGCGCGAATAACTCAGTACCGGCCACCGCAGGTGCAAGGTTTGTGGTATCTGATAAAGGTGACATTTTATCGCCAAAATAGGCGCCGGAAACTACTGCGCCGGCAGTAATACCGGGGGATAATTCCATCCCTGCTGCGACCCCCATCAAGGCAACACCGATGGTTGCGGCGGTGGTCCATGAACTACCAATGGCAAGAGCGATGATGCCGCAAATTAGCGCGCTGGCGGCATAGAACCAACTTGGGTTAAGTAGCTCCAAACCATAATAAATCATGGTCGGTACCGTGCCCGACAACAACCAGGTACCAATTAATGAGCCTACCGCGAGAATAATAAGCAAGGCCCCCAGAGCAACAGAGACCCCTTCTTTAATACCTTCTTCGATGTCGTCCCAACGGTAGTTATTGACAAAACCTATGACCACCGCAACGGCACCGGCCACCCATAGCGCAATTTGGTTGGGCCCGTAGGACGAGTCTTCGCCAAATAGAAAAACCGACCCTGCAAGAGTGCAAATGAGAACCAGCAACGGAATGGTAGCCTGCAGCAAGCTCGGCTCTTTAAAAGCTGTAAGGGATTGATTTCGCATAGTTATCTCTAATGTCTTTTAATTAATCACAGTTACAGGATGGCGTACTATTAAAGATTAAGTACGCCCACCAACTGCAGGAAAATAATGATTATGATGACCGGCGCAAACCAACGCACCATAAACAGCCATGCACGGAAAATCATCGGCGCTGTATCAAGTTCGTCCTGACTGGCTGAACGGGTCATCACCCAGCCGCTGAACAAGGCGAGTAATAAGCCGCCCAACGGAAGCAACACTGAGCCAGTGGCGTAATCAATCACATCAAACCAACTGCCTAATAGTTTCCCGGGAACCTGTACATCAATTTGCGTCCAGGGAGCCCCCGCGAAGGAATAAATGGTCACCTGCCCTAGCAACCACAATGTTGCTATTGCGACGATAGTCGCTTTCCAACGGCCCCAGTCGCACTTTTCTTCCAGAAAAGCGACTGCGGATTCTATCATTGCAATTGCAGAGGTAAAGGCGGCAATGACCAGCATCACAAAAAACGCGGTGCCGACCAGGACGCCACCCGGCATGGTACTGAACGCCACTGGTAAGCTCTTAAAGATTAAGCCAGGCCCAGCTTCTGGCGGTAGTTGGCTGCCAAAGACAATTGGAAATATAGCTAAGCCAGCCAGTAAAGCAACAAAGGTATCAGCCAATGCAACCCACATTGTGGTTTGTACGATTGAAGTTTCCCGCGGCAAGTAGGCGCCGTACATGATAACCACACCTGAAGCTAAGCCGAGCGAGAAAAACGCATGGCCAAGTGCCAGCAGGATGGCATTGATGGATAAATCATCGAAATTCGGGGCAAACATAAAGCTCATGGCGCCGGCGAAGTCACCGATGGACGCGGCGTAAATGGCGATCAGGATGAGCAATGCCACCATGATCGGCAGCATCCATTTCACCGTGCGCTCCAGGCCATCTTTGAGGCCTTTACCCACGACCACTGCAACAGCAACCAAAATAAGCGCATGCCAAAGGGTTAAGCGCAGTGAGGAACCCACCAATTGATCGAAAATGCCACTGATTTCAGCGACCGACTGGCCCTGAAAAGCGCCAGTGGCGGATTCGTAAATGTAGGCTGCTGCCCAGCCCGCGATAACCGCATAAAAACTTAACACTAAAAAGCCTGTCGCCATGCCGAGCCAACCGGTAATTTGCCAGACACTACTACTGCCCGACTCCAGTGCGACTTCACGCGCAGCGATGCCGGGACTGTGGCGGCCGCGACGGCCAATCACAATTTCAGCGATCATCACTGGAATACCAATCACAGCGATACAAAGCAGGTACACCAGAACAAAAGCCCCGCCACCATTTTCACCGGTGATATAGGGGAATTTCCAGATATTACCCAGGCCCACAGCGGCTGCGGTTGAGGCAAGAATAAACGCCATGCGGCTGGACCAGCGGCTGGCTATCAGTTTAGGACGTGTCATAACCTTAGTGTTCCGTCATGTTATTATTGTTTTAGTCGGTTGTACTTAGTCTATAAAAAAGCCGCCATGGGCGGCTTTGCAGCGATAAACAGCGCTTAGTGCATGGCAAGCTTCATCGTATCAATAAGCTCAAAGCTTAACACCAGGGTTTCGTTCAGGTATGGATCCGGTAACTCAAAGTCTTCCGGCACATTCTCAAGTGACTCCACTGGCTCAAAACCAGCGCGCACTAACCGCTCATTAGCACGTTCTAACGCTTTTTGTTCGTCCTGCTTTTCTTCTGCCTTACGTTCCTCAAGAACCAAGCTGATCCAGGTTTTATCTTTCTGCCGCTGGTATTCAGCTGCATCTTCCAGAACATAATTAAATTCAGGGTTTTCGCTAATGTTTTTCTCTTTTAAAGCGCGCAGTTCTTCTAGTTTGCCTGAAGACACCAGTTGCAGTGGCTGATAATCAGCGGTATCAATTTTATCCCAGGGCAAGGCATTCTCCTGGCTACTTTCACCAAAGGTTTCCGTGTCCGTGACTGTCGGGAATTGCACGTCTGGTGTTACACCACGCATCTGGGTACTACCACCGTCGATGCGGTAGAACTTCGCGATGGTGTACTGGACACTACCGAGCTCTTCATCAAAGAAATCAAAACGACGCTGCAGGCCACGGTGCTGTTGCACAGTACCTTTGCCGTAGGTATTCTCACCCACAATTAAAGCGCGTTCGTAATCCTGCAGTGCTGCGGCAAATATTTCCGAAGCTGAGGCACTGTAGCGATCGACCATGACCACCAGAGGGCCATCGTAAAAGGTTTCACCGTCGCGGTCGCCATTGACTTCTCTGCGGCCGCTGCCATCAGTGACCTGTACTACAGGTCCCTCATCAATGAACAAGCCAGTCAGCGCGATGGACTCCTGTAAAGAGCCGCCGCCATTGCCACGCAAGTCAATGATCACGCCTTCGGCTTCGGTTTCGTTAACCTCGGCGATCAGATTTTTCACGTCTTCACTGAGATTGTGGTAAAAGCTGGGAATCGCGATAACGCCCATGGTGCGTCCTGCGTAAGGCCCCTCTTCTACCGTCTTAATTTCGACTTTGGCCGCGCGGTCTTCAAGTTTTACCGTGTCGCGGACGATTGAAATCTCAGTGGGTTTGGCCCCTGCGGCCTGATTTGCTTTGAGGACCTGCAATTGCACTGTAGTGCCTTTCGGACCTTTAATGAGCTCGACGACTTCATCGAGACGCCAGCCGACGACATCGACAAACTCAGAGTCTTCATCTTCACCTTGCGCAACCGCAACAATTTTATCTTCGGGGGCAATAGCGCCAGATTTATCGGCGGGTCCACCTGGAACGAGGCTGC
Organism: Pseudidiomarina terrestris; assembly: GCF_030466375.1. Classification (NCBI taxonomy): domain Bacteria; kingdom Pseudomonadati; phylum Pseudomonadota; class Gammaproteobacteria; order Alteromonadales; family Idiomarinaceae; genus Pseudidiomarina; species Pseudidiomarina terrestris. Next base: position 1,126,547 of record NZ_JAGGJE010000001.1, read on the forward strand.
GAATGACCGTGTAGTCAAACTCTGATTGCAGCACAGCGCCAATCCCTTCCAGGGACAGATTCATGTTTTGCTCAAACCGCTCAGCATTGGCTGGAGACAGATAACTGGTATGTGCTTCGACACTGCGCGCGAACGCATTCATTACCGTCTGAAAGACGTCTTCGCTATTGGTTTGAGTGAGCCGCTTCAAAGCATTGTTGTAGCGCTTGCCAAGGGTTTCTACCACCTCCGGCCATGCTTTGCCGGCCATGGTTAAATTAAGCGCATCGTATTTTACGCGTTGCCGCCACAGCTCATCCAGTTCGGCTTCAGAGGTCGCCCACTGCGCATCCTCACGATCGTACTGATAACGATCGCCGGCGACGGAAAAATCAAAGGGTTGCTCTTCGTCGAGCAGGCTTAGCGCATAAGCATAGCGCTCAAAGTTGCGTTGCAAGGCTTTTTCAAACAATGCGTAGGCAGGACTAAGCTTGCCGGAATGAATCATGTCGTCAAACAAATGCTGGTATTCACTGGCTTGCTCAACATCCGCTTGTAATAAAAACATTTTATTGAAATCAAGCATTTTCAGGTAACGATCCAGAATTTGCTCCGACAGTGCATTATCCAGCTCCATATTTTTAAAATGGTAGCGGGTGAAATAAGTCGTGACGCGCTGACTAACAACACTATGTTGTTCTTCTTGCTTCAGTTTTGGTAGGTCATCGACTTCATGCGCTGGCGGTAACGCGATAGCTGCGGAAACCACCCCACATTGCAAAGCGACAGCTATAGCTAATTTTCTCATCGTTACCTTCTGCATTGTGTTACTCCTGCTGCGCTAAAAATATAGCATCTACTGTAACTTTGACCGTTAAGCCGTTGTGAAGTTGCACCACTACATCATTACGGTCAACTTCAACAACTTCACCTGGCACAGGCTGCTTACCAGCTTTCACCTGAACTTTCTGGCCAACCGACAATTTTGCACTGTCAGCAGCCGTTAATTTGGGCGCTGCGGGCTTTGCTGACTTACGTTTCGCAGCGGGCTGTTTAACTGCTGGCGACTTAGTGCCAGGCGCTGATTTCGCTGGAACCTTAGCTCGCCGGGCGTTCGCACGTGGCGCTGGATTGGCCGCCTTTTTGCGCTCTGCCGCAGCAGCCTTGGATTGTGCCAAAGCTTCGGCAGCGTGCTTCTGCTGCTCTTCATCTACTGTACTGACGGCAGTGCCCGACAGATCAACGCGCTCCGCGCCCTGCTTCATCGCGCGCAGGTAACGCCAGCTGTTGGTGTAGTGCCGAAGCGCTGTGCGCAGGCGGGTTTTACTTACCGCCTCATCATCTTCTAACTGTTTCGCCAAGTCCTCAAAAATACCGATTTTAAGGGGCTTAGCATCGCCCTCGAGTGAAAAACAAGCTGGAAACTTCTCGGCAAGGTAAGCCAGAACTTCTTTGTTATTACTCAATTTCTTTACTTCACTCATGATCGTCATTGTCCTGCTGACGAGCGTCAGCTAGTTGTTCTAAAATATACGCCTGCATTTCATCACTATCGAGGCCCAGTAAGTCCGGGTTTTCAATCCAGTCGAAAAGTGTACGGCGAACGACTTCTTCCAATACGTCCAGGTCATCATCTTCTTCGCGATAGCTAGCAATATAATGAAGCATCTCATTCATTTGATCGACAGCAGTTTCGGCTTCGTCATCAAAAAAGACCATGTCCTGCTGGCTTACCAGGTAGGCATGCACATCAAACTCACTATACATCGACCGCTCCGCGCAACTGTGACCAGTTGAGCCCTTCGATAAAGCGGCCAAGTTTACTTAATCCATCGGCATCATGTTGACTAAAACGACCAACGGAAGGGCTATCGAGATCAAATACGCCAACCACTTGCCCGTCTACCATCAAGGGTACCACTACTTCAGCGTTGGAGGCGCTATCACAGGCGATATGGCCCGGAAACTCATGTACGTCGGTAACCAGCTGGGTTTCTTTTGCTGCCGCTGCAGCACCACAAACACCTTTACCGAAATCAATACGAAGACAGGCGACTTTACCCTGAAATGGGCCTAGCACCAATGTCTCAGGCGCGCGAGTCAGATAGAAGCCCACCCAGTTCACATCATCAAGCTCATGGTAGACTAACGCTGAGATATTACTTAAATTGGCGATTAAATCAGGCTCGCCTGCGGTAATCGCTTCTGCCTGGGCCAGCAGTAAATCAAAATCAATTGTGCTCATTTATTCAGGACTCGTCTGCTGATAAAGGAAAGGTTGCTATCGTTTGTCTGCTCTCTTGCAAGCTGTCGCGCATTTCCCGCTTGCTGCGGGTTACCAACAAGCCATCAGCGCCGATGCGAAAGGGTTCTTCTGAGGGACAATAGGTAGCCTGGTACGCCATCACAAGTTGCACCGTATGCTCTTTCTGCATTTCAGTCAGAGCAACGCCATCGGGCCAGCGGCCTGTTTCTACTGCCAGCACCAGTCGCTCGTAGGTTTCTGGAGAAATGCTGGCAAGTAAGTCTTCAAATTGCATTAGCGCCCTCTTTTCAACAGCAAAATACGGACCCGGTTCACTAAAAACCAAATCAGGCCAAGCCCCATCAGACCGTAGCTCACTTTCGCTTGCCATGAGTCAGGGTAAGGTTGCTCAAGGAAAGTATAAGCAAAGGCGGCAATAGCAATTAATAAGGCCAGCATCGACTGGCTTAATAACTTGTCTTTGCGGCGTTGCACAGCACGTAGTTGCTCACGTTCAAGCTCGTCACCGCTGCGCCCCGCAATCACAAATTCGCAGTGCGGACAGGTTTTGGCTTTATTGGATATTCGCTTGTTACAGGAGGGGCAGTTAATAAGTGCCATGATATCCTCTATTTGCATACTTCGAACTAAGCAATATAAGGGTTTCAGCGGTAATTTCAAGAGAGGATAGACACTCAGCTAAAAAAGAACCCGCGACGGTGCGCGGGTTCTCCTTAGAAAGTGGAACAATTACTGTTCTTCTTTCTTTTTGCTTTGCTCGGCATCAAAGTCTTGCCAGTAAGCTTTTACCGTATCTTTCATTTCACGACGTAACAACACAATACCCAGTAAGTTAGGTAAGGTCATCAAGACAATCGCTACGTAGGACAACGTCCAGACCAGGGTGGTATCGGCGAAAGATGCAATGAAGAAGCCGGCAACATAGATGATCCGGTACGGCATGACACCCTTCTGCCCAAACAGGTAGACCACCGCGCGGTCGCCGTAGTAAGACCAGGCGATAGCGGTTGAAAAAGCAAACATCAGTAAGCTAATGGGGACAATGTATTCACCGTAGTCGCCAAGGAAACCATTACTAAACGCAATTGATGTTAGCGCTGCAGAGTGAACCAGACTCTCACCGACAATAGTGATGTCCTGTTTCAGCAGACGGCCGTTGTCAATGCGCAACATACCTGTGTAAGGGTCTTCACCGGCAACGATAAAGCGGACGTTTTCAGCGACTGAGCGCGCGTGCAACATTGTATAACCATTGCTGACTGGCTCACCGTTGCGTACTTCAATAGTACCTGTGTACTTCACAATGGTGTTTTGATCGGTGCTGTTCAGGTAGTGGTAAAGCGCAGTGCGGTCTTCCTCAATTTCATCGTTGTAATTGCCCGCGACAATTTCCAGATCCGTACGCGAGAAATTGTTCTCATGTTTCTCACTCCAGACACCCGAAGAAAGAATCACCAAGCCCGTTAGGGTACACACCACGATGGTATCAATGAAGGGTTCAAGAATGGACACCAGACCTTCTGATACCGGCTCATCAGCGCGCGCGGAAGCGTGCGCAATCGGCGCCGAACCCTGACCAGCTTCGTTAGAGAACAAGCCACGGTTGACACCACGGTTGAACGCATAGGCGAAGGTTGCACCTAAGAAGCCGCCGGTTGCTGCTGATCCTGTAAATGCATCGGTGAAAATCGCTGCAAATGATGGACCGATCTGATCCAGATTATACAGAATGACACTGAAGGCACCGATGATATAGAGCAAGCCCATGATTGGCACAATGCGAGAGGTCACCGCAGCGATACGCTTGATACCGCCGATGATGACCATCGCCAATAAGATCGCCAGGATGCCGCCGGTCAGCATAGGCTCAACGCCAAAGCTCATTTCCATACTTTGAGCGATGTTGTTGATCTGGGGCATGTTACCCGTACCGAAAGAACTGATGATAGTAGCGACGGCAAAAATAACCGCCAGCCATTTCATGTTAAGGCGACGATCCATGTAGTACATGGGACCACCTGCCATAGTTCCGTCTTCGGTTTGCACCCGGTACTTATGCGATAAAGTGACCTCAACAAATTTGGTGGTCATACCCAAAAATGCTGTGATCCACATCCAGAATAACGCAGCTGGACCACCCAGGAAGATAGCCAAAGCTACACCACCGATATTCCCCGTACCTACGGTGCCTGAGAGTGCTGTCGATAAGGCTTGGAAGTGACTGGTGTCACCTTTCGCACCTTTTTTATCGAACTTTCCGGTAACGACTTTCCAGGCATGACCGAAAAAGCGGATCTGTGGAAAACCAAGATAAAGCGTGAAAAAGATACCTACGCCAAGCAGAATATATGGAAAATACGCTGCTGAGCCTAGATAGCTATCGAGCAGTAAAAGAAAGTTATTAATCGCTTCCAAGGTGTCCCCCTTGCGAAATTGTTATCGTTATTTATTGTCGTTATGGTTAACAAGCTAACTTGCGTGAATTAATCACGCAAGTTATTTGCGACTGCATAAATTGCACTTAGTACGTCAGCACCTAGTTGCGCGCTGCGCGTTGCTGACCATCCGAAATCTTCATCAGGCAGGTTCGCATTATCTGCAAAAGGCATCTCCAGAGTAAAGGCCAAACAGTTAAAGCGCTGAGAAACCGCGTTACTCGCCACCGTCAGGTTTGCTTCACCTGGCGCATCAATCTCGTAACCATGTTCGGTCTGAAATTCAGGTGTAATCGCCAGCAAGGTCTCGATGAAGCGCTTCGCTAATTTCTTATGGCGCTCATCGTAACAAGGCACACCCTCACATCCAGCCAGGAAGTTGTAAGGCAGATTTTCGTCACCATGAATATCCAGATAAAGGTCGACGCCGGCTTCTTGCATGGCCTGCAACACAAGGTAGACCTCTGGGCTGCTTTCCAGCGAAGGCCCATGCCACTCACGGTTGAGGTTGGTGCCTACCGCGTTGGTACGCAGGTGCCCGCGTACACTACCATCAGGGTTCATGTTGGGCACAATATAGAAAACGTTATCCTGTAATAATTTGCGCGCGGCGCCGTCTTCGTCGTCAAGCAGACGACTTAGCAGCCCTTCCACAAACCACTCGGCCATACTCTCGCCCGGGTGCTGACGTGCCGTGATCCAGATCTTACGTTTTTGCTCGGCAGGTTCCCCTACTACCAGCAGGTTCATATCGCGACCGTCCAGGGTAGCCCCCAGCCAGACATGCTCAACCAGACTTGACTGCTGCGCAGATTGAATTAAATCCTGATGGCGCTCATAGGAATAAGGCGTGAAATAAGCAAAGTAGATGCTTTCCTGCTCAAGGGTATGACGAATGGTCAGGGTTTTGCCGTCGAACTCCGTCGGCACCCGGAACCAGGTCTCACGATCATATGAAGCAAGCGCGGAATAGTCTTTCCAACCATCTGGGTACGCGGACTCACCGGCATTGGTGATGTTCATGACGTGCTCGGTACCCACTTCACCATAAAGTTTGAAGTGGAACCACTGGTAGAAATCCGACTGGTGATCCTTACGGATTTTCAACTCAATGGCATCTTCGTTCGTTGCATCAACAACCTCGATATTACCGCTATCGAACTGGGCAGTTATAAACATGCGTGTGTCCTCTCGTTTTATGCTTTGAACCAAAAACAAAAGCGCCAAAAGGCGCTTTTGCAGGGTGTTTTCTTTACTTAGGCAGATTCATCAGCTGCTGTCCTGCCATCTGCTCGGCAACACGGACGACCTGGCAGCTGTAACCAAACTCATTGTCATACCAAACATAGAGCACTGCGCGGTCTTCATCAACGATGGTGGCTTGAGAGTCGACCACACCAGCATAGCGAGAACCCACTAGATCACTGGACACGATTTCTGTCGACGCAGTGAAATCAATTTGCGCCTGTAAGTCAGAATGCAGCGCCTGCTCACGCAGGAGAGCGTTGAGCTCTTCTTTGTTGGTTTCTTTGCCAAGATTCAGATTCATGATGGCCATAGAAACGTTAGGTGTTGGCACGCGGATGGCGTTGCCGGTTAACTTGCCGGCAAGTTCTGGTAGCGCCTTAGCAACCGCTTTCGCAGCGCCGGTTGAGGTTAACACCATATTCAAAGGTGCAGAGCGCCCGCGACGTTCAGCCTTGTGATAGTTATCAATCAGGTTCTGGTCATTCGTGTAGGAGTGAACCGTCTCAACGTGGCCATTACGGATACCGTAATTGTCGTTGATTACTTTCAGAACCGGAGTGATGGCGTTCGTGGTACAGCTTGCCGCGCTGACGATCAGGTCATCGGGCTGAATATCAGTGTGATTCACGCCGTAAACGACATTCTTGATGGCGCCTTTTGAAGGGGCAGTCAGGAGTACTTTTTTCACACCTTTAGATTTCAGGTGCAGGCCAAGACCCTCTTCATCTTTCCAGATACCGGTGTTGTCGATAACGATAGCATCGTTGATGCCATATTGGGTGTAATCGACCTGGTCAGGACCATCAGAGTAAATGACTTTGATACTGGTACCATTGGCACGAATTGCTGAGTTCTCATGGTCAACGGTAATCGAGCCGTTAAATGGACCATGAATGGAATCCCGGCGCAATAAACTCGCACGTTTTTCCAGATCGCCGTCGCGGCCACCACGGACAACGATGGCCCGTAAGCGCATCTTGTTGTTGCTGCCATTACGTTCGATCAGCAGACGCGCTAACAAGCGGCCGATACGACCGAAACCGTAAAGGACGACATCTTGTGCAGGGATTTCGTCGGCCATGTCGACGATATCCACGAGCTCTTTATGAAGGTACTCCTCGATAGAAGCGCCCTTGCCTGCATCTTTATGTAAGTAATTAAACGCCAGCTTACCGAGGTCGACCCGGGCTGGTGCCAGTTTCATTTTGCTGAGTGCCTCGATGAACGGGAAACTCTCACGCAAACGCAGTTTGACGCCTTCGTGCCGACGAATCAGGCGATGGGCTTTGATGATGTTAATCGTATCCACGTTTAACAAAGTACGGCCATAAACCAGGATTTCCACACCGTAGTTACGATAAAGACGGCCAATTAATGGCTGCATCAATTCCGCGTACTCTTGGCGTTCTTGCCAGCTTTGAAGCGTCATATCCTGCTGCTGATCACTCATGCGATTACCTTTACGTTGCATTGAAAAGAAGAGAAACAAAAAAGTGCGCGCTATTGTACTGAAAACACCACATAAGTGCCAGAAACTCTGTAACCTCTGTGTCAGCATGATATAATCTGCGCCCTGTAGACTGCTCTATAACTGCTAGCTGGTAACAGCTAGGGCAACGAACTAAGTCGTACATGACATAATAAGAACCAGGCTTGCACACCGAGGAGTTAACCATGCTGCGCCGCACTAAAATTGTGACTACATTAGGTCCTGCAACTGATGACCCTGCTACTCTTGAAGCATTAATTAAAGCAGGCGCCAACGTTGTGCGCCTTAACTTCTCGCACGGTAAGCCAGAAGACCACGAAAAGCGCGCCACCATGGTGCGCGATATCTGCAAACGACTTGGAACTCATGTCGCTATCCTTGGCGATTTGCAAGGTCCTAAGATTCGCATCGCTAAATTTGTCCATGACTCAGTGACGCTGGACGAAGGTGACGGTTTTATTCTTGACGCTGAACTGGCCAGAGATGCCGGTACCGGCCACAGTGTGGGCATCGATTACAAAGAACTGCCTGAAGACGTCAACGCCGGCGATATTCTGTTACTTGATGATGGTCGCGTGCGCTTGCAGGTCGACCGCGTTGAGGGTGCTCAAGTGCATACCACAGTTACCATTGGCGGAAAACTTTCCAATAATAAAGGCATTAATCGTCTCGGTGGCGGCTTGTCAGCGGCGGCCCTGACCGAGAAAGATTATGAAGACATTAAGTTAGCGGCAAAAATTGGAGTCGATTACCTTGCAGTTTCTTTTCCACGCTCCGGGGAAGACATGCACGAAGCTCGTCGCTTACTGCGTGCTGCTAATGGCAGCGGTATGCTGTGCGCCAAAATCGAACGTGCTGAAGCGGTTGCCACCGATGCTGCCCTGGACGATATTATCCGGGCCTCTGAAGCCGTCATGGTTGCCCGCGGCGACTTAGGGGTTGAGATCGGTGATGCACAACTGGTCGGTAAGCAGAAACGCATCATAGAGCGTGCCCGCCAGCTCAATAAAGTGGTGATTACTGCCACCCAAATGATGGAGTCCATGATTGAAAACCCGATGCCGACCCGGGCCGAGGTGATGGACGTTGCCAATGCGGTACTTGATGGTACTGATGCGGTCATGCTCTCTGCGGAAACAGCGGCAGGTAAATTTCCGGTCGCCACCGTAAAAGCTATGGCTGAAATATGCCTGGGTGCAGAAACCCACCCTTCAGCTCGCATCGATAACAGTGAACTGGAAGAGACCTTTACCAATATTCAGGAAGCAACGGCGATTACCTCAATGTACGCGGCGACGCACTTAACCGGCGTAAAAGCGATCATCGCGCTTACTGAGTCAGGTTCTACTGCGAAGTTGATGTCGCGGATTCATACTATCCTGCCGATCTTCTCGTTGTCGCGGCACCAGGATAGCCGCAATCGCTGCGCGCTGTATCGCGGCGTGTATCCAGTCGCTTTTGACTCGACCAAGAGCAAAGCAGAAGATTTAACCGCTGATGCTATTAATGAAATTAAAGCGCGTGGTCATCTCAATGCTGGCGATCTGGTGGTACTGACCCACGGTGATGTCATGGAAACCGTCGGCTCGACCAATACCTGTAAAATTATCGAAGTTAAGTAGCAAAGTTGTTGATCAGGCTATCGACGGTCTCGCGGTAGCCTGCTAATTTGTTGCGGAGGTGGCGTTTTTGACCGTCGCTAAGCGTGCTGTAAAGGTCCACCATAAGCTGCATGGTCAGAGCCCGGTTGAACTCAGTGGCCGCTATCAAGGCGTCACTGCGATAAGCTTCGGGGCGCGTTATCAGCAAACTGATACCATCGGCAAAACCTTCTGCCTCAGGTGCGCGAACGGTCGCGGCAAAGGCGTCAAGCCAATCCTCCTGATACACCAGCCATAACTCATCGTTGCTAACACGCTCTTCTAGCCAGCGGCGGAGCAACGTACGTTGCTCTGACTGCAACGGGCCTAACCATTCTTTTGCCCGATCCAGCGTCCGCTCCAGTCGTTCCCGATAACGCTCCCGCTCGTTGAGATCCGCCGCTTCTTCGCGTTCCTCTTCGATTCGCTCACGCAAGTTACTGATCAGCTGCTCGCGCTGGGCCTCTGAAAGCTGCGGAAGGTAGGTTAAAGCATAAGGTTCCAGCTGATTTCGGATGGCCTGCCAGAAGCTGAATAATTGTTCGCTATACGCCACAATCTTAACCGCGTCGACAGTGTCCTGGTCAAGATCCTGTATCAGCTGCTCAAGCACATTACGATAGGCCGGTAATTGTGTTCGGGCATGCCACATATGGAGTTCGTCAATACTGCGCTCGACGTTATCCTCGAGCGGCCCGGAGAGCTCCACATACTTGGCAAGTTGCCACTCAACAAAGGTGTCCGCGAAGCGGTAGCCAAACTGGGTAGAACAGCCACTAAGACTAATAAGAAAGGTAAACAGAACCAGGCGGCTTACGAAACGTTTTGCTATCACTGTAAGTAAGCTCCTGTAGGACAGACCCTTTAGGTCGTTAAAATAAGTCGTTTAATACGCTCTTTATAGCTGCGGCTGACTTTGAGTTCTTTGCCGTTTTTCAAAACAATATGGTACTCACCATTTTGCCGGCTGCAGAGCTTTTCAATTTGTTCCAGGTTTACAATTGCTGAGCGGTGGATACGCTGAAAGCGATTTGGATTGAGTTCGTCTTCCAGCTCTTTCATGGTGCGCCGCAGAATATGGGTCTCATTACCTGCATGGATACACATGTAATCACCCGCAGCATCCACCCATTCGATGGAATTGATCGCCACACGAGTAATCTCACCGCTCTCTTTAATGGCAATATGTTCCGGGTAACGCACATTGCCCAGATCCTGATTATCAGCCAGCTTTCTCAGGATGGCCTCGCAATCTTCGCCGGTAGCATCGGCCAGTAAATTAAGCATACGTTGCTGTTGCTGTTCGCGTTCACGTTCAGCCAGATTTTTTTCAACACGAGTGAGGGTCTGCGCTAACCGGTCGTGGTCGACAGGCTTCAATAAGTAGTCGATGGCACGAACTTCGAAGGCTTTAATCGCATACTGGTCGTAAGCCGTCACAAAAACCACCACCGGCAAGCTGGCGCCTTTGGCTTTCACTTCACGCAACAATTCAAAACCATTCATGCCTGGCATCTGGATGTCCAGGAAAACTAAATCGGGTTTCAGTTCAAGGATCTTTTCCAGTGCCTGTCGGGCATTCTGGCATTCATCCAGCAGCTCAACCTGAGGAAATTCTTGTAAACGCACAGTAAGACCGCGGCGTGCAAGCGATTCATCATCTACGATAAGTGTACGAATTTTGCTAGTCATTAAGCGTCAACCTGTTCGAAAGGAATGCGAATTTCCACACGCATACCACTGGGCTCGTTAGCTGATAATGTAAAGGAGTAACGCTTACCATACAAGGCCTGCAAACGATCACGGGTGTTCGCAAGACCAACGCCCCCTTTATTCACAAGATCTTCAGCGGGTTGCCTTACTCCCGGGCCGTTGTCGGCAATCACCACCACCAGGTCATCTATTTCACGCTCTGCGTGAACGATGATTTCGCCACCCTCTTCCATTTTGGCAATCGCGTATTTGATCGAATTCTCAATCAAAGGCTGCAGGAACAGGCTTGGCACCAATGCTTTGCCAACCGTGTCATCGATCTCTATGGTGACTTTCAAACGCTCATCAAAACGTACCTTTTCAATATCGAGGTACAACATCAAGGCTTCGATTTCTCGCGACAACGGAATTTTTTTAATAGGTTCGTTATCCAGCGAAAAACGCAAAAAGGAGCTGAGCTTGGTCATCATACGATTGGCCAGCTCGTTTTCTTTAATCAGAATCAGCGTGGAGATAGCATTTAACGTATTAAACAGAAAATGCGGATTCAACTGGTAACGCAACATCTTTAACTGCGCCTGATGCGCCATAGACGTTGCCATCAGTGCTTTTTGTTTCTCATCTTGCAGCATCTGATAATATTTAATACCAAAATAGAGCCCGCTCCAGCTCAACATGATGTAAAACTTGGCTGTGGTATTTTTAAAGTAAAACCAATTACTCTCTGGCCTGAAGCCGAACTTATAAATTTCCCAGTAAGTGGTGTTATCAATCACTGCCCAAATACTTGCGCTAAGGTACGCGGCGCCAAGTACCACGATAATCAGCATCCAGGGTTTAATGTCCCAGATACGGCGATACAGGTAACGCAACGGTACGGTCAGCAGAAACCCCGCATAAGCGCCCAGAATGATGATGATGGCGTAGATGTCGCGCATTTCGTGCATCAATGAGCCAATGTAATGGACCAGTGCATAGCCCGACCAACCGGCTGCCTGTAGCACCCAGAAGAAACGGTTACGATCATCTAATAAAGCTTTCCAGCGTCCCATCATAAAACAGCATTCACTAAAGTCTGTGGTTGACTAGCGATTATACCTAGAGTTTGCCGCGCTGTCGGTTCATTTATCGCAGACAACCCACTGTATAGCGTGTCTGTACCGTGCTAACATTTCTTTCATTCGCAATGAACTTCGTGAGGCCGCCGTGTTGCACTATGAAATTACTCCGCTTGATCCCAATGGACATCAATTCGCAGTTTCTTTGCGGGTTACACCGAAACGCCACGAAGCGCTAGAACTTAAACTCCCTGCCTGGATCCCCGGCAGTTACATGATCCGCGACTTTGCGCGCAACATTCTTGACCTGCGCGCCGAGGCCAATGGTCAGCGCATCCCGGTTACTGCTATTGATAAGCAGACCTGGCGCCTGGCACCGACCGAGAGCACCGTGCTGATCCAGTATCAGGTGTACGCGTTTGATTTGTCTGTGCGCAGCGCATATCTGGATCAATTCTTTGGCTTTTTTAATAACAGCAGCTTATGCCTTGCCGTTGACGGACACACGGACGAAACCGTTGAACTTTCATTGCAGTTACCGGCTGAACTTAAGCATTGGCGTGTGGCTACCGGAATGCCGCGACGCAGTGGAGATAACTTTGGTGCAGGTGGTTTTTACGCGGAAAATTATGAAGCCTTAATTGACTACCCGTTTCTGTTAGGTGAGCTTGGCATCCATGAATTTATTGCTGGCGGGAAAAAGCATGCGTTTGTGACTGCTGGTCGTAATTTCGCGGATTATGAGCGCATCTGTAGCGATTTAGCGAGAATATGCGAGCATCAAGTCAATCTTTTTGAGAAGCAGGTCCCCTTCGATAACTACCTGTTCCTGACCATGGTCGTCGGTAAAGGTTTTGGCGGTCTTGAGCACCGTAACTCCACGGCACTGCTGTGCAGCCGCAAAGATTTGGTGAGCAAGGGAGTACGGCAAAACATCGACACTGATTATCGCACGTTTTTAAGTCTCTGCAGCCATGAATATTTCCACAGTTGGAACATTAAAACCCTCAAACCACGGGACTTTATTCCTTACCAGCTGAATGCTGAGCAATACACCCGTCAGCTGTGGTTCTACGAGGGGATCACCTCCTATTTTGATGACTACGTATTGCAGCAAGCAGGTTTAATTGATGCCGCGACGTATCTGAATCTGCTGGGTGATACTCTGGCGCGGGTCCACCGGGGAGTTGGGGTTGATCGCCATACTGTCGGCGACTCAAGTTTACAGGCCTGGAACCGTTTCTATAAGCAGGATGAAAACGCGCCCAACGCCGTGGTGAGCTATTACGCCAAAGGCGCATTGATTGCTCTCTGTCTCGATTTGATGCTGCGTATCGAGACCAATGGTGAGGTGACCCTGGGCCAGGTAATGGCGAAATTCTGGCGGCACTTTGGTGCAGAGCAGAAAGGGACTACAGACACCAGTTTTGCCGAGTTTGTCACGACTGAGTATAACGTCCATCTTGGTGCTTTTATTGAGCGTGCCGTAGAATCAACGGAAGCCTTGCCTGTTCAGCAGTTGCTAAAAGAGTTTGGCATCGAGGTTCAGCGTCGGCCACCACAGGATGATACCGGTTTTGGCGGTAAACCTGCTGCCGCTCCGCTACCGGTAGCTTTAGGGGCGAAATTTAAGGCCTCCAGCGCTGGTCTGGAGTTGCAGGTGGTATTTGCTGAGGAAGCGGCTCATGATGCCGGCTTAAGTGCGCAAGATCGGATTATTGCCATTGACCATTTACAGGTTACCGATGGCACGATGCGCGAAGTCTTTGAGCGCTATCAGCCGGGTGACGTGGTGACCGTGCATGCGTTTCGCCGGGATGAGTTGCTGACCCTAGAGCTCATCTGGCAAGCACCAAAGCTCAACAATTACATTCTGAGTGTCGCGGATCGCGAGCGTGCCCAAGGCTGGTTAGCCCTGGACCGCAAGCCTGAAGCCTAGAAGTGTTCCAGCACTAAGGCCGGATCAAGCCGGACGTTGCGCCAGTTCACGCGCCAGTCCAGATGCGGCCCGGTGGCACGGCCGGTGGCGCCAATGGCACCGATAACAGTGCCCTGCTCGACTTCATCGCCGACCTGAACCTTAACTTCACTGAGATGGATATAGGTGGTGGTCAGCCCCTGGCCGTGGTCAACGATAATGGTTCCACCGGAATAAAATAAATCCTCATCGGCAAAAACCACTTTGCCGGACCAGACCACTTTCACCGGCGTCCCCGTGGGCGCAGCAACATCTAAGCCATAATGAGGGTTGCGTGGTTCGCCATTAAAAATGCGCTGGCTGCCATAAACCCCACTGATACGGCCCTGAGCAGGTTCAATGATGGGCTGCAGGAAATCCTGGCGGGTGCTGAACGTCTGGCGCGCTTGCCATACGGCTGCGGCTTCTTTGCGCGCTCGCGCAACTTGCTCAGGATCAGGGGTTACTGTACGTTGTGGTACGCCCTCCACCCGGTCGATGACATAGCTACGGGGTTCAAGCTCGATCTGCTGGGTGACTTGCCGGCCGTCAGCTAAAGTCAGAGTCAATTCCTGGATACCCTCGCTGTCGCGTTCAAAACCGAACACCACGATGCCGTTATCAGAGACTGCCAGTGCTTCGCCGTTTAATGCAACCTGATAAGAGGGATCCGTTTTAGCAATCATCAGCGCGCCCGCCGTCCGTGCTCCGGTCAGTTCCAGCAAAGGTTGAGTTTCATTCGCCTGACTGGTTGCACTACTTGCAGCGACGCATCCAAAAACCATCAACAGCAAGCCAAAACTTAGCTTACGCATAACCAATCGCACCTTTTCCGACGCCTTCGTAGGCCTTCACGGTAACTTCCTGCGGCTTGGGCAATTCTTGCCGAATGGCTTGCGCCAGGTAATCGGCAATACACTCCACTGTTGAGTCATTATCAATAATGTAATTTTCAGCTTTAGGAACCAACAATTCGAAACGGCCCTGATCCGCATCATAACCGTAGCCAACATGGGACGAATCAGTGCACGCCTGGGCCCGTTCAGAGCGCTGTAAGGCATCAGTGGTACAGACGTCTTCCGTGGAGCCGAGATAAATATCACGCCAGCGCTCAGCCCAGCGTAACTCAATATCCGTGGCACGTTCGCCATCAAGCTCGACCTTGATACGGGAACGATGACCATGGGCAATACGCTGACAGTTGCCATCATGCTTTTTCAGGCCATGGGTGTAGTGGTAATAGGCGCCATCAATCTGCTCGGCCCGGAGGGTGACTTCCAAGCCTTCAACATTGCCCGGCAATTGGCGTTTAATCACTGCACGCAGATAGGAATTGACGGTCGCCATGGTGACCCGTTCAGCATCAATAAAGGCAAATGCGTCAGCGGGACAAAACAGGTGGATCGAAGCATTATCCGGGCGCATGAAATCAACCCAATAACAGCTATCGTCAGCATCGTGCGTAACCGCGGTGTAGAGGTGATTCGCCGGCACTGCCAGTTTGTGGTCGACGGCATCATCAATAATACGTTTAATTTGTTTTTTGACACGGCCGAAATCGAGCACCATCGACTGCTCGTTCAAGCTACCATCAAGCACAATATCCACGATCCAACTCTCCCCAACGATTCCACGCTCGGGACATAGATATGAAAAATCAATAACGGTCAGATCGTTTACAAATAACTGCATAGACATCTCTGTTAAAAGCGAACCCTTCTCTGCGCCAATGATAGCATCATCAGCCGTTTACGAGAACTTGAATTACGGCAAACCAGTCCACAATAAGCTTCCCGCATAATAACAACAACAAGGCGCCCATCGTCCTGTCCAGCCAGTGTCCGTAATGCCAGATACGCTGATAAAACGCCGGTACGGTAAGTAAGGTCGCCAGCAAGGTAAACCAGAGCCCGGTCGCGACTGCCATATAAAGACCGTAGCCGACTTTGACCGCCGTTGGTGTTGCCGGACTGATAACAGCGGTAAACAGCGCCATAAAAAACAGTGTCGCCTTCACATTCAAACCGTTGGTGATAAAGCCGATCCGAAACGCTTTGCGTCGCGAAATAGTGCCCGCCGCCGCTGCGGCATCAGGCTCACTGTTACGCGGTTGCGCGCGAATCGCTTGCCAGCCAATCCAGCCTAAATACAGTGCTCCGAGCAATAGTAAGGTGGCATAAACCCATTGGTAACGGTGGATGATCAAGGTCACTCCCAATAAAGAGTACGCGATGTGCACCAGGATCCCGACGCCAATACCAACGGCCACCCAACGACCAATGCGACGCCCGTACGCCAAACTGTAGCGGGCGGTCACCGCGAAATCCGGACCCGGCGAGGCAACGGCCAAAAAATGCAAAATGGCTATTTCGATAAATTCGCGTAAATACATTGCTTAGGAGCTCTTTAGTGTTTAAATTTATGCAATACAAATTAACTTAACAGCAAATCAAGTTCGGTTAAAAAGGATGCCGCCGGTGAGCTTAAAAGATTATTCATTAAATGCCCTTCGAGTCTTCGCGGTCGCTGCAAATGCGCCGTCTTTCAAGCATGCTGCGCAGCAACTGGAGCTTTCGCAATCCGCGATAACGCGGCACATCCAGACACTGGAGCAGCAACTCGGAACGCCCCTGTTTCACCGTGATAACCGCGTCCATGCACTGACCCCCGCGGGTGAATTACTGGCGCCGTCTTTGCTCAGTCTGTTCCAGCAGCTTGAGCAAACCGTTGAACAAGCCCGCACCTGCGGCGACGAGGAGCTCACCACCCTGCGGGTGCTGATACCGGACACCTTTTTACGCTGGTGGCTGGCACCGCGGCTGGCAGACTTTAACGCCATCTATCCGCATATTCGGGTTCAGGTCGATACCTATGCCGAAGACGAGCATGATCTACAACTGCCCAGAACCAGTCAGGCGCTGCAACACGGCCGGATTGATGTGGCTGTGCTTAGCGGTAAACTTAAGGACCGCAGTTTACAGCAAGAACTCCTGTATCAGCCAACCTTTAGTGCGATTCAGTCACCTGCTGATGGCAGCGCAACCCCTGCAAGCTGGTACATCAATCCTTCGAGTGAGGCCTGGCAACTGTTCTGCAAGCAACACAAATCACTGAGCCAGGCTTATCCTTTACATGCAGTTGCAAAAGCCAGTATTGGTCTGGACTTACTCAGCAGCTTTCCAGGTTTTAGCCTGATCAATACTCTCTACGCCCAGCACCCTCAGTTTGCCAAGTGGTCGGTGCAAGCCGATGCTGCAGTCAGTGCGAAAACCGGTGTCTTTACCTGCTTAAAAGCACGTGAACGCCACCCTGTGGCTGTGGTTGCTTTTAGCAAGTGGTTAAGCAATCGCGTGCAGCAAAGCATTGCCTCAATCCACCAGACGTCGGGCGTTTAACCAGGCAACTATCAGGATGCTACTAAACATCAGCATAATGGCTGTTGGCGACCAACCGCTGTCTATCAGGGTGCCCATTAAAAAAGGTGCCAGCGCGGTGGCAAAAACCATCATGGCATGCACCAGGGCCCGCACAGTGGCCAGGTAGCGGGTGCCATACAGCTCGGCCCACAACGTTCCTGACAACGCGGAGTTAATACCGGCACTGACACCTGCCAAGCCAAGAAAGGCCCACCAGGACCAGACGCCGAAATTCGCCGCCAGCAGTAAAGTTCCCAAAATAACCGGTACAATATTTAAACCGATAAAGCGACGCGAGCCAAGCCGATCGATCCAGTCACCCGCAAACACAGAAACCGTTACCCGACTGAGTGAAAACAACATGATCGCACCTGCTGTCGCCGCAACCGACCAGCTTTGCTGTCCGGCCAGCCAGAGCTGATTCAGCAGTAATGCAGTGACCACAAAAGGTAGCCCTAGCAATGCCGGTAACACTACCCAGAATCTTCGCTGGCGCAGCAGATCACGTTGCCTTAGGCCAATCTGCAGCGCTTCCTCACTGTGATCCACGACAGGCGCAGCAATTTCTTTTGGCTTATGCGCCTGCAACCAGAGCATTAGCGGTAAGCCACAAATAAGCAGCAAAGCGAACAGCCACCAGGTCTGTTGCCAGCCCGTAACCGCCAGCAAGCTGACAATCAGCAGCGGCAAAACCAGCTCCCCTAAAGGAAAACCCATTCCTGCAAAAGCGACAGCTTTACCCCGTTGCTCGGTAAAGTAACGACCCATGCTGGTCATGGCAATGTGACCCATAAAGCCTTGCCCAAACAAACGCAAGCCCGCAAGCCCCAGAAACAATGTGAGCAGGTGGATGGGCCAGGTGATGAGCAACGCCGAGAGCGCAATGCCGATGAAGGTAAATGTCGTGAAATGCGCCAGGCTGACGGTATCCAGCTGCTTACCGATACGCATCAGCAGCAGCCCGCCGAAAAAGGTTGCACCGGCATAAATGGCGCCATACTCACCGTGACTCAGATCATTCGCACTGCGAAACGCATCGGTAAAAAGCCCCAACAGAAAGGTTTGCCCAAAGCTTGAAAAAAAAGTCGCCAGAAAACCAAACAGCAAGAACCGCGGATGACTCTGCAATAACCGAAAGTACTGTTTAAACATGAGCGAAGACGTTACCTCGGCGCTTGCGGCGGGTAGCGCTCAGCCAGACTGACACTGTCCCCGGTATGCGTGACAATACGGCCATGGCGACGGTTTAACTGACGTGGATCAGAGACACCGCAGGAGTGGGCAATGATATTCACCCCGTATTCAAGGTATTTGTGATAGTTCGCTACCCGTACTGACTTTTCTTCCGGGTCGAGACCTTTTTGCAGCTTCTTATCGTGGGTCGTGACCCCGGTTGGACAGGTGTTTTTATTACACTGCATCGCTTGAATGCAACCTATCGAGAACATAAAACCGCGGGCCGAAACCACAAAGTCTGCGCCTATAGCGATGGCCCAGGCAACATCGGCAGGTGATATCATCTTGCCAGAGGCAACCACCCGAATCCGTTCTTTCAGGCCGGCCGCGATTAATTTATCAACCAGCAACGGCAGGCTTTCGGACAACTTCAAACCGACATAATCCATCAGCGGCTGTGGGGCCGCGCCGGTGCCGCCATCGGCACTGTCGAGCGTGATAAAATCTGGTGCTGATTCGATCCCCCGCCGTTGAATGGTCTGAATCAATTCGTCAATCCAACTGGGGTCGCCCATCACAAATTTAATGCCAACCGGCTTGCCGGTGATGCCCCGGATTTTATCGAGCATATCGAGCAAGTCATCATCGGTTTTTATTTCCGGATGACGATTCGGGCTGATCGAGTCTTTACCTTCAGGAATGCCTCGAATTTCGGCAATTTCTTTGTTCACCTTAAGCGCTGGCAGAATGCCGCCCTTACCCGGTTTCGCGCCCTGGCTGAGCTTTAGCTCGAACATTTTAATCAGTTTATGCTCACCGAGTTCCTTTAAACGTAATTCATTCAGTGTGCCATCCT
The DNA here is from genome assembly GCF_030466375.1 of Pseudidiomarina terrestris. Classification (NCBI taxonomy): domain Bacteria; kingdom Pseudomonadati; phylum Pseudomonadota; class Gammaproteobacteria; order Alteromonadales; family Idiomarinaceae; genus Pseudidiomarina; species Pseudidiomarina terrestris. Next base: position 1,145,780 of record NZ_JAGGJE010000001.1, read on the forward strand.
GATTACGCACACCGTACTTCGCTGTTCCAATCTGGAACACAATATCGCACTCGCCTTCCAGATGATAAGGGCTGAGACCACCCTCGCCGGTGTTCATCCAGCATCCGGCTAATTTCGCCCCTTTAGACAGCGCCCGCACGGCCACGGGTGATAAAGAACCGTAGCTCATCCCGGAGATATGGAAATACGAAACAGGTTCATAAGGATGCTCACAGTTGGGTCCAATTCTTACCGGTTGCGGCTGGGTTTTCTCCTCCGTCTGGCGAGGATAAGGTGAGTTGGCAAAAATGATGGTACCGCTTTTGGTTAAATCTCGGGTTGAGCCGAAGGCAAGGGTTCGGTCAGCATTCTTCGCTGCACGGTAAACCCAACTGCGTTGCGCCCGGTTAAACGGCATCTCTTCGCGGTCCATGGCAAAAAAGTACTGCCGGAAAAACTCACCAAGATTCTCGAAAATATAACGGAAGCGGCCCACCACAGGAAAATTGCGTCGTATCGTATGTTTGGTTTGGGTCTTATCCACCACATACATCACCGCAATGGAAATCAGGCCGATGATGAGCAGCAATACAAACAAGCCCAGCAGCCACTGTGCGACAATTAACAGAGTTCCACTATTCATCCATGCATTTTCGGTCATCACGCTACCTCGGCATCTGCTTTACTGCTCTTAATGTACAGGGCTGCTGGCTTTCCAACAAGTCTAACTATCGGTAATTTCAGGGTGTTTCAAAGCACTAAAAACCTCAGCAAAGGTCGTCGCCCGCGGATAAAGACGAACGGATTCGCCTGTGCGTTCCAGTATTTTTAAGGCCGCCACTAAGCCTATCACCCGGTCCTGCTCGGTAACGATGACAAAATCACGACTCGCCGCTTGCATGGTCGCGGCTATATCGCCGATTCGGGCGCGCTCGATCTGAGCCATGGTCAGGGTTGGCATGCGTTGCAGGGGTTGCATCAGAAAACGCGCTTCGAGCTGCCCCCAGGGCAATTGTAATAAGTTAGAGAGTGCCCCACTTTGGCGACTATGCAGGTCACGCGCCAGTAACACACCGATCACCGCATCATCATTGTCGATAACGCAGGCATAGCGAGCTGAGGAGCTGGCAAAAGCTTCTTCCACGTCGGGTAGTCGAAGCGAGCCTTTCATCACTAACGGTCGACTGATAGTAAAGTTCTCCAGCACCGACAGCGCCGGCGCGTGCCAGTCGAGTTTGTCATTTTTTACAGCTGCAGCATCAGCTAAACGCAGCACAGCAGGTGTGGTCTGCCACACCATAGAATGGAATTCGGACATGATAAGCCCCTTAATAAAGTGAAAACAAAAAGATGAATCAGGTTTTATTAAGCGGTGTAAGGAGGTGCACGTGGTTGCGGGACGAGGTGGCTGGCAACTGTGAAAAGGTCAGCAAGACGGTGTGTTTGCTCGCTTGGCAATACAGGGGTAACTGCTGCCGGTACGGTAACGCAAGTGTCGTCATCACTGTCGGTTTCATCGGAAACGACGGGTAATGCAGCAAGGGAAAGATTTGTGGTTGTTTGATAGCCACGATCATCGCCGGCTGCGCCAACTACAGTAAAGGTATCGCCAATACTGACCAGCGTAAACAGGACTAACAGACGAATGAACACGGTAGCTTCAGACTCGAAATGTTTCAGATGACTAAACTATGGAGCTGAGCGAGCGGCAAATCAAGCAGACTGAAGAAATAAAATGAGACAGACTTAAAAAATGCGGCGTATTTCGGTGATTCCGCACAGCAATTTCGGAGTTATCCGTTACGGATCTGCGCTTGGTTCATGCCATTGCAGTTGGTAAGGGTCAAACTGCTCTTTTAGGCTCGGTTTGACAATTGCAAAATACGGCGAGATGTCGAAATCCCCTGGCACATATTGGCTGTGATGGCGTTTAATTAACTTTTGGCGCAGGACTTCCGGCAAGATCGGATAATGAATCGATTGAAACGCTTGGGCAATTAGCGAGGAACAAATGGCTTTGGTTGGATCGCCACTACCAAAGGTCAACAAGCTACGGCGCCATTCGACTGGCACAGGAGGAGTTCGAATTAAATAGCGGGCTAAATCCAGAATGTGCCCTGTATCATACTGATGACCAAGCCTACTCTTTGCAAATTCAACTGCTTTCTTCATATCCTCAGGTCGTATGCCTATCGGCCGACAGATTCGGGTATGCACGGATTGATAAAAAGACAGCGGCACCAGTCGTACACCTTCAATCACATCTGCTTCTAAAAGCATCACCCCTTCGTCATTGTTCTTCGCTACACATAAAGTCGCATGTGACCAAGTGGACTGAGTGAGGTATTTAATTGCAGTGGCGATACGACTATTACCATCGACCAGCAATACGTCGCCAACCTCAATGGCTTGTTCCAGGACGTTAAAAGCGGATGTCGGAGGATTAGGAAGTCCGCTACTGGGCTGCTGCAAATACTTCGCTATCTTTTTACCGAACCACGCCAATACGCCCATTGATTATCACCTTACATTAACCACATGGGTGAATAGTAACGACTATGTAAGTGCGTGTACATGAGTGAATTCAAAGGGGAATTAAACTGCGTTAAGGAGGTGGTGCCCGGGGCCGGACTTGAACCGGCACGCTGTTACCAGCGAGGGATTTTAAATCCCTTGTGTCTACCAATTTCACCACCCGGGCATACAGAGGTACTACCTGAGGTTATTCGATGGAGGCGGGACCCGGAGTCGAACCGAGATCCACGGATTTGCAATCCGCTGCATAGCCATTCTGCCATCCCGCCATCGAATTTGGAGCGGGAAACGAGATTCGAACTCGCGACCCCAACCTTGGCAAGGTTGTGCTCTACCAGCTGAGCTATTCCCGCATCCAGTGCCGACGCATTCTACTGCCTATTTCGGCAAGGTCAACGATTTTTTGCCATTAAACCGTTTGTTTGCTTATTTTTAATCCACTTGGCTTAAATCTGACCAGGCCGCACGCAGGTACTCCCACATTGACCACAAGGTCAGCACAAAAGCGATGTACAACAATAATGTGGCGGTCACCACCACGAAGGTATTGGCTTCCCAAATTAAACCCCCGATCGCCGTCATTTGGGCAATGGTTTTGATTTTGCCTAAATTGGACACCTTGACGTGTTCCTGACGTCCGATCTGCGCCATCCATTCGCGCAGCGCGGATACCACCAGCTCACGACTGATAATGGCCAATGCCGGGATGCTGATCCACCAGGTCGCATAGGTTTCCACCACCACCACAAGGGATGCTGCAACCATGACTTTATCGGCCACTGGATCCAAAAATGCTCCGAACTTGGTAAATTGATTAAATTTACGGGCGACATAGCCATCCAGAGCATCGGTAATTGCTGCCAGGGCAAACACAAAAGCCGCCCAGAAATTTGCATCGCTGCCTGGTAAGTAGTAAATCCCAAGAAATACAGGGATTAAAAGCATTCGGAAGCTGGTCAGCAGGTTTGGAATATTCCACATACGAACTGTTGGTCCTTTATTCGTCACGAAACGCGTGATAGATGGTTTCAGCTAAATCTCGACTGACGCCGGGCACTGCTGCAAGTTGGTCAATACTAGCCTGTTTCACCTGTTGTAATCCACCAAGATTTTGTAATAACCGTTGCCGGCGTTTAGCACCTATCCCCGGAATGTCCTCGAGTCTGGAGGTGCGTCTGACCTTAGCCCGACGTTGGCGGTGGCCGGTAATTGCGAATCGATGTGACTCATCGCGGATATGTTGCACCAGGTGCAACGCCGGTGCGTCAGCGGATAACGGGATGGTGGCGTGACTGCCGGCCAGGATCAGTGTCTCCAGCCCGGGTTTGCGCGATTCGCCTTTGGCGACACCGATTAACAGTGGTGTGGCCTTCCCCACTGAGTTTGACCAGTCGGAAAAGTAGTTCTCGGCCTGACTTAATTGCCCTTTACCACCGTCAATAAAGAGAATATCAGGCATCGGGGCTGCGTCAATTTTGGCGTTTTTGACGGGGTCAAACCGGCGCTGTAAGGCCTGCGCCATCGCGGCGTAGTCATCCCCTGGCGTGATCCCTTTAATATTGTAGCGGCGATAATCGCTTTTCTTTGGCCCTTGCTGATCAAATACCACGCAGGAGGCAACCGTTTCCTGGCCCATCGTATGGCTGATGTCGAAACACTCCATGCGCGTGATCGGGCGACCGAAATCAAGCACCTGCTCCAGCGCCTGGGTGCGCATCATCATGGTACTGGCCTGGTGTGACTTGCTTTCCAGCGCATTTAACGCATTCTTCTGAGCCAGCACCTGATACTGGCGGCGTTCACCGCGGACATTGTGAGTCATCCGGATCTTTTGTGCCAGTGCCTGCTCCAGTGCGGCCAGTTCTTGCTCGGGATCCAACACATTTGCAGCATTTTGCTCAGGTAAGATAATTTCTCGCGGTAAGCGACGCTCAACCTGATCATTGAGGTAAAATTGCAATAAGAAAGCCAGCAATACTTCACTGTCTTCGGTATTGTGCGGTACTTTAGGAAAATAGCTGCGACTGCCCTGCACCGCGCCATCGCGAACAAACAGTAGGTGCACCGCAGCAATCCCACCTTGTCGCGCATAACCAATCACATCCAGCTCCTGCTGGTTGCCGGTGACTGCGTTACGCTCCTGAATTTGCCGTAGTGCGCCGATCTGATCCCGATAGCCTGCGGCCCGTTCAAACTCTAAATCACCACTGGCGTCTTCCATCTTTATTACCAGACGATCAATCACCTGCTGGTTTTTACCTTGCAAAAATGACGTCGCCAGCTCGACCTGCTCATTGTATTCCTCATCAGAACAATAGCCTTCAACACAGGGAGCCAGACAACGTTTCAGTTGGTACTGCAGACACGGCCGGCTGCGCGCCCGATAATAGGAATCGTCGCATTGCCGCACGGGAAACAGTTTTTGCAGCAAGCGCAAGCTATTGCGCACGGCAACACCATTGGGAAAGGGTCCGAAATAGCGTCCCTTTTCCCGACGGGTGCCGCGATGAAATGCCAGACGTGGGTGCTGATGATCGCTAATTAAAATATAAGGATAGGATTTATCGTCGCGCAACAATACGTTGTAGCGTGGCCGATATTTTTTGATGAAATTATTTTCCAGGATCAATGCTTCAGCTTCGGTATTGGTCACCGTCACATCGATATGAGCGATCTGTTTCACCAGTGTCTGCGTTTTTGGGCTATCGACTTGCGCGCGAAAGTAACTGCCAACGCGCTTACGCAGATCTTTGGCTTTGCCAACATAAATGATATCGCCTGACTCATCGAACATGCGATAAACGCCTGGCTGATGAGTCAGACTCCGCAAAAATTGCTTTGCGTTAAATGGCTCCCTCGATTTCTTCATTTAAAACAATGGTTACCTTTGGTTCAATTTCGACGAGACCCGTTTGAATGGCCAAATGGGTTAAAGCTACGTCCCCGGATAACTGCAGTTTATCAAAAATCCGGTAACGAAAGGTATTTACTGTTTTACTACTGATATTGAGCAATCGAGCAATCTCACCGACCCGCTTACCCTGCCCGATCATTTGTGCCACCTGGATTTCGCGCTTGCTTAAACAGGTAAGCAACACTGTCTGCTTTTGCCGGGCCGGATTCTTGGCCAGGTATTCAGCCACGCTCGCCGCCACATACATACGACCGCGGCTCAGGGTCGTGCAGGCCTGTTTGAACTCGGCCAGTGTCGCCGACGCCAATAAAAAGCCATCGACCCGTTCGAGATTACATTGAAAGTCCAGTACATCCTGAAACCGCGCCGCCCAGAGTAACAACTGAATATCGCTATAGCGTCGTTGCAGGCGACGCCACACCTCTATTGTCCCGTCGCCACACAAACTACTGCCGAGAATGACTGTTGCATAAGGTGAATTTTGAATAGCCTCACGCAATTGCTGATGATTAAAAACAACCGCGACCACTTTAAACTGCGATTCCATTGCCGCCAAAACATTGGTCATGCCTTGGCTGATGAGTTCCGAAGGGACTGCCACGATGAACTGAGTCATGTGAGTTTCCTTATCCCAAAGTTCCGAAAGATTTCGGCTATACCACTAAACCTATTTTAGTGTCATTCAAGGTATGCCCCGAACTTTTAGGATGCGCAACTACAATTATGTGTTTTTTGTTAAATTACTCGAACAATGACATTTTTTAGATGTTTTGAGCCCATAGGTCACTTCAAATGATAGGTATGATCCTTGGCCGCGAGCCAAAACTGACTAAAATTCAGGCAAAAACTGTCACCGTCTGACGGCTGATAGCGACCATTTGCCCATTTTCATCCCAGATATGCGCGTGCGTGTGGCCGTAACCATCAGCGGCGTAATCTATTGTCGCCACATAATGCCACCAGGCTGCGGTGGAGCGCTGTGGTAATTCACTCGGAAATTCAATGGTCCAGGTTAAGGAACTGGCCGGTGCCAGCTCAGTCAGGTGCGTTAACAAGGCTGGTGGCCAGGCATCGACAAGCCCTAATAACAACCCTATGGTGATAGGTGTATCCAGCTCTCTAAAGCGCATGTAGCCACCAAACTCGCGACTTTTGCTACCGCAAAATGGCAGCCCTCCCAGGGTTACCCGATAATCAAAGGCGCGAGTGAATTCCGGCACACCTTGTCCTTGCGGGAAACTTAAACCTTTCTCAACTGGCAATTCATGCGGATCGGGGGTGTCGGTTACCTGGACCACAGAAGGCCTGGCGCGGCCATACGTCAATAAAGAGGACAACACCACCTCACCCTCTTGCTTTATCTCGACGGCGATTTGCGTGACATTTTTGCCCTTTCGTAGAACCCGGCGGTACAACTGTGCTGAACCGCTAAGTACCGGCGCCACGAAAGATACCGTCATCGCTCGCAACTGCTGATCCTCGGCAGCACCTGCCTCACCGTGCTGCCAGGCAATGGCTGCGGTCAGGCCACCGAACAGTGCGCGGCCCTGGCCCCAACCCTCGGGAAGTTGCACGTGTTGCTCTGGGGCGGGACTGATCTGGGCAAGAATAGCGTCAAAATTTTCCATAACAGACTCATCTAGTTTGGTTTATTGGCTTTTGTTTCTAGGCAGTATAAACAGGTAGGACCAGATCTGGAAGGGGCAACAAAAAAGCCCGCTAACAAGTAGCGGGCTTTCGGGAAATTGGCGGAGAGAGAGGGATTCGAACCCCCGGTGGGTATGAACCCACGCCTGATTTCAAGTCAGGTGCATTCAACCGGACTCTGCCATCTCTCCGATGTCGAAAGGCTGTGTGCCTCAAGACGAAGCGAATGATAAAGACCCCTAACGCGGTTGTAAAGTAAAAATTTAACTGTCAGAGATCGTTTGCTGTCATTTTATACAATTAGCAACAAATATCCCTTGAAAGCATTGCTACTTACCCCCACTTTTGGGATACACTGGGAACAGTTATTTATTATTGGAGAATGCCATGAACAACCAAGCTCACGTTTCGACCGCACGCCGCGGTGAGTCGGTTATACAAACCAACAAAGTTTTACGCAACACCTATATGTTGCTGGGTCTCACACTGGCTTTTAGTGCGTTCACCGCATTCTTGTCAGCAAGCATGAATTTGCCTCACCCGGGCCTTATTATTACTCTGGTCGGCTTTTACGGCTTGTTGTTCCTGGTGCATAAAACCTCTGACAGCGCCTGGGGCCTGCTTTCTACGTTCGCTCTGACTGGCTTTATGGGCTACACCTTAGGTCCGATTCTCGGCATGATTAGTGCAATTGGTCCGCAGGGTGCTGAAATTATTATGACCGCTCTGGGCGGCACTGCACTTATCTTCTTCTCGTTATCAGCGTATGTGCTGACCACCAAGAAAGATATGTCGTTCCTTGGCGGCATGATGGTTGCGGGTTTCTTCGTCATCATTGCGCTGTTTATCGCGAATCTGTTCCTGAACATGCCGATACTGGGACTGGCCCTGTCTGGACTCTTTATCCTGTTCTCAGCAGGCGCAATCCTGATGCAAACCAGCGCCATTGTTCGCGGCGGTGAGCGTAACTATGTATTGGCCACGGTGACCTTGTACGTCTCGATTTATAACATCTTCGTCAGCTTGTTGAACATTCTGATGGCCTTCGGTGGCGACGAATAAGTTCTCGTGACTGATATTGTTATCTCGGTGCATGCGGCACCTTTAACCACCGCAGCTACAACCTCTGCTCGCAGCCTGTTAGCGTTTCACTACGCGCAGGCTGCGCTTGCGTTAGGCCATCGCATTCATCATGTGTTCTTCTATCAGGCCGGTGTGCTGCATGCGCAACTGCAGGAGGACGGCACCTTGACACCTGTCGCTGCAGACTGGGTGCGGCTGAGTCAACAACATGGATTCCCACTGGTGGTCTGCTCGACCGTGGTCGAGAACGATTATCAGCTCCAGCCGGAGCAGCTGCATCAAGCTTATGAGCTGGGTGGACTGACGGAATTCAGTATGGCGACAGCAAAAGCAGAACGCGTGGTGCAATTCTGATGACCACTTTTATCGTACAGACTCATCCTCCGGCAGCGATCGACAGCTGGCATGGCCAGGATATGCTGCTGGCACTGGCAACGCTTGAGCTCAACCCACAACTGGTATTGCTCGGAGATGCTGTCGCACATTTACGCCATAATCATGATGTCAGCCGGCAGCAGCGTTCTTTGCAGAAACGCTATGCGCTGCTTGATCTTTACGACTGTCCCCCACCTGTGGTGGTCGCCGAAGAACTCAGCAAACTAGGCATCACTGGGGCTGATTTTGTCTGCGAGGTTGCCGTCATGAGCTACCATCAACTCAGCCAACAACTGCTGCAAAGTACCAAAGTGATAAGGTTTTAAGCCATGATCGACGCCAGTGTACCTATGCAGGAACAAAGTGTTTTTTATGTACGGCAATGGCCTTTAGCCGAGCACGATCGAGCGTTACTGCAACAGAGCTGTACGGACGACCGGCAAATCCTGTTGATTGTCACCGAGCAAGCCCTTGAGACACTCTGGCAAAACCCGGATGAACTCCTCGATTTTCCGCACACCTGTTATGCTGTGCACACCGAAATCGAGCTGCTTCGTGCTGACAACAGTACCCTTGCCGATCTGCCTTTCCCGGCATTTATTATGCAACTTAACGATGCCAGTTGGGTGGAGTTAACGCTACAATCGCAACTGGTAACCTATTTTGCTTAGCCTGAAGTGAACCTGCACAATGTTTGAGTTTAACGGTCGGCAATATGCCACAGATAAACATGAGTATCTGGCCAACTTTGATGAGTGGAGCCCGGATCTGGCGATGTATATTGCTGAGCTGGAAGGGATTGAGTTAACCGACGCTCACTGGGAAGTGGTGACGTTCGTCCGTGATTTTTATCAGGAATTCGATACCAGCCCGGCTATGCGCGTACTGGTCAAAGCTATAGGTCAGCGACTCGGTAAAGATAAAGCCAACAGTATTTACCTCTACCGGCTTTTCCCGAAGGGCCCGGCGAAGCAGGCAACCCGTATTGCCGGGCTGCCTAAACCGGCCAAATGTATCTAGATGCTGAGTTGTGTCTTGCCGCCCATGTAGGGCTGCAAAACCGTTGGCACTTTCAAAGAACCGTCCGCTTGCTGATAATTTTCAAGTACCGCAACCAGCGCCCGACCCACCGCCAGACCTGAGCCGTTGAGGGTGTGCATTAATTCTGGCTTTTTCGCGCCTTTACGGCGAAAACGTGCCTGCATGCGGCGCGCCTGAAAGTCTCCCATATTGGAGCACGAGCTGATTTCACGGTAGGTTTGCTGCGTCGGTAGCCAGACCTCCAGATCGTAAGTCTTACAGGCACCAAAGCCCATATCGCCAGTACACAGCAGCACTTTGCGATAAGGGAGCTCGAGCAGCTGTAATACGCGCTCAGCATTTTCAGTCAATGTCTCCAGAGTCGCCATCGATTCTTCTGGTTTAACCAGCCACACCAGTTCGACTTTATCAAATTGATGTTGACGGATCAGACCGCGGGTATCACGCCCATGAGAGCCGGCCTCACTGCGAAAACACGGCGTATGCGCAGCATATTGCAACGGTAACTGAGTTTCATCAGCAATTTCATCGCGCCATAAGTTGGTGAGCGGCACTTCCGCCGTAGGGATCAGGGACATCGGGACCTGACTCTCCGTGGCGCCCTGTACATGAAAGAGATCCTCGCCAAACTTCGGCAATTGCCCCGTACCAAACAGCGTATCGTGGTTGACGAGATAAGGCACATAAGCTTCGGTGTAGCCATGCTCATTCACATGCAGGTTCAGCATAAATTGCGCTAAAGCCCGATGCAGTTGAGCAATGGCGCCTTGCAGCACCACGAAACGCGCTCCAGCGAGTTTTGCGCCCCGCTCAAAGTCCATTCCCTGAGCAAGAGCATGGGCAACATCCACATGGTCTTTTGGTGTGAAGTCAAAGTTGCGGGGCTCACCCCAGCGGCTTACTTCCTGATTTTCGTCTTCATCTTTACCCAGAGGCACCGAACTATCGGGTAAATTGGGAACGCCTGAAATAATACTGTGCAGCTCACTCTGGATTTCAGCTAAATCAGCTTTCGCCTGATCCAGCTGACTGCCAAGGTCATCAACCTCAGCCAGCAGGGGTTGGATGTCTTCCCCCTGAGCTTTGGCTTTACCGATAGCTTTGGATCGCGAGTTGCGCTCAGCCTGCAGAGTTTCTGTACGGACCTGGAGATCCTTACGTTGCTGCTCCAGCTGTTCCAGCTTGGCAACATCCAACGAGAAATCCCGCGTTTTGGCGAGATAAGCGGCGGTTTCTGCGAGTTCACTACGAAATAACTTGGCGTCTAACATGCTAATTCCAAATCGATAAAAAATAAGTTTTAAGCCCCAGTGCCACGGCAACTGCAGCGATACAACAAACCACGTTTAAACTGGCATAGGCCAACGCTTTCAGCGTTTCCCCTGCTTGCAGCAGCAAGACCACCTCGAGTGAGAAGGCCGAGAAAGTGGTAAATGCTCCCAACACACCAACACCAAAAAACAGCCAGGCGGCCGAAGAGACCGAGCCTTGTTGCTGTCCAAGGAATAAAAGCGCCAGTAAAAAAGAGCCTACTATGTTAACGATAAGTGTGCCGAAAGGGAATGACTTGCCGAAGATTGCCAGGCTTCCCAGCGCGACACCATAGCGGGCCATAGCACCCAGAGCACCGCCCAGGGCAACTGCAAGTAAATTAGCGCTCATCCTCGCCTCGCTGCCAGTCACTGGCTTGATCCTGCTGCTGTAACCACTCGAGCTTCGCCCGTAATTGTTTTTCCAGGCCGCGATCACTGGGTTGATATAAGTCCGGTTGCCCTACGCTTGCGGGCAAATACCGCTCGCCGGGCACAATGGCTTGCGGATAGTCATGGGCGTAGCGATAGCCGGCCCCGAAACCTTCCTGCTTATGGACCTTGGTTGGTGCGTTGCGTAAGTGGTGAGGAACCGGTGCGTCAGGGAAATCTGCGGCTAATTTTTTCGCCGCATTGAAGGCACGATACAGCGCATTGCTTTTCGGTGCCATCGCGCAATACACCAATGCTTCCGCGATCGCTCGCTCGCCTTCTGCCGGCCCCACCCGATGAAAGGTGTCCCAGGCATTCAGGGCCATTTGTAAGGCGCGCGGATCGGCGGTACCTATATCTTCGGAAGCAATGGCCAAAAGTCGTCGTGCCGCAATCAGCGGGTCGCCGCCGCCCTGCAGAATACGTGCATACCAATAAAGGGCACCATCTGCCGAGGAGCCACGGACAGATTTGTGCAAGGCAGATAACAGGTCGTAATAAACGTCGCCTTGCTTGTCAAAACCTGCCTGCCGCCCGCCAATCGCCTCGACGATTAAATCGCGCTCAATGGTGGTGCCGTCAGTGACAGTATCAGCGCAGATTTCCAAATAATTAAGCAGGCGGCGGGCATCCCCCCCTGCCACATCAAGCAAATAAGCTTTCGCGGCGGTCGTTAACTGCAACTGTCTGGCTCCCAGCCCCTTGTCGGCATCGCTCAGTGCCCGTTCCAACAAACCGGATAGGTCTTCTGTTTCAAGTGACTTCAGGCGATACACACGCGCTCGGGACAACAAGGCACCATTGAGTTCAAAAGCTGGATTTTCCGTGGTCGCCCCGACAAAAATAATGGTGCCATCTTCGATGTGGGGTAAAAAAGCATCCTGTTGGCTTTTATTAAATCGGTGCACCTCATCGACAAATAACAGGGTACGTTGACCTTGCTGCTGATGTTCTTTGGCGATGGCAATGGCCTGGCGAATTTCTTTGACCCCTGAGGTCACCGCACTAATACGTTCGAGCTCGGCAGCACCCGTTTGCGCAATGATTTCCGCCAGCGTGGTTTTTCCGGTGCCAGGCGGCCCCCACAAAATCATGGAATGCAACTGCCCGTTTTGAATGGCATCGCGCAGCGGTTTACCAGACCCCAATAAATGGCTCTGGCCAACGTAGTCCGCCAGGGTCAGCGGCCGCATGCGTGCCGCAAGTGGCCGAAAATCGGCTGCGAAATCGAAACTTTGGTTCTTGGCCACTACGCTTACTCGTTATCGCCTCGTTGGTCATCCACCGCCGCGCCGGGGGGGATCTCAAACTCGAAAGTGGCTCCCGCCAGGGCTGAGTTAGTTTTTACATTGCTTAACACAATACGCGTCAGCTGCCCTTGCCCATCATCCAAAATCACTTCGTTCAGCGTCTCATCAGTGAAGTTAATTTGCAGACTTTGCTGACTCTCAGCCTCGGCATTCGGCTCCAGTTGATAGCTGTTTCCTTCAACCTCTACCTCATAATCAGCCCAGGCCGTGGTTTCACCATCTAACAGTAACAGGAACGGACTTTGCGTGGCCGAAGCTTGCTGTTCAGCAACGGTAACCTGCTCGACAAAGGGATCAAAGTAATAGAGGGTGGTACCGTCCGCTACCAGCACTAATTCATTGGGAGCATCGCTTTGCCAGAAAAATTTATTAGGACGGGCCATTGCCAGACGTCCCTGTAGTTCTTGGACTAACTCGCCCTGCGGGTCGATAACCTGCTGGACAAAGTCTGCCTGTAACGTGCTGACAGGTGCCAGCCGCTGTTGTAACTCGAATTTGGCCTCGCTGGCCGATACGCTGGCAAAGCCCAAAAGTAGCGTGGACGCTACTACGGCGCTGGTTAAAAACTTCATCGTTGTTTTCCCTTAATCGCGTGGTGGCCGTGGCGCAAGTACATCGCGCTGACCATTACTTGCTGCACTACTAACGACACCGCTAACTTCCATTTGTTCAACGATGCGCGCAGCGCGATTGTAACCAATACGGAATTTTCGCTGAACACTCGAGACCGACACCCGTTGGGTCTCAGTAACAAAGGCGACCGCTTCATCATAGAGGGGATCACTTTCACCGTCGTCGTCACCCGCGCTCTCGCCGGGTAACAAAGCATCGTCACTTTGATCGCCACTGAGGATCTCTTCCAGATAGTTGGGTTTGCCGCGACGCTTCCAGTCTGCCACCACCGCATGCACTTCATGATCATCAATAAAGGCACCATGCACACGCGTCGGTACGCCGCTTCCCGGAGGCAGATAGAGCATATCACCCTGCCCTAATAACTGGTCGGCACCGGGTTGGTCCAATATGGTGCGCGAGTCAATTTTTGATTGCACCTGAAACGCGATTCGGGTCGGAATGTTTGCTTTAATCAGACCCGTGATAACGTCAACCGACGGGCGCTGAGTAGCCAGAATTAAGTGAATCCCAGCGGCCCGCGCTTTCTGCGCGATCCGGGCAATCAGCTCTTCAACTTTTTTGCCGACAATCATCATCATGTCGGCAAACTCGTCAATCACCACCACGATGCTCGGCAGTGTTTCCAACACCGGTGGCATCTCGTCCATGGAATCGCCGGGCTTCCATAATGGATCGCGTAGCGGCTCACCCGCTGCGGCTGCATCTTCCACTTTGACGTTATAGCCTTTCAAATTACGTACGCCCAGTGCCGACATCAGTTTGTAACGGCGTTCCATTTCGCCAACACACCACCGCAAAGCGTTGGCCGCGTCTTTCATGTCGGTTACCACTTCAGTCAACAGATGCGGGATCCCTTCATACACCGAAAGTTCCAGCATTTTAGGATCAATCATAATCAGCCGTACCTGCTCGGGGGTGCTTTTATAAAGCAGGCTTAAAATCATGACATTAACGCCCACAGATTTACCCGAGCCGGTCGTTCCTGCCACCAACAGGTGGGGCATTTTCGCCAAATCCACCACCACCGGCTGACCAGCAATCCCTTTACCAAGTACCATGGTTAAAGGCGACGGGTTCTGCTGGAAGGCGTCACAGCTAATCACATCGCTGAAAAATACGGTCTCACGGCTTTTATTCGGCAGCTCCAGCCCTACATAAGACTTTCCGGGGATGACTTCGACCACGCGCACGGAGATGGCTGACAGCGAGCGGGCAATGTCTTTATCCAGGTTGGAGATTTTGGAGACCTTCACACCTGGCGCTAGATCGAGTTCGAAGCGGGTAATCACCGGGCCTGGCTGCACGTTAGCAACTTTCACCTCGACACCGAAGTCCTGCAGGACCGCCTCAACGGTCTGACTGATTTGCTCCAGTTCCTCTGGCGTTAAAGGATTGCCCGTCTTTGCTGGCTTATCCAGCAGGGCAATTGAAGGCAGCGGATCAATCGCGTCAGCGGCAGCTGAGTGTTCCTCGGCCTCATGTTCTTCTTCCACCTGCTGCCGTTCTTCGGCATTAATCTGCGCCGCTGGCTTTTCGTCGGAACGCGCGATTTTCATCGACTTCTTCTCGGCCGCGCCAAATAAGCCTAGATCCGGTTCATCATCGTCATCACTGGTTAAGGTAATATCCAGATCGAGTTCTGGTTCACGGCGCTCGAACAGCGCATCCGCCTCTTCTTCGTCAACGGTCGGGAGTGGTTTCACCTTACGGCGCTTTTTCTTACGCTCCCGGGGCTCTGAGTTTGACGAAGTACGAAACCGCTGAAGCAGCTCTTTGCTGCGCTCAACCAGCCATAACGTCCCGCGTATTGCCAGTTCACCGAGTTTGTCAGCCAGCCAAACCCAGGAAATGCCGGTCACCAGTGTCAAGCCGGTGCACAGAAAGGTCAGCAGCAGTAAGGTGGTGCCAATCAGATTAAAATAAGGCAATAACGAGCTACTAATCACGTCGCCGACAACGCCACCTGCGGAAAACGAATAAAGCTCTGAGAAATTCAGTGATGCCAGCGCGGCTGCGCCGACCAAGGTCAGAATCAAGCCAATTAAGCGCAGGCCAAGCGCCAGGTAATCGAGTTCTACCAGACGATGGGGTTGGCGGAACATCACATAACCCAGTCCAGCCAAACCAAAAGGGATCAGATAGGCAACAAAGCCAAAGGAAAACAATAACGCATCGGCGAACCAGGCACCGATGGCGCCGGCAGCATTCTCAATCGTGCCTTGATAGCCGGTTTGTGACCAACTGGGATCTGCCGGATTAAAGCTGACTAAGGCCAGAAAAAGAAATATCGCAAAGGCACCACATAAAATCAGGCCTACTTCGAGTACGCGTTGTGCACCGCTCATGATTGCGCCTGCGGTTGTTTGAGCACCACTGCCGTGTTCATCATTGTTGTTCCCTGTTAGCGTTTATTCTTATCGAAGAACCGTCGTTCTTTATTAGCTAGTGTAGCTTGTCAGCGCAAGAGATTCAGCTGTTTTACGACCTCTTTGCTAACCTTTTATCAGAACTTTATTTTCGTTTTTCACTTCTTCCATCACCACATAGGTACGGGACTCGTTCACGCCCGGCATCATCAGCAAGGTTTCACCCAGTAATTTTCGATAGGAAGGCATGTCCGGGACCCGGGCTTTAATCAGGAAATCAAAGTCCCCTGCGACCAAATGACACTCAAGAATTTCAGGTGTTTTCTGCACCGCATCACTGAATTCCGCAAACGAGTCTGACGAGGTGCGGGTTAGCGTGATTTCAACGAATACCATCAGGTTCGCGCCCAGCTTAGCTGGGTTGATGCGCGCATGGTAACCTTCAATCACACCCTCTTTTTCAAGCTTGCGAATACGCTCGCTACAAGCCGTGGGACTCAGGCCCACCCGGCGTGCTGTGGCAACGTTACTGAGGCGCCCTTCTTCCTGTAGTAGACGTAGTATTTTACGGTCAATTCTGTCAATAGTGATTTCGACGGGTTCTTCAGCTGAAAACATTATTTTTCACTATTCTTTATAGGTTTGACCATATTATAGACTGAAAACTATAGTAAAAAAAGTACGAAACAAACCACAAAGTTCGCCTATAATTGCCGCCGTAAATCCTCATGTTTCATTGACAACTTAGATGGGAAGCAGTCCATGTTAATTGGTGTACCTAAAGAGATTAAAAACCACGAATACCGTATTGGCCTCACGCCTGCAGCTGTGCGTGAATATGTAGCACACGGCCACGATGTGATGGTGGAAAATAACGGTGGTGCGGCAATTGGTTTTACCAACGAAGATTACGAACTGGCCGGCGCGACCATCGTTTCCGACCCAGCTGAAATCTTTGCCAAAGCCGATATGATCATTAAAGTCAAAGAGCCGCAGCCGAACGAATGTATGCAACTGCGTGAAGGTCAAATCCTGTACACCTATTTGCACCTGGCACCAGATCCAACACAAACTGAGTTGTTGGCGAAATCTGGCGTGACTGCGATTGCCTATGAAACTGTAACTGACCGTAACGGCGGTCTGCCCCTGTTAGCCCCAATGAGCGAAGTTGCTGGCCGTATGTCGATTCAGGCTGGTGCGCACAACCTTGAAAAAGTAAACGGCGGTAGCGGCGTATTGCTCGGTGGCGTACCTGGTGTTGAGCCAGGTAAAGTTCTGGTCATCGGTGGTGGTGTGGTCGGTACTCAGGCAGCAAAAATGGCTGTAGGTATGGGCGCTGAAGTAACGATTCTGGATCGTTCACTCCCACGTTTGCGTCAGTTGGATGATATTTTTGCGGGTCGCGTGAAAACCATCTATTCCACTGTTGATGCCATTGATCACTTCTCACGTCAGGCTGACTTAGTGGTTGGTGCGGTGTTGATTCCAGGCGCTGCGGCACCTAAGTTGTTAACCCGTGACCACCTGAAAAACATGAAACCGGGCTCGGTTGTTGTTGATGTCGCGATTGACCAGGGTGGCTGTTTTGAAACCTCGAAAGCAACCACGCATCAGGAACCTACCTACATCGTTGATGACATCGTGCATTACTGTGTTGCGAACATGCCAGGTGGTGTGGCCCGTACTTCAACCATCGCCTTAAATAACGCAACCTTACCGTTTGGTCTGGCGCTGGCGAACCATGGTTTAGCAGCGATGGAAAGCAACGAGCACCTGCGCGACGGCTTGAACATGCACAAAGGTAAAATCACCTACAAGGCTGTGCATGACGATTTAGGCGAGAAGCTTGGTCTGGAGTATCAGGACCCGTCTGACGCTATTCGCGGCTAATTCCCCCTGCCAGTAAATAGTTACACCTGTAGACCCGCACAATGTTTGCGGGTCTCTTGTTTGCGGCTGTTGTAATCCATACAATCGACCCCTATGTATGTAAGCATGTCGCGAATAAATTAAATAATAACGGAGTACATCGATTATGGCAGACGCCAAACATTGCCGCCTTCTCATTCTGGGTTCTGGTCCGGCCGGCTATACCGCAGCCGTTTATGCTGCGCGCGCAAATTTAAATCCGGTCATGGTCACCGGTATGCAGCAAGGCGGTCAGCTGACTACCACCACAGATGTGGAAAACTGGCCCGGCGACGCTGAAGGCCTGACGGGTCCGGATCTGATGGTGCGCATGCAGCAGCACGCGGAAAAGTTTAATACTGAAATCGTGTTCGATCACATCAACAAGGTTGATTTTAGCACTAAGCCGTTCCGACTCTTCGGTGACAGCAATGAGTTCACGGCTGACGCGGTCGTGATTTCAACGGGTGCCTCAGCCAAGTACCTTGGTCTGGACTCCGAAGAAGCCTTTATGGGCAAAGGGGTTTCTGCCTGTGCGACTTGTGATGGTTTTTTCTACCGCAATCAGAAGGTTTGCGTTGTCGGTGGTGGTAACACCGCGGTAGAGGAAGCGCTCTACCTGGCCAATATTGCCAGTGAAGTTCATGTTATTCATCGTCGCGAAGAGTTCCGCGCCGAAAAAATCCTGGTCGATCGACTGATGGAAAAAGCGGCCAGTGGTAATGTGACCTTGCACCTAAACAAGACCCTTGATGAAGTTCTCGGCGACGACAGCGGTGTGACTGGCGTGCGCGTCAAAGATACTCAGGATGGCAGCTTGTCTGAATTGGCGGTCATGGGTTGCTTTATCGCTATCGGCCATCAGCCCAATACTGGTATTTTTGAAGGTCAGCTCGAGATGCATGACGGCTACATTGTGGTGAGCTCAGGCCTGACCGGCAACGCCACCGCGACCAGCGTACCTGGCGTTTTTGCTGCTGGCGATGTCATGGATCATGTTTACCGTCAGGCGATTACTTCGGCCGGAACAGGCTGTATGGCTGCCCTGGATGCGGAACGTTATCTTGATGCGTTGACCAAAGCCTAGGAACTATCAGGCCGATGTTCCGCTTAGCGGAAAATGAGTTTAGCTTTCCTCGTCCGGAACTCGCTTTGCGTGAGCCAAACGGACTGCTGGCGATCGGTGGTGATCTACACCCCGATCGCCTGCTCAATGCTTACCGGCAAGGCATTTTTCCCTGGTTTGCGGACGATACTCCCCCCTTATGGTGGAGCCCTGACCCGCGTGCCGTATTTACCCCCGAGTCATTGCACCAGAGCCGCTCGATGAAGCGCTTCCGGCAACGTACCGGTTTTCATGTCAGCCTGAACCAGGACTTTGCACAGGTGATACAGGCCTGTGCTGCAAACCATGAGGCAGGTCCTGATGGCACCTGGATCACAACTGAGCTGCAGCAGGCGTTTATTCGTTTGCATGAACTTGGCCATGCTCATTCCGTAGAGGTTTGGGCGGACGATGTTTTAGTCGGTGGCATGTACGGTATTGCCGTTGGCGATGTATTTTGCGGAGAAAGTATGTTCCACGAGCGGAGCAATGCGTCAAAGCTAGCGCTGCTGGTATTCGCCGAACACTTTTTTGCGGCAGGCGGGCAACTGCTCGATGCGCAGGTCTCGAACCCTCATCTGAGCAGGTTAGGAATGCACGAATTACCGCGCCAACATTTCTTGCACCGACTGCGTGAAAGTCAGCAAGGAAAGGCTAAATTGACGCCCGGGTTTTGGTATTCCCGGGAGTTGCCACATAAATCAAGTGGTAATTGTTGCTGAAAACAGCTAAAATTCTGACCACTTTTTCTAGAGCATATGTTTTTAACTGAGATTTCGAGGATTTGAATGGCAAAAGAAGACAGTATTGAAATGCAAGGCACGGTTCTGGATACCCTGCCGAACACCATGTTCCGCGTTGAATTAGAAAACGGTCACGTGGTGACGGCACATATTTCCGGAAAGATGCGTAAACACTACATCCGTATTTTGACGGGTGATACAGTTACCGTGCAATTGACTCCTTACGACCTGACTAAAGGCCGCATTGTCTTCCGCGCGCGCTAAACGCAGCTGCCGCTAGCCCGTGGTTGAACCACGGGCTTCACGCTCACTCACCGCTAACTGCAAGCCGTCTTTACCGACGCTAACACGAACATTACCACCATTCGTGAGCTTGCCGAACAGGATCTCATTCGCCAGTGGCTTTTTCAGGTGTTCCTGAATCACTCGCGTCATGGGTCGTGCGCCCATAGCTTTGTCGTAACCTTTCTCTGCTAACCAGGCATAAGCCTCATCATTCAGTTCAAGACTGACCTGCTTGCGATCCAGCTGTGCCTGCAGTTCGGTGACAAACTTATCCACCACCTGGGCGATCACTTCCGGACTTAGATGGTTAAACCAAACGATACCGTCGAGACGGTTACGGAACTCCGGACTAAAGGTCCGGTTAATTTCGAGCATCGCGTCCGGAGCATGATCCTGCTGTTTAAAGCCGATCGACTGGCGTACGGTTTCCTGCACTCCGGCATTGGTGGTCATCACCAGGATAACGTTACGGAAATCAGCTTTGCGTCCGTTGTTATCGGTTAAAGTGCCGTGATCCATCACTTGCAGCAAGATGTTATAAATATCGCTGTGAGCTTTCTCTATCTCATCCAGTAAGACCACTGAATGCGGATGCTTGATGACCGCTTCAGTTAACAGACCGCCCTGCTCGTAGCCTACATAACCCGGTGGCGCACCAATCAAACGGCTCACCGCATGGCGCTCCATGTATTCGGACATATCGAAACGTTGGAACTCAATACCAAGAGCATTTGCCAGTTGTTGCGTGATCTCTGTTTTACCTACCCCGGTGGGGCCGGCAAACAGGAAAGAACCGATTGGCTTGTGCTCTTCGCCCAGCCCGGAACGCGATAAGCGAATCGCGGCGGTTAACTGATCGATGGCTTGGTCCTGACCAAAGACCACCAGTTTCAGGTTGCGATCCAGTTGCTTCAGCACCTGCTGATCCGAGCGCGAAACACTTTGCTCCGGAATGCGCGCGATTTTTGCAATGATTTGCTCAATATCGCCAACACCCACAGTCTTCTTGCGGCGTGATGGTGCCAACAAGCGCTGGCTTGCGCCTGCTTCGTCAATAACATCTATCGCTTTGTCTGGCAGATGACGTTCGTTGATATAGCGGGCCGACAGCTCTGCCGCGGCGCGGATTGCGTTTTGGGTGTAACGAATGCCGTGGTGGCCTTCGTAACGTTCTTTCAATCCCATTAATATTTTGGTGGTGTCATCCACTGAAGGCTCAGTGACATCGATCTTCTGGAAACGCCGCACCAACGCACGATCTTTCTCGAAAATATTTTTAAACTCACTGTAGGTTGTGGAGCCAATGCACTTCAGTTCGCCACTGCTTAACAATGGTTTCAGCAGGTTTGACGCATCCAGCACCCCGCCACTGGCTGCGCCCGCACCGACGATGGTATGGATTTCATCGATAAATAAAATGGCGTTGTCGTGTGCCTGCACTTCTTTGAGCAAAGCTTTGAAACGCTTTTCAAAGTCACCACGGTATTTGGTGCCGGCCAGCAAGCCGCCCATATCCAACGAGTACAGAGTGGCGTCGTTCATAATTTCAGGCACTTCGCCCTGCACAATACGATAGGCCAGACCTTCGGCGATGGCGGTTTTACCGACACCAGCCTCGCCCACCAGCAAGGGGTTGTTTTTACGACGGCGGCACAACACCTGCACACAACGTTCCAGCTCACCGTCACGCCCAATCAGGGGATCAATAAGACCGAGCCGTGCTCGAGCATTCAAATTGGTACAGAAGCGCTTCAGATAGCTCTGCTGCTCGTCTGCGGCGGCATCCTGCTGTTCATTGTCCTCGCCTTCTGGGCGAATAACAGGATCATCGACCTGAGACAATCCGTGAGACAGGAAATGCACCACATCGAGGCGGGTAATATCGTGTTTGTTCAGCAAAAATACCGCGTGCGATTCCTGCTCACTAAAAATCGCCACCAGCACATTAGCACCGGTCACCTCACTGTTGCCGGAAGACTGCACATGGAAAACCGCACGTTGCAACACACGCTGGAAGCCCAGTGTCGGTTGCGTATCGCTCTCCGACGTTTCCGTATCAAAGGTCGGGGTACTGCGATCAATGTAAGATAAAAGCTCTTGTTTTAGCTTGGTAAACTCTAAGCCACAGGCACGCAAAGCCTTGGAAGCCTCAGGATTATCTAAAAGCGCCAACAACAGATGTTCAACCGTCATCAACTCATGACGACGATCCCGGGCGATGCGAAACGCATCGTTTAAGCTTATTTCTAAGGCTTTATTTAGCATCTAAGCACTCCTCAACTACGCCAGACGACTACGCTTCAGGCCCTTAGGCTTTTTCCATGGTGCACAGCAACGGATGCTCATGCTCACGGGCGTACTGGTTCACTTGCACTACTTTGGTCTCTGCGATTTCTGCAGAATAGACCCCGCATACCGCTTGGCCTTTATAATGGATGGTCAACATGGTGTCCGTAGCACGCTCCTGATCCATCCGAAAAAATTTGATGAGCACCTCAATCACAAAATCCATCGGGGTGTAATCATCGTTATTGAGGACGACCTTGTACATGGGCGGTGGCTGCAGCTTTTGTTTTTCGCTTTCGCGATGATGCACTGTGCCTTGCTGATGTTGGTCCATACTGCTCATAACGTCTCTTACCTATATATAGCCATAAAACCTGGATTTCGCTCACCCATAACTGAAATTAACAGTTTGGTCGTACATTAAATAATCAAATTGGGGCTTGACTCTGCACAGAACTCACCTAGAGTAAAACATGGCGTTAACAATTGACTTTTTCAATGGGGTCTCTGGGTTAATGACCATTCTAACAATAACTAAATAGTAAATGCAGAATAAAGGAAGTAGAAGTATGGCAACCGGTAAAGTGAAATGGTTCAATAATTCGAAAGGTTTTGGATTTATTGAAGCCGAAGACCGTGAAGGAGATATCTTCGCGCATTACTCAACGATTGAAATGGAAGGTTATCGTACCTTAAAAGCAGGACAAGACGTCGAGTTCCAACTTGAAGAAGGCCCTAAAGGTCTTCACGCCACGAACATCACGCCAGTGCAAAAATAATATCTTGCAACTGCTCGTTGCAAAAACGCCAGCAATCGCTGGCGTTTTTTATGTCTGGCTCGATACCTTTGCTGTCAGGCTTTGCTTAACTGTCGATACCAAAGTAGCGCCGCAGCTGATCACGCAGGTTCGGGGGCGTACCATGAATGGTGAGCTTGTCCGTATGCGGATCGTATTCGACACGTTCGCTTAAAAGCTCCTGATCAAAGGCCACACTCAAGCCGCCGCCCTGTCCCTGAAATTTCACTAACTTGCGTAAAGTGGTGCGATCAGTAGGAAATTCATCCACCAACGCGCGTTCCTGCTGGCTTTGGTTGAAGTCAGCGAAACTACGTTCGCGCGGCATGGCTTCATGCAACTGCTCTGACAGATCTTTTACTTTTATCGGCTCGCCTTGCTGCCACTGGTTGTCACAGATCTCGTACACGGATTTGCGCAGTTGTCTTGCTTCATCCGCCTGCAGTTGTTCTTCCTGGGCGTAACGCGATACGGCTTCAATGAGTTGCTGCGATTGTTTCTTTGGGTTCAAGCCCTCAGCACAGCCTAAAAAGTCCAGGAAGAAATCAGAAACTTTACGCCCTGCACGACCTTTGATAAACGAGATATAAGTCGTCGAGTCCGGTTCTTCCTGCCATTCCCGTAAATTAATCGAAGCGGCCAGCTGCACCTTGCTTATTGCGAGCTGCGATGAGCGATCCACACTTAGATCAGGAGCGATGGTGACACCGTCCTGGCTGGGCAGAAACGCCACGACCAGAAAGTCCTGCCCGCGTTCTGCATAGGTCGCAATCAACAAAAATCCAGGCTCAAGAATGCCGTAATGCTGCAGCTGCTGATGCAGGAGTTTTGCCGCCTGCTGAGAGAATTCAACAAATTCTAATTCGTGCTTGCGCCATTGCGCTAACAACTCTGGGAAATCGCTCTTAAGAGTGGTTTCCTGCTCATCATCAGCGTTCAGAAATCGTGCGTAGCCCTTACTGGGTTTGGCCTGATAAACCTCGGTGAGTTCGTCCAGAAGCAGGCTGACCTCGTCATTGATCGCCAATGTCGATGGCGCGACCCGTAAGCCAATCTGGCCGTCATTGGTGTAAAACTGGTGAATAATACTGTGTTGAACATCTGCTTGCATGGCTCTACTACTGTCCTTCTGCAATCCCTGTGATAAGATTGCCGGCATTCTAACATGAGAGGAAAATTTTCGATGCCAATCGTTTCAAAATATGCCGTCGAACAACAAGAGAAACTTCTTAATGACGTTCTTGAAACTTTGCAAGCGGAAGAAACACCGGTCGATCTGGCGCTGATGACGCTCGGCAACGCCGTCACTCATATCATTGCCGAACACTATTCGCCGCAGCAAGCACAGCAAGTCGCTGAACAATTTGGTAAAGTGCTGCTACAATCCTTAGGAAAAACAGCATAAGCTAGCGAATTCTTGGGCAAACACGCAGGGCAACTATGAGAC
Organism: Pseudidiomarina terrestris; assembly: GCF_030466375.1. Taxonomy (NCBI): domain Bacteria; kingdom Pseudomonadati; phylum Pseudomonadota; class Gammaproteobacteria; order Alteromonadales; family Idiomarinaceae; genus Pseudidiomarina; species Pseudidiomarina terrestris. The sequence goes on from NZ_JAGGJE010000001.1 coordinate 1,169,979, forward strand.
AGCGCAGACAGCGTCGCGATAAAATAGCTCGATTGATCAGTTGGGGACATTGGTTCACCTTCTTCAATATTTTACTCGCCCTTGCAATAGGTACCCTGTATATCGAAGCCGCCGCGACGCCATCGACCTTTTTAGGTGGCATCTATATGGTGCTGAGCTGGCTCGGACATTTTGCCTTCTTGCCATTCATTGTCTTTATCTTGCTGGTCTTCCCGTTCTGTCTAATTATTCCCTATTCCAAAGTACTCCGTGGCATCGCAACGCTCGTCGCATCCTTTGGCCTGATTGCTCTGGTTGCCGATGCGCTGTTCTTCCGCCAGTACGGTTACCATCTGAACACCTACTCACTGTCACAACTGGCCGTCGATGCTGAAGCAGCGTTTGCCGGCGCCAGCTTTGTACTGCTACTGAGCATGCTGCTGGTATTTGTCGTGTTACTGGTGTTTGAGTTGGCCCTGGCCAATATTGCCTGGAAACGTCTGGACCGGCTGCGCGCACGACATTGGGGTGCGTCGTTCAGCGCCGTTTTTGTACTTTGCTTTTTTACCAGTCATAGCCTGCACATCTGGGCCGATGCTGTGTTTTACACGCCTATTACTGCGCAGGATGACCTGTTTCCGGTCTCTTACCCTACCACCGCCCGTACTTTAATGAGTAAACAGGGCTGGTTGGTTGAAGAACGGATTCAGGCAACGGATCGCCTGCTTCGTGAAACCAATGCGATTCAACTGAACTACCCTACCCGCGAGCTGATGTGCGCACGGCAACCTGAACAGCGGAACACTCTGGTGGTGGTCTTCAATCATCTGACTCTGGCGCAGCAGCAACTGCTCGAGCAGGAGTTGCCGCAGTTACAGGAGTACGGCAGTACCGTGCTGGGTCAAACGAGTACCCAGGCGGGCTTATTCGAGCTTATCTATGGCCTTGCAGACATCTACGCGCCACCTGTATATGCAGCCCAAAAGCAGCCGGCGTACTGGCAACAATTAACCGATTATCAGGTGAAGTTTGAAATTCAGGGAGATGCTGCTGCGTTTGCTCTGCCCGATTTCCTCAACCCCAGCGAAGCCAGTGGCTATCGCACTCGTATTGATGTGGTCTTAAGTACCGCTGTCGATACTGCCCTGCTTGAGCGTGTGCAACTTGCCCTAGCCGATGGGCACCACGTTGTCATTACCGGATTAACGCCGAACCAAGCCGTCAACCATGATGCTGAACCCTATGCCATGTCTCGCCTGCAGGTACCGCTTTATCACTCACCATCGTTAACTCTGCAACCGCAGGACGTGGTGATTCTGACTGATCTGATGCCGACTCTGGTCAATGGCTATATCAATTGCTCAGAAGGTGTACGGGCTTACGCAACGGGCAGAGATATTTCAACTACAGGTGCCCGGGAGTTCCCGGTCATGACCAGTTTCGGCCGTGATTTGGTGATTTATGATCGTGAGGTGACCTCAATCATCAACGGTAATGGCAGCATGCGTTCATTCGACAATGAAACCTTTGAGACCCGTCCGAATGTATCGCCGGCAACACCCGTACTGGTAGATGGCCTGAGACATCTGCAACGCTTCAGTGCTAAATCTGATGAATAAATAGGCAGTCGGTCAAGCTTCTCCGTCGCAGTACTTGAGTAATTGCTAAAAACCAGTAATATAACGCCCTCGGTCGGCGTGTAGCGCAGCTTGGTAGCGCACTGTCATGGGGTGTCAGGGGTCGGAGGTTCAAATCCTCTCACGCCGACCAATTTTAAAGGCTTTCAGCCTAACCTCCTTTCTTCGAATTCTTCAACTTCTAAATCTGGGGCCAATTTGGGGCCAGCATAGCCACCTGCTAACATTTATGACCTAAAGAGCCAGGCGACTTTTCCCAACCTCTAGGAGCTTTACATAGGTGTTGTGGCACCTACGGGCTTTATCATTCAGACATAATACGGTCTCTTGTGAGGATTCACTCAAGTCACCGAATTCATTGACCTGTTCGCTAGCTGTTACGCAGCTCATAAGTCCAATTTTTTGGTAGGCTCCTCTGCAGTTGTCGTTGAGCGTGTGCAGAAACTCATTGAGTTCGTTTAGTAACTCACTTTTTAAGCTTTCGAGCTTTGGGTCGTGAAAGCTGGATCTCGTCGATTTTAAGAACATCTGGGCGTCATCTAACTGCATCACCGACTGATCGTAAAAATCGTTAGTAAAGTTGTGTTCTTTCAGCAAAACAACTCCAGAGCTCCCCTCCTTCAGCTTAGCTTCGAGCTCCCAGTACAATTTAATATCGCTTTCACGCTTTTCCTCACCATGCTTTTCTAATCTATCAATACGCGCTTTATCGCGTCTCGTGACGAACCCAAATAACTCTTTAAAAAAACCGGTTAACCCATCAGACATTTCTTTTCGCTCCATCACTCTGGCAATTTTTATTCTCTAACAGACGAAATTAGCCTCACGGCCCCCAGGGGGTCAAATACCCCGGGGTATGGCGTAAAAGTATCTATCGGCATGGAGTATATCCCTAACGCAGATATTTTTATCAAATTTCACTTTTTGTAGGACATTAACCGTCGCGCCGTAAGTTTAGTCTCACAGCTAATGACATTAATATTAAGCGTGGCATAATGAACCATATTAGGGAAAACAAAATATTAACAGGGCTCAGCAATGAATACTGAAAACTACTCTCAAACCGCTTCCTTTATCTGGTCAGTGGCAGACCTTCTGCGTGGTCATTTTAAGCAATCTCAGTATGGACGGGTCATATTGCCCTTTACCCTCATACGCCGTTTAGAGTGCGTTTTAGCGCCTAACAAACAAAAGGTGTTGGAAGCCGCGAAACAGCATCAGAATAAACCTGATGCAACGCGTGAACTACTGCTGTTAAAAGAATCGGGGCATCAGTTCTTCAATGCATCGCCGTTATCTCTGGCTACCTTATCCGATACTCAAACCGCTGAAGATTTGATCTCGTATGTTCAGTCGTTCAGTAAGTCAGCTCGTGAAATATTCGAGCACTTTAACTTTGAAGAGTTTGTGCTGAAACTGGCCGAAGCCGACCTGCTTTACCAAGTTACTCAGCAGTTTGGCTCCAAAATAGATTTATCGACCGATAACATTTCAAACTACGGCATGGGGCTTATCTTTGAAGAGCTTATCCGCAAGTTTGCCGAAAGCTCCAACGAAACTGCCGGTGAGCACTTTACCCCGCGTGATTGTGTGCATGCCGCTACCTCGTTATTGATGACCGGTCAGGAAGAAGTCCTATCGCCCAACAGCATCATTACCATTTACGATCCAACAGCCGGCACCGGCGGCTTCCTGTCTGAATCCGAAGAGTACATTCAGTCCATCAGCGACAAAGTTACCGTCAGGCTGTTTGGACAGGAGCTTAACCCCGAGTCCTACGCCATCTGTATGGCTGACATGATGATCAAAGGCCAGCAGGTCGAAAACATCAAACTCGGTAACACCTTATCAAACGATCAACTTGCACATGAAAAATTCAAATACATGCTGGCAAACCCGCCGTTTGGGGTCGACTGGAAAGCCTCGCAGCGCGTTGTAAACGACGAGCACAAAGTAAAAGGTTTCGATGGTCGCTTCGGGCCTGGCTTACCACGGGTATCCGACGGTTCATTGCTGTTTTTACTGCATTTAGTCAGCAAAATGCGCGATCCACGTGAAGGAGGCTCTCGCATCGGTATTGTCTTAAACGGTAGCCCATTGTTTACCGGCTCGGCCGGCAGTGGTGAATCTGAGATCCGCCGTTACCTATTGCAAAACGACTTGGTCGAAGCCATCGTTGCCCTTCCGACCGACATGTTCTTTAACACCGGTATCAGCACCTATATTTGGATCTTATCCAACGCCAAAAAGCCGGAACGTAAAGGCAAACTGCAACTGATTGACGGCAGTGAAGCCTTCGCCAAAATGCGCAAGTCACTCGGTAGTAAACGCAAATACCTGACCGAAGAGAACATCAACGAGCTGGTGCGTTTATACGGTGCTATGGAAGAAGCCCAAAACAGCAAGGTATTCCCTAACGAAGCATTCGGCTACCGTCGCATCACTATTGAACGCCCGTTGCGACTTAACTTCCAGGCCAGTGAAGAGCGTATCGCCCGGTTAGATGACGAAAAGGCTTTGCAAAAGCTTAAAGCCGAAGACTTTAACCAACTGAAACAGCCCATTCAGCAAGTTGACGCTGACACCCTTTTCACGAATCGCGCTGACTTTACCAAAGCACTGAACACCCAACTCAAAGCAAGCGACATAAAACTAACCGCCGCACAACTAAAAGCCGTGCTCAATGCTTTGAGCGAGCGCGACAGCGACGCTGATGTCTGTACCGACAAAAAAGGTAATGCAGAAGCCGATGCCGGTTTACGCGACTACGAGAACGTGCCGCTGACAGAAGATATCTACGAATACTTTGAACGCGAAGTCAAACCACACGTGCCTGACGCCTGGATAGACGAAAGCAAGCGCGACGAACAAGACGGCGAAGTCGGTATTGTTGGTTTTGAAATCCCGTTCAACCGCCACTTTTACGTATTCGCCCCCCCTCGCTCCCTCGAAGAAATTGACGCAGACCTCAAACAATGCACGGATAGAATCAAGCAGATGATTGAGGAGTTGTCAGCATGAGCCTAACTAGTCTTCGATCTACTAAGTCATCTGGTTACAAATGGCTTGCCGACATTCCTGAACAATGGGATGTCGAGAAATTCAGATACGTTTTTTCGGAAAGCCAAGAGAAGATTGAATCACCGAGTGAGATAAAAGGTGAAATGCTCTCTGTATCAGGGTATCGCGGCATCGAAGTTAAAGAGTATGAAGATGAATCTCTAAAGCGTAAACCCAACGAGCTCATCAATTACCGAATTGTTAAACCCAAACAACTAGTAGTGAATACCATGTGGTTAAACTACGCTGGATTAGGCGTATCCACCTACGTTGGTTACGTCAGTCCAGCTTATCGTTCTTATGCTATCAGACAAGATTTTGATACTCGCTTTATCCACCACCTGATGCGCTCAGACATTTATGTAAAAGGCTACACACGTCTTCTTACAGGAATAAGACCCAACTCTCTTCAAATGGGAAGAGACGACTTAATGGCATTTCCTATTGTTGTGCCACCCAGAGAAGAACAACAAAAAATAGCCCAGTTCCTCGACTACGAAACGGCAAAAATTGATGCGTTGATTGACGAGCAAAAGCGGTTGATTGAGTTGCTCAAAGAAAAGCGTCAGGCGGTTATCAGTCATGCGGTTACCAAAGGGCTTAACCCAGGCGCACCGATGAAAGACTCTGGTGTTGAGTGGCTTGGGGAAGTGCCTAAGCATTGGCTGTATGGTTCCTTAGGATATTACTCACGTATTGAAACCGGCTCCACTCCTGACAGAAGCAATCCTGAGTATTGGGGCGGAGATATCCCATGGATAAAAACTGGCGAAGTAAACTATCAAACGATATTTAATTCCGAAGAATCTATTACCCTATTGGCTACTAAAGAATCTTCGGTCCGCTTAGCACCGCCAGGAACCCTACTCATGGCAATGTATGGACAGGGCGTAACTAGAGGGCGTGTAGCAATACTTGGCGTTCATGCTACTTTCAACCAGGCATGTGCTGCCATAACGGTTAACCACAAACTTGAGGTTGAGTTTCTTGAGTTATATTTGAAGTTTGCGTACTCCTTTATCCGAGATGTGGGGAACGAGACTAGTCAAATGAATTTGAACGCTTCCTACGTAGCAAAAATTCCAATAGTTGTTCCTCCACTAGAAGAACAAGAAAAGCTGATTACAACGGTTAATAAGGCAATACTTAAATTAAGCTCACTCGAAACTGAATCAAAAACGTTAAGCGAAACACTCAAAGAACGCCGCTCCGCACTAATATCAGCAGCCGTTACCGGCAAAATTGATGTGCGTGACTGGCAACCGCCTGCAGGTTCCGATACAGTGGATTCAAACGCGTCAATGCAAACGGAGAGGCATTATGGCTGACAGCAAAGAGCGTCAGTTTCAGACGGACATACTGAACAGCCTGAAAAAAGACGGTTGGTTAATTGGCTCTGCCGCTAATTACGATAAAACCAATGCGGTGTATACCGAAGACCTCATCGGTTTTGTAAAAGACGCTTACCCTGACCGTTGGGAGCGCTTTTGCAAGTCCAACCCAGGTGAGCCAGAAAAGCTATTAGTTCACGCCGCCGTAAAGGGCATGACCCGCGACGGCGCACTTCATGTGCTGCGACATGGCTTTAAAGCCATTGGCGGCACCATCAAAGTCTGCGCCTTTCGTCCCGACCATAGCATGAACCCCGATACCGAGCGCCGCTATCAGGCCAATCGGTTGCGGGTGGTTGAGGAAGTCTCCTACTCCCCCCATGCGCATGAAGGCGACTATAACCCACGCATCGACCTAGTATTTTTTGTCAACGGCATTCCAACCGCGACCATGGAGCTTAAAAGCGAGTTTAAGCAGACCGTTGAACACGCCAAACGCCAGTATAGATTCGACCGTCCAGTTAAAGACCCTGTGACCCGCAAGCCAGAGCCGTTGTTAACGTTCAAACGCGGTGCTTTGGTCCATTTTGCGGTCAGCCAGGACGAAGTGGCCATGACCACCAGATTAGCGGGTAAGGACACCTTCTTCCTGCCGTTTAATATGGGCACCCACGAAGGCGGCGCCGGGAACCCGCAGGCAGCCTCTGAGGACAGCTATGCCACCAGTTATCTTTGGGAGCGCTTGTTGAATAAAGACGCCTGGCTAAAAGTCATCGGGCGCTTTATGCACCTTGAAGTTGAAGAAAAAGAAAATTTCGAGGGTCGAATCGAGAAAAAAGAAACGCTGATATTCCCCCGCTACCATCAGTGGGACGTGGTGAATCAGCTTATCGACACGACGCGCCGTGAAGGGCCCGGCAGTAAATACCTGATTCAGCACAGTGCCGGCTCGGGTAAATCCAATTCAATTGCTTGGACAGCGCATCAATTATCCTCAATGTATGCCGACGACGGCTCAAAGTTGTTTAATTCCATTGTGGTGGTCACCGACCGCACCGTGCTCGATTCGCAGCTACAGGACACGATACGGCAATTTGAGCACGCCGATGGCGTCGTGCGTGCAATTACCCGCGATGTCGGCACAAAAAGTAAGTCCGAGCAATTGGCTGAAGCATTACAAGACCAAGTACGAATTATCGTGGTAACCATCCAAACCTTCCCAGCGTTGTACGACGCCATTGATAAGTACCCAGCTCTGCAAGCCGGAAACTACGCGATCATTGCCGATGAAGCGCATTCATCTCAAACCGGTGCATCAGCGAGTAAACTGAAAGCGTTGTTGGGTTCTGACCGTCCCGAGGGCGCTGACATCAGCGCTGAAGAGCTGTTGGAAGCCGCTGTTCAGGCGCGGATGCCGAACGAGCGCATCAGTTACTACGCGTTTACCGCGACACCAAAAGGTAAAACGCTCGAGCTGTTCGGTCGCCCGGATGATCCGCATTCGCCCATTAGCGACGACAACAAGCCCAAAGCGTTTCATGTGTACTCCATGCGTCAGGCAATTGAAGAGGGCTTTATACTCGACGTACTGAAGAACTACACCACTTACGCCACGGCCTGGAAGATTGCTCACCCCGAAGGTGAAGACAAAGAAGTCGACAGTAAAAAGGCGCGCATCAAGCTGGCTAAGTGGGTACGACTGCACCCTTACAACATAAATCAGCGCGTTGAAATTATCGTTGAGCACTTTCGCGAAAACGTCCGTCATTTGCTGAACGGTCAGGCAAAAGCCATGGTAGTCACTGCCAGCCGTCAGGAGGCAGTGCGTTATCAGTTAGCCATGACCAGTTACATTGCTGATAAAGGCTATCAGGACGTGCATGCGCTGGTGGCTTTCTCCGGTGAGGTACCGGCGGATGATTATATACCCGATAGCGTGACCGAGTACGACAAAAAATTAAACCCGGGGTTGAACGGTCGCAAACACGACAAAGCACTCGACTCGGATGACTTTAACGTGATGATCGTTGCCAATAAGTACCAGACCGGCTTTGACCAGCCCAAACTGTGTGCGATGTACGTCGATAAAAAATTGCAGGGTGTCGAGTGCGTTCAGACACTTTCGCGCTTAAATCGAACCTTCCCAGGTAAGCACCAGACGTTTATCCTCGACTTTTTTAACAACGAAGAGGACGTCCTGGAGTCATTCAAGCCCTACTACACCACTGCAGAGCTTGATTCTGTTACCGACCCGCACATTCTGTTCGACATCATGAGCAAGCTCGATGAAGAGCACATTTACGAATGGTCGGAAGTATCGAAGTTTGCCGAAGCTTTTTACGACCCAAAAGCGCCAGCTTCCAAGCTCGGGTATTACTGTAAGCCAGCCAAAGAACGTTTCATGGCGAGGTATAACCACGCCGTTGATACGTTGAAGCAAGCGAAGGCGATGCTCAACCAAGCTCGGGCGACCGGTGATAAGATCAGCATCAATAAAACCGAAGAGTCTGTTAAAGCCGCTGGCGAAATGGTTGACCAGCTCGACCTGTTCAAAAAGAACCTGAACAGTTATGTGCGTATGTACGAGTTTTTATCGCAGATCACGCCGTACAACGACCATGAACTTGAGTCGCTGTGCGTGTACGCGAAGCACCTGCTGCCATTACTGCGTGTAGAGCGTCTCGACGACGACGATGATATCGATTTGTCCGGTGTTCAACTGACGCATTACCGCACAACCAAGCAAGCTGAGAAACAGCTTAAGCTCGGGGAAGGAGAAACGCCTTACCTACCTCCAATCACTGGTGTCGGTAGCGGCAAGCCCCACGATCCTGAGAAGAAAAAGCTGCAAGAAATCATAGATACGCTCAATGATTTATTTGGGTCGGAAGTTGGCGATTCTGATAAGTTGCAATTTGCTGAAGGCATTGCAAAACGTATTAGCAGAGACGAGGACGTTATGGCGCAAATCAATAAATATACTCCTGAAGAAGTGATGCATGGCCTCTATCCTCAGCGAATCACAGAGAGCGTCCTTGACGTGATGACCGACTATGAAAAGCTATCAACCGAGGTGCTCGAAAATCCGCAAGTTGGCCGTGAGTTCGCGCGCCTCATCCTCAGGTTACTTGACACGCCAAGCTAAAAATCAATTAGTTACTTAGAAAGCTGACTTAACTGGTTTAGCAGTTCGCTACTTTGCTAAAAATAAATCTTTTAAGCTTCTAAGGAAGCTTCATAATTTGTATGTCTAAATCCTCTAACCCAGAAAGTAAAGATTTTACCGTCTCGTATTCATCCTTTGGGTTTATCGATTTTTGAGCTCTCTTTGCCTTATGGGCGACGTCGCCTCTCTTCGTGCCATAGTCATCGAGGTTGGTTAACCAAGTTGTATCAAGACTATCTACATCTATGCCTGTCGGAATTATCAGCGTTTTAATATTTTTCTCCTTTATTCCGTGATTATCCTTCAACTTATTTACAAATTGAGTTTGAGCCAGATCTATAATCGCTGCAACAGCCTTTGGACCACTGTGTCTGTTATTAGCTAGCTGGATTATTTCATGTTGCTTTAGCTCATCATTAACAGCCCAACTTGAGTGGTATGACGCTAGAAAAGAAACAATCACGACCGATGGTTTTCCATTGTTTTTCCAACGTTGGATCGCATTAATGACTGTTTCTTTGGCTACATCTTCTATATACGCTTCTATTTCAGCATGTACCAATAACCTATACCCGCGTACTCTATCCAACTGCCGATCGGTGTAATCTCCGGTCGTTGAAAATTTCGCTGGCAAAAGATGCCGGCGTAACTCTCTAAGTCTCTTCCTTAGCTCTATAAAACGACCTGACAAACGTTTCTTGCTCACCACTGGATTCGTCTGTCTTCTAGTACCGGGACATTAAGGTTAGAATCTATCGTATCGTTTAAGATTCTGAACCAATGAGAAATACGTGCGTGGGTTGATGTAAGACTCTTGGTAGTCGATTCTATCGAAGCTAGGAATTCAGAGTTGCTCACACAAAGCTGTTTAAATGCATCTTCGATTTCTTTTTCTTTGTCTTTTGCTTTATTTCTAACTTCGGCCTTACTAAACGACAAAACCATCACGTCAAATATTGCCCGATTAAATCGCGATTCATATGATTCACCATTCCATTTTCTGTATTGGTTTCCTTCAAATATCGATTCTACGCACTTATGTGCGAGCTCGAACGATTTGAGTTGAGCAATAATTTCTGTCTCATTATTTTCCCAGCTATCATTGAGTTTCTCGCAAGTTTCATCGAGAAAGCGTTTTAGTGTGCCGCCGTATTGTTTCAAAAAATTACTAAAAGCAAAATAGCGCAATAACAGTTCTGTGTCTCGCATCCTAAAATCAGGGCGCTTTAATTTTAGAATTTCCTGTAATGCAGAACTTTGAGCAGACGCTTTATCCAAGAAAGTTACAAACGGTCCTGGATGAAGAGCTTGTCTGAGTTCCTGAGGGGATAAAGGTACACTTCCGGTATTCAGCCTAAGAAATACATGGTACAAAAACTCTTCGTTTGGCCAATTTTTTATTACAACTGTCCTAATAGGTTGATTCTCGAATGCTGAAAGATCATCAAAGAGATCTAAGTCAGCTTTCAAGTCAACTAGACTTTTTCGACATAGGTCACTTCTTATCTCAAGTCCCGTTAATTTTAATTGCTCATAGTTTGGATCGGAGCGTTCAGCTGCAAACTGGCGAATACTCAATAAACGTTGTTTACCGTCCAATACAATGTACGAGCCGCGGCGTTCTTTGGACTCTGCCAAGACTACTTGCGGTATAGGCAGTCCCAAGATTAGCGACTCTATAAATTTGCTCTTTCGTTTTTTATCCCATGCGTCTCTGCGTTGAAAATCCGGATTAAGTAAAATATTGCCCTTGTCGATTTGATTCAGAAGCGTCTCTGTGGTCCAGTCATTAGCGCTAACAACTGCAGAAGAGAATGAGCGCTGGTCTAAACAACCTATATCGCCCTCAAGCTCAAGCTGATCTTCGTCCTCTTTAAACTCTGGGTTACTGTTGTCCACAAGGTTCTCCGGATTCTTAAAAATTTAATGGTTTTAACAGCTGAAATGTCAGCAAGTGTCTCAAGCTAATACCATCATGACAAGCGCTATTTATGCTTTTACTATTATTTACAATCAATTACAAGTGTATTTTCTGACCTATCTCGGAAAGTCTGCGCATCATTTTGTTGGGTAATATTATTTCTAGTGACGAGGATTTTCGAATTAGGTAAGGCCTTACCAATGGCGCAAGCTGCAATTCAACGTCATGGTATTAGCGTTCGTTTTGCGTGTGTCTGCATGGGCATTAGCAAGAGCTGTATTATTTTGCGAGGTAGTTACATTTTCTTTTTTTTCTATTTAGTAGAGGTTTATTAAAAGCAGAGGAGCTGTATGTACCCAACATACTGTCGATTTGAAAAGCAGGAATTCCGTTTTTCCGTATTTAATAGGCACGCTATATAACTTTTTGAGGAATCTATCAAATTATTAATAAGCAAAAAAATAGCACTTAATAATACTACGGAAAAACGTAAGTTTATGTAAAAAGACTCTGCAACCCCTGCCGCGCATGGAGTCGCCTATTCCGACCACGGTTGTGCACAGTCGGAATAGGCGACGGTTCTACGGAATTACTCTTCCGTGATATCGATAATATCCAAATCGATGACGTAGAAGCTTCGCTGCTTAGCTCCAAAGTTTTTCGTCGCGGTCGATGCAAACTTCTTCTTGTTCACTCGTCGACTCTTTCCATTGCGCGTCTCTGTTTGTGTGACCAAACAACCGTTATCCCTAAGCGCAGCCAGTATTTGCGCTGCCGAATACTCGGTGTCGAGAACTGAGCAAAGCGTTTCAGGGTCTGGAATCAGATAATAGACACCGAGCTCACATTCAGCCGAAGCATCGACGGCACCGTCTTCGAAGTCCTCGCCCATGCGACTGTTGAGGTGGTTTAGAAATACCGTCTCGTCTTTCGGAAGCCGATAACCCAACTGCCCTGACACATTCTCCTGACTAAAATAGTGAGCAGGCATCAGCGATGAAGCGAAGGGATATGGGAATCTCTTAGGTTGACTGATAAGTCTTGCATAAAGGCGACGCATGATACGTTGGGACTCCGTGTCTTCAACGGTACCACGTTGCTCAAAGTAGCGTTGAGCCATGAATACCGCAGCATTAAATGCCTCTTCCTTTATCCACCCTGTGATTCCGCACTCTGAAGCTAGCGTCCCCGCTGCAGCCACGAGCGCAAAACGGTCGATTACCCGGCACTGCTGTGAACCTAACGGGCCTACCTTTTTGGTTATTTCGACCACGAAGCGCTTGATAAGGCTCTCAATCTTGTTTTCTAAGGCACCTCTATGCGCAACCAGCCATCTCAACCATTGTAGGCCCGCAGCTCCGTATAGACGGCATGTATTCGCTTTGAGGTGCTCAATCATCGCTTTGTGATTATCATCAAACATGTTCGCATCGTGAATCACGCCTGTTTTAAAGACGATGTCAATGTTAGGCAGTCGAACCTCGGTCCCGGCGTCGAATGGCTTATTTTCAGCTTCAATAAACGCTTGAGTTGGCTTCTCTCCGGTCGAAAGAACCATCGTTCGAAAGCTTCGTTTAGACTGCGCATCGCCATTTTTATTTGCTCGCCCTTTGCCCTGATTGTTACCGAGCATCATAATTGTATCGATGAGCGCCTGAGCATTCCTTATCTGCCGCATGTCATCAAGCGGAAGCAACAGGTTGTTGTATCGCGCCAATGACACTTCGATACTGTTGTCGGTTTGCCGCCAGGTTTGAAGGTACGTCGGGTGGAGTGATGTGCCGCCAGTGCTTGGTTTTCCGTATATGGACGCAGCGACTTGCAAGGCTGTCGATTTGCCTTTGCTCGACGCTCCAAATAGGTGAAATCCACCGCCATCTTGGCCGACAATTTCGAGTAACGGAGCAGCGAATGCCACGGATGCGCTGAAGGCTAGAACCGGATTACCGATACACACGCGGCCAACCTTTTCTCGCCAGTCGTCTAAACTACCTGAGATGCACAATGGAACCGCCTCTTCGTTACTCGAGAAGATGACCTCGTCCTCACACTCCTGCGGTTTGAGCGTTTCGTCAGGCAGCACGAAGCAAGCGTCAAACCAACCTACTTGGGATGTTGTATGCGCTATTTTGTTAGTTTTGAAGCCTCCCAAATACTTTGCGAAGGCATTCTGTTCACCAGGCGTGACCGATAATCCATCGCTCTCTAATCTCTTCACGAGATCGCGCGGTTCGTGGAGTAGGCTACGATCGTAAACTCGCGTAACCAATTTGCCGCTGAGAGTTCGAAAGCTCAATACAAACCCGCCTTTGCCACTCTGACGAGACTCGGTCCAAGCTTTTATGTAGCAGTGATTGCATATCTTGATACGCACAGTGCCGCCGTCGTCATGTTGTTTGACGTCGCGATAGACCCCATCTTCTTCGATTTGGAACCCAGGAGAGTATACCTTTGCGGGGTTCAACCAGCCCGCGTCAGATGCTCGTTTAAAGAGCGAGCCTTCGGTGACTTTGGCACCTGTATACTCAACGGCAAACGACTTCATACGTTCGAGCTCATTTCCCGTGCTACCCGGGGCGCTTAGGCATAACTCTTCGAAGAGCTCCTCAGAAGCCTCCTCGTTTGAGGTGCGTTGGAAGTTGGAGAACACCGCCGCAAGCTCCTCAAAGGTAGCGTTATCACTGCAATAGTCAGTTTCGCTAATGAGGAACTTGGCTGCTGATTCCAGTCGTTCCAATAACCGGCGACCAATCTCCCCCTGATAGTTGAAGGTTTGGTCAAAATTGTCTTCAGGCTTTGAACGACTTTCAAACTCAGCTTCCTGCTCAGGTTTGCATAACACATCCCCAATAAAATCAAGAATCTCCTGGCGTGAGTATCGCGTCTCATTCAATCGAACTAGCCGACTAATGAACCTATTTTCATTTTTACCAATTTCGGGACTGTGGATGAATCCGGGGACCCGCATGATGCGCGCTAGGTCTTTGATTGAAACGTCCGGCTGCAGCTCAGTGAACTTGTTCTGCAACGCGATCTGAAACGGGGTGAATTCCGCGAGCGAGATAACGCCTCTAGATTCTAGAAGCCAATAGCAGTGGTATTTACCGGGGCTCGTTTCAACGACAATGGATGGCGGTAAACTCATTGCGTCAATTGCCTCTAGCGAAATAGCATGAGGTTGATCGAAGTCCAAAAAGAGAGCGCTAACTCCGACAATGTGTTGGTTTGCCACGCCACTGAATCGGTTTTCTTTAGCGTATTCACGTTCAACAGGGTTCACTGTCATGTAAACCGCTAACCCACGCTCATTGAGCGACTTCAAAATGTCATATAGAGACTCGCCATGACTACCCACTTGCCACTTCTTCGGAGCAAAAATTCGATTTAACGCTGGTCGCTTCTCAAGGGCCGACTTTGGTGACAGCATCCTAAAGCAACGGGGTCCAGTAGGGTTTATTAGGTCAACAAATAAACGCGCCTGTTGTTCGGGCGATAAGTCTAAAGTATTTTCTGGGGCGAATAACTTTGTGGTTGCCATGTGTTAACCCTCCTTCTTTGCTTCGAGCCAAGCGTTCAGGTCTGACACAAGGTAAGCAACGCCCCGTTTGCCGAGCTTGATTCGACGCGGGAAGCTAGAGTCAGTTTGCTCAAGATCCCACAGCGTTGTCGGAGAAACTCCGATATAGCGAGGGACATTTACTCGACGGATGGTAACTGATTCTTTCAATTGATTAGCATTCATAAGTAATCCTCAATTTTAAATGAAAGCCCGCGATACTGGTTGTATTCGCTGGGCTTTGAGGACTATCGGAGGGAGGTACCGACACTAAGACCAAAGTGTCGGTGTCGGGATTAAAAAATTTTAGACTTTAGATACCGTTCATATGTGCGAACTAATGTTCTCTTACTGTATTGCTTTGAACCAGATGAAAATTTACCCAAACCCTCGACCATGATTCCATCGTCGAGAAGTTCGCCGTTCGTGTCCTCGAGCGTAACCTCGAGCTCGACCTCATCTAATCGTCGCTTCTTTGTCGATTTGGGTGTAATGACCTCACAGCCTCGTAAAGTCAAAGTTTCACAATTTGCTAAGCTGCGGCACCATTCGTAAAACCCATTAGGTGATCGTTTTTTATTCGTGCGAATGTATTCGAAAACCAAGCGTGCTGAAGCATAAAACGCTCCAGCCCGGGTTGTATTTGTCTTCCGCTTCCGAATACTTAAATCGCGATTACGCTCTTGTGCATCTTCTAGCGCAGCGCGATTGGCTCTAAATGCGAACTCTTCATCCGCCAATCTTCGATAGTTGAAGTCGAGGCTGGAATTCATCCGCGCAGCGGTCAACTCGTCTTCTTCCATTTTCGCGAGCATTAATTTGTGCCTAGCTAATGTGAGTTCGTGTTCCGTTTCAGCATTTTCAACAGCAGCCAGAAGTTCATCGAACTCGGATGGGCGACGGATCTGTCTCGAGTCCCACACCGCCAGAGCTCGCCGTTGAAAAGAAGCCTCTCCTTTTTTCTTTCCGTTATGCGGATAAAAATCTAAGTCGCGTGCCACAAGGTGATCTTCACCGGAGGCGCTGCAACTAAGTTGCTTGTGGTGTACCTCAACCTCGCTATGCTCTTTTATCGGATGGTCGTTCATCGATGTTTTACCTCCTTCGCACCTGGAACGTTGTTGCTGACCTTACAAATCGATTGGCTGTAACTTTGAATCACCGCTTCTGCGGTGTCGGGCAACAGGTGCCCATAATTTTGCTCGATCATGTGCGTCGACTTATGCCCAACGAGTTTTGCGATGTGCAGAAGCGGAACTCGATTCATGACCAAAGATGAAATGAAGTGGTGACGAAGACTGTAGAACGCCAAACCGGAGGTTAGTTCGCCGATACGTTTAACGTGCCGCCAATGCTTGTCATGCGACTTTTTAGCTAATCGGCCACCTGAGCCATTCGGAAATACGTAACCTTGCTCAGTCTGCCCTTGTTGCTCGTGCCACGCTTTCAATACGGCGCGTAATCCCTCAGACATCGGATGCTTCACCGAGACCGGTTGGTCCCCTTTATCCCGTGTCTTCTCGGGAACCGCCGTTACGATGTTGAAGTTAAAATTCACAGCGTTCGCACTCGTCGCCTCCCAACGCAATCCATAAATATCCCCGGGTCGCATACCGGTGTAGAGTGCGACCCAGGCAAACGGAATAAACCAATGAGGGTATGCAACCTGGTCAAGATCGCGAAGGTGTGGCTTACCGTGCTTGATACTCCGACGTCGTTTGGCTCTTAGCTCCTCAGCGTAGCCATCAAGCCCTTTGATGAGGCTCGAGAGCTCTTCGGGGGTCAGCATGCGCCGGTTGTTGTTGGTTGCGAGATAACGTTTGTCTCGCTCTTCTGCCGACAGCTTGCGGACATAGACATTATCGAGGGGATTAGTCTCAATCACCGGATAATCAATAGGGTCATCTTTTTTACGACCTGCTGCGTAGTTCAGCATGGCCTTGAATGCACCCAAGTCCCTAACGAGAGTCTCTCGACTGATGGTTTTACCGAGCTCAGCTTTTTCCTTGCGACGCATCCCCTCCCATTCTCGAATATCTTCGGCACTGAGCTCATTCATATTGCGGTGGAAAAGGTGTGAGAAATTAGCCTCGATAATTTGGCATGTTCCATAGCCGTACCGCGAACGCATCTTATGCGGCTTGTAGATGTGCTCAAAGAAATGACCGACCTTTTTGACACGCCCTTTCAGTCGCTCCTCTTCAGCGGCTCTCGTTTCTGATTTCAACTTAAAGCGATGAAGCGCCGGGTCTGCACCTCTCGCGAGCATGTGGGAGTACTCTAGTGCGATGCTCGCCATAGACTGGATATGTCCGCCCTGCCCGTCGCCTGTTAGGAGTCGACCGAGCTTTAGCTTCCGGCGTTTGCCATTGGCATCTGTATATCGGAAGTACCAGCTGGCACCCGACTTGCCCTTCCGAAGAAAGAAGCCATTGATCCGTGAACAACCAAGTTGAACATCGAGTCCATCTTGATTCAGGAACTTGCTAATTGAGCTAATAGTAATGGAGGTGAGCTTTTCTTTTACCGGCCGCATGATCTTGCTCCAAATCAGCGGCCCCAAAAATTTGGGGCCAATCTGGGGCCAGTATAGCCGAACTTTACAGAATTCGACAAGATTCAAAGAGAGTCTTTAAAAAATAAAAAACCTTTATTTTATTTAGCTTTGCGCTAAACATTTCCATTTTATAAGGATTTTGAAAGGCCCCAAATCGCGTCATGGGGTGTCAGGGGTCGGAGGTTCAAATCCTCTCACGCCGACCAATTTCTCACCTCTTGTTATCTGTTAATTCCCGTAAATACTTAGCTAACTCCTGAATAATCTTTTGCTTGTCCAAATCCGGCTGATCCTGCATGACCGGCGCCAGGATTTTTTCAATGTTGCGGAACCCGTCGCGGGATAACCGGTGTTCTTTCGCAATCGCCACCGCATCTGTCGCAGCATGGCCACGCTGACTGAGCTGCTCCAGCAAATACAACTGGCGCCCGGCAATGGTTGCCAAAGTAGCAGGGTCAACACCTAACTCACGCTCCCCCTGGATCCGTTGTTTAAGCTTTTCGCCGAAATGTCGCCAACTTTGATACAGCCCCCCGGCCGCAGCCCCTAAGGCAGCCGCCAGACCGAGACTCATGCCCCCAACCATCAAATCGATACCAGCTCCTGCAGCAGCACCTGCACCGACACCAAAGCCGGTATCTTTACTCCAGACTTTAAGTGTGTCACTGGCAAACAAGTCATCATGCCATTGGCCCGAACCAATATCGACTAACTCGAACACCGCATCGTTCGGCAAAAAAGCAAAGCGCGCCAGTAAATCCTGGACCGCTTCATGCTCACGCCGTCGGACTCTGTTCTGTAACGCAGCAACCTCTCGCTCAAGCACATCTTCGTTAGCATCAAGGGGAACTCTGTGGCGCATGCCGGCAACATCGGTCAACATTTCAGCTATCGCCTGTAAGGCGCGCTGACGGCGCTGCTCCCGCTCGCGGTAACGATGGGCAATTAACTTTTCTAACTTCGGTTGTGCACTGGGTAAAACCACCGCCAGACTTTGTAGTAACTGCCGCTCGCCACCTTCAGGCGGAGTAACGGTGTCAAACGCCACCACTGCATGTAAATTCAACTTCGCTAACGCCTGCTGCCAGTCACGCTCCCGATTCCCATGCGCGGCGGTAAAATTCAGGACCGGCAATAAGGGCTTACCGCAGCGGGCCAACACATGCAGCTCATCCTGATATTTAGGCAACACCGGGTCACGACAATCAATGACGTAGAAGGCAGCATCGGATTGCAGCAGTTGCCGCATGACTTTCGCTTCCTGAGCAAAGATCGTCTCCGCCTCTGGCTGCGCCAGGAACGCGCGAATTTGCGCGGGTCCATCATGCCGATATTGCTCGCCGAGCTGGTCAAGTTCGGCATAGAGATCCGAGCCGGATTCTAATCCGGGTGTGTCGTAAAAACTCATGATTTGCGCTGTGTTTAAACTCACCCCTTGTTCAAGCACGTTACGGGTGGTACTTGGGCGTTGGTCCACTTCGCCGAACTCACGGCTTTGTAATAAGGTCCGCAATAACGAGGTTTTGCCGGCGTTGGTATGACCGACCACCGCTATTTTTAACATGGGATCAGAGTGTGACATGATGAACTCCGTAACGATCAAGCAAGCTTTGCCACTGGCTCAGGTAGGTGTCGCCCTCGGTGGTCACTAGCTGTACCCGAAGGGTGCGGGTGAACGGGGCAAGTTGCGCTAAAAATCGTAAACTGCTGCGATCAGGAGTCAGATTTGCCGCAATCCTCATTGCCACCTCTTGTCGCGGCTGCTGCTGCAACTCATCCAGCAATGCGCGCTTACGCGCATGACTATCGATGACACCAAAATTAGCAGCTGCGGAGCCTTCGCCCCACTTTGGATTGGCTTCGTAATCGAGACTTGCAACGAGCTGCCCCTGACCTTGCTCCGCGTAATTAAACTGCAGGTCTTCGTGCTGCTGGCCCTGATCAGGGTCAACCACCTGCGGCTGATGTTGCTGTTGACGCAGCGCCTGTACCACCGCGACATGTCCCGGGGCGCGCTCGTCCAGACGCATGCGGCGTACTTTCACCGCAAACCAGGCGAGACTGAGCAACACCAATAGCGCCCGTGGCAGGATAGCGTAGACCAAGACGCAGCTGGCCAGCCAGCGCCCCGCTAAATTGGCAAACTCGTTATCACCGCCGGATTCCGTCGGTAACGGCACCTGCGTATCGAACAGCAGACCGGGGACTGAGTTGAGCAGCTCAGCGATCGCCACCAACTGTGGCTGCTGCAAAATTGTCGTTGCCCAGTGGAACTGATAGTCATTAAAACTGAGATATAGCAGTAAGGTAAGCCAACTACTGAGACTGATGAGTAACCAGAAGCCGTGAGAGGCCAACGCCATTAGTGGGGCTAACAGGCGTTGTTGCTGCACATGACGCAGCCAGGCTTCACTCAGTGTTATCGGGCGCTCACTAAAGCCGGACTGGCGCGACGTCTTAGCCCCCAGCCAATTCATCACCTGTAAGCCAACAGCGGTAATACCGTGAGGCTTGTGGCTATTGAAATGAAGCAGGAGCCAGAGCAACAGCATAACTAGATTGGGTAACAACAGAAGAATCAGAGCGAACAACAGTGACAACGGCTGCGCTTGGGTCAAAACAGCCTGGGTGGCCAGCATGCCAAGTATCAGCGCGGTAAAGCCCATAACCACCGTGAGTAACCGTCGGTTACGTTGCCAGGCATTCAGCTGGGTTGCAGTGCCGCGCCGCTCAGCGATGCGCAGAGCACGCGTAAGCAGCTGCTGACGGGTGCTTTGTGAGGCATCTAACTCGCGCAGATCCAGCGCTTGCAGCTGTTTCGGCAAATCGGCCTGATCGTGCTGACGTTGATACTCGGCTAACCAGAATTGTTCAAATCGCGAAAAAACCAAGGAGAGCCTTCCCTGTCCGATGGAGGAAGGTTTAAGATACTGGAGCAAACTAAGCAGGTAAAGAGGCTTTTACGGCCTGTTACAATCGCGTGCGTTCCTGGCAGCTTGCTGTTTGTAGTTGTTGGTCCACCGCAACGTAATGTCCATGCGGACACTCCAGTTTAAGTTGGGTCGGATCTTTTTCCGTAGCTTTGCGCTTCAGTTCGCCTGCAACCTGGCCTAAATCGACGTCTGGCATCAGGTGCGCGCCGAACCCGCCAACGTAATACTGGTAAAAGGCAGCGGCAAAAATAGCTACTATCAATAACTTGCGCATTCTGTTTTAAACTCCACTAACGAAATGGGGCTATATAAGGTGTGCAAGCCCCATTACTCTAATAGCAGTGTATAAAAAAAATACAAATTTATCCGTTAATTTTCGGTAAAGGAAGCGTTCCAAACCTGCTTATCAACGACGTTGCGCCATTCATTCGCTTTTCTCAGCAAGCCTTACTGCCGTGCCATACACCAGCAACTCTGCCGCGCCCTGCGCCAGCATCGAAGTGGTAAAACGACAACTCACAATAGCATCGGCTCCTAACGCCCGCGCCTCATCCACCATCCGATCCAGAGCTTGTTCGCGGCTTTCTGCCATAAGCTTAGTGTAATCATTGATTTCGCCACCGACAATATTACGGAAGGATGCGAGAATATCGCGGCCAATATGCCGGGCACGAATGGTATTACCACGAACGATACCGCACGTGGAGGCAATTGTTTGCCCGGGGATTGTTTCAGTGGTTACCACGGGGATAGTTTTCATAATTTCACCTTTTTATAGTTATCGGTTCTCGCTGCCATCACGCGCTGACGCGCCACATAAATGAAGAGTACAACGGCGCCCAGAATCATGGAGCCCATTGCCAGCCTGACCCAAACTGGCAGTTGTGGATCGGTCAACAGCTGGTACCCCGCGTAACCGAGCAAGGGCAGCACGCCAAGTAGCAGCAACAGCCAGCCTAGCAGCGGCCAGAATCGCACCGCCCTGTTCACTGGTGGCTGGTGTAACGGATGGGTCGGAGCAATGCCCGCACGCAACTGCTGTTGCATACCTTCTAACTCGGTATACAGCCGCTGGCACTTTGCACACTTGGCTATATGAAGTTGTAAATGTTGCTGTTCCTGCTGGGTCAGCTCCCCATCGAGCGCCCCGCTTATCAGCGGTTCATACACCGCACATTTGCTAGCTTCGGTAGTCATCTGAGTCTTCCCCTGTTCGCCGTTTAAACTCGCTGCGTAACGCCAGCCGGGCTTTATGTAGCCGTGACATGACAGTGCCTTCGGCAATGCCAACAATTACCGCAATTTCCTTGTAGCTGCATTCATTGAGCTCGCGCAAAACGATCAAATCACGCAGCTCGAAGGGCAGTGCCGCCAGCGCCTCATAGACAGCGCCGGCCGTCTCCCGCAAAGTTGAATCGAGCGGTTCAGTCGGTGCTCTATGTGAGCCTAAAACGTCATCATCGACATGCTTTCGCTGCCGTCGTAACTGATCAATGCACAAGTGTCGTACCACTTGTAAAAACCAGGCTTTAGCATTTTGCCGCGCGGGAAAGTGTGTCGTGGTCAGGACCTTTTCGGTGGCATCCTGCACCACGTCCGCCGCCCGTTGCGGACAACCTAACAGTTGCTCGGCAAGACGTTGAGCGCCACGGGTATGAGGCTCAATCATCTGCATTCGGGAGACGTGCTCTGCCGCTAATGCCACGGTTGCTTTCCTTTTTAATGAATCAGTTCTTAAGTTAAGACGCAGCGGGTACAGATTTTATTCTCTTTTTTAACAGGTCTGCGCCTTAGTCGGGGCGAATTCCAGGCTGTCTTCCTATCTATTCAGCAATAAAACCACCGGATTGACGCGCCCACAAGCTGGCATAAAGACCGTTATGCGCCAGCAGCTCAGCATGGGTGCCCTGCTCTACGATACGCCCTTCATCCATCACCACCAATCGGTCCATCGCGGCAATCGTCGACAGGCGGTGCGCTATGGCGATGACAGTTTTGCCTTCCATCAAGCGGTACAGGTTTTCCTGAATCGCGGCCTCGACTTCTGAGTCCAGTGCTGAAGTGGCTTCATCGAGAATTAAAATCGGCGCATCTTTTAGCATGACCCTGGCAATGGCGATCCGTTGCCGCTGCCCACCAGAGAGTTTGACCCCGCGTTCCCCCACATGTGCATCGTAACCATGGCGTCCCGCAGCATCCTCCAGATCAGCGATGAAAGTGGTGGCTTCAGCGCGAGCTGCGGCTTGCTCAATCATTTCATCACTGGCATCAGGCCGGCCGTATGCGATGTTGCCACGCACCGAGCGGTGGAGCAGCGAGGTGTCCTGGGTCACCATACCGATTTGCGCCCGCAGGCTGTCCTGAGTCACTTGCGAAATATCCTGCCCATCGATGCTTATCTTGCCGGAATTCAATTCATAAAAACGCAGTAACAGATTCACCAGCGTTGATTTACCAGCACCCGAGCGGCCGACCAATCCAATCTTTTCTCCCGGGCGAATGTTTAAATTAAAATCACGTAATACGGGCTTATCGTCGGAGTAATGGAAGTTCACGTCAGTAAAGCTCACCTGCCCTTGCCG
The DNA here is from genome assembly GCF_030466375.1 of Pseudidiomarina terrestris. Taxonomy (NCBI): domain Bacteria; kingdom Pseudomonadati; phylum Pseudomonadota; class Gammaproteobacteria; order Alteromonadales; family Idiomarinaceae; genus Pseudidiomarina; species Pseudidiomarina terrestris. The sequence continues at coordinate 1,192,701 of NZ_JAGGJE010000001.1, forward strand.
AACCTCAAGTGGCGGAGCCTGCTCCACATCCTGAATCACTTGCGGCACAGAGATCGTCTTAATACCATCTTGCACGGTACCAATGTTTTCAAACAGTGCCGACACTTCCCACATGATCCACTGGCTCATGCCCCATAGCCGCAACACCAGGCTCAGCGCAACCGCAATGGCGCCAACGGTGATCAGCTCGCCAAGCCATAACCAGATAGCTAATGCTGCAACGCTGAACAGTAACAGCGAATTGAGCAGGTACAGACAGGTATAGAGTTTGGTGACCAGACGCATTTGTCGATGCACGGTGCCCAGAAATTCGTCCATGCCGGCTTTGGCAAAGGCGCTTTCGCGCTGGGCATGGGAAAACAACTTCACGGTTTGAATATTAGTGTAACTGTCGACGATACGACCCGTCATGATCGAGCGTGCATCGGCCTGCGCAGCAGCGACCTTACCGAGTTTGGGGACAAAATAGCGCAGCAGTATCACATAACAGCCGAGCCATGCCAGTAGCGGTAATGCCAGCCGCCAGTCTGCGGTGGCAACAATGACCACGGTACCAATGAAGTACACGCTGACGTAATTGAGTACATCAAATAACTTGATGACACTTTCACGCACCGCCAGCGCCGTTTGCATTACCTTGGTGGCAATGCGCCCGGCAAACTCGTCCTGATAAAAGACCATGGACTGTTGCAGTAAATAGTTGTGCACCAACCAGCGGATCCGCATGGGGTAATTACCAAGCAGTGATTGAAACGTAACCAATGAATGCATCACCACTAATGCCGGCAGCAGAATTAACACCACCGCGGCCATGCCGATCAGGTACCACAACTGATCACCAACAAAGCTTTCCCGCGACTGCTCGCTCAGCCAGTCAACAATATTGCCAATAAAGCTGAATAACCAGACCTCGGTGATGGCAATGGCCATCATCAACAGGCCAGCAATGAAGATATAAAGCCAGGCCCCCTGAGTATAGTGCCGGCAAAACGCGATCAAGCCTTTCGGTGGTTGCTCATGGGTGGGCGGCGGGAATGGATTTAAACGGTTTTCAAACCAACGAAACATAACTATCCTTTAGTGTACTAATTAAACAGCAACTCGACCTTGGTCGAATGTCCTAACCGCACCCGTCTGCAGTATCATGAAGCGGTTAATTTGTAAGCCTTTGACTTCATAGTAAACGAAAAAGGTACCACATGAACGCTATTTTACTGATGTTGCTTGGTTTGGGTGGCATGTTCCTGGGCTATGTTTTCTACTCGAAATACGTCGCCGAAAAGATCTATAAGCTGGATCCGGATTTTCGTACCCCTGCGCACGAGTTCGAAGATGGTATCGACTTTGTACCAACCAATAAATATGTACTTTGGGGACATCACTTCACTTCAGTAGCCGGCGCTGCACCTATCATAGGCCCCGCAATCGCTGTGATTTGGGGCTGGGTGCCGGCATTCTTATGGGTCATCTTCGGTACCATTTTCTTTGCTGGTGTGCATGATGCTGGTGCTATCTGGGCTTCCAGCCGTAACCGCGCGCGCTCGATCGGCGCCTTAACCGGCGATGTGGTTGGCAAACGTTCGCAATCCTTGTTTATGATTGTCATCTTTTTAGTGTTACTGATGGTCAATGCGGTCTTCGCCACAGCAATTTCAGGTTTACTTATTAATTTCCCAAGTTCAGTGGTACCGGTTTGGGGCGCTATTTTCGTCGCCCTTATTATCGGCCAGATCATTTTCCGCAAATGGATGAACTTAGGAACTATATCCATTCTTGGCGTGCTCGCTTTATACGCTATTATCTTCGCCGGCCCTGAAGTTCCCCTGACGTTGCCGGAAACAGTAATGGGTCTGTCGGATAATGCCAGCTGGATCCTAATTTTGTTTTTCTACGCTGCGATTGCCTCATTATTACCGGTCTGGATGCTGTTACAGCCGCGCGATTATATTAACGGTTTACAACTGTTTATCGGCTTGTTCCTCATCTACGGTGCGGTCCTTATCAGTGGCCCTGAACTGGTTGCTCCGGCGTTTAATACCAATACCCCAGAGGGCACGCCGTCGCTGGTTCCATTACTCTTTGTCACCATTGCCTGCGGGGCAATATCAGGCTTTCATGGGTTGGTGGCGTCGGGCACCACGTCGAAACAGCTCGACAAAGAAACTGATGCACGCTTTGTCGGTTACTTTGGGGCTATTGGTGAAGGCTCGTTATCGCTAGCAACCATCATTGCTGTAACCGCCGGTTTTGCCACGCTCGCCGACTGGCAGGCGGTTTATCATAGTTTTGGCCAGGGTGGTGTTTCGGCATTTGTATCCGGTGGCGCGCAAATTTTGCAGCAAGGGTTAAGTCTGGATGTGGAGATATCTGAAACCTTGCTGACGGTGATGGCGGTATTATTTGCGGGCACCACGATGGACACCGGGATACGTCTGCAGCGTTATATCTTTCAGGAATGGGGTGGTATTTATAACATTAGCTGGATGCAGAAAGCCGCACCCGCAACCCTGCTCGCGGTGGGGTCATGCTTAATTCTCGCGTTCGGCGCTGGCGGTGCTGATGGCACAGGTGGACTGGCAATATGGCCTCTCTTTGGTACCACGAACCAATTATTGGCAGGTCTAACATTATTGGTGATCACAACCATGTTGGTACGGCTGAAACGGCCCATGTATGTGACTTTGCTCCCCCTGTTGTTTTTGTTGGTCATGACCATCTATGCGCTGCTCATTCAACTGAAAGGTTTCTATGACCAAGCCGACTGGTTCCTGTTTAGTCTTGATCTGCTGGTACTTATAGCAGCGATCTGGATTGCCCTCGAATCAGCCAGCGCACTGACCCGTATACGGCGCGAGAATGCTGCTGAGGATGCCGCAGAGGACAAGGAGCAAGGCTCATGAAAATCACTGCTATACGGCGCTGGCTTTCCCGCGCAGGCGAACTTGCCAACGAGTACTACAATGCCCCCTACCGCGCCGCGGTAGCGCGGGCTAAACGCGAACAGGATGATCTCTTTATGCTCTACGTTTATGCGGAAATGATGGGTATTCCCAATCCTGCCAGTTACTACACTCTTGAGCTACAGCCCTTACTGCTGGAACAATTTCATGAATGGCATTTACGCATGGGCATGGAACATTCGCCATTCGATGAGTTCAGGTGTTGTTAATGGCCGCTCCAGATTTCCTTGCGCAACTCCCCCCCATTGTTTTTATCGGCGGCAAAGGTGGCGTCGGGAAAACTTCGGTCGCCTCTGCGTTGGCGCTGAAACTTGCCCGAAGCGGCAAACGTGTGCTCATTGTCTCAACTGATCCGGCGCATAGTTTAAGTGACGCTTTCGACATCGCCATCGGTGGTCAGACAACAACAATCGAGTCACGGCTTGATGCGCTTGAAATTGATCCGGATCAACAGGTAAAAGACCATATTGAAAGTGTGCTTGCCAGCATGAAAGACTTGGTCAAGCCAACCTTGTACCCGCAGATTGAAAAGCAGATGAAACTTACCGCACAGTCGCCGGGAACTCAGGAGGCCGCATTACTCGAGTCCATCGCCAAGCTCATCGATCAACGTACCCTGAAGGGCTATGACCATATACTCTTTGATACCGCCCCAACAGGACATACCCTGCGCTTATTGATTCTACCGGAAGCCATGTCGGCATGGACGCAGGGATTACTGCAACACAGTGAAAAAGCGCAGCAGTTACAAGGTGTGGTCGATCATTTAGCTTCAGCCCGGCAAACCGCCCCGCAGCATCCCCTGGGGGAGCCCAAACAGCACGGAGTTGCCAACTTAAGTGACCGCAATGCAAAAATTGCTGAGCGTTTACGAGAGCGACAACAGCTATTCCAACGGGTACGGAGCGCTATCAAAAATGCCGATGAAACGGCTATTATTTTGGTTCTAACACCAGAAAAACTACCCATTTTAGAAACCGAACGCGCAGTACAACAACTGCATGAGCATAAGTTGCCGTTGGCAGCGCTGATCGTTAACCGCAATTTACCAGACCCTGTGGAAGGCGAATTCCTGTTGCAACGTAAGCATCAGGAAGGCATCTATCAACAGCAGATTGAGCAGCGTTTTTCGCAGGAATTGAAAACGTATCTGCCGCTTTTCCCGACGGACCTTGATGGTGTGACGGGCTTGGAGAAGTTGCTGCAAGCGTTAAAAGATTGCACCTTCCAGGCTTCAGTTTAAAACCACCACCAGATAGATAGCGATACCTGCTACAAGAACACCCCAGCCAAGCCGTTGCTGATGCTGCTCCCACCAGTTGAGAATACGCTCGCCAAGCCAATTCACCAATAGCGCCAGGCCATAATAGCGAATGCCACGGGCGATAACGGCGGCGAGTAAAAATAATAAATAAGGGTAATTCGAACTGCCAGCTGCCAGCATTCCCACCTGAAAGGGTATCGGTGTTATACCGACCAGCAGCAAAGTTGCAAAACCATGCTCGCTAAAGTCCTGCTGAAACTCCGAAAACTCAGCGCTAACGCCAAACCACTGAATCAACCATTGCCCGGCGGTATCGAAAAAGAAGACGCCAATGGTGTAACCAATCGTGGCGCCTACCAGACATCCGGCCAAAGCTACGGTCGCGATGGTAAACCAACGGTCACGTTCATGAATCAGTAGCGGAATTAGCACCAACTCCAGCGGTACAGGCAAAATGATCGACTCCAACAAGGAAAGTAGAAAAATCATCCAAAGAATGCGGTTGGAGTCGAGGATACGTGCCAACCACTTGTTGGCACGTTGATCGTCAGGTGTGCGCATTACTCGCCAAAGGCGCCAGCGGGGCCTGGATACACTACCGGGCTCTCGAAGCCGTCTTTACTGACACTGGCGACACCAAAAAAGTAATTATCAATGACGATATTTTCCAGGGTATAGCTATTCACCAGCCCTACATCACGACTGAATTCCCAGTTGGGTGCATCTGTGTGGCGCCAGTAGATGCGATAACCGCCGATCAGTTCCTGTTCCTCAGCTTCCGCCGGCTCCCAGCTTAGTGTGGTCGACGGCTGAACGGCTCCAGCGATGCTGACCCCGGCCGGCGGACTCGGTGCCCAGGCCATACTGGCAAGTGAGACCGCGTTTAGTGAGGTCAGCTTGGCGGCATAATCAAAATCCACACCATCGAGGGTATCACCATAGGCTATCCCATCTTCAACACGCAGGTCCTGGTGTTGACGGTTGTAGTTTTCATTGGTCTCCATGATGCGAACGCCCGGGTAGCCTAAATCGTTAAAGGGCCGGTGATGGCCACCACGACCGAAGCGGTCCAGTCGATAAATGACCATGGTATCCAGGTTCGGGATGTAACGATCCGCCATCCAGTCGATGTAGCGCGCGACGTTACGACTTGGCGAGTCGACCTCGCCACCGGTGAAACGCCGACGGCGGGCATCCGCTTCGGTTTCGTCCATTCGCGTACCTTCAGCGAAAATGCGCGCGGTCGAATTATTAATAACGCCGTTCACGCCCTCAATGTTGCCAATCATGTCGTTATTTAACACTGCTTTAATGCGCCAGCCGTCAGCCTGCGCCTGCTCCGCCATAATTTTACCGCCAAAGAGCCCCTGCTCTTCGCCGGCAAGTGCGGCATAGACGATACTTCCGGCAAACTCATACTGACTTAGCACACGTGCTGCTTCCAGGGTACCGGCGACGCCCGAGGCATTATCGTTGGCACCGGGTGCGTCTGAAGTCGCATCCATGACGTCTGAAACGCGCGAATCAATATCGCCGGACATAATCACGTAGCGATCAGGATCAACACTACCGCGCTGCACGGCGATCACACTGACAACTTCGGTAGGATTTGGGATACGGGACTCGCCACTGATCACCCGTGACTGAAAGTACACCTCTAAACATCCGCCACAGGCGGCTGAAATCTTATCAAATTCAGCTTTGATCCAACGTCGCGCAGCACCAATACCACGCGTATCAGATTCAGTTTCCGACAAAGTGTGACGGGTTCCGAAGCTAACCAGTTTGGTAATGTCGTGCTCGATGCGATCAGCAGACACAGCTGCAGCGATGTCGTGCAGTTTCTCTTGCTCCTGATAACTCACGGTCTCCGCTTGTGCACTGGTAGCCAGGGCCAGACCTAAAGCCGCTGATAATGTAAAAATTTTCATAAGTGAACCTCTTAGTCACAATCTTCTGGTGTAAAACGTAACGTAAACAATGTCAGTTCGTTCTGATCTAAATAGCGAAACTCAATAAAATCAGCGTTCTCCCGATAAAACGCCAGCGCCTCACCCTGGCAGTACTCACGCAACATATTGGGACGCACCTGACGTTCGATATCTTCTTCATCGTGAACGAAGCGATCAATCCGAATCAGGGTGTAATAGAAACGCATACCATAATTAACCACTTCGGCGCGATCGAAACGCGTCTGTTGATCGAGCAAACGCGGTAGATCGCGGTTAAGCTTGCCGGAGAGCTCTAACAAGTCCTGATAGAGTGCATTACGCTGCCTGGAACTGTCCGTTTGTGTATTCGTGTGCCAGAGCCAGCTGGCGAGACTACCTAGCATCAACACCACGACGCCGGCGATGAAACTCTTTTTAAATGTTGCTGACATAAACTATTACCTATTAACGCGCGTATCCCTATCAAATTATTAAATCCACACTTACAAACATTCATGTATGTATGTATAATTACGACCATCTATACAAGTTCAATCGGCTTAACGCAAAAATTTCAAAAAACGAGGTAGTTAATACATGCGTCAACGTACCCTATCACCACTGGCCATCGCCATCATCAGTAGTGCGATGTTTATTGCCGGCTGTAGCGATGCGGAGCAATCAGCACCGCAACAAGCGCAACAACAGCAAACCGTTGGAGTGGTCACCCTCGCGTCACAATCGCTCGAGTTGAGCACGAAATTGCCTGGCCGGGCGACAGCCTATCGTAGCGCAGAAGTCCGCCCGCAAGTAAGTGGAATTTTGCAAGAACAACTTTTCACCGAAGGCACGGATGTTGAGGCTGGACAATCTCTCTACCGTATCGACCCGGCCATCTATAAAGCCGACCTGGCCTCAGCAGAAGCGGCTGTAGCGCAGGCCGAAGCGACTCTGAGTGCGGCCACCGCAAGGTTCAACAGGTTTCAGGACTTACTAGCCGACAAAGCTATCAGCCAGCAGGAATTCGACGAAGCTGAAGCTGCCTACCTGGAAGCACAGGCACAGCTCAAAGTTGCTGAGGCACAGCAACAGCGTGCCGCAGTGAATCTTGAATACACCGCCGTTAAGGCTCCGATAAGTGGTCGCATTGGACGCTCTGTTCTCACCGAAGGTGCCTTAGTCAGCGTCGGCCAGAGTCTCCCGCTAACCACGATTCATCAGTTGGATCCGATTTATGTCGATATTCAGCAGAGCAGCGAAGCTTATCTGCAGATGCAGGAAGCCATAACAGCGGGTCGTATTCGGGTTGATGAGAATAATCAGCCACGAGTCAAACTTTATACCAATAACAGCACCGAAGCGATCGCCGAGGGCCAGCTGCTCTTTAATGAGGTAACGGTCGATCCATCAACAAGTTCGATTGCTCTACGGGCAAAGTTCGATAATCCACAACGCCGAATTTTACCAGGTATGTTCGTTACCGCCGAGATCGCCACCGGTACCCTTACCAACGTCCTGCTTGCTCCGCAGACCGGCGTATCACGCGATCCTCGCGGACGTGCTGTTGCCATGCTGGTGAATGCGGAAGGTGAAGTTGAACAACGTTACATCGAGGTAAGAGAGACTTCTGGTAGTCACTGGATTGTTCGATCAGGCCTTGAGGCCGGCGACAAAATCATTGTCGAAGGTCTGCAAAAGGTACAACCCGGTGCAACAGTACAAACGGAAGAAGTGAAATAAAATATGGCTAAATTTTTCATCGATCGTCCGATTTTCGCCTGGGTGATTGCCATCATTATTATGCTGGCTGGTAGTTTGGCAATAACACAGTTACCGGTCGAGCAATACCCGCAGATTGCCCCACCATCGGTGCAAATCAATGCCACCTACCCTGGTGCAACGGCGGAGACGCTGGAAGAAAGCGTTACTCAAATTATTGAGCAGAACCTTAACGGTATTGATAATTTGCAGTACTTTTCGTCGACCAGTGACTCCGCGGGAAATACCAGCATTACACTGACCTTTGCTGCCGGGACCGATCCGGACATCGCCCAGGTGCAGGTGCAAAATAAAATACAATTAGTGGTGCCATTATTGCCCCAGGCCGTGCAAGACCAGGGCATTGTGGTCGCGAAATCCAATGATTCCTTTCTGATGGTTCTCGCGCTGGTTTCTGATAACCCGGAATTTAATCAAATCGATCTGGGCGACTACATTGCCAGCAATATTCAGGATCCGATAGCGCGTACGCCAGGCGTTGGTAATGTGCAATTGTTCGGTTCTCCTTATGCCATGCGCATTTGGTTGGATCCACAAAAACTAACCCGCTTTAACCTGACCACGGAAGACGTGGTGTTAGCTTTACGCGAACAGAACAACCAAGTGGCCGCGGGTCGGCTTGGCGGCACACCAGCCGTTGACGGGCAGCGCCTGACCGCCTCTATCATCGCGCAAACTCGCCTGGAAAGCGTCGAGCAATTTGAGAAAATTTTGCTGCGGGTGAATAACGACGGTTCCGCGGTGACCATCGCTGACGTTGCGCACGTTGAGTTAGGGGGACAGAACTACGGCACTATTGCGCGCTACAACCGTCAGGCCGCCTCAGGAATCGCTATTAATCTGGCGACGGGCGCAAATGCCCTGGATACTGCCGCAGCAGTGAAAGAAACTGTCGCTGACCTTGAGCAATTCTTCCCCCCTGGTGTGGAACTGGTTGTCCCCTATGACACCACTCCTTTCGTTGAGATCTCCATAACTGAAGTCGTTAAGATCCTCTTTGAAGCTGTGGTGTTGGTATTCCTGCTGATGTTTATTTTCCTGCAGAACTTACGTGCGACCTTGATTCCTGCACTAGCGATTCCGGTGGTGCTACTCGGCACGTTCGGCATCATGTCAGCGTTCGGTTTTACCATAAATACCTTAACCATGTTCGGTATCGTGCTGGCGATCGGTTTGCTGGTGGATGACGCCATTGTGGTGGTCGAAAACGTCGAGCGGCTGATGAGCGAAGAGAAACTCTCGCCCCGCAAAGCCACGATAAAATCGATGAAACAAATTACCGGAGCACTGATTGCTATCGGTCTGGTCATGGCAGCAGTGTTTGTTCCTATGGCATTCTTCGGTGGCTCAACGGGAGCAGTGTACCGGCAGTTTTCAATTACCATCATCTCGGCGATGGCACTCTCGGTACTGGTTGCTATCATTTTCAGTCCAGCACTGTGTGCAACGCTCCTTAAACCGGTCGACCATGAGAAACAGAATAAAGGGATCCTCGGGGCGTTTAACCGCGGCCTGAACCGATTGATCGAGCGTTATACAAACTCGGTGCAAAGCATCATTAAGCGCAGTGTCCGTTTTGTTTTCATCTACCTGGCGCTGGTCATCGTGCTTGGCATTATGTTTTTGCGCATGCCAAGCTCCTTTATTCCCGACGAAGACCGTGGGGTGTTTTTAACTCAGATGCAATTACCGTCTGGGGCGACTCAGGAACAGTCGTTCGAAACTATGCAAAAAATCGAGAATTATTACCTCGATCAAGCAGAAGGTATCCGCTCGGTGTTTTCCGTCGTTGGCTTTAGTTTTAGTGGCCAGGGACAGAACTCGGGACTGGCGTTTGTGCGTATGACTCCCTGGTCCGAACGCACTTCACCCGAATTACAGATAGATGCCATCATTGGCAGAGCTATGGGCCATTTCAGTCAAATCCGGGAGGCCATGATCTTTGCATTCAATCTGCCTTCCATTCCTGCTCTGGGTAACGCAACAGGCTTTAATCTGTACCTGCAGGATCGCGGCGGTCTGGGCCATGAAGCCTTATTACAGGCACGCAATCAACTGCTCGGAATGGCTGGACAACAGGAAGAGTTAACCGGTGTCCGCCCGAACGGTCTTGAAGATACCTCACAGTTCCGCATTGAAGTTGATTTCCAAAAGGCCAAAGCGCTGGGGCTGTCGATCAGCTCGATCAATGCCACACTAAGTTCGGCGTTTGGCTCAACTTACGTAAACGATTTCATTGATCGTGGCCGGGTGAAACAGGTTTATATTCAGGGTAAAGCTGAAAGTCGCATGGACCCTGAAGACCTGGAGCAGTGGTATGTGCGCAACGATCAAGGTGAAATGGTGCCTTTTTCAGCCTTTGCCTCATCCAGCTGGAGCTTTGGACCACAACGACTGGAACGTTACAACGGTGTACCGGCGATGAATATTCAGGGGCAAGCTGCAGAGGGATACGCTTCCGGTGCGGCCATGATGGCGATGGAACGCCTGATCAGTCAGCTGCCTGAGGGCATCGGCTTTGAATGGACCGGTATTTCACTCGAAGAAAGAAAGTCAGGTGATCAGGCTCCGCTCCTTTATGCCTTATCACTGTTGATCGTGTTCCTCTGTTTGGCAGCACTCTACGAGAGTTGGTCGATTCCATTCGCGGTGATGTTGGTGGTACCTCTGGGAATCCTGGGTGCAGTTATTGCTGCGACCATGCGTGGTCTGGAAAATGACGTCTATTTCCAGGTTGGCCTGTTAACCACCGTTGGTGTATCGTCCCGGAACGCCATCCTTATCGTTGAATTTGCCAAAGATTTGCAGGCCCAGGGAAAAGAGTTGCTAGCTGCAACACTGGAAGCCGTGCGGTTGCGGTTGCGCCCTATCCTGATGACCTCATTGGCCTTTACCTTCGGGGTGTTGCCTCTGGCGTTATCAACCGGCGCTGGTGCAGTCAGCCGACAAGCCATAGGTACAGGGGTGATCGGCGGGATGCTTGGCGGCACGATTCTTGCCATCTTCTTCGTACCACTACTGTTCTATATTGTGCGGCGCACCTTCCCACCTAAGGTACGTGAAGAAGACTAGTTGCTGTCTTCATTGTCATGCTATGGTTATCCTATGTTTCCGGGGTAACCATAGCTTATGATTTATCGATACTTCATTCTGGCTCTTGCCGCCTGTGCCCTACTACTTGGCATTCAGGCTCCTAATCTGCTTACCCAATACCAACAGCGGCTAGCGGCGCAATACGCTGAAGCTATGGTGTACTATCGACAATATCAGATCATCGCAGATCGCTATTACGATGGTGAAATTAGTGGACTTATTGCCGCTCACGAGCAGAACCCGGCACCGGCCTTTCAGGAAGAAGCGAAAGTGATTGCTGAGCTGGTTGAACGGGTAAAGACCTTTGAACGCCAACAGCGTTACTTCACGCAGGACTATCCAGCACAGTTATGGTCGCTGGCGTGGCAACACGATGAAGAGCTGATGACAGGCACCTTGCAGCAGTACAGTTTTAACGTGCCACTGAATCAGCAAGCGATAGCGACAGGTGCTTTAATTGCGTTAGCGGTGGTGGTCGTAATGGATAGCTTAGCGGCACTCGTTAGAGGACTGTGGCGCCGGCGGCGCCACAGCTACACTAGTCGTCGTCCTTAACTTTGTATTCACCGTCGATGACCGAGCTGTCATTGCGGTCTGCGGCCTGTTGACGGTGTTGTTCATGGCGCTGGCGCGCTTCGCGCTGAGCTTGCTGAGCGGCTTTATTAAACTGCCACATTTGCTTGATCTGACGCCGTTTACGCCACAGCAGCGGCAGCAGCAAAATCCAGCCGACCAATAAAAATATTAAACCTAGACCCAGGGCAACGACCAACATAATACCAAGCAATAACCAGCTCAATAGGACCATCAAGGGATTAGCACCTGGCTGAGGCTTCATCTTCTGTTGCCACTGGCGGATATAAATCATCATAACAATTGACTGCTCACGTTTTAGTTGATCTCTCTATTACTATTGTAGCCATAACCTCAGATTACAAGGTTCGTGCACGTTTATCCTGTAACAATTTAAGAATAATGCTGGTCAGATTGACGATATTGAAAACCGTACCCGAAATACTACCGACAATGATTGCATAAACTAATCCTAAAAATTCAGCTAAAAGAAACCAGCGCCGGATGCGCTCCGGGTCATTTAACTTAATCGAGCCGACGGTAAAAATGATAGACGACGTGTAGGCAATCCAAATGGACCAGTGACTCGGCTGATCCGAGAAGACGACGCTGATACCGCTAAAGGAAAACTGTAACGACGCAATTGGAAATAACCATTCAATCATCAGGAATAGTATATTTAGCGCCACAAAACCCCATAGCACCCAAGGTCCCTGCCAACGCAGCGCAATAAAATTGCGCAGTACCGCGATGCCTGTGACGATACCGCCTGCCACAGCATCGAGCATAAAGAAATGGATCGACAATGCCGCCAATGCTAACGCTGATACTATGCGATAACGATCCGCTGTGGGCTGGCGGTAAGCAATGAAGTTGGTCACTAAGGCGATAAAGCCAAAGACTTCAGCAATCGAAATAAAGCTCAAGTTTTCTTCCTTTTGAAACAAAAACGGCGACCACCGCAAACAGTAGCCGCCGCCTCATTTATGCCATGCGATTGTTACTGACGTTGGTCCGCAGTAGCATCACGGGTGGCGCGGAACTCATTACCAGCATACCAATTCGGCCAGCTATCGGAATTGGCCAACTCATTACCAATCCAGTAGTACAGCCATAAATCTTGCTGTACTCCGCGTAAATCCCACTCAGGATCGTACTCGTCGGCTGGTTTATGGTATGCCACCTGCACGTACTCAGCGCGCTTCTCTTTGCCGTATTCCACACCAAACTCGACGTGGTCATTGCCGCCTTTTGCATACAGCATAGGTACGCCACGTTTGGCCAGGTTGAAGTGATCTGAGCGGTAGAAAGAACCTGCTTCCGGGGTTGGCTCAGGTGCGACATAACGGCCCTGTTGCTCGACGTATTTACCTAGGTATTCTTCCAGCTCGGAGTTACCGTGGCCAACGACCACCATATCCTGCATCGGACCATACACGTTAAGTACGTCCATGTTGATACCGGCAACGGCTTGACTCAGCGGCAACATTGGGTTGTTTGCATACCAGTTTGAGCCTAGCAGACCACGCTCTTCTGCCGTGACCAGCACAAATACCACAGAACGTTCTGGCTGGGGCTGGCTGGCATAGAATTCAGCCAAAGCGAGGACGCCTGCAGTACCACTGGCGTTATCCTGAGCACCATTGTAAATCTGATCGTCGGAGCTGATTGGATTCATGCCCAGATGATCCCAGTGCGCCATGTAAATGACGTGCTCTTCAGGAGCTTTGCTACCTTCAATATAGCCAATAAGGTTAGGTGAGTTCAGGTATTCAAAGTCTGACTGCACCGTGATCGACATGGCAGTGTTCAGTGCCACCGGCTGAAAATCAGGCTGCTGCGCCTGCTCACGCATTTCGGTATAAGATGAACCGACCCGCGCAAATAGCTTATCCGCAGCTTCTTGCGTGATCCAACCTTCGATTTCCGTGCGATCCATATTTTTGTTTTCACGCGCTAAGTCGAACCGCACCGGTGAACCGCCGGCGATAACACCCCAGCCATAGCCCGCAGGGCCGGTCTCATGAATCACGATGATGCCGGCAGCACCTTGCCGCGAAGCTTCTTCAAACTTGTACGTCCAACGGCCGTAGTAAGTCATGGCCTTGCCGTTGAAAACTTCCGGATCACCGGTGTCATAACCCGGGTCATTAACTAAAACAACGACGGTTTTGCCGGCGACATCTAACCCTTCGTAGTCGTTCCAGCCAAACTCAGGAGCAACGATACCGTAACCCGCAAAGACCATTTCACTACCGTCCAGACTGACTTCTTCCTGCACGCGTGGCGACCAGGCCATCATATCCTGCTTATAGGAAAATGCTGACAGATCACTGTCGCTAAAGGTCATTTCTGAAACGCTGTAAGGTGTCATTTTGACCAGCGGCACTTCCTGGCGATAACTGCCCGTTTCCTCGTTGAATGGTTTTAACCCCCAACTACGAAATTTATCTGAGACAAATTCTACGGTCAGCTCTTCACCTTTACTGGCTGGCGCGCGCCCTTCAAATTCATCGGAGCTCAAGGTCGCAAGATAGTCGCGATAGTTCTCGTTAAAACTGTAAGGGTCGACTTCCATTTGCGGACTGGTCGATGGTTCGGGTTCACTCGCTGGCGAGCAAGCAACAATTAATAAGCTTGCTGCGAGTACCGAGATTTTCTTCATCGGTTGTTCTCCTGTGTTTCGCATTGTTGTAATTGGGAGCCCTGCTGAATTCCGTATTTTTTAAAGTAGCCAGCAGGCATTTCGAGCGCACCCCAGTAATTGACACCAGGCCGATAGGCCGGGCAATTGCGTGAATTTACGCTGGTACAAGGGCGCATAGTAAAGGTTTTGACGACAGTTAAGGATTCATCCAGATAAGCGATATCAAGTGGAATTTTGGTGTTAAACATCCAAAAGCCAGCATAGCCGGGGCGTTCTTCATCGTAAACAAACCACATACCATGATTTTCAGCTAGGCTCTCACGATGCATCAGCCCACGCTCGCGTTTGGCGGCGGTATCGGCTACCTCAACCACCATTGGTGGTTGCGCTACGCGCTGGCATAGTTGCACCACTTCATACTCACATTTGGCATCGGCTTCTGTTGAACAGCTTTCCTGACTGACAACAGGCGGTGCAGCTGTCACATAAAATGCGATAACACCAAAAAGAATAGCGGATCTTAATGACACGGTTGGTCACCCTTACTGGCTAAACAGAAGGTCAAGTATGGCCTGATTCAGAGGGAAAAAAAAGCCAAAAAAGCCCCTTTCGGGGCTTTAAATTGGAGAACAAAGTGATAAACATGCACTAACTTCGAAAGTCAGCGGTGCTTATCCAGAGATATCCACAGCCGTCACTGCTTCATCTCCATTGACGGTCACATTTACAGTTCCATTAAATGTGAGGTCATCGTCTGCCTCAGGATCGTCATCCGTCTGGCAGCTCCACGCAGCAGTGTAATCACCCACTGCTACGTAACCGACAGAAAAGGTGTAGGCAGAGACGTTATCAAAGTACACCGCTGCAACGGCATACGGCTGATGTGTCTCTGCCCCACCTACATCCGCCAGGGTGGTGACATCTAAATCACTTCCTTCATAGAAGTACACCACAGCTACTGGCTCTGTAGTGTCGCTTGGTGCGACAGTACAAGAATTTTCAATTAACAAGGCTTCCGCCACTGTGCCTTCAACATGACCCACTTCAAGATTATTGACTAAACGAACACCGCGTGGCTTCAGGAAGTAGCCCGCCTGACCGACTGGGTTTACCAGCGCCTGGCGTAAGTCGAACTCGACGGTATAGGCGACGTTACCACCGGCATCTAACGTAAAGCTGTCAAACTTGAGTTCATTTGAAGGAACACTTAACGGGATTTGCTCATCGCCAACCTGAACGTATGAGCCTGTTGCCATGACTAAGCGCAACTGACCATAAGAACCGGCAGGAACTTCGCTACCCGAAATCAATGCTGCCGAGTCAGACCCAGTGTAACTGAGTAAGTCCACACCATGCGTATTGGGCACAGTGTCGCCATTAGCGTCTTTACAGACATCGTTGGCTGCCACTGTATTGGCCGATTCACCCACGGTAAAGGTTAACGACTCATCGCCGTTGCCGACGAGCTCAACTGCACTGAAACAGGCCACTACAGCATCGGCACTATCCACAGGAGCGTCACTGACAGCAAGAGAAAACCTTGTCATCTGGTCTTCGTCGTCAGAACCGCCACAGGCAGCCAGAACTAGCACAGATGAAGTAACAATAATATTACGTATTAAACTATTTTGCAACATAAAGGTAGCCCTCTTGTTATATGCTTCTCGTTATACACAACTTTAATACACAGGACAAGATCAGTCCCCCTCTTTACTATCAATTTACACAGGTATTTTAGTCACTTGTTTAATTATTGGGCAGTTCTCCGAGAGCTACCGGCAGAACTCAAGAGAGGCCGTTACACAGGCACTTAGAATTGATCAAATTGCCCGGACAGCATAAAGTACGACATCGCCTGTCTACTCAAAACAGAAGGTCATGTCACCATGAGAGAGCAGCCGCTTCGTTCGTACGAAGCCGATGATTGCCAAATCAAGCAACTCCGCCGGGTTACCGCCATTGGTGGCGGTCATGGCCTGGGCCGTGTACTTGCCAGCCTGCAATTCCTGCAGAGTAAGCTGGTGGGCATTGTTGCTACTACCGATAATGGTGGTGCCAGCGGTTTGTTACGACGCTCACATCAGACCATTGCCTGGGGCGATATTCGTAATTGCTTATCGCAACTGGTCGATCAGCGCTTAGCAGCAGATGTACTTAATTACCGCTTTACCGACGACCCCACGCTTGCTGGCCATAACTTTGGTAATCTTTTGCTGCATACACTGAATCAACTCAGTGCCCGGCCGCTTGATGGGATCCAGTTGCTGAGCCGTTTGCTGAACGTCAACACACGTTTACTTCCGATGTCTGAATCACCGGTCGATCTGGTCGCCGATACCCATGAGGGTCTCGAGTGCTTCGGCGAGCTTCTGGTCGACCAATTAGGTCACATGCCAACCACCCTGCGTTTGTCCAAACCTGTAAGCGCAACTCCTGAAGCGCTGCGTCATCTGCAGCGTAGTGATTTGATCATTATTGGCCCCGGCAGCTTCCTGACCTCCATTATGCCCCCGCTATTGGTGGACAAAATTGTGGAAACTATCGCTTCTAACGATGCGCCGGTGATTTTTATTGATAACCTGCTACCTGAGTATAGTCCAGCGGGAGAATTACCGCTGAGTGTGAGACTGGACTGGTTAAGATCCGTTGTTGGCCACGACATTATCGATTTTGTCATCACCAATATCGCGGACCCGAATTTAACCATCCCGCATTTAAATAGCATAAAGGCAGCTGCTGATGCTCCACAGCGCCACGACAAAGAAAGTTTACGCAATACGCTCAATCAGGCGCTGGCAGCAATAAGCGCCACCCGACACGCAAGCAAAGGGAATCAACAATGAAAAAAACCTTGTTAGCCGCCTTATTCGCCGTTGCCGGTCTTGGCACGGTTCAGGCCGAAACCACCTCGCTGGGACTGGCAACAGACTATAGCGCTACAACACCCAGCGTTGAAAGCGTCCTGGGCTATCCGATTGGCTCGAGAATTTCCAGCCCGGATGCCATGTACGATTATTTTCAGGCGCTGCACCATGCCCACCCGGAGCAGGTTCAACTGTTTCACTATGGCAAAACCTGGGAAGGTCGGCCCTTGTATTATGTGGCCATTTCCAGCCCGGCAAATATCGCCGACCTTGGCGACTTTAAAGCTGGCATGCAAGCCCTGGCCAATCCACAAAATACCAGCAGTGAACAGGCAAAACGCCTGATTTCTGAGCTGCCTGCCAGCATCTGGTTATCTTATGGTGTGCATGGTAACGAAATCTCCTCACCAGAGGCCGCCATGCTCACGGCCTGGCATTTACTTGCCGCTGAAGATCAGGCCACAGAGGCCATGCTCGATAATACTGTGGTCTTTATCGACCCCATACAAAATCCCGATGGCCGCAGCCGCTTCGTCAGCCGTTATTACATGAATACCGGTATGGAGCACAGCGCTGATCGAATCTCCGTTGAGCACAACGAACCCTGGCCCAGTGGCCGCAGCAATCATTACTTGTTTGATTTAAACCGTGACTGGATCGCCCTCACCCAGCCTGAAGTTGCCGGACAGGTCAATGCTCTGCTTGAGACCTACCCATTAATCTTTGTCGACTTACATGAGATGGGTGGCGATCAAACGTATTACTTTACTCCTGAAGCACGTCCGTACAACCCGCTGATCGCGAAAAGCCAACGCGAAGCGCTATGGACCATTGGCGAAAACAATGGTCGCTGGTTCGACGAGCACGGCTTCGATTATTTCACCCGCGAAATTTTTGACGCCTTTTATCCTGGCTACGGTGCGAGCTGGCCGCTTTATCATGGCACGCTGGCCATGACCTACGAAATGGCTTCCGCCCGCGGACATAAATTTCGTACCCGCGATGGTGACATCCTGACCTACGGTGATGGCGTGCAACGTCATTTCATCGCCTCACTTTCAACTATTGAAACGGCCAGTAAAGAACGTCAGCGCCTGTTGCAGGATTTCTGGAACTATCGCAACCAAGGCATCCAGCAAGGTAAAGATAGTAAAGAGCGCTATGTCTTTATCGATAGCGCTCAGGACCCTGCGGCCAGTAAACGCTTGGCCGGCTTGCTGACCCAACACGGTGTGCAGGTGCAGCAAAGCAATTCGCAATTTGAAGCCTGTGGTACTGACTTTAGTGCTGGCAGCTACGTGATTGATACCGCGCAGCCGGCCCATTACATGGTCCGTACCCTGCTTGATGAGCAGGTGGACATGGCACCGGACTTTCTTGCTGAGCAAGAACGTCTGCGTAGCAACAACCTGCCTGATCAGATTTATGACGTGACCGCTTGGTCCCTACCGCTGATGTTTAACCTGGAGCAACAACGTTGCGCGCGTTTACCACGTATGGATTTGGCGGCCGTCAGCGGTGACTTGATTGCACCAGGACAATTACTGCACCCAGACGCCAAAATAGGCTTTGTCTCTGCCTGGGGCGATATGAACGCAGGACGTTTGTTAACTGCGGCTTTACGCGAAGGGTTAAGCGTGAAGCAGAGCGATCTGCCATTCACCTTCAAGGATGGTAAAGAGTATCCTGCGGGCTCATTAATTTTTACCCGTGCAGATAATGGCGATGACCTCAGTGCTACTTTAGCCACGCTTGCAGCAACCTCTGGCGCAACCATCCAGGGCGTTGATTCAAGCTGGATTGTTGAGGGACCTAACTTTGGTTCGGATAACGTCCAGCAGGTCCACGCGCCGCGAATTGCGCTGGCGTGGGATGAACCTTTCAGTAGTCTCAATGCTGGTCATACCCGCTATCTGATTGAGCGTCAGTTTGGCTACCCGGTGACCGCAATCCGTGCTGACCAGTTACGACGTGCTGACTTGAGCCGTTATCAAGTGCTGATCTTACCCACCAGCTATGGCTCATTAAATGACGCTTTTGGCGAACAGGGTCAGAAAAACCTCACCCAGTGGGTCGAGCGTGGCGGTGTTCTGATTACCTTTGCCAACGCGACGCAATGGGCAGTAGATGCTGACCTGCTGGCCAGTGCGTTAGAGAAAGAAGCCAAAGATAAAGAAGTTGAAGTGCATACAGAAAAACGTGTCGCAGGCCTGTTGCTGAACAGTGCTGAGCATCTGCATCAATATGTCAACGCTGCAGATACTGACCCGTACTGGACTTCTGGTGTGCTGACCAAACTCGACGTTGATCAGGAACACTGGTTGACAGCTGGAGTGCCGGACAACGTTATCAGCCTGACAGTCGGTAACCAGATCTATCGTCCATTAACCATTAATAACGGTCGCAATCTGATGACCTACGCAAGTGCTGATGAGCTGTCCGTGAGTGGTTACCTATGGGCGGAAAACAAGCAGCAGTTGGCCCATAAGCCGTATCTGATGTGGCAACCTCGTGGCCGCGGTATGGTCATTAGCTTCACTCAGGAGCCTACCTACCGTGCTTACCTTGATGGTTTGAATGTGACCCTGATGAATGCCATTTTTGGTGGCGCCTCACACGCTCGCCCACTGCGTTAATGCAAGTCTAAACCGGAACTAAAAAAGCCCGCGATTGCGGGCTTTTTTTTTACTAAGGCCTTTAAAGCTTAGTCAGCATCGGTATCTGCACTGATACGCGAGGCTACCGCACCACGCTGATCCTTGTATTTGGCATCTTTGCGGCTGCTGTAAGGCTTGGCGCAAGGCTGATTAAGCTGCTCAAAACTCAGTGCACCAATTTTCATATGCGGGCGCAATGCCAACGGCAATTTGCCGCTATTAAAGAATTCCAGCACCACCTGTCCTGACCAGCCCGGATCAATACGATGCGCGGTCACGTGCACCATGAGACCAAGCCGCGCCAATGATGAGCGGCCATCCAGCCAGCCCACCATGTCAGCTGGCAAGGTTACACTTTCATGGGTGACGGCCAGGGCAAACTCGCCTGGATGAATAAAAAATGCCTGCTCGGGCTGCAGGATGATGGCATCGCTCATGACCTGAGCAATGGCCCGTTCAATGTCCTCGCGGGGTCCGCTGATATCAATAAAAGGCGCAGCATGGTCCTGCAGCACCCGGAACTCATTACCGAGATGAATATCAACGGTCACACCGCTAATGTCTGCACTCAGAGGCCGCGGCTCTATACCAATGGTGCCATTATTCAGGTAAGTTTCGATTTGTTCATCAGTTAACCGCATGGTTATCTCCAATTAAGCTTGTTATCACCACTATACCGACTTTTGGGCTTGCTGGTAGAGTTGTGCAGCGACGGCGGTCGCCATCTCTCTTACGGCAGCATTGAGCTCATGATCGGGCGATCCCACCAATAGTGGCTCACCATGATCAAGGGCTTCACGAATCGGGCTGGCCAGGGGCAACTGCGCCAGTAATGGCACATCGTGAGCTGCCGCGGTTTTACGGCCTCCTTCGTGACCGAATATAGCTTCTTCGTGACCACAGGAGGGACAGTGGTAATAGCTCATATTCTCCACCAGCCCGGTGATGGGGATGCCGAGCTTACGGAACATGGCGATGCCTTTTTCAGCGTCTGCGGTAGCAACGTTCTGCGGTGTGGTGACAACTACGGCTCCGGTGACCGGTAACTTTTGTGCAATGGTCAACTGTATATCCCCGGTGCCGGGCGGTAAATCGACAACCATATAATCGAGGCGCGGCCAGGCCGTGTCGCGGAATAGTTGCTGTAATGCCGCACTGGCCATAGGACCACGCCAGATCGCCGCATCTTTGCTATCCGCCAGATAGCCCAGGGAGCTGACATGAACGCCGTGACGAACGTGCGGTTGCATTTTATTCTGTGCATCAATTTGCTGTTTTTCGTCTGCGCCGCCCATCATGGTTGGCATCGATGGGCCATAAATATCAGCGTCCAGCAGACCCACACTGGCGCCCGTCTGCGCCAGGGCTACTGCCAGCTGAGCAGCTATCGATGATTTGCCAACCCCACCCTTGCCTGAGGAAACCGCAATGACATTGCCATACACCAGCGGCAACTCCGGTTGCGAGTTCCTGAGCTTGGCTATCTGACAGTCCAGTCGCCATTGGTAATGCCCCACCTCAGCATCATCCTGCAAGTCTTTTAATACCTGCTGCCCGGCCGCAAAGGGGAGTTTCAGAGTTGCCTGTTGCTGGTCACGGCTAAACCAATTTTCGGGCAGCGCACCCTGGTAACCGGGTAAGCGAAACTGGCGCAAGTGCTCACGCTCTTGTGCAGAGAAATCATCTGCCGTTTTCTCTGCAGTTTTATCCGCAGTTTTTTTGCCGAGCCATTTACCTAACATGAGCTCCTCCAATTCCAGCTTTAAGGCCGCATGATACGGTGACTGCAGGTGGATTGCCAGTGCTGTTTCAGGTACACTTCGACCTTTCAGAAACTTGTTAGTTATTGGACGAAATACATGACAACAGCACCGCGTAAAATTCTGGTTACCAATGCGCTGCCATATGCAAATGGACCCATTCATATAGGCCACATGCTGGGCTACATTCAGGCCGATATCTGGGTACGTTTTCAAAAAATGCGTGGCCACGAGTGTCATTACATGTGTGCCGATGATGCCCACGGTACACCTATTATGTTGAAAGCACAGCAGCTTGGCATTGAGCCAGAGCAAATGATTGCGGAAATGAACCGCGCCCATCAGGCGGACTTTGCTGATTTCAACGTCAGGTTCGATCATTACTACTCGACCCACAGCCCGGAGAACAAAGAGCTGGCTGAGTTAATTTATACGCGTTTGCGCGATGCCGGGCATATCAAGACGAAAACCATCTCGCAGTTATTTGACCCGCAAAAAGAAATGTTTCTGCCGGACCGTTTCGTCAAAGGTGACTGTCCCAAATGCGGTGCTGGCGACCAATACGGCGACAACTGTGATGTCTGTGGTGCGACCTATGCGCCAACTGAATTGAAAAATCCGGTGTCCGCCGTCTCGGGTGCCACACCAGAGATGCGCGAATCCGAACATTACTTTTTCGATTTGCCAGCGTTCGAAGAAATGCTGAAGGCCTGGACCCGGTCCGGCTCCTTGCAGGAAGAGATGGCCAACAAGTTAAACGAATGGTTCGAATCAGGTTTGCAGCGCTGGGATATCAGCCGTGATGCTCCCTACTTTGGTTTTGAAATCCCAGACGCGCCGGGCAAATACTTTTATGTCTGGCTGGATGCACCTATCGGTTACATGAGCAGCTTCAAACACTACTGTGACACCACAGGTCAGGCCGACTTCGAAACCTACTGGAAAAAAGACAGTGATGCTGAGCTGTATCATTTTATCGGTAAAGACATTATTTATTTCCATAGCCTGTTCTGGCCGGCCATGCTGAGCGGCGCTGACTTCCGCCAACCGACCAATGTCTGGGCGCACGGTTTTATTACCGTAAACGGCACTAAGATGTCGAAATCCAAAGGCACCTTCATCATGGCGCGTACTTATCTGGACCACTTGGACCCAGATTACCTGCGTTACTATTTCGCCGCCAAACTTACCAGTCGGATTGACGATCTTGACCTAAACCTGACTGACTTCGCCCAGCGCGTGAACAGCGATCTGGTCGGTAAAGTTGTCAATATCGCTAGCCGCTGTGCCGGCTTTATCCAGAAGAAATTTGACGGCAAACTGGCCTCCTCTTTACAGGACACGGCTCTGCTAGATGAAACTCAGGCAGCCGCTGCGGGCATTGCCGAGCTTTATGAAAAGCGTGAGTTCTCACGGGCGATGCGCGACATCATGGCACTTGCGGATAAAGCTAACTTTTACATCGCTGAGGAAGAGCCATGGCAGCTCATTAAAGATCCGGCGAATGCCGAACGGGTCCACGAGATCTGCTCTGTGGGGATCAACCTGTTCCGCTTGTTGATGATTTACCTCACCCCGGTGGTGCCAGATTTAGCACAACGGGTACAGGCTTTCCTGAACGAAGAATTCGACTGGGATAGCCATACGACGGTACTTAAAGATCATCAAATCGAACCCTTTAAAGCCTTGCTACAACGTATTGAAATGGAGCACGTAGAAAAAATGATCGACGCATCTAAAGAGGCCAATGCCGCAGCACCTGCCCCAGCAGCCAATGCTAATGACGAACTGAAAAATGATCCCATCAGCGCCGAGATTAGCTTTGATGACTTCGCCAAAATCGACCTTCGTGTTGCTCTTATTGCCAATGCGGAACATGTTGAAGGTGCTGACAAGTTGCTGAAACTCACCCTCGACCTTGGCGGCGAAACCCGTCAGGTTTTTGCCGGTATTAAATCAGCTTATGACCCGGCGGAACTCATTGGCCAGCATACCGTCATGGTGGCTAACCTGGCGCCCCGGAAAATGCGCTTCGGTTTGTCCGAGGGCATGGTGCTGGCCGCAGGTCCGGGTGGCAAAGAGCTTTATATTATGAATCCGCACGAAGGCGCTAAACCTGGTATGCGAGTTAAATAATTCATGACCGCCACCGTCCATTTAAAACCGCAAAAATGCAAATCCTTGCGCCGTCTGCACCCTTGGGTGTTTAGCGGCGCCATCGCTAAAGTAAAGGGCGATCCTAAACTTGGCGAAACTGTCAGTGTACATAGCGCGGAAGGCGACTGGCTGGGCGCAGGAGCCTGGTCACCCCACTCGCAAATCCGCGTGCGGATTTGGACGTTCCAGGCCAATCAACAAATCAATGAAGCTTTTTTTTCGCAACGCATCGCTGCTGCCAAAGCCCTGCGGGAAGGCCTGGCAATCAATAGCAACGCGTGGCGCGTGGTCGCAGCTGAAGCCGATGAGTTGCCCGGTGTGACCATCGATAAATACGACAACTGGCTGGTTTGCCAGCTGTTAAGCGCCGGCGCCGATAGCTGGCGTGACGCCATCGTCGAGGCCCTGCGTCAGCACTTCCCCGACTGCTCGATTTACGAACGCTCTGACGTTGACGTCCGCCAGAAGGAAGGGCTGCCCCTTGTGGATAAGTTGCTCTACAGCGCGACAGGCGAGGAGCCGCCAGCCACCCTATGGATTCAGGAAAATGGTTTGCAGCTAGGCGTTGACGTAAAGCAGGGCCACAAAACAGGCTACTATCTGGATCAACGGGATAGTCGCTACGCCCTCACCCGTTACGCAGCAGGAAAGCGCGTGCTGAACGCCTTTAGTTATACCGGAGGCTTTGGGTTATTCGCTGCTCAAGCGGGCGCCACAGAGATCGTCAACCTTGACGTATCAGCACCAGCTTTGGCGCAGGCCGAACGCAATCATGCTGAGAATAACTTCGCCAGTGAGACGCTGACGAATATGCAGCAGGATGTGTTTCAGGCACTGCGTGAATTCCATCATCGTGGTGAGCGTTTCGATGTCATTATTCTGGATCCGCCTAAGTTTGTAGATAGCAAAGCGAACCTAATCAGTGCCTGTCGGGGCTATAAGGACATCAATCGGCTCGCCTGTAAAATTTTGAACCCCGGTGGCACCCTGTTCACTTTTTCTTGCTCGGGGCTCTTAAGCAGTGATTTGTTCCAGAAAGTTGTGGCGGACGCAGCGTTAGACGCAAAACGGCCACTGCATATTATCGAACGACTTTATCAGGGCGCGGACCATCCCGTGCGCACCAACTTTCCTGAATCACTCTACCTGAAAGGGCTGGTACTCCGCGGTTGAGTTGGCTAGTATGAGACTAAGCTGTTGAGTCAAATGAGGTAATTCTATGACAACCGAGACCATTTTCGACAAGATTATCCGCAACGAAATCCCTGCGGATATTGTTTATGAAGACGATATCAGTCTTGCCTTTAAGGATGTGAATCCACAAGCCCCAGTTCATTTGCTCATTATCCCTAAGAAGCGGATTGCGACAGTGAACGACATTCAGGAAGATGAACGTGAGCTGGTCGGGCATCTGTTTGTGGTTGCCCGTAAAATCGCCGTGCAGCATGGCTTTGCCAAAGACGGTTATCGGCTGGTCATGAACTGTAACGATGATGGTGGGCAATCGGTTTACCATATTCATCTGCATCTGCTTGCCGGCCAGACACTTGGTTGGCCGCCATTTGCCAACGCTGAGCCGAAGCAAGGCTAACGCTGATGCCCGCAGAGGTTTGGTGGCGGCTAGGTTGCTTTGTCGGCGTACTCGCCATCATGCTGCTGTGGGAACGGCTTAATCCAAAACGCAAATCTAGGTTACCGGCCAAACGGCGCTGGCCCGCAAATCTCGGTATTGTCGCTATCAACACCGTGCTGCTGCGGCTGCTTATTCCAGCAGGTGCGATTGGCGCTGCACTTTGGGCAGAGCAAACCGGTTTTGGCCTCTTGCCGGGCCTGGACTGGCCGCTGGCACTAAACCTGGTATTGGGCTTTCTGATACTGGATTGCACCATTTACTGGCAACACCGCATGTTTCACCGCATTCCCCTGTTGTGGCGAATTCACCGCATGCACCATGCCGACGCCGACTTTGATGCCACCACGGGATTACGTTTTCATCCGCTAGAAATTCTTTTAAGTATGCTGATAAAAATCGGTGTAGTCGTGGTGTTTGGCATCCCGGCATTGGCAGTACTGATTTTCGAAATAGTGCTCAACGCAACCTCGTTATTCAATCACGGCAACGTTGCCTTGCCGAGCCGTATTGAGTGGCCGGTAAGACGACTGATTGTGACCCAGGAAATGCATCGCATCCACCACAGCCAGTTACCTCACGAAACCAACAGCAATTACAGCTTTAATCTGTCCGTCTGGGATCGCTTGTTCCGCTCCTACACCGCACGCCCGGAAGCGGGCTCTGATGGTATCAACATTGGCTTAAAAGAGTATCCTGCGGTGCGCGAAAGCACCAAACTCAGCTACCTGCTCGCGATTCCCTTCCGCCAGCCTAAGCAAGCAGACGCAGGGTCCGATAGCCAAGATAAAGACGCGTCAAAGCAGTAAACCAGCATAGAGCAGCAAATATCGCCCCGGTCACCGGGAACGCCGCTGGCCATAAACAAAAGACAATAAATGCGACGATGGTCTCAAAGCCTTCAGTAATACCGCCCATGTAATGCAGCGATTTGTTTGGATAGTTGGGGTTCTCAATGCCATGCTTGCCGGCAAGAATCGCAAAAGCCAGAAACGTTGCCGCTGTGCCCATAAAGCTAAACATCAGCAAGCCAGCAACACTACCGAACTCAGCGGGATCTGCCAGCAAAAAGCCAAAGGGCACGGCACTGTAAAAGATAAAGTCCATGACACTGTCAAGGTAACCACCGGCGTCTGTGCGCTTCGTCTGTCTGGCGATAGCGCCATCTAAACCATCCGATAAGCGGTTCAGCACAATACAAAGTAGCGCCAGATCAAAACGTTGCGCCGCCAATGCCGGAAGTACCAGGAGGCCAATCACAAAGCCGACGACAGTGACCGTGTTGGCACTAATACCCAGTTTTACCAGAGGTTTAGCTGCAGTATCCAGAATAGGCCGCAGGCGTCGGTAAAGTAACGCATCAATCATCAGTTTTGCTCCTTTGGCCAATTAAACTGCTGGGTCACAGCGGCAAGATCTTCAGCATCATGGCTGACGATGATACTGGCGATACCGCGTTGTTGCAAAAATGCCAGCGTCCAGTCGCGCACCTGAACACGCCGTTCGGCATCGAGTGCACTAAAGGGCTCATCAAGTAACACCAGAGCCGGTGCCGCCATGACCGTGCGCAGCAGACCAATCCGTGCCCGCTGGCCTCCACTCAACTGTCCGGGTAAGCGATCAATTGCTGCCGCCATGCCAACAGCTTCCAGTTGCTGTTCAATTTCGGCAGTTTGCTGTGTGCGACTGAGCCCCTGCCGTTGCAACGCGAAAGCGAGATTTTTACGGACGCTGTAATGGGGAAACAATGGGTTATCCTGCAATAAGATGCCAATCCCCCGCTGCTCTATGGGCAAGTCACTTACCTCCTTGCCCGCCACCCACAGTTCGCCGGTGAAGCGCGCGTAGCCGATGGACTCTCCCAGTAACGCCCGCAGCCAGGTCGACTTACCACAGCCACTAAGCCCCATCATTCCCAGGCTTTCACCTGGCGCGATAGACATATCCGGCAACCGGATCACCTTGTCCGTGTCCCGCCACCTGAGCATTTGCTGGCGGAGTAAATTATCAGATCTGCTTGCGTTCATTACGACTCTCTTGCCAAGTTTTGTTTGCTGCGGGTCAATTGCACCAGCATTAAGGCGACAAATGCGATGAACCATAATAAGGTTGCGTACACCGCTGGCAGGCGCCATTCTCCACCGCTGCTAACCGCCACCAGCTCCGTTGTGAGTGTCGGCAGCCGCCCGGCACCCAGCAACAGGGTCGGAACATACTGGGCAACACTGACTAAGAAGGTCACCATAAAACAGTAGCCGATACCACTATGCATGAGTGGTCGCTTAAAGTACCACCAGCTGCGCCAATAACCGTACCCCAGGCTGCGCCCTGTCAGCAGATGAATCTGTGTGGTATTGCGCTCGGTCGGGGCATAGACCAGATAGCCATAGGCAAACGAAAACCAGCTGTGCGCCACCAGCACGCTGAGATGGTTGGAGCGCAACAGTGCACTCCAGTCGCTTCCCAACCATGCAATAACGAGACTCAATTGCGGTACGAATAAGGCAAGTAGCAGCCAGAGGTCAGGCAATTCACGTTGATTTAAGCGCTGCCATTCCCTCAGCCAGATAATAATTGCCGTTGCAATCACGGCAGTAAGCAGCCCCAGACCCAGGGTGTTCAGCGCTAACTGCAGGATCAGGTCGGCATTGTCGGACCAACCTTTAAGCTGCCATTCAAGTGGCAGCAGATCAGGATAAAACCAGCCGTAACCCAGACTCAGAGCCAGCAATGCGGCTAATGTCAGAGCGCTGATAAGAATAAATAGCAACCGAGTCGCGCTGCTGAAGTAAAGACTAAACCCTGACAGCGCCTTGATGAGAGCCCGGCCCGGCGGCCTGCCGATACGTAATTTCAGCAAACGGACCAGCCCCCACTCCTGGATCACGACCCAACTCACCATAACACCGCCCAGTGCGATTAACAGCCAGGTTGCTTGCTGGACAAGCAGC
The DNA here is from genome assembly GCF_030466375.1 of Pseudidiomarina terrestris. Classification (NCBI taxonomy): domain Bacteria; kingdom Pseudomonadati; phylum Pseudomonadota; class Gammaproteobacteria; order Alteromonadales; family Idiomarinaceae; genus Pseudidiomarina; species Pseudidiomarina terrestris. The sequence continues at coordinate 1,220,967 of NZ_JAGGJE010000001.1, forward strand.
TGGCTAAGCGGATCGAACTGCAATTGCCAACCAACGAGTAACGGTGCTAATAACGGCGGGTTGAGTGGCCCGGCGATTTGCGCAAGATCGACCACGGCAACACTGTAAATGGCGACCGCAAACAGGATTAATCGCATGGCCCGCAGCCATGCCGGGAACACCACCAGCCACCAGCTGCGTGTCCGGTCGGTGCCAAGCGCTTGTCCCTGCAGCAGCCATTGCTGATAGGGTAATTGCATGAGCTGTTGCCGCCCCAGTACCACCAGAAACGGCGTTTCTTTAAGTACCAGAATAATCACTAGCGTAACTAAAGACTGCTGTTCCACCAGCCCTGCGGCAAAGGGAAACAAACGGTCAAACCAGCCAAACGGCGTGAATAACCACAAAAAAGCAATCGCAAAAGCCAAATGGGGCGCAGTAAAAATAGTGCCCACATCATTTTTGCCAGGCCGCCCGCTGACCGCTTCGCAGGCGATGATCAGACTTGCACAAGCGGCTGCAAGAAGCGTGCTCAGCAACCCGACAAGAAGGCTGTTTGACAGTGCTGTGCCGATGCCCGGATAATTCCAAAGTTCTGCCCCCGGGGTTGGCAACTGCAGTGACAAGCCCTGGAGTACGAACCACCACGGCAAAGCCAACAAGGCGAGCAAGGCTACCAGTACGATGTTCCAGGAGATTCGTTTTATCATCGCTGATACCTGCGCAGCCATTCCTGCTCGAGCACCGCGGTCCACTCGACATGAGGCTCAGGATGACTCGGAAACAGAGGTGCATGTAATCTGGGTTTAGCTGATGTCGGCGCCCGGATGACCATGGGGTCGCCCCAGCCATTAAGTTCAGCTTTACGCTGCTGAGCTGCTTCGCTCAACATAAAATTGATGACGGTGAGCGCGGCCGCGCGATTATCACTGGCGCGTGGAATCGCCAGGTAATGAAAGTTGGTTAATGCTGAGGAGCCAAGGCTTACCGCAGTTGCCGCTGGGATAAGCCGTAATTGCTGTTGTAAGGCCGGAATTTTATTTGGATTAAAGGTCACTGCATTATCGAGCGTGCCATGGTTAAAGAGTTGCCGTTGCTGTTCCGCTGAACCCGGGAACTCCCGCCCCTGACGCCAGAGGTAAGGGTGCAGCTGATCTAAGTAGTCCCATAACGGCTGTAACACCTGTGCAATGTTCACCTTGTGTGGCGGTTGTTGCAGCAGTTCAGGCGCATGGACCAACTCATACGCAAGCGCTTTAAGCCAGGTGGTGCCATGAAAAGCCGGTGGTTTGGGATAGGACAAACGGCCGGGATGACGTTTGGCAAGCGCGAACAGGTCTTCGACAGCCACGCGGTTAGTCAGGGTATGGTCAGCCAGTAGTGGCGCTCTGAAAATCAGTTGGAACTGGGCAATGCCCCAGGGCAGCTCCTGACCGTCGACAGCGACCCCGAAGTCTGTCTGCCAGTTCAGGTCATCGCGTAAAAGTGCGCTGTTGGGCACACGTTCAGGCAAGTCCGGCAATAACTTCCCGGCATCTTTTAAAACTTTAAAATTTTCGCCATTGATCCATAACAGGTCTATATTGCTGGTCTGCTGCTCGCCTTCAGCGAGCAAAATGGTCACAGCTTCGGCAATATCTGCCACCTTTACATGCTGTAACTCAATACCATGACGGGTTTTTAGCTGAGTCTGCGCCCAGCGCAAATAGTCGTTGACGGATTCGGAACCACCCCAGGCATAAAAGAACACTGTCTGTGGCTCAGCAGACGTTTGCTGTGCCTGTACCCGGGACACCAGCACGAGCTGCAAAAGAGCAATAAACAGCATGAAATAGAGTGTTTTCTTTAGCAAAGCCTGATTCCGCAACTGAATGATGTACCGATAGTTATGTGTTTCGCATAGGCTGATCTAGAGTATAGTGAATGACGTATAAAATCTATAATTCGCAACGGAGCTTGTCATGTCAAAGAAAATCGGTTCACTACTTATTTGCCTGGGCTTTTTATCGGCCTTTATTTTGCTGCTTTCCGGTCCTTTGTACCGCTGGCAAATTTTAGATTTAGGTATCGCTTTTACCTTATTGCGTTGGGCAGCCTATATCGGCGTAGCCTCGGTGGTGTTGATCATTGTTTATTTGATCTGGAAGCGTCCACGTGGGGTCCGGCTTGCGGTGCTGACGGCCGCAGCCATTGTTGGCATGATTAGCTTCTATATTCCCTATCAGCAGTTGGAAACAGCGCGCAGCGTGCCGCCGATCCATGACATCACAACAGATTTAGAGAATCCTCCTGAATTCGTTGCGATTGCGCCATTACGGGCTGATGCACCTAATCCTCTGCCTTATCCAGGCGAAGAAACTGCAGCACAACAACGCAAAGCGTACTCGGATCTGACCCCACAGTACTTCGAGCAAGACCTCAATCAGGTGTTTGAAGCTGCGCTTCGGGTCGTTAATGCCAAAGGCTGGCAGCTGGTCGCCAGTGATCTGGCGGAAGGACGCATCGAAGCGACCGCATCAACCTTCTGGTTCGGCTTTAAAGACGATGTTGTCATTCGCCTCCAACGCGAAGGTGAACAAACACGGGTTGATGTACGTAGTAAATCACGTGTCGGTCGCAGTGACGTAGGTAAAAACGCTGCGCGGATCCGTGATTTTCAGCAACAACTAAAAGGAAACCTATGAATTATGCAGTAGCTGCCCTATTCGCAGGGCTAATGGCGATAACAGCTGTGGCGCACGCGAGCTCTGATGAGCTGCGTGTCGCGACCTTCGCCGGTGGCTGTTTTTGGTGCGTAGAAAAGGCTTTTGAAGATGTACCAGGTGTTGATCGTGCCATCTCCGGTTACGCCGGCGGTAGCAAAGAAAACCCAACTTATGAAGAAGTCTCGCGCGGGCGCACCGACCACACCGAAGCGGTGCAGGTCTACTATGACCCGGCGGTCGTCAGTTACACCGGTTTGTTGCAGGCGTTCTGGCGAATGATGGACCCGACCGACCTTGACGGGCAATTCGTTGACCGTGGCCAGCAGTATCGGCCTGCTATTTTTTATCACAACGAACATCAACGACGTGTTGCCGAACACGAACGTAAAGAACTCAGGCAGATGGATCTTTATGAAGAACCGGTTGTGGTTCCGATTGAGCCTTTTACGACCTTTTATAAAGCCGAAGACTATCATCAGGATTACTATCGGAAAAACTCGGTGCGCTACTGGGTCTACACGCGTAACTCCGGCCGTTTTCAGTTCACTGAGAAGGTCTGGGGTGATAACTACGACGTTGATTATCGCAAATTTGAGGATGACATCACTATGGACACTCATGCCGATAAAAAAACATCGGATCAGCAAACCAGTAACTCTGCAGCAGAGGACCAGCAGCAGCTTGATTTTAGCGACTATGAAAAGCCAGCCGATGAAGCGCTAAAAGAACGCCTGACCTCGCTGCAATACTCAGTGACGCAAAAGGGCAAAACTGAACGTGCCTTTAACAATGAGTACTGGGATGAAGAACGAGCGGGCATTTATGTCGATATTGTCAGTGGTGAGCCGCTATTCTCTTCTGCTGATAAGTTTGAATCGGGCACCGGCTGGCCCAGTTTTACGCAGCCCATCGACGACAAGTATGTCGTCACCAAAACCGACCGCTCCTGGTTCATGACCCGCACTGAGGTAAAAAGCAAACACGCCGATTCGCACTTAGGCCATGTGTTTGAAGATGGACCTGAGCCCACAGGACTCAGGTACTGCATGAACTCCGCTGCGATGCGCTTCATTCCGCTCGAAGATATGGCGGAAGAAGGTTATGCGGATTATATTCCTGCGGTAAAAGAGGACCGCTAGAGTAAGCGCCTTGCGGCTAGCCTATTACCTTATTCAAGTTCGCCGAGGGCCACGCCCTCGCGTCTTGGATCGGCGCCACCGATGAGTTGCCCATCAGGCAAAACAGTGATGCCATGCAAACCACTGTTTAAGCCGGTGACGCGTACATCATGGCCCATGGCTTTAAGGGCTCTTGCCAAATCCGCCATCTCGGTGCCCTCTTCTAACGCAGTGTAATTATTCAAATTCGTTACATGTGGCTGGTCTATCGCTTGCTGCATGTTCATGTCCCAGTCGAGCACTCCCAGTAAGGTCTGCGCCACATAGTTAATGATTCGAGCACCACCTGGCGAACCGACCACGTGCATCAGCTCCTGACCTTTGACGTCGAACACCATGGTGGGCGCCATGGAACTACGCGGGCGTTTTCCGCCCTGCACGCGGTTGGCAATCAACTTGCCATCCACTTCAGGACGTAAGGAAAAGTCAGTGAGCTGGTTATTTAACAGAAAACCGCTGGCCATCACTGATGAGCCAAATCCCATTTCGATACTGGTGGTCATGGATACCGCATTGCCCTCGGCATCTACAATAGAGATGTGACTGGTATTAGGGAACTCCGGAGACCGATCATCGACCAGATTTTTCGTCTCAAAAACACCTGGCTCAGCCTGCAGCAAGTCGCGGTTGCCAATGTAGCGCGCGCGTGAGGCCAGATAGCTTTTCTTCAGCATTTCCGTGACAGGAACTTCGACAAAGTCAGTGTCTGCAATATAGCGATTCCGATCGGCAAAAGCGAGACGCGATGCTTGGGTAAAATGATGCGCCGCTTTTACACCGGTGGGATCCCACTGTGAGACCGGGAAGTTTTCCAAAATCCCCAGTATTTGCAGTACCGTCAACCCACCGGAGCTTGGTGGCCCCATCCCACATACCTTATAAATGCGATAGATGTGACAGACAGGGTCGCGTACAACGGCTTCATAATTCGCCAAATCAGTCAGGGTTAACAGACCAGGGGCCAGTTCGCTGTTTTGTACCGCCGCAACAATTTTTTCGGCGATAGGACCACGATAAAACGCATCAGTGCCCTGTTCAGCCACCAGTTTCAACGCCCAGGCGAGTTCAGGATTGGTTTTTGTAGTCCCTGCCTGCAGCGCCTGACCATCAGGGTAAAAGTAATCACTTGCCGGAGCTAATTGCCGTAATCCTGGATTGAGATCCATTTCCAATAGTCGCTGCAATCGTGCCGAAACCGTAAAGCCTGATTCTGCTGCAGTGATGGTGTCACTGAACAAGGTTTGCCAGGGCCTGTTGCCCCAACGTTGATGCGCAAGTTCAAGACCTTTGAGCACCCCGGGTGTGCCGACTGAACGTCCGCCAACCACGGCATCCCAGAAATTTTCCGGCGCCTGCCCGTCAGCATCAAGAAATAGATTTCCGGTAGCGCTTGCGGGGGCTTTTTCACGCGCATCAATGGTATACAAGTGTTGTTCCGCAGCGTCCCAATAGAGAATAAAGGCGCCACCTCCGATCCCCGAAGACTGTGGCTCTGTCAGCGTTAACATCGCCTGTACAGCCACCGCCGCATCAATCGCCGAGCCTCCTTCCGCTAAAACTTTGCGCCCTGCCGCTGCGGCCTCTGGAGTAGCAGCAGCCACCATGTATTCGTTCGAATAGACCGCCGCTTTATCGATAACGCCAGTCGCAGCCTCAGGCTCACGTTTATCGCGCTGATGTTCATCACCGGCTTGTGGTGCACAGGCACTTAGGGCCAGACTGGTCAGCAGCAGCACTGCTAGAGAATTAAGTTTCATGGAATTATCCTTCGCTACGGCACGATTTGGCGAGTTGGCTTTTGCTATATTTACAGGCGCTTAAGTTATACCTATCATAAAGCTCTCGAACAACGATCACAATGCGTGAAGCGAAATCTCAACCTATGTCGAACAAATTACAAGTCATCATCTGTGGTGTGCTGCTTAGCCTGATAAGTATCTGGGCCTATTACTATCAGTTCGAGGCACATCAGCTGCTCGAGGACTTTGACTATTCCTACGCGCAGGTTTGGCAACAGCCCTGGCGTTTGGTCACCGCACACTTCCTGCATTTAACTACATTGCATTGGGTGGGCAATGTTCTGGCCTTTACTGCCCTGACCGTATTCCTGGCACGACATTTCACGGTACGCACCTATTTGAATGCGCTTTTGCTACTTACGGCAGGGAGTTCTGTCATTTTGTGGCTGGCGGGTTATCAGAATCGTTTCGTGGGCTTATCGGCGGTGAATCATGGCTTACTCATTATGGGGATTTTGCTGGAGCTAAGAGGCTGCAAAACACCATCGCAAAAGTATTTGCTTTACACTGCCGGCGCCCTGCTGGGGTTAAAGTGGCTGGCAGAATTTTTAGGCTGGTGGCAGAGTCCACTGGTAACTGGGCAAGATCAGCAGTTGTGGCAACTGCACGGCGCCGGGATCCTTAGTGGCATCCTTGCCTGGTGGCTCCACAATCGCCATCTGGCTAAACTTGCCCAGCCGTCCGGAGAGTAACGCTAGCGCCTAGAACTCAATGCGATCTTTATTAAGTTCCAGCAAACGCGGGCCCACCCCTTTGATTTGCATCAACTGATTCAGCTCGGTAAAACCGCCGAGCTTTTCCCGCAGCTCAATAATAGCCTCTGCGCGCTTGGTACCTACACCGGTAAGTGCCATGCTGAGTTCCGCCGCAGAGGCAGTATTCACGTTGACTTTCATCACCACTTCTTGTGCAGCGGCTTGTTGGGTCGGTTGTACTGAAGGCATTGCATAAGCACAGGGCAATAAAGTTGCACCCATCAGCACTGCGGACAAGGCTGTTTTCCGTAACATAATAAGCTCCTTAGTTAACACTGCAAATGCAGTCCTAAGAGCTTAGTTGTTGTGACTTCCGGGGCAAACTAAAAACAGCGGATCAAGCTGTAAGCGATGCTTGTATTGCCGCCAATGCTGCTGCAGGATCTTCTGCCTGCGTAATCGGTCGTCCAATAACCAGGACCTGAATACCCTGTTTTGCGGCTTGTTCTGGCGTCATCACCCGCCGTTGATCGCCTTGCTCTGCCCCTTGCGGACGAATACCCGGCGTCACCAGCACGAAATCCTTACCACAGGTGTCCTGAATCATAGCCGCTTCCTGGGCCGAACAGACCACACCATCAAGACCAGCCTGCTGGCTCAGTTTTGCTAAGTGTTGCACGTGCTCGGTGAGCGAACGTTGAATACCGACCTCGGCCAGATCACTTGCATCCATGCTGGTCAATACGGTAACTGCAATAAGCAACGGTGGCTGTTGATAGTCGTTTAGTGCGGCCCGGGCAGCTTCAAGCATACGCCGACCGCCTGAAGCGTGAACATTGACCATCCACACCCCCAGTTCCGCCGCAGCAGTTACCGCTTTCGCTACGGTATTGGGGATATCATGAAATTTCAAATCAAGAAAGACTTTAAAATCGCGACGTACCAACTCTCGCACGAACTCTGGACCGGCCGAGGTAAATAGCTCCTTACCTACTTTTAAACCACATTGCGATGGGTCAAGTTGATCGATAAGTGGCCATGCTTGCTCAGCATTTGCGTAATCCAGCGCAACAAAAACGGTCGATTGTGGCTTCATTTAATCTCCATCTAGTCCGGTAATAGGTTTTATTTCGCCCCACACGCGGCATGAGGGGCAATGCCAATATAAGGTACTTCCCGAGAATCCGCAGTGACGGCAGCGGTACTTAGGCCGCTGCTGCATTTGTTGTTGCACCAGTTTCTGCAACATCATCAAACTGTCTCGCGCTTTGCCCACATCGGCCGCGCGAATATGAAAGTCCATCAGCTGGTGGAACCCCTTCATGGTGGGATTTCGCAATAAAGCTGACTGCATAAACTTTTCGGCTTCTTCCATGGTGCCAGCTTTGGCTATGGCTTCTGATAGCAGTATGGCTGCGGCGGTGGAATTGGCTTCGCTTACACACTTGTGCAGGTAATGGATGAAGCCCGCTTCATCCTGCTGACTGGTGTAACAGGCTTTTAAAATAGGTAAGGCTTCCGAGATAAAGGCCGGGTCGGCGTCAAGAATCGTCGTTAGTATCCGTTGGGCGCGATTCACTTCGCCTTGTTCAAACCACATACGACCTAAAGAAAGTGCCGCACGGACGTTATCTGGATCATGTTTGCGGGCTTTTAGGTAATATTTCTCAACGGTGGCCGGGTCGTTTTGTAAATTCGCCAGTTCGCAGTACAGTTGCGCCACTACAGGCTGAGCATTCGCATCATGACGGGCAAGCTTTAACGCAATTTTTATGGCCTTATCCCACTCATGGGTCGCCTCATAAAGCTCCAGCAAATAACGCTGACAAGGCTCAGCAAATTCTTTATCGGTTTGCAGTGCCAATAACATCTCTTCGGCGCGATCGAAGATACCTGCAGACAAGTAATCCAACCCCAGCTCGAACATCGCATGACGGCGCTGTTGTTCGCTGATGGCTGGCCGTGAGGTAAGATTTTGATGAATTTTAATGGCACGATCTATTTCGCCACGGCGGCGAAATAATTTACCTAATGTCCAGTGGGTTTCCAGGGTATCGGAATCGACATCAAGTAATTGAATAAATAGATCAACCGCTTTGTCCGGTTGATCGGAGAGCAACAGGTTCAGACCTGTCACGTACTGCTTTGAAAACTCTTCCTGCTCGCGGCGTTCTTCATTGCGGACACTATTGCGGCCCATGAACCAGCCGTAGGCTGCGGCAACTGGCAACAACAGGAACAGCAGCTCAAGCATCGGCGGCATCCCGTGCGGTGAGTTGTTTACGGAGTTTCCTGTTTTCGTTTCTTAATACGAACTGGCGGCCGAGCATACTGAGGATGCCAAGTAAAAAGCCAAGCAAAATAAAGAGGCCGGTCAGCACAGATACCGGCAAGGTTACTTCGCCTACCAGAAAGTCAAAAGGAATGGATTGCTTATTGAGCGCGCCAAAAGCGACGGCCAAAAGAAACAACACTAAAAGCGGTAAGCCAATAAAGATAAATCGCAGCATTGCTGGGTCCTAGCAGTCATAAAAAAACGGCATGCCTTACTATAGCATGCCGTTTTGCTGAACTCGACGCGAAAATAGCGCCCCTTTAACTGATGTTATCTACGCGTTCACGTAGTTCTTTACCAGGTTTGAAATGGGGAACATGTTTGCCCTCCAGCTCAACCTTTTCACCTGTTTTTGGGTTACGCCCTACGCGTGGTGCCCGATAATGCAGTGAAAAGCTACCGAAACCACGAATCTCGATTCGATCGCCAGCAGCAAGCTGCTGGGCCATTTGTTCGATAAGCTCTTTCACCGCATCTTCGACCTGACGCGGAGATAGCTCGGGATACAATGTCGCTAACTGGTGAATCAGCTCCGATTTTGTCATCTTAAGCTCCTCTTTGTTGCGTCGCTACCGAGCACGCTTAGCTGTTCTTAGTCGTCGCTCTTAGCCGCTTTGAAGGCTTCAGCCATTGCATTGGTGAAGTCAGCATCGTCTTGCTTGCTGCTGTTCACTGTATCAAGAGCTTCTTTCTCTTCAACTTCGTCTTTCGCACGAATCGACAGGCTCAACGTACGGTTCTTACGATCCACACCCATAAAGCGTGCTTCAACGTCATCACCAACTTTCAGCTCAGTGGTCGCATCTTCAATGCGGTCACGTGAGATGTCAGCTACACGGATGTAACCTTCTACGCTGTCAGCCAGTTCAACTTTGGCGCCCTTGGCATCAACTTCGATGACCTTACCAGTAACGATAGCACCTTTTTTGTTCGCCGCCAGATAATTGTTGAACGGATCTTCTTCTAGTTGCTTGATACCTAGAGAAATACGCTCACGCTCTGCGTCGACCTGTAAGACCACTGCAGTGACTTCTTCGCCTTTCTTGAATTCACGGACAGCTTCTTCACCTGGAGCATTCCAGCTGATATCTGACAAGTGAACCAGGCCGTCAATGCCGCCGTCAAGACCGATAAAGATACCGAAGTCAGTGATTGACTTGATCTTACCGCTGACTTTTTCACCTTTGTTGAAGTTCTTCGCGAACTCTTCCCAAGGGTTAGGCTTACACTGTTTAAGGCCAAGAGAAATACGACGACGTTCTTCGTCAATTTCAAGCACCATAACTTCAACAACGTCATCCAGGTTAACAACCTTAGAAGGGTGAACGTTTTTGTTGGTCCAATCCATTTCAGAAACGTGTACCAAACCTTCAACGCCTTCTTCGATTTCAACGAAGCAACCGTAGTCAGTCAGGTTAGTAACACGGCCTTCCAGGCGATGCCCTTCTGGGTAACGTGCTGCGATATCTGACCATGGATCTTCGCCCAGCTGTTTCAGGCCAAGCGATACGCGCGTGCGCTCACGGTCAAACTTCAATACTTTCACGGTGATTTCGTCACCAACGTTCACGACTTCACTTGGGTGCTTAACGCGCTTCCAAGCCATGTCAGTGATGTGCAATAGACCGTCAACGCCGCCTAAATCAACGAACGCGCCGTAGTCTGTAAGGTTCTTAACGATACCCTGGACTTCCTGGCCTTCTTGCAAGTTTTCAAGCAGAGCATCGCGCTCAGCACTGTTTTCAGTTTCGATAACAGCACGACGTGAAACCACAACGTTGTTGCGCTTCTGGTCCAGCTTGATAACTTTAAATTCAAGATCTTTATTTTCTAAGTGTGCAGTTTCGCGAACTGGACGAACGTCTACCAAAGAACCTGGTAAGAACGCACGTACGCCACCAAGGTCAACTGTGAAACCACCTTTAACTTTACCGCTGATAATACCGGTAACAGTCTCTTGGTCTTCGTAGGCTTTTTCCAGTTGTAACCAAGCTTCATGACGCTTAGCTTTCTCGCGTGACAAGATTGTCTCGCCGAAGCCGTCTTCTACTGCGTCAAGAGCTACATCAACTTCGTCACCGACGTTGATTTCAATTTCGCCTTCCGCATTGCGGAATTGATCGACTGGAATAGCACTTTCAGATTTCAGGCCTGCGTCAACCAGGACAACGTCGCGGTTAATAGCAACGACAGTACCTTTTACGATAGAACCTGGGCGAGTTTCGACCTCTTTTAGGCTTTCTTCAAACAGCTGTGCAAAATTTTCTGACATATGAGTTGGCTTACTTCAGTTAAGTACATCCATCAAACAATCCGGTGAGATGGGGTTGTTTAAATCAATCTGCTCGCTTCCTTACTGCAGACCCCTAAGCTGGTAACGTTTACGAGGTTACCTTCTCAGTATTCGTAAGCTTGCCATGGGCAAACTTTAAGATTTGATCCACCACTTCATCAATACTTAAGTCGGTTGAATCTACATACAAGGAACCCTCAGCAGCCTTCAAGGGGGCAACCGAGCGATTCATATCGCGTTCGTCACGTTCTTTGATTTCGGCGATTAATTGGTCGATTTTAGCAGTAAAACCCTTCTCGAGCAATTGTTTGTAACGCCGCTCCGCCCGTTCTTCCGCGCTTGCGGTCAAAAACACCTTGGCTGACGCATTGGGAAAGACAACTGTGCCCATATCGCGGCCGTCGGCGATGAGGCCCGGCAACTCCAGAAATGCCCGCTGCCGACGCAGGAGCGCTTCGCGTACGCGCGGCAAGGCAGCAATTTTGGAGGCCATATTGCCAACCGACTCGGTACGGATGGACATCGTCACATCCTCGCCCTCGAGAATAATATGGGTCAGTGATTTTTCGTTTTCCACTTCAAATTTAACGTCGAGATTACTGGCCAACGCGACCAGACTCTCTTCATCATCAGCGGCAAAATCATGATGTAATGCCGCCAATGCTAAGACACGATAAATCGCGCCGCTGTCGAGCAGGTGCCAGTTCAGCTGTTCCGCTAAAATGCGGCTTACCGTTCCTTTACCAGCCCCACCTGGGCCATCTATCGTAATCACGGGGATTGACTCGGTCATAACATCCTCTACCAACTAAAAGCGCGGCAATTATACGGATCTTGCAGAAAATTGCACCTTTATTAGGGGTGTTTAAGTGACGCGTGCTAATTCGCTGAAGTAATCCGGGTAGGTTTTCGCACAACAATCAGGGTCTTCAATGGTCACACCTGCGGCACTAAAACCCAGCAGTGAGAAACACATCGCCATACGGTGATCATCATAGGTTTTAATCTGTGCATGTTGAATCTGCGCTGGCGGATCGATGATGAGGTAATCAGCCCCCTCCTCGATTTGAGCACCGGCTTTGCGTAACTCTGTGGCCATGGCGTGCAGCCGATCGGTTTCTTTAATGCGCCAATTTGCGACGTTACGGATGGCAGTACGCCCTTTGGCAAACAATGCGAGGGTGGCGAACGTCATGGCTGCATCAGGAATTGCATTTAAATCGGCATCAATGCCCCTGAGCTGGCCACCATTCACCTCAACATATTCGTCGTGAACGGTAATTCTGCCGCCCATTTGTTGCAGGTAATCGATAAAAGCGATATCGCCCTGAATACTCTTGCGGCCAATACCTTCGATACGTAACGGGCCACCACCAAGGACGCCTGCACCCAACCAGTAGCTGGCCGCACTGGCATCGCCTTCAATCCAATAGGCTGCCGGAGACTGGTACCGTTGCCGCCCGGCGATGCTGAACCCTTGCTTTCCATGTTGCTCGACGGTGATACCAAAATCGCGCAACATGGCCAAAGTCAGCTCGATATAGGGCCAGGAGACTACAGTTCCGGTTAATATCAGGTGGCTGTCATTGGGCAGTAGCGGCAACGCCATGAGTAAAGCCGAGATGTATTGACTGGAGGCACTGCCATCGACATGAATTTCGCCGCCACGCAACGCTTGCTCGAGGACCAGCGGCGGATAACCCGGCTGCTGCATATAGCGAACAGTTGCACCGCCTTCACGTAAGGCGTCCACCAGATCGCCGATCGGCCGTTCTTGCATGCGCGCATCACCGGTAAGCAGAACAGGAGCGGTACTTGTCGCTGCCAGCACCGCCGTCAACGGCCGCATCGCGGTACCGGCATTGCCAAGGTAAAGTTGCTCCGGTTGCTTTGGCCAGCGGCCACCACAGCCCCGTACTCTGACGCAGGTGGCACTTAGCTCCTCAATACCGACCCCAAGGGCTGCCAAAGCCTCTAACATACGTGCCGTATCGTCACTACGCAGCAGGTGGTTAAGCTCAGTCGTACCGTCGCCCAACGCGGCCATCAACAAGGCGCGATTAGCGATACTCTTGGAGCCCGGTAAGTCCACCGTGCCCTGACAGCTTTGCAGGCCTTGCAAAGTTAGCTTCTTGATCACGACTCAGTTAATCCAGCAGCTTGCGCATGGCAGTGATAAAAGCTTCATTTTCTTCCGGCATACCAATGCTGACCCGCAAGTGCCGAGGCAGTCCGTAACCGGCCACAGGGCGCACAATCACCCCTTCGTGCAACAGCTTGTCATAGATATCTGCCGCTCCATCGCCTACTTCAATGGTCAGGAAATTTCCCTGCGATGGAATATAAGGCAGGTTGGCAGATTCACAGAAGGCCACTAATTGCTCCATGCCAGCCGCGTTCACAGCGACCGACTGCTGCAGATAGTCCTCGTCATCCAGCGCCACTTCCGCGGCACGCAGACTTAAACTGTTCATATTAAATGGCTGTCGCGCGCGGTTCATCAAATCGGCAACCTCAGGGTGCGACACTGCATAGCCGGCACGCAGCCCGGCCAGGCCATAAGCTTTCGAGAACGTCCGTGTCACCACCAGATTAGGATAGCTGTCTACCCAGGCGAACGATGGTGCGCGGTCTGCTTCAGCCACATACTCAGAGTAGGCTTCATCCAGGATGACCAGCACGTTCTCTGGCACCTTCGCAATAAAGTTTTGCAAGGCTTCGGTGCTCAGAAATGTTCCCGTGGGATTATTCGGATTTGCCACAAAAATCATCCGCGTTTTTGGAGTAATCGCGGCCAGCATGGCGTCTAAGTCGTGACCATAATCCTGCGCTGGCACCGCAATGCCCTTGGCACCTATCGCTTGTGTCACTAGTGGGTAAACCACGAACGCATGCTGTGAAAAAATAACTTCATGTTCGGCGCTAACAAAAGTTCTCGCGACCAGTTCCAACACATCATTGGAGCCGTTGCCAAGGGTGATTTGCGAGGTTTGCAAACCAAACTTCTTCGCCAGCTTTGACTTCAGGTAAAAGCCGTTGGCGTCTGGGTAACGTGCCAGCCCGCTCAGGGTGTCCTGTAACGCGGCGCGAACCTTAGAACTTAAACCCAGCGGGTTCTCATTTGAGGCAAGTTTCACGATGTCTTTAATACCTAGCTCACGTTCGAGCTCTTCGATGGGTTTACCTGCCTGGTAGGGCTGTAAGTTACGTACGCCCTCATTTGCTAACTGCTTTGCATCAAACATAATAGTTTTTCTTTTCTTAGGTGTGTTTTTGCTCAAATTCACGCATGAAATCGACCAGTGCGATCACGCCCTCTATTGGCATAGCGTTATAGATACTTGCTCGCATGCCCCCGACAAAGCGGTGACCTTTTAATCCCAATAAGCCCTGTTGCTCTGCCGCTTTAAGAAAGTCGTCATCACGCTGCGGATCGGCGAGTAAAAAGGGTACGTTCATTTTTGACCGATAGTCAGGATGAACCGGGTTGCTGTAGAAGTCTGAACTGTCAATATAGTTATACAGTAATTGCGCTTTACGGGCGTTAACCTGGCCCATGACCGCTACGCCGCCCTGTTCTTTTAACCACTCAAATACCAGCCCGGACAGGTACCAAGCCCAGGTATTTGGCGTGTTGTACATAGATTTGTCTTTGGCCTGAACTGTGTAGTCCATAATGGTCGAGGTTGCCCCTTGCGCGCGACCAAGCAGATCGTCCCGCACGATGGCGATAGCAAAACCTGAGGGTCCGATATTTTTCTGAGCACCAGCATAAATCAAGGCGTAACGCTCAACATTTAGAGGCTCTGAGAGGATGTTGGAGGACATATCGGCCACAACTGGCGCTGTGACCTGCGCTGGAATCTCATGCAGCGCGACACCATCCACGGTTTCGTTTGGACAGTAGTGGAAGTAAGCCGCGTCCGCACTCAGCTGCCAGTCTTCTGCAGCAGCAATGGCGCGACCTTGTTCGGTATCCACGGCGGCGCCCACAACATTAACCTTGCTGACAAACTTCTGCGCTTCGCGAATAGCAAACTCTGACCAGACGCCACTATTGAGGTAATCGACAGTATCATTCGCCCCGGCAATATTCTGGGGAACAGCGCTAAACTGACCGCGACCACCGCCATGCATAAACAGCACCTGGTAATGATCAGGAATCGTCATTAAATCACGTAAGTCCTGCTCAGCTTTGAGTGCCATTTGCACAAAAGCTGGATCCCGGTGACTGATTTCCATCACCGAGATACCACTGCCCCGCCAACTCCTAAGCTCTTCTTGCGCACGTTCCAATACCGCACGCGGTAACATCGCAGGTCCAGCAGAAAAATTATACGGGGCCGTCATTGTGCTTAATTACTCCTCGTTACTATCGTCCGCTGGTGTCTGCGTCGCATCTTCACCTGCGTTTTCAACAGTGTCTTCGACGTCTAACTCGATGTCGTCAAGTTCGTCTTCGTCGAGTTCGTCGATACGCTGCATACCAACGACTTTCTCGTCGGCACCGGTTCGGATTAAACGCACACCTTGCGTGTTTCGACCGACGGTTGAAACTTCACTCACACGCGTCCGCACCAGGGTACCTTTATTACTGATCAGCATGATCTGATTGGCATCCACCACTTCCATCGCGCCGACCACAGCCCCATTACGTTCACTTACCTTAATGGAGACAACACCTTTAGTGGCACGGCTCTTCGCCGGGTAGTCGGTAATCGGGGTACGTTTACCAAAGCCATTTTCAGTCACCGTCAGAATGGTCGGGACTTCTTCCTCAATGGTACGCGGCACAATCAGTGACACCACGCGTTGGCCTTCTTCCAGACGGATACCACGTACACCGGTAGCGGTACGACCCATAGAGCGTACCTGGTCTTCGCTAAAGCGCACCACTTTGCCAGCATCAGAGAATAACATCACTTCGTCACCCGCCGAGGTCATATCAACGCCAATCAGCTCATCACCGTCATTCAGGTTCAGGGCAATGATGCCGCCTGAACGAGGGCGTGAATAATCCACCATTGGAGTTTTCTTGACCGTGCCGTTTTTGGTCGCCATCAGTATGAATTTATCGTCCGGATAATCACGCGTTGGCAAAATTGCGGTGATCCGCTCGTCAGCTTCCAGTGGCAGCAGATTAACAATAGGTCGGCCTCGCGAGGCGCGACTTGCTAACGGCAACTGATAGACCTTCATCCAGTAGATCCGACCACGGGTTGAGAAGCACAAAATCGTATCGTGAGTATTGGCCACCCACAGCCGCTCGATGAAGTCTTCGTCTTTCATCTTCGTTGCTGCTTTGCCTTTACCACCGCGGCGTTGGGCTTCGTACTCGGTTAATGGCTGATACTTCACATAACCGTGATGTGACAAGGTCACGACAACATCTTCTTCATTGATCAAATCTTCCATGGAGATGTCGTGCGCTGCAGCAGTAATTTCCGTGCGCCGCGGGTCACCATAATCCAGTTTGATCTTCTCCAGCTCTTCACGGATAACTTCCATCAGACGCGCAGAGTTGTTCAAAATCAGTAACAGTTCTTCGATTTGGCTGAGCAGGTTCTTATACTCTTCCAGAATCTTTTCATGCTCAAGACCTGTCAGCTTATGCAGACGTAAGTCAAGAATGGCCTGCGCCTGCTCTTCAGTCAGGTGATACTGACCGTCTCGAATCCCGTACTCCGGGGCAAGATGATCGGGCCGCGCGGCATCAACACCAGCGCGTTCAAGCATGTTCGCAACATCACCCAAGATCCAGGCGCGGCTGACTAACCCTGCCTTCGCTTCAGCGGCGGTCTGGGAGCGACGAATCAATTCGATAACATCATCGATATTCGCCAGTGCAATCGCCAGGCCTTCAAGGATATGCGCACGTTCACGCGCCTTCCGCAGCTCGTAGACCGAGCGACGGGTGACCACTTCCCGACGGTGCAGGATAAAGCAATCAATCATGTCACGCAGGTTAAACAGGCGTGGCTGGTTCTTATCCAGAGCCACCATGTTAATACCAAACACCACTTGCATCTGGGTGTTGGCATACAGATGGTTCAATACCACTTCACCGACTTCGCCACGTTTCAGCTCAATCACAATCCGCATACCGTCTTTATCAGACTCATCGCGCAGACCGCTGATGCCTTCCAGGCGTTTTTCTTTGACCAGCTCGGCGATCTTTTCAATCAGCCGGGCTTTATTCACCTGGTAGGGAATTTCATTAACAATAATGGCTTCACGGCCATTCGAGTCGGTTTCAATTTCTGCTTTAGCGCGCAAATGAATACGACCGCGGCCGGTGCGGTAGGCTTCAACGATACCCGCGCGACCAGAAATTGATGCTGCGGTAGGAAAGTCAGGCCCCGGGATGAACTCCATCAGTTCGTCGGTGGTGATGTCAGGGTTTTCAATCATGGCTAAGCAGCCATCAATGACCTCACCGAGGTTATGCGGTGGTATGTTGGTTGCCATACCAACAGCAATACCTGAGGAGCCATTCACCAACAGATTCGGCACCCGCGTTGGCAGTACATCTGGAATTTGCTCAGTGCCATCGTAGTTCGGCACGAAGTCGACGGTTTCTTTGTCGAGATCGGAAAGTAATTCGCTGGCAATTTTTGCCATTCGAATTTCGGTGTAACGCATGGCTGCCGCTGAGTCACCGTCAACAGAACCAAAGTTACCCTGCCCGTCTACCAACATGTAGCGTAATGAGAAGGGTTGCGCCATACGTACGATAGTGTCGTAAACAGCGCTATCACCGTGCGGGTGATACTTACCAATTACGTCACCGACGATACGGGCGGACTTTTTATAAGGCTTGTTGAAATCATTGCGCAATTCGTTCATCGCAAACAAGACACGGCGGTGAACCGGTTTTAACCCATCGCGCACGTCCGGTAGTGCACGGCCAACAATGACGCTCATTGCATAATCGAGGTAGGAACTTTTCAGCTCGTCTTCGATATTGACTGGAACGACTTCTCTGGCGAGATCACTCATAGTTATATCCCTAAACGCTCAATCTTTCTTATAGTTGTCTTAGTAGCAGCATTGTACCCTTAGCGCTGCACTCTCGCATCCTTTTTTCCGACGCTTTTTCGGCGCCGGTTGCTTCACCTCGACTTTTTTTAATTCGAGAGCTCCAGTACACTGTACCGAGTTTTTTCAATAAGCAGAAGTACTATGCAGCAATCAAATAATGTCGATCCAAAAGAAATAGAGAAATTTGGTGCCCTGGCGTCGCGCTGGTGGGATCCCGAAGGCGAATTTAAACCGTTGCACCAGATTAATCCGCTGCGGGTGGACTTTATTCAACGTCAGGCTGATGGCGTCTATGGCAAACAGGTTCTGGACATTGGTTGCGGGGGCGGCCTGGTCACCGAAGCTCTCGCTCGTGAGGGAGCGCAGGTAACAGGTATTGATCTGGCTGAGCAATCCCTGCAAGTTGCAAAACTGCATGCGTTGGAGAGTCAGCTTAGCATCGACTATCACTGTATTGCTGCTGAAGAGTTTGCCAGGCAGCATCCGCAACGCTTCGATGTCGTTACCTGTTTAGAAATGCTTGAGCACGTGCCCGACCCGGCAAGTATTGTGCAAGCAGCTGCGACTCTGGTAAAACCCGGCGGAACTTTGGTTTTCTCAACCCTCAACCGTAATCTGAAATCATGGTTGCTGGGAATTGTGGCTGCCGAATATGTGCTGCGCTGGGTTCCCAAAGGGACGCACGAACACGCGAAATTTATTCAGCCCGCAGAATTACTGCGCATGACTGATGCTGCAGGTGCACAAGCCAAAGCGATCACCGGCATCCATTATTCACCCTTGCGGGGCTTTTACCTGGATAACAGTAACGTTGACGTTAACTACATCGTTGCTTTGCGCAAAGATGGTTGAAACATGACCAAACACAAGATTAAAGCAGTACTTTTTGATCTAGACGGCACCTTGCTCGATACCGCCGCCGATATGGGAACAGCCCTTAATCAGGTGCTTGCGGACGAAGGCCGTGAGCCGGTCGCACTGGAAGTTGCCAAGACGCTGGCATCGCACGGCTCGCGTGGCCTGCTCGAGCATGCTTACGGAGCTGAGTTTCATGCTCGTAAAAGTGAATTACGCAAAGCCTTTCTGATGCACTATGCCAATGCCATCGCCGTGCAAACCAAGCTTTTCCCCGGCGTCGATGAACTCTTGCAGCAGCTTAACGCCAGCGAAATAGCCGTCGCCATTGTCACCAATAAACCCAAAGCACTGACCGAGCAGCTGATTCCCTACTATCCGGAGCTGGCCGCCATTGATATAAGAGTCAGCGGCGATACCCTGGCGGTGGCAAAGCCACACCCGGATCCCATTTTGCATGCGTCAACAGCACTGGGGCTGGACGCCAGGCACTGTTGGTATGTCGGCGATGCGCAGCGAGATATCGAAGCCGGACGCGCGGCCGGTATGCAAACGGTCCTGGCGCGCTACGGCTATATTGGCGCGGAAGACTATCCGGAGAACTGGGCTGCTGATTACGAAATACAGCAACCCTTGGAATTACTCGAACATCTCCACCGTTACCACATTTAGTGGTTGCCGGTACTTTCAGCGCTAGATGTTGTGTACACCACTAAAATCAAGCCTTAGAGTTTTGCTCTATTAAGAAGAGATTTAAAAGAGCAAAAAGTTATTTAAAAATATTTATTTTGGCTTGCAATCGCTAAACCATTAGAACCGCAAGACTTTCAGGCATGAGAGTGCTCAGGCACTGAAATCACCACTTTAAATTTCATCAAATCACGCTTGATCCCTTAGCGATAAGTGCTAGCATACGATTATCAATCCCAACCCAAGATATTGTGTAATTTTCACACAGAATGCCTATTCGACACTATATCTTGTGGTTTGCAACTAAAAACATAACGATAAAATTGGTGGGTGCGCCGCATGAATCAAAAGCTTTTTGTTACCAAGCGTAGTGGTGAACGGGAACCGCTGGATTTGGATAAAATCCATCGCGTGATCAGTTGGGCTGCTGAAGGCCTTGATAACGTGTCTGTTTCTGAAGTCGAAATCAAGTCACGTATTCAATTCTACGATGGCATCAAGACCGAAGACATTCACGAAACCATCATTAAAGCTGCTGCAGATTTGATTTCTGAAGACGCTCCGGACTACCAGTATCTGGCTGCCCGCCTCGCGGTATTCCATCTGCGCAAACTTGCTTACGGTGAATTTGAGCCGCCCCACCTGTATGACCAGGTCACATCGATGGTGAACAGTGGCCATTACGATGAGCATTTACTAAGCGATTACAGTAAAGAAGACTTCGAGCAAATGAATTCGTTTATCGATCATTCACGTGACCTCAATTTCTCTTACGCAGCAATCAAGCAGCTTGAAGGCAAGTACCTGGTGCAAAACCGGGTGACCGGTGAAATCTTTGAAAGTGCGCAGTTTTTGTATGTTCTGGTGGCAGCTTGTCTGTTCGCAAACTACCCAAAAGACACGCGCCTGGAATACGTGAAGCGTTTTTACGACGCGACGTCGTTATTTAAGATTTCATTGCCGACGCCGATCATGTCAGGCGTACGCACACCCACTCGTCAGTTCAGCTCCTGTGTGTTGATTGAAGCCGGTGATAGCCTCGATTCCATTAACGCCACAGCGAGTGCCATCGTTAAGTATGTGTCACAGCGCGCTGGGATCGGTGTGAATGCCGGCCGCATCCGCGCCTTAGGCAGCCCGATTCGTGGTGGAGAGGCTTTCCATACAGGTTGCATCCCGTTCTATAAATATTTCCAGACAGCGGTGAAAAGCTGCTCGCAAGGCGGTGTTCGAGGCGGCGCAGCCACCCTCTTTTACCCGCTTTGGCATCTTGAGGTTGAAAGTTTGCTGGTTCTGAAAAACAACCGTGGCGTAGAAGAAAACCGCGTCCGCCATCTGGATTACGGGGTTCAATTTAACCGCCTGATGTATACCCGACTGGTCAAAGACGATTACATCACTCTGTTCAGCCCCTCGGATACCCCGGGTCTGTATGATGCTTTCTTTGCTGATCAGGCGGAGTTCGAGCGCTTGTACGTGCAATATGAAAACGATGATTCGATTCGTAAAAAACGTATCAAAGCACTGGAGTTGTTTGGTTTGTTTATGCAGGAGCGTGCCAGTACCGGCCGTATTTACCTGCAAAACGTGGACCACTGCAACACCCACAGCCCGTTCGACCCTAAGGTTGCCCCCATTCGTCAGAGCAACTTGTGTTTAGAAATTGCCTTGCCAACCAAGCCGCTGGCTCATGTTAACGATGAGGAAGGTGAAATCGCACTGTGCACGCTGTCCGCCTTCAACCTCGGCGCCATCAAGTCGCTTGACGATCTTGAAGAACTGGCTGATTTAGCCGTTCGTGCGCTCGATAGTTTATTGGATTATCAGGAGTACCCGGTACCTGCGGCACGCAACGCGACCATGGGACGACGTACTCTGGGCATCGGCGTCATCAACTTCGCCTACTACCTGGCGAAAAACGGTGTCCGCTACTCAGACGGTTCTGCCAATGGCCTGGTGCATCGTACTTTTGAAGCCATTCAGTACTATTTGATGAAAGCGTCAGTCAATCTCGCCAAAGAAATGGGTGCTTGCCCTAAATTTAACGAGACCACTTATTCTCAAGGCGTCATGCCAATTGACACCTACAAAAAAGATTTAGACGCGGTGTGTTCAGAAGGTCTCCAGTTGGACTGGGATAAGTTACGCGCGGACGTCAAACAATACGGTATGCGTAACTCGACTCTGTCAGCTTTAATGCCGTCAGAAACATCGTCACAGATTTCCAATGCGACCAATGGTATTGAACCACCGCGTGGCCATATCAGTATTAAAGCATCGAAAGATGGTGTGACCAAGCAAGTCGTACCTGATTATGAAAACCTGAAAGACGCTTACGAACTGTTGTGGACCATTCCAAATAACAAAGGCTATTTGGAACTGGTAGGGATCATGCAGAAGTTTGTCGACCAAACCATCTCGGCAAACACCAACTACGACCCCAGCAAGTTTGAAGGCGGCAAAGTTTCCATGAAACAGCTGCTGCAAGATTTACTTTATGCATACAAGCTCGGTGTGAAGACCTTGTACTATCACAACACCCGTGACGGTGCCTCGGACAACCAGGTCGATTTACGCGACAAAATTGATGCCAAGCAACGTGAGCAGGAAAATCAGCAAGCAACGGTAGACGTCATTGAAGAAGAAGATGACGACTGTGCCGGCGGTGCATGTAAAATCTAATAACAAGGCGCTAAATTAATGAGTTATTCGACGTTTAACAAGAACCAGATTAATCCGTTGCAGGAACCGATGTTCTTCGGAAATTCGGTCAACGTAGCGCGTTATGATCAGCAAAAACATAGTGTTTTTGAAAAACTCATCGAGAAACAAATCAGCTTTTTCTGGCGTCCGGAAGAAGTTGACGTGAGTCGCGACCGGGTCGACTTTCAGAACCTGACCGAAAGTGAAAAACACATTTTCATTTCAAATCTGAAATATCAGACCTTGCTGGATTCTGTTCAGGGCCGGAGTCCCAACATCGCCCTGCTCCCTATTGTCTCCATCCCGGAGCTGGAAACCTGGATTGAAACCTGGTCGTTCTTTGAGACGATCCACTCGCGCTCGTATACGCACATCTTGCGTAACCTGTTTACCGATCCGAGTCAGGTGTTTGAAGATATCGTCATTAACGAAGAGATCCAGAAGCGTGCCAACGATATCTCCAAATATTACGACGACCTTATTTTCTACACGCAGCTGTGGCAAACCCATGGCGAAGGTGAAATTGAAGTTGACGGCGAAGTTCATAATGTCACCATGCGCGAGCTGAAAAAGAAGCTGTTTCTTTGCATCAACTCTGTAAACGCGCTGGAAGCGATTCGCTTTTACGTCAGTTTTGCCTGCACCTTTGCCTTCGCAGAACGTGATTTGATGGAAGGTAATTCGAAAATCATCCGCCTGATCGCCCGTGATGAGAACCTGCATCTGGTCTCTACTCAGAACATCCTGAACTTGTGGCAGTACGGTAAAGATGACCCTGAAATGAAGGAAATCGCTGAAGAACTGCGGGACGAAGCTCTGGCAATCTTTATGAAGGCCGTCGAACAGGAAAAAGAATGGGCGCATTATTTGTTCCAGCACGGTTCAATGATAGGTCTGAACGAAGAAATCCTTTGCCAGTATGTGGAGTACATCGCGAACATGCGCATGGAAGCCATTGGTTTTGACGCACCTTTCAAGCAACGTAATAATCCGTTGCCCTGGATGAACAAATATCTTGTCTCTGACAACGTCCAGGTTGCACCGCAGGAAGCAGAAATCACCTCGTACTTAGTTGGCCAAATCGATAGCTCCGTGAGCGCATCTGATTTAGGGGATTTCGAGCTGTAACTGCTATGAGCAACACCTTCAAAGTCCGCGTCAACGGTCAGCACGAGCTGACCGTTGACCCATCGGAAGGCTCTTCTTTGCTGGAAGCGATGGAGGCCGCTGGTATCGAAACCCGCTATCACTGTCGCGACGGATTTTGCGGTGCCTGCCGTACCCAGGTCAAGACAGGTACTATCGCCTACATTAACGAGCCTCTGGCCATTGTGCGCCCGGGAGATTGTCTGGCGTGCTGCTGTGTCCCTACCTCCGATTTAGATATCGACCACTAATCGCTTCAATCGATTACCCCGATAGAGCACGATCATTGGCCATCAGCGCACTTCTCAGGCAAAATAGTGCCAAGTTAAATGATTAAACTATGTGGGAGTAAACATGTTTACAGTAATTTTTGGCCGTCCTGGCTGCCCTTTCTGTGTCCGTGCCAAGCAAATTGCAGAAAAACTGGTTGAAGATCGTGACGATTTTGAATTTCGTTACATCGACATGCACGAAGAAGGTATCAGCAAAGCTGATCTGGAAAAAACCGTTGGTGCACCGGTGTTGACCGTGCCGCAGATCTTTATCGATGAAAAACACATCGGTGGCTGCACAGAGTTTGAAGCTTACGCACGCGAAAACTTAGACCTTTACGCAGCCTAAGTTTTCAGCGCGGCAAGTGCTTGTTGAACCCGCTTTTCCGATATCGGATAGCGGGTTCCTAGTTTCTGGGCAAAGAAACTTACCCGCAACTCCTCCAGCATCCAACGTAATTCTACCAAAGGCTCCGGCAAGGACTGTCCTTTAGGCCACTTGGCTTTCAGTTCTTTGTAGGCTGCGGTTAGCTTTTGCAAGGTAAGCAAATGCAGACGATCCCGATTCGGATCCACTGGCAATTTCTCCAGCCGTTGCTCAATGGCTTTCAAGTAGCGCTCAATGTCCGCCAATCGTTGTGCTCCGGCGGCGCTGACAAAGCCTGGGTACACCAGTTCATCCAGTTGCTCTTTAATGTCTGCGTGGGCCTGAATTTGGTCAAGGGCCACGGACCCTTTCAATTGCTTACGAATCTTCTGCGAGCGCACCAAACAAGGCTCCACCTGGCGTGCAATCGCTGTCACACGTTCATTCAGCTCGCTACGGGCCAGCTCTACTACCTGGCGGAACGCTGTTTCATTACGGATGGGTTGAGCAACAATAAATTCATCCAGAGCCGCAACAATGCAGTCTTCAATAAGCGCGTCGACCTTGCCCCAGGGATTGTAATACATGGCCAGCTTGGCCTTGTTCGACAGGCTCTGCTGCAGGTAGCGGACTGGCGACGGTAACTGCAACTGCAACAGCTTACGCAGGGCCAGCTGGTGCGAATACTGTGCCTGTTCCGGCTTGTCAAAAAGAGTTTCGCGAACGCCCTCTTTGCTCACTTCAAGTGCCGGATAAGCTTTGACAGAATAGCCCCGATGCTGGCGCTCGCGCAGCTCTGGCATAGTTCCAAATTGCCAGTCTGTGACTGCCCGCGCGGCAGGTTGCTCCGCAACGGCCTCCCGTAAGGCATGTTGAACTTTACCCTGTAAGCGCTGTTGCAAAGCCAGCAAATCACGACCGTCAGCAACGGAGTTTCCTTTTTCATCTTCGATGACAAAACGTAACTTGAGATAATCCGGAAGCTGTGCAGCATCCCAGGCATCTGCCGGTACCGTGACTCCACTCATGCGCCGTAACTTCTCGGTCAGAACTTCAAGCAAAGGACGCTTCAGTAGCGCCTCGGGGTCTTTTTCTTCAGCACAGCTTTGCAAAAACGCCTGCGCGTAATTCGGTGCCGGCACAAAATGACGCCGCCAGCTTTTAGGTAAAGATTTTATCCAATGCACCACCAGTTGCTCACGTAGTGCCGGTACCTGCCAATCGAACCCCTGCGGTTGCAGTTGATTCACCAAGGTTAAAGGTACATGCACAGCGACCCCATCAATAGGGTCATTGGGTTCAAAGTGATAGCTCAAAGGTAAGGTGACGTCGCCTTGTTGCCAGGTATCGGGGTAATCCAGCTCGGTCACGTGGCCCGCGTCCTGCGCCATCAAGTCGCCGCGGTCAAAATACAGTAGTTTTGGATCCTGTTTGGCTGCCTTATGCCACCAACCGGCAAGCAACTGTTCATTGTAGATTCCGGCAGGTACTTGCGCTTCATAGGCGTGAAACAATGCTTCGTCGTCCACCAGAATATCACGGCGCCTGGATTTATCTTCCAGCTCACGGATGTCTTCAATTAAGGCCAGGTTATGACGAATGAAAGGCAATTGCCGTTTCAGTGCGCCCGAAACTAAGCCATCGCGAATAAAGATTTCCCGGGCCGTTACCGGGTCTACGGGACCATATTGAACCCGGCGCCGCGGCACGATGATGAGACCATACAAGGTGACTTGCTCATCAGCGACCACTGAACCTGACTTTTTCGAAAAATGCGGTTCAAAATAGTTGTGTTTCACCAGGTGCCGGGCAGCAGGTTCAATCCACTCCGGCTCAATCCGCGCATTCACCCGGGCAAATAAACGACTGGTTTCCACCAGCTCCGCAGCCATCAGCCATTTCGGTGGCTTCTTAAACAGGCCAGAGCCTGGAAAGACGTAAAATTTACGGTTCCGCGCACCTAAAAACTCGTGGCCTTCCTGCTTATTACCAAGATGGGACAGTAAACCGGTTAAGAGAGCACGATGCACCGCTTCAAAACTGGCCTGTTCTTGATTTATTTTGTACCCTAGGCCACGCACGGTCTGGCGGATCTGACTGTAAACATCCTGCCATTCGCGAACCCGCAAAAAGTGGATAAATTCAGATTTCAGTTGCTTACGGAACTGGCTCTTGGACAGCTCTCGCTGTCGTTCCTGCAAATAATTCCACAAATTCAGGTAACCATTAAAATCGGAATCCTTATCGTGAAAGCGCTGGTGTAATTCATCCGCCTTTTGCCTGGCTTCTTGTGGCCGTTCACGCGGATCCTGGATACTTAAGGCCGCGGTAATCACCATCACTTCCTGAATGCAGCCAAATTCATTCGCTGCCAGCACCATGCGCGCCAGCCGCGGGTCAATCGGCAGTTGGGCCAACTGCCGACCTAGTGCAGTTAACTGTGGTCCTGAGGGCTGCCCTTTTTTACGCCGCTTAGTTTTGCCCGGCTGCAGGGCATGCAGTTCCTGCAGCAGATTCATGCCATCTTTGACAAAGCGCTCATCGGGCCGATCAATAAAGGGAAACTTGCGGATATCACCGAGCCGCGCCGACGTCATCTGCAGAATCACCGCAGCCAGATTAGTTCTTAATATTTCTGGTTCGGTGTACTCGGGCCGTTGCAGGAAGTCTTCTTCACTGTACAAACGGATACAGATACCCGGTGCCACCCGACCACAACGACCTAAACGCTGGTTGGCACTGGCCTGAGAGATTTTCTCAATCGGCAGGCGTTGCACTTTGGTGCGGTAACTGTAGCGGCTGATGCGTGCGGTCCCGGGATCAATGACATAGCGAATACCCGGCACGGTCAGTGAGGTTTCGGCAACATTGGTGGCAATGACGATGCGGCGCTGGCCATGACTTTGAAACACGCGGTTTTGTTCATTGGCGGACAACCTCGCGAATAACGGCAGCAGTTCGGTATTGGGTAAATCCAGTTCATTCAGTGCTTCTGCGAAATCGCGGATCTCCCGTTCACCAGAACCAAACACCAGAATGTCGCCAGAGGGTTCACGATACAGCTCTTGAACCGCGTCACACACGCCCTGAATCACATCACCACTATCGTCCTCTCCTTCCAGTGGTCGATAACGCGTCTCGACAGGATAGGTGCGCCCGCTTACGGAAATCACCGGGGCGTTATTAAAGTGCTTCGAAAAGCGTTCGGTTTCTATGGTCGCAGAGGTAATGACCAGCTTAAGATCTGGGCGTTTCGGCAGCAGACTCGCCAGCACGCCGAGCATAAAATCAATGTTCAGACTACGTTCATGGGCCTCGTCGATAATCAGCGCGTCGTACTTGCGCAACAGGCGATCGTTTTGTAACTCCGCCAGCAGCATACCGTCGGTCACCAGCTTAATTGAGGTCGTGGGTGCGGTCTGGTCCTGAAAGCGAACTTTATATCCCACTTTTTCACCCAAGGGCGTCTGCAACTCATCGGCAATGCGCTGCGCTACGCTACGCGCTGCCAGTCGACGTGGCTGCGTGTGACCGATCAAGGTCCCCTCATGCTGGCGGCCATAACCAAGTTCCAGCAACATTTTCGGTAACTGCGTGGTTTTACCTGAGCCCGTCTCGCCAGCGACGATAACCACCTGGTGGTTACGAATGGCGTTCTGGATCTCGGTTTTTGCTTGCACGACCGGTAAGTCGGCGGGGAAATGAATCGTCGTCTGCACGCCCTGTCCTGCATTTACATCAGCGGAAAGGCTAGAGTTTAACAGTGAAGCGCCGGCTTGTTAACGCCGGCGATAGGAATCTCGAAAATAGCCGTCAATAGCGGCCAAAACATCAGTACGGGTAATGAGCCCCACCAGTTGCCGGTTATCGTCGTCGAGCACCGGGTAGATTTTGGGCTTCCTCAGATCCATACGTTGCGCAACGTCAGTAATAGAATCACCGGCGAAGACACACAAGACCTCGCCACTGAACATGCAATCACTGACGTTCGCCGATTGCTCCTTATGATAGGTATCACGTAGCATAGCAGCGAGGCAGTCTTGTTCAGAGATAAAACCGATGACACGGCGTTCATCATCCACCACTGGACCGCCGCGTTGACGGCTCTTTAACAACCGTTCCACCACTGCTTCAATCGGCATATCCGCAGTAAATACGGCCGGATTGCGATTCATGAACTCAACCACTTTCATCGACTGCATAACCACCTCGCTTGCGTGTAACTACATGTCCTATCGTAATTATAGTCAATCCTTGTAAATCGCAACTTCAGTTTCGCCGTCACCGACACGGCTGGCCCGGTACATACCTTCCGTATTAAATGGCATGTGCACGTTACCTTTGGCATCAACAATAATCACGCCACCGGTGCCACCAGCTGGCAGCAAGACATCATGAATCACTGTATCACCGGCTTCCTCAACGGAATCGCCAAGATATTTCACGCGACTGCAGATATCTGCGGCAACGTGGTAGCGGATAAAGTACTCGCCATGTCCGGTTGCTGAGACTGCGCAGCTGGCGTTATCCGCCCAGGTGCCGGCACCAATGATAGGCGAATCACCAATCCGGCCATAGCGCTTCGCGGTCATGCCCCCGGTCGAGGTTGCCGCGCTCAGATTGCCATGCTTATCAACGGCTACCGCACCGACAGTACCGTATTTGTATTTATCATCCAGATCCAGATAAGCTTGCTTGTCCGCCACACCTAGACGCTCACGCGCCTGCTCTAATTGTTCATAGCGGTGCTCAGTATCAAAGTAGTCATTGCTGACACGTTCCAGTCCCTGCTCGCTCGCGAACTGTTCAGCACCTTCGCCACTTAACATCACGTGCACAGAGTTTTCCATCACCTTGCGGGCCAGAGCGATTGGGCTTTTGATGGTTTTGACGCCGGCAACCGCGCCAGCTTCCAGAGTTTTGCCGTCCATAATTGAGGCATCAAGCTCATGCTCACCGTCGAAGGTGTACACAGCGCCGCGCCCGGAGTTAAACAGTGGCGAATCTTCCATAATCTGCACGGCAGCTATGACCGCATCCATGCTGGTTCCACCTTCAGCAAGAATAGTATGGCCGGCATTCAGAGCTTCTGTCAGCTTAGCTTTATAGGCTGCTTCCTGCTCATCACTGAGGTTCGCCCGGGTAATGGTTCCTGCCCCGCCATGGATGGCAATGGCAAACTGGTTATCATGATCGGTGTCGGTGCTGCCAGCTGCATACACAGGTTGTGCTGCGCTTAAAGTGGCACTTACAGCAACAAGTGCTGCGGCAAATACGGAGAGCTTCGTCATATCGCTACCTTTTGGTTTAATTTTAATAAGCTACTGCGTGCTCAGTTACATGCGTACCTTTCAGGTACATTTTCGGGAAATAAAGCATCGTTAATTATCCTGCCATGAGCGCGCGCCAACTACTAGTTAAAATCATGCACTCGAGCGCAGCAATTGCGGCAGCTACCGCAATCAGGTAGTCTGAATTTCAGTTTTCTTTTCCACAGTTTCCCTAGACATGAGTACACGATGAGCGAAGCAAGCTTTTACTGGCACGACTACGAAACCTGGGGTGCCAACCCACAAGTTGACCGCCCTGCGCAATTCGCTGGACTGCGAACAAACCTTGATTTCGAGCCAGTACAACGCCCGCTGACCATTTACAGTCAGCCAACACCGGATTTTTTACCCCATCCTGAAGCCGTGCTGATTACCGGAATCACGCCGCAGCACGCATTGGCTCAGGGTATGAACGAAACCAGCTTCGCTGGTAAAATCCTGGAGCAGATGAGTCAACCCAATACCACTATCGTGGGGTATAACTCAGTTTCCTTTGACGACGAGGTGACCCGTCACCTGTTCTACCGCAATTTCATCGACCCCTACGCGCACACCTGGCAACACAATAATTCTCGCTGGGACTTAATTGATGTGGTCCGGGCGTGTTACGCGCTGCGACCAGAGGGCGTGGTCTGGCCTGAAAATGAAGCCGGACAAGTCAGTATGCGACTGGAGCATCTCACCAAAGCAAATGGTATTGAGCATGGCCAGGCGCATGATGCTATGGCCGATGTTCACGCCACCATCGCGATAGCCAAACTCTTGAAACAAAGCCAACCCAAGCTGTTTGAGTACGCCTACTCAATTCGCCGCAAGCAGACGCTAAAACCCCTGGTGGATCTGGTCAAATTCACTCCACTCGCTCATGTCGCCGGTTTTTATGGCGCTAATAATGGTTATTTATCGTTGATCATGCCACTTGGCTATAAAGACGATAACCCAAACGCGCTGGTGTACTGGAACTTACGCGAGGACCCACGCGAATTAACCGAACTGAGCGATGACCAGTTGCAGGAGCGCCGCTTCGCCAAGCGCGACCAGCGCGAGGCATTGGGTTGGGGCGTGTTCGGCGCCCAGCAGCTGCAATTAAACCGCTGCCCGTTTCTCGCACCGCGTAGCGTGATCACCGCCGAGGTCCAGCAGCGCTGGCAGTTCCCTTTAGAAGAAATGTTAGCCCGCGCAGAATGGTTGCAACAGCAACCTGAACTGCGCGAGCGGCTAGTCAATTCTACCGGCTTCACGGCTAAAGACGAACTGCCTGGCGATCCTGAGACGCAGCTTTATTCCGGAGCGTTTTTTAGTGATCAGGACCGTTCCGCAATGGCGATTATTCGTGCCAGTGAACCGGAGCAGCTCGCTGCGTTAGATGTCAAATTCAGTGACCCGCGGTTACCCGAAATGCTGTTTCGCTATCGTGCCCGCAATTTTCCAAATACACTTTCCGATGCAGAACTGCAACGCTGGCGGCAGTTCTGTCAGCAACGCCTGCTGGAACCCCTGCCCAAAGGTCTGTCTGCCGAACAATTTATGCTTGAGCTGGAACAAAGTGCCAGTTTAAATGCAGATAACACAGGCAAACAGCGCTTACTCAAAGACCTCTATAACTATGTCCAAAGCATCTGAAAACGCGCGGAGTTTTGATTATGTGATTGTCGGCGGCGGTTCTGCCGGCTGCGTGCTGGCCGAGAAGCTGTCCCGTTGCGGTCGCTTCCGGGTTGCCCTGCTTGAAGCAGGTGGCGCGGGAACTTCGCTGCTCTCCACTATGCCTGGCGGCGTGGCCGCCCTGTTGCATCATAGCGGCCTCAACTGGAAGTTGCGTAGCGAAGATCCCGGTTTGCGCGAGGGGAAAGGACTTTATACCCCACGTGGCAAAGGTCTTGGCGGCAGTAGTGCCATTAATGCGATGATCTACACCCGTGGCGCTCCCAGTGACTATAACAGCTGGGCGCAGGTCAGTAGCAGCGATTGGCATTGGGACGCGTTGCTGCCGCGTTTTCGCGCTCTGGAGAACAACCAGCGTGGTGCCAACGCCTACCATGGTGATCAGGGGCCACTGCATGTCAGCGATATCGAACCTTACTACAGAGTATCCAAAAAATTTATCGAGGCCGGCGTACAAGCCGGACTCCCGCATAATCACGACTTTAATGGCGCCGAGCTGTATGGCGTTGGCGCCTTCCAGTTCACCCTGCACAAAGGTGAACGCTTCGGTACCCGCCGCGCCTTCCTTGAACCCGCTCGGAGGCGCGACAACCTGACTATTGTTACCGGAGCCCAGGTCGAGCGCGTGGTCATCCACCGCCAGCGTGCAACGGGAGTCCTGATCCGTACCGGTCGCAGCAGCCATGAATTTATTGCTGCAAAGCGCGAAGTCATCCTCAGTGCCGGCGCTTTCCATTCGCCGCAACTGTTGATGCTGTCGGGCATTGGCCCTGCCGACGAGCTCCATCGCCATGGCATAGTCCCCATCGTGGACAGCAGTGATGTCGGGGCGAATTTGCAGGAACACGCCGATATACTGGTGCATTATCGCAACCGCCAGAAAGACGGCATCAGCCTGGGCCCGAAGGGTCTGTTGAAACTCGGCGGACAAGCGTTACGCTACTGGCGCACGCGCGATGGTGCTATGGCGCACCCACCCGCTGAAGTGGGTGGCTTTATCCGCAGTTCCAGCGCAGTGACCACTCCGGACATTCAGCTGCACCTGGTGCCGACCCGATTCGATGATAGCGGGTATGATCTGCGCACGGCTTTCGGCCATGGCTTTGCTTGTCACGCCTGCGTATTAAGGCCACAGACCCGCGGACGGCTGTTTTTGCACAGCAATGATGTACGTCAAGCGCCGGGCTTTACTTATGACTTTCTGCGGCAGCAGGACGATATCAAGGTACTGCTGGCTGGTATCCAGCAGATCCGTGAAATCATGGCGCAGCCGGCCATGGCTGAACACAATGGCGGCGAAATTTTGCCCGGTTCAACGCGCAGCGAAGAAGAGCTACTGACCCGACTCAAAAAACATTGTGGTTTGATTTACCACCCCACCAGCACGTGTCGTATGGGTAAAGATGGCGATTCAGTGGTGGATGAACAGCTGCGGGTGCGTGGCGTGGAAGGGTTACGCGTGATTGACGCGTCAATTATGCCAACGGTAATAAGTGGCAATACCAATGCACCGACCATGGTGATAGCTGATGCAGGTGCCGACTTCGTCCTTGCCGGCACGTAAGGCCGGCACCTGATTCATCAGTGAAGTTTAGGGAATCGCTTTGCCAAAGCGCGCAAACAAGCGTGCCAGAGCAGGAATTAAGATGAGCGCACCCAGCATGTTCCAGATGAACATGAAGGTCAGCAGTATGCCCATATCCGCCTGGAACTTAATCGGTGAGAAGATCCAGGTGGCGACGCCGATGGCCAGGGTTAACCCCGTAAATCCAACCGCCTTACCGGTATTATCCAGCGCATACTTGTAACACTCATTGAGGTGCATACCGCGATCGAGGCCCTCTTTCATCTTGGTATAAATGTAAATACCGTAGTCGACCCCGATACCGACACCCAGCGCAATGACAGGTAGCGTCGCGACTTTCACGCCAATCCCTAAGGTTGCCATCAGTCCCTGACTCATCACCGTCGTCAACGCCAATGGTAAAACGATACAGGCGACCGTACGGAAACTACGGAAGGTAATGAAGACCAGGACGATAACCACGCCATAAACCCAAAGCAGCATTTTGTACTGAGCGTCTTCAATAACAGCGTTGGTGGCAGCCTCAATACCTGAGTTACCGGCTGCCATCAGCAGTTCCAGTCCCTCCTGCTGATAGTTCGCGTTGAAGGTCTCGACAGCATTAACAACGGTTTTCAGAGTTTCCGCTTTGTGATCATTGAGATAAATAATGATCGGTGCCATCGAGCAGTCAGGATTAATTAATCCCGGTGGCGTACGCCCGGTGTTGGCGTTCAGGACATACTGATTACGATTCAGACTAAACCACTTCAGGTTGCCCTCGTTAAGGCCAAAAGCTCCCATTTTTGCCACATACACAACAGATTTCACATCCTGCACGCCCGGCGTATTTTCCATATGCCAGCTGAAGCGATCCATGACTTCAAGATTGTCATAAGCGATACACTGAGACGGCTCGGTCTCCGCCATCACCACGAAAATATCCGTGCTGGAACTGTAATTATCCACGATAAATTTATTATCGAGATTGTAGCGGCTGTCCGGCCGTAATTCCGGTGCACCGGCATCCAGATCTCCAATTTTCAGCTGTTGCCCCTGCACCAAGCCCCAGGTCAAGCCAATCAGCGCTACAACTAATGCACTATAGGCCCACTTAGGCTCTGAGAAGCGTTCGAACAAGGTCAACACCGGATGGTCCTGGTCGCGCACGCGCTCGCTATACTTACGTCCGCGTTCAGAAATGCCCGTATAGGACATGAGAATCGGCAACAGACCCAGATTGGTCAGCACCACCACCGCAACACCTATACTGGCAGCAATGGCGAGTTCCTGAATCACTGCGATATCGATCACCATCAGTGTGGTAAAACCAATGGCATCAGAAATCAGCGCAGTGAGACCTGCAATGTAAAGCGCACGAAAAGCGAGTCGCGAAGACATCACCCGATCATGTCCCTCGACACGGTTGGTGCTCATGGCATTGATGATCTGCACCCCATGGCTGACACCAATCGCAAAAACTAAGAATGGAACCAGCATGGAATAAGGATTGATGCCGCTGCCGATCAGTTTAATGATCCCCAGTTGCCAGACTACCGCGATAATTGAGCAACTCAGAACCGCGAAGGAACTGCGCCAGCAACGGCTGTAAGCAAACAACATGACCAGGGTAATGATAATCGCCAGCAAAAAGAACAATCCGACCTGCATTGCACCATCGATCAGGTCACCAATGATTTTGGCAAAGCCGGTGATGTGAATTTTAACATCGTCAGATTGGTATTTATCACGCACCTGCTCTTCGAGCCGTTCCGAAAAAGCCTGATAATCCAGAGGTTCACCGGTATCTGGATTGATTTCGTTCAACGGCACATAAATCAGCGCCGATTTAAAATTGTTGGCAACCAGATTCCCTACTTCGCCTGAGCGCAAAACATTGGTGCGCAGTTGCTCAAGCGACTCTTGCGAAGCATCCCAGGAGTCTGGAATCACCGGTCCGCCGACGAAACCCTCTTCGGTCACTTCGCTCCAGCGCACGTTCGGCGTCCATAGACTCTTTAGCCCGGCGCGATCAACGCCGGGAATAAAGAAGACTTCATCGGTGATTTCCTGCAGGGTTTTCTGGAAATCTGCGGTGAAAATGGTGTCGTCAGTGGTTTCCACTGCAATGCGCACCACATTGCCCAGACTGGCCAGGTCGTCTCTATGCTCAAAGTAATTTTGAATAAAGGGATGATTGGTAGGAATCATCTTGGTCAAACTGGCTTCCGGGCGTACCTGACTGGCATGCCAACCCAGAAATACCGTCAAGAGCACAAACAGAACGACCCAAAGCGGACGGAAATTGAAAATTAAGCGCTCGAGAAAAACGCTCTTATCTGTTGTTTTTGCTACCTGCTGTTCAGACATTGCGATCTTATTCCTTCTCGGTTAGCGCAGAGCTTGGCATTGACAGAACGCCACGTTGACCTACCAGGGTCAAATCACCGTCATCGTTAATGACAAGATCAGTTAACGCTGCGCCACTTTTATGGGTCTGCTCGGTCAGCTCTCCGCTTTCTGAGAGATAAGCTACCACCCCTGCATTACCGACAAAATACAAGCCGTTTGCCGGGGCATTAACCGCCGCATTAATATTGACAGGATCTTCCAGTTTCAGCTGAGTAAACGAATCGCCCTGGTCTTCGCTGACAAAAATATTACCGCGTAAACCGTAGACCCAGAGCCGATCCTGTTGATCCACATACATACCAAAGAACGAGCCGTAATAAGGTGAGTCAAGGGTTTCCCAGGTGGTGCCCCGATCGTTGCTACGAAACAGTTGTCCTGCTTCGCCAGCAAGAAACAGGGTCTCGCCTGAACGTTGCATCGCATTCAAATGGAAGCCATCAGGATTCTCGATGCGTTCGTCAAAGATCTGCCAGCTGGCACCGCCGTCTGCACTGTAGAGGAGTGCTCCATAAGCGCCACTGACTAGCAGCTCATCCGCTGATAACGCCAGCACGTCCAGAAAAGGTTTAGTTGGCCCTTCTTCCTTGGCAAACGTGGCGTTATCGAGACGAAAAAGCGCTTCATCGAGCAAAAATTCCAATTCCGCGGCTGCATCAGCGTCAAGCTCATCATTGGCAAGCTCTTCTTCAAGTTCATTGACACGCTGCTGGTAATAAGCGACTTGCAGATCAATGTACTGAAAGCCATCTAACTGGCGCTGCCAGGACAAGCCACCATCGGAGGTTTTTAAAATTACGCCATGGTGACCCACAGCCCAACCCAGAGAATCTGAGGCAAAATCCACGCTGGTAAGAAACACACTGGTTGGCACGTCAGCTTGTTGCCAAGCTTCACTGCCATGCTCGCGGGTCACAACAACACCATAATCCCCCACAGCTACCTGGCGGTCTGCCGTGCTGGTAATTTCTGTCAACACCGCGGACGTCGCTTCTGGAGCAATCATCGCGGGAGCGTAGATAACGTCATAGTCGTCAACCGGCGCGTCTTGCGCTGCAGCAGTTAAACTAAACGCCAGAGCCACTGCGCTTGCACAGACCCTAGTTCTTATCATGGAACCCTCTTGCTTTTTATCTGTCTTAGAATTGTTATCTTTACTGTTGCAAATTTTTCGTAAGCCGTACATGCTATGGAAAAATTCGTACAGGTCAAACCAGCTGCTACCTTACCGTGAGATGTTTTCAAACGCTAGTACCAGCCGGGGAATTAATTTAGACTCTTGTTACTATAGCTTTCGAAGTTTACCTTAAGTAAAAGTACGTAAAGTATAAGTACATAGAACAAACAAGGAAATTCAATCATGAATAAAATTATGCTGAAGGCTGGGGTTTTCGCGCTATCTGTGATTTCAGCAAGCGTGATGGCGAAAGTTCCACCCGAACAAGCTGCACGCTTAGGTAATGATTTAACCCCGGTAGGTGCTGAGATGGCAGGTAATGCCGATGGCTCAATACCTGCCTGGACTGGCGGCTATAGTGTAGACGCTGACGGTGCTACACCAGAGCGTCCTGCTGACCCTTATGCAGATGATGAAATTCTGTTCACCATCACCAGTGCTAATCTGGATGAGCACAAAGACATGCTTTCTGCCGGTCAGGTTGCCATGTTCAAAAAGTATCCTGATTTCAAAATGAACATCTACCCGACTCACCGATCAGCAGCGTACCCACAAGAAGTGTACGACGTGATTAAAGAGAACGCGGTCAACGCCGAGCTTGTTGCCGGTGGTAACGGTCTGGAAGACTTTAAAATGCATATCCCGTTCCCTATCCCAGCGAACGGTAATGAAGTGATCTGGAACCACATTACCCGCTATCGCGGTGGCGCGGTGGAGCGCTTAGTGAACCAGTTCCCGGTGCTTGAAGACGGCAATTTCGTGCCAGTACTGCTGCGCGAAGCTTTGGTTTTCCCTGAGTACATGAAAAGTGGTCGTGAAGCGGCTGATGACAACATTCTGTTCTATTTCTTGCAGGAAGTTCTGGCTCCTGCGCGTCAAACCGGTACCGTCCTGTTGGTTCATGAAACCATCAACCAGGTAAAAGAAGGTCGTCGCGCATGGCTGTATAATGCCGGTCAACGTCGCGTTCGTCGCGCACCTAATGTTGCCTACGACGGCCCGGGTACAGCATCTGATGGCCTACGTACATCAGACGGCCTGGACATGTTTAACGGTGCACCGAACAAGTACAACTGGGAGCTGGTCGGTAAACGTGAAATGTATATCCCGTACAACAACTTCAAGTTGATGGACACCAGCTTATCTTATGATGACATCATCAACCCTGGCCATATGGATCAGGATCTGGTGCGCTATGAAAAACACCGCGTCTGGGAAGTGAAAGCGACTCTGAAAGATGGCGAACGTCATATTTACCAGACCCGTCACATGTTCATTGACGAAGATACCTGGACAGCCAGCGTCATCGACCATTACGACAACCGTGGCGAACTGTGGCGTGTAGCTGAAGCTTACAATACTCAGTTCTACTACCACGATACTCCATGGATGGCTGCTGAGGCACTGTATGACCTGAACTCTGGTCGTTACATCGTGCTTGGTCTTGCCAATGAAGAGTCCTCTTACATGGACTTCGAAATTGAGCCAGAGCGCAGTGACTTCAGTACTTCTGCGCTACGCCGCATGGGTATTCGCTAAGCCTTGTCGTTCAGGCCTTAAGCAAAACACAAAAAAAACCCCGCTAATGCGGGGTTTTTTATTACCTTGGCCGCCTTACTTCTCAAGCCGCGCCAACAAACTGGACGTATCCCAACGGCTGCCTCCCAGCTGCTGAACTTCAGCATAAAACTGATCCACCAATGCTGTCAGTGGC
Source organism: Pseudidiomarina terrestris (assembly GCF_030466375.1). Taxonomy (NCBI): domain Bacteria; kingdom Pseudomonadati; phylum Pseudomonadota; class Gammaproteobacteria; order Alteromonadales; family Idiomarinaceae; genus Pseudidiomarina; species Pseudidiomarina terrestris. The sequence goes on from NZ_JAGGJE010000001.1 coordinate 1,258,881, forward strand.
ATGCTCAGACCGTTCCGGTCGGCCTCTTGTAACGCAATCTTCAGATCCTTACGCATCCAGTCCACCGCAAAACCATGCTCATAATGGCCTTCCCACATCGTCTTGTAACGGTTTTGCATTTGCCATGAACCTGCCGCTCCCTGACTGATCGCGCGAATCAAAGTATCCGCGTCCAAGCCAACTTTGCGAGCCAGTTGCAGGCCTTCAGCAAGCCCCTGAACAACGCCCGCAATACAGATCTGGTTCACCATCTTGGCCAACTGTCCATGCCCAGCCGGGCCCATGTATTCGCGCGTTTTACAATAACACTCCAACACCGGCTGAACCTCATCGAAGGCTTCCTTATCACCGCCAATCATGGCCGTCAGCACGCCATTGATTGCGCCCTGTTCGCCGCCCGAAACGGGAGCATCGAGAAACAAGGCGACGCGCTGATGAACTTCATCGGCCAGCTCCTGAGCAAGTTCGGCTGATGCCGTGGTATGGTCGATGACGATAGTATTTTCACTAATGCTGGCAAGCAAGCCATGGTCACCGTAAAAAACGCTTCTTACATCCTCATCATTGCCAACACATACCATTACAATATCCGCGTCAAGCACGGCTTCCCGAGGAGTATCAGCACTTTTCCCGCCGAATTCCTCAACCCACTTGCTGGCTTTTGCGCTGGTGCGGTTGAACACCGTTGTAGCAAACCCTTTTTGTTGCAGATGGCCTGCCATGGGGTAGCCCATAACGCCCAGCCCAATAAAGGCACATTTCATAGTGAAACTCCTTTGTTCTTATGATGAATAGGTCGGCGCACGGCTAAGCCGCCGACGATGATTTCAATGTTCACCGGACCCTGCAAGCTGGTGGTGTCACCATCCAGCTCAATCGTCGCGTGTTGATCACCAAGGCTGCCCTGCGTCGCCTCAGTGAAATCGATACTGGCGCTGCGCTCAGGTTGCTGGCGTAAGATCCAGTACAATGCATTAAGCTGACGCCAGCGAGCGCGTTGCGGCAACCTTAGAAAACCAATTTGCTGTCGTTGCGTATCTGCTTGGGGGTAGACCACGATGCCGCCACCAATCCTCCGACTTATCGCCGCCACCTGGAACTCGTCAAAGCCCGCTTTACGGTCTGTACCATTACGTGCAATCTTACAACGCTGGGAGGGGCGCGTGAAAAGATAACGAAATAGCGCTAAAAGATAGCTGTAACGCCCGAATACTTGCTTAGCACGCGGGCTCTGTAACTGTTGCAGAGCGACGCTGATGCCACAGCCTGCGTGATTAACAAAGTAACAGTCTCCCGCTTTCCCGAGATCCCGGCGGCTGAGTTCGCCCTCGCTTTGCAATCGCCAGCGCCAGTCGCCAATGCCCAGCCCCGCGGCAAAGTCATTGCCGGTACCACAGGGGATGACACTTATTTCAAACTCCACCGTCGCTGCGCACTGGGCAACAATATTGACACTACCATCACCGCCAATCACAAGACACTCGCGATGCTCGGCGTCAGCGTTGCGGCTTAGCCAGTCTTGCAGGAGTGCGATATCTTTGTTGCGGTCTGGGCTACTGGCAAGTAATTCAACCTGAGCCAGACCGTATTGGTGCACAAGCTGCTGTTGATAGGCATCGGCATAACGGCGCGCGTGCGACAAGCTTGATTTATAGTAAATTGCGTAGGCTTTACTGCGCGGCATGACGGATTTGCCAGTGCTGATAACGCCCCAGTTCTGAAAATGGTTCGGTCTGACTGTACTTCAGTTCAAGCCGCAACAGTTGCTCAAACCGTTCAGCATTCAACGGCTCGCGTAAATAGTCGTGAAAACAACGAACTCCTGTGCGCTGCATGACCGTCAGCTTATGCTGCGCCAGCCAGTCCTCCAGTTGCTGCGGAGCAATGGGCTGCTGCGGGCTCATCCGCACGCGCTTTTTGACCTGCAAATCAGCTTCAACATAGTCAAAGTTGCCAAACACCATGTTCGCCATAAGCTTGGCGTTACGGTTATAAAACATCAGAGACAGTGCGCCATCGGCCTTTAAAAATTGCTGCAAAACCTGCAAGGCACTGGCTGGATCTGCCAGCCATTCTAAAACAGCATGGCATAACACCACGTCAAACTGTTGCCTGCCAATTCGATCAGGTAGTTCCTGCAGCGGAGCCGTGAAATAGGAGTAATACGAGCTTAGCCCGGCAGCCTGATGCTGCTCGCGCGCTGCTGCAACCATCTCATCAGCAATGTCAGTATGCACCACATTATGCCCATGCCGTGCGAAGTTCTGCGAAAACTGACCAATACCGGCGCCGACATCGAGTACCGAAAGCGGACGTGCACCGGTATACAAGGGCTCTAAGTCCCGCTCCAGTACCGCCAGACGAATCTTTCCTTTAGCGGTCGCATAAATATTTTTTGCAAATTTATCCGTAAGTCCGGCAAAGCTCTGGTCGTTTCTCATGCCGGGCTGTCGATATCAATAAACTGATGGGTCAGGCCAAATTTTTCAGCCAAATGCTCGCCCAGTGCCTGGATGCCATAGCGCTCTGTGGCATGATGGCCCGCCGCAAAAAATGCGATGCCCTGCTCGCGTGCACTATGCACTGTGGGTTCGGACACTTCCCCGGTAATAAATAAATCACAACCCGCCGCCGCAGCGAGATCGATAAACCCCTGGCCTCCGCCCGTGCACCAGGCAATTTTACGCACAGGATGTTGCGATTCGTGTACCGAACAAACAAGTGAACGACCGAGTTTAGTTTCCAGCTGCAGCGCCACTTGTTCGGCAGTTTCTGTATGCGACAACTCAGTGTACATCACCACGCCCTCGGGTTCGGCCGAAGCTAAGACCGATGGCTCAGGCCAGTCCATGAGGCGGGCCAGTTGTGCGTTATTGCCAATGCGGAGATGTACGTCGAGCGGTAAGTGATAGGCAAACAAATTGATATCATTACGTAACAGGGTTTGCACACGGCGCTTCTTCATCCCCTTGATCGGCTGCGGCTCGCCCTTCCAGAAGTAGCCGTGATGTACCAGAATTGCATCAGCGTCGGTAACCAGGGCGCGTTCCAGTAACTCCTGACAAGCCGTCACTCCGGTGACAATCGACTGAATATGAGGCCGGCCTTCAATTTGCAGCCCATTCGGACAGTAGTCCTTAATAGTATCGACTGCTAAAAAGTCCCGTAAATAGGCTTCTAATTGTTCACGTTCCACGCGTTTTACCTCTTGTTTTAACATTTTGCGCTCAATAATAGACATAGTGCGCAAAAAGCGGTATAAAAATGGAGAACTTTTACTCAATATGCAAAGGATTTATCCATGAGCAAACTTGATAAAGACCAGGTCCTCGCTGATTTTACTGCAGCTTATGAAAAGGCTCACGGTAAAAAACCAACTATCGAAGCAAGTAGCGGTTGGTACAGTGTTGATGGTGGCAAAAATATGCGTCTGGCACAACTCGCAGAGGAAGCTAAGACGTTAGTTGGTGGTAGTAAGCCTGCGGCGGCAAAAGCCAAATCGAAACCTGCGGCGAAAGCTGAGAAACAACCCACTGCGAAAGTTGCAAAAAAACCTGCATCAAAACGCCTTGCGGAGAATAAATCTACAGCGAAGAAGTCGGCAAGTTCTGGTGGCTTAACAGCTCGCGAACTGTGGCGCGAAAAACTGGAACAAGGTAGTTCGTTATCACGGTTACCACGCGGTTTCTAAGACGTTGGTATAAACGAAAAAAGCAGCTCAAAGGAGCTGCTTTTTTATTGCCAGATCATCAACAAAACATTACTTTTTGCCGATGTAGAGTGTGATCTCGCCGACATTTATCCCGTACTTGTACATGTGCGTACGGTTGATCATATTGTCTTCGTCAACCAGATAAAGCCAATCATCCAGTTTCACCGAGAAAGGTTCGCCATCGAGCTCAATAGTCAGAACGTAGCTCCAGTTGAGGACATTGCCTGCCACTTTACCTTTCGCCACGCCCTCGACATCACTGGCGCGACCTTCATACTGGTCCGGCGCGGTTTTAGTAATATACCAGATACGTTTTTGCTCACGGCCATCGGCGTAATAGAAGGTTTCATCAAGTACGCCTTCATTGCCCTCCCAGCTGCCCACCAGATCGACACGAAAACGTTGAATGACTTCACCACTGTAATCCTGAACCATGCCGTAGGCGACCAGTTCACCGTTAAAAAACTCCTCTAATTTCAGGTGAGGTTCTTTATCACGGTAGGTGTCTAATGACGTGGAGCACCCGATCATGGCGAACATCACCAGTATCATTGCTGTTGCGGATAGTTTTTTCATTGGTCTGCTCCTATTAGTTCGTTGCGCTCTTCTTTGAACCTTGAATCAGGACTTAGCCAAATCGCTAAAAAGTCATCGGTAAATTCACTCGACTCGATGGTGCCAAGTTCCTTATCCGTGTTGAAAAATTGACTCTGCCCTTGCGCATTCTCAACCAGCATAAGGCAATCACCTGCTTGGACGTCCGGCCATATACGGTTGAGCTTAGCCAACCACTCCTGATGTGTGGGTGTTATTTCGATACCCAACCGCTGCCATTCTTCTTTGGTCGTGTCGACCAGGTCTGCGGCTTCGATTTCTCGCAAATAACTGAGTCGTAAAGCCCGCCGGTCGTAGTCTTTATAATTGCCACTATCGGTCAGCAGCTCGGCGTCATAGACGTCCCAAAACCAGACACTTAAACGTGTACTGCCCACCGTCTGCAGTGAACTTGCCGCAGCGGGCGAACATTGTGCGGAGGCGGCGCCACTTGCCAGCAACCCCGTAAGTAATGTGATCGTAATCAGTACGTTAGCCATGCGCTGTCTCCCTTGTTGTCGCGTAGGTCGCTGCATTACGCTTCATCAGATAGGCAAATATAACCATATACAGTGCCCATAGTATTCCGTAGGCAATCCACATCAGATACTCATCAACCAATAGCTCTGCTGCGCCCAGGCGGCTGCCGATGGCGTAAGTCAAAGGCCCTGAAGCCAAGCCAAGCAATGCTGCTAGCACATAGCGACCCGACAACCAGTCAAGACTTGTGGTCACCATCGCCGCGAAGCCAAACCACAAAGCGATCAACCATAGCGGTAACCAGCCGCCGGTAAAATCAAGTATGCCCAAAGCCACTACCGTGCTTTCAAGGGCGAGCCCCAGTACCAGCAACTGCAAAAATAGTACCCAGCTAAATCCTTCGCGCGTACTGCTCAGGTAAATTTGTACAGCTACAATCGGCAAAGCTATCGGCAACCAGGGTTCACGACCGGCAACAGTGCTGAACCAGACCAAATCAAACCAGAGCAGTCCGGCTATGCGGCGCAGGTTATCTTTTGCCAGCCACTGTTTGAGCTTCAGCGACATGCAGGTTTACTCGCTACCAGTTGCACTGCCGAGACGCTCCGTTCAAGGAAGCCACCTTCGCAGTAGCAGAGGTAAAAATTCCATAACCGACCAAAGCGCGCGTCATAACCTTGGTCTTGCAGTTGCGGATGCGCGGCATTAAAACGCTGACGCCAGTCATGCAACGTTTGCGCATAGTCAAAGCCAATATCATCCAACTTACGCACCACCATGTCGGTGTGCTTGGTGAACATTTCAGTAATCATCGTCAACGACGGTAAGAAACCGCCCGGAAAGATATGTTGCTGAATAAAGTCGACCGAATTGGCATAGCTTCGCATGCGTTGGTCGGCAATGGTTATCGCCTGCAGTGCCATTTTGCCATCGGGCTTAAGCAACCGGCTGCAGGTTTGAAAATAAGTCGCCATATAGTGGCGGCCCACGGCTTCAATCATTTCCACCGAGATCAACTTATCGTATTGCCCTTGCAGGTCACGATAGTCATTTTTAAGAACAGTGATTTGCTCCGCCAGACCTTCCTCCTGAACCTTCTGCTTTGCGTACTCATACTGCTCGTTCGAGATGGTCGTAGTGGTCACTTTACAGCCGTAGTGTTTAGCCGCGTACACGGCTAAACCACCCCAGCCGGTACCGATCTCTAACAAATGGTCATTCGGTTGCAGATCCAGACTGTCGCACAGACGCTTTAACTTGTGTACCTGTGCTTCCGCCAGAGTACTCTCGGGATTCGGGTAGACTGCACTGGAATACTGCATGGCTGGATCAAGAAAACTCTGATAGAGATCATTACCGAGATCATAGTGGGCGGATATGTTTTCTTTCGCTTGCTGTTTATGATTGCGACGCCGCCAGTGCTGAAATTTCTGCCAGGGCAACAGCAACCAGCTGAATTTCGCTTCAAAAGCATCTAGTGCCGGCAGGTTGCGGGCAAAAAGTTGAATAACGGTGGTCAGATCAGGGGTTTCCCAGGACTTATCGATAAAAGTTTCGCCTGAAGCGATACTGCCGCCAAGCAACAGCCGCCGATAAAAACTGGGGCGCAAAACATTAATCTCGGCCTTGAGGTCACTCTCTTTCGAACCGAACTGGCCCAGAATGACGCCCTGTTCACGCAGGGTCACATAGCCATCCTGTAACTCACTTAACAGACGAAGCACGGCACGGCGTGCCCATTTATCCGTCGTCGTTCCCTGATTCATTGTTACTAACGCGGTCTCTGTATTCATCGGATCCTTAAACCCTTTGGTCTGATTAATTTTTGTGGTCGTAAACGGGTGTCCGTTTTAACCATAACCGTAATGCCTGCCAGTAAATCGCTGCAACGGTCGTTAAGGTATTAATTGGGTACCTTAGCAATACGCTTCGAATCGCCCGACGGTTCAGTTCCTGACGCTGCAATTTTAAAGTTGCGGTAAAATGACGTTCACCTTTGTGCGCTGCCAGATGAATCATGCTTTTGTGATTAGCACACATTTTGGGTGGTTTAATTTGCCATTCATAACGCATATCCAACGGGTTAAAAGGCGATACGTGAAAAGCTTTGTCGTGACTTAATTCTTCGTTCAGGTCGAGCAAATAATAGTGGCGCTCATTCCAGGGGGTATTGCTCACTTCCGCCAGCATGTGACTGTAGTCTTGTTGCCCGGGGGGTTGTAGGAAGTAACAGTTGATCGGGCTAAAATAAAGTCCAAAAGTTCGCAAGTTACCGAGCAAGAAGACCCGCCCTTCCAGGCGTTTGCCGGCCAGCGCTGCCATTTTCTCACGCACAGCCGTCGCCAGATCCCCTTGTGTTCCCCGTAAATAATCCTGACGCCGCAGCCATAAAGGGGCAAAACCTCGGGTTGAGAGTAATTTGCTTTGTCGCTGCAGTTGCTCAAGCTCATCTAACGCTACCCACCACTGCGCGGTCGCGTAATCAAACTGATGCTGGGTAGGTTGCAAACGCCGGTGATAGACCCGACCGCGCAAAATCGCGCTACTCAACATGCCATTCCACTCCTAGTCGACGCACCACATCTAAAGCACTGCGCACACCATCTTCATGAAAGCCGTTGTACCAATAAGCACCACAGAAATGGGTGTGTTGATGACCACAAATACTGTCGCGCTGAGCCCTCGCCCGCATCGATTCCAGGCTATAGACCGGATGCGCGTACGTGTAACGACCAAGAATACGTTCGGCTTGAATAGCATCGGTGTTGTTTAAGGTCACACAGAAGGTTTCCGGCGCATCGATACCCTGCAGTATATTCATGTTGTAGGTCACCGAACTTGGCCGCTGCCTGGCATCGTCTCCATTGTGCAATAAATAGTTCCAACTCGCCCAGGCACGTCGCTCGCGGGGCAGTAGACGAATATCGGTATGTAGCACCACCTCGTTGTCCTGGTATGGAATAGCGCCCAGGACCTGTTGTTCGGCAGCGGTTGGCTCCGCCAGCAGAGCTAAAGCCTCATCACTGTGGCTGGCAATAATGACCTCATCAAAATCCTGCATGTCGCCGTCGGCGAACTCAAGAGTCACCGCACTGTTTCTTCCCGCCATAGCACGATGAATGGCCTTGATGTTTACGTTTAGGTGCACGCGATCGGCGCGAATCAGATCACCAAGCAAGGGTTCAATATAGCTGGAAGAGCCACCACAGACCGTAGCCCATTGCGGCCGATCGGCCACGTTTAACAAGCCGTGGTTTTCGAAGAATCGTAAAAAGAAGTCGAGCGGGAAGTCGGCGGCCTCATCAATACTGGCTGACCAGATCGCTGCCACCATCGGCAATAGATAATAATCGGCAACGTCCTGGGGCAACTGTTGCTCACGCAAGAATTCACCCAGCGTCTGAGTGACTTTGCGATCAAGGTTCTGATGCGCAGCTTTGGCTTGTTTGTTGAACTTCAAAATGCCTGTTATCAACCTGAAGAAAGCCGGACTGAACAGGTTTTTGCGCTGCGCGAACAAGGTGTTGATAGAGTTGCCGTTGTATTCGAGACCCGAGTCTGGGTCGCGAACACTAAAGCTCATTTCAGTGTCCCGCCATTGCACACCAATCTTCCGCATGAGCGCGCGAAAATTCGGATAAGTGCGATCATTGAACACAATGAAACCGGTATCGATAGCGTAACTTTTGCCCTGCACTTCAACATCGACCGTGCGTGTGTGTCCGCCAATGTAATCATTCTTCTCAAACAGCTGCACCTCATGCTGTTCGTTTAACAAGTGGGCACAGGTCATTCCTGCAACACCGCTGCCAATTACCGCTATTTTCATGCTGTTTATTCCTACATCACCCGGATAACGACCCCTAAAGAGCCAGCTAAGCGCTGGCTAAGTGGCCTGCTTGAATCGTCGCGACAATGCCAACTGCCAGCTCTGCGGCAGACGGGAGGCAAATTTTAAGAACCAGCCAAAGGTTCTGGGAAAGGTGATATCAAGACGATTCTTGTCGATACCCCGGCGGATAAAATCAGAAGCATACTCGACACTGACCTGCATCGGCATTTCAAAATCATTTTGTTCTGTCATTGGCGTCTCGACAAAACCTGGTGAGACACTTAGCACTTTGATACCGCGTTCTTCAAGATCAACCTGCAGACTCCGGGTAATATAGTGAATGGCCGCTTTCGAGCCGCCATACGCCTCGGCTCGGGTAAAAGGGAGGAGCCTTGCGGTACTGCCAACAATGACCAGCTTTGAGCCAGCTTTGAGATTCGGCAGCAGCGCCTCAACACAGCGCATGGTGCCGACAACGTTGATGTTGAACACGCGGGCAAATAGATCGGCATCGAAATTATCAATGTCGAGGTACTCGCAAACCCCCGCAACCAGAATGACCAAATCGATATCTGTATAGCCGCGCAAGTTCTGAATGGTGGTGTCTTTGTCGGAGATATCCAGCTGTTGTCCGGCAATAGCATCCGGAAAACGTTGCTCAAGTTCAGCAAGAGCTTGCTCGTTCCGTCCACAAGCGACAATGTGATGACCGGCTTTAGCATAATCACACGCCAGCTGTTTACCAATACCAGAGGTTGCTCCAGTAATAAGAATATTCATTATGGCACCATACGCTCTTTTATTTTGTGAATGACGTAGCCAAGCAAGGAGACATGCTCGTAGATCATGGCACCCAAATCATAGTAATCGCGTTGCTGTATGATTTTGTCATCTTTGAATTCCAGATGACTGACCCCTGGCACTACAATTTCTTCGCCACCACCGAGCTTTGGGTGACACAGTCGCATCTGCCAGTTGACGAACACGTGGGCGCCATTTTCGGCATACTCGGTAAAGGCAAAGTGACACTGCTCGACCCCTTCCATGGTGCCTTTAAAATAACTCTTCAAATCATCCAGACCATGCACCTGATGAATAGGATCTATAAAAGTAACGTCCTCATGATAAAGCTCGTCGAGCTTATCAATGTTTACATCACTGAATTCATCATAGTATTTGAGTAGACGTTCTATGACTTCCGGGTACTCTTCTTTTTTAGCAAGTTCTTCAGCTTTATTTACCGGTTCTTCGTCTTTATCGTCCGCCATGATCTGCCTCCTTCTTGCTTAGCCAGTTTCCATCAATTCAACTCAATTAAGTGTAGCTGGTTTTCTACAATGCTTTGAACTTACGCAGAAAATCTTCCCGCGCTTGTTTATGATTAACAATAGGCTCAGCATAGTCCACACCCTTTGCCTTTGCCCATTCTGCCGGCTCATGGATTTTACTCGTCGGACAATCGCTTAACTCTTCAATGTAGGTACGGATGTAGCTGCCGTCGGGATCAACTTTTTTACTCTGCGAAGTGGGGTTGAACACCCGGAAATAAGGCACTGCGTCTGTCCCTGTCGATGCGCTCCATTGCCAGCCACCGTTGTTGGCAGGAAAACTGCCGTCAATCAGGTTTTCCATGAAAAACTGCTCACCTTTGCGCCAGTCCAGCTGCAGGTCTTTTACTAAAAAATTAGCCACAATCATCCGTACCCGATTGTGCATCCAACCTTCCTTTTGTAGTTGTCGCATGCCCGCGTCAACGATTGGAAAGCCGGTACGCCCTTCACACCAGGCCTGGAAGTCAGCCTCGCTGTCGCGCCATGCAAAGGCTTCGGTATGAGGCTGAAAGGCCTTACCTTGGCTTAGTCGCGGTACAGCAGCCATGAGGTGCTGATAGAACTCCCGCCAGGCCAGCTCGCTTAACCAGGTTCTCGCCCCTTCGTTAAGACCATCAGGAAACTCCGGTGTTTCACGCTGGAGCATGCGTGCAGCCGTTTGCGGCCCTAACACACCAAGCTCCCAATAAGGCGATAATTTGGACGTGCCGTTTATTGCCGGCAAGTCGCGATCAGCGTTGTAATCACTGACCTGTTGATTGATAAATTCTTCAAGTTGTTGGTACGCGGCTTGTTCTCCTACTAGCCACGCTGAACTGTCGCGTCGCGGGTAGTCAACGCGATCCGGAAAGTCAGGGCAATTCACCGCAGCACGATCGGGTCGGCCATAGAGACTGGGGAGTCCGGTCACGCGCAGATGTTCAAGCCAGGAGCGAAAGTAGGGGGTGAACTTTTTATAGTAATCGCCTGCTTGCGTACGTAAAACTGGCGGTACCAGTAGCATACCATGGAAGGTTTGAACGCCAATCCCCTGCTCGGCCAGCCAGCTGCGAGTGCCGCGATCACGTTTTTGCTCATCCACGGGATATTCGGTATTAAAGGCAACCTCGGTAATATCGTACTGACTGCAAAAATCACGCACCACCCGCGGCACGGTCTGCCAGTTACGGACCCCTTTAATGTGCAGCGCAATACCCCACTGCGCAGCTTCCTCTTGCAGGCTTTGCAAGTGGCGTAACAGTAAATCGACCTTGATTGGCGCCCACTGATGCCGTTGCCACTGCTCTTCGCTGTACAAGTACAGGCCGTATATAGGATCGTTTTTATCGCTGGCTGATAAAACACTGGCAACCGCGGGATTGTCACGTAAGCGTAAGTCATTGCGAAACCAAATCAATCGAGCCATCAGATACCGTACCTTAGTTTTAAATCCTTGGGATAAGGATTCAGATAACGCTGCCCTGAAAGGTAATCGCTCGGGTGCTCCCGCAGGTAATGCCGTAACAGAGTGAGGGGTACCAGCAACGGCTCCGTTCCTTTGCGGTAAGATAAAATACTGTCCGTCAGCTCCTCCCTTTGGGGCGCTGTTAAATGTTGTTTGAAATAGCCCTGAATGTGTTGCAATACGTTGGTGTGATTGGCACGCGTGGCCGGGGTTGCCAGCGCCGCCATCACCTTTTCGATGTATTCGGTCCGCGCTTGAGTCGTCACCTCTTGCATCTGCGCTACCTCACGCCCCAGGGCACGGTAAGCATCCTGGTTGTGCGCTAACAACAACAACTTCAAGCTGGTATGAAAGCCTAATAAATCAGCTTTACTTAAAGGGTCCGGCAGCTGCTGCCAGGATGCATAGACATAGACCCTCATAACGAAATTTTCGCGCAGCAGCGGATCGTTAAGGCGGCCATCCTCTTCCAGCGGTAACGCCGGATAACGCTGCCGTAGTTGTGCCGCAAAAATGCCCTCGCCCTCCTTGCGGGCATGCCCATTGACCGGGTCATACAACTTCACTCTTTCCATGCCGCAACTTGGCGACTTCGCGCACAGAACATAACCACTGATATGGGTTAAATGCCCCTGGGCTCGCTCGGCGAAGCCGATCAACCGGTCAGTCACATCTTCGCCCGTTTTAGGAACGATGGCACGGGTTTCTCCCTCGTGTTGCTCGAGTCGAATCGTAGGTCGTGGCACTGGCATGCCTATGCCTACCTCGGGGCAAAGTTTTACGAATTCGACATGACGCCCGAGCTCTTCCTGACAAAAGGCCGAGCGCTTATGTCCACCATCAAAGCGCACTTCGTCGCCCAGTAAACATGCACTGATCCCAACTTTGATTTGTTGCATATATCCCTCATGAAAACTTGTTACTGCGAACATTACGCTTACTTAAGAAAAAAGTTCAATAGTAAGGATCTAATTCAACAAAGTTATCGTAACAAATGCATCTACATAATAATTAAAGACAGAAGCCAGCAGCTCAAGAGGCTAACCCAATGAACCCTGCACTTACAAACATACCATTGTTTCCGTTATCTGGGCACGTCCTCCCTGGAGGGACCATGCGCTTGCGGATTTTCGAACCACGCTACCTGCGCATGGTCCGTGAAGTTTGCGCGCAAGGTGATGAAGGGCGCATCGGCATGTGCATGTTCAATGAGCACGGTTCCGTCGAGGAAAATACGCATATTTATCCGCTAGCCACGCTGGCGCGTGTGATCGATTTTGAACACCGCGACGATGGTTTATTGGGCATCACCGTTGAAGGCGTCGAGGCCTGTAAAATCAACCAGATCAGCGTTGACGAGGATGGCCTGCGTCGCGGTCAAGTCGAGCTCGCCCACAATTGGCAACCGACAGCATTGGCAGAACAGTATCAGCATCTGGCGGAACGTTTGTGTCAGGTCTACCACGAATACCCGGAGCTGGGCAGCTGCCCAACCGAGGATCGCTTGCGTTGTGCCCGCTGGGTCTGCCAACGCTGGCTTGAGTTGTTACCTTTAACCGCCGACGTCAAACAAGAATTATTAAACCAGCCTTCGTGCGAACCTGCGCTGGATTACCTCAGCGGCTTGATTCAGGAAAGCGAAAACTAAATTTGATCCGGTTTCGCGCACCTTGCGTAACAGAAAGTAACTTGAGGAAATACCCCACAGGTAATACTATGCAGACAGTGATTGAAACTAAAACAAAACGGAACACTATGTCTTCTGCGCAGCCTGATGATCCAGACCATGCTGCGGCTTTACTTGCCCTTGTTGCGACCGAACGTTCTCGTCATGCATTTAGCGAGCTGTTCAGATACTTCGCACCACGCTTGAAAGCCTACGCGACACGCCAGTTTGGTAACGAACAAACCGCCATGGATTTGGTGCAAGAAACCATGACCAACGTCTGGAACAAGGCACACTTATTCAAACCTGATCGTGGTTCTGCCTCGACCTGGATTTTTACGATTGCTCGTAATATCCGCTTTGATTTTCTTCGCAAGAACAAACATCGTCAACACGATTTGAGTGCCGATGAGTTATGGCCAGTGCTTGCGGAGCAAAATGATAGTCTCGATGATGACTATGCGCTTGATGATGATCTTCTCATGCAACAGCTTGCCGTGTACTGCGAAGAACTTCCGAAAGCTCAACGTACAGTTATAGAATTGATTTATGTAGCAGGGAAGTCGCAACAAGAAGTGGCGGATGCACTTGGGATTCCTTTAGGTACAGTGAAGTCCCGCACCCGCTTGGCATTGCAGAAATTAAGAGAGTTGATACAAAGCGATGATTAAGTTTCACCCTAGCGAAGAACATTTGTTTCACTACGTGACCGGCGACTTGACCCCGGCCATGTTAATGATGGTTGGCACCCATGTGGATATGTGTTCCCAGTGTCAACGTAATGTCCAACATATTGAAGAGACGATGGCGCAGAAGCTGTTTGGCCAACGCCAGTTGCCTGAAGAGTTCGCTGCCGCGAACGATAGCTTTGATGGCGACGAGATGCTTGCGCAGATCCTGGCGCAACCACAACAGCAGCCAAGGGATCTCAGTCAGCAGTTTGCCAGCGAGCTGGTACTTGAAGGCAAGCGCTTCCAGTTACCCGGAACTCTTGCGCGCAATCATCACCGTATTGGTCAGTGGCACAAACTACTGGGACAGATGTGGCGTGCGCCGGTTCAGGTTGGTGGTAAAGACGTTCTGACCTTTATTTATATGGCCGAGAACACCAGAGTTCCTGAGCATACTCATAAAGGCAATGAAGCAACCTTGGTGGTAAATGGCGTCTTTAATGATGAAACGTCTGACTACCGTGATGGCGACTTTGTATTTCTTGACGGAAGTGTGAAGCATACCCCGGAGACACGTCATGAAGATTGTCTGACATTGTCAGCATTGGACGCTCCTATGCACTTTACTTCGGGCGTAAGCAGATTATTAAACCCCTTTAGTAGTTTATTCTTCAAATAAACGAGATCAGTAGAACTAAAAAAGCCGCTCGATGAGCGGCTTTTTTCTTTCAGTTCGATCAACCTTTCGGTTTGGCGTTACTTACGCGCTGCTTCAGCTTTTGGCCTGGTCTAAACGTCACCACACGCCGGGCCGAAATAGGAATGTCCTCGCCGGTTTTAGGATTACGTCCCGGTCGTTCATTTTTGGTGCGTAATTCAAAATTCCCAAAACCCGAGAGCTTGACTTCCTCTCCCCGCTCTAACGTTTTACGTATCTCTTCAAAGAAGTTTTCGACCAAATCTTTAGCATCTCTTTTATTGATGCCGAATTTTTCGAACAAATGCTCTGCCATTTCTGCTTTGGTCAGCGCCATAGCTTACTCCCTCAGGGTTGCCCCAAATTCGTTTGTCAGCATTTCAACCACTGCATTGACTGCAGTATTGATTTCTTGATCTTCAAGAGTGCGTTCGGGATGTTGTAAGGTTAGCGATAAGGCTAAACTGCGATACCCTTCAGCAACTCCTGTACCCTCATAGACGTCAAATAAGTTTAGGCCAACTAAATGATTTACGCCAACATTTTCAATGGCCTTGAGAATTTCGCCCGCCGCCAGCTGAGTGGGTACCACGATCGCAAGGTCGCGTCGAATCGAAGGGTAACGCGATACAGATTGCGCTGCGGGTAACCGACGTTGCTGCACAGCTGCCAGTTCCAGTTCGAAGACGAAGGTACGACCGTTTAAGCCTAATTTCTTTTCGAACTGTGGGTGAACAGCACCAAGGTAGCCGACATTTTTACCATTTTTAAAAATTGCTGCGCTTTGCCCTGGGTGCAAAGCCGGATGCGCATCTGCGACAAAGGTATACAGCTGAGGCTCACCAGTCGCTGCCAGAAGCGCTTCGACATCGCCTTTGATATCAAAGAAATCAACCGCACGCTCCCCTTCATCCCAATGTTCACCAAAAGCTTTTCCTGCACGGATCCCGGCAATCATTGGCTCCTGACGAACGCCGTTTTCAGCATCTTCATCTGGAAGGAACCGCAGACCCGTCTCACAAAACGCCAGGCTTTGTTGCTGACGCTTCTGATTATGCGCGACCGCGCCGATCAGGCCCGGCCATAAACTGACGCGCATGGACGACATATCCAGACTAATCGGGAAAGGCAAGGTGAGCGCTGCTGAGTCATCAAACAACATGGCTTGATGCTTCGGATCCACAAAGCTATAGGTAATGGCTTCCTGGTAACCGCGATCGACCAGCAACTGCTTTAATGTCCCGGCTCCTATTGCGGATTCTTTTCTGGGGACCATGCGCAATTGTGCTGCCGGTGCAGTCGCCTGAATACGGTGATAGCCGTAGATGCGGGCAACTTCCTCAATCAGATCCTCTTCAATGGCAATATCAAACCTGAACGTCGGCACGCTAACCTGCCAACCCTCATCATCACTGCTCACCGTAAAGCCCAAGCGCTCGAGAATTTCCATCACCTCGTCATCGGCAATACTAATGCCGAGAACGGACGCCAAGCGAGCTTTGCGCAGACGCACCTGCTGTGGTTGCGGTAAATGACGGTCATCTTTCGCTTCGACCACCGGCCCCGCTTCACCGCCGCAAATCTCAATAATTAACTTTGTCGCACGTTCCATAGCGCTGCGTTGTAACTCGGGATCCACACCGCGCTCATAGCGGTGTGAAGCATCGGTATGTAAGCCGAAGCGACGTGCACGACCGGCAATTGCAGCGGGTGCAAAAAATGCGCTTTCAAGGAAAATGGTGTTACTTTCTGTGGTGACACCACTGTCCTCGCCGCCAAAAATACCCGCCATTGCCAGTGCTTTTTCACTGTCCGCGATGACCAATACATCGTCTTGTAAGGTCACTTCAGTGCCGTCTAATAAGGTCAGCTTCTCATCTGTCTGTGCCATCCGTACCTGCACGTCGCCCTTTAACTTATCGTTATCAAAAGCGTGCATGGGGTGGCCCAACTCGAGCAAGACGTAATTGGTGACATCAACCACAGGGTCAATGCTGCGCACACCGCTACGACGCAAACGCTCGGTCAACCACAACGGCGACTCAGCACCAACGTTGACGTTTTTAACAATACGCCCGAGGTAACGTGGACAGGCTTCAGCAGCAACCAGCTCGATCGCCCGGCTAGCATCGTGAACGGCTTTAACTTCGTTGATTTCTGGCTCTGTAACGGCCATGCGATTGAGTACACCCACCTCGCGGGCAATGCCACGAAGACCCAGGCAATCGGCCCGGTTCGGGGTAAGATCGACGTCGAAGGTGACATCATTCAGCTCAAGGTACTCACGATAGTCCATGCCTACTGGCGCATCAGCTGGCAGCTCTACGATACCGTCATGGTCGTCATTTAAGCCCAGTTCCGCGTTTGAACAGAGCATGCCATGCGAAGGCTGCCCGCGTAACTTGGCCTTTTTAATTTTAAAGTCGCCAGGCAAAACGGCACCCACGGTCGCCACGGCAACCTTCAGGCCCTGCCGGCAATTTGGTGCGCCACAAACGATGGTCGCGGGTTCATCCGCGCCAATGTTCACTTCGGTAACTTGTAACTTATCAGCATCCGGGTGTTGCCAACATTTTACGACTTCGCCGACGACAACCGAACTAAAAGCTTCTGCAACAGGCGTTACATCATCCACTTCTAATCCGGCCATGCTCAATTGCTCAGCCAGGGCAACCTGATCAAGAGCAGGATTTACCCAACTACGTAGCCACTTTTCACTAAATTTCATCTCTGCACCCGAACTTAATTAAACTGTTTCAAGAAGCGAACGTCGTTTTCGAAAAACGCGCGTAGATCGTTCACGCCATAACGCAACATGGTGAGGCGCTCGACCCCCATGCCAAAGGCAAAGCCGGTGTATTTTTCGCTATCAATACCCACCGCCTGCAACACTTTTGGATGGACCATGCCGCAACCCAATACTTCCAGCCATTGACCGTCTTTACGACGCACGTCAACTTCTGCAGAGGGCTCGGTGAAGGGGAAATAAGAAGGCCGGAAACGCACTTCCAGTGACTCTTCAAAGAAGTTCACCAGAAAGTCTTCAAGGATGCCTTTTAGCTGCGTAAAGCTAACATCCGTATCGACCATTAAGCCCTCGACCTGATGAAACATCGGGGTATGGGTCTGGTCGTAATCGTTGCGGTACACGCGGCCAGGGGAAATAATGCGCAACGGGGGCTGCTCATGCTCCATGGTGCGGATTTGCACACCAGAAGTCTGTGTTCGCAGCATCGTTTTGGGCGTAAAATAAAAGGTATCATGATCCGCGCGAGCCGGATGGTTCGCTGGAATGTTCAATGCATCAAAGTTATGGAAGTCATCTTCAACTTCAGGCCCCTCAACTACGCGGAACCCTAAATCACCAAAGAACTGTTCGATACGCTGAATCGTTTGCGTGACCGGGTGCAGCCCACCCAAGGCGGCGCGACGACCAGGTAAGGTGACGTCAATGCGTTCAGCAGCGAGTTTCTCTGCCAGCTGCGCTTGTTTGAGTTCTTCATTACGCGCGTTGATCGCCTGCTGAACCTGTTGTTTGGCCTGGTTGATTGCTTGTCCGGCAGCTGGACGCTCCTCTGCAGATAGCTTACCTAAGCTTTTTAATTGCTCAGTGAGCAAGCCTTTCTTGCCCATGTACTCAACCCGCACACTGTCCAGTTCCTGGGGGGTGGTAGCGGCTGCGACGGCGTCTTCGGCCTTCGCGACAATGTCATTTAACTCCATGACTTTCCTCGATGATGCGTGATTGCCGACCCGCGGCATGGTTCAAACCCTGTAAAGGCGACTATCATAGCGAAAATCCATAAAAAAAGGGAGCAATCATGCTCCCTTTTTCGACTTTCTTCATGGCTTACAGAGAGCTTTTTGCTTTCTCTACCAACGCGGCAAAACCTTTTTGGTCGTGCACTGCGATGTCTGCCAGAATTTTACGATCGATTTCTACCGATGCTTTTTTCAAACCGTTGATAAAGCGGCTGTATGACAAACCGTTTTGACGGGACGCAGCATTGATACGCACAATCCATAATTGACGGAATTGACGTTTCTTGTTGCGACGGTCACGGTATGCATATTGACCTGCTTTGATAACTGCTTGCTTCGCTACGCGATAAACGCGTGAACGAGCACCATAATAACCTTTCGCCTGCTTCAGGACTTTCTTGTGACGCGCGCGCGCGATCACACCACGTTTTACTCGTGCCATTTGCTGTCTCCTTCCTTATGCGTACGGTAACATACGTGCGACTAATTGAACGTCGGCTTCGTGCACCATGCTTTTCGCACGTAGGTGACGTTTCCGCTTAGAGCTCTTCTTAGTCAGGATGTGACGCAAGTGTGATTGCTTGCACTTGAAACCGCCTGAAGCGGTTTTTTTAAAGCGCTTTGACGCGCCTTTATTGGATTTCATTTTCGGCATGAAAATAACTCCGCATTGTTAACATAAAAGTGTAACAGGGTGAGCTCGGTCGAAACCTCACTACTTGTAGACCTCAGTTACTTCTTGGCAGGGGCCAGCACCATAATCATCTGGCGACCCTCAGCCCTTCTTGGGAACGACTCAACAGTTGAAATCTCTTCTAAATCGTTTTTAACGCGATTTAGCAATTCGATTCCAATCTCCTGGTGCGCCATTTCTCGGCCACGGAAACGAACGGTGACTTTTGTTTTGTCACCTCCCTCTAAAAAGCGACTCAGGTTGCGCAGTTTTACCTGATAATCGCCTTCGTCTGTGCCAGGGCGGAATTTAACTTCCTTCACCTGAATTTGTTTCTGATTTTTCTTCTGCTCTTTCGCGTTCTTAGCTTTTTCGTAGAGGAACTTGCCATAATCCATCAGACGACACACTGGTGGCTCCGCATTCGGGCTAATTTCCACCAGATCAACACCGGCCTCTTCGGCCTTTTCAAGAGCTTCTTGAATACTTACGACACCAATCTGTTCACCTTCAACTCCGATTAAGCGTACTTCATTGACGCGAATATCTTCGTTGATACGATTTTTGTCAGCAGGTTTCTGAGTTCTTTTTCCGCCTTTAATGGGTCATTCCTCCAATCAATTAACTAATTTTGCGACTACGTACTTCGTCGGTAAGCTCTGCAATAAATTGCTCCAGGCCTTTTACGCCTTGGTCTTCACCGCGACGCGTACGTACCGCAACCGCTTGATTATCGATCTCTTTATCGCCGACAACCAACATATAAGGAACACGTTTTAATGTGTGTTCACGAATTTTAAAGCCTATTTTCTCATTTCTCAAGTCAGCTGTCGCCCTAAATCCGAGTTTATTCAACTCTTTTACGGTATTTTTGACGTAATCCGCCTGATTATCGGTAATATTCATCACCACAACCTGAGTTGGCGCCAGCCAAAGTGGGAAATAACCAGCGTATTCCTCGATTAAGATTCCCATAAAGCGTTCCAGTGAGCCCAGAATCGCCCGGTGAATCATAACCGGAGTGTGACGCTCGTTATCTTCACCGACATAAGTTGCACCTAAACGGCCCGGCAATGCAAAGTCGAGCTGCACAGTACCACACTGCCACGCACGACCTAAACAATCATGCAGGGTGAATTCAATTTTCGGACCATAGAAGGCGCCCTCGCCTGGCAGGTACTCAAACTTGATACCGTTATTCTTCAGCGCCTCAGCCAGCGCCTGTTCGGCATGATCCCAGGTGGCATCATCACCCAAACGTTTTTCCGGACGCGTCGACAGCTTGACCACGATATCTTCAAAACCGAAGGTCTTGTAGGTCTCGTAGACCATTTGAATACAGCTACTGACTTCAGTTTGTACCTGGGCGGGCGTACAGAACACATGCGCGTCATCCTGGGTAAAGCCACGGACCCGCATCAAACCATGCAAGGCACCTGAAGGTTCGTTACGGTGACAGCAGCCGAACTCAGCCATCCGCAACGGCAGGTCACGGTAAGACTTCAACCCTTGGTTAAAGATCTGGACATGGCCAGGACAGTTCATAGGTTTGATCGCGTATTCGCGATTTTCCGAAGCAGTGGTAAACATCAGATCGGAGAACTTCTCCCAGTGGCCTGACTTTTCCCACAACACCCGGTCCATCATCAGTGGGCCTTTAACTTCCTGGTAGTCGTACTCACGCAGCTTTTCACGGACGTAACTTTCCAGCTCCTGGAAAATGGTCCAGCCATTGTGGTGCCAGAACACCATGCCTGGCGCTTCTTCTTGCCAGTGAAACAGATCCTGAGATTTGCCAATCTTACGATGGTCACGCTTTTCCGCTTCTTCAAGGCGCTGCAAATAGGCTTTTAGCTGTTTCTTATCAGCCCAGGCGGTGCCGTAGATACGTTGCAGCATTTTGTTATCAGAGCTGCCGCGCCAGTACGCACCTGCAACTTTCATGACTTTGAAATGCTGACAAAAACGCATATTGGGAACGTGCGGACCGCGGCACATATCCACATATTCTTCATGCTGGTAAAGCGCCGGACGATCGTCCTGGCTGATATTCTCATCCAGAATTTCAACTTTGTAAGGCTCGTGACGTGCCACGAAGGTTTCGCGGGCTTGCTGCCAGCTCACGCGGTTTTTAACTACCTCGTACTCGGTTTTCGCCAGCTCTTTCATGCGCCTTTCCAGCGCTTCAAGATCGTCATGGGTCAATGCCTTGTCCATATCGATATCGTAGTAAAAACCGTTATCAATCACTGGACCGATGGCCATCTTCGCGTCTGGGAACATTTGCTTCAGCGCATGCCCGAGTAAGTGCGCGCACGAGTGACGGATAATGTGTACGCCCTCGTCATCTTTTGGAGTAATGATATGTACCGCAGCATCGTCAGTGATCAGATCACAGGCATCTACTAACTCACCATCAATTTTACCAGCGACCGTAGCTTTGGCTAATCCGGGACCGATATCTTGGGCGACTTCGAGAATAGAGACGGGTTTATCGAAAGTGCGTTGACTTCCATCAGGGAGCGTTACAACAGGCATTCTTGTGTTCCTTTAACAGTGGTGGCACCTACCAAGTGTCACTTGTGATTCAACGAAAAACGCACTATACCGCACCGTGACATTCGGCGCAACGCGGCTATTGGCCTGAGTTTCAAGTCCAGTTAAGATAGCAGCCTATGGATTGGTTTATCGGCCCCCTGGCCGCCCTTTTTGCTGCCTTGTTTTGGGCCCTTGCTACCTTGCTTTACAGTCAGGCGGGTAGCTATTTGTCGGCCAGCCAGCTCAATCTGGTGAAAGGCTTCGTCGCCGTCCCCCTGCTGTTTATGGTGGGGCTGGCGACCTCGCAACTGGTTCAGTTCGACGGCAGTGCCGCGGCCTGGCTGTTACTGGCCAGTGGCGTTATCGGTATCACTCTGGGCGACACCCTGTATTTCACCGCACTGCGGCGCATTGGCCCCTGGCATACCATGTTGTTCGAATACCTCGCGCCTCCTTTTGCTGCGATCATTGCCTGGGTATGGCTGCGCGAGGCGATGAGTTTTGCTGAGATTAGCGCAGCACTGGTGGTGTTGTTCGGTATTCTGGTGATTGTCACTGAGCGTGGCCAGCGGCAGGGAACAACCCCGCTCACCCGTGCAGGCGCGGCCGCAGCAACAGGTGCTGCCTTATGTCAGGCACTGGGTCTGGTGATGGCCTTTGAAGCGCTGGTCAGCTTTGACGTCAATCCACTACAAGCCGCTTTTGTAAGGCTCGCAGCCGGTACTGCGGCACTTACCGTCGCCCTGTTACTGCTGAAGCCGAGCATCATTTTGCAAACCCGTTCGGCGTTAAGACATACGTCCTTACCCTGGCTGTTTGTTGCCATTGTGATGGGAACTTTCCTCGCCATCTGGCTGCAACAAACCGCTATTGCCTATTTGCACCCGGGACTGGCACAGACACTGCTCGCTACTGCGCCATTGTGGTTAATCCCGATCCAGTGGTTTCGCGGAGAACCGCCTTCAGTCCGCAGTATTCTGGGTGCGCTTATTGCAGTCACCGGGATCGCGCTGTTATTTTCGCGTTAAAGTTGGCCAACATGACAATTCATGTTCCATACTCAAGTCAGGACAGCAACGATTGAGGTTTAAAAATGAATCCCCAAAAACTGCATGATGCGGCTGTCGATTGTCCGCATTGTGGCCACCACATCCATCTGGCAATTGATGCCTCGCAAGGCGATCAGGACTATCAGGATGAATGTCCCGCGTGCGGTAGCGACGTGCATATCGAAATCACTCTTGATGATGTGCGCGATAAAATCGTTGTTAAGATCCGCAGCGACGATGAGAACTTTTATTGAGCCATAGTAAAACACGAGCACTATAGGTGCGTTGACCCTTACAGCTCATGTCGCTTAGTTATTGCTCTGTTTTATTGCCCGCTTTGATTTTTCTGAATCATAATGCGTTCGACCGTATCGACGATAGTGATGGTCTGCTGATCGAACTCAAGATTGACCCGCTGTCCTGGCTGCGCCTTTGCTAAATTCGTCAGGCGTAGTGTTTCCGGAATCAAATGCAACGAAAACCGGTTCTCATGAACCTGGCCTACGGTAAGACTGGCGCCATTCACACTGATGAAGCCTTTGCCGAAGACATAAGGCGCAAAGCTCGCTGGGAACTCAATCCACATCGCCACATTGTCATCGGTCGTCGTGATGGTTTCTATACTACCGGTAGCATGAATATGACCCGACACCTGATGCCCGCCAATCTCATCGCCTACTTTTAATGACCGCTCCAGGTTCACCTGTGACCCAACCTCCAACTCGCCGAGATTGGTCAGTCGCAGAGTTTCGTCGATCACATCAAAACTTACTGTATCTGTGCTAAATTTAACTACCGTAAGACAACATCCGTTAATAGCGATACTCGCCCCAATTTCTAATTGGGATAAAAATTTTGAAGCAACACGCAGTTGCAGATGACGAAACTGCTCGCGCTGCTCAATAGCCATCACTTCTGCCTGCGTCTGAACAATACCGGTAAACATATGAAACAACGTCCTCTACAATTCGTGAATGATTTTATTGTACGGTTTTACCCCCGGCTTTGCCACGCGATTTGCGGTCTTGCTGCGTTAACCTTACTGAGCGCTTGCAGTCCTTCGCCAGCGACCCTGGCTCCAGTTGTCGATTATCAGGACCGGGTTGCCAATACCCTGGAGCGGGAGCCTGTGCCCTACCAAAGTATCGAGGTACCGCGGATTCCGCCAGTACGGCAGCTGACGGTCGCTATCCCCCGTGTAAGTATTTCGCTGCTGGACTCATGGCGCATTGATAAATGTGCCGCCGGCAACCTGATTGCACGCCGCAACAGCGCGCTCGGGAAGCTGGAAAAAGGCTTGAGCCGTTTACACACCGATGTGTTGTTGGTCAAAGCCATGGAAGATTGCGTGGACGAGTTGCGCAACAATGGCGAGAGCTTAGCCGACCGGTTAGCCGAAGCACTGGAAAAGAAAAAAGACAATCTGGCTGCGGAGCAAGAACATGCGCTCGCTACCGATGAGGCTCTGCGTCACGCCCTGCGCGTAGGGGCCAACACCCACGCCGAAGCTGATCAAGATTACTTTGCCAGCTCAATGAGTGCGCTGAGCACTGTATTACAACTCCTCCAAAGCGATGTATTAAAGGTAAATACCTCGACTGAGCAGGCGGTGCCAACCCGTGATCAAATCGATGAGGCTATGGAAATCTTATACCAGAGTGATTATCTGCCCTATCTCTGGCGCTCGCTTTTCGAACTGAACGCCTATTTGCGCCGACTGCAACCGATGCTGGACAATTTAGTTGCAGCCAGCGGCTGCCGTCCGGACGTGACGCCACAGCGCGCAGAAGTTTTGCATACTGTCTTCACTAAATACTTTATCGGCGAGGTTCAGCCGCAGGTGGCCAGCTTCACTGAGCAGGGTTATGCGGTAAACAAGGTTTTGAGGGAGCTCAACGCTGAGATCAACTCCCCTGCTTTAAGTGATTACATTAACGAGCTCATTGCGGTTTCCGAGGATCTAAACGAGGCAACCAAGGCGCACGTGAAACCATGGCAAGATTTCTTTGCAGCATGCAACTTTACCCCGGGTGGGTAATGGATGCACAGGTGAAGTAACCCTGTTGGTGTATCGACAGGGTTCAGGTATTATTGATAATGATTCGCATTAAGAATGATTATCAACCCATGATTACCTTTAAAGGCTATAAGGAAACCGCTATGAAATTATCAGTGATTGCCGCCACGCTGCTTGGTTTTGCCGTGCTCTCCGCGCAACCGGCTCAAGCACAGGACGAACAGCGTTACGAGCACTTCAAAGGTCAACCTGCTAAAACACTCGATCAAGCCATGTTTAATCTGGCTAATTTCAATGCAAAACTGGCTCAGCTGATGGCGGATGGCGAGCTTACCGCTGAAGATATGGCAACGGTTCACCAGTTAAGCTATACCCTGGAAAATGCCCTGCAGAAACTTGACGAAGAAGTGGACACTTTGCAGGAGGTACTCGAGGAAGTGCATATTGCCTCTGAGACGCTGGATTATGATACGGTAAAAAAACAAGGTAGAATTTACTTAGAAACTTCGGCGAAAATCGTCAAAAAATAAGGATTTTTCATGCAGTTTAGCAGTACCTCAAATTATATCGTTGCCGATGAATTGGCGCTCGCGGTCCAGGCCGCGGTAACTTTGGAAAAGCCTTTATTGCTCAAAGGTGAACCGGGTACCGGGAAAACCAGGCTGGCCGAAGAGCTTGCTACGAGCCTTGGGGTACCCTTACTGCGCTGGCAGATTAAATCGACCTCAAAGGCCCAGCAAGGTCTGTACGAGTACGATGCTGTTTCACGTCTGCGTGATAGCCAGCTCGGCAGTGACAAAGTGCATGATATCGCCAATTACATCAAACCGGGCAAGCTCTGGCAGGCGTTTACCGCGCCGGAGCGACCGGTGCTGTTGATTGATGAAATTGATAAAGCCGACATTGAATTTCCAAACGACCTCCTGCACGAGCTCGACCAGATGGAATTCCATGTCTATGAAACTGGTGAACAGGTAAGCGCCAAGCACCGCCCGATTGTGGTGATTACTTCCAATAATGAAAAAGAGCTGCCTGATGCATTTCTGCGACGCTGCTTTTTTCACTACATTAATTTCCCCGATGCGGAGACCCTGGCAAAGATCGTGCACGTCCATCACCCTGATATTCAGAGAGACTTGCTGAAAACGGCCCTGGAAGTCTTTTTCGATGTGCGAAAATTACCTAACCTGAAGAAAAAACCCTCTACGTCAGAGCTGATTGACTGGTTGAAGCTGCTGTTAGTTGAAGATGTCAGCCATAAACAGCTGCAGGCAAGCGACGGTCTTATGCCGATGTTTGGTGCGCTGCTGAAAAATGAGCAGGACGTGCAGCTGGTAGAAAAGCTCGCGTTCATGTCACGCCGCCGGGAAAGCTGATGCTGATTGAGTTCTTCTTATGTCTGCGCCGGCACGGACTACAGACCAGTATTACCGAGCTGCTGGATCTGTTGAAGGCGCTGGAACAACAGGTGGTGTTCGCTGACGTTGAGGCTTTTTACTACCTTGCGCGGCTGACCTTGGTTAAGGACGAAAGTCAGTTCGACCGCTTTGACCGGGCTTTCGCAGAATACTTTGAAGGTGTTGAACAGGTTGATTTAGCCAGTGCGATTCCTGAAGACTGGCTACGCCGCTCTTTGCAACGGCAACTCAGTGATGAGGACAAAGCCAAACTGCAGAGTATGGGCGGACTTGATGAATTGTTGAACGCCTTTCAGGAACGCCTGAAAGAACAACAAAAACGCCATGCCGGTGGTAATAAATGGATTGGCACCGGAGGCACCTCACCTTTTGGCGCTTACGGCTACCACCCGGAAGGCATTCGTATCGGTCAGGAAGGGTCAAACGCTCGCCGAGCAGTGAAAGTGTGGGATAAGCGTGAGTTTCGCGATCTCGACACCGAAGGCGAGCTGAATAACCGCACCATGCAACTGGCCCTGCGCAAGTTGCGCAAATTCGCGCGCACCGGCAGTGCTGAAGAACTGGACTTGGACGAGACCATTCGGGCCACATCAAAGAAAGGCGGTATGCTCGACTTACAATGGCGGCCTGAGCGACATAATGCGGTCAAAGTGCTGTTGCTCTTTGATGTCGGCGGCTCCATGGATGATTTTATTTATGAGTGTCAGCAGCTATTTGCTGCTGCGCGCAGTGAATTCAAACATCTGGAGTTTTACTACTTCCACAACTGTGTTTACGAAGAAGTCTGGGCATCCAATGAGCGGCGTTTCAGTGCAAAAACCCCAACCCGTGAGCTCATCAACCGCTACGGTCGCGACTATAAGCTGATTTTTGTCGGCGATGCCACTATGGGTCCGTATGAAATTGCCTACCCGGGCGGCAGTGTCGAACATTGGAATGAAGAGCCTGGCGCTGTTTGGATGCAGCGGTTACTTGCTCATTTCACTAGCGCTGTGTGGCTTAACCCACAACCAAAAGAGCACTGGCGCTGGCATCATTCTATCGACATGATGCAAGAACTAATGGGCGCGCGTATGTACCCATTGACCCTGGACGGGATCAGCGAAGCCATCAGGGTGTTGTTGAAAAAATCTGCAACAGCTGCCCCTGTTTCTTAAGTAAATCGGTGAGCGTAAACTGCGCCAGGTAGTCATAAAATAGCTCTTTGCCCCGCGCCACAATGCCTTTGAGTTCGCACGCAGGTAATGCCACACAATAAGGGTTGTGGCATTCTATCCAAGCCTCGTCGCCCTCGAGTTGACGGATGACGTAATCCAACCTAATTTCCGCAGCCGGTTTAGCCAGCAAAAAACCACCGTTCTTGCCACGCCGGGTGTCAATCAAGCCCAATCGCCCCAGATGATGAACGACTTTATTGACGTGATTGGTGGACAAATCGAACGTGGTACAAATATCCCGTATGGTTGTCAGCTTGTTCTGCTGAGATGACTCCATACCTGGCTTACGTGCTTGCGCTTCCTGCACGCCCAAGTACATCAAAATTCGCAATCCATAGTCAGTATATTTCTTTAACTGCATAAATCCGCCCTGTTTACGGAAGCCTGAGCTTGAAAAACTTGATCTCAGCTAAAGATACATGAATAATGCACTTTATAAAACATGCATTAAGGATGTAGGTTATGACAGCAGTAACTCTCTTACGAACTGCAAATAGTGCCATGGTCGCATTTTTGCTGCTTTTTCTTATTGTCGCTTATCTGGCATGGGGCATGGAGGCACAGCTTCCACTCATGTTTATTGCGGTGTTGCACTTTCTCCAAATACTTACTGCCGGGCTCTTTAAAGTCTCTTATGTCGTTCGATTGATTGCCCAGCACCAGCTTGGTCAGCCGCTGCGCTAGTTACGCAAATCAATACGCAAATCACTGATTGCTCGATTGTTAAGCAGTCAGCGTCCTACAGCGGTTTTTTTGATAAAAATGGCTTGCGTCGTAGCAAGAGAATGACTAATATAGCGGCCGTTCACGCAATGTGAGCAAGCTTTTCAAAGTGTACGACCGTAGCTCAGTTGGTTAGAGCGCTACCTTGACATGGTAGAGGTCGGTGGTTCGAATCCACTCGGTCGTACCAATTCATCCCCCCTCCCGGATATAAAACCCAAGCTTAAGCCCGTCCGCAAAGATCGCTTATATTTGTTATGCTGTCCGTCAATCTAATGACACGCATCTACGAATTTTAAGGGATCACCATGACAACCTATAAAGCGATAAATTTAGTCAAGCGACCCGAGCCAGGTCCAGTATCGGCGGACGTGTTTGAGGTGGTTGAGAAAGAGCTACCAAAAGTCGGCACCGGTGAGCTACTCATCAAACAAACACAAATGTCGCTGGATCCTGCCATGTTTGGTTGGATGAGCCCTGATACTGAAAGCTATATCCCCCCAGTTGAGTTGGGTACGGTCATGCGCAGCTCTGGCGTCGGTGAAGTTGTTGAGTCTAAGCATCCGGACTTTCAGGTCGGTGACCGTGTTATGGGCATGATGGGTTGGCAAGAGTATGCGCTCAGCGATGGTCAGGGCATTAATAAGGTCGACGCTCAGGTACCTGATGAAATGGTATTGTCCGTGTTTGCCCTGCCCGGCTTAACTGCGACTCAAGGCCTATTTAACGTCGGTAAGCCACAGCAAGGTGAGACACTGGTAGTGACCGGCGCCGCTGGCTCGGTGGGCTCGATAGTGGGCCAGCTGGCAAAAGCTGAAGGCTTAACCGTCATCGGCGTGGTCGGTAGCGATGAGAAAGCGGACTGGATCGTTAACGAGTTGGGCTTTGACGGTGCCGTAAATTACAAAGCCGATGACTTAGCGCAACAATTAGCGAAACACACACCAGATGGTATCGACTTATACTTTGAGAATACCGGTGGCCCCATTCAACACCTCGTTTTTGAACGTATGAACGCCCATGGTCGGGTCGTGGTTTGCGGCATGATCGCAGATTATGACAAAGCTGAGCCTAGCCCGGGGCCAAGCTGGATTCCAATTATCAAAAAGCGCTTAAGCATTCAGGGGTTCACTATGCCTGACCACTTTCATCAAGTACCAAGCTTACTTGCTAAGCTCACCCCTTATGTCATGTCCGGCAAAGTGAAATACCGCGCGCACGTTATTGAAGGGTTAGAGTCTGCCATTGAAGGTCTGAATATGTTTTTCACTGGCGACAATCAAGGTAAGCTCATCGTAAAACTCTAAGCTACGGATAAGCGTGCGGTTTAGGAGTCAATCTCTATGTCTATCGAACTGAAACGAATCTATGCGTCAGCTTCAAGCGCTGACGGCTATCGAGTCCTGGTCGACCGCTTGTGGCCGCGTGGCATCAGCAAGGACGAGGCGCAATTAGATGACTGGATAAAAGACGTTGCGCCATCCGACGAGTTACGCCAGTGGTTTCACGATAACAGCTCCGAATGGGCTGAATTTCGAAAACGTTACCTTGCGGAGCTAAAGGACCACCGGGAACAACTGCGACCGCTGGCCGAGAAGGCAGAGCAAAAGCGTGTGACTCTGTTATACGCTGCGACCGATAACGAGCATAACAATGCGGTGGTCTTAAAAGAGTATTTAGGCCGGCTGGGATCATAGCCCGTTAACACTTACGCTTTAGTCCGTTCAATGCTGCCCGACTTTGCCCTATCGTCGGGTTTTTGCTAAGAATAAATAGACGTACAACCGCAGCCCCCAACTGTCGTAACTGTTCGCTGTAACGCAAGAAAGTTAAGCAAAGGACGTCCACGAGCGGGCTTTCGGACCATCAAAGTCGCAAATAGAGGATGATAGAACAGCTCTTTTAGAAACTGGAGGACGATCATGAGTCGGAATATCTCGTTAAATGCGCTCTTCATTAATACGTCGCTTAAAAAGAAGGCGTCAGAGAGCCATACCAAGCTGTTGCTCAACGCTGCGGCGGGCATCATGGAGAAGGCTGATATTGCGGTCGAGCATTTGCATTTTGCAGACTACGAATGCGCCCCGGGCGTCTATCCGGATATGACAGAACATGGCTGGAGCAAAGATGATTGGCCCTCGCTTTGGCCGAAAGTTAAAGCTGCGGATATTTTAATTATCGGTACGCCGCTGTGGCTGGGCGAAGAAAGCTCGTTATGCCGAATTTTGATTGAACGCCTCTACGCAATGTCCGGAGCGCTGAACGATAAGGGACAGTCGATTTACTACGGTAAAGTCGGCGGTTGTGTCATCACCGGCAATGAGGATGGCATTAAGCATACTGCCATGACCCTAGGCTTTGCCCTCAACCATCTAGGCTACACAATCCCACCCCAGGCTGACTGTGGCTGGATTGGTGAAGCGGGACCAGGACCGTCGTTTGGTGACGAAACTGAACAAGGCTCGCGGGTCGGCTTTGACAACGATTTTACGCAACGCAACACCACGATTATGACCTGGAACTGCATACATCTTGCGCGGTTATTAAAAGCGAACGATGGTATTTCCAATTATGGTAATGACAGAAATGCCTGGCAAGACGGCGAGCGTTTCGGCTTTGAGCTTCCGCACCATCAAGCCAGATAAAAAATAAACACTATAAAGTTTGACTTCCTCAGGAATGAGCGTATTGTAGGCCGCGTTGGATAAGAATTTGAAAGTTAAACCTCTCTACGTCGCATTATTAGCAGTAAATCTTCGTCCTGTAGTTTTAAATCTCCATTTTTTACCCGCATGATCCCGTCAACTGGCATCAGCCATGACGGCTATTTATTTAAAAATTTTCAGGATAAACATTATGTCTAATACAGTAACTGGCGTTGTAAAGTGGTTTAACGAAGCGAAAGGTTTTGGTTTTATTGAGCAGCAAGGTGGTGCAGACGTATTTGCACACTTTAGCGCAATCTCAAGCAGTGGTTTCAAAACCCTTGCTGAAGGCCAAAACGTATCGTTCACGATTACGCAAGGTCCAAAAGGCCCACAAGCAGAAAACATCGTAGCGCTTTAATTTAAGCCACGATCAGAAAGGGACCCCACGGGGTCCCTTTTTTTATGCCTATCGCACGCAATTTAGACGGGCAAACTTATAACATCTGCGTCAGCTTGAATAGCAGCGCCGCCGCTGATACCAGTGCTCCAAACAGTGGAACGCTTCTGGGCAAATTAAAATGCTTGCCCTTAGACTTACCATCACGACCTTTCAACCACCATAATGCAAAGTTCACCACACTAAAAACTGCCAGTAACACCAAACTGGTGGCGTTCGCCAGGGTCGTCAATTCCAGCGTAGCCGCAAATAATGCAATGATCAGAGTCGCCAGCACCGTCGCCAGCCAAGGTGTCTGTGTGCGTTTGCTGACCTTCCCCAGTACCTTTGGCGCATAATTTCGGTCCGCCATGCCATAAGCAACACGGGCCACCATCATTATTTGCACCAGTGCACTGTTAACTGCCGAGAGAATACTGATCACGCCGATGGCACTTACGGCCAGTGTGCCATGGTGCTGAACCGCGGCTGCCAGTGGTGTTTTAGCTTCGGCCAGGGTTTCAGGTGAAATCGTCAGCACCAGGGCTGCACTCACACTCATATACAACAGGGCCGCCAGGATCAGGCTGAACACCAGCGCCACGGGTAAACTTTCCCGAACGTCCCGTACCTCCTCCGCCATGGTCACCATGTCTTCAAAGCCGATGAACGCGTAGAAAGCCAGAAAGGCAGCACTTAGAACACCAACCCAGGCGGTTGTCTCAAGCGGCGGCCAGATTGCGGTCCACTCGACGTGCACAGAATCAGGACCTGTAAGCGAAGCAAAAACCACGTAGAGCAGCGTTACGATCTGCAGCAGTGAGATAGCAACCACCACACCCACCGCCATGCGCACGCCCCAGGCCGCTATACCGCCAAGCAGCAGGGCGACCAAAACCAAGCTCAACTGTTCGGGGACGCTGACAAAGTCCTGAATAAACCTTACTGTGGCAACGGTCAGTGTCGCGGATGAGACTATGCCAGTGGCAATGATCATCCAGCCAATCACGGCCGACAGCCACTGCTTACCAAAAGCCTCTTCAATATAACGTGCGGAGCCACCGGCATGGGGCAGCCGGGAGGATAATTCGGCAAAGGCCAGTGCACTGAAAAGAGCCAAAGCCCCCGCTATCCCAAATGCCACTGGTGCATACATGCCGGCTACGCCGGCAACTTTTCCCGCCAGAGCAAAAAAACCTGCACCCACCATGGTGCCCATGCCGTATAAAACCAGCATCGGGAAGCTGATGGTGCGTTGTAGGTTAGCCGAATTATTTTGCTTTTTTGTGTTCGCCATAGACGTAGAATCACACAAAAATTAATGTCGATAAAGGTCTTGTCGAATCGCTAAGCAACAAGTTATACGCTGATTAGGGTCTGGCCGCGCGACTGAGACGAGTGATTTCCGGCCAGTTTTTCGCAGCAATAGCGGTTTTTGGCAAAATCCACGAGCCACCCACGCAGCGCACGTTCGGTAGCGCCAGATAATCGCGAAAGTTGTTCTGGTGAATGCCTCCCGTTGGGCAAAACTGAACATCAGCAAAGGGGCCTGCGATGGCTTTGAGCATTGCAGTGCCACCTGCGGCTTCAGCCGGGAAAAATTTCAGATGGCGATAGCCCAAACCGTGCGCTTGCATCAGTTCAGAAATGGTCGCAACCCCCGGTAACAAAGGAATTGAGCCCGCAGCTCCGGCAACCAGTAACTCCCGAGTGATACCGGGGCTAATTGCAAACTGCGCGCCCGCAGCTGTGACACTTTGCAATTGCTCTGGTGTGGTCACAGTGCCAGCGCCTACCAGGGCGTCAGGCAATTCCTCGCGCAGCAGCTGAATAGCTTCCAGCGCAACCGGTGTGCGCAGGGTGACCTCTAACACTTTAATATCCGCGGCCAGCAACGCTTGTGCCATAGGCAAGGTATCTTCGAGTTGCTCAATAACCATGACCGGCACCACTGGTCCCATGCTAAAGAGCTCATCGGGGCTTAACGTCCAGTTGGTAAAACTCATAATTGACCCTTTTTTGATTGCTGTAAGCTTTGCTTGAGGTATTGGCCAACGCCGCGTAACCCGGCGTATTCAGCAGTGATAACAAAGCACGGAATAGCTTCTGCGACTTTGCAGAAGCGCCCTTTGTGTTCAAACCGAGCGCGGAAGTTCGAAGTTGCCATTAACCCCATAAGCTTGGGCACTACGCCGCCGGCGATATACACACCGCCGTAGGTATTGGTGGTCAGCGCCAAATTACCGGCGAAACTGCCGAGGCTGGCAAAAAACTGATTCACGGTCTCTACCGCCAGCGTATCAATACCGCTCAGTGCGCGTTGACCGATTTTTGCCGCGCTCAGAGGCACCACATTACGTCCATGGTAGTCAGCTAGCGCGAGGTAAAGCGTTTCCAGACCCGGTCCCGACAGGACTCTTTCGGCTGAAACACGACCAATACGGTTGCCAATAAAACGGTGAATCGCCCACTCTTTCTCATTAGTCGGAGCCCAATCGACATGGCCTCCTTCGCCAGGAAGTGGCATCACGGTGCCATCGGGCAGTCGAACCAGGTGTCCGACACCAAGCCCTGTGCCGGCCCCCAAGACTGCTTTGGGCGCTTTGGGATCTATTTTGCCCCCACCGATCTGTTTCAGTTCATCTGCTTCGAGCGTCACCAGGCTCATCGCAGCGGCGGCAAAATCATTTAACACGATAAAGGTTTTCAGGCCCATGGATTTGCGTACGCCACGGATAGAAAACTGCCAGTGGTGATTGGTCATATCGATCTGATCCGAATCTACCGGACAAGCAATGGCGATAGCAACATGCTCTAGCGCGACGTCCTGTTCATCCCGATAGGCTTCCATAACCTCGTTCAGGGTTGGATAATCAGCACAGGCAAACACTTGAATGCGGTCAAGCTCAAAGGTCGCCAAATTAATTCGGCAAAAACGGGCATTGGTGCCACCAATATCGGCGACGACCGCGTAGCCCTCAATATTGATATCTGTTGTATCAGTTACCATAAGAGTCACTTTTTAATAGTAGTATTGGATTCAGGTATCCGAGAAAAGAGTACAGGCGCCCTGCTCTGCACCGCTGAACTGAGTGCGGAAACCGCCAAAGAGTTCACGGCCCATGCCTTCATGGCTGCCACTCAAATCCAGTGTAGCTTGCGGCCGTTGCTCGAGTTCCTGAGCTTCTACCAATAACTCAAGAGCGCCGCTTTCGGCGTCAACGCGAACCAGGTCGCCGTCTTTTATTTTACCGATCAGACCGCCGTCGACCGCCTCGGGCGTCACATGAATGGCGGCAGGTACCTTACCCGAAGCACCGGACATACGACCATCCGTTACCAGCGCCACCCGGTAGCCGCGCTGCTGCAACACGCCTAACGGCGGGGTTAGCTTGTGTAACTCAGGCATGCCAATGGCCTTCGGCCCCTGGAACCGCACCACCACCACGCAGTCGCGATCTAAATCTCCAGCTTTAAAGGCTGCATCAAGCTCATGCTGACTGGACATTACTACCGCCGGCGCCGTGACACTCACGCGGTCCTCTGGCAGCGCGGAAGTTTTCATGACTGCACGGCCCAAGTTGCCCTGCAATACTGACAAACCACCGTGGTCGCTAAAGGGATCCGCGCTACTACGCAAAACATCTTTATCCAATGATTCTTCCGGACCTGCAACCCATTGCACTTTGCCATCAACCAACTCTGGTTTCTTGGTGTAACGCGATAAGCCAGGCCCGGCGATGGTTTCAACATCTTCGTGTAATAGTCCGGCATCAAGCAAGGTACGAATCAGGTACGCCATACCACCCGCACGCTGGAAGTGATTGATGTCGGCGTCACCGTTTGGATAAATACGTGTCACCAGAGGGGTCACACTGGAAAGCTCGGCAAAATCATCCCAGTCGATGATATAGCCTGCGGCTCGGGCAATGGCCACCAAATGCATGGTGTGATTGGTGGAGCCGCCTGTTGCCAGCAGGCCGACAATGCCATTGACCAGACTTTTCGCAGTGACGATAGAGCTGATCGGCTGATAATCGGTACCTAAATCGGTGATCCGTGTTACCTGTTGTGCCGCAACCCGCGTCAGCTCCTCTCGTAACCCAGAACCAGGGTTCACAAAGGATGAACCCGGCAGCTGCAGACCCATAATTTCTACAATCAGCTGGTTGGAGTTTGCGGTGCCGTAAAAGGTACAGGTGCCGGGGCTATGGTAAGAGGCCGCTTCGGCTTCCAGTAAATCATCTTTACTGACTTTACCTTCGGCATAAAGCTCGCGTACCCGAGCTTTTTCTTTATTGGTGATGCCGGAAGGCATGGGCCCCGCCGGCACGAACACAAAAGGTAAGTGGCCAAAACTCAACGCCGCAATGAGCAAGCCGGGCACAATCTTGTCACAGATGCCGAGCATCAGGCCGCCATCGAACATGTTGTGTGACAGACTCACCGCCGTCGACATTGCAATCACATCACGACTGATCAGGCTCAGCTCCATGCCTGGCTGGCCTTGGGTGACACCATCACACATCGCCGGCACACCGCCCGCAACCTGGGCGACACTGCCCACCGCACGAATGGCTTCTTTAAGTTTATCGGGATAATCGTGATACGGCTGGTGCGCCGAAAGCATATCGTTGTACGACGTTACGATGCCAATATTAGCTTTCGTCAGACTGCGTAAGCCGCCCTTATCCTCTTTCCCGCAGGCAGCGAAGCCGTGAGCGAGATTACCGCAAGACAGGGCACCACGATGGGGGCCTTGCTGCCGCGCATGGGCGACTTTTTCAAGATAGCGCTGGCGTTCAGCGGCACTGCGTGCTTCGATGCGTTGCGTAACCTGGTCTATAACCGCGTGCATAACAAACTCCTTAACGAATTAGCTCGATGCCAACAGGACTTCTACAGGGACCTGTTGCTGGTGCAAAAACGCGCGCACCGGCATCGTCTCCACGTCTTCTTCAGCCAGAGCGTGGTCAAGTACCGCAGCTTTTGCTGCGCCACTTAGATGAAAATAAATTTGACGACTGTCCAACAGGCGTTTTTTGCTCATCGACATACGCGCGTGTGGCGCGTGCTTCGGGGTCACCGCAAGCGCTGCAGCATCGGTAGTGAGACCTTCCTGCAACTCGTCGCTGCCAGGAAATAAAGACGCTGTATGGCCGTCTTCACCCATGCCTAAAATGACCGCATCAAAGGTCGGCAATGCGGCCAGCCGATCGCTGACGACTGCCGCCGCTTGATAGGGGTCCTCAGCGCTGGTCAGCAAACTCACGAAATTTGCTGCCGCCGCCTGATCTTGCAGTAAATGCTCGCGAACCAGTCGCTCGTTGCTCGCCGCATCTGACGCTGGCAGCCAGCGCTCGTCCGCCAGCACGATGGTCACCTGTGGCCATGCCAACTGCTGCGTCGCTAAGCGTTGAAACAAGGGAATTGGCGTGCGTCCACCGGACACCACCAGGTAGGCATGACCGCGTTCAGCAATCGCGGTTTCGAGCTGTAACCTTAATTTACGATTAAAATAATCCACCAGCTCTGAGTCCGAGTCAAAGCGTTGCGTACTTACTGTCATGATTCGTCGTCCCATTCGCGCCCGTCCTGCGCCATTAAGGTTACCGAAGCCACCGGCCCCCAGGTACCCGCCGCATAAGGTTTTGGCGCTTTCTCCAACTGTGTCCACGCTGACCGAATACCGTCAATCCAGCGCCAGGCATGTTCCACTTCTTCCCGATGTACAAACAGATACTGGTTGCCTTCAATGGCCTCCAGCAACAACCGCTCGTAAGCATCGGCGATACGCTTGTTTTCAAAGGTTTCATAAAAGCTCAAATCCAGGGTGGTTGGCTTTAATTGCATCCGTTTCCCCAATCCCGGCACTTTGTTCATCATTTGAATCTCCACCCCTTCATCGGGTTGTAAGCGGATAATCAAACGGTTTGGAGGAAGCTGATTAAGCGTTTCATGAAAAATATTATGGGGTTGTGGCTTGAAAGTAATCACGACCTCGGTACGCTTCTGCGGCATACGCTTACCCGTGCGCAGATAAAAAGGCACACCCGACCAGCGCCAGTTGTCGATATGAACTTTTAAGCCGACAAAGGTTTCCGTTGAGCTCTTGCCCACAGCGCCCTCTTCTTCCATATAACCCGGCACTCGGTTCTCGCCAACAAAGCCGGCAGCGTACTGACCACGAACGGTATCCTCATTGACATTAGCCTGAGTGATCGGCCGTAGTGATTTCAGTACCTTAAGTTTTTCCTCACGGATACTCTCCGCGTCCAGTCGTGTCGGGGGCTCCATCGCAATTAATGAGAGCACCTGCAGCAAGTGGTTTTGCACCATGTCACGTAATTGACCGGCGTCATCGTAATACCCCCAACGCCCTTCTACGCCTACCTGTTCGGCGGCCGTGATCTGAATATGATCAATGGTGTTGTGATTCCACTGATCAGAAAAAATGGAGTTGGCAAAGCGCAGGGCCAGAAGATTCAGCACCGTTTCTTTGCCCAGATAATGATCAATACGGTACACCTGCGACTCATCAAAATAACGCGCCACGTGTTGATTTATTTTGCAGCAAGACGCCAAATCATGACCCAAAGGCTTTTCAAGCACCACGCGGGTTGGCGCTTGGTTCAGTTTGATGCTGGCAAGTCCGTCGCAAATCACCGGGAACAGACTCGGTGGGGTCGCAAAATAACAAATGGGGGCGCGCTGGTTTGGGGTAACGAGCTGGGCCAAATCGTCATAGGCTTCGAGATCAGCTAAATCCAGGCCGCAATAATGTAGTTTTTTAGCAAATCGTTGCCAAACCTCATTATCTATTTGTTCTTTAGTTACAAATTCTTTTAGACTCTGCTGCACTCGTTCACGAAAGTCCTCAGCGGACATAGCATCCCGAGCGACACCAATAATTCGCGATTCAGCATGCAATAGTTCGGCCTTCTCGAGTTGATAGAGCGCTGGCAGCAACTTGCGCCGCGCCAGATCGCCGAGAGAACCAAACAGTATAAGGTCGCAACATTCAGCGGCTGTTGTCATTATTTGCCTCTTGCTTATGTAATTTTGCAACAAATCAGCTAGGATGCTAACAGTGAATCTTAGATAAATCCAATAAATGTAATTAAATTACAAAAATAATCTGGACCACCGAATATGAACCTACTTGAGAAATTGCACAGTGAAGTTGCTTCGTTAAGCAAGTCTGAGCGCAAAGTCGCTGATGTCATTTTAGCAGACCCACACGGCGCCATTCACAAGAGTATAGCGACATTGGCGCAGCTGGCTGACGTTAGTGAGCCCACAGTGAACCGCTTTTGCCGTACCCTGGGCGCCAAAGGTTATCCAGATTTCAAACTCCAGCTGGCCCAAAGTCTGGTTAAAGGGACGCCCTTTGTAAACCGGCACGTGGAGCAAGATGACAGTATCGAGGATTTCACGGGTAAGATCTTCGAATCCACCATGGCCGCCTTAAATGTGACCCGCAAGCACATCGACATCGAGACATTAGAGCAAGCCATTGAGGCTCTTAGCCAGGCCAAAAAGATTTCTTTCTTCGGCTTGGGTGCATCAGCTTCCGTCGCCCATGATGCACAAAATAAGTTTTTGCGATTTGACACCCCGGTGATGTTTTCTGACGATGTACTGATGCAACGTATGGCTGCCATCAATTCCGGTCCGGGGGATGTGATTGTTTTTATCAGCCATACGGGGCGTACCAAAGCCCTTTGCGAGATTGCCGCCATTGCCCGACAAACCAAAGCCAAGGTGCTCGGTATTACTGCGTTCCCCAGCCCACTGGCTGATGAGTGTGAAATGGTTCTCTCGACGCAGGTCCCGGAAGATACTGACGTGTACATGCCCATGGCTTCGCGAATCGCGCAACTGGTGCTAATCGACGTCCTGATTACCGGCTATACCCTACGCCGCGGTCCCGACTTTCGCGACAAATTGCGTCTTATTAAAGAGAGTTTGCGCGACTCCCGGTTTGGCAAAGCTAGCCACCCGTAATGTAATTATTTTACATTTTGCGTCCTTAACTCTTGATCATTTGCGCTCTAGATGTAATTTTATTACACAAATTCCATCGCAACCTTCGCACTTAATCAAATAAGGACGTGTTATGACTATTCGTGTCGCCATCAATGGCTTTGGTCGTATTGGCAAAAATATTCTGCGGGCCTGGTTTGAGCGAAAACTGGATGACGAGATCGAAATTGTCGCTATTAACGACCTTGGTGATCCGGCGATCCACGCTCACTTACTTAAATTTGACTCCGTGCATGGTATCTTCCCGGCCGACATCAGTACTCACGCCAGCCGTTTGTTGATCGACACCATCGCCATCCCGTTATATAGCGAACGAGATCCTGCGCAACTCCCCTGGGCAGAACTTGACGTTGATGTGGTGTTTGAATGCACCGGCTTATTTACCGATCGCGAACGTGCCGCTGGCCATCTGCGTGCTGGAGCTCAGCGCGTTTTAATTTCAGCGCCGGCGAAAGACGCTGATGCCACCATCGTCTACGGCGTTAATCACCAGCAGTTGACGAGCGAGATGACGATCGTCTCTAATGCTTCTTGCACCACAAATTGCCTTGCCCCTGTTGCGCAACCTCTGCACCAGCACTTAGGTATTGAATCCGGGGTAATGACCACGATTCACGCGTACACCAATGATCAGAGCCTGCTTGACGCCTATCACAGTGACCCACAGCGTGCGCGTGCCGCCGCCAGCTCCATGATCCCATCAAAAACCGGTGCTGCCAGTGCGGTAGGGCTAGTGATTCCAGAGTTGCAAGGGCGTTTCGAAGGACTGGCAGTACGGGTGCCAACGCCTAATGTGTCGTTGGTGGACTTATCCTTTATCGCCTCCCGCGCCACCTCAGTTGCGGAAGTAAATGACATCATTTGCACTGCCGCGCAGCAGCAACCGTTAGCTCATGTCCTCAGTATCAATGAGCTGCCCTTGGTCTCGATCGACTTTAACCATAACCCGAGCTCTTCGGTATTTGACACCCAGCAGACACGGGTTAGCGGGCGCCTGGTTAAGGTTATGGCCTGGTACGATAACGAATGGGGCTTTAGTCAGCGCATGCTGGATACCACCCTCGCCTGGCAAGAAAACCTATAATATCTTTAAATCAATAAGTTAGTAATTCAATGTGCAGTTTTTAAGCAGAGGTGATTGACGCTCAGAAGTTCTTGTTCTAAGGTATGAAAGCGCTTACATTATAGCATCTCGTAAGCTTCGGCGTGACGATTTGAGAACAACAATAGAACAACGCGAGTAAACAATCAGGAACTCAGTTATGCACAACATAAGAATAAAAAAGAGTCCCCTAGCGGCTCTCTTTGTAACGCTTGGCCTTGTTGGCTGCGGTGGTGGCGATGTAAAAACCAATTCGGACTTCGATGCGGTTGACACGACGGCACCGGTCAGTGACTGGCAGTTGGTATGGAGTGATGAATTTTCCGGTAGCTCTGTAAATGAAAACAAATGGAATTTTGAGGTGAATTGCCAGGGTGGCGGGAATCAGGAGCAGCAGTGTTACACTGACAGTACTGATAATGCGTTCGTAACCGATGGTACGCTGAAAATCGTCGCCCTGCCCGCCGAAGAAGGTGCAGAAAAACCTTATACGTCAGCGCGCCTGAATAGCAAATACAAAGGTGATTTCACCTACGGTCGCATTGAAGTGCGGGCGAAAATGCCATTTGGCCAAGGTTCCTGGCCTGCAGTGTGGATGTTCCCAACCGATGAAGTTTACGGTGGCTGGCCTAAGTCTGGCGAAATCGACATTGTTGAAGCGGTGAACCTGAAAACCGAAGACGCTGAAGGCAATGTCGAGTCCCATGTGTATGGAACGCTGCATTATGGCCGCGATGCGCCGAACAATTCCTCCTCTGGTAAAGCTTATGCATTGCCAGGCAATGCGAATCCAGCAGATGACTTCCATACCTATACGATTGAATGGCAAGAAGGCGAAATCCGCTGGTATGTTGATGGCTACCTCTATCAGACGCAAATGGCATCGCAGGTTCGCTACAACAGTAAAGGCGAGGCAATCGGGCTACGTCATCGTGGCTGGTTTGCTGAATTCTTTAACCAGGCAACGGGCGAATTAGAGACCGTTTACGATGCTGCTCCCTTTGACCAGCGCTTTCATTTGATTATGAACCTGGCGGTGGGCGGAACCTGGCCTGAAAACACCAATAACCTGGGTGTCAACGCAGAAGCCTTTGCCAACGGTCAGACTTTTGAAATTGATTACGTTCGCGTTTACGAATGTGCGCAGAATCCAAATACCGGACGTGGCTGTGAGACCATCCGCGCAGGTTACAAAGACGAAGAAACCCTGGTTGAGGGCGAAGCTCCTATTCCTTCACCACCTTCGGACGGGGTAGCCCGTAACTTAACTATCTTCGATGGCACGCCAAATCCAAATTGGCCAGCCTGGGATTGCTGTGGCGGTTCGACTCCGGAAATTGTTTCCGATGCGGAAAAAGGCGACGCGTACAAATTTGTTGTCGGCGCTGCACCTACGGTGAACGGCTTTATTAGTCGAGCGGCGTTCATTACAGATCCGAACGGCACACCTTCTCCATTTGATGCCTCTCCTATTCT
This sequence comes from Pseudidiomarina terrestris, assembly GCF_030466375.1. Lineage (NCBI taxonomy): Bacteria > Pseudomonadati > Pseudomonadota > Gammaproteobacteria > Alteromonadales > Idiomarinaceae > Pseudidiomarina > Pseudidiomarina terrestris. The sequence continues at coordinate 1,300,413 of NZ_JAGGJE010000001.1, forward strand.
GGAAACCGGCGCAGTCAGTTTTGATATGAAGGTCGTTTCACAACCTATCAATGCGGACTCGACCTGGTTAGTTAAGGTCGAAAGTAATGAAGGTTCAACCTTTGCTGAACTGCCTATGTCAGCGAGTAGCGAAGGCGTCTCACCGGTCGCTGGTGAATGGCAAACCTTTACTTACCCGCTACAGATGCTTTCAGATGCAGGTCTTGATGTGTCTGCCATTGACGTCATCATGGTGTTTCCAGCGTGGGGCACCGGTGAGGGCGCTGAGTACTTGTTAACTAACGTCGAAATCGCGGCTCCAGAAGGCCCCTCACCTGAGTTGGTCTTATTTGGTGATGCTGAAAATCCAGAATGGCCACTCTGGGATTGCTGTGGCGGCACCACTCCTGGTGTCGTGGCTGACGACGAACGCGGCCCGGTAGCAGAGTTCTCTATCGGTGCTACGCCGACAGTTATGGGCTTTAAGCCTGTCGATGGCAGTGGTGTCCAATTCGATGCTTCAGCGATTCAAATTGAAGGTGTGGTGCAATTCGACATGAAAGTCGTAAGTGCTCCAGCTTCGGACTCCGTATGGAAGTTTAAAATTGAGTCAGATGGCGCCACAACTGCAGTTGAAGTTGACTTGGCGACAGGTAACGCTGGCGTAGCTCCTGTAACCGGCGAGTGGACCACCTATACCTTCCCACTGCAGACATTGACCGATCTGGGTCTGGATGTGTCAGCAATCGATGTCATTATGATCTTCCCTGCCTGGGGCACGGGCGATGGTGCAGTTTATCGTGTCGATGAAGCTCGCATCTATAACCCAAGTGCTGGCAACGATGGTTTGACCGTCTTCGAAAATAACATCGTGTCAGGCTGGTCATTATGGGATTGCTGTGCCGGTAGCACGCCACAAGTCGTGGATGCTGGTGCACCCTACGGTTCCGTCGCACAATTTGAAATTCCTGGCTGGCCTGAAACTGTACTGGGTTTCCTCGCCGATGAAGGTGTTTCTTTTGATGCCTCAGCACTACTTGCCAACGGTGCCGTTAGCTTCGATATGCGTATTGTCACCCCACCGAGTGGCGGTGCAACGGATTGGTTCTTTAAAGTGGAATCAACTGGCGCAGCGACTGCGGTAGAATTACCTCTGGCTTCTGGTAATTACGACCAACCACCAGTGGTGGGTGAATGGGCGCGTTATAACTTCCCGCTGCAAGAGCTCTTTGATGCGGGTCTCGATATCAGTGATCTCAATGTCATCATGGTCTTCCCTGCATGGGGTACCGGCCAGGGCGTGGTGTATCAGATCGATAACGTAGAAATTGCGAACTTTTAACGCGTACGACAACAGAAACGGAATAAAATAATTATGAAAACCATTACGTTTATGAAAAGTCCGGTCGCTGCAGCAGTCTCTCTGGTACTCTCAGCCGGTTTAATTGCGCCCGTCTATGCACAGGACAACGCTCAAAACACTGAGCAAGAGCAGACCCAACAACAGCAGTCCGAGCAGCAAGCCAATCAGGAGGATTCGGTAGAAGTCATCCAGGTACGCGGTATTCGCGGCAGCTTAGCTCGTTCAGCTGATTTCAAACGCAACAGCAGTGGCGTCGTTGACGCCATTAGCGCCGAAGAAATGGGTAAGTTCCCTGACACCAACCTGGCCGAATCGTTACAACGCATCACCGGTGTATCGGTCAGCCGGGTCAATGGTGAAGGCAGCCAGATCACCGTGCGTGGTTTCGGTCCTGAATTTAACCTGATCACCTTAAATGGCCGGCAAATGCCGGGAACCGGTAACACCCGCTCTTACAATCTGGAAAACCTCTCGTCAGAGGGTGTCAGTGCGCTTGAAGTGTATAAGACAGCGCGTGCTGCGTTACCAAGTGGCGGTTTGGGTGCTACGGTGAATATCGTCACCACTCGCCCACTCGCCCGCTCTGGTGAAGCTTTCTCGATTATGGCCAAAGGTATGCACGACACCTCGGTCGAAAAAGGTGACGACATCACCCCGGAAATTGCCGCGGTCTACAGCAACAGCTTTGCTGATGACACCTTTGGTGTGGCCTTCTCCTTCTCCAACTACCGTCGCGACTTTCAAGTCCAGCGCGCGAACGTTCAAGGTTGGCAGGCGAACGTAGGTTTACCTGATCTGGCTGAGGGTGAATTCATTGACCCTCGTCCAGTCGATGAGGAAGGTAACCGCATCGGCAATCACTTTTTCCCGAAAGACATGAACTACGGCATTGAAGATCTCAGCCAGGAACGTACCAACGGTCAGCTGACCTTACAATTTGCCCCTATCCGCGATCTCATGATCACCGCTGACTACACTGCCAGCCGCTCAGTTACCGGACGCACTGCCTTCGGTTGGGGCATTTGGAATGAGTTCGGTGGCAACATCAACTCCTACGAACTGGATGAGAACGGTACAGCACTTTACGCGGATATCTCCGGTAATGACGGTTCCTTTACCGCAGAAAAAGGCACTACCGAAGTCAAAGCTGAGTCCATTGGCCTGAACATTACCTATGACGTCAACAATGACTTAAAACTCTGGTTCGATGTGCATGATTCAAGTAATGAAACCGATGACGGCGTCGATCCCGGCAGCAACTTCTTTGGCCAGGTCATTTTAGGCTCAGATCAACTGAACTCAAAAATTTACGACTATCGTAACGGCGAGATCCCACAAATTCTGATCAACTGGGCCAACGGTACCAACGAACTGATGCCGAGTGAAATTGATTCAAACTTTAGCCAGTTTTTCCGTCGTCCAGGCGAATCAACGGTAAAACAGTACCAGTTCAAATCGGAATGGTTTAACAATGGCACTTTTGATCTTCCTTTAGTCAAAATTACCGCTGGCCTGTCACGGACCGACCAGACCTTTGGCGGCTATACGGCGTGGAGCGGCTTGGAAGGTGGGCCAGGATTCAATCCAGCCTTTGCCTTTATCTTCCCTGATGGCATGTTCACCCGCAACGGCACCGGGGATTTTCTGGACCAGTTTGCTGGTGGTGGCAGCGATTTATTAACCAACTACTACTACACCTACGACTTCGATGAAGCGGTTGCGCGCCAACGCGCCTACCTAACCGAGGAGTTGATGGGCAGCGACGCTTACCTGGCAGATCCGTTTAGCAACGGTATCGATAGCCAAGCCGGTGTTAATGAAGTCACGGATGCCATCTTTATCCAGTCCGATTGGGATTTTGAAATCGCTGGCTATTACTCGCAGTTAAATGTAGGTGTCCGTTACGAGCAAACCGATGTTTCCAGTTCCACCAAGCAACGTGTTGAGCGTCAGGTCAATTGGGTCAGTGCTTCAGAATGGATTATGCAGTACGAGCCTGAAGATCAGGCCAGCTTCTTGACACTCACTGGCGAGCACGACGTCTTTTTGCCGATGTTTGACCTTAAAGTTGAACTGGCACCTGATGTTATCGGCCGCTTCTCTTACGGCAAGTCGATCACCCGCGCGCCTCTGGGAGCGTTAGCCGGTGGCCGCTCCCTAAGTGGCAGTCCGAAGCCAGGTGCACGCGTGGGTGGTCAGGGTAACACCAACTTGTTGCCGTACGAGTCCACTAACTTTGATCTGTCTCTTGAATACTATTATGGCGAAGCAAGCTACGCGTCCATTGGTTACTTCCGGAAAGACGTAGATAACTTCATTCAGAACACCATTACTGAAACCACTATTGATGGTTTGCGTGACATCTTCCAGGGGCCTCGCTACCAGGAAGCGATTGCATCGTTGGAAGCGCGCAATGAGCAGGCGACCAGTACAGCTATTTTTGAAGAAATGCTGGCGCTTGGTTTTGGTAACGGCGAAGGTGTCATCGAGCCAAATGCTGACGACCCTTTAATTGTCTGGAACATTACGCAACCAAGTAATACTGACAGCAAAATGGTCGATGGTTTCGAAATGGCGGTTCAACACGTGTTCTGGGACAGTGGTTTTGGTTTAGGTGTTAACGCAACTGTCGTCGACGGCGATGTTAAGTTTGATACGGACAGCCTGACTCAACAAGCACCGCTTACCGGTTTGAGCGATTCAGCAAACTTCCAGGCGTTCTACGAGAAGCATGGCTTCTCAGTAAAAATCACCTATGCATGGCGTGACAGCTACCTGATCGGTGTGGGCCAAGCCCAGGGTTCAGCTGATGCTCCACCGCAATATGCCCGTGAATACGGTCAGTGGGACATGAGTGTGAATTACGACATCACGGATCGCTTTACGGTCTTCTTTGAAGGTATCAACCTGAACAATGAGACTGAGCAAGGATACGGACGGTATGAAGAACAGTTCCTCTTCGCCCGTCAGTATGGTCCACGGTACTCACTGGGAGCTAGATATAGCTTCTGATGGGGATCTGGACACAGGTTTGAGCAAACCTGAAACGAAAGAAACGACCCTGGAACTAAGGAAAAAGCCTGCGCAAGCAGGCTTTTTTTTGGGGAGAGAGAAAATCTAAAAAAAGCTTACAAACAAATACTGTCAGTAGTAGCGCTTGGCACCAGACGCACGTCATTAAAGCTCAGGGTCCATGGCTGAGCCGACTCTAAGCCAAATATGCCGCTTACTTTGGCCATATCCAGACCAAGATCCTGTAAGCACTGCACATTGAAGTTAAGCGTCGCCCACTCACCTGAACTCAGTTGCTTTAAGTGTTGCGCAACAGGCGCGTGGATCCCGCAGTTTTCGCCACAGAACAGCGTCAGGGCCGCATCTTCAGGAACTTCCGAGTCAAGCCGAAGGGTAACAGCTAAAGCGCTGTCCTGCTCAGCATAGGCGCGCAAATCCCGTGGGAATGGACTGACAAAGTTAAACGCTGCAACACCTTCACCAGAAAATTGCATGGTTCGCGCATCTTCCTGTACCTGGTCGTCAAACGTCTGGGTACGGATGGTGCCCAATTGCTGGATACTACTTTCCACGATATCGCGCTCACCGCCACTACGTAACTCAATCAACCATGGCGATTGCGGCGCTCGATCAAAGATGGCAAGACTCACCGTGCCGTCCGAGTTACCCGTTTGCACAGGTAGTTGGTCAGTAAGTACATTTTCTTCACCGTAGGCCAGACCAAAACCTTGCGGTAATAAAGGTGGGTTGTCGGTACTCACTGAACGACGATCCGCCTGTGCTGGATGAGCGGGCCAGGAAAAAGGAAGCTTCCCTTGCACCGGATATTGAATCTCGCCCGCAGCATTGCGCAAGATAACATCTGCAACACCTGCACCCTCACTGCCCGGCAGCCAGATTGCCATAAAGGCATCAGCGGCGTTCAGTTCCGGATTGACCCACATTGGGCGGCCACTGATAAACAAGGCTACCACCGGGATGCCATCGGCTTGCAATTGCTGTAGTAAGGCTAAATCCGTTGCGTTGCCGCGTTGATAATCAAGATTTGCAATATCACCATTGCCCTCGGCATAAGGTTCTTCACCAAACACTACCACGGCAACGTCGGGTTGGTCCTGATATGTGCCTGTCGGCGCTAAAACAGCTTTGCCGCCCGCCTGCTCTACCTGCTCAGCGATACCTGCATAGATTGAAGTTCCACCAGGAAAGTCGGCATTGGTGTTGCCAGTGCCCTGCCAGCTGATGGTCCAACCGCCGGACTGCTGACCGATGTTATCGGCACCAGAGCCTGCTACCAGAATATGCTGGCTGGGATTAAGTGGCAGCAACTGTCCGTTATTTTTCAGGAGAACCAGCGACTGGCGGACTGCATCACGGGCAATGGCACGGTGCGCATCGCTACCAATAAGTTCTGTTTTGCCCGCCAAAGGCCGCTGTGCCGGGCTCGGCTTATTAAATAAACCCGCGCGCATTTTCACCCGCAAAATTCGACGCACTGCGTCATCCACCCGGGTCTGCGGAATAATACCGTCCCGCACCTGTTGCACCAGATTTTCGTACAACGGCTTCCACGCCCCGGTCGGCACCATGTAAACGTCCAGACCAGCATTTGCGGCCTGTGGACAGTCATGATTACTACAGCCTGGAATTTGCCCGTGACCGTTCCAGTCACCAACGACAAAGCCATCAAAGCCCATCTTCTGCTTGAGCACATCCGTCAATAAATACTCACTGCCGTGAATTTTTTCACCGTTCCAGCTGTTGAAGCTCGCCATTACTGTTTGCGCGCCAGCTTCCAGGCCACCGACATAGCCTTGGGCATGCACCCGCGAAAGGGTTTCTTCATCCACTTCGGTGTTGCCCTGATCGATACCATCAGTGGTACCACCGTCACCCACGAAATGCTTAACGGTACTGATAACATGTTGCTCACTAAGGAAGTTCTCGCCGGGTGTACCCTGCAAGCCCCGGACAATGGCGGCCGCATAGTCACGCACGATAGCTGGATTCTCTGAGTAGCTCTCGTAGGTTCGGCCCCAACGCAGGTTTTGCGCTGCAGCAACCGTCGGAGCAAATACCCAGTCGATACCTGTGACCATGACTTCCCTAGCTGTCACTGCCGCAATTTGCTCAATCAGTTCAGGATTATTTGCTGCCCCTAAACCAATATTGTGTGGAAAAATAGTCGCGCCAATCACATTATTGTGACCGTGCACAGCATCAGTGCCCCACATGGTCGGAATAGTTGAGCCGTCCTGACTGTCATCTACCGAGGCCTGGTACATGGATTCTGCCAAAGCAATCCAGTCCTGCGGCGTGGCGTATTTATCATTATTCGGAAATGCACCACCGCCATTCAAGTAGGAACCAAAGCCGTAACGGCGCATGTCCTCGACGCTAATATCGCGAATTTCCGGCTGAATCATCTGTGCAACTTTTTGCTCCAGGGTCATCTCGGCGAGCAGCTCCGTGATTCGCTGCTCGATGGCTGGATCTAGCGCAACCGGTGAGGCAATGGCCGGCCAGATCGGTGCTTTTACCTGCTCTGCACCTGAGTCTTGCGTGGTGTCAGTGGCGACCTCTGTGCATCCCATTAACGCTAACGCGATGCAAGTCGCCAGCATCTTCTTTGGTAATTTACTCTGCTGCATTAGCTGCCTCCTGCGTCATTTGTGATGCACGCGGCCGATAACCGCTCATGCCATAATAAGCAATGTAGACATAGCACACCAGCGGCACGATGAAGGCCATCTGAATGCCAACACGATCAGCGAGGAAACCCTGAATCAGGGGTACGATTGCCCCGCCAACGATGGCCAGACATAAAATGCCCGAGCCCTGCCCGCGACATTGCTTAAGATCCTGTAACGCCAGGCTGAAGATAGTCGGGAACATAATCGAGTTGCACAAACCAACAAACAACAGCGACCACATGGCCAGTGCGCCTGAGCTCAGCATGGTGGTTGCGACTAAGAGCACCGCAGCAACCGCATTGAAAGCGAGTACCCGGTTACCACTAATTTTTTGCATCACCGCAGCCCCCAGGAAGCGGCCGACCATAGCGCCACCGAAGTACCAGGAAATATAATGCGATGCTTTTGACATACTCATGTCACCGATGCTCGGCTCGGCAATGTACATAGCGAGGAAACTGCCAATGCCAACTTCCGCCCCGACATAAACAAAAATACCCACTGCGCCCAACATAAGATGCTTTTGCTTCCAGGCTTTGGCGTCACTTGGAATGTATTCGGTTGGGTCGACTTTGCCCATATTAGGCAACTTCAGACGCATAAAAATAAAGGCCATCAGCACTAAGGTGCCGGCAAGGATGAAGTATGGCAGGCTAACGGTATCTTTCGACACGCCAGTCACCTCTGGATCTGCCACACCGCCAAAAATCAGCCAGGCACCAAAGAATGGGGCGACCGTCGTTCCCAGGGAGTTGAAGGCTTGGGTCATGGTTAAGCGACTGGATGCTGTGCGTGAGTCGCCAAGTACAGTTACATAAGGGTTTGCCGCTACCTGTAAAATGGTAATCCCTGATGCCAGTACGAACAGTGCCAACAGGAACAATCCGTAAACTTCCGCTTGCGCGGCCGGGTAAAACAGCACACACCCGGCGCCAGAAATCATCAGTCCGGTAACAATACCCGACTTGTAACCAATCTTACCGATCAAGTGGCCCGCCGGCACCGAGACAATAAAATAAGCACCAAAGAAACAGAATTGGATCAACATCGACTGCGCATAATTCAGATCAAACAGCAGCCGCAGGTATGGAATAAGAATATCGTTCATGCAGGTAATAAATCCCCACATGAAGAACAATGAGGTTAACGCTGTCAGCGCGAACCGATAATTTGTTGTCTGTTGGGTCATAACGGCCTCAATCTTTATTATTTTTTGACGATAGCTTGTTTAATAGCCTATGATGAAAGCGCTTTCATTTATAGCATAATTGAGTTTAATCGCAATCCTTTGGCGGAAACTCTTCGGCAACCGAGAATAAGACGTTTATGACTAAAATAAGCTTACCGAAGCATTCCAAGCTGCTATCCAGCGACTTCCTGTTTGGGGTTGCGACCTCATCTTTCCAGATTGAAGGTGCGGCGGACCAGCGTGCGCCCAGTATCTGGGACACTTTTTGCGCCGAGCCAGGCCGGATTAAAGATGGATCCGATGGTCTTCATGCCTGCCAGCACGTCAAGTACTGGCGACAAGACCTGGATATTATTACTGAACTGGGCGTCGATGCCTATCGCTTTTCCATTGCCTGGGGACGGGTTATTAACGCCGACGGCTCGGTGAATCGTCAGGGCTTACAGTTTTATATCGATCTGGTGGATGCCCTGCTCGCTAACGGCATTCAGGCCCATGTGACTTTATATCACTGGGACTTGCCACAATATCTCGAGGACCAGGGCGGCTGGCTCAATCGTGATACCGCGTATCGCTTTGCCGAGTACGCTGATATCGTCGGCCGGGCGCTGGGTAATAAAGTGGCAAGTTACGCCACCATCAACGAACCTTTCTGCAGTGCCTATTTAAGTTATGAGGCCGGCATTCACGCGCCCGGGCATAAAAACCGCCGGGAAGGTCGTCAGGCTGCGCACCATCTGCTGCTTGCTCACGGACTGGCGATGCCTGTTTTACGCCGACATGCACCGCAAGCTCTGCATGGTATCGTACTGAATTTTAGTCCCTGTCACCCCGCGAGCGATAGCGAAGCCGACCGTCAGGCCGCTCTACAGGCGCACCAGTACCATAATCTCTGGTATTTGCAGCCACTGTTAGAGGCAAGCTACCCTGACTTGCTCAACCAACTACCAGAAGCTGATCGACCAGATATCGCAGCGGATGATATGGCAACTATTGGCCAGAGCCTCGACTTCCTTGGCGTGAACTACTATACGCGTACGGTATTTCGCGAGAAGAATGATTGGTTTTCAGACGTGCCGCCGCAAGCGCCACCGCTCACCTCGATGGGCTGGGAAATCTACCCGCAAGGGTTAACCGAAATCCTAACTGACCTGAATCAACGCTTTGCCAATCTACCGCCGATCTACATCACTGAGAATGGCGCAGCCTTCCCTGATGAAGTGAGAGATAACCAAGTCGACGATGCTGCCCGTATTGATTACTATCAGCAGCACCTGTTGGCGGTGCATGATTGTATTGAAGCCGGCGTGACTATTAATGGCTACTTTGCCTGGAGCCTGCTGGATAATTTTGAGTGGGCCGAAGGCTACAGTAAGCGCTTTGGCATCGTCTATGTAGACTTTGACACCCAACAACGTATATTAAAGTCCAGTGCATTAGCTTTACAGACTTTCTGGCTGCAACGAAAAACACAGTTACCCGCTGTGGAGGCGTTATGATTTCTCGCCGCGAAAAAGTGGCTTACGGTTTAGGCGATACAGCAAGCAATCTGATTTTCCAAACCGTAATGCTGTTTTTAGCATTTTTCTATACTGACATTTTTGGTATCTCTGCGGCGACGGTCGGTACCATGTTTCTGGTGGTGCGGCTGATTGACGCCATTACCGATCCCATGATGGGACTGCTGGCTGATAAAACCCGCACTCGCTTCGGTCAGTTTCGACCCTACCTGCTGTGGCTGGTCATTCCCTTTGCCGTCTGCAGTATTCTTGCTTTTACCACGCCAGATTTGAATGCCACCGGCAAAGTTATCTATGCCTATGTCACCTACACCCTGCTGATGTTAGCTTACACTGCGATTAATATTCCCTACTCGGCCCTTGGCGGCGTACTGACCAAAGATCCCGAAGAACGGGTATCGGTGCAATCTTATCGATTCGTGTTTGGCATGCTTGGTGGTCTTATCGTCACCCTGCTCACCCTGCCGCTGGTAGACTTCTTCGGGCAAGGCGACCGGGCGCTCGGCTATCAACTCACCATCACGGCAATGAGTGTGTTTGGCGTGATGCTGTTTTTGCTTTGTTTTGCCGGCACTAAGGAACGCGTTCAACCGCCTGCGACACAACACCTGACACTGGGCTCGGGGCTGCGCAACCTATGGCGCAACGATGCCTTACGCACGCTGGCGATCGTGGCCGTGGTGTTGCTCATTGGCATCGCTATTAAAAATACCCTTGCCATTTACTATGTGAAGTACTACCTGTTGCGCGAAGACTTGATTACCGCCTTTATTTCTTTAGGCATGGTTGGCAATATCCTGGGGTGTGCAGTGGCCAACCCACTCACACGTCGGGTCGATAAAGTGATTGCCTATAAAGCACTGCAGATCATTGCAGCACTTATGTCGGTCGCCGCATTCTGGGTGCGCCCTGATCAGCTGGTGCTGGCATTTGCTCTGTATTTTTTGTGGAGCTTCTTCTTACAAATGGCCACCCCAATGTTGTGGGCGAAAATTGCTGATGTTGTCGATTTTGGCCAACGCCAGTCGGGAATCCGTGCCACCGGGCTGGTGTATTCCTCAGTGGTGTTCTTCATAAAAATAGGTATTGCACTTGGTGGCGCCATCGCCGGCTGGTGGCTGGCGTTTTACAACTACCAGGCCGGTCAAATGCAAACCGAACACACTCAATTTGGAATACTCGTCGCTTTTACTGTGCTGCCCGCGATCGCATCATTACTTGTTGCATGGATAATGCGCAGGTACACTCTTAACCAGTCGCGAGTCATAAAAATTGCGCAAGAACTCACAAACGAACCTTAATAAAAACAAAAGCTAACAAGAGTCCAGCAAGAGATGGCAACAATTTACGAAGTGTCTAAGCTGGCCGGCGTATCGCTGGCGACAGTGTCGCGTGTTATCAATAACACCGCGCAGGTTCGCGAAGCCACCCGCGTAAAGGTCGAAGCAGCAATGCAAGAGCTTGGCTACCGCCCCAACTCCGTCGCGCAATCCCTCGCCAGCAACCGCTCCAATAGCATCGGCATTCTGGTCTCAGAGCTAAGTGGTCCCTTCTATGGTGAGCTGTTAGCACGTATTGAAGAGGAATTCCGCACCGTTGGGAAGCACGTAATTATCGCCGCAGGTCACAGTGACGCCGAGCTCGAACGGGAGAGCATTGAGTTTTTACGTAGTCGTAACTGCGACGCGTTAATCTTGCATGTGGAATCGGTCAGTGACAATTACCTGCGCGGCCTTGCCGATGGCGGCTGTGATTTTGTTTTAATTAACCGCTATGTGCGCGCCATAGCCGACCGTTGTATTACTTTAGACAACCGCCAAGGCGGTTATCTGGCCACTCATCACATGCTCGAGCTCGGCCATCGCGATATTGCTTATGTCTCTGGCCCCATGTGGAAAAATGATGCCAAAGAACGTTATGCCGGCCACCTCGAAGCCCTGGCCGAATTTGGTGTTGCCGAAAATAAAACCTTGTTCTTCGAAGGCGACTTTCAGGAAACCGGCGGTGTCCGAGGTCTTCAGCACTTACTCGGTACCGACGTGCCATTCAGCGCGCTGGTCTGCGCCAACGACGAAATGGCATCAGGTGCGATAACAGCAGCCCACGATATTCCCCTAGATTTACCTCAACAACTTTCGGTTATTGGCTTCGATAACGTTAATTTTGCCCACTATACCTACCCCAAGTTAACCACAGTCGATTACCCGATTGCGGAAATTGGTCAAATGGCTGCGCGTTGGGTACTGAAAAATGTTTACCACCAGCCAGTTAAAGAACTACAGGATGTATTTGAGCCGCGCGTCATTGAGCGTGACTCAACGCAAAAAATTTAATTCCAATAACAACTAAAAGGAACTTAGCCGTGAACGAAGTAGCGGACGTACAACCACAATTACAACAACAAAATGAATTAAAAGGAATTGGTGGATGGCTCTACCTGGTCGCCTTTGGCGTGATTGTGAGCCCTTTATTTTTAGCCGTTGAATACCTGCCTATGCTCGTTGATTATATGAACGGCGCCTATGAAATCACAGCCAATCCAAATTCTAAGTCCTTCGTTCCTCACCTGGAACTGCTGCTGAACGTGGAGATGCTGGCAAACGCCTTCATGTTGCTTGTTTCGCTAGCGCTGCTGTATCTGTTTTTCAGTAAACATCGTTGGTTCCCGCGGGTGTTTATTTTTTTATGCGTGTTTTCGCCCCTGTTTTTGATTGCTGACGCCTGGATCGTTCATAAGCTCATGCCTGACCTTGTTGCCATTGATGAGGCCACAGTTCTCGATATAATCCGCGCAATTATCTATGCTTTGATATGGGTGCCCTACATGCTGATCTCTAAACGGGTGAAAAACACCTTCTGAGGTTGGCGTAGCATTTGATTTCGTTCGCTTATAAAAGGAGTAAAGTCGTAATGAAACTAACTATCGACATCAGTAAATATCCGCTCGCCGATAACTATATCGAGCCTATTAAAGGCTTTATTGATGAACTCAACAAATTTGAAGACTTGCACATTATTACCAATACCCTCAGCACTCAGGTCTTTGGCGACTACGATGAAGTGATGGCCGCGTTACAGGCATGCATTAAATGGTCATTTGAACGATACGGTAAAGTCGTCTTTGTCGTTAAATTCCTGCACGGTGATTTGCGGCCATAAGCTATAGTTTCTCGCTTAATCTTTCATTACAGGTGAGTTGAGCACCTGATCAACTTTCTCGTCAGTGACAAGATCGTCGAAACTATCTTTAAGAGCTTGGGTTATGGCGTCACGTTCTGTGGCGCCTCTTATCATGTAATTTACGGCTGCAGCAGCAATCCCTTCGTACTCGTCGTATGCGTCATTTTCCTGGCACCCCGTATTCATGGGATCAGATTCAAATAACGCTTTATTTAACCGTTCCAGCAGTTGTTCGAGCTCAATATCTGTATAAGCAGTCTTCATAGAGATAGTCTCCCTTAATTAAGAAGCTGAACTAAGTATAGTTGACTATTGTGACGCTTGACGCCGCCTTGCGACGTCCCTGATGAGTGATGCCAGCACCACAAGCACCGTCAGTGGCAGTACCAGGTACCAGAACAGCGACTGCAGCGGACTCACCCAAGCCGCGCCTTTCGCGGTGCCGATTAACAGCGCAGTATAAAAGACGTACAAACCGAAAAATAAAGCCCCTTCACTGCGACTTAGAGTTGAACCTGTGATGACCAGCGGTAAGGTCAGGATAGCAACCCCGAGCATGATGGGAAGATCCTGCTGCACCAGCTGCGCTGTTGCTGCCAAGCCATCAAAACTCACGATACCTGAAATACCAAGCACAGCCAGCAGGTTGAAAGTATTACTGCCGACCACGTTACCCACTGCAATATCTCGCTGCCCTTTGAAGCTGGCAACAATAGAGGTGACAACTTCAGGCAATGAGGTACCAATCGCCAGAATGGTCAAGCCTATCACCGCCTCGCTCACGCCAAAGGTGCGCGCGATACTTACTGCGCTATTAACAAGCAAGCTCGCACCAATTATCAACAGCGCCAGACCAACGACCAACCACAATAAGCTTTGCCAGGCCGGGTGGTTACCCTGGGTCAGTTCAGCTAACTCATCTCCATCAGGAGCGTCCGCTTTGGCGTTCTCCGACTTCTTCCCCTGAACAAATAAGAACACGGTATAAATCACCAGGAGAACGACCAGCAGCGCACATTCCATGAAGCTCAACATGCCATCTGACGCCAGAAAGAACACCAGCGCGCTGATCAACACCATGATTGGCACATCCTGACGAATAAGCTGGCGTGATATAGCTAAAGGAGTGATTACGGCTGCTAAGCCAAGAATAAACAATACGTTAAAAATATTACTACCGACCACGTTGGCCATGGCCAGCTCGGTTTTATCGGCAATCGCCGAGTTAATGCTCACCGCCAACTCGGGCGCACTGGTACCAAATGCGACAACGGTCAAACCTATGACTACGGTTGGAATGCCAATGCTTGCCGCCAACCGCGCCGCGCCACGAACCAGACCGTCAGCACCGCAAATCAATAAGACCAGGCCTAATGCCAAAAGAACGTAATCCATTTTTACCTCAAGTCCTTAGTACCAATTGTAATACGCATTAGTCTATTACACTAAAAACCACCTTCCCATAGGGCTGCCAGATATTTTCAGGAAATCGTATCCAGCTAAAACCGCTTGGTAATTTTGAACTTAGGAAGGTAGATCATGATGGGGTATTACAGAGGAGAATACTTCCTTGCGGAAGCACCGATGCACATTACACGGTTGCAAACGAAAACCTAAAGCTGCATCTAGTCGCTGCTCGGTAAACAAAACCAACTCCCGAGCAGCCACACTTATGGCGAGCTTGTTACTTTACACTTCGTCGTCGCAATCAAGCAGTTTTTGCTTCGCCGCAAGAATATCATCTAATGTGCTGTCTTCTGGGCCCGGCATATTCTCTTCAGTCGCTACCTGAAGCTCCACAGCGTCGTATTCCCACTGCTTCAGAATTTCACATTTCTCGTCACGAGAGAGGTTGCCGTCGTCTAACACGTCTTGAGGTTTATCATACACTGCAGACGGATCTTTTAAGATGGCTTCAAACTTCATAATGCCTCCTCTAGCCAGTAGCAATTTAAAAGCCTGTTCACTAAATTCGTCGGTCTGTTATAAGTTTAGCTGACATCTGTAAATTCGCCACCGTGCCAATGCATAATAGCAAGTGCTATCATAGCCGATAGAAACAATCAGGTGACAACATGCTCGAACTCCACGCTACTCGCAAACTTTACGCAAAACTTCCATTACAATCCAACGGTGAGCTCGATGTACCCCAGGCAACTGAATGGCTCTATCAACAACCGCAGTTGGATATCAATCCGTTAAGTGGCTGGCATGGCAATAATTTGATTATTCAGCGGCGCAATTGCGTCTTGCTTGTGCACGACGCCACCCGTTTCCCACTCGTGTTGCCAGGTCTTAGAAAGTCCGGTTTTGCCGAGCTCAATTATCTATTTGTAGATACTTTGATGAACACGTTACTTAAATGCGGCGCTGAAGAGCGCCACCTCGACACCGCACATCGATTTTTGCGCCCATTGCGCATTGACACCGAATGCGATCGCTCAGCCCTAGGTACACTGAACCGTATGCGCGACGAATTTGAGCATCAGGTCTACTACGACCGCATCGACGTCACCGAAATCACGGGCTATCGCACCGGCGCATGGCTTGCCGACACACCCCGCCGTGTCAAAGGTCGCAAAGAGCCGTTGTGGCCTCGCAACGAAATGTTGCAAATGCTCGAACGTATTGGACGCCAACAATAAGTATTTCTGTCTTGCGTATCCTTCTATAATCGGCTTATTAGCAGCTGCTTGTGCCGCTGGTGGCGACGATGACATCTTTTGTAGTTTTACCCCCGCTGTTTACACTTGGTCACCCATTGGCGCGTCATCCATTCGCACAAACTTACATCCCTCCCCCCGAGGGACAGCGCCATAACATGTCATTCACACAGGATAGAATGCAAACCTACATTGCTGATGGGGATTGCTATAGCCCATCGGTCTTGTTTGAGCCTAGGCAAGTATTATTTACCGATGCACCCAAGTTCAACTACCAGCGATGCCTTCTTCATTAGAGAAATTGAGGTGGCGCCCACATCCATAAGACGCGGCGAACCAATAACTATTGCCAATGCCTGTGCGCGCGACACTGCAACATTTAGGCGGCGAATGTCGAACAGGAAATCGAGTCCGCGCGGACTCTCATCCGGTGCACTCGAACAAAAACTAAAAATCACGATGGGCGCTTCTTGCCCCTGGAACTTGTCAACGGTACCGATGCGCGCTTTCGGGAGTAAATTCTTTAGGCATTGCACCTGCAAATTGTAGGGTGTCACAATAAGAATATCGTCAGCACAGATCGCATGCTGAACGCGCTGTTTATTTGTGTAGTTCTGACCCAGTAATTGCTGGTAAAGGTCATAAATATAGCTAGCCTCTTCATCGCTGGCCACTGTGTTACCATCATGATCGACCTGATGAAATTCAATGCCCGTGTTCTTACGAATCAAGCATTGACCGTGTTCCGGAAGCTCTACAGATTGCACGGCATTTGCCGGATCCGGTTCTAATCTCCCTTGGTAGACCATGCGACTAATAAAACCCAATATATCTTCGTGCATCCGATATGAACGACTCAGTAGAACGCCTTTATCTTCCGGCACTACCTGTTCGTGCTTCATCAAGTAATCCAACACCGAGAACCCAGCCTCGCCTGGATGTGTTCCTTGAGTGGGTTGTCCGAGCTGCATTTGGTCTCCCATAAACACGATATTACGTGCACTCGGCGCCATCGCAACAACGTTTGCTAGTGCCACTTGTCCAGCTTCGTCAACAAACAGATAATCAAGAGAGTTCTGCATATCATCACGTGAAAACATCCAGGCAGTGCCGCCAATCACAACATCAGGACCTATCACCTTCCAAGCTTTGTTATTCTGCCCGACTGTTTTAACGCCGAGGGACTCAAGCTCTTCATCCACTTTCAGTGTAAACGCATTACACGCAATTCCTTCACTACGGCAATATTCGACAACGCTACGCAACAGATTATTCAGAGCTTTGTGACTATTGCTACTTATCCCAATTGCCAGATTCGGTTTACTCCGAAGAAGATGGCCAATAACTCTTGACGCGGTAAAGGTTTTTCCGGTTCCGGGAGGTCCCTGCACTGTCAGGTAACTATGATTAAGATTCTCAACCAAGCGGATAACTTCATTTAGTCGCTCCTCTTGTTCGCACTGATTCGCTTGAAGTGTCGTCAACGGTTCGGTAAATCGAGGGGCTGAGCGTCGTAATACATCGGCAACCGCCGACTCACCAAGGGTCCGCTGACTGCAAACTTGAGCTGCAAACGCCACTAAACTCTTAGCCATCACACCGCTGGGTACGATCTCTTTTGCGACAAGGGTAAAGCTAATTGGAACACGATCCGCATCCTTTTTTGCAACAGAGATTTCAAAGGTAGTGCCGTCCAACACGGAAACTATTCTTGCATTGATTACACTGCTGATTTCAGGATTTGCTTTAGATTTTATCCCAAACGCTGCACCTGCACTTACAGTTGCTTCCTGTTCGGCTAGGTAGTTAACGCGAAATAGGTTTTCCGCTCGACCTACAATCCTACAATCAACGATTACATTTCGCTCTTCAATGAGTTCATCATCTGGAAGGCCAAGCCATTCGAAAAATTGCCACCATTTAGGTTTCTCTTCACGCTGATGAAAATCAATAAGGTTCATCAGTGTCTCAATCGCATGGCGTTCTTCAGCATCCTCCTGCGCATCGGCAAGCTCTTGTAACTGAGCTTTTAGCTCTGCGTTTTCATCAGGCTTTTTTTCACGTACCCCAGCCTCCCTTTCATACTCCTTGTCTTTGGAAAGTTGTGCTAACTCGGGCCGATGCTTAGCTTCCAGGACTCTTAGCCAACTTGCGAGCTCATAGGTCGAGTCACAGTCATCTTTATTGTAATGCTCAATCGCCTCAAGAATTTTATCGTCGCCTAGCTCCACCCAGTTTTGGTAAGCAACAACAGCATCCCCACCAACGCCGATTTCGGTCTCGCGTTTGCTTCGATAAAAGAGCTCGACTTTTTTAATCGAATAAGATGGCAGACCAATCACTAAAGTGCTTTTTACCACTTTATATAAGTCGACAAAAAGGCCAGCTCGCAACATGTCGTCAAGCTCGGCTTCATAAATGCCGTAGCGCGCGACCAAACGTTTTAATGCCGTCATTTCGTAAGGGGCGTAGTGATAAACACGCATGTCAGGAAAACGTTGCCAGCGGTCTAGGGTAAATTCAAAAAATTGTCCGAGCGCTTTTTTCTCTTCCTCTGCATTATGCGCCCAGTACGCAACGAAACTCTGTTTATCGGCATCATCAAACACCGTCATACCCCAAAGGAATTCCAGACCTCCTTCAGCTAAAGGGTTACCTTCCAGGTCAAAATAGATATCGCCACGACTAAACGGCATCAGGTGATCAAAGGGTTTCGGTTCGTTCGGTTTCAAAGCACGCAGACGGTACTGCGGTTTCCCCATTTGCTCCGTCGCCACTTGCGCTTGAGCCTGTTCTCTTAATTTTTCTAGCGTCACTTTGGGTATTTTTACGCTGGACAAGTCATCTAATTCAGCAAGCGCGTCAATAGTATGGATGCCCGCATTATTCAGTTTCAGCACCTGACTGCGACGAACATTTGCTACCAGTGATAAATGTCGCTGTTCGCTCAATAGTTTTTCAGCAAAGTTGCTCCAGCGTCCGAACTCCTTTGATTCATAAGGATCCGGCATCGCTTCCTGATTAAAGGACTCAGCAGCTAGCAAAAACTTATCACGAGTAGACTCGAAGTAAGCAAGGTATTCAGCTGTTGGATAGGTATCAAACTCATGGCTGCCGAGTACCACCGTCACCGTTACAGGCAGATTCCCCTGAACAGATTCAACCATGCGCGCATAGGCTAAAAGTTGCAATAAGTGCGTGACTTTCGCTGTTTTCGATAACTTGGTGTCCCAGACAACATAACTGTAATCGCCCAATTCACTCGGTACGTCGATCTTAACGAGAAAATCGGCATAACCGGCGAATCTATCGTCCATAAGAGCCGCTTGGAAAATCACGTCTGTCCCTTCCGCCATTAGCTGACGAGTCATCTGGTGTTCGTCAAGAAAAGTACCATCGGCACAGCGCTCCTTCACATCAATGACATTACGTCCCTGGTGTTTTAAGTCATTCACCAACCATTTTTCATGCGCGTAACCAGCCTCTTGCAACATGACAAGAAAGGCATCTTCAGGATCAGGCGTCGGATACCTTTGGTCTGTTGCGCGGTAACAAAATTCGCACCAACTGGCGAACGGGCTGTCGTGAAACAGCGTAAGCTCTGATGGCGAATAATAGATTTTGCCATTTAGTTGGCGCATTTAAATTCCTTATAGCTGGCCAAGCGGACCTAAATCATTTAAAAAGTCACTTTTAAATTGGCGTGGGTTCTTCATTCCCAAGTTATACAAATAAAGCTTCCCTGAACAGCCTAGATAAAATAGTTTATCTACCGCACGTGGTTCCATGCTCAGCGTCTCAGCCAGCTTGTATACGTAATCAACTGCAGACTGCGAAGGTACCGATTCCCGACCACACATTGCTGCCACTGAACTGATAACGTGGGTATCCGGTTTAACAAACCCGGCATGTCCCAAATCCGCCAGAAAACTACCAGCAAGCGCCTCACCATATTGATGAATGCCAGTCTGGACCTTTTTAACCAAACGTTTGGTAGCTTCAATATCATTCTCGCAGGCGTTCATATCTGACCACAAAGCTTCAGCGTTAAAATGATAGTTGTTGTCCAAAAACTGCAAACCACTGTAGATACCGGTAAACACCTTCGCCCAGTTATCATGGATCCCTAAATGTTTAGCCACGCGTGCATTCGTGCGCTGACCACCTCGCAATTTTCTCAACCCCGCAATTGATTGCCGGTCAATTTCATCATATTCGGCGGGATGCGCTTCAAGAGCTTCTTCCCATTGTTCTGCAAAATAATCGTGGTCAAGCATTTTTTGATAGTCAAAGTCGTTTTCGAAGGGCAACAGAACGCGTTTTGCCAGAGTTTTATCGGCACTTCCCCGACTTACATGACCTACCCCCTGTCGATTCAAGTGGGTTCGAACCATCACGCGTATCACACCACGTATGGTCTTTGTGGGCTCAAAGGTCAGTTTGTCCTCTACCTCGTCAAACCTCCCTTGTTCGAGTAAAGAGATAACCGTCGACGCTGATTCGTTGAGAACAGGCATTGCGTAGTTGTCTGGATCGAGGTGCGAGTCGCAAATAAACGCTGACGCGTTCTCCAAATTCGGCGCGCAACTGACGAGACCGTTGTGAATGTGACTTTTAAATACTTTTATAAGAGCGTTCATAATGTTTCCTTATTTATTAATGGCCTATAAACATCACTTAAGCCGCAAATTATCACCGTTGCGCTTGGCTAACCAAAACCCCAATAACGCGCCAATGCCCATAGCCTTGTACATTCCAGGTTTATCCATTTTGATACCGAAGGCGATTAGCAACGTTATTTCAAATAAGATAAACGTTATTAATGCCTCACCTGGCGTGTACCAAATACCAAAGCAGACAACCGATAAGATCGGATGATTACTAAACATGTACCAATGGATCTGGACAAAGGCACAAAGCGTCCAAAACGCGACAATTACTAGCTTCATCACGATCCAAAGCATCACCATCACAATCGCAAAATTTTTGATAATTTCGCCGATATCCACGTTACACCTCCGCGAGCAAACTAGCTCCGTGACGCGCATGGAGGTAGTGAGGCCGATGTACTGGTATCGCATTCTGTACGTCCTGCAACCAGTCCTCTGGTATAGCTGACAGACCATCACGAGCACCAAGTAAGGCACCAACAATCGCGGCCGTGGTATCAGTGTCACCGCCCTGAATGACAGTGGTGTGTACAGCCTCACGCCAAGGTGTTTCATTAAACAAGTGAAACAAAGCATTATGCAGAGCAATGCGTACCCAGCCCATATTGGTATAGAAGTCTGACATATTGGCCTGACGAGCTTGTACAACAAGCGCGGAAATAGTCGTTAACTCGTACGCTTTTACGATGCGTAACGCTTGAGCATAAAGCTCGTCGCCACTGTCTCTTTCTGCCGAGCTTTCCAAAAGAAAACGAATAAGCAAAACAAAAAGTTGATTCGCTTGCTGGCATACACGATTTGGGTGGGTAATTTCAGCATCGACACGAGCCCATTCCGCAAGTGTCTGCTCGTCTGTCAAACGCGAATTTATCGCCAGAGCACTGGCACGCATTAGCGCACCGTTTGACTCACTGGAAGGATTCGGAGCACCACAGATAGCAGATGCTACAGTCATGCCACAATCTATGGGATCACTATCGAACCAATCGCGATAGTTGCGCATAGCGCGTTCGGGACTGTAACCAATGAAGTCACCGTTTTCGTCATGCATGGAGTTTAACAGTGCGATCGCCATTTCCGAGTCGTCAGTCAGCTGGCCACATTCTGCTATTGGGAAAACTGAACTGGCCTCGAGCTTTTTAATACCGTCAGGGTAGATACGAGAGATAGTCGCTTTCGTTTTGAATTCAACCAAGCTGCCCAGAGCATCGCCGACGCACTGCCCCCAAAAACAACCCAATCGTTTACAGTCTGCCTGTTCACTCATTATCGTTCTCCCTTTTTAAGTTCGGTTATTCAAACCTGCTGTAAAGGTATCAACCATGAACGACATGATATGTCGGGCAGAAGCTTTAGGATGAATATCCGAGCACAGTAATGCCACGATACCTATCACCGCTGGTTTCGGTTACATTGTGACTGGTTACGCGTGAATACATTACGACAGGAAGAGGATAAGGCACATGTCTAAAAACGCAGAAACAAGCCGCAAAGGGCGAATCATTTCGCGCGTTGATCGCATCGTTCAATTGCTAAGGCAGAAGCCTCGCACTGCTCAGGAGTTGACTGAAATTCTAACTGAAGAGTACGGTTTTAATGTATCAAGACGAACCGTAGAGCGCGACTTAAACGATGCGACAGGTAGTCATAGTATCCGTCACTACGGGAAAGCGGGTCATCGTGAACCACAAAAATGGACCGCGGGTAACGGAAAGAAAGGACCTGCTCCCGAGTTTACTGATGAAGTCGCGCTAGCTGCGCTCATTGCGGAAAAGCATTTGACTGGCATCAAACACCAGCTGCTTTTAAATAAGCTCAAGCCATTTTTTGAATATGCGCAAAGCATGCTCGAACACAATACACATAACCGCAGTCTGGCAGCTAATTGGCATCGCTTTGTTGACTATGTGCCATCGGATCATCAACTACAGGCGCCGGAAATCCCTGTTCGGCTGTTTGAACAATTACTCAGAGATGTGTTCGAGCAAAATGTGATTGAAATCGATTACGTCAAGCACCGTGGAGATCCGGCAAAGACATTTAAAGTCACAGCGCTAGGAATAGTCTATCGTGGCAAGGTCCCTTATTTAGTGTGTCGATTTTTACAAAAAAACGATGCTTTCGGGAACAATGGTGTCGTTGCCAATCTCCCGATTTCGCGTATACAGAATCTCAAAGGGGTTATTACTGAGTCACCACAGGTCGGTGACTTTAAATTGAAGGCTCATGCCGAGCGACATTTTGATATGACTATTGGAGAGGAATTTACACTCGAGCTACAAATATTTGACTCGGTAAGACGCGAAATCCAGGACAGTCACCTCGGCAAAAACCAAGTTATTCGACCCGTTGAAGGACACTCAACCATCTTTTGGCTGCAAGTTGATGTCCCCTATAATCAAAATCTGGTCAACTGGTTAAACGCCCGCTGTGCCTACTTAAAAGTGTTATCTCCCCAGCCTTTCCGGGAAATGTTTTACCGTGATATCAAGCGCGCCGCAGCTATGGATGGCGCAGACGTCTTAAGTGTACCTCCACCAAACGAAAAGACATTCGTGCCATTTGCGGAAATTAAGGACTAGCCATGCGCGAGGACAACCGTAACGAACGCATTTACAATTTTCAGGCGCAGCAACTACCCAGTTTGTTCAGGATAGAAACGGAAGAACAACGCAAAAGGGTTGAGTCGTTTTTCGCTGACTTACAAAGCAGTGATTTTACAGGATTACGTTTTTTTACTCGGGAACTTGTCGACAGAGACTACGAGAAAGCCCTAAAACCGACTTATTTCGATGAGCCTAATGCACTTCTGCTCGAGTTCGAATCACCGAGCCGCGTACCGCTTCCCTACTTTGCTGCTATTTTGCCGCGTGATGGGGAATATCTCTTTTTTGTTTTTGAGCGCAGTATCGAGGGCACCTCTGAGCAGCCTGACGGGATGCTCTGCAAGTGGGACAATAATGGCAGGCATCTGAACTTTGGTCGGCGCGAATACACCGACCCCCAGTCGTTTCTGCATGATGTCATTGAGAATTTCGCTGACTACAGTGATTATGATTTCGACTATTTGTCACAGTTACTTGTTCAAGAATAGGGAACGAAATGAAACTATTACACACCTCAGACTGGCATATTGGCCGTATTTTTAATCAACACTCCCTGCTTGAAGATCAAGAACATGTGCTAAACCAGATTATTGACTATGCCCAAGAGCAGCAAGTGGATGCGATGATTGTTGCGGGCGATATTTATGATCGGGCATTACCTTCTGCAGATGCTGTTGCGCTGCTCGACCAGACCTTGACCACCATAATCAGCGAACTGGCCATTCCAGTAATCATGATTTCGGGCAACCACGATGGCGCGCAACGTTTAGGTTTTGGCTCGCAACTGCTCAAACACTCCGGTCTACATTTGTTCACCTCGTTTGATGAACTACTCAAACCAGTGGAGCTTGATGCATCGTTTGGCAAGGTTGTTATTTGGGGAATTCCCTATTGTGATCCTGAGTCGGTGAACGATTATTTTGGCGTCAAAACGAATGACCATCAAAGTGCGCAAGAGCACGTCACCAACCTACTCAAGCAACATATTTCCGAGCATTATGATGATACTTCAGCGCAAGTCGTGATCAGTCACAGTTTTATTGCCGGGGCAAACACCAGCGAGTCTGAACGACCGCTAAGTATCGGTGGTGCCGAGTGTGTGGATGCGGACTTATTCAAAGACTTTGATTACACCGCCCTCGGCCATTTGCATCAAGCGCAATTTAAGGGCTATAAACACGTGCGTTATAGTGGTTCACCGTTAAAGTACAGTTTCTCCGAAGTAAAGCAGAAGAAGTCGGTCACCCTTGTTAGTTTCGCAGAGGATAAATCGGTTCAGGTTGAACTATTACCACTGCGTGCCATTCGGGATGTTCAGGTGCTTGAAGGCAAGTTTGATGAGCTGCTCGCCGCTGGTAAGACCGCCCCAAACGCGCAGGATTATATTCAGATCAAACTCACTGATAAAGAGGCGATTCTTGACCCGCTCGCACGCTTACGATCCGTGTACCCGAATATTCTCGACTTAACTAAGCTTGCACTAGAACGTGAAGCTACAGATACACGCCAAACGCGCGAGCAATTAGGCCGCAAGCCAATCGAAGTCATTTCCGACTTCTATAAAGCAATGACCACCGAACCTTTGTCAGAGGAGCAAGAAAACCTGCTCGCCAGCATCATGGATGACGTCAACAAAGCCGCACAAAAAGCATAAGGAACCGCTGATGAAACCTTTGTACCTGGCAATGACCGCTTTCGGTCCTTTTGCGAACACTGAAACTGTTAACTTCAACGACTTAGGCGAGCACCCTTTGTTTCTGATCAACGGTCCCACAGGAGCAGGTAAGACGACTCTGCTCGATGCCATGAACTTTGCACTCTATGGCACCTCCACCGGCGACCGCAGTGGCCCTTCTATGCGTTGCCACCACGCGAGCGACGAACTTGTGACCGAGGTCGTGTTTATCTTCGCTTTGGGTAGTGCAATTTATCGCGTCGAAAGAAAGCCTTTCCAGTTTACCGCGAAAAAACGTGGTGAGGGCCTTGCGAAACGTGAACACACTGCGAACATCTACAAAGTCAGTAGTGGTGAAGGCAAGCCAGAGGAATGGAGTACCGAATTACTTGAAGCGAATTCAGTGCGCGATGTGACTGATCTCGTTAGCAACCTCATTGGACTTGATGAAAAACAGTTTAAGCAAGTCGTAGTTCTCCCGCAGGGACGATTCCGTGAACTGCTGACCGCTAACTCGGAAAATCGCGAAAAGATCCTCGCCAGTTTGTTTAACACCGCAGAATTCAAACGCATTGAAGAAGCGGTGCGTGAACGAGCGCAGCGGGTCAGTAGTGACTACCAGGCGCTAAAAAAACAATTGGAACACCAATTGAAAGAAGCCGGATTTCAGTCTATTGAGCAGGCAACATTGGGGCTGGAAGAGCAGGAAAAACCAATTCAAGAGACACTGTCAGAACTTGAAACGCTGCGGTCCTCCCGTGAACAGGCTCAAAAAGCGCTGACCCAGGCTGAAGAACTCGTCAAACGTTTTGTTAGTCTTGAAGCCAACAAACAAAAACTCGAAACACTCAATCAACAAGCAGAAGCTATCGCAGTTACAGAGAAAAAATTGGAGAAGCATGATGCTGCACAGCGGATCCAGCCTCAATGGAGTGACTTTTGCCGCAATAAGAAAGAAGCGGATGAACGAGGCAAAGCATTATTAGCCGCTGATAAAGAGTTACAACAAGCCACTAGTGAACAGAAAGCTGCAACCGAACAGTTACAGTTATTGGCTGATACGCCGATGCAGATTGAGCAACTTAAGTCGCAGGTCAATCATTTCACTGAACAATTAAAGTCGCTGCAAGCTATTTCTGAAGTGGTTCAACAGCTTAAATTCAAAGAAAAGGAACGTGACACAGCCGCAGCACGCAATACTGAACTCGCAACTGAGCTGCAACAGACCCGGGATACGCTAACGGAGACCAAAGCTAAGCTCACAAAGCTTAATGCAGCCGTGCAGAGTCATGCAAACATTGAAGCGAAGCAGTCACAGCTTGAAACCCAGCACGCGCGTTTACAGCAACGCGACGCATTGCAACAACGTGTCAAAACCGAGACCAACGCCCTAACTGAAGCGAAAAAACCCTTGCCCTCTGCGTTAAAATCTCTCGAAAAAGCGCACACCGCAAGCCAGGAGCTGCGGCTACGTTGGCACCGCGAGCAAGCTATTGCACTTGCCCACGAACTGACACCAGGCGAACCCTGCCCTGTGTGCGGCAGCAACGAGCATCCGAACCCTGCAAACGCCCAACAAGAAGGCGAACTGGTGTCTCAGGAGCAGTTAGATACTGCGGAAGCAAACGTTAAGCAATGCGACGCAGCTGTGTCTAAAGTGAATCTGCGCGTAAATCAGGCGGAAACCAAACTAGCAGCTACGCAAGAGCAGTTAAAAGCGCAGCAACAGGAGCTGGGCGAACTCGCGGAGGTCGCCACAGATAAGGTCAAGCAGCAGCTGACCGATCTCGTCGTTGTTGCCGAGCAGCAACGAGAGGAAAAGCAAAACGTTGCTGATCTAAATAAATCTTTAGACGAACTGGTAAACAAAGAAACCCAACAACAACAGCAATTACAAAAACTCATTGCTGAACTACACCAGGCAGAATCAACAGTTGCGCAATTGGATGCGCGGCTAGATACCATCGACCCTGAGAAGCGGCTGCGCGCTCTTACAGCCGAAGCTGTTGAAGCGCAACGTACGGAAACGCAAGCTAAAGCGGTACAGCTGCAACAAGGACACGAACAAGCGCAGAAAACTAAATCGTCAGCTGATACCAAATTAGCGGCTGCAAAGAGCACACAAACCGCTACAGCTAAAGAGCTTGAGACCGCGCGTCAAGGGCTTACTGATGCTGAGCAGGCCTGGCAGGCTAAACTTACTTCCTCAAAGTTCATCGACGCGGAAGCATATCTGGCCGCTTTACTTGAAGCTGACCAAGAGCAACGCTTGAAAACTGAAATTACAGAGCACCGCCAACAGCTTACCGAAACCAAAGCAGCGATTGCGCACGAGCAAAAGGCGATTGGTGAGCAAGCCAAGCCCGATGTGGAAGCTTTACAAACGAAGTACAGCGAGCTCAAGCAGAACGAAGCGAGCGTCGAGCACATATTACAAAGTCTGCGTAGCAAGCATGAACAGCTACGCAACATGATTACAAGTTACGAACAACGTGTGGCGCAATCAGAACAACTGGTGCATGAATACAGGGTCGTTGGCGCATTGGCAGATACACTTTCCGGCGAAAATGAAATGCGTATTAGTTTACAACGTTTTGTGCTTGCCATTTTGCTTGACGATGTTTTACACGAAGCATCGATACGCTTAGAGCAAATGAGCAATGGCCGCTACCGTCTCGTACGCCGTGAAACTGCCGGAGACCGCCGCAAACATGGTGGTCTCGATCTCATGATCGACGACACTCATACTGGCCAGGATCGCGACGTGAACACCCTCTCCGGCGGCGAAAGCTTTATGGCCGCTTTAGCGCTTGCGTTAGGGCTATCAGACGTTGTACAAAGTTACTCAGGTGGTATTCGTATCGATACCCTTTTCATTGATGAAGGCTTCGGTAGCCTGGATAGCGAAGCTCTCGACCTCGCCATCGATGTGCTTGCTAACCTGCGTGCCAGTGGCCGTACGATTGGCATTATCTCGCACGTAAATGAACTGAAACTGCGCATTCACAAGCGGATTGATGTGAAGCGTGGTGTGGGTGGGAGCCGGTTGCGAGTTGGGTGAAAATCTAAATAAAATATTGCACCATGACTGCGCGATAAACTGATGTTCTAGATTTTATCAGTAGACTGAACATTAACTCAATTATTGGAGATTTAATATGGCTCGTTATTACGTCTATGAATTGATTGACCCTAGAGATAAGTCCGTATTTTACGTGGGTGAAGGACAAGATAGTCGAGTTCAGTCTCATCTCAACGAATACTACTCTCTATTAAAGGAAAAAAAGATCTGCTCCATCCGAAACATATCAAAATTCACGAAATACTTCAGTGTGGAGAAACGCCGATTTGCGTCGTGATAGGACGCTATGAGTCAAAAAGCGAAGCTTTAGCGGTTGAAGCGACTTTAATTAATTGGGTTTACGGGCACTCTGAGCTGAAAAACATTAATCGTGGACATGGGCATCAACGAATTCGTTTAAAAAGCAGCTATGACCGAGATTTTGACCTGGACCCACCGGTACCCGGCGATGGCCGAGCAGCTGAAAACCGCCGAAAATATTTACATCATGCAGGAACAACGGAAGCCATAGATTACATCCGGCAATCGATGGAACAGCAAGGGTACGAAGTTTTCGAGTACGATTCTGGAGGGTATGATAGCCGTTATTTTCCAACCCTTGCTAATGGTGAATATGGGTTCATTTGTCACGTGAAAGGTATCGATTTTATAATTAAATCACGCGAAAACAATATGTTTAATGTCTCCCTGGCGAACACTCCATCGACGGATTCCAATATCCACAAGCTTAAAAGATTTCAACCGAACCTAGAAATTAGAGAGCCGAATAACACCAGGGTAAATGGGCTGCCACGATTTCGCGGAATGAAATATCCTAAACGAATACCTATCGATAACTTTAGGGAGTTTATGGATTGGTTTGAGCCGATTGCTGATCATCTAAGAGATCAATAATAGGGTCCTTTCAATTTGCTGGAAATCTTATCGAAGTCACGGCTCTGTTCTTGGTGGGAGACGTCAGGTTGACCAAATATTACAAAATGCCCCATAGAAATGGTCGGAAGCGAAGGCTGAAGCTTGTGTTAAACTAATTTACTGGATTGTGTTTATACTATCGTAAAAAGAAACAGAGGGGTTAATTGTGGCCAGAACAAACGCAGAAAAACAAATAGCATTTATCATCGCTAAGATTGAACTAGAACATCCAGCTAAATATCTTAGTCAGCCGTTCGGTTCGATGGAGTTATCTAGGGAACGTATTTGTCAGTACTTTTATCCTCTTCTTGGGAATCGACGCGATTATGATACTTTTAAAAATTCTTTTTTCGGTCAGATAGCTGGGGTTAAAAAAGCAATCACGGGTGAGAAAAATTGGACTGACAGCGGCCTTGATGCGCTTGGAACGCTGCACAACGCTGGTATCGACGACTTGAGACATTATTATTCAACGATGGCCGAGTTAGCTCAGAGTATTCATTAAGTTTTCAAGGAATTGGTGATTGGCGACTTGGAATGGTTCTATTTTCATTACGACACGTCGTCAAGCATTACAAACTAGGCTATCTGGTTAAAAATATTTCCACGAGTTCCTCTAAAAGAAACCGCTGGTCACGGGAAAACGTACTCAAGATTGTATTCAGTTTCAAATAAACGATCCAAAAACTTAGTCACTTCAGCAAGACTTAGGTCACTCGTTGCATATTTAAATTAACTTCGTAAAGTGATTTGACCATCGAAAGGTCACCCCATATAGAACTACATCAACCTCCGAGCGACACCATATGTCACGCAGGTCTATTAAGATGGGAAAAAAGTAAGCAAGGAACAAACATATGCAACCGCTCTACTTCATCATTCACCGCAGTCCGCAGATTACGCCGTTGCATGTCGACTATGCCGATGAATCCTATTCAGTCAGCGTCACGCTCATCGTGTGGGCACTCCTCTGGGTAATGCGGGTCGAAGACGCTAAACCGCTTCAAAAAGTACAGTATTGGTTTCAAGACGGTGCAGATACCTACCTTGCCGAGCGTTCGAAAAAAGGTTCGGCCGTTTGGATTTGTACGGCTGACTCGGCAAAATCGATGCCCGATTGGGCGCGCGCGAAGGTCGTGGATGACGCCACTGCAGCATTAGATGAATACTGCGATTTTCGTCTCGACCATGGGCGTTTGGCCTCGAAGCACACGAACTTACCGAAGCTTCGCGAGAATCGTGATGCTGCCGCTAAGCTTGCTGCCGACTTAGGTTTCGATCTGCACAACACCGATATTGGCTTTTTCCGTCGCTATCGGACTTTAGAGCAGTTATACCTGAACACCCTGAAGGCGCAGCGCGTCACCAGCAACGCCGAAAGAACGCTGTTAAATAGCCAAACGTTGCAGTGCGACTTAAATGAAGCCCTCAAACAGATTCAAGAAATGAACGTGCTTAATAGCAAACTTACAGCGCTGCAAGAACAAGCTCGTTCCGCATTCGCCAAGGATAAGAATAGTCCTATGATCAGTGGCTTGCATTGTGATTGCGCGCGTATCGATGCACAGCTTGGACACTTACAGAGCAACATCGATGACATTGTGAATCGTTACCGACTCGGCGACCTTGCCGTTGAAAGTACCCTTGCTAAGGTCGATGAAACCGTCGCCCGACAGGAACAAGAACTTGCGGACTGCGAGCGACAACACTACCAAGCTGAGCATGACTTTGAGGTTTACCGGCGTTGGCTGCGCGCGAATAGCGTGCTGCAACGAGCTGAGGAGCTAGCTAGTTAAGGCTGGTACTCGATTTTTCAGTCAGTCCTCGCTCGAGGTCTTATCGGAAGGTAATAACATACTCTTCAAACGGCGAACGTCTTCTTGCATTTGTAGTTGTTCTGGCGTTGCCAACCTGGCTTGAAGAACTGCGTTTTGTTCTTTTAAGTATGCTACTTGTTGCTCATAGTCAGCAAGTAACTTTTCTGCTTCAGCTTTGGTAAGCTGAGTGCCAGCGTGCTTAATAATCGCTTCAGTGTTGCACCCCGTGAGCAAAACCAAAGTTGCTAGAGTCGTCAGACTCATGACTTGTCCTTTCATATCTGACCTCGCAAATCGAAAGTAATAATTATTTTTTAGTTGCGTCATTGTCGTGAATTGACTTCAACTTAGCTGTTCCTTTTTGAGCATAGTTCCATGACTTGTCTAACGCTTGCGACATCCAAATCGTTACCTTATCGAGAATATGATTTTTGGCACTAAGTGTAATCAACACAAACGCAGCGGAAAACGAGAGGAACTTGAAGAAATTAAAGAAGAATATCAGCCCAAAAAACCAAAAGTACTTTGCACTATCCTTCTGGAGACCAACTGCCGAGAAAAACTCGTTAATTGTTGCCTGACGGAATGCGTCAAGAATCAAGCTCATATTCACTAATGCTCGGCCAAAGTCGTTAGCGCCAGTTTCGGCGATTGCGTTGGCGTGTGCAATTTCTGAGAAATTACCAAATGCAGCATCATTCACAAAAAACATATGCGTATCTTTAGCACTTGTAACTGCTGCGAGTACAATAGTGAAAACAGTCAAGTTGACAAAAATACTAAAAACGCTGGCCATTACTTTCTTGGCTTCGGGATCATTCATGACATATCCGAGGTTCGTCGACGTCATAGGTTTATTTCTAAATAATCCAGTTACCCAACCCGCAATGAGAACCGCGAGAGCTAAAATCAAGAAACTATGTTGCAACGTGAAGCTCTTAAGAATTATGACAAAGCCCAACGCGAACATTAAAGCGGCTCCAACAGAAACGATGATTTGCACTATTCCGTTTTTGTTAAACCAGCGATACGGCAGGCTATCCGCATTGAAATTGACTTTTACCACCGAGCGCAAACCGCTCCGCAGCGAAAAAATGATCCAGCTCAACAAAACCCAATTACCGATCACTAATAACAAAAGGAAGATATCAGAAAGAGTTAAGAATGCGTCATGAAGAAATAAATATCCGACTAATACGATGGCTAACGCAACACCAGGCGTTACCTTTTTATGCGTCTCACTCCGACCTATATCCAACACGGATTCATCCTTCTGCTTACGGCTTTTTTACATTATCAAATGAACGCAGACGTGTCGCTATTTTTTCGGCCAAAATAAAAATTCAAGCGCCTCGCGGGAATCAATGTGCGCAGGTAAACAAGTTAAAGTGAACCTTTGGATCTAGCTCCTCACCCCTGTCGGCGTAGCCTTCGCGAATATCCTTTAGGGAACGGCCATTGCAGTCCGTTATTTGACTCATGAAATTGTTGCACTCCTGTTCAAGTTTTTTTTGAAACCCTTCGGTTTGTTCAAAAATCAAGCAGGACTGAATTATATATCGGCGATAGAGCTCGAGCTCGTCCCTCAATCTTGTGAATGCCAAGTTTTGCTCATAGAGCAACCTATCCAATTCCTGCATCTCCAGAACAAACTGCTCTCGTTGTGTACTTTGTTCTTCCGCCAATGATAATAGCGCATACTGATTTCGCTCTTCAGTGGACTTCAATGCTGACAACTTCTTGGTAAGCTGACGTGATGTGTCCTCAATACCACTGAGTTGATTCTGCAGCAACAGTAAAAAAGCGCCAATTGAAATTATAAGGGCGACCAGGGCGATACTCTTTAGCCGATTAACACGCATAAAGCGTTGCTCGTTTCATAATGCCATCCTCGATTATATTTTTATAAACGTTAACTCATAATCTAAATTATTCAAATAACGCAACGCATCCACGCCAAAAATATCTACCAATATCGTTATATATTAACGGGGGATAACAAACGTACAACGCCATTGGATACTTAAATCTAACTTTGATATGTACATGAAAACACGAAGTAGTTAGTATGTTAAAACGTCTAGCTAACGGAAGTGCATAAATGTTCGAAAAACTCAAAGATGACAAGATGGTAACAGTTTTTGATCCCATCGATTTTGAGGCACCGAAACCGGATTCTCAAATTGAAGAACTAAATATAGAGGGACTCGCGACCCAACAAGGGCGTTATAACAACCCACCGGCGAATGCAACAAGTCCCGATGCAAATGAATTGAGTATTACTCAGCATTTTATATTGAAAGCCTCACAAGCTACTCTCAAAGTGAAAGATTCCTACAACATTCTAAGAGCAGAGATTGCTGCGACGAGTGTTGACGTAGAAATGGCCGAAATTAAGCGACTGCCTAGTTCGTTTGAAGAAAAAGCGAAAGCGAAACGTTCAATTATGCGGAGTGAACTAACAAGAAGTCATGATGAGTTAGTCGCCTTAGAAGATGAAATGGGGCAATTCCGCAAAGATAATCGAATTAAGCGCGAAGCTAGCTACCCCGATAGTCATGTGATGACGGTTTCGATTTTTGCAATTTTACTCATTGTCGAGTCAATGCTTAACGGCTATTTTTTTGCTAGGGGCAATGAACTAGGCCTGCTAGGTGGTATGTTACAAGCGTTTATTGTTTCAGTTGTCAATCTTGGAACGGGATTCTTGCTGGGCTTTTTTTGTATGCGCCAACTCAACCATATTGCTCCTTGGCGAAAGTATGTATTTGGATCCGTGGCCATTATATTATCTTTCACTATTATAATGTTTAACCTTCTTGTTGGGCACTTTAGAACTGCTCTAGCACAAGAACCAGAGAATGCTGCTAGATTAAGTTGGGAGTCGTTTACAGAAAATATTCTTGCTTTAGGCGAGTTTGATTCATGGATGCTATTTGCTATTGGTCTCCTGATCGCAATAATTGTTGCCATAAAATCGTATAGTGCAGACGACAAATATCCTGGTTATGGGCATCTAGCGCGAAAGTTAGTTAGCGCAAAAGAAGACCTTGATGATCTTCATGCGGAATGGCATGAAATATTGCAAGATTTATTCAGTGGGTATGAAGACAAGCTCGACTCACTCTATAAGGCTTGTCAAAAGAAAGCTCGTAAACTTGATAATTACCATAACGCTATCCAGCAGCAGGTCGCAATACTAGAACATTATATCCTCAGCCTAAAATCGACATTTCAGACCTGCATAACGCAATACCGACAAACGAATCAGCAATATCGCGAAACCCCAGCTCCTGGCTATTTTTCGGTTGTACCAGAGTTACATTTTGAGCATGACTTCAAACCGACCGATATTGAGGACAAGCGAGCAGAGTTACATGAGCGGTTACAAGAGCTGTCGTCTAAGCTACCCGAAATTAGAGGCGAGCTCTCACAAATCTTCGAAGCACAATCAGAGAGTATAAAAACGAAATGAGAAGTAAGAGAAAACAACGTCAGGCTAAAAAGAATAGAGTTGGGTATGCAATTCTCTTCGCGGTCGTCATAATTGCTGCTATTTTTGGATGGCTCTTTTATCAAGCTAAATCCGAAAAAATTGTTTTAGACCCGGAGTCTAACTGCCCACTCACGGGTAGATATCCTGTCACTGCTATACTAATCGACACTACCGACTCATTGTCTCGTGACCAAGCTTTGTATGTAAATCGGGTAATCACCCAGTACATACGTAATGCTCAAAAGTATGAGAAATTAAGCCTTTATTTTCTAAATGAAAACCCCGCGGAAATTAGCGCTAACTTATCCATTTGCAACCCTGGAGATGGCAGCGACGCTAACCAGCTGACTAGTAACACTAAAATGATTCGTGACCGATGGGAAGAGCAGTTTATGTCGAGGCTGGCAAGTCAGCTTCTTACGCTGGAGACTGTTGAAGAGGGCGAAATGTCCCCTATTCTTGAGGGTATGAAATTCGTTTCTACCGATGCATTTGTCGGCCTAGAAGCGAGTCAGAAAAAACTTTTCGTTGTCTCAGACTTGCTTCAGTATTCTCCGGTAATAAGTCATTACAACAATAGATATGATATTTCCGACGATTATTTCGTGCGAGAAGTAGACAATTTACTTCCTCATTTGCAAGGAGTGAGCGTAGAACTGTTTTATGTAACACGCCCCAACTACCGAGGCAACCAAACCAACAAGCATATTATGTTTTGGGAGAAAGTAGTTAATCGCAGTGGCGGTATTTTGTCACAAATTCATATGGTTAAGTAGAGGTTGCTGTGGATTCAGAATTAGTCTCCGGACGAGAGCGCAAGAAAATTGTAAGGTTTTCGATACGCCGTACATTTATTTTCGCAACCCTTCTTGGTTCACTACTCGTGTTTTTTGGAACACTTTTCGGCAGTATACTGATGGCCATCGGCGGCCCCATTGCTGTTATGATCGCTTATATCATCTGGACCCATAACGCCGACTCAGATCTGCCACGAAGTATCATCGGTGACAGCTACTACTATTTGGGTTTTATACTGACGCTTGTTGCTTTGACCGCATCGCTTATTTCATTAACCGATGAAAATGTTTCGATTTCAAAAATCATTGGTAGCTTTGGTGCAGCGATGACGACAACCATTATAGGTTTGGTCGCGCGCCTCGTAGCTACGACTTTTTCGGTAGACGCCGCAGAGCGTCGAGAACGGCTAGAAAAGAAGGTCGAGGATTCAATCGAGAAGTTTATCTCTCAATTGGACATACTTACTGATCAAACAATTGTTGATTTAGTCAAGCTATCATCCCAAGTTCACTCGTCAACAACCAAGGTGATTGATGATTTCGATGCACTAAGTGTTCAGGTGAAAGACTCCAAAGAAAAATTGGTGGTACAGTTTGAATCGTCAGTATCGAAACTCACTAACCGTATCGACCAAATTCAAGTGGACCCTGATATTGTCTCCAACGCAATACATAACTCGCTTTCCGGGTTCAAAGAGCAAGTAAGTAAACTTTCGTCTAGTTATGAAGCCGTTGTCACTGATATCGCTTCAATCAACACGAAAGTGAATGGGGTTTTTACACACATTCAGGCTGATATCCGCTCCTCACAGGAGTCGTTGAATAAACAGATGTCTGAGTCGATTGCAAAACAGTCCGATAACTACATTAAACTATTAGAGGATATTGCTGATAAAACATTGTCACAGCTTTCCTCGTTTGACGAGGTTAGAGTCGAAGCGGACCAAAAGATTGCAAACCTTAACCAGCAATATAAACAGTCATTGGATTCTCAGCAGCAAGTTGTATCGCAAATATCTTCACAACTACAAACGTTGCAATCACAGTACGGTAAAGCCACTGATATACAAATATCTCAACTTGAATCATCACAACAATACGCTTCTACTATTGATAAGCTCAATGAATCGATGGGTACACTAATTAATGGTCTAACACAGGTCTCAACAGAGATCTCAGCCGTTAGCAACTTCCGAGCTGATATTGAAAGTAAACTATCAGCTGCACTAACTGACACTCTGAATATTTTGAAAGACGCTCGTGAGATGAATGATTTCACCAGTTCCGATTTGGTAACAGTATATAAACAGTTGTCAGAGAGCCTCCAAGACTTACGAACAAAGGCGTCGTAAATGCCTCAAGAAATAACTGATAAGTCACAATCAATCATAGAGACCTCGCTTACTGAGTTGGTCTTCATTTTCTTTTTTGTGTTATTGGTTTTTGCGGCTCTCAAGATTAAAGAGGTTAACGATGAAAAAGAGGATTACCTGCAGAAGACGACACAATTAGCGTCAACTATCCAACATTTTGTGGACTTAATCGATGTTAGTGCACCTCTCCATTCAAAAAATAATGCGTCACGTAATCATTTATCCGAAGTAGATCTCAATAAAGTGTTTACTGGGCTAAAACGTATTGAACAAAATGTTTCGCAAATCATTGAAGAACATAGCAAGATCGAAAGCCAGCTTGCTCGCTCTGGTGAAACAATTGAAAGTGTCACTTCGGCAATTGAGAATATAAAACAGCTCTTTGATGAATCCAAAGCATCGGAGCCCCTCAAAAATTTAGTAGCTTCACTCGACAGTCAAATAATGAGTTTGCAAGGGCAGAACCTAAATCTAAGAGAAAAGCTTGCTGACGAAGGTAATGGTTTGGTTCATCCTCCCTGTTGGGCTGACCCCACCACAGGTGACATTGAATATATTTATCATGTAACAATTAACGAAAGTTCAATGACACTCAAACCCGCTTGGCCCGCTAACCGTTCGTTTGACGTTGATTCTAACCCAGATATTACTGCTGCAGTTGGCACATACGATCAATCCGCAGGTTTCTGGAACGCGACTCGCTCTATCTACCGTAACTCTTTGGAGCAAGAGTGTAGACATTTTGTCTTAATAGAAGATCAAGCGGTTTCAAAGGAGTCATTTAAAAAGTACCTTCTTACGGCGGAGCGCCATTTTTATAAGAGGCTATTATGAGCTTACCGGAGCTAGAAAGACAAAAAGAAGAACTCACCCGAGAGTTGCGTGAATTACAGGACGCCATCGATGCTTTTCAGCCAGCAAACAAACCGAACGGACTGCTTGAACGAATTTTGTTCTGGCGAAATAGAAAATTGAAAAGATAATTCCAATAGACTCTGAGTGAGGTATAACAAGACAAGTACAGCACTTGACAGTAACGTGACTCAAACAAAGTTAGGCGAAACGGTCAAACTCTAACTCATATACAGGTTGTTTTTTTAGGATTACTTTTCTAAGGAGCTGCTCATGCGCTTACTCTTAATTTGGGGCTTGTGGATTTATCTCATACCCACTTACTCGATGGCACAAAATGCACTAAGTGAATCAGTTAAAGTAAAAAAAAGCCGTTCAGGTTATTGTCACTACACTTCAAGCGAATACTTCGCAAAGACTTATCGATTTGAATCCTTTCCTACGCTCGCGGCCTGCATGAAGTCCGGCGGTAAAATACCGCCTGGTCCAAGTGAGGATTACGGCAAAGATACAAAAGTAAAATTCAGTGCGAGTAAGATTTGCCACGACGAAACCAATGAATGGTTTCAGCAGACCAAGAACTACGTGAAAATGGACTCTATTCAAGAATGTCTTGCCCAAGGCGGACGTTTACCGTTGGGACAACCTAGCTCCAAAGAACAACAATAAGGACTAGCAACGATGCATTCTAAAGGACTAGAACAACTGCGCATAATGACAAGTTTTGCAGACGCGCAGTTCCATGACGACCAATGGGAAGCCATTGAAGGATTAGTCATCAAACGCAAGCGCGAGCTTGTGGTACAAAAAACTGGTTGGGGTAAGAGCGCGGTTTATTTTATCGCTACAAAACTGTTAAAAGAGCAGAGAAACGGTACAGCACTTATTATCTCGCCGTTGATTTCATTAATGCGCAATCAAATCCAATCTGCAGCAAAGCTCGATCTCAATGTTGTCACCTACAACTCATCCTTACAAAAAGATGAAAAACAGAAAATTGAGCAAATGATAGCTTCAGGTAATGCTGACGCTGTTTTGATCGCTCCAGAGCAACTGGGCCAAAGCTACTTTGCGTCCCAAATTTTGCCAAAAATAAGTAACACCATCAACTTACTCGTGGTAGATGAAGCACACTGTATTTCAGTATGGGGCCATGACTTTAGGCCAGATTATCAACGTATCGTCCGTATCGTTAAAAACCTACCAAGTAACATTCCTGTGCTGGCCACAACCGCCACCGCCAATGATCTTGTCATTAACGATATCAGAAGCCAGTTAGGACAAGATCTAGATGTGAAGCGTGGTGATCTTACGCGAAAGTCATTAGAGCTTCATACGCTTGATTTACGAACCAAAGAAGCTCGCCTGGCATGGTTGGCCAACTATCTCCCTTCAACTACAGGGACTGGGATTATTTATACCAAGACAACGCGAGATAGCGAAATCGTTGCTCAGTATCTAATCAAAAAGGGGATCAAGGCAGCTTGGTACCACAGTAATTTAAACGATGTGGAAAACTCCCGCGAGGAACTCGAAGACAGATTGTTAACCAACGACTTAAAAGTTCTAGTTGCGACTTCCTCACTTGGAATGGGTTTTGATAAACCCGACATAAGTTTTGTTATCCATTACCAAGCGCCGAGCAGTATTGTTGAATATTATCAACAAGTCGGACGGGCCGGCCGTGCCATTGACCATGCAATAGGTATCCTGATGGTTGGCAAGGAAGACCAGCGCATTCAGGAGTTTTTTAATCACAGCGCAATCCCTAAAGAAAAAGACG
Organism: Pseudidiomarina terrestris; assembly: GCF_030466375.1. NCBI lineage: Bacteria > Pseudomonadati > Pseudomonadota > Gammaproteobacteria > Alteromonadales > Idiomarinaceae > Pseudidiomarina > Pseudidiomarina terrestris. The sequence continues at coordinate 1,339,078 of NZ_JAGGJE010000001.1, forward strand.
TCAATGCCTTATTACGGGTACTCGAAGAACATGATGGGCTTAGAATTTCTGATATTGAACCCTACGTAAACTTTTCGATCAGTAAAATCAGGCAGGTGATTAAGTATCTTAGCTGTGAACATAAGTCACCAATCATTAATGTCGAGGGCGTTTACATGCGTACACAATATGACTACGATTACCCCGCAGAAAAAGTCGCACGCCTCATCAAACTAAAAGAAGCAGAGTGGTATAAGCTACTTGAATATTATGGCTACCAAGGCTGTTTAATGCAGTTTCTGGCGAAAGAATTAGATGACCCTCATGCCGCCCCATGCGGTCACTGTCAAAATTGTGATCCTGCCGTCAAACTTGATGCCACAATTTCAGAGGATGACCGCAACCATGCAGCCACTTATCTAAAAACTCGTTACATCCCGATCGAGCCTCGCAAAACGTTCGCAAGCTCTGGTGCCAACGCTAAAGCAATCTACGAGAACTACGGATTTCAAACCTACTCTAATAAAGCTTATCGAATCGAACCCGGTTTAGCACTTTCATCATGGAAAGATGGCGCTTGGGGTGATCTAGTAGCAGCAGGTAAGCAAACGAACCATTTTAGTGATGCTCTGATTGCACCAATGGTTAACATGATGAACTCAATAGCTTATGAGCAGCGTCCGACATGGCTTACCTATGTTCCGTCTCCGCGGCACCCTACCCTCGTAAAAGACTTTGCGCATCGTTTGGCAAAAGCTCTCAGTGTCGAGTGTATAGATACGGTTCTCGTGAGAGAGGTACGCGAACCACAAAAAACAATGGAAAATGATTTTCATCGGTGCAAGAATTTAGACGGTGCCTTCACAATTGATGTGTCACAAGGTTACGCAACCCCAGTGTGGCTTATTGATGACGCTGTCGATTCACGTTGGACCCTGACCGTTATCGGCGCACTCTTACGCCGCGGAGGCGCAACCAAAGTCTATCCAATGGCACTTACGAGTACCGCGAATTCAACCAAGGCCGACCTGTGATCCCTGCAAATAAACAAGTAAAACTTCTGCTAACCTGCCGTTTTGGTGGTCGCAACGAGAATGATGCTAAACCATTTAGCGTCAATGAATACGCCTATTTTGCAGTTTGGTTGCGGCAACAGAACTTTAAGCCAGGTGACCTATTGGATACTGGCGAAATTGAACGTGCACTCAATAAATGGAACGACCCAACAACGCACAAGCAAGCGCAACAAGCCATCAAGCTTCACGGCCTCAAAAAAACGGTTGAAAACATTACCTCCGAGCGCATTGAAAAGTTATTGGCGCGCGGCTTGTCGCTTTCGCTCGCGCTCGAACAATGGAATGCCGCTGGCGTCTGGATCCTCGACCGTGAAGAACAGGAATACCCGCCGCAGTTTAAAAAGCACCTAAAACATCAAAGCCCTGCAATAGTATTTGGCGTTGGAAACAAACAACTCCTACGCACTAAAGCGGTTGGTTTTGTCGGGTCGCGCAACGTTGAGCCAACAGATATAAAAGCCACAGAAACCTACGTCGCACAGATTACCGAACTGGGCTATCAGGTTATTTCGGGCGGTGCCCAAGGTGTAGATGAAACCGCAATGCTCGCGGCTTTAGCAAGCGAAAATAGCGCGGTCGGTGTACTTTCCGGCGATCTACTGAAATTTAGCTCCGCCGGAAAGTGGCGCACGCACCTTCGCGCGGGCAACCTAGCACTTTTGAGCATCAACGAACCCGAAGCGCGCTTTACGCCCGCCGCAGCGATGGTTCGCAATAAGTATATTTACCTGCTATCTGAGGCATGCATTGTTGTTCGATCTGATGAAAAAGGCGGTACTTGGTCTGGCGCTACAGAAAATCTAAAGAGAGGTTGGGTCCCCCTACTCATATCAACTCATAATTCCCCAAATTACAGGGGCAACAGCAAATTGCTTGAAGGACTCAAAGGACAAGGTATTCAAGCGCAAAGGGTGAATTTTGAAAACTTAAGTGACTTACTTAGTAAAAATATAGCTAATGCATCGCAGCCAGCGAGACCGTTAAATATGGCAGAAGAAGAGCCTTCTGCCAACTCTGATACTGAGCAACTAGGGTTTGGGTTCGATGAAGGCTGAGAGTTGAGGGTCCACCCAAGGCCTTTTACTCAGTCTTTGTAATGATTTGTTGAATCGCCATCCAAGCTAATATTCAAGCTGTCATTTTAACGGAAATCTCATCGATGTCATGGTTCTATTCTTGGGGGAGAGGTCAAATCGATCTTCAATTCCGCAAATATATTCAAATAGCTAATTATCTTCGTACGGGATAGTGAAGCCCAGCTTTACAAGCACCGCTTCGATTTCTTCTGCAGATTGGCCATCATGAAAAAACGGTTGTTTTCGCTCGCTGAACGAGCATTCCACTAAATGTTCTAAAATGAGTATCTTTTCTTCCAGATCACTTCTATGAATGCGGGGGTATACACCCATCTCCTTCGCCATGGCCTTTACAAGAGTAGATTTTTTGATGCTTGGTTTCTCGAAACTCATATTTTCCATGAAAAAATCAATTTCGTTCAGCTCAATTCGGCTCAACCCAACCAACAGCCTAAGCGTAGGCTCATCATTAACCTTTAGGTCAAATACATTATCAATTCCGAATTGCTCGAGTTGATGAGCTATTGAATAAGGTAATTCAGTGTCAGTCAGTTTAATCTCAACTAAGTGTAGGTAACGTGGCCTTTTTCTCGCGAAATAAGAGCGATAATTATCGCTTTTTATCGCTTGGTATAACGTCAAACAGTTGTTTTTCAGCTTACGTTGATTCGAATATGCTGCGATATTGAGCGGGCTGAGGTCAAAAAGCCTCACCAATCGTTCCACCTGTTTATGTGTGCTTACCAGGGATATGACCTCGATTAAATCTTCGTTGCTCATTCTCTTATAGACTTCTACCGCGAGTTCGCTCAAGGGGTCTACAACGACATGAGATTGGCAAATTAGATAATAAACAATGTCAACGAGTTCGGTTTCGTCGATTCCGAGCTTGAGAATCGCTAAAGCAACTCGGCGTTGCTGCTTAAATATCGCTAACTTGAAGTACGCGCCTCGCCCTTTTGGTGAAACTTGATCTCTGAGTAACGCGGCGACGCACGCAGAGTGGCTATTCTCTATCGCCGCGATCCGAGCACGATAAATAACGTCTGAATCAAACGAAATTTTTATAAACTCTCTGAGGATTAGGCTTGCACCAATCTGCGCTGACTTGAGAAATGCACTCTCCAACTGTCTAACCGGTAACTCAAAGCTCAATATAAATATCACCAGATCTACGCTTCGATCCGTGACAGCTGCTTCCAGTCGCTCGCGTAAGATTTTTTTGCTGAGTCTGTGCTGGCTGAGTTCTTCGACTAATTCACGGTTATTAGCATCGTATGCCTCAAGCAATGCATAAGTAGAACCGGCGGAGCTGATCTTTCTCTTAGTTATCAGAGCATACGCGTTGTTCGAATGACTTTTTACCGATAAGCGCAGGGCTTCATACTGATTTCCATTATGGCTAAACCCTAGCTTTAAAAGTAACTCTAACACCTTTAGATTATTACCTTTCACCGCCTCAAGGATTGGTTGACTTTGATTCATAAGATGCCAACTCGGAAGGCTCGATTCTTTTAACTCCTGAAAAAGTATAAGTACCTCCTCTGGAGAGCCTACAGCGCAAGTTGCCGCAAAATTTGAAAGGAGCTGATCTGTGTAAGCACGTGGATCAATGATGGCAAGGCCATTTTGTGCCTCTACATAAACTTCGATATCGAACTTACCCGGGCCTATCCAATTTACTTGATAGCTAGACTCTGGTAAATCCAGAAGTAAAGACAACTTAGCGGCTAGTTCTTTCGGTATGTAACCCACATGAATATCGCGTACAACACATTTAATAGCGTTTTTATCAAACGCGTTATCAGGCTCTCGTTGTAGCTCTACTTCATGTGCTTTAATTCTTTCGGTAATCGCTTCGTCAATTTCATCGCGGAAAGAACTCCCGACAATCTTTGTCTTAAAAATAAATGAATCGTTCATCAGAGAGTCAATCCTTTTTTAACCAAACCAAGGACGTAAGGCTTACTAGGGTTTAACCCAGACCTGGCCCATACTGCGACCTAACGAAACACGATACTCCCGATAACCTCATCTTTAAATACGATTTGGTAGGTTTGCCCCGGGCTTTCCGCTCCGCGCTTGCGCATTTCCTAAAATCCTCTCGAAAGCTTAGTTTCAAGACGCACTAAACGTTGAACTATCGACTCTGTAGTATTCATTTGGACTCTCCAAAAGTGAGGTTTGCTCAGTCTTAAACTAGACCCATACTTTTTCGCAGCTGTTGGGCTTTAACAGTGCGCGGGAAATAATACTCTACTTTATGTTCCTCGAAACAGCTTCGAAGCAACTCCGAATCACACGCGTCCGCAAAAAGCATGATCAAATTTAAAAAGTGCGTGCAGAACGTAGGACCATGATGAGGTACGTCTAAGGCCTGTTGATAAGACAGATGATGGGCAACTTCGTGGCACAGAATACGAGCATCCGCTGAATCATGAGCAAGGTATACAGCTAAGGTCTCGTGATGATATAGCCCCCAATATTTGCCTTCGAGATTTGCAAACGTCATTTGTAAACGCGCATCGCCATTCCACTCTTTGAAGTAGCTACTGTCCTTGATTTCCTCGAATAGGACAAAGATATCCTGTTGCGGTATAGCCAATGCGGAATCCACCGTCATGTAGTCGCCAAACGCATCTATTGCTGCATGTTGATACTTCGTTTTCTGATGATCGTAAATCTTTCTCATTGGTCGTTCCTCGTTGTGTGTTTGGTAATCACTGCAAAACGAGGCTCAAGGTGACACAAGATCAATAAAATGTCAATTTAACGACACTTTAACCGACGTTAGCAGCACAATCGACACTTTTAAATACATAGTTTAGCCATCCTGCTTTAATCCCTTCCTAATCCCACGGGATTAGGAAGCATTAATCCAGTCGGATTAAGGTTTTTTGAGTGAATCAAGCGGCAAATTCCGCCGCTCAGTCTTCACTTTCTTAGCAAATCGAAACACAACCCCCTGCTCCACCACCTCCAAATCGCACAGATGGCTCACGTAGCGATGCAGGCGTTGCGCGAAACGCTGGTACGGGAGAACTTTGCACGGGCTGTTGGTGATGAGGCTGAAGCGCTGCGGTTGTGCGGCGCAGGCATGCTCTTCCTTCACGCATATGGCGGTGCGCGTAAGTGCGGACGCGTTCGTGTCGAAGTTCGGGTCGCGCGTGAGCAGTTCGGGTTCGTCGTCGCAAAATACGAGACGCGGGCGATACGATACTGATTCCCCATCAGGTTGTTCTGGTACGTGAGATGAAAATAATGACCGACGTGAATGGCTTCACGAAACATCACTGCATCCTCACGACTTCGCCGCTGCGCATGCGCTCCACGCTGTTGTTGGTGAGCACCCAGAGCAGCGGTACCTTGCTGTGATTAACGGGCTCCTCAGCGTAGCCGTCGGTAAAGTACACGAGTGCGTTGGTGGGGTGGTCGCGTACATAGTCAAACACCGGCTGAAACCTGGTGCCACCGAACCCCTTGAATGCAAACTCCTCTGGCGTCAGCGGTTTACCAGGGCTAAACTGCTGCACTTTGGTAATGCGTGTATCGCACTGCAACAAGGTCACCTGGTAGTCGCGATAACTGCCAAGTAAAAATTGCAGCTGCGCGAGGAACTTACCGAGATCATTCGCGCAGCTGCCGCTGGTATCGATAGCCACGGTCAGCTCCAGGTACTCGCTGCGCTGTCGCGGCAGATACAGTCCGCGATGAATGTGCCGGCGTGACGGTGGAAACCACTGCCGTTCACCGGACAGCTGACGCTGCACGAAACGCTGCAAAATATGCTGCCATGGCAAAGCTGGTGTGACCATGCTGCGTAATCTAAGGTGCAGATGCCCGGGTAGCGAACCACTGTGCTGCTCACGACTCAGCGCTTGTCGCAAGTACTCGCGCCATTGCTGAGCCGTCAAGGGATCCACCGGCAGGTGTTGATCCAGTACCTCACCCTGCTCTCTGGTTTCTCCGCGAGGATCATTTTCAAGCAGTGCATAGATTTCTTCAGCACTGTTGCCCTGCCAGGCCTTGTTATATAGAGCTATGTCCGGCACAAAGCCCAGCAGCTCACGGCAAATGCCATTCACTTCATAGTCGATGGCGCGGTTCCAGCGCTGATGTTGACGGCCGAGTTGTCTGCGCAAATGTCCCATCACACAATGCCAGACTTCATGGCAGAGTACGAATTGCCGGGTGCGATCGTCCAACTCAGAAGCGAAATCCGCATCGAAGTAGATCCTGTTGCCGTCGGTGGCGGCAGTTTTTATCCTGATATCCTGCGCTGCACCGGCTTCGTTACCATTGACAACTTCGATATCCAGGCGCATGGCCAGACCAGCGGTAAATGGCTGCCGTAGTAGTAACTCACTGCGGTCCTGGTGCAGCTTACGCAACAGCTCACGGCTGTTCATCGAGTTGGCTAACGGCAGGCTCATACCAGAGACTCCAGCGCAGCGGTGAACTGCATCCCATGCTGCGCCGTCCAGTCGGTGTAACCGGGATGGCTGAACACCCGCTCGGCGCGCTGCTCATGCAGGCGTTCACCGCCATGTTCGTAGTCGCGTAAGCTATCGAGCATGAGCATAGTGGCAAAATCCGAACTGAGCTTGCTGCTGATGCTAAACAGCACCTGCAGCCGGGCGTGGTAGTCGCGCTTGTCTGCGCGCCACAGGTAGTGGGTAACTGCAGCGCATAACGCATACACCGCATCGTTCGTCCGCGGCACTCGGACTGGGATCTCACCGCGCAGCATAGCGCCGACATCCGGCAATTCTTCCGCAGTTTCGCGGTAGGCAAAGAACGCCGCTGCCGCACCTGCACCGATCAGGCCGTTAACTATAATGCGCTGTTGCTGGGCGTTCAGACCCAGCCGTTCGGCCTGGCCAATAGTCTCAGCGACACGCTCCCATGACCGTGGGCTTGGCCAGCCCTGCTCAGTGCTGCCCTCCATATTGAAAAAGTTTTCCGGGGCGAATTTCAGGAAACCGATCACCGTTGGGTCCAGCCCCTGCTGTTGTGCCCACCGACACCATTGTTCCACGTCCGGCTCGAGGTTCAGGTGGCAAAAGCGATTCGCCAGTGCGCTGGAAAAACTATAGGCCACGGCACGGTCGGTCATGCGGTTACCAGCACCTAATACTAACCAGCCCGGCGGCAAGCGATACAAATCACCCAGCCGGCGGTCCAAAATGATCTCGTAGGCGGCCGCCTGTAACGTGCGGTCTGCCGCACTTAACTCATCAAACAGGATGATGCCACGACTGTCCGGATCGCGCGGCCACTCCCCAGCCAGCAGCCAGTCGACGTGGTCGTCTTTGGGTACCGGCAGACCGCGCAGATCCACTGGCTCGCGCTGTGCGAGACGAATATCGATAAAGTCGATGTTCTGGCGCTGGCACAGGTCGCGCACAATGGTACTTTTTCCGACCCCCGGGGCGCCCCATAACATGAGCGGCGCCACCTTATCGGCACGCTCGGGTTGCGCCCACAACTGCTGTAGCTGGGCAGTTATAATCGCTTGCACATCACGCGCTGTGCTCGGATATAAATTCTCGTTAGCCGATTGATTCATGCGATCTCTCCTGTACGAGTTTGTGGTGACTGTCCTGCCAACGCAACAGTTAAAAATCGGTGCCGCTGCTCGGGGTAGGCATTCGCTAACCGCAACCCTGCTTTGCGTGTCTGTGCCGGCGCCAGCTCTAACATTTTCGGTACCACCTCATGCAGCAGACTCTGACGAAGCCCCACCAGCACAAACTCTGCAACAGCCAGCTGGGTTGGCGCTGTTAGTTTCGGCAGCGCCAATATCAACCGCTTGATCGCTTTGCAGAAGTCGTTCGTTTCATGAAATTGCGCTTTGTCCGAGCTTGCTGGTGTAACCGACTGTAAGTGGCGCAATGCCAACCTCAATAATCTTTCATTACCCACTTCAATCAGGGTAAACACCACGCCATACAAAACGTGTGCCGGCCGGCTGGCATCGTCCATAACAGCAAGATAAAAGCTGTCTGGCTGCACGTATCTGCGGCGTGACTGGACTAGCGCATGCCAGATCCGGATATCCGCGCACCAGCCTTCAAGATAGCGGTCGTCGGGATACCACCAGTTAACACCGGCAACCACCATCGCCCGCCGCGCTTCAAAAATTCCATGGTGCATATCCGGCGCCCACTCGGCGAGCATGGCGAGGATTTGTATTGCATGGAAACGTGACTTAGGGCGCTGGCATTTTCTTACTGCCGCCAGGCAGGTTTGCACAAGCGCCGTATTACCTTTTCGTTTCGTCGTTTGCGCATGTCCGCTGGCCTGTAACCGGCCTTTTAGGGCCAGCAGGGTTGACTCATTGATGTCCGGGAACACGTCGCCTGAGAGCCAGTTGGTGGCCTCATTAATAATGCGCATACTGTCCGGCGTATGGGCTTCTTCTATGTAACAGAGGCCGCGTAGATAGAGCTCGTTGGCCTGCTCAATGGTAAGGCGGTGAGTACCACAACTGACCAGCTCAATCTGCTGCCACTGACCGCCGACTTTGAGACGGTTCACACCGCTGTCCGTAACGCACAGACGTTCACCGCAACCTGTTACATACTCGAAGTTAGGACATTTACGTACCTGGACCGAGGCCATCGGCTCAGAATTTAAATGCAGTTGCTGCAATCCGGCAACGCCGGTAATGACCAACTGGGCGGCGGTTCGCAGTTGCATTACCGCCAAGGCTGGCTGTTCAGCCACTTCATACACAACCACAAAGGTATCTGTATCAAGGTGTTTTAGTTTGTGGCGATAGTGAGGCAGCAAATGCACCGGCATCAGCATCACCCGGTTTAAGGGGGTTGCCGGAATATGGGCGTATTCACCGCCATTCCAGCAGAAATCGAACTGCGCTACCGGTCCTTCGATGATGAGCGGAACCTCACGTTCATACGCATCCAGATGCACCACCAGCGGCTGCTGCTGCGGATTAGCAATGGTTTTGAGCTTTGGCACACGGCTTAAGGTCAAATGCCGTTCATGGGTGTGTTGCTGACCATCGATGATTAGCCGCTCGAGCCGATCACATTGCGCTACCTCAAGCCACACCAAGGCATCGTCTTTGACTTCAAGCTGCTGTTCGTGACGTTGCTCGAGGCGGATCCCGTAAGTCTTATCCTGCATAGTTCTCTCCTTGTTCCTTTACTATCATCCACATTTGCGCGACACAATGTGTCCGCCAGCACAAGGACACGGCCACGTGGGCAAGCTCAATTTGCCTGCCGGCGTGTCGGCCATAGCGCTATGTCGATGGGATATAGAAAAGGTCGAATTAGATTTATAACGGCCCGGTGATAGCGGTGCCGTCGCTTGATCATTAATGCAAATTGGAGAGCGTTACTTTGAAGTTCCTCGCTTGCTTCGACGCCTGAAAATGCGTCACGATGCGAGGCACATCTCGTCCCCACGTTGGGGGACGATGACCACCTTACCGTCAGCCAGGAAAGCTTAGGCAGGTTGGCGAGAGCTTTGCTCTACTCAAAATGCATGGGAATTATAGACGTCCAGACGTCTATTTGTCAACCCATATAAAGTTTTCGTTGGTAAGTTTGTTTTCACCGCCAAATCGATAGGCCACCATTTTACCGTCAACCTTGGGATCCGCAACGGACCAGTCGACACAAGCGATATGACTAGCTTGAAGCTCAGGTATCCCTTGCATCCAATAATGGCCAACAAATAACGGTTTGGCATTATCATAGCCCGGTAGTGTCGCACCATCGATAACACCTTCAGGCAAATTACTTCCGTCTTTTACGCCAAGCGCTAAGTCAATGTAACGACGACTATCTTCACGCCACCACTGGGTGCGGATTGCGCGCCTTTCATGTTCGCCGTGGTCTAAAAAAGAGTAGCCCTCAGGCAATGCGATTTCCCAACCCTTGCACATCACTTCAATCGCGTCGTACAGTTCATGTCCCTTGCGGTTGGCTGCTTCCCAGGCGCTCTGCTGCAAAGCGCCACGTTGGTCGGTATAGGCCTCAATCACAGCTTTGGAAGCTTCGTGCCAGCACGCGTGCGTGACACGCAACTCCGGAAGATCAAGATAGAGGGGCAAGGTCTTAAACCATTCAATGGTGCTGGCATACCAATCAGGATTGGCTTCAGCAACCTCGAGAAATTCCTCATGCTGCTCACGATTCTTCTTTTTGTGCGAACGCAGAAAACTGCCCTCTTCATCTTTCGTCGCCCAGGCCACCGCATTGAACTCGTGATTCCCCATGATCACCAGCGCCTGATCTGCCTCATGCATCGCGCGGATAATATCAACACTCTCCTTCTGTCGCGGGCCCCGATCAATCAAATCCCCCACCGAAATCAGTTTACGCTCCGGATGTCGCCAAACCCCTTCTGTCTTGCGATATCCCATCTTTTGCAGCAGCGCTTCCAGCTGCTCGGCATAGCCATGCACATCACCCACAATGTCGTACATGCAGTTCCTCCCTGTAAATTCTAAAACCTAGTAACTGCCACCATTACAACCCAGCGGCACGAGGTCAAGCGTCGCAAAATGCATTAAAACCGAACGATGAGCCTTATTAGCAGCTGCTTGTCCCGCTGGTGGCGGCGCTGGTGCTGGCAGCCATAATTGCCGGCATAATTGCGGCCATCATCACTGCAACTTCAACGGCAGCGATAACGTCTTTTGCTGTTTGACCTAATAACTCTCCGTTGACCACTTGTTCGATTCGCTCTTTATTCGACTTCAACTCGTCTTTACTAAAGACCTGCGGCAATAAACGAGCGCCTTTGGCTAAGGAAACAATGACCGCTATTCGTGGATCAATCTCCAGCGGTCGATCAAGAATTAACCGCCGCATCTCGCTCCGCAGATGTTGTTCCGGTGCTGGATTCACTTCCGGATACACCCGCTTGGTAAACAACCAGAGTACCTTCTTCTCTTCCAGCTCAACAACACCGTCCGCCACCAATGCCTGCGCAACTTTATGTTTTAATTTAGGAATGGCTCCTACGCGCATCACCCAGTCTTTCAATTTGCCACGACGTTTCGCAGTGGCCATCTTCTGGAGGGCTTCGTCAAACACCTGGTCACCCGTCGGTGCGTCATCGAGCACCCGCACTTTGTCTTTATTCTCGGCATCCACTTCGATGCGCTTCATCAGCAGCAGGTCAGCCAGGATGGCGGCGGCCACACCGTAATTGATATAAGCGGCATTCATGGTGCCCTTCTCTTCACAAAGCGCCAATAACATCAATGCTTCATAAAGCTTCAGCGGCTGTTCAGTAGTCGGGGTTCCAGTATGCATAAAATTCTTCCCATTTTTGTTGTCGTAGACGATTGCGCCGACCTGGGCAGCGAGTTCAGTTTGGTCTAATCCATTTCCAGCTCGCTCGTGTTGCAATAAATAGCCCAGCTGCCGCGCGCATTCACGCGCAACTTGAGTCGTTAGATCGACTTCGCTTTCCTGCGCTGTCACAACTCACCTCCCTGTTACTCCCTGTTACCCATGCCAGTTGGTTAAAATCTAAGCTTACCCCATAAGCCTGGATTCCCGACATCCGAAAAACGTAACATTCTGTAAGTCATCAATCACTGAGCAACAGGACACCAAACCGAAGCTCTCAAGATGAGCTAGGAGCTAGGAGCTAGGAGTTTGATGCAAAACGCCCTGCTGCACCAACTATGCTGCAAGGGCAAAATAATGCCGCAAATCTGGTGCATTATTTTTCGTATTTTAAAATACCACCATAGACTCATAGCTAAGCTGGTGCCTAAGTGATTTTTAAACGTAGACTGGGGTTTCGTTGAAAGAGTCGCTGCTAGAACCACTGATAGACTTAGTAATAGAAGAACGCATCAGACTGAGATCGGATGGATTGCGGCCGAATTAATCATGGCGCTTAGCCGCGACCGGTGTTTGCCCGGCTCGGTTCTCCCCCCCTTTTTGGGATTAAAAGCTGGAGTCAGGCTGCTCCAGGAATTCTTGCTCTGCAGCGCTGGAGGTGCGCCCTAAAGCTGCGTTCCGATGGGGATAACGGCCAAAACGCTTGAGAATATCCAGATGTTTCACCTCAAAATCATAGTTATTCTCAAGGCCGGGTTTCTTGTAAAGCCGCAAGGCTTGTTCATGAATGACCAACGATTCACTATGCATGTACGGCATGTATAAAAATGCTTTCTCGGTGGCTTTTAACTCTCTGTCGACTCCCTTTGCAACAGCTTCCTGGGCAAGCACCAAGGCCATGGGGTCCTGTGCAAAAGCGCCTGGGGAGTCACGATAAATATTACGGGAGAATTGGTCGAGTACGATGATCTCCGCCAGGCGTCCACGCGCGCTTTCACGCCATTGCCAGCATTCCCCTTCCTTTGCAGCTGCAAGCACCTCGCCAAAGCGATTGGCAATACGCTTGTCTAACTGATCATTTTTGCTGAACCAGTCTTTCGCGGACAGTTCGCTGAACCAAAAGTCCAAAACAGTAGTTGCATTCATCATTATCTCCCTGTCAAAAAGCCCCATGCAACATGAGAAGCATGGGGCTTATGGACACAATCTACGTTGGCTAATTTCATCAGCCAGCTCTATCAGTTAGCTTCTTCCTTTACGCTCAACTGATTACGCACACCTACTACACCTTCAGTATCGCGAGCGAGCCGTTCAAGTTCAATATAAGCGTCGTGAGTGGGGACTTCGCCGGTTAAGGTAACCACACCACCAGTCGTTTCGACAGTGACCTGCGCAGCACTTTCGAGCGCCATCAGTTTGCTTTGAACCTTGGCATTAATCGCCGCATCACTGACATGGTCACCACCGTCCTGGGTCGCAACTTCCGTCGCCTGTGCGGCTAGGTCGATTGGCGTTGTCGCTACGGCAGCAGTACCGAAAGCTAGCGCGAACACTGAGGCTAACGATGCAAATACGTTTCTTATCTTCATGAGATTCCTCCTCATTTCGAGTAAAAAAATTGCTGTTCCACTATAACTATAGTTGGCTGAGTAAGAATATAAAGCCGCTTTGCACAGTCTTAACTCCATCAGGACTAGGTTAATTTTTGTACATGAGCTAAACCTATAAGGTGACACCATGCCAAAGGAGGCAAGCAAATGAACCGAATTCTATCTATTTTTATTACCGCTGCGTTTGCATTAAGCGCCACAACCGTCCTTGCACAAACACAGGACGCAACTCAATCAAAAGAGTCAACTGAGACCAAAGCAAGCGAAGATCCCCCGAAGAAAAAAATGAAGAGAATGGATAAAACCACGCCCAAGCTTAACCTCTCTGCTGGTCAAAACGATGATAACCCTGACTTTATCGATGCGGATTCAGACGATGACAGCGTGCTCGATACCACCGCAGACGATGACGCTAAGCCAGCAGCAGCTGCTCATGAAGCGGCCCACGTCGTCCAGCAGCGTGCCGAACGGACCGAAGCAAGTACTGAAGAAAGTACTGAAGAAAGTACTGAAGAGAGTACTGAAAAGAAAACGTCTAAGAAGAAAAAAGGCGGCAACCGTGAGTCACCGCCTGGGAGCATTAATTAAACTGGATGACCACCCCCGCCAACACGGCAACGACCACCTCATCCTGTTGCTGTAACAGGAAGGTGGCATTCTGCCTTTGTTGGGGGCGTGATCCAGGGAGCGACCGCGGATTGACCAATACCGGTAGGTGGGTGCTGATATTCAGCTTATCGGCGTCACCATCAAAGTGGGTAAAACCCTCTTTCAGCAACTGCAGATATTCATGATGTGACAACGTCAGGCCCTTCGCCGGAACGCTATACGCCTTGCCCGCTTTGTAGGTTAGATTCTGCGCGTCATGGCGCTCAAACGCTGGAAACACCGATAAATCACCAACTTCTCGAATCGAACCATTACGACGCGCATCTGCGCTGCGGTTGATGCCGATATCGATGCGGTAAGTGTGTTCACCGTCCACCACCTGCACGTCGTCGAAGATCACATCTTTAAAGCTATTCGAATTATTCATCGGAATCTTGTGGTAAGGCTCCAGCGTGACGTCCGCGTAGGCCTCATTGGCAATACTGTCGAGTGCGCGAATCAACATCGCCACATTAACCGCACGGGCCTTCTGGCGATTCGGATCCTGCGGGTAGGCACCGGATTCGATTAAAATCGTGCTAATCCCCATCGCGGAGAAATTATCACCGAAAGCTCGCGGCGCGAACGTGTCGTTATAGCGACCGACGTGGCCCGGGATCATCGCCTCTGTTACCGCACCCAGATCGCCGATGAGTTTCATCGCGCGGCCACGACTATCGTTAATATCCTTGGCATGGTTATAGGCTGGTGCCAGTACTGAAATGGTTGCCGTTTTTCCGGTGTTGCCAACTTCGTAATAACGGCTTTGGTCGTGCAAGTTAAAGCCGAAATCGGGTTGCAGGGCTTTGCTCTGTGCCATTAATACCTGCCCCTCTGGCGTTTGCAATGCCATGGCGTCGCGATTCACATCAATGCCCTGAACGTTGTACCGTTGCGCAAGTTCTGCACCGTCCGGATTGACCATAGGAATCATATGCAGGGTGATATCATCGGCCCAGCTTTCGCGCCACTGTTCGTCTTTCTCAATTTTTTCCATCAAATCGAACAAAGCTGGCGTCGCTGTCGACTCATCACCGTGCATTTGTGACCACATGAACACGACGGTATCGCCTTCGCCGACACTGATCCGGTAAATCGGCCGACCCTGATAAGAGCTGCCGACCTGCTCAGTGCGAAACAGATCGTTTTGCTTGATCTGCTCAATAAAGGGCTCGATATCAGCAAAACGAATTTGCTGTTTGTCTAATCCGGCGACGAGCTTAACATCATGATGATGGCTATGATTGTGCTCGTTGTGAGCTTTTGGATCATGCGCCAGCGTAGTTGCGGACATGACGGAAGCCGCAATAAAGCCGCTGAAAATAAGGGGTAAACTAAGTTTTTTCATTTTTTATTGCTTCTCAGGGTTCAATTACTAATAAATTATTACTAGGATTGAGAGTAGCCGTTGACGCCAAACTGCGTCAACCATCACAAGTTCAACAGACCCAAATCTAAGACTAATAAAAGGTAACCTTGTCATGGATCGCAGATCTTTCATGAAAACTCTGGCCGCTGGAGCGGTTGCAACACAATTTATGTCTCCTGCACAGCTTGCCGCGTCGCCTTTTGCCGCCGGCTCGTCGGCCTTGAATGCCGGTCGCTTGCCCAAAGCTTTGAAAGCCGGCGATACTGTGCGCATGGTTGCACCAGCCAGCGCCGTGCAAGACCGCCATCATGTCATCATTGCCAAAGAAACCTTCGAAAAACTCGGCTTCAAGGTGCAACTTGGTGACTACGTGTTCGGCCGCCATGGTTACCTTTCAGGTACGGACCAAGAGCGCGCGGAGGACGTGAATAAAGCCTTTGCCGATGATAGCGTCGATGCGGTTATCGCCGTTCGCGGTGGCTGGGGCTGTAACCGTATTCTGCCGTTGCTTGATTACGATATGATTAAGCAAAATAACAAAGTACTGCTGGGCTACAGCGATATCACTTCACTGATGAATGCGCTTTATGTAAAAACCGGCATGGTCTCTTTTCATGGTCCGAACGGCTATTCCTATTGGGCCGACTTTCAGTCCGAGCAATTCAAAGACGTGATCATGGCAGGCAAGGCCACAACCATGCGCAATTACAAAGAAAAAGAAGAAACCCTGACCATGATGACCAACCGCACCACGACAGTGAACAGTGGTAAAGCGCAAGGTGTGCTGGTTGGTGGTAATTTGACGGTGCTCACCAGCTTGTGTGGCACGCCTTATTTTCCGGACTTAAGCGGCAAGATTCTGATGCTTGAAGATGTCGGCGAGAATATTTATCGCATCGATCGCTTCTTATCGCAGCTGCAACTTGCCGGTCATCTTGATGATGTGGCCGGAATTGTATTCGGCCATTGTACCGAGTGCGATCCAGGTGGCGGCTTCGGCAGTTTCACCTTGCACGAGGTGTTTGAACACTACTTTAAGCCTCTCGGCGTACCGACCTACACCGGCGCTCAGTTTGGCCACATTCGCGACAATCATATTTTGCCGGTGGGTCATGTGGTCGAACTGGACGCCGATGCTGCCACGCTGAGCCTACTGGGTAGCGCGGTCAAGCCGGTTGCGTAGGGCTTGCCACTCTTCACCTTCAGGTAAGGGTTCCAGCCAGATGGTGGTCTGCTGCTGCTGATCCAACTGATGTAAAGCGTAGTACAACGCATGCGCGTACTGCGCTGGTGTGGCCCCCAGCTCCTGCTGCCCGGCAGGCCAGTCCTGGCGTACTTTGCGCACTAAAATGACGCCACCTTTGGCCTCTTCAGGATTGTGCAACCACCGCAATTGCGCCTTAGGCTGATAATGTCTGGCCATATTGCCGGCCACGGCAACATCGTGTTCCGCAGGCGCATGCACCTTCTGCTTCAGCACGTCACCGATTTGCCTGGCGGTAACAGGACCCGGTCGTAGTATCTGTATACCATTGTCAATATTGCGCAAATCGACAATGGTTGATTCAATACCCACCTGACAGCGCCCGCCATCGAGCACCGCGTCAATTTTACCTTCCAGTTGCTCCAGTACATGCGCGCTGGTGGTGGGGCTCAGCTGCTGGTGCATATTCGCCGAGGGCGCAATCACCCCCAACCGATGTTGCTTGAGCAACTGTTGTAACTGCACCTGCGCCGGCAGCCGCACAGCAATACTGTGGCTACCACCAGTAATCAAGGGTGATACCCGCGGATGCCGCTTTAGTAGCAAGGTTAATGGGCCCGGCCAAAACTGCTCGGCCAGCTGATAAGCAACATCCGGGAGTTCACTCGCCCAGTCCGGCAATTGCTCGATGCTGCCAATGTGCACGATCGCCGGATGCTGCTGCGGGCGTTGTTTCGCTTCGTAAACTTTACGAATAGCGTCAGTGTTCGTCGCATCTGCCGCCAAACCGTAAACGGTTTCAGTCGGAACTGCGACGATGCCACCAAGGGTCAGCAGCCGTCCGGCGTGCTGAAGATGTGTATCGTTGTCAGCCTGGAGTACCAGCGTCATGCTCTTTCCTCTCTTTTTGAATTCATTGCCTGTTGCGAATCCTCTACAGGTTTCCAACCAGTGGCACTACGTTGCTGCGGCTGGAGTTGCTGTTCGGGTTGCCACTGCCACAGATACAGCCAGTCGTTGTCGATCAGTTGCCGCACCACTGGCTGTTCACTGATCACCCGGTCAATCGCTGTTTGGCTGGCGGCGATAACAACAGTGAGGCGTAACGGTTCGTGGTACCAGTTTTCGCCATCATGTAGAGATTGTCGGGATAAGCCGATACGGATATCGCCACCATTGCCCTCAAAGACTCCTAGTCCATCTGCCACCACGTTATGCAATAATTTATTACCGCTACCGAACTGCTGTGGCGCTACCGTTGAGGCGTAGTACTGCATGTTAATCCAGTGGGCGACTACCATTGGCGCTGTCATCAGCTGGGTCAGGATCTGCTGTTCCGGGTCTTGCTCTGCGTGATAATCATGGAGAAAGGCACGCGCATCGAAATGACAGTTCCGGGTGGCGGCGCGTGGTGCAAAGATAATTGCCGCATTGCGCGCCAGCCCCCACTCGGGTCGTACCTCTGCCCAGCTGCCCGCGCGCTTTTGCAACTGCACGGAACAGGTCTGTTGATCGTCTTTATGCGATCCGGGCGACAACCGCTGCAGTTGTTCGCGCTGAGCTTGCGTATTGGCTTTTTCGAGCCAACCCTGCAGCTTGTCGTCACTGCAGGGGCTCAACAGATTGAGTTGCTGCTGAGTGGTATCGTGCAAGCCTGGCAGAAACTCAGTGCTTGTCGGAATGGTGATCCCGTGCTGCTCTGAAAGCACCGTGCGCACCTCGTGTTGATTCAGGATCTGAGCCAGCACTTGGGCATTTGCTGAACCGGATTGCCCGCCGCAGGCACCACATTCGAGGCTGGCAGCATGGGGATTGTTACGCGTTGAGGCGCTATGACCCACCAGCAAAACATGCGGCGCAAAGTTAGCCGTAAGCCCCATGCCATTTAACGCATTCGCGGCAAGCTGAGCCAACTCCGTCGCGCTCGCAGGTTGACCGGCGCGGCTGATTTGCCACGCCTGTTGGTTCATACCCGGGCTGGCCACCCGACGCTGTGGCTTATAGGTAAGGCTACGTTTTAATAATTTCCAGGCCTTGGTCAGGCCGCTCATTTCAACCCAGCCATAGGCCCCTGCGGGACTTTCATGGGCCCGGTGCCAGCTCGCTGAACGCCAGGTTTCGATGTGTTTACGCTGACTCTCCGCATCATCCGGTTGGCACACCTGCCATTGTGGAGCAAGAAGGCCTGGTAATTGGGGTTTGCTGTAGCCGGGGCTAATCTGGTACTCGACGGGCAGGCCGAAAAAGCCGGCGAAACCCAGCGTCTGGATACTCTCAGATTGCGCTTCCAGTGCCCGTCGCATCGGCTCAGAGCGTACGTCAATGCACAACACCGCTTGCATTTCCGGGCGCTCCGAACGGGTGTCACAAGGGCGCTGCAATTGCGCAGCTAACTGCTGCTGGTAGCGCCACTCGCAGTGCTGCTGACGCTGCCAAAGTGGGGCCTGCTGCTGCTTCACCTCTGCTTTGACCTGTTCGTAAGCGGCCCATTGCCGTTCAAATTGTTGCCGTGTTTCAGTACTGACGCTGTGCCAACAGACCAGGTCCCAGGCCAGGCGGATGGTCAATAACTGCGTAAGCTCATCATTGAACCGTGGCTGCTGTTCCAGTTCGCGTTGCCAGCGACGCTGCGCAAAAACGCTCGCCCAACCATAAATATCATGCAGCAGCACTTGCAGGTAAACGGACCATTGAGCTTCGTCCAGTGGCAGCTGCAACGCCTGCTGATACAACGCCTGATAGTCGGTGGGCAAGGCCTGCAACTGGCGTTTCACATTCTTGTTATTCAGCAGCAACTGAATACCGCGATCCTGCCGGGTAATCGTCAACCACTGCTTGTACATCCGCTCGTTGATATTCTGATCCTGTGCAACTTGTTCTGGATAACTTGCCCACAGGGCACAGAACTGGCTCATCTGCTGTTTAATCTCGGTCAGCCAGGGCAAGGCGCGCGCACCCTTCTGCCGCAGGTTCACATCCTGTACTGCCGCCACTGAGCCAGCCCATTCGGGCACTGCTTCGCCAGCTGGCGTCGCCGGCATCAGCATCGGGATCCCAAACCAGGCCTGTTGTTCCGCGGCGACGTCCTGCACAGAGCGGTCGCGTTGCTGCCACCACGGGTTGACCGCGATGCTGCGATCCAATGGCCAGCTGGGCGCCACCTCCGCGGTCGCGGCAGCCACTAAAGCCTCAAGATCAGGCTGTTGCAAACACTCAGCGGGCATTGCTGTCATGATGAGACTCCTTTTGAGTTCGTTGTGCGTAAGGGCCAAATGGTCAAGGTTAGCCGTGTCGCCCATTCGTCGAGGTAGAGCCCGGCGTTCAGTGCCACGAACAAGCGGCTGCTGTGCGCCGACTGAGGCCGATACAGCAACCACAGGTAGACCGCCGTGATACCAAGCAAGACCGTGCAGATCCAGACATCCAGCTGCCACAAATACGGAGCCTGAGCGAATTTTAATTGTTGGCTAAGGGCCCAGGTCGCGATGAGATAAACGCCAAACCATACCACTGCAGCGCAGATTGCCCGCAGTAACTCACTAAATCTGAACCGCTCAAACATGGTCGACAACCACAGACCAAGGGCCAGACTCACCGCCAACCAGGGCGCAATATAATCAAACTCAAAGGTACTGATGACCAAGCCTGTGACTAAACCCAGCACTGCTAATACACCGCCAATGACTGCAGCAAAAGGCGGCAGACCAAGTTGCACAAAGCGTTGTCGTTCGCGTTGTTCAACTGCGGAACCTGAGGTTAAAAAGGCATAGGCCTTGTAGCACGAGTGCGCCAGTAAATGCAGTGCCGCCAGGGTGTAGTAACCAAGGCTGATCTCCACCAGCATTAACGCCATTTGCGCTACCGTGGACCAGGCTAGGCGCACTTTCACACTGATGCGGGTCATGGTCACCGTCGCGGCTACCAGCATACTGATACCCGCAACAATCGCTAACAGCCAGCGGGCTACGGGGGCATCGGTAAGCAACGGGGAAAATTGCAGAAGTAAGAAACCACCGAGATTAATAATGCCAGCATGCAGCAGGGCTGAGACTGCGGTAGGAGCCTCGACCACTTGCAACAACCAACCGTGCATCGGCAATTGCGCGCACTTTAATAAGGCAACAATGACCAACAGTATCGCTATCCATTGAGTTGCTGGGCTATCCAGCAGCGCCAGAGCGGATAACTCGGAAATGTAGAGCACGTCAAACTGCCACCATAAACCAACTAGGGCTGCCCCCAGAGAGGTTTCAGCCAGGCGGGCAAAAATAAACTTTTTGTGCGCGGCCAGTTGCGCGCGTGGGCGCTCAGGATAAAACACCAGCAAGCGGTGCAAACTCAGACTGACACCGACCCACCCCAACCAGAACAGCAAAAAGTGGTCGCTGACGGCAGTGAACAGGATGGCGATAAGTACCGCCATCAGCCAGCGATGGAACCGGGCCCCTTCATGCTCGTCTCGCATTTGTACGGCAGCAAAGCGCACCACCACAAAACCAATGAAGCTGATCATCGCGGCAAAACCTGCGCTCAGTGGGGTCAATCCAAATCCCCAGCCATACAACGCGGTTGCGCCCCCCATACCTGTTATCAGACTGACACTTAGAAAAGCCAGTGCGAAGACTGCCAAGATGCTTGCGGTAATACGCCAGCGCATAATGCCTCCAACTTCCATATTTTGTTATGGCGGCATTGTGCGCTATTGAAATATATTTATAAAATACATATATTCTATAGTTACGTTCTATTTTAACGAACGTTTAATGCAGGGGGCTTGTTGTGTCACGTTTGAATTACCACCACCTTTACTATTTCTGGCGGGTTGCAAAGCATGGCAATCTAACCGCAACCGCACAGCAGCTGGCGATTTCTCAGTCGGCATTATCGGCACAGATCAATCAGCTCGAACATAGCATAGGGCAGCCGCTGTTTACCCGGGAAGGTCGCACTTTGGTGCTCACCGAACTAGGACAAACCGTACTCAATTATGCGGAAGATATTTTTCAGCGTGGCGAGGAGCTGCAACAATTATTGAAACAAGGCACGCTTGCTCTGCCGAGTCTGAAAATCGGGGTGCTATCAAGTATGTCCCGTAATTTTATTGATACCTTCATTCAACCCTTGATGCAGCAGAACGATGTGCACTTTCAACTGATCGCACGGCCGCAACCGGAATTGCAGGAGCTGTTAGCGCAGCATCAGCTGGATATCATTCTGACCAATCATGAGTTACCCAGTAACGATGAAATTGCCTGGCAATCGCAGCTATTGGCCCGCCA
Source organism: Pseudidiomarina terrestris (assembly GCF_030466375.1). Classification (NCBI taxonomy): domain Bacteria; kingdom Pseudomonadati; phylum Pseudomonadota; class Gammaproteobacteria; order Alteromonadales; family Idiomarinaceae; genus Pseudidiomarina; species Pseudidiomarina terrestris. Next base: position 1,360,654 of record NZ_JAGGJE010000001.1, read on the forward strand.
GCCGGTCAGCGTGATCGCACCGCAGCCGCTGGCCCACTTACCCACTCAGATCGATGCCAGTTACCGTGAGCAACGTTGGGTGGTGCCCTCCTACGCTTCGCCGTTAAGGGCAACCTTTGAATCCTTCTGTACCCAGCACGAGCTGGCACCCGATATTATCGCCGAGGCCGATGACATGGCCATGCTGCGCCTGCTGGCCCGCGATAGTGGTGCTTTGGCGGTGATGCCAGCCGTGGTGGTGCGCGATGAACTTCTGTCCGGCTTGCTTAGCAAGCGCTTTGAATTACCCAATTCATTTGAAAACTTTTACGCAGTTACCCTGAGCCGCAAATATCAACATCCACTGCTTCCCAGCTTGCTCCAGGCAACACAGCATCTATCCTGAATAGCAGACAGCAACGTTTTTTGGGCAAACAATGTTAGGATAATAACCACTGCCCAGATGGTAGATTCGAACTGCCCGTTTTAGCAAGGAGATGTAATGAAAGCCGAGCAAAGCTACCCGCGTTTAGACCCGCGCCTGACGGCGGCTGTGGAGCCGACCCCGGTGATGAATCCGCAGTGGATCGCCTTTAATGATGAGCTCGCTGAGCAACTGGCTATCCCAGCGGCCCAGCGTGCTAGCGACGATGGCTTACAGATCTTTTCCGGCAACCAGGTGCCCGACTGGGCGCAACCCCACGCCCTCGCCTACGCGGGCCATCAGTTTGCCAACTATGTGCCTCAGTTAGGCGATGGCCGCGCAGTCTTGCTAACTGAAGTCATCGGTAACGATGGACGGCGTTACGATATCCAGCTCAAAGGTTCCGGGCGTACCCCTTATTCACGCGGTGGTGATGGTCGCTCTCCCATCGGACCGGTCCTACGTGAGTATCTTCTTAGTGAAGCCATGCACCGGCTGGGAGTGCCCACCACCCGGGCACTGGCGGCTGTTGCCACGGGTGAACTGGTGCAGCGTGAAGAAGCTCTGCCCGGCGCCATACTCACGCGCGTCGCTGCCAGTCACTTAAGGGTGGGAACGGCACAATACGTGCTGGCGTTTAAAGAACGTGATTTACTGAAGAAGTTCGCCGATTACGTCATCGACCGTCACTACCCCCACTGTGCCAATGCTGAGGATCCCTATTTAGCGTTGCTTGAGGCCGTGATCGATCGCCAGGCGCAACTAATTGCGCAGTGGATGAGTCTGGGCTTTATTCATGGCGTAATGAACACTGACAACATGACCCTCTCAGGGGAAACCATTGATTACGGTCCCTGTGCGTTTATGGAAGCCTACGATCCGGCCACGGTCTTTAGCTTTATCGACCGGCGGGGTCGTTATGCGTATCAGAATCAGCCGGGTATCGGCGTCTGGAATCTCGCCCGCTTTGCCGAAACACTATTGCCGCTTATCCAGGTGGGAGCGGATGATACGGATGATGCTAAGGGTGCTATCAAGCAGGCAACTGCTGCCATAGAGCAGTTTCAGCAGATCTATGAGGGCTATTACTGGCAACGTATGACAGCAAAAATTGGTCTGCCCGGCGCTGACGCTGACGCTAAAGTACTCACTCAGGATTATCTTGAGCTCATGCAACAACAGCAGGTCGACTTTACGCTGGCGTTTCGCTTGCTTGGTGATTCTGACCCCAAACGGCTCGCAGACTTGTTCGGGAACAGCCAGGCCTGGCAAGACTGGCATCAGCGATGGCAGCAGGCCATTACGGCTGAGGATGCTTCAATGAGCAGTGCACAAACTAAACTCAATCGCATAAACCCGGCTTACATTCCTCGTAATCACCTGGTTGAAGCGGCGATTGAGGAAGCGGTACAAGAGGGTTCGCTGGCGTTGTTTAATCAACTGAATGAGGTTTTGCGCACACCTTTTGTCGAACAGGACAATGCCGGAGATTTCTTTCAGCCGGCAACGCCCGAACAAGCGGTCCCGCGCACCTTCTGCGGCACCTGATACGCGTTTATCGACATAAAAAACCCCGTACAAGTCCCTCTGTACGGGGCTCCTCTCGGGAGAGATCGAACTTGCTTTTACTTTAAACTAAGAAGCTTCGGTCTTTACCTTGATGTCATTTTTGACATCTTTTACTCCTTCAATACCGCGCGAAATCCGCTCAGCGGTATCGATATCCTCTTCTTGCTTAACAAAACCACTCAACTGCACAATGCCGTTACTGGTTTCCACGTTAATCTCAATAACATTTAACGCGTCACTCGCCAGAATTGTAGATTTAACTTTAGTGGTGAGCGCGGCGTCACTTAGGTAACCTTTGGTCTCTTCCACTGCGGTCTCAGTAGAGCTTGCTGCATTTTCAGCATGTTGCTGCGCATATTCAACAGTGGCTGCAACAGCGGCAGACCCCAGTGTTGCGGTGAATACACCGGCAATTAAACTTGCGATACGTAGGTTTTTCATAAAACACCTCCTGTTAGGTTCATCTTCACTATAGTGAAGCCCTTTTAGCTTTGTCGGTGCTTTACGGATACTTTGCAGTGCTTACAAAACGTAAGGATTCAGCTGCCAGATGCTGTAATTTAAGGCCATCGCGAAGCTTACCCACGCCAGATAAGGAAGCATCAGAATCGCTGCAGCCTTGTTTAGACGCCAGTAAAGTACGATAGTGGCCAGGATGGCACACCAGAGCAGAATGATTTCTACGAAGCTTACCGCACCCAGGTACCAGGCAAAAAATAACCAGCTCCAGAGCATATTCAGGGCCAGTTGTACCAGATTCACCTGTAATGCGCGCTTAGCCAACCCCGTAAAGCCGTATTCCCGCCAGACCAACCAGGCGGCAATGGCCATCATGGTGTACAGTGCGGTCCATACGGGACCAAATAACCAAGCTGCCGGTGCCCAGTCCGGTAAGGTCAGCTCACGATAGAAAACCGGCGCATTGGCCGAGCCCCAACCGCCGATTGCAGCCACAATAAATGACAATGCCAGCCAGCCAAGTAAACCGCCAATCTGTTTCATTAATGACATAAAACGTCCTCTAGTTTATGACTATTTTTCAACATAGCATTTCTATCTTAGTGAATTTCAGACAGAATACGAATTAACGGACAATTTGGATGGTTTTTTACCCCAATGGCAAAAACTAAACCAACATTTTCATTCTTTGACCTCGGTAGAGCCTTTATTCGCTTCGTGCCGCGCTTACCACGCTTTTTTGTGACGCTGCTCCAGATTGCGCGGGCCAAGAAGCATCAGCGCGGTTCGACTGGCTATTTTCTTCAACGAGCTGCAGCTCGTCATCCCGAGCGGGTGTTCTTAAAGGTCGCTGACCCTGCGTCAGAGATTGCTATTAAAACCTATACCTATTTTGAATTTAATCGCTGGGTGAATCAGCTTGCCCATGCGCTCCATGCCTATGGCATTGAACGTGGCGATTGTGTGGGACTACTATTTCGCAATTCGCCGGAGCAACTCGCCTGGGCTTTTGCCCTCAATAAGTTAGGTGCTGTTGCGGGCATGCTCAATCATAAGCAGCGTGGTGAGCAACTGCTACATAGCATTAACGTCATCCAACCGCGGTTGGTCATCGCCGCTGCTGAATTTGCTCCGCAGCTCGGTGAAATTGAAGTCGAGCTCCCCACCAGCTGTCAGTTAAGCCTAACGCCTGACGCCGACCTAACTGCTACCACAGCACGTTACATTGCCATCAACTCTTTGATCGATCCCAGGCGCGATGGAAACCCGGAACAAACCGCGTCCTTGACGCTTGGCGATAACTGCTTTTATGTGTTGACCTCAGGCACCACCGGGCTGCCCAAAGCTGCGGCTATGACCCACTTACGTTGGTACAAAGCAGGCATCGGCTTTGGCAGCATGGCGATGGGACTGAAAACCGATGACACGCTTTACAACAGCTTACCTCTGTATCACAACACGGCGCTCTCCATCGCCTTGAGCTCAGTGATCTTAAACGGTAGCAGCCTGGCACTGTCGGACAGGTTTAGCGCGAGCCAGTTCTGGGGCGAAATCAAACGTTTTAACGCAACCTGTTTTGTTTACGTGGGCGAGCTCTGCCGCTACCTATTGCAGCAGCCTGCCCACGCCGAGGATGCCAGTAACCCGGTTCGCGGGGTCATCGGCAACGGCTTGCGTGCCGAGCTTTGGGACGAGTTTCAAGAGCGCTTTGCGATTCCGCGCATATGTGAGCTTTACGGGGCCAGCGAAGGCAATGTTGCCTTTGTGAATGCCTTTAATCTAAAACGAACCGTTGGCTTCTCGCCGATGACCTATGCCGTCGTACAATTCGATTTTGAAAATGAAACCCCATTACGGGATGCCAACGGGCGCCTAGGACGCGTAGCAAAAGGTGAAGTGGGCTTGTTGCTTACCGAAGTCTCCGACCGGGCGCCTTTTGATGGCTACACCCATAACGAAGCAGCGAACCGTGCCAAACTTTGCAATGATGTCTTCGCTGCCGGTGACTGCTGGTTCAATACGGGTGACCTGGTGCGCCACCAGGGCTACCGTCATATTGCTTTTGTCGATCGGGTGGGCGATACCTTTCGCTGGAAGTCCGAAAATGTCGCCACCACCGAGGTCGAAGCACAGGTCACCACCTTTGCTGATGTCATTGAAGCTGTGGTTTATGGCGTTAAAGTTCCGCACACCGAAGGCCGTGCCGGGATGGTGTCAGTCATTCTCCAGCAAGGCCGCGAGTTTAATCCCAGCGCTTTTTATCAGCACCTGAAGTCGAAACTGCCTGACTACGCTTTGCCAAGATTTGTGCGTTTGCGCGACAGCCATGACGTCACCACCACCTTTAAGGTGAAGAAGAGTCAGTTAAAAAAAGAAAGCTTTTCGCTCAGCGATATCAGCGATCGCCTGTACGTGCTGGTCGACCCCAACCAGGGCTATCAGCCCCTCGATGAACAAATTTATGGGTTGATTCACTCGGGTAAACTGCGACTCTGACGCTCATCACTGACTCATCTAAGGTCTGTTTAAGTTGTTTTTTACCGAAATCTGACTAGGATAAAAGCTTCTACAATAACAATTACAAAGAGTTCACAGATGACTAACATGACCCAACCCATAGGGGTGAAAGAACGGATCCACATGCTTGATGTGATTCGCGGCTTTGCCCTGCTTGGTATCCTGCTAATGAACATCGAGTTTTTTCAGCGGCCCTTAACCGCCATGATGTTCGGCTTTGATACTAGCCTTACCGGACTCGATCACAGCGTCGGCTGGACGGTTTTCACCTTTGTGCAGGGCAAGTTCTATACGATGTTCTCACTGCTATTCGGCATCGGTTTTGTCATCTTTTACGATCGTGCCAAGCAGAATCATGACCATCCACGCTGGCTGTTTTTCCGCCGTTTGCTGGTGTTAGCGCTATTCGGTCTGGTCCATATGGTCTTTATTTGGGGCGGTGATATTTTGCTGACCTATGCCATTGTTGGACTGCTACTTTTACTCTTTATCAATAGCTCAGCCGGACGGCTCTGGAAATGGGGGCTGGCATTATTTCTGGTGCCCGTGGCCATGTTCTGGCTTGGCGCAGTCAGCATGCACTTCGCTATGCAATCTCCAGAATTTGCTCAGCAAACTCTTGCTGACCAGCAGCAAATGCAGGACACCGCCATGGCACTGATAAGCAATGCTGAACAAGCCTACGCGACCGGCTCCTACAGTGAGGTTCTCGCTGCTCGCCTGGCTGAGGTGAATATGCTCTACGGCGGCGGCGGTGCTATTTTCTTCTTCCCCACCGTGCTAGGGATCTTTCTGATTGGTGCGTCCTTTGCCCGCAGCGGCGTTTTCACTTCGTTCGAGAAACGCCCAACCGCCTACAAAAACCTGCTGCGCTGGGGTCTCATTTTTGGCTTACCGTCTGCGCTTTACGTGGGATTTTACGGCACCGACATTGAAATGATGATGCCGAGTCTGGACTCCGCCCTGGCGTTCACCCTGATGCAGGTCGCAAACTTTGGTTTATGCTTTGCCTATATGGCCATCATCGCGCTGGCATTACGTCAGGCGCAGCGCAACAAGCGTCAGCACTGGTTACAAAATCTTGCTCCGGCGGGACGTATGGCGCTAACCAATTACTTATTCCATTCGCTGTTCTTTACCAGCTTATTCTACGGCTACGCGGTGGGTTTATATGGTGAGTACGGGCGGGCAACGACGACTGCGCTGGCGGTCATCGTCTGGCTGGCACAAATTCCATTCAGTAAATGGTGGCTAAGCCGCTTTAAATACGGGCCGTGCGAGTGGCTCTGGCGCTGCGCAACTTACGGTAAGTTATTTGCCTTTAAGTAATACCAGCGGCCCTGTTCTTTGACGAAGCTGGAAAGCTCATCGTGAACAGATAGCTCCTGGCCAACCTGAAAGTAGGCGCGGAAGTGGACCAGTCCCTGCGCGCCTTGCTGATCTGAACTGACGATTTGCAGCTGCACCCATTTGGGATTATCGGCAAGATCCAACTGCTCCGGACGCGTATCAGGATGCCAGGTGCTCAGCAGATAATCGCTTAGCCCCAGCGCAAACGCACTGTAACGCGAACGCATTAATTGTTCCGGCGAGGAAGGTAAAGCCGCTTCACCCGCAGCTTGCGGGTGAAAACGGCCACAACATTTACGGTATAACCCGCCACCACATGGGCATTTCTTAGGGGCTTTGCCGAGCATCAGAAACAGTCGCCAGGAACCCGCACCCAACCTTCCATCAGCACCCGCGCACTGCGGCTCATAATGGCTTTAGTAACGGTCCATTCGCCATTCGCCTGCTTGGCTTCAGCGCCAACCTGCAAGGTTCCCGACGGATGTCCGAAACGAATTGAGGTCCGATCGCCACCACCGGCAGCAAGATTCACCAAAGTACCGGGTACCGCAGCCGCAGCAGCAATCGCAACTGCCGCTGTGCCCATCATGGCATGGTGCAACTTGCCCATGGACATCGCCCGCACCAGCACGTCGATATCCGTGAGGTAGATCTGTTTGCCACTGGAGGCCAGGTAATCCTGGGGCGGCGCAACAAAGGCAATTTTCGGCGTGTGCTGACGGTTACCCGCCTCTGCGACATCGTCAATTAAGCCCATCTTCACTGCACCATGGGCACGCAGGCTTTCGAACATCTGCAAGGCTTGTGGATCTTCATTAATAGCACCTTGCAGTTCGGTACCTGTGTAACCTATCGCTTCGGCATTGACGAAAATCGTCGGGATACCGGCATTGATAAAGGTTGCCTGTAACTCTCCAAGCCCGGGGACTTCGAAGTTATCCACGACATTGCCGGTCGGGAACATGGCGCCGCTACCTTCACCGTCATCCGCGGCTGGGTCCATAAACTCAACCTGCACTTCCGCCGCGGGAAAGGTCACACCATCGAGCTCAAAGTCACCAGTTTCCTGCACTTCGCCATTGCTCATGGGAACCCGCGCAACAATGGTTTTCTCGATATTGGCCTGCCAGATGCGCACCGTGCAGATTCCGTTGTCAGGGATCTGAGAGGCATCCACCAGCCCGTTCGAGATTGCAAACGAGCCCACCGCCGCTGTTAAGTTACCGCAGTTACCGCTCCAATCGATAAACGGCTTATCGATGGCAACCTGCCCGAACAGATAATCCACATCGTGATCAGGTTTGGTACTACGCGACAAGATCACCGTTTTACTAGTGCTGGATGTGGCGCCCCCCATACCATCGGTATGCTTGCCATAAGGATCCGGACTGCCAATCACCCGCAGCAACAGACTGTCCCGAGCCTTCCCGGGTTGCCGGGCGGCCTCTGGCAAATCGTCCAGGCGGAAAAATACCCCTTTCGAGGTCCCGCCACGCATATAGGTGGCGGGAATTTTGATTTGCGGAGCAAAAGTCATCGTGTCTGCCATAATTAGCTCGCCTCAGCTTCCAGGAAGTCCTGAGCAAAGCGCTGCAGTACACCACCGGCCGAGTAAATCGATAACTCTTCCGCAGTATCCAGACGACATTTCACCGGCACTTCCACCGTTTCAGTTGCATTGCGGTGGATGACCAGAGTCATGGTTGCGCCCGGCGCGATATCACCTTTGACATCGTAGGTTTCGGTACCGTTCAGCTCCAGCGTGTCACGAGTGGTTCCCGCTTCGAACTCTAACGGCAACACGCCCATACCGATGAGGTTGGTACGGTGAATGCGCTCAAAGCCCTCGGCGACGATACATTCGACACCCGCCAGACGTACGCCCTTAGCCGCCCAGTCGCGCGATGAGCCCTGACCGTAATCAGCACCGGCAACGATAATCAACGGTTGTTTGCGCTCCATATAGGTCTCGATAGCTTCCCACATGCGCAGCACCTTGCCTTCCGGCTCGACCCGCGCCCAGGATCCTTGAATGACCGCACCATTTTCATCACGAACCATCTCATTGAAGAGTTTCGGATTGGCAAAAGTCGCCCGTTGTGCCGTCAGGTGATCGCCACGATGGGTCGCGTAGGAATTAAAGTCTTCTTCCGGTACGCCCATTTTGGTCAGGTATTCACCCGCTGCACTCTCCGCCATGATGGCATTCGATGGCGATAAATGGTCAGTGGTAATGTTATCACCCAGAATAGCCAGCGGACGCATGCCCTTAAGCTGATTCTCAGAGGCAAAAGAGCCTTCCCAGTAGGGTGGACGGCGGATATAGGTACTCATTTCCCGCCAATCATACAGCGGGTTGGTTTTCTCACCATAATCCACCGACAGGCTGAACATTGGGTCGTAAACCTTGCGGAACTGTTCAGGTTTAACCGCAGTTTTTACGATCGCATCGATCTCTTCATCACTTGGCCAGATGTCTTTCAGAGTAATCGCATTGCCCTGCTCGTCATAACCCAGTGGATCTTTTTCAATATCAAAGCGGATCGTACCGGCGATAGCATAAGCAACAACCAGTGGCGGTGACGCCAGGAAAGCCTGCTTGGCATACGGATGGATGCGCCCGTCAAAATTACGATTCCCGGAAAGTACCGCGGTGGAGTACAAATCACGTTCGATAATTTCTTCCTGGATCTTAGGATCCAAAGCGCCACTCATACCATTACAGGTGGTGCAGGCAAACGCCACCACCCCAAAGCCAAGCTCTTCCAGCTCTGGCAACAACTCAGCTTCTTCCAGGTACATTTTGACCGTTTTGGAACCTGGCGCTAACGAGGACTTCACCCAGGGTTTGCGCGTCAGTCCCAGTTTGTTCGCATTGCGCGCAATCAGCCCCGCAGCAATCATATTGCGTGGGTTACTGGTGTTGGTACAACTGGTAATGGCGGCAATAATACAGGCCCCATCAGGCATCAAGCCTTCTTCGTTTTCGACCTTACCAGAGATGCCACGTTTCGCGAGCTCTGAGGATGGCAACAACGCATGCGGATTCGATGGCCCTGCCAGACTACGTTGCACTTTACTCAAATCAAAGGTCAGTACGCGTTCGTATTCAGCGCTTTTCAGGCTATCCGCCCACAGTCCTGTTTCTTTTGCGAATTGCTCAACCAGCTGCACCTGATCGTCTTCGCGACCAGTAAGCTTCAGGTAATCGATGGTCTGGCCATCAATATAAAACATCGCAGCGGTCGCACCGTATTCAGGCGTCATATTGGAGATGGTCGCGCGATCACCAACCGTCAGTGCATCAGCGCCCTCACCGTAAAACTCCAGATAAGCACCGACGACACGTTCTTTACGCAGGAATTCGGTCAGCGCCAGCACCATATCGGTACTGGTAATGCCCGGCTGCAGTTTGCCGGTCAGCTCAACCCCAACGATATTAGGCAAGCGCATATAGGAAGCACGTCCAAGCATCACACTTTCCGCTTCCAGACCGCCTACACCTACGGAGATAACACCAAGGGCATCAACCATCGGCGTGTGGCTGTCGGTACCCACACAGGTATCAGCAAAAGCAACACCGTCGCGGACCTGCACCACTGGCGACATCTTCTCCAGATTAATCTGGTGCATGATACCGTTACCAGGTGGAATCACATCGACGTTTTTAAACGCCGTTTTGGTCCAGTTAATAAAGTGGAAACGGTCGTCGTTGCGACGGTCTTCGATAACACGATTTTTTTCAAACGCGTCTTTTTCAAAACCAGCATGCTCGACTGCCAATGAATGATCGACAATCAACTGGGTCGGCACCACTGGATTCACTTTGGCCGGATCGCCGCCTTTTGCGGCAATCGCATCCCGCAGACCCGCGAGGTCAACCAAGGCCGTCTGACCGAGGATATCGTGACAAACGACACGCGCTGGGTACCAGGGAAAATCGAGATCGTTCTTGCGGTAAATCAACTGACCCAAAGCGTCGGTCAGTTGCGCCGGCTCACACCGGCGCACTAAATTTTCCGCTAAGATTCGAGAAGTATACGGCAGTTTGTCATAAGCGCCTGGCTCAATGTCCTCGACCGCCTGACGCGTGTCATAGTACATCAGCGAGGTACCCGGCAACTGCTTGCGATACGCTTCGTTAAACATCAATAAACTCCTTCGCTGGCAACGTCTTAGCGCTCATCAAGTGCTGGCACTGGACGCGGCTCAGGGCCGATGTAATCGGCACTTGGACGAATAATACGGTTATTCGCACGCTGCTCTTTCACATGTGCTGTCCAACCTGTGACCCGTGACATGACGAAGATCGGGGTGAATAATTTGGTTGGAATGCCCATGAAGTGATAAGCAGAGGCATGGAAGAAATCCGCATTCGGGAACAATTTCTTCTCGCGCCACATCACTTCTTCACAACGCACGGACACATCGTACAAGCGGGTGTCGCCGTTTTCTTTCGCCAGCTTTTCAGACCAGGCTTTAATAATGTCATTACGCGGGTCGAATTCACGATAAACCGCGTGACCGAAGCCCATAATTTTTTCTTTACGTTCAAGCATGCCCATCAGCGTTTTCTCTGCGTCATCAGCATCTTCCATGTCTTCAATCAGTTCCATGGCCGCTTCGTTCGCACCGCCATGCAATGGACCGCGCAGTGAGCCGATAGCGCCAGTTACGCACGAGAAGATGTCTGACAGCGTTGACGCACAAACACGAGCGGTAAAGGTCGACGCGTTGAATTCATGCTCTGCATAAAGGATCAGTGAGGTATTCATGACATCAGTGTGCAACTGGGATGGCTTCTCACCGTGCAACAGTTCCAGAAAGTGTGCACCAATGGAATCAGCATCAGTTGCTGTCTCAATGCGCTTGTTGTTGTGACTGAAGTGGTACCAGTACAACAGCATGCTCGGGAATGCCGCCAACAGGCGCTCGATCTTATCGTCTGCCTGCTCAAAATCTTCCTCAGGTTCAATGTTACCCAGGAACGAACAGCCCGTACGCATCACATCCATCGGATGAGCATCGGCAGGAATTCGCTCAAGCACATCTTTCAGCGACTGCGGTAAACCGCGAAGTTTTGCCAGACGACCTTTGTACGCCGCCAACGCATCAGCTTTTGGCAATTCGCCATGTGCCAATAAATAGGCAACTTCTTCAAAGCTGACTTTTTCCGCTAATTCTTTAATGTCATAGCCCGCATAGGTCAGGCCTGAACCGCTTTTACCAACGGTACAAAGTTTCGTTTCACCCGCTACTTGTCCGCGCAGACCTGCGCCACTTAATTTCTTGTCTACCATTTTTAGCTCCTTATCGAAATTCAACTACGTTCGCCAACTACGGCGCGTATTATTTCTTAAACAGATCATCGAGCTTTTGCTCGAATGCGTGGTAATTTAAAAAGTCATACAGCTCAGCACGCGTCTGCATGCTATCGACCACAGCCTTTTGATCGCCATTGGTCAGAATACTCTCGTATACATTCAGTGCTGCTTTGTTCATGGCGCGGAACGCGCTTAATGGATACAACACCATTTCGACACCGACATCCGCCAGCTCATCTTTATTAAACAGCGGCGTTGCACCGAATTCAGTAATGTTAGCAAGAACAGGTACATTTAGCGCCTTAGTGAACGCATCGTATTGCTCAAGTGTATGCACCGCTTCTGCAAAAATTGCATCAGCACCGGCATCAACACAGGCTTGCGCCCGTTCAATGGCCGCTTCCAGACCTTCCTGTTGCAGGGCATCCGTGCGCGCCATGATCAAAAACTGATCATCAATCCGCGCATCCACCGCTGCTTTCACACGATCGACCATTTCTGCCTGGGTCACGATTTCTTTGTTAGGACGGTGACCACAACGTTTCTGTGCAACCTGATCTTCAATATGAAAGCCAGCTGCACCAGCACGGGTCATCTCTTTTACGGTCCGGGCGATATTGAATGCGCCACCCCAGCCGGTGTCGGCATCGACCAGTAACGGTAGCTCAGAAGCGCCTGTGATGCGGCGAATATCTTCACACACATCGTTCAATGAGGTCATGCCCAGATCCGGTAATCCAAATGATGCGTTTGCCACACCTGCACCGGAAAGGTACAAGGCTTTGTGGCCCACTTTTTCTGCCATCATCGCGGTGTAGGCATTAATAGTACCGACGATTTGTAATGGGTTTTCATCCTGAATGGCTTGACGCAGTTTTGCGCCTGCACTAACTAAATGAGTCATGTTTACGTCCTTTCTGCTTGCAGTTGTTGTTCGATATTGTGACGAGATGCACTGATATGCCGGCGCATCAATAAGTCAGCAAGTTCACCATCACGATTAGCAATGGCATTGAGAATCGCTTTGTGTTCGTCAAAGGCCCGTGATACGCGCGGCCCATTCATCCCCATCTGCACCCGGTACATGCGGACAAGATAATAAAGTTCATCACAAAGCATATTAATTAAATAAGGATTTTTACTGCCGAGGATGACACGGTAATGAAAGTCGAGATCACCAGCTTCCTGATAGTAACTTTCACCTTCGCGCACGCGTTGTGTCGACAGATGTTGATCAAGCAAGGCCGCCAGCTCGGCAATTTCAGCCTGTGGCATTTGCGTCGCGGCCAGGCGACACGCCAGACCTTCCAGTTCTTCGCGGATCTGATACAACGAAATCAAACCTTCTGGCGTTAAGGTCACCACCCGCACGCCGGCATTCGGGGTACGCTCAATCAAGTGGCAGCGCTCCAGACGCGCTAAAGCCTCACGCAAAGGCGCCCGGCTGACGTTAAAGCGGCGGGCAAATTCTGGTTCGCTGATTTTACTACCTGCAGGAATGCTTCCTTCCACGATGGCACGCTGAATTTCAAATAAGACGCGATCAGAGGCGGTAATCGCCTGGCGCATTAGATTTGGATGTTCAGTCACTATGCTCGCCTTGCGCTGGATCGACAGGTGTCGACAGATTTGAAGATTGCTGGCTATTTTACGGATTCTGAAGGGGGTTTTCAATGATCGGTGTCAAAATTGTCGACAAAAAGAAAAGCCCCGTCGAAACGGGGCTCTATATCCAGGGGGAAAACACTGATGTTATTGCATTGATGGCGGCAGAATCACCGCGTCAATGACGTGGATGACGCCGTTAGAGGCCTTGATATCCGCGGCCACTACGTTTGCGCCACCGACTTTTACGCCGTCAGTCGCGTCGATAGCAACTTCTTCACCCTGCACGGTCGCTGTCGACAATTGCTTGCCAGCGATGTCTGAGCTCATCACTTTACTGCCTAACACATGGTAAGTGAGTACAGCCTGCAGCTTCGATTTGTTCTCTGGCATCATCAGACTCGCCAGCACGCCATCAGGTAAAGCCGCAAAAGCTTCATTGGTGGGCGCAAATACTGTGAACGGACCATCACTTTTCAGGGTATCTACCAGGCCAGCTGCCTGCACTGCAGTCACCAGTGTGGTCAATTGATCATCACCGGCAGCGATGTCGACGATATCTTTTTTCTTGCCATGATTATGGGCAACTGCTGTTGTTGATACTGCCGCCACCAGCAAAGCACCCGCTAACCACTTTGTCATTGCCATTACGTTTAACATGATAATCTCCTCGTTGAAGTTTCACGCTTTAGTTTTTTGCTAAAGTCGTGGTGTTGTACGTCAAAGAGGTTAAAAAAAGTTCACTTGCTGTTATCGCTCTGGCAAACCAAGTGATCAATCAACACGATATGCTACTATTATTAGTCAACGAGGTTAAAATTTCCTAGCAAATGCGAGGTGTGTTTATGTTGAAGACATTGTTTAGTTCGTCAATTATGGGGCTTGCTTTCACGTTGGCCAGCGCCCCCGTGCTCGCCCAAAACTGGCAGCTGGATTCAGAAAACTCCAGTCTGCACTTTGTTTCAGTCAAAAATGATCATGTTGCAGAAGTCCATCGGTTTACTGAAATCAATGGTGACCTGACCGACGGTAAGCTGACCATTAATATTCCTGTAAGTAGTCTGGATACCGACATTGCCATTCGCAACGAACGCATGCATAAGCATCTGTTTGACTCGGCTGAGTACCCATTAGTGACTGCGACTGCGCAAATTCCAGATGAGCTTTACGATACCTCCACGACGCTCGGCACCTTACCGGCAGTGGTACCCTTAACTGTATTTATTGCTGGTGAAGCTGTTGATGTTGACGCAGTTGTCCAGATCAACAAGCTAAGCTCGGATCGGATCGTCGCGACCACGTCGCAACCGGTGCTTATCAGCACCCGTGAGTTCGGTTTGGTCGAGGGCGTTAATCAATTGCGAGAAATTGCTGGCTTAGATCGTATTGACTACGTCGTACCCGTCACCTTCACAGTGCAGTTTGACCTTGTCCCTTACCGCGAGTAAAGCTCAACAGCTCAGCCTGCGCAGCGCCAGTACTGCTGACATCGCAGCACTGGCGGCTCTTGAAGCGGCTTATTATGAGACCGAGGGGTATCCTGAGGCGCTTTTTTTCCAAGCCTTACATCAGTGGCCACAACTGCTACAGGTGGCGGTCAGCGAGCAAGAGGTCGCTGGCTACTGTCTGGGTGCCCCGGGCGGTGAACCGCACTCACTGTGGTTAATGTCGCTGCTCGTAAGCGCGAAACAGCGTGGCAAAGGTATTGGAGTAAAGTTGCTCAAACACTGGCTGGCCATTGCGGAGCAGCTGGGTTATCAAACTATCCAGTTAAGCGTCGCGCCAGAGAACCATGCCGCCATTGAGCTCTACCGACAAAACGGTTTCGTCGAACAGGGTCTGCAACAGGATTATTTAGGTGCCGGCCAGCATCGGTTGTTAATGACACGGCAGGCGTTGACCTGCTGCTGACTTTGTCACATAGTAAGCCTGTGTCTAAATAAGTATAACAACAAACATGATCTATCGTCGTAGCCTTGCCCTGTCTCTTGTCAACGTAACGCTTTACGTGACCATCAGCGCGACCTTTCTTTTCGGTCTGCTCGGGCTTGCGGTCAACCTTTATGAGCAGCCAGGAAGCGCGTTCGAGCGCGTTATTTCGACGACATCAGGCGTGGTTGCTATCGCTGTGGCTTTTGCGCTCTTTGGGCTCGCAGCGAAACGGCGGTTGATTCAGGTCGTCTTTGCGTCCGTAGTCGTACTCGCAGCCTTGCACAGTCTCATCATCAATCTGTCCATCGCCTCCATTTTTTATCTGGATTTCTTAAAAGCCATCGACGCCTACTTTTATCCTCCCGTTGCGCTGGCTTTTCTGCTGCTTGGCATCACTCTGATGCTCAATCCGAGAGAGAGAATTCAGCGGCGCTGGATGCGCACTTTTGCCAGTTTTCTGGTGGTGCTTGCTGTGACAGCTATGGGTCTGCATTTTGTCGATAACGGCTTTGCCTATCTTGGTCCACACCCACCGGTGACCTCGTTGGCCTCGCTGAGCTTGCTACTGATTGGGGTTTCGCTTTTATTAAGCAGCTCAAGTCGGGTATTACTGTTTCGTTTAAACAATAACCCGGCTGCCTGGATAACTTTTGCCTTTGTAACCATTATCTGCTGCGTTTGGTTTAGCTTAAGCCTGAGTCACATTAAGGAGATTCGCGCCGAGGCCTTTGCCACCATTGAAAAAGTTGCCAAGGTGCGCCAACAGGCCATTCAGGTAAACATTCAAGTCTTAAGTCGCTTACGAGAGCGCTGGCAACACCTGGGGGTCACGCCGACATCGGTTTTTGCTAAGTTTGACGTGGCCACCTATCTCCGTGACATTCCCCATTATTTGGGGATTCATTTGCTGGATAACCGCGGAATCTCAGTTTGGGAACAACACCGTGGTGGCAACCACGACTACAATGAGCACTTGAACCATCCACAAGTGCAGAATTGGCTCGCTTCAGCGCCCGATAGTATCAGCATGCTCGTGCCAAGAGATGAGTTTCGTTTGGGCAAACGGCCACTAGGCCTGATGTTGTTGCCGGTGGGCTATGAAGCCGATCGGGGCTATTACCTGCTCGTTGTATTTGACCTGATGCAGCTGGTGAATCCCGAAACCCGCTTACTGCCGAACTACCTGAAAGTCTATGTTGCGTTAGATGATGACCGGGTCATCAGCTTTTCTGAGGCAAAACCGCCGCATCTGAATGAGCTTTCAATTGCCGAAGCACAGCTGCACATTCCTTATGGTGAACCTTTACAGCTTTCGGTCAGTTTATACTCCTTCGACGAACTCTCCAGCGCATCAAATTTACGCATGCTGGTTGCGACCTTCGGTTTTCTTTTCTGTATTGCCTTTCTGGCCCTGGCGCAGCAAAACAAAATGCTGACCAACCATAGCCGGCGGTTGAACGGTGTAAGAGCACAATTACAACACCAGCAAAACCAGCTACTGCTTAATGAGCAACAATACAGTTCGTTGTTTTTCTTTCATCCTGACGCAGTCTTTTCTCTCGATCGGGACGGCATGGTGACCAGTGCCAATCAGGCGGTATTGGACATACTCCACACCGATGAAAATCAAGTGCTCAATGCACACTACAGCGCTTTCATATTGCCTGCCGATCGCGCTGATGCAGAGGCCAACTTTCAACGCACTCTGCGAGGTGAAACCTGTCGCTATGACTTGCGTGGGTTCGCCAGCAACGGTGAGGTATTGCATATTCATGTGACCAACCTGCCTATTAAAATTAACGGCGAAATCACCGGCGTGTTTGGTATCGCCAGGGATATTACTGCGCAAAAAGAACAAGACGAGCAACTTCATGTGTTAGAACGCAGTGTGAATGTCAGTACCAATGGTATCGTGATATCTGATGCCACTGACCCCAGCAATCCGGTGATTTACGTGAACGACGCCTTTACCAAAATGACTGGCTACAATACCAACGAAATTGTCGGCTCTTCGTGTGACTTCCTCATTGGCGAAGATACCGACCCCGAAGTCGTCGCAACTGTTCGTAAAGCACTGGTCGAGCGTACCGAATGCAAGGTTCGGGTACTGCATTACCATAAAGATGGCAGCAGTTTCTGGGACGAATTACAACTTGCGCCAGTGGCTGACGCAGCAGGTACCATTACCCATTTCGTCGGTGTTCATCAGGACGTAACCGAACGTGTAAGCGGTGAGCACCAACTGGCATTCCAGGCCGAACATGATGCCTTAACTGAACTGTTAAACCGCTATGCCTTTGAACGCCATCTTAGTGAAATTGTTGAGCAGCAACAGCATGACTTTCAGCGAGGTCCACATTGGGTTGTCTTGTTTATCGATTTGGATGGGTTTAAGCCCATCAATGAAGCTATGGGACTTGCCGCAGGCGATCAGGTACTGAAACAGGTCGCTGACCGCTTAGCGGCCAATTTGACTGAGGTGGCGTTCGCTGCCCGCTTTGGTGGTGACGAATTCGTCATTGCTACCAAAGTAGACGATTTGTCAGCCGCTGATGCCTTAGGTCAGTCTTTACTGGAAGTCATCTCTGAGCCCTACCCTGTGCGACAACAAAAGGTTTATCTGACTGCCAGTATTGGCGTTGCCGTGCATTGCGGTCCATCGCAGCAGGCAGTCGATCTGATTCAGCAGGCGGACACGGCAATGAGCATGGCCAAACGACAAGGCCGCAACCACCTGTCTTTCTATCAGGCCCAGGTTGCGCAGAAGCAAAGGCTCGATGTCAACTTACGCAATCAGTTCCAGCAAGCGATCGATCAGGAACGTCTGGAGCTCTTCTACCAGCCTATCGTCGATTTACAATCCGGCAAGGTCGTTGCAGCAGAAGCACTGATGCGCTGGCAAATTCACGAAGGCGAATTCGTGCCTCCGGCTAAGTTCATACCTATGGCTGAAACCACCGGACAAATTATTCCTGCCAGTCAATGGGGCTTTGCCCGTGCCTGTAAAGATTTGCAAACCATGCTGGCTAAGCAACCTGACTTACAGGTTTGCGTAAATTTATCTGCAGTGCAATTTAGCCGCGCTGACTTTTTTGAGCAAATTATCGCCACCATTAAAGCCCACGACCTGACCAATACTCAAGTTGAACTCGAACTCACCGAGAGTGTGCTGATGGATGACAGTGAGCACGCCATCGCGTTGATAAATCGCTTTCGCCAAGCAGGGCTGTCGATGGCGATTGATGATTTTGGCACGGGCTTCTCCAGTATGAGTTACTTGAAGAAACTGCCCCTCGACAAGCTTAAAATCGACCGCGCCTTCATTCAGGACATCATCAGCAAACCCAGCGATGAAGCAATTGTACGCGGCATCCTGGCGGTTGCCCGCCAACTTAATATTGCAGTGGTTGCAGAGGGCATCGAAACCAAAGAACAGGCCGTTCGCCTGGCGGAACTGGGTTGCAACTATGGGCAAGGCTTTTATTTTGCTAAACCCATGCCGTTAGCTGAGTTTATGGAATTTCTAGCTTAAGTTACTTTAGCTACGTTGCGCAGAAAATTTCATATAGCACAGTTGTTTGCTAGTCTCTAGCGATTCGATTTTTAGTGGTTCATTACATGCAAACGATGCACAGTACGCAAAAATGGCACCTGGTTTTAGCACCGCTCGCCGCGGTGATTCTTTATTTTGTCGTGCAGTCGAAAGCTGGCTTTGCGCATCCCGCAGCCTGGACCCTGGCAGCCACACTCTGGATCGCCTGGTGGTGGATAACTGAGGCGCTGCCGTTGCCAGTGACCTCCTTGTTGCCCTTTGTGCTGCTGCCACTGGGTGCGATTACCCCCCTGAATGAGGTCTCCGGCGCGCTGGGAAACCCCATTATCTGGCTGTTTATGGCGGCATTTATGCTCGCTAAAGCGGTCGAGATGAGCGGTGTGCATCGAAGACTTGCGCTCACACTTGTCCATTACGTCGGCAACGGCCATGGCAAACGCATGATTTTTGCCTTCATGCTCGCCACCGCCTTGCTATCGATGTGGATCTCGAATACCGCTGCCGTACTGGCGTTACTTCCTGTTGCGTTGGCACTCGCTGATGCCTGTGATGATGCGCCGTTTCAACGCGCGTTATTGCTCGGTTTGGCCTATTCTGCATCAGTGGGCGGTATTGCCACTTTAGTCGGCACACCGCCTAACCTGATTTTCGCATCGGTGTATGAGGCCTCTACGGGAGTACCCTTTGCATTCACCGAATGGTTCGCCATCGGTTTGCCACTGGTGATTGTTAGCATCCCGCTGATGGCCTGGTGGCTGGCACGCCATGTCCGTAACGATGTCGAGCTGAACATTCCCCGTCCCGGTCAAATGCAAAGCGCAGAAAAGCGTGTGCTGGTTATTTTCGGTGTGGTCGTGCTCTTGTGGATCACCCGCACCACTCCTTTTGGCGGCTGGACAGCCTGGAGCGGCTTGACCTATCTCGGCGACGCGACTGTAGCTATTGCTGGCGTTATAATGATGTTTTTAGTGCGCGACAAAAAAGGGCAGCCCTTACTTACTTGGTCAGCCGCGGTCAGCATTCCATGGGGAATCTTACTGCTGTTTGCCGGCGGTATCGCGCTGGCGCAAGGGTTTATTAGTAGTGGTTTGAGTGTGCGTATCGGGGAAGCATTGACCGGTCTCGGCGGATTGCCCATCTGGTTACTTATCTTCTGTCTGACCCTGAGCGTCTCCTTTCTTACTGAGGTGACCTCTAACACCGCCACCGCAACTCTGCTCATGCCGATCATGGCTGCGGCCGCTGTTGCCCTGGAGCTGCCACCGGAATTATTAATGATCCCAGCCACCATTGCCTGTAGCACTGCCTTTTGCATGCCGGTGGCGACGCCGCCCAATTCTATTGTGTTTTCATCGGAGCGGCTCACAGTAAAAGCAATGGCACGCGAGGGCTTAGTCCTCAATGTCATGCTGGCAGTCATTACCACCGCAGTGGTGATGATATTTGTCGCCTAAGCGCCGGTTTTAAAATGCAGGACCTGACGATAGGCCGCAATGTGCATATCGTAACTGGTAGTTTGCTTCAAGTGATCCGATAAAGCTTCTAACGCATCCGGCTCACCATGCACCAGATAGATCTTGGTATCCTTACTCAGCGCTGACTGTGCCAGCCACTGCTCTAGCTCAACATAGTCCGCATGACCGGAAAGCCCGTCGAGCTGACGGATTCTGGCTTTCACTGGAATCCACTGACCGTGGATTTTGATACGCTCTACCCCTTGCGCCATTTTCGCACCACGTGTGCCGCCCGCCTGGTGGCCACTAAACAGCACGGTGCTGCGATGATCACCGAGCCAATGTTTGAAGTGATGTAAAATGCGGCCGCCGGTCGCCATACCACTGCCGGCGATGATAATGTGTGGCGCGCCCTGTGAGGCAATAGCTTTGGACTCATCGACACTGTGGGTGTAGAGGATCGATTGCTCAAGTGCAGCACATTGCCCTGCACTCAGGCGATGATAATCATGATGTTCAGCATAAAGATCAGACACGCTAATCGCCATGGGACTATCCAGAAATATTGGTAAGCGCGGGATGCGCCCCTCTGCCATCAGAGTGACCAACATATGCTGCAGCAATTGTGCCCGCCCCACAGCAAAGCTTGGAATCATCAACACGCCGCCGGCAGCTGCGGTTTCATTCACGATATCTGCGAACTGCTGCCAGGGGTCTGTAGTGCTATGGCGCCGATCGCCATAGGTCGACTCAAGTAGCAGGTAATCTACATCAGGCAATGGTTTAGGCGGACACATGAGGATATCGTCCGGCCTTCCGACATCACCACTGAAGCCGATACGCACGCCTTTGTGCTCAGCGATGACGCTGGCTGCGCCGAGGATATGTCCGACCGGTTGCATGGTAAAGGTGATATCGCCAACGCTGAAGCTTTTCTCAAATTCAATACCGTGCATCAGCCGTAATGCCTGTTCGGCGGTCTCCTCGTCATAAAGCGGCTCCGGCTTTGCGTGGCGGCTGAGACCATGTTTTTGATAAAACTTTGCATCCTCCTCCTGAATGCGGCCACTATCAGGCCAGAGGATCTGGCACAGTCCCACGGTCCCGTAGTGCGCGTAAACCGGCCCGCGAAAACCGTTTTTATAAAGCACGGGAACGAAGCCTGAATGATCCAGATGGGCGTGGGTAAGAACTATGGCATCGACTTCATTGATGCCTAATGGAAGCGGCTGACGGTTGCGCTCCCGCAACCACTTATAGCCTTGGAACAAACCACAATCTACCAGTACCCGGGTACTCTCGGTCTCTAACAGGTATTTTGAACCGGTGACGGTTTCACTGCCGCCCAAAAAGGTTAATCGCATCACGTCCACTCCCGATCTAAGGAAAGCTTTATAGCAGGCGCTCAATCGGCAGACGTTCGAGAATTCGAACCGCCAAGCGGCGCCAGATAGAAGCTCCGGGTTCGGAACTGTAACAGGTCCGTTGTTTCCCCAAACGCTCCACCCAAACCACTTTATTCTTAAACAATTTCAATTGATAGGCATAATGCGGCAAAGTTTCAGTGATAGCATCGTCGATGCGTTCAGCAAGTTCAGTACTGTGCATGACAAATCCCAGCTCAGTATTTATCGCCGCAGAACGGGGATCGAAGTTCAATGAGCCAACAAACACCCGATCCAGATCCACCATCAAGGTTTTCGCATGTAAACTCGAAGCAGAGCTACCAAAACGTTCTTTCCCTTTTAACCGCTGACGACGTTCTTTCCGTTGTTCGCGTCTGGCCAGAGGGGATAACCGTTGCAATTCGAATAACTGAATCCCGTGCTGCAGCAGCTGTCGCCGCCATTTGGCGTAACCGGCGTGTACGATGGCGACGTCGGTGGCCGCCAATGAGTTCGTCAGAATAACAATATCGACACCGCGGTCGGCCATTGCGATGAGCTCGTTAACCCCAGCCTGGGTGGGCACAAAGTAAGGCGAAACCAGGGTCACATGGGACTGGGGGGTGCCTATTGCTTGTTGCAGCTGATGCGCAACCATTTGTTGGGGCTTCGCGCGGCCGAGAGCTTTGGCTGGAGAGTCACTCACAAGTTGCGTTGGCGTCCAGTAAATATCTAATTGCTGGCGCTGCAGTTCCTGCATAAACGGCAGCTCTTCTATGGCTTTCATGAACGCTTGCGCGCGCGGATCCTGCTCGTAACGCTCGGCGATAGCGCGCAGCGCCGACAAATCCCGCGGCTTAGTTAGCGTAAAGAGACGCTCAAGCGGCACGGATGACTCACAATCCCAGTAACGTTGAAAATCATTTTCCACATCGGCAACCACCGGGCCGATGAGCAACGCATCAAGATCCGTAAAGAGCACGTCGCTGGTGGCGCCAAAGTATTCATCACCAATATTACGGCCGCCACTTATTACCACGCGCCCATCCACCACAAAGGACTTATTGTGCATACGCCGGTTAACCCGGCGGAAATCGAAAATATAGTTCAGGAACCGTGGACGCCGTAACTTCAACGGATTAAATAAACGGACTTCTATATTCTGGTGCTGATGCAAACCAATTAAAGTGGCGTCGAGCCCCGCGGTATTGTGATCGTCAAGCAGCAGGCGCACCTTTACCCCGCGCTCGGCCGCTTCATGCAGAGCCTCGAAAAGCAAGGTGCCGGTAATATCCTGACGCCAGATGTAATATTGGATATCCAGGCGGTACTCTGCCTGCCGGGCCAGCAGAACTCGCGCAGCAAAGGCCTCCAGCGAATCCACCAAAGGAATCACGCCACTGTCCCCGTCATGCTCGGCAACAAGTGGATCAATGGCGGTCGCTAATCGTCCTTGTGCTGTTTCCTCTGTCATTTTACTGACAGCTCCTCTGGTTTAAGTGCTCTCATCCGGATTGTTCAGTTCACCATAGTGTTGTTG
This sequence comes from Pseudidiomarina terrestris, assembly GCF_030466375.1. Taxonomy (NCBI): domain Bacteria; kingdom Pseudomonadati; phylum Pseudomonadota; class Gammaproteobacteria; order Alteromonadales; family Idiomarinaceae; genus Pseudidiomarina; species Pseudidiomarina terrestris. Next base: position 1,383,745 of record NZ_JAGGJE010000001.1, read on the forward strand.
ACGGGCTGCCGCACGACGCTGACGGGCAGTTTCATCGTGGTCCAGGCTCCAACCCTTCAGTTCCCGTTTAACGATCGCAGTGAGGGCATTGATGTGCTCAACAGTCGAGTTAAGCGCTGGAATATAAGCGTAGTGTTCGCCGCCCGCCTCCGCAAAGTACTCGCGATTTTCTTCACCAATTTCTTCGATCGTTTCAAGGCAATCAGCACTAAAGCCAGGACAAAACACCTGCACGTTTTTCACTCCGGCATCAGGAAGCGCCTTAAGCGTTTCATCGGTGTAGGGCTGCAACCACTCCTCACGACCAAAGCGGGACTGGAAAGTAGTCAGGTAGTCGTCTTTTCCTAAGTCTAGCCGCTCTGCAATCAAACGCGATGTTTTGTGGCATTCACAATGATAGGGGTCGCCCTGGGTAAGATACTTTTTCGGCACACCGTGATAAGAGAAAATAAGTTTCTGCGGACGACCATGCTGCTGCCAGAAACTTTCAATTTGCTGGGCACAGGCATCGATATAGCCAGCATCGTCGTGGTAGTGGCTGATAAAACGAAAATCCGGAAGCCAACGTCGCTGCATAAACTCTTGCGCCAAAGCATCAAAGGTTGAGCCAGAGGTCGCGCCAGAATACTGCGGATACAAGGGGAACAACACAAGTTTACGGACGCCCGACTGGAGCATTTCATCAATGACATCGCTCATCGCTGGTGACCCATAACGCATGGCAAAGCGCACCACTACATCATCGCCATACTCCTCCGCCAGCGACTTCTGCAGCTGCTTAGCTTGCTCCTGAGTATGAAAGAGTAACGGTGAACCTTGTTCCGTCCACACCGTTTTATAGGCTGCCGCCGAGCGTTTCGGGCGAATGCGCAAAATGACACCGTTGAGAATCAACCACCAGAGCGCCCGAGGGACCTCGACCACGCGCGGGTCGGCCAGAAATTCTTTCAAATAACGCCGCAGCGATGGTGTATCTGGCGCGTCCGGCGTACCAAGATTGGTGACCAGCACGCCAATGCGGTCTGTTTGTCCGTGCGAAAAATCTGAATATCCACGATACTTCATGCCTTACCTCTTACTATTAGGTCCATAACTCAATGGTGTCGCGGATTTTATCCGTGGCAATCCATTCATGGAGTTGGTCGGCCATCCATTTCCCCTGTTCCACCGCTTGCTGCCAATATTTGATGCGTTGCTCGGCATCAAGTTTGGCAAAGTCTGTACGGTCAGGAATTTTACCGAATGGTAATGCATCAATGAATTCTTGCGTTGGCGTTAAAAGGATCACATTTGGCCATTGCGCCCCGGTTGTTCGCCGCTTTTTTAAGTTCTTGTCAAACCAGCCTGGAATCACTTCCTGGTGAAAATGCGGATAGAGCACCAATCCCTCGACGCCATCAAAATTCAGATCAAAGTGGTAATCAGTTACCCCACCATCGCGATAAATCCCGGCGGGGGCACCAGGGATATCGCGCACGCCCTCGAGTACCATCGGAATGGAGCCCGTGGCTAACAACGCTGGCTTAAAGTTTGCTTCGGATAAGGTGGCAAAGCGGGTCGGTAAATCGTTCCAGTGTTCAGCAAAAGCGGCCGGAGACGCTGGATGATGAAAAATCACGCGCTCATAAAACTTACCCAGCCATTTGCGCTTGACCGAGTTCGCGGCAGCAGAAGTCAGTAGACCCAGAATCTGGCGTTTGCCTTCGCTCGCCGTCATCCCCCGGCAGCGAGCCACTATCCAGTGGTGGCGAAATTTATCCTGACTGAGGATGTCATGCACAGCATTATCGGGAATATACTCGGCCAGAAGCTTACGTGCTTCATCGGTAATTTCCTGCACATCTGGCTTGGCGCTGTAGGTCTGGGTGCTGTATAAGCGACAAAACAACTCACTGGCGGCAACAGGATCTTTTTGCCCCAGAGCCGCAAAGCGCCACGCGCCTGCCGAAGTTCCCAGCAAATCCAGGTGTTCTTTCCGATCGGCAAAAAACTCGCCGAACAAGTAACGATCAAGCCCTTGCAGCACAAACCATTTGGGGCCGCCGGACGCGCCTACCAGAAGTTGCACTGCATCTTCGCTTAGACCTTGTTCTTTTATCTGCAACCACGCACGTTTGCCGGCACGTAACTGCAACCAGTTGGTTGCCATCGCCCTTTCTCTCCATTGGATAATTATTCTTTACACTTATTACGTTCAGTATACCCAAAAATGCAGCGCCACTACACCCTGACTGTCGCACCTGTTATGGGCTTCTGGTATGCTTGGCAGTACTTCTAATTCAGTACCTTAACGGCGACGGGAAACAGACGTTTATGAAGGTTATTTCTTTTAATATCAATGGCGTTCGTGCACGGCTGCATCAGCTGCAAGCACTTATTGAAAAACACCAGCCTGATGTGATCGGGTTACAGGAAACCAAGGTCCATGATGACCAGTTTCCGTTGGCAGATGTTGAAGCGCTTGGCTACCACGTCATTTATCACGGACAAAAAGGGCATTATGGTGTGGCCCTGTTAAGTAAACAGCCGCTGGAAAATCCACAGTTCGGTTTTCCTACCGATGAAGACGATGCACAACGCCGTATGATTATGGGTGACTTTGTACACACAGACGGTAGCCGCGTGCGGGTTCTTAACGGTTACTTCCCGCAAGGCGAAAGCCGCGATCACCCACTGAAGTTTCCGGCAAAACAAAAGTTTTATGCTGACTTGATGCATTACCTGCACACTGAGTTAGATCCTCAGCAAAAAGTTGTGGTGATGGGAGACGTAAATATTTCCCACCAGGACTGCGATATCGGCATCGGCGCAGACAATGCCAAACGCTGGTTGCGTACCGGCAAGTGCAGCTTCTTACCGGAAGAACGGGAATGGCTGAATACCCTGCTTGATTGGGGGCTGGTCGACACCTACCGACTGCAGCACCCGGAAGTGCAGGATCAGTTTAGCTGGTTTGACTATCGCTCACGGGGCTTCAATGATAATCGCGGCCTGCGCATCGACCTTATCCTTGCCACCGAAGCACTTGCCAGTCAGCTGGTCGATTCAGGTATTGATTATGACCTGCGGGGTATTGAAAAACCTTCTGATCATGCCCCCATCTGGAGTGAATTCAAGCTTTAATGCTGATCCGGCGGTAACTCGTCCAGCGCTTTTCGCAGCAGTCGTGCCAGGTCCATTCGCGTGGGCTTGCTGCGCGGCTGCACCGAGAGTTTTTGCGCCAGTTCCAGATACCAGTGTTTCAGTCTCGGATCGAGTTCACTCAATGCCCGTCGGCCCAACCAGAACCACCCCTGGATTGGCAGTGATAAAAGAAAGAGTGAGCTGACAATGGCCTGCGGTAACAAGGTTTCACCTAACCACTGCCACTGCACCAGAAAGTTAACCACTCCCGCTGCCGGCATCCACTGCGCCGCAAATTTCACCGCGGGGACCACTCGCGTTTCCGTCATGGCAGCAACCACCGCATGGTGCGGCCAGATCGCTGCGTATCTTTGACCCGCCTGCATTACCTGCCAAATCGAGTGGGACATTCAATTTCCTTCATGTTTTACTTGACAGATCAGCTTTCAACCAACCTGGTCAACATTCAACCAAAGCATTAATTCGTTTATTATCAAAGCTTTACTGACTTCACAGCAGCTAACCCACAGAGTTATCCACACAAACTGTGGAGAATCCACAGCGCTTTTGTCACAATGCAGCCATAGCGTTTATCTTCCCTTTTTTGAATAACAGAGAGCACTATGACATTAACCGTTTTTGGTATCCCCAACTGTGACACTGTTCGCAAAGCGCGCCGTTTTCTGGATGAGCACGGTGTTGATTATGACTTCCACGATGTGCGCGAGCAACCATTGCCGCTCGAAACTCTGCAAGAATGGGTCAAACAGCTCGGTCGCGACACCCTGATTAATAAACGCAGCACCAGCTGGCGCGAGCTTTCTGACGAAGAAAAGCAGTTACTTGATGATGTTATTGCAGTGCAGTTATTACAACGCTTCCCGACGTTGATGAAACGCCCTGTGCTGGCTCACCAGCAACGGCTTTTAGTCGGCTTTAAATCAGCCGAATGGCAGCAGGCCCTTGAACTATGACCCGTGATGCTGCTGCTGAGGATATCCTGCAACTGGCAGAACAACTTATTGCCCGACCCTCAGTGACGCCCGTCGATGCTGGGTGTCAGGAGCTGCTCGGAGAACGGCTGCAAAGTGCTGGCTTCGAGCTGGAGTCCATGGTGTTCGCTGATACTACAAATTTATGGGCTCGCCGTGGTAACGAAGGCCCAGTATTTTGTTTTGCCGGTCATACCGATGTTGTCCCTGCTGGAGCCGAGCATGCTTGGCGCTTTCCGCCTTTTACGCCGACCCGGGACAATGGCTTTTTGTTTGGCCGCGGCGCAGCGGACATGAAAGGCAGTCTGGCGGCCATGCTCATCGCCGCGGAACGTTTCGTCCGCCGCCATCCTAATCACCGCGGTAGTATTGCGTTTCTTATCACCAGTGATGAAGAAGGTCCGTTTATCAATGGTACGCCAAAAGTTGTCGAGACACTCGAGGCGCGCAACGAGAAAATCACCTGGTGTCTGGTAGGTGAACCTTCCAGCACCACAAGACTCGGCGATGTTGTCAAAAACGGCCGGCGTGGCTCGTTGTCCGCAGAGCTCAGAGTCTTTGGTATTCAGGGGCATGTTGCTTACTCGCACCTGGCGGAAAACCCGGTACATAAGGCAGCGCCTGCGCTGGCCGTGCTGGCGGCTACAGAATGGGACCAGGGCAATGCGTCTTTTCCCCCTACCAGTTTTCAGATCTCCAATGTTCATGCCGGCACCGGCGCAGGCAATGTGATTCCAGGCGAGTTTCATGTCAGTTTCAACTTTCGCTTTAGTACCGAAAGCACGGCCGCACAACTCAAGCAGCGAGTCATCGCAATTCTGGACGCTCATCAGCTTGATTATGCGCTAGACTGGAAGCTGAATGGTGAGCCGTTTCTGACTGCTGAAGGTGAATTAATCAAAGCGACGAGCGCCGCGATTCACAAGGTGACTGGCCATGAAACTCTGTTATCCACTGCAGGCGGCACTTCTGATGGCCGCTTCATTGCTCCCACCGGGGCCCAGGTGGTGGAACTGGGGCCGGTCAATGCCACCATCCATAAAGTGAATGAGTGTGTTGAAATGGAGCACTTGGTGCAGTTGACTGATATTTACGAAGAGATTCTGGAGCAATTGTTATGCTAACGGTCGCTGAGCTTACCGGACAAAGCACCACACATCTGGTCGCCGATAAACTCTGTCGTCCGACTGTGCAGTTACAAGCTCCGGTTTTCGCAGCCTACGCGGCTATGCACAAGGCCGCAGCAGAGGCCGGCCTGGCGCTTGACATCGCTTCGGGCTTTCGTGATTTTCAGCGCCAGCAAGCCATCTGGAACCGCAAATATTATGGCGAGGCACCGCTCTACAATACTGACGGTGCGCAGCTTGATTACCAGAGTCTGAGCCCCGGCGAAATTGTCGACGCTATCATGACCTGGTCGGCATTGCCCGGCGCCAGCCGCCATCACTGGGGAACGGATCTCGATGTCTACGACCCCCGCCCCTTCGCTGCAGGTGAGCGGCAGTTGCAACTTATACCTGAAGAGTATGACGAAGGCGGCCCTTGTCATGAACTTGCACTGTGGTTGCAAGCGCATGCCCACGACTTCGGCTTTTTCTTTCCTTACCGGCGCTATATTGGCGGTGTTGCCGCTGAGCCCTGGCATTTAAGCTACCGCGCCCTGGCCGTGCAAGCTCAGCAGCAGCTCTCGCTCGAGGTGTTAACTGAGGTGTTGAGTAACGCCGATATCGGCGGTAAAGAGTACGTTCTGTCGCGCTTGGCGGAACTCAAAGAGCGCTATATCGACACTATTTGTGATGTTAATGGACAACGGGAGGACAGCGGATGGCTTTTTGGTTAATTCTAGCGCTGGTGTTTGGGGTTGTGATTGGCAACCTGATGCTGCTTAAGCATACCGCAAACATGAAAATGCCGTCGCTCAAGCAACGGCATTCAGAGTCAGATGCGAAGACGAAAGACGAGCAGGACTCCTCCAAACCCTCCGCGAACGACGATTAAAGCGCAACCCCTAGACGGTTCGCGACTTCTTCGTAGGCTTCGACGACACCACCTAAACCTTGGCGGAAACGATCTTTATCGAGCTTTTTACGGGTTTCTTTATCCCACAACCGGCAGCCGTCAGGACTAAACTCATCACCCAGCACGATACTGCCATCCGCAGCCACGCCAAATTCCAGTTTGAAGTCGACCAGCAGCATACCGGCGTCATCAAACAGCTGCTTCAATACGTCATTCACTTTAAAGGTCAGTGACTTCATTTGCGCCAGTTGCTCAGCAGTCGCCCAACCAAATGCTACGGCGTGCGTTTCGTTGATCATCGGATCGTGCAAAGCATCGTTTTTCAGAAATAGTTCGAAGGTTGCCGGGCTCAGCTCTTGCCCTTCTTCGACGCCCAGGCGGCGCACCAGACTGCCTGCCGCATAATTGCGTACCACGCACTCCACCGGAATCATATCCAGTCGCTTGACCAGGGTTTCCGTATCACTGAGCACTTTATCAATTTGCGTGGCCACGCCGGCAGCCTCTAGCTTGTCCATAATAAAGTTATTAAACTTATTATTGATCATGCCTTTACGATCCAGCTGCTCGACCTTTTCACCATCAAACGCGGACGTGTCGTTACGGAAGTGTAAAATCAAACGCTCCGGATCATCGGTTGTGTAGACCGTTTTAGCCTTGCCACGATAAAGTTCAGTACGTTTTTCCATGAGCAGCAGGTTCTCCAGCTAAATCACAAGTTACAGCGCGCTACGCTGACGAATTTCAGCAGCAACCGGACCGTATAAACGATCGATATCAGCTGCAGTCAAAGGTTGTTCATCACGCAAAATTGTAATGACAGTTTCGTCACCATCACCTTTTACGTTAATCTGATAGTCACCATCAGGCAGGTCCAGCTTGCCCTCATTACGCGAGTTCCAGAAGAACAGGCTCAAGCCTGTGTCGCGTAAGTAATTGGTGTAGTACATGCCTTGCGACTGATCCAGGTCCTCAATTTCAAAGCCAAGGTTTTCAATCACATCAGCCATGAGAGGCCAGGCCGCATCAAAGCCAATATCGATCTTATACGCTGGGTAGCCTTTATCATTAAAGGTTGGCTCGACATTGACCACCGCTGCTTCTTCCGCCGCTTTGAAAATACCCTGCTGGCGTACGGCAATTTCATTAATCATGCTGTTTAGCAGACGGGCTTCCGCATTGGTATCGGCAACACCTGACGGCAACACACCCCGACCAGGACCGGATTCGCGTTTGTCGATCATATTCACTTCAAGCGTCACCAGACGGCGGTGATCAGGAACGTCGAGCAAAACTTCGTAACGGCGTTCAATCACAACTTCCAGTTCATCTTCGCCGACTTCCAGACGCTCAGCATCCCAGCCGGTCTTGAGTCGTTGCTCGTCGACTTCTTCTTCAATCGCAATATTTTTCCGCTGCAAGGTATCTTTGACTTCCTGCCAGGTAAAGCTAGGCAAGTCATCCATCCCTTCGAGTTCAGAAAAATCGACGGCGGTAATGCCAACTGCCTGGCTTGGACGACTGCCAGCGGCCGTGGCGCGAACCAATACCGGAGCAATAATATTAATATTCTTGCCAACGGCGCCATCCACCTCAGTCTCAGGCACATTATAGCGATTGGTCGATTGCGGAACCTGTTTACCTGGCGCTGGCTGGAGCGGCTCAACGAGTTCCTTCTTGGTGTAGTCGAAGCTACCTTCAGCTTGTTCACGAGGGGTAAAACTACAGGCCGCTAATGCCAGTGAGGTAATACTTAAGATTCCAATATGAGAAAATTTCATTCGTGCTCCGCGCTGATTAATCCGGCTTGTTTTAATGTTTGTTCGATATGTTGTTGTTGCGGAAGTTCCGGAGCCGTCATCGGCAACCGGTAATTCGGTTCGATTTTCCCCATGCAGCTTAACGCCCATTTCACAGGAATAGGGTTCGCCTGGACAAACATTGCCTCATGCACTGCCTGCATCTCAGCATCGATTTGCTGGGCCCGTTCGGCTTGTCCGGTGCAGGCTGCGGTGACCATTTCTTTCATTTGCGCTGGCATCACATTGGCCGTTACGCTAATTACGCCGTTGCCGCCGGCCAGCAAAAAGTCACAGCTGGTCGGGTCATCGCCGCTTAACAGAATGAAGTTACTGCCACAAAGCCTGCGTAATTCAGCGACCCGGTCAACATCTCCCGTCGCTTCTTTAATACCGACAATATTCTGAATTTCGGCAAGCTCTGCTACATCTTCAGGAGAGAGATCCGCCCCGGTACGGCCGGGTACGTTATAAAGCAGTTGGGGTAAATCACTGACGCTGCAGCAAGCTCGATAATGCTCCACTAAACCGCGGATAGAGGGTTTATTGTAATAGGGATTAACATTCAGGAAACCTGCCAGTGGCAAGTGCGCCATACGTTCGGTCAGGTAAACAGCTTCTGCGGTAGCATTCGAGCCATTGCCAGCAATCACCTGAATACGACCGGCTGCCAGTTCACAGACCGCACTGACCACCAAAATATGCTCGTCGTGGTTCATGGTGGGTGACTCGCCCGTCGTCCCCATAGCAACAATTGCGTCAGTTCCCTGCTCTATATGCCAGTTGACAAGCTCCTCCAGAGCTGTGTAATCCACGTTACCCTGCTCAGTAAAAGGCGTCACCAATGCGACAATGCTACCTGTTAACATTCCAGCTCCTGATCTTTTTTAAGGCGACAATGGTACTTTTGTACGGTTACAAAGACAAGGGGTGCGGCCTTTGCGTTAAGCATTTTGTTTGCTTAAGATAAGCGCCAGCATTCACTATTCTACCTGCAATCGTACGAGGATAATTATGAACATGTTAAAAGTTGGAGATAAAGCACCACAGTTTACCCTACGTGATGCCAATGAACAGCAGGTCGCACTTACGGATTTATTAAAAAAAGGCAAAGTTCTGGTCTACTTCTATCCAAAAGCCATGACGCCTGGCTGCACTGTGCAGGCACAACAGTTACGGGACCATCAGCAAGAGCTGGAAAAACATGACGTGGTGACGGTTGGGATTAGTCCCGATGCGCCCAAGCGTCTGGCCAAATTCACCGAACGGGATGAGATCAACTTTACCCTGTTAAGCGACGAAGACCATGCAGTAGCGGATGCGTTTGGTGTCTGGGGGCCGAAGAAGTTTATGGGCCGCGAATATGACGGCATCCACCGTACCAGCTTCTTGATTAATCAGGACGGTACGGTAGCAGAAGTGTTTGATAAGTTTAAAACCAAAGACCACCATCAGGTGGTCCTCGATAAGCTCGCAGAAAGTTAATTCTTACTGAGTGGCGCCGGTGGATCCTCTGCAGCAGGTGAAACCGGCGTAGGCGTCGACAGTGCCGTAATTACCGCCTTCACCAGACTCGCCAGTGGAATTGCAAAGAAGACTCCCCAGAAGCCCCATAACCCACCAAAAATCAGCACCGCAGCAATGATGTACACGGGATTGAGACTCACCGCCTCCGAAAACAGCAGTGGCACTAATAAATTACCATCAAGCGCCTGAATAATCAGATAAGTGATCATGACATAGGCAAACATTGCGCTCCAGCCAAATTGAAACAATCCGACCAACGCCACCGGTAAGGTCACCACTGCGGCACCGATATAGGGGATGAGTACCGAGAAGCCAACAAGGACTGCCAACAGCGCGGCGTAACGTAAATCGAATAAGGCAAAACCGATGTAAGTAATACCGCCTACAATCACGACTTCAATCGCCTTGCCGCGGATGTAATTCATGATCTGCAGATTCATTTCATCACTGACTTGCGAAATGAGGCGCCGGTTTGCTGGTAATGACCGGCTTAAATGCCCCAGTAACTCGCGTTTATCCTTGAGCATAAAAAACACCAGCAGTGGCACCACGATGAGGTAAATCAGCAGTGCCATGATACCAATCAAGCGGCTCAACGACTGACTGATAAGGGTTTCCCCAAAGGCGATGGCGCGCTGGTTAATGGTATCCATCATCTGATGAATATTGGTTTCGCTAATGTAACCGGGAAACAATTCCGGCAGCTGATTCAGTAATTTTCTGACTTCACTGAACATCTCCGGCAATTCGCTCACTAAGGCGACACTCTGCTGCCAGATCACGGGCACTAAAAACAAAATGAGCAGAACGTTTAATGCGATAAACAGGGTGAAGACGATAACCGCTGCCAGGGTATGGCCAAACCCCATATTTTGCAGTCGCTGCACCGGCCAGTCCAGCAGGTAGGCAAGTGCGACCGCGACCAAAATCGGCGCCAACAAGTTACCAAAAAATAAAATCAGTAAGAACAGCGCTGCAATAAGCAAAAATAACGTAATTGCATCTGGATCAGAGAACTTGCGTTGGTACCAGGCTTTCAAATAGTCCCACATTGCGCTGAAATCTCCGTAGATTTACTCAAATAAGTTGCTGAACCACATGATAGCTGTGTTCCAACGCTTTATACAATTTAAACTATTCAAAAGCGGGAACCTTTTACCTATAGTAAACTCTATCAAGAAGCCGTAGTTGCTAGGGAAGTTTATGTTGTATTCGTTGTTGTCGCGTTGTGCGGCCTTGACCATCGGTTTGCTGTTTGCGTTGTCAGTGTCAACTGCCGCTGCCCAACAAACCCGTTTACCTGATATCGGTACCGCCGGCGGCGCGGTGATGTCTATCGACCGCGAGCTTGCCATCGGTGATATGTACATGCGGCAGATCCGAGCGTCTGCGCCTGTGGTCGGCGATCCAGTGCTCAATGCCTATCTACACGATGTCGGGACCCGACTGGTCCGCAATACCAGCGATGTCAATTTTCCCTTCAAGTTTTTTTGGGTCAATCAAGATCAGATTAATGCCTTCGCATTCTTTGGCGGTCATATCGGTATGAATACCGGGTTAATTGCGGAAACCCGCAATGAGTCAGAGTTTGCCTCGGTTCTTGCCCATGAAATCGCGCACGTCTCACAACGACACATTGTGCGTAACATGGATGCCATGGAGCGCAGCGGCCCCGCCGCTATTGCCACTATGTTGGGCTCTATCCTGTTAGGCATTGTCAATCCGGAGTTGGGCATGGCTGCAATTTCAGCAAGCATGGCCGGGATGCAACAACGCAGTATTAATTACACCCGATTATTTGAACAAGAGGCTGACCGTATCGGGATTGACATCCTCGCGCAATCAGGCTTCGACCCCATGGGCGCCCCGGATTTTTTCGGTCGCCTCGCAGAAAAATACCGTTATGCGAGTAAGCCGCCAGAAATGCTGCTTACGCACCCGCTGAGCGAGTCAAGGATCGCTGACACCCGTATACGAGCTGAGCGCTTAAAGCAAAACATGGAAGTGCGCCGCAACGAGCTCAGTTACTGGCTGGCAAAATATCGGGTGCTGACGCGGCATATTGGCCGCTACAACGAAACTGCTGCGCGCAACGACATGCAAAGTTCAAACCCAGACATCGCCACCGCCGCGCAATATGGTCTTGCCATCCTGTTGCTTGACTCTGACCAACCGCAACAGGCCGCTGAGGCACTTGCGCCGCTGCTGGAAAAAGCACCTTATAATACGTTTTATCTGGATGTGCAGACCGACATATTGCTAGCGCAACAACGCTTTGATGAAGCTCTGACAATGCTGGAACAGGCTTATCAGCGCATGCCTAACGAACGCACCGTCACCATCAACTTTGCCAATGCTGCCATGCAAGCCGGGCAACTGGATCTGGCGATTAAATTGCTTCGTGACTTCCTGATACGGGAGTCCACCAATACCGTTGCCATGTCACTATTGGTCGACGCATACCGGCGCCGCGGTGACACCAGTAATATGCATGAAGCCCGGGCCGAGTTGCTGGCACTGCATGGTCAGTTTGATCAGGCCATTAACAGCCTGCACAATGCCCATGCGCAAAGCTCGACCACCCTGGAGCAGCGCCGCCTTCAAGCGCGCATCGAACAGCTGATGGCAATGCAACGGCAATTGGAAAAGCTGGGCTAACCGTCAGCTTCGTCAGCACCTATGGCCCGTAACAAGCTGGCTTCAGTTTGTTCGCCCAGTAGCGGACCTTTGACCTCACCCTCCGGGGTGATCACATAGGTGGCAGGTAACATGGTCGGTGCCGGAAACGGCAAATTCGCCGGCGGCTCGTTCAGAATTAATGGAAACTCAATTGCATAGTCGTCGCGCAGTTGCGCCAACTGAGCATTATCCAGACCATCAAAACTTACCCCAAAGAGCTTCACTTGCTGACCATAGTCAGCATAAAAAGCATTCAGTTCAGGTAACTCACGCAAACAAGGGGCGCACCACTCGGCGAAGTAGTTCACAATCACATAATCACCCTGTAAATCCTGCCAGCGATGTTGCTGTCCCTGATTAGTATGAAAATCTGGCGCTGGACTACATGCCGCCAAAACCAGCGCCACCAGCGAGATACGAACAACTGACAAAAATCGACAACACATACTGATTCCCTTATGCTATCTCTTAATCGAGTATTTTGAAGGAAGTTAGCATGTCTGAAGTTAGCATTTATCACAACCCTCGTTGTTCCAAAAGCCGTCAAACTCTGGCGTTACTTGAAGATAAAGGCATCAAGCCGCAGGTTATCGAATATTTGAAAGAGCCGCTCACTGCGGAGGATATTCAAGGCCTGTTACGTAAACTGGGATTCGTCTCGGCTCGCGAGCTCATGCGCTCCAAAGAAGAGGCCTACAAAGAGCTAAACCTCAAAGACGAGGAGGATGAAAGCAAACTGATTGAAGCCATGTTAAGCCATCCAAAACTCATCGAACGACCGATTGTAGTCAAAGGTTCGAAAGCACGTTTAGGCCGCCCACCAGAAGCCGTTGAGGAGATCCTTTAAGTGCGCAGCAGCGAACAGCCAACCATCATGATTTTGTACTACAGCCGCAATGGCAGCACACAGCAACTCGCTGATGCCATCGCCAATGGCGTGCGCAAAGCCGGCGCTGAGCCCTTGCTGCGCACTATAGCCAGCGATGACGATGCTGCCAGTGCCCGGGACCTGGCGCTTTCCACTGCAGAGCTGCAGGACTGCGACGCTCTGATCATGGGCAGTCCAACCCGCTTCGGTCATATGCATAGCGGTTTACAGAAGTTCTGGGAGCAAACCTCACGAGAGTGGCTGCGTGGCGCTTTGGTGGACAAGCCAGCGGCCGTCTTTACCTCGAGTAGTTCGATGCATGGTGGCCAGGAAAGCACTTTGCTTTCAATGCTGGTGCCCCTGCTCCATCACGGGATGATGGTCCTTGGCATTCCCTATACTGAGCCGGGCCTGCAGCAAACCACCTCAGGCGGTACCCCTTATGGAGCCTCTCATGTTGAGCATGCAGCCGGCTCACGCCTTAGTCAGCACGAATTGGCCCTGGCAGAAGAACTTGGCGCCCGGGTCGCCAAAGCCGCTTTTGGTCTGCGCACCAACCAGCACTAGAGGAATTTATGACGAAAGAGATCCGCACCTACCGCTGGCTTGCACTTAGCAGTTACTTTGCCTTGTTTGCTTGTGTTCTGCTGTGGCAGTTTGCCACTGGTTACAGCGAGCAGTCAGTCCTTTTCCGCACCCTGTTCTGGGTCGTGCCGCTACTTTTTCCTATGTACGGAATGGTGAAGGGCAAGCCTTACACTCACGCCTGGGCAAACTTTATTCTGATGTGGTATTTCCTGCACAGCCTGACGATGCTTTATGTCGCACCCGAGCAACGTTTCTGGGCCGGTACCGAACTTATTCTGACAACCCTGGCCTTTGCTGGTTGCACCCTTTATGCCCGTCATCAGGGGCGCGCTCTGGGACTGGGACTAAAAAAGCTAAAAGACGAGAAGACTAAATAGCCAGAACAGCTTTTACGAAAGGGATGGTCAGTTTGCGTTGTGCTGCGATCGATGCATGATCTAAACGTTCAAGGCAATGGATCAGGCTGACCAGATCCCGTCCCAGACGCTGCACCATAAATTGCGCAGCATCATCACGTAACTCAAGCCCCATCGCATGCGCCCTGACCTGCAGCGCTTTAACTTTGTCATCATCGGTCAAACTGTGCAATTGCACCACAACGCCCCAACTTAGCCGCGACTGTACATCGGGATAGGCTGCAGCGAGTTGCGCTGGCGAACTGCAAGCGGTCACCAGCACCCGACTCGGGCGGTGCTGGTCTCTGACGCGATTGAGTAGCGCAAACAGCTCAAAACACCAGTTTTCATCCGCGATGACCGCATCAATATCATCCAGACAAAGCCATGGGTAGACTTCCAACCCACGCAGTACCTGCGCAGCGACAGTGTCGCGCAGCTCGGCCAGAGGCAGGTACATGACTTGCTCCTGAGCGGCGGCGCAGGTTGCATGCAGCAGATGGCTTTTACCGACCCCCTGCCGTCCCCAAAGATAAACCAGTGACGCGTCGGAGCTATGCTCGCCGCGGGCCAGCTTAATGGCTTCCTCATTGGGCCCGGCCACCAGCGTGGCAAAGGTTTCATTGGCTGGTAGCTGCACATTTAGTGGTAACTGCTGCAACGTCATTGCTGGTTAATCCACCTGTATTCGGCATTGGTTTGCGTCGCCAGCGGCTGCAATTGCTTACTCAGGTCAATGGCCTGACGAATTCGGGCGGGATCGGTTTGCATGGTTAGCTCAAACCGCGCTGTATGGTTGCCGTACCCCAATAGCTGAACATTGATAATAGCTGGCAGACTTTGCAACAGTTGCTCGGCTGCAACCGTTGTCTCCAGATCGGTAAGGTTCTCAATGGTCACCTGCCAGCGATTGATAACGTCTGATTGGCTGCCAATACGATAGCGTTGTGCAAGTTGCTCAGTGACGGCACTGACCACTTCCGCTCCCAGGACACTATGGTCCATTGCGGTCACTTCACCACTCCAGCGCAACTCACCTAACGTCAGGGTCCAGTCCGCCATCCACTTGTCTTCGATACCGGCACTGGGATCGGTTTGGTAGACGCGCGCAATAATTACACCATCAGGGCTATAACGCGTACTGACAAAATCAATGGTATCCATGAATCGGGCCCAGACATCAATGACCGAAACCGTCATGGTATCGTTCAGATCAAGCAACGGCAGTTGCACTGGTAAACCGCGTAAACGCGCTGCTTTTTGCATTTGCTGCACAATAATAGCTTCGCTATCCGATGCCATGACTTTGCGTGAGAGATCCTGATCCTCAACCACCAGCCACATCAGCAAACGCGGCCGGACATTACTCCAAATTCCCGAGCCGGCGTCCTGGATCAGTCGATCCACTTGCGGGCGGTCGAATTGTGCCCATAACCACAGCTGTTCATCTTGCTGATAGCCGTACTGCACCAGTAAGTTACGCACATCCCGCAGGGCTTGCTGCACCGCGGGATGGTCCATGACCGAGGTGTCTCCGGTTAATTTTAACAAGGTTGCCTGCAGAGCTTCCTGCAATGCAGCCGTGCGCTCACTCGCTGACTGGCTGCTGACCTGGACGCGGTGTTGATAAAGATCGGTGACCTCTACCGCAGCCTGAAGTGGCAGCGAACTTCCCCAAATTACGAACCACACAATGATAATAAGTCGCTGCATAACTGCCTCAATTTCTCATTCTTTGCACATCATAAACAGCCCGGCAGGTCCGGGCAAGTAACAAGCTGTGGATAACCACTTGGCGTTTCAGAAATTAATCATCCATGCTACACTTTCAGCCGATTTTCAGCCCATTTTACCCCATGCTTGGGATCGCAAGGATTTAGGTCATGCTCAAACAACAGCTACGCGCGATTAGCTCCCTACTCACCAGTATCACGCTCATCGGCATTTGCGTAGGCATGACCAGTACCTTGCTGAGTTTACGCGCAACCATCGAGAATTTCGGCACGCTGACCACCGGTATTGTGATGTCGGCGTACTTTATCGGATTTTTATTCGGCACCACCCGCGCCCCGAAAGATATTCGCCGGGTGGGCTATATTCGCGCCTTTGGCGGCCTGGCCGCGCTCGCTGCGGCATCCATTTTGATTCAGGCCATCTGGATTGACCCCACGGTCTGGTTCATCATGCGCTTCATTACCGGGTTTGCCATCTCAGCAATTTTTGTCATTGTTGAGAGTTGGTTAAATACCATGGCAGACAACAAAAACCGAGGCACTTTACTCTCTGTTTACTTAGTTTTGATATACGGCGGTCTGGTCGCCGGTCAATTACTGCTTGGGGTAGCCGACCCGGCCGGATTCATGGCCTTTGCTCTGGTGGCATTGCTCATCAACCTGGCGCTGATTCCAATCCTCATCAGCGTAACCGTTGAGCCCACCACCCATGAACCGAAGAAAGTGCCGATCCGCAGCCTGATTAAACTGGTACCGCTGGGCATCTTTAATGCCTTTATTATGCAGGCCTGCTATTCGATGTTTTACGGTATTGGTCCAATGTACGCCATTTACATCGGCTTGAGCATCACCCAGGTCACGCTCTTTATGGCGTCCTTCATCCTCGGGGGCATGCTCGCTCAGGCGCCTATAGGCTTGTTATCAGATCGATTCGACCGCCGCGTCATCATGGCCGCCTGCGCGGGTCTTGGTGCGGTCATGGCGCTGGTACTCTCGCAACTCGGAGCTTCGCTGGTCTGGTTGATTTATCTCTGTGTGGGCTTGTTTGGTGCTTGTGTACTGCCACTGTATTCACTGGGCATGGCGCATACCAACGACTATCTGGAGAAAGATCAAATGATTGGTGCCACCGGCGCCATCATTAAAGTAGGCGGTATTGGCTCCATCATCGGCGCTCCTGCGGTCGCAGCCTTAATGCAGTTTGGTGCCGTAGATTACTTCTTCCTGCTGATTATGGCGCTCAGCCTGATGGTCTGCTTCTACTCGCTCTACCGCATCACCCGCCGCGCCCGTGCCGAGGATCAGTTGAGCAGCAGTTATGCGATGCTTGGCCCGTCACAAACTTCGGACGAGCTCCTTACCACGTTGGTTGACGAGCATGAGTATCAGGCAGAACAATTGGCTGAGGCGGAACAGGAAAGCCAGGATAACGCGGCACAGAAGCCAGGCTCACCTGTTTAGGTGAGCCATTGCTGAACCAGCGTCTGCGCTTCTTCGGCAAGTTGCGTCAGGTGTTCATCACTGACGAAGCTTTCGCAGTAAATCTTATAAATGGGTTCAGTGCCTGAGGGCCGCGCTGCAAACCAGCCATTACTGGTCGTGACTTTTACCCCACCAATTAACGCACTATTACCCGGCGCTTTGGTCATTACCTCGACGACGGCATCGCCTGCCAGCTCATTTAATTTCAGTTTGTAGCCCCGAATACCAGCGAAAGCTGCATTCAATTCAGGCGTCGACGCCACATCCAGACGACGGTAATAACTGGTGCCATGTTCAGCGCAAAGTTGCTGATAGTAATCGCTCAGGTTTGCGCCTGTCACAGCAACAATCTCCGCCGCCAAAAGTGCCAGAATAATACCGTCTTTGTCGGTACTCCAGGGGTGTCCCTGGCGATCGACAAAGGTTGCTCCGGCGCTCTCTTCACCGGCAAAGGCGATGGTGCCATCGCGCAAACCAGGGGCAAACCATTTAAAACCGACCGGCATTTCCAGCAACGGACGTTCATGCTGTGCCACAACCTTATCGATTAACGCACTGGAGACCAGCGTTTTGCCAAACGCCAGCTGTCGCGACCAGCCACGATGACGGCACAGGTAGTCAATCGCAATCGCCAGGTAGTGATTAGGATTCAGCAAGCCCTGTTTAGGGCAGACAATGCCGTGCCGGTCGTAGTCAGGATCATTCCCGACAGCGACGGCGTAATTGTCTTTTAATTCCAGTAGAGTGGCCATCGCATAAGGCGAAGAGCAATCCATGCGGATCTTGCCATCCTTATCAAGACTCATAAACCGAAAACTAGGGTCGATCTCGGCGTGATAAACATCTATCTCGAGGTTGTAATGCTCGGCAATCAACTGCCAGTAACTGGCGCCGGCACCGCCCATTGCATCCACCCCGATCTTTAAGTTGGCCTTACGGATGGCCTCAATATCGATCACTTGCTCAAGTTCAGCAATGTACTGGGCACGCCAGTCAACTTGTCGCAACAACTGACTGGCTCGGGCCTCAGCATAACTGACCGCATTCACTCCTAACAGATCTGACGACAGTAAGGCGTTGGCATATTTTTCAATAACTTTGGTCGCATCACTGCCTGCCGGGCCACCATGGGGTGGGTTGTATTTAAAACCACCATCGGTGGGTGGATTATGCGAAGGTGTGATCACCACACCGTCAGCCAGGCCTTCACTGCGGTCCTTGTTGTAGGCCAGTATGGCATGACTTATCACAGGCGTTGGTGTGTAACCATCATCGGTTTGAATGTGCACTTCAATGCCATTACCGATAAACACCTCAAGAGCTGTCATATAGGCAGCTTCGGACAGTGCGTGGGTATCGCGCCCCAGCAACAAGGGGCCGGTAATCCCCTGCTCTTCACGATAGGCAACCAGCGCTTGGCTAATGGCCAGGATATGCGCCTCGTTAAACGAGTTCTGCAACGAGCAGCCGCGATGACCAGAAGTACCAAACTGGACTTGTTGTGCGCGCTGGCGTGGATCGACCTCATTGACGAAATAGGCACTTACCAGCTGCGCGATATTGGTCAGATCTTCAGGAAGAGCCGGTTGTCCGGCACGTGGATGCAAAGCCATTACAAAAAGTCCCTTATTTTTTCCGCTTGCTTTTGATCATAGCCCAATTCCAGCGCGACCTGATTTAGCATCGATTTTTTACGGGTGGTATTGTTGTTGGTCACCACGTAAAAGTCCGAGTTTGGGATCTGCTTAGGATTGGTACTGGTACCGCTCGCTTCTAACTCAGCGGCGCTGCGTGAGAAGTACTGGCGGTCCCGACCGCTGATTTGCAGTACCTTTGGAAACATTTCCGGGTGGCATTTATGCAACATCCCCAGAATATACAGGAAACGTGCCACCACGCTGCGCTGACCGGCAAGATCAGCACTGGTCATGGAGTCAAAAATGGTGCGTCCATGGGCTTTTTCAGCCACCGGCGGCTCAGCTTCTGCACCGGTTGGCAATGCGCCACTTTGATCCAGGCCCAGTAAGCGGCGTAGGATAGACGAGGCACTTTCACCAATGTGTTGGGTGTGGCTCGCGATATGGCGGTAGATGTCGTCGTCGATTTCAATCCGTTTGGTCATGCGCTGTTCACTTCTTTTTAGGTTTATAGCTCACGTTATGCACGCTATTATACCCAACGGCTCACAGGGGTACAGGAAATCAATATGTCAGATGCACAACAGAACTTGGTAAACTACGAAATCATGGGCAGCAAAGGCCCCACGGTACTGCTTATTCACGGTTTATTCGGTGATCTGGATAATTTAAAACGACTGGGACGCGAGCTTGAGTCGGATTATCGCGTGGTCGCCATGGACTGTCGCAATCATGGTGACTCTTTTCACAGCGAAACCATGACCTACGCGGCAATGGCTGACGATGTCAAACGCCTGGTCGATGAACTCGGCTTGCAAAAAATCAGTCTGGTCGGCCATTCTATGGGCGGCAAACTGGCGATGGAGTTCGCACTGACCTATCCGGACCTGGTGCAAAGTCTGATCGTTGCGGACGTCGCTCCGGTAGCCTACGACGCGCGCCATCGGCACATTCTCGACGTCCTTGAAGCCATAGAGCTGGAGCAGGTCAGTAACCGTAAAGAGGCAGATGCACAACTTGCTGAACACATTGATGACCGCGGCGTACGACAATTTTTGCTGAAAAACCTTCAGCGCGAAAACGAACAGTATCAGTGGCGACTGAATTTGCCGGTGATTGACCGCTGTTACAGTGAAATTTCTGCCGGTGTGCGCGACGGCGAGTTTGCCGGCCCGGTACTTTTTATCAAGGGCGGGGACTCCAACTACCTCACTGAAGCCCACCGCGATGCTGTCACGGCGCGGTTCAGCGATGTTGATATTAAGATTATTGAAGGCACCGGACATTGGCTGCATGCTGAAAAGCCACGAATTTTTAACCGGCTGGTACGCGCCTTTCTGGAGCAACATTCTCGCACCTAGTGCCCGTGCGTGTTATAATTGCCCCCTAATTTTGGCTGAACTGGTGGTGCTGTTATGTTGTCAGAGCATTATGAAACCATTGAGATTCTTGGCACGAACATTGCCATAGCAATACTCTTTATTCTCATTGGTCTCGCCATACAGGACGTACTGAATAAAAGTAAGGTTCCTAAGTTTGGTCGCTGGTTTGTATGGTTGGTGTTGTTCCTTGGCTGCGCCGGCTTTATCGCTAAAGGTATCATTCAGGTAATTTGGGAAGCTGGAATTTAACCAGCCCTCGGTTCATTTCAATTAAGGTAGTAGTACAACTATGGCTAGTGTTGGAATTTTCTTCGGTAGCGATACAGGTAATACCGAAGCTGTTGCACAAATGATTCAAAAAGATTTGGGTAAAAATCTGATCGATGTCTTTGATATTGCTAAATCAAGCAAGGAAGACATCGCCAGCTACGACTTGCTGTTATTCGGTATTCCGACATGGTATTACGGTGAGGCCCAGTGCGATTGGGATGACTTTTTCCCTGAGCTTGAAGAAATCGACTTCAATAACAAGCTTATCGCTATCTTTGGCTGTGGTGATCAGGAAGACTATGCCGAATACTTTCTTGATGCTATGGGCACTGTGCGTGATATCGTTGAAGCGCGCGGCGGTATTATTATCGGCCATTGGCCTACGGCCGGCTATCAGTTTGAAGCGTCACGGGCGCTGGTCGACGATGAACACTTCATCGGCTTGGGCATTGACGAAGATCGTCAGCCCGAACTAACCAAAGAACGTGTGCAACAGTGGTGTGCACAATTACGCGATGAGATGGCACTCGACCAATTAGCTTAATTGGTCGTTCCCTTTCCCCCCGAATTTTGCCTATAATGGCGGCAAGCACAACAACGAGAAAGTGAATTCTAATGAGCAGCAACGGCGAACAACAACTTAAAAAAGCAGGGCTGAAGGTCACCTCTCCGCGCGTCAAAATCCTTGAGATTTTAAAGAATCCAGACAACCAGCACATCAGTGCAGAAGATGTGTACAAAATCCTGCTGGAGAAAAATGAAGAAATTGGTTTAGCTACCGTCTACCGCGTACTGAACCAGTTCGACGACGCCGGTATCGTGACCCGTCATCATTTTGAAGGTGGCCGCTCAGTATTTGAGCTGAGTGCGAAAGATCACCATGACCATCTTGTTTGCCTGACCTGCGGCCATGTATTTGAGTTTGAAGATGACGTGATTGAAGATCGTCAGCTAAAGGTGGCCAAAGCGAACAACATTACCCTCACCAACCATAGTCTCTACTTATACGGTGAGTGTAAAACTCCGGATAATTGTGAGCATAATATTGCAGACGCTGACTAATCAGCGTCTGTGATAGCGAACTCACCGCGTTCGTAACGCTCAACCAGAGCTAGCGCCTGGCCGCTGTCATCGTCGGCAACCCAGAGTTTAGCAAATCCCGATGCGGCAAGATCGCCCACTGCGCCTTGCAGGTAAAAACCTCCGCTATGGCAGCTGATCCCCTGACTTTCCAGTAATCCTTTCACCAACTCGGCTTCAACGACATTCTCAGCTTGATAGATGCATTGCATCGCAATTCCTCAACGCTTGGCCCAGCGCCTTAACAGGTTGTTGTAGCTTTTACTTAAGCGGTCAAACTGTACCGACTTACCGTGGGTTTGGAATTCATGTTGTAATGCCTGAAAGAGGTCAAAACAAATCTCCCGTTCCTGCACGTCCGGCAACATACTCTCTATCCAACCGACCATAGCATGACGGGTACCTGAAGTAACGGCATTCACCCGATGTAAAAAATGACTTGGGTAAAGTAATAATTCGCCCTCATCAAGCCGCCAGGAGCGCTCGCCTGAGCTATCTTCAATCACCAGTTCGCCGCCCTCATAGTCAGCCAGAGGCGTCAGACCCAGCGTAAAGGAAATGTCGGTGCGAATGGGCCTGGCGCTGTCACCGCTGCGTTTCATCATTAACGCATCGTCCATATGAGTGCCATAACTCTGCCCCGGCTGATAGCGATTAATCATGGTATTGACGAACTCCGCGGGTCGAGCCGCCTGTTGCAATACTTCATGTTTTTGCAGCCGCCCCAAAACAAAGTCAATGAGCGGATGCGGAGCCCGTAACTGTTGATTTTGCTTGACTTCTTTGGCCGCCCAGCCCGCACTCTCGCGACCGTCGGCAAAGGTTTCAGCAGCAAGCTTGTCACGAATAACCGATAAGGTTGCTGTGTCTATTAGGTTTTGAATATGTAAGATCATGATCAGGGCTATTGAGAATGAATCTCATTTGTGGAATTATGGGCAGTATAACGAATCTAGCCCGACCTACGCAATGAAGAAGGTATGAGTATGAACGAAAAGCGCAAAGTCTGGCTTGCTGTTGGAGCCGCCCTGGTGGGCAGCTCCACGTTGCAGGCTGACGAATTAAAAGTTACCGCACATGAGCATCATAGCATGAGCATCATCGCGCCGTTTGAAGGCGGTGGTGAAGGCGAAGGTGAAGGCTCAGGTGCGGTGGATTTACGTATCAACGACAGTGCTTATCTGGCACAACTTGGCTTGATCCGTGGTCATCTGTACGTAGGCAAAAAACTCTATGACCAGGGCCACCTGGCCATGGCAAAAACGCATATGAAGCATCCTGAAGATGAGCTGTATACCGCTCTTGTTCCTGCATTTCAGGCGCGTAATGTGGCCGGTTTCGAAGCTGAACTGACCGCGTTAGCGAATGCCGTTAATGACGAGCAAGGCGATGCCGCTGTCAATAACGCCTACGATGGCCTGGTGGCCGCCATTACCGCAGCTGAACAGATCCCGCAGAAGTCCGTGAAAAGTGTCTTGATGAGTTTAAGTACCATGCTGTTAACCGCCGCTGCAGAGTATGATATCGGCGTCAAACAAGGCACTGTCGTAAACGTACATGAGTTTCAGGATGCCTATGGCTTTACCCAAATGGCCAAGGCACGTATCAACGAGCTTACGGCTACCCAGCGGGCCGGCAATACTGCGGCAATTGAAGAAGTAAACAAGATTTTAGCCAAACTGCCTGAGTTATGGCCAACGATCACGCCTACCGGTGAAGTCGAAGGCGATTCAGGACCTTTGTATGGTGCTGCGGCACGGATTGAACTGGCGACCTTAAATTAATAAGGCCGCCAACCGGCGAGGCTTAGGCCTCGTCGTTCCATGTATCCCGTAAACCAACGGTCTGGTTAAAAACCAGCTGTTTTGCAGAACTGTCCTGATTATCTGCACAGAAGTAACCAATTCGTTCAAACTGGAACGGCTGCTCAGCTTTAGCAGTCGCCATCCCCGGCTCCACATACCCCTGTTTGACCACCAGGCTGTCTGGATTCAAGGTACTGAAGAAATCTTCCTCAGCGGCTGGATTTGGCACCTGGAATAAACGGTCATAGAGACGAAACTCAGCAGGTTTTGCATGCTCTGCCGCCACCCAGTGGATAACGCCTTTCACTTTACGACCATCTGCTGGATCCTTGCCTAAGGTGTCCGGATCGTAGGTGCAGAAGATGGTAGTGATGTTACCGTCTGCATCTTTTTCAACCCGCTCTGCTTTGACAACATAGGCGTTGCGTAAGCGCACTTCTTTATCGAGCACCAGGCGTTTGTATTTTTTGTTCGCAGACTCACGGAAATCTTCACGTTCGATATAAATCTCACGAGCAAAGGGTAATTCACGCGTACCCATGCTGTCATCGTTCGGATGATTCGGTGCCTGGAGTTGTTCTACCTCACCTTCCGGGTAGTTTTCAATCACCAGCCGGACCGGATCAATGACCGCCATCGCCCGCGGTGCGCCATGGTTGAGTTCATCACGGATACAGGCTTCGAGCATGCTCATTTCCACCTGATTATCCATTTTCGTCACGCCAATACGGTGGCAGAACTCGCGCACTGAGCTGGGCGTGTAACCGCGGCGGCGCATACCAGCAATGGTCGGCATACGTGGATCATCCCAACCACTGACTTTACCTTCTTCAACCAGTAAATGCAGTTTGCGTTTGCTCATCACAGTGTACTGAAGATTCAGTCGCGAAAATTCGATCTGCTGAGGGTGGCAGTCAATACTGATATTATCCAGAACCCAGTCGTAAAGACGACGGTTGTCCTGGAATTCAAGGGTGCAAAGTGAGTGGGTAATGCCTTCTAACGCATCTGAAATACAGTGCGTAAAGTCGTACATCGGGTACACACACCACTTATCACCCGTCTGATGATGGTGGGCAAAGCGGACCCGATAAATAACAGGATCCCGCAACACCATAAAGGGTGAGCTCATGTCGATTTTGGCGCGCAGAGCGGCAGTGCCCTCTTCGTATTTACCGGCCGTCATATCTGCGAAATGCTTCAGATTTTCTTCAACTGAGGTATCGCGATAAGGGCTGTTCACGCCAGGCTCTTTCAGGGTACCGCGCATCTCGCGCATCGCTTCCTGAGTGGAGAAATCCACATAAGCCAGGCCTTTTTCAATCAGCTCAACGGCAAAGCCATGTAACTGATCAAAATAATTTGATGAATAACGTGGCTTACCTTCCCAGTCGTAACCTAACCAACGCACATCCTCCTGGATAGAATTTACGAAATCCACTTTCTCTTTAAGCGGATTGGTATCATCAAAACGTAGGTTACAGGTGCCCTGATAGTCTTCGGCAATACCAAAGTTCAAGACGATGGATTTGGCGTGGCCAATGTGCAAAAAGCCATTGGGTTCAGGCGGGAACCGCGTGTGAACCTGGCTGTGCTTACCACTGGCAAGATCTTTATCGATGATCTGACGAATAAAGTTACTACGAGGCGCGTCGGCTGCCATGGAATTTACTTCTCCAAACATCAAAAAATGAGCGCTATGATCGCAGTTTATGATGCAGCTGGCAAGGCTTGCACGCGGCCGCGGCAAAGCATTTAGCGCATCACGTTAAAAAATCGCCAAACTTGCCTGAGTTCACGTTGCGCTTCGGCAAGTTCCAACCAGCGGAACTGGAATTTTCGACCGGCCGGTAACTGCGCCAGAATGCTTCTGGCGGTCCAGCTTAACACTCCGATTTTCGGATAGCCGCCCAAGGTCTGATGATCATTCATCATCACAATCGGCTGCCCGTCAGCGGGCACCTGCACGCTGCCCATAGGCAATGGTTCGGAGATCATACTGGCAGGAACCTGCGGCAACGGTTGTTGCCCTTGCAGGCGCACCCCCATGCGGTCCTGCTTGTTTGTGACCTGATAGGTTTGTCCAACCAGCAACTCCCGGGCCGCAGAGCTAAATTGCTGGATTTGCCCGGCTGGGATCAGGTCAAGCACTGGACGACTGGGAATGGCCGTCACCACAGAGCTGCTGGGCCGTCGGCTTTCCAGCGTTTTCGCAAGCCCCGCCTCAGCCGCCAGCACATCACCTTTTGCCAGCGGCTTGCCCTGCTGCTGTAACCCGCCGAGGCCATCGCGCACTACAGTCGCCACACTCCCCAGCACTGGCTCAGCACGGAAGCCGCCACTTACCGCCAGATAACTGCGCAGACCGGAATCATTGTGACCAACACTCAGTGTATCCCCCGCTTGCGCCTGATACACACGCCAGCTTTTAATGGAATTCCCGTTCAGGCTAAGCGGAAATTCAGCACCCGTGACCACAAACAGTGTCGCATGACGAAATTTCGCTTTGAACTGACCCAGAGTAATTTCGATCTGCGCGGCATTATAAGAGTTACCTAATAAGCGGTTGGCCCACAAAAATGCGCGCTCATCCATGGGTCCTCCCTCAGTGACACCCTGCGCCTGATGGCCAAACCGACCGAAGTCCTGTAGCGTCGCCAATAAACCAGGTTGGGTAATTTCCAGTACCTCAGTCATACTGCTGCTCCGCATCGGCGCATAAACGCTCATAGTCTTGCCGGGTGATAGCCTTAAAGCGGACGGTATCTCCTGCTTGCAGCTCGGGCCAGGCTGCCGCACGGCCTATCAGTTGCCAACCACCTGGTGAGGTACGCGGGTAAATCGCAGTTTGCTGTTCGGCAATAGCCACGCTGCCACGCGGCACCTTCTGTCGGGGAGTCGCATGGCGCGGCAGCCGCAGCCGCTCATCAACATCGCCAAGGTAAGCAAAGCCCGGCGCAAAACCAAGTGTATAGACGTGGTAGGTGGGCGCTGTATGCAAGCGCACAACGTCGTCGACCGAACCCTTCAGATGCTCTGCTACGGTCTCTAAATCAGCAGCAAGCTCAGGGTCGTAGCACACCTCGATAACATGATGCTGAGCATCCAGCTGCGTTGTTTCATCGGTTTTCATGAGCTCGTCAATCACCGGCTTCAACGCCCGCTTGACCTGCGCTTCATTGCACTCCAGCACATCGTAATAGAGCAGCAAACTACGGTAACTTGGCACCACTTCTCTGAGCCAGTCAGGCTGCTGCTGGCGCAAACGCGTGGCAAGTTGATGCACCTTCGCGTTGATCTGTAGATCGATGTGCGGGGCAAACTGAATCATCAGCGCATCCACAGCAGCGGTTTGAAATTGCCAGTTCATCGTCATAGGTTTTCGCGGATAGCTTTTACTGCGGCTAAAGCTTGCGGATTATCGCCGTGTACGCATAGCGTATCCGCCGCTAACCACAGTTCAGTGCCGTCATGAGATTGAATGGATTGGCCGGTGGCAAACGCCAGTGCCTGGCTGACAATCGACTCATGATCAAGCAACACTGCGCCTTCAAAATTACGCGCCCGCAACTCACCGTTAGCCTCATAACGCCGATCAGCGAAGGCTTCAAATAACAGCGGAACTTCGTATTTGGCAGCAATATCTGTTTCCGTCTCACGATGGATTTTCGCCAGCGTCATTAGCGCCAATGGCTCAGCACGTCCGCGATTGAACGCCTGCAGCGTACACACCACAGCTTCGAATAACTTGCTGTCCACCTGCATGGCATTATAAAGCGCGCCATGAGGTTTCACGTAACTTAGCGGAACCTGCTCCGCACGACAGATAGCGTCGAGTGAGCCCAGCTGATACAACAGCATGGCCTGCAGCTCATCGTCACTGAAACTCATCGCACGACGACCGAAACCATGTCTGTCCGGGTAACTCGGATGCGCGCCAATCAACACCTGGTGTTGCTTTGCCAGCCGCACGGTATTTTGCATAATGGCGTAGTCACCCGCATGAAAACCACAGGCAATATTGGCCCGATCAATGAAAGGCATTACCGCGGCATCATCACCCATGCGCCAGACGCCGTAGCCTTCACCTAAATCACAATTGAGATCCATACTCAGGGTTCTTTTTTCTCGTCGCCAGGTTCACTTTGCTTATGCGCAGCAAACCGGGCATAGCTATAAACAAATAAATACAGTCCGAGGCCTACGGCGGTGATCATCAGCGGTGGCAATAGCAGGCCGCCCTGTTGATGGGCTGCATACACAGCAGCAGCACCCGTTAGCCCCAAAGTGATCAGCGAAGCAGCAATAAAAGTAAGAGGTTCGAGCCATTTCTGCAACTGCTGCAGGCCGATCAAGTTAACCAATGCCCCCAGAATCAAGCCCCACGCAAGGGGCACGCCGAGCTTATACCAGCTAAGCTGATAATCAACCACAGCAGCCCAAAGCTGTTCGGCGCTCGCATTATAAAACATCAGACCGACTAAGCCAGCCAATATAATTAACCGTTTGGTGAGCGACATGCCTGCTTCCTAAACTACCAACATCGACAAAATTGCCAGAATTGCAGCAACCACAGGAACCCATAAAATGGGCGATTGATACCAGCGCAGTGGTGGATTGTCCTTGCGTTTTTGTGCCTCAGCTGTGCGTTGCTCCGGCGAAGCTTTCTGCCCCAGCAAAAAGTAAACACCTAAAACAATCAAAAACAATCCGAACCAGCGCCAGCTAGCAGTATTGCCACCTGCCGGAGCCAGAACTGCAGACAATAAACCAGCGACAATCACCGCCAGCGAACCAATACGTTTAGCGATAGTACTATTCATCTTTTTTTTGTTGTCCTTGTTTTTTGGCAGCATGCCATTTGAAGGTAAAGCCGATCCACCCTGCTACTCCCAATAACGCACCAAGGATGATCGTGACGAGATTCTGTTCCCAGATACCGCTTAAGAACAGCGCGATACCCACCACAACAATAATAATGCCATAAATCATAATGACTCCTTGTTCTTACCTTCACCTTAACTAATCTTAGCTTAATAAGGAAGTCAGCAGATCGTCGCATATCGACCGACTCAACTTCTAATGGCATACTGCAGGAAAGAGCAGCGATGGAGTACTCCCATGACGCGAACAAAAAATGATGCTGAGGCGCAACCGACGCCCTGCGAATCCGAACACTTACGCAATGAAGCAAGTGTTGTCCCGGCTTTACCCCGCCAACTGACACCCAAGATGCGGGTTTTCCGGAGTCTGCCCCAACGCAACTTACGCATGATTGGTCCCTGGTGTTTTGTTGATCACTTTGGTCCCGTACCCGTGGCGGATTATCAGCAGTTTGACGTCGCGCCGCACCCGCACATTGGCTTGCAGACAATCACCTGGTTAATTTCCGGCCAGTTACTGCATCAGGACAGTCTGGGCTATGAGCAACCACTCATTGCCAAAGAGCTCAATCTTATGACCGCAGGGCGCGGCATCTCGCACGCTGAAGTGGCGGCGCCTCATGTCAGCGACCCACTTCATGGCCTGCAACTGTGGGCGGCGTTGCCGGAAAGTAACGAGCAGACCACGCCACGTTTTGACCACTACAAAGAGCTACCACAGTTTGCGATTGGCGATGCGCAGGCGACACTTATAGTGGGTGATTATGAGAATGGCGACCGCCGCTACCACTCCCCCGCACTACAGTTTCATCCGTTACTGGCCCTGCAACTGCAAACGCCGCGCGTTGCTGTTAGCCAGTTGCATCTGGAGAAGCAGTTCGAGTATGGGCTCTATGTGGTGTCGGGGCGTCTGGACTGTTTGGGCAAAACCATTCAATCTCATCAGCTACTCTTTCTTGGCAGCGGTCGCGACCGCCTGACCGTTGAGCTGGCCGCTGATACCTTGCTGCTCGTGCTCGGCGGCGAACCTTTTGCCAAGCCAGTACATATCTGGTGGAATTTTGTCAGCAGTCAGCCCGAGCGGATTGAACGCGCACAACAGGAGTGGAATGCCGGCCATGAGCGCTTTGGGCAAGTCGCCAATTATCGTGGCGAGCGCCTGTTGGCACCTGAACTTACCGCAAAAATAAAAGAATAGGACAGCCCATGGGACTCTTACGTAGCCTAAGTGATTTTACCAAGCGACTTGGCCTTTGGTTTCTGGCAGCAGCTATTACGCTGACTGTACTTTTCATCGCGGTACTGATCTATAAGTTATCGGTGTTCGAACCCGAGCCACCCTCGGCGTCAAATTGCCAGCCGTTGCAAGTGCAGACCACAACCGATAGCGAGGCACAGCTGTTTCTTTATCAGTGCCAGCGTGGCAATGATCTAGGCTGGGAAGGCTACGAGGTCTGGGTTCACAAGCTGGTCACTGATGAGTGGCAACGCATCGCCACATCGCCTCTGGCTGCGGGTTGTATCGAGCTGGCCATTGATGAACGGCAACTGACCATCAGACACCGTAATTCGCGTGGGGATTTGAGTATTGCTGCAACGTCCTTTGTTTACGAACGAAGAGGTGGCGGCGCCAACACACTCAGCATTGCCACTGAGCGTGTCGATAAGTGCCTGTTAAGCGATCAGGAAGAGCTACCGGATTAGCCCAGCTTCATGACCATTTTCAGCGGCAGTCGCTTCATTAAAAAGCCAATCACTGCCCATGGCCAGGTCGGTACAAAGGATTGCACCGGCTCTTTCTCGATAGCTTTTACCAACAGCCGGCAGCCGGTGGCGTTGTCGATCATAAACGGCGTGTTCTTAACTTTTTCATTGATCTCAGAGCGAATGTAGCCCGGCAGGATACAGCTGGTTTTAATCGGCGAACGCGACTTAATGAGGTCCGCTCGAATGCCTTCAGTAAGTGCCAGCAGACCGGCTTTGGTCGCCGCATACACAGTCATGGCCCGGGGCATACCGCGTAAGGCACTAATGGAGCTGATGGTGACCAGATGACCACTGTTTTGCTCACGAAAGATCTCCAGCGCGGCTTCGCACTGCGCCAGCGCGGCAACGAAATTGGTTTGTGCTGTCTGCACGTTGGCATAGAAGTAACCGGTGCCTAACGAGGCTCCCTTACCCATACCGGCATTCACAATGACCCGATCGAGCTCCCCGAACTCTGCTTTAAACTCTTTGAAGACCCTGAATACAGCATCATGGTCATTAACATCCAAAGCCTTCACGCTGACTTTACAGGCCGGGTAAGCTTTGGTCAGTTCATCCTGCAGTTGCTCAAGACGTTCTGTGCGGCGGGCGCACAGCGCCAGATTGCGACCCTGCTTGGCAAACTCACGTGCCATTCCCTCACCTAACCCAGAGCTCGCTCCAGTAATTAAAATAGTCTTACGTTCGACGTGACTCATGCTTTCCTCTGTTGTTTGATCAGCCGGCGACAACGCCAGTGAAGGTAGTGCACTAAAAACCAAAAATGTTTAAACGCGGGATTGCGCGTTTGTTTGTGGTGATAACGATAATAAATTTGCTGAGCAATCACGCTTAGGCGGAACAGCCCAAAAACTTCATAGAAGGTGAAATCTGCAACATCCACGTCCATGCGCTTACAGTAATACTCGATCACCTCGCGGCGGGTGAGCATACCTTGCAGATGGGTTGGTTGCCGGCGGGTTGAGCGTGCGATCCTGTCATCATCGGCCTGAATCCAATAGGCGAGACTGTTCCCCAGATCCATTAATGGGTTACCCAGGGTCGCCAGCTCCCAGTCCAGCACACCGATAATACGGGTGGGCTCCGAGCTGTCGAGAACCAGATTATCAAAGCGAAAATCATTATGGGTCATGCACAGGCGTTCTTGGGCCGGGCGGTTTTGCTCCAGCCACTGCATAATTTCAGTGCTTTTGGGCACGTTCCAGGTCTTCGCCTGACGGTAGCGCTTATTCCAACCCAAAACCTGGCGCTCCGTATAGCCTTCACCTTTGGCCAGCTCATCAAGACCATGCTCATAGATATCAATACTATGCAGTTCAATCAGCGCATCGAGAGCATTTTCACAGAGTTGTCGGGTCTGGTCTTCACTCAGCTCAAGTTCACGCGGCAGATTCTTGCGTGGGATAATTCCGGCCACGCGCTCCATAAGGTAAAACTCGGCACCAATAATGCTTTCATCATCGGTGTAATGGAGCATTTTCGGAACATAAGGATAGACCGGCTGCAGTGCCTTCTGAATGCGGTATTCGCGCCCCATGTCGTGGGCGGAAGCAGCTTTCGTGCCCGCCGGTGGACGCCTTAAAATCCAGTCGGCGTTGGCGAACTGCAGACGATAGGTCCAGTTCGACGCACCACCGGCAAACTGAGTCACCTTTAAGTCGCCCTCAAGCTGAGGAAATTGCTCGCGCAGGTAGTCCGCCAATTTAGTGACCGGTAATTCCTCGCCCGCTCGTACATCGCCGCCCCGGTCTTCAAACCGCTGGTCTGTCATACTAGCGCTCCCGGTACTTGTTCAGTTCGACTTTGGCGATGGTGGCGCGATGCACAGCATCAGGGCCGTCGGCGATACGCAGCGCCCGCGCGACGGCAAACAGCTGGGTCAGTGGCGTATCGTGGCTCATGCCAGCACCACCGTAGAGTTGAATGGCTTCATCGACGACCTGCTGCAGAACATTGGGCGCAGCAACTTTTATTGCAGAAATCTCCGCAAGCGCCTTCATTGCACCCACCTCATCAATTTTCCAGGCGGCAAAAAAGGTCAGCAGACGCGCCTGATCAATGGCAATGCGCATGTCTGCAACCCGCTCCATATTGCCACCGAGCTGCAACAATGGACGACCAAAGGCAATGCGCTCCTGCCCGCGCAGCATAAACAGCTGTAAGGCTTTTTCAGCTGCACCGAGAGCTCGCATGCAATGGTGAATGCGACCGGGCCCTAAGCGACCCTGAGCAATTTTAAAGCCCTCACCTAAGCCGGCAATTAAATTTTCTTTTGGCACCCGGACGTTATCAAAGCGTACCTCACCATGCCCGTAGGGTGCATCGTACTCACCAAACGCGGGTAACATACGTTCAATGGTCACACCTTCAGTGGTTAACGGCACGATGACCATGGAGTGGCGTTGATGTTTCGCTGCATCTGCATCAGTAAGGCCCATAACAATCGCGAACTGCGCTTCTGGATGACCTAAGCCGGTCGACCACCATTTGCGGCCATTAATCACGACATCGTCACCATCAGCAACAATAGAGGTTTGCATATTGGTTGCATCTGAAGAAGCGACATCAGGTTCGGTCATACAAAACACCGATCGGATTTCACCGGCCAGTAACTGCTGCAGCCATTGCTCTTGCTGTGCCTTACTGCCAAAGTGGTAGAGCACTTCCATGTTACCGGTATCTGGCGCATTGCAGTTAAAAATCTCCGGAGCTAACAGGCTATGTCCCATGACTTCAGCTAAAGGCGCATATTCCAGCGTACTGAGCCCGGCGCCAAGCTCAGGATCCGGCAAAAATAAATTCCATAAGCCCTGCTCGCGCGCTTTTTCTTTGAGATCGGCAACCATAGGTGGCACCTGCCACTCACGCCAGTTGCCATCGGCATTCACACGTCGAATTTCTTTATGGTAATCCGCTTCAATCGGTTCGATGTGCTCTTTGATAAATTTAATCAGACGCTTACGGTAGTCGAGCGTTTTCTCGCTGGGGCTAAAATCCATGTTTTTAAGGCCTTTTCAAACAGTCGTTTAAATGATTGTAGAGAGCATTGCTTATCCGATCAATAAGGAACGTTGAGCAAGCACAGGAATATGCTCAACCATATAATCAATAAACACTCTAACGGCAGGCAGTAACCCGCGCCGATGTGGATAAACCAGATGCATGATTCCCACTGGCAGGTGCCAGTTCGGCAATACGCGTTGTAACTGGCCACTGGCCACGGCATCGGCGCACAAGTAATTGGGTAGCGCCACCAGGCCTTCCCCCTGCACCGCCGCTTCCCGCAACACCAGCATATCATCTGTGACCAAGCGAGGGTTGAAGCTCAACGTCAGCTGCTCACCATCTTCGGCGCTGAGCTGGTAAGTATAGCGGCCACTGATGTAGTGCAAAGACAAATGTGGAAAGTGCAATAAGTCCAAAGGGTGCTTCGGCACACCATGTTCCGCAAGCAATGCCGGCGCGCCGTAGAGCGTACCCGGTGAATCCGCCAAGGGCCGCGCGATAAGACTGGAATCTTCGATACTGGCGCGCACTCGCAAGGCCACATCCACTCCCTCGTCTACCAGGTTTATGGGCCGATTGGTCACCGTAAGTTCCACATTAATTTCGGGGTAAGCTTTCATAAAAGGCGGTAATAGCTCAGTCAACAGACTTTGGCTCAAGGCATAAGGGGCACTGACATGAACTTTCCCGCGCGGCGCTGCCAGCATGAGCTGGGTGACCTGCTGCGCGGCTTCGGCGGCGCTGACCAGCGTTTCGCAATGAATCAGAAAAGCCTGCCCAATGTCAGTCAGCTTGAGTCCTTTGCGGGTCCGATGCACCAGCCGGATGCCCTGCTCCTCCTCCAGTTCTGTCAGGCGGCGGCTTACGGTCGATTTCGGCATGTTCAGTTCGCGGGCACCCGCACTAATACTGCCGGCGGCGACGACTCGGGCAAAGATAAAGTAATTGGTCAGATCCGGTAATGACATGGGTGCCCCTCAAGAGACCAGGTAAGGATAAATAACGTTCCATTATTGGAACGTAAGTTTCCAGTATAGCCGTCTACCACCATTTTTGGAACTTGTTACACTGCCCTCAAGTTATCACATCGCGTACAAATTTGGAGCTAGATATGAATATTTTGCATTTGGATTCGGGTTTATTTCTTGAGCAATCCGTTAGCCGTAAACTAAGCCAGCAGATCGTCTCCCGTATTACCGCTGAACAGGATCAAGTGGTCTACCGGGATCTGGTCACCGATGCCATTCCGCATCTGGATGCGGAAACCTTATTAGCAGAGCAGCAGCCATTAACGCAAACCCTGCTCGATGAGTTGTTTGCTGCAGATGTCATTGTTATCGGCGCACCCATGTACAATTTTACTATTCCGACTCAGTTAAAAGCCTGGTTGGATCGGGTGCTGAAAGCGGGCGTCACTTTCAATTACACAGAAAAAGGTCCAGTCGGTCTGTTGCAAGGCAAGAAAGTTTACATTGCCTCGGGTCGTGGCGGCATCTATAGCACGGGTGACGCCGCCGCAATGGATCATCAGGAAAGTTATCTGCGCCAGGCGCTAGGCTTTATCGGAATTACCGATGTCCAGGTGATTCGCGCTGAAGGTGTAAATATGGGGGATGA
The DNA here is from genome assembly GCF_030466375.1 of Pseudidiomarina terrestris. Classification (NCBI taxonomy): domain Bacteria; kingdom Pseudomonadati; phylum Pseudomonadota; class Gammaproteobacteria; order Alteromonadales; family Idiomarinaceae; genus Pseudidiomarina; species Pseudidiomarina terrestris. Next base: position 1,418,397 of record NZ_JAGGJE010000001.1, read on the forward strand.
ACCCCGCCAGCAAGCATTACAAGCTGCTGACGAGGCCATTGCGGCGCTGGCCTGAGGCTAGCAGCTCCGCGTGTTACTCTACGCGGGTCGTATAATTGGCCGGCACCCAACGGTAACCATTGCCTTCCGCTTTCATACGCCCTATGCCGGGGAACGAAATATGTGCCCCGGCAATCCAGTGACCTTCTTCGGCAACTGTTTTGAAGAGTGCTAAGCGCTGCGCGCGGGCTTGCTCGGGGTTACTGTCATAGGCAATGGTGACTTCGGGATAAGGGAACTGAACCGCGGCAACATGCAGGGTGTCCCCCCAAATCACCATGGTCTCACCGTTACTTTCGACACGATAAACGCTGTGCCCCGGCGTATGCCCGGGAGTTGGATTTACCACAATGCCCTCATGCAGTTGCTGGCCATCGGTGAAGGTCACAAAAGCATCGTCCGCCTGATAGGGCGCAAAACGGCGCATAGCATTTGCAAAGCTGCCCTTGCGGCCTTCCGCTGCTTTAGCCATTTCTTCTTCACTTAACCAGTAATTGGCATCCCGCTCATGCACGTAGACAGTCGCGTTCGGAAAGGCGCGTTGGTCGCCGTCCAGCAGGCCACCAATGTGGTCGCCATGCATATGCGTAATGTAGATCACGTCAATATCACTAGTGCTGTAGCCTGCCGCCTGAAGATGGTCATCCAGCTGCCCGAGACTGTCACGCACGCCATTACCTATGCCGGTATCGACCAGAATTTGCTGGTCGCCCGTATCGATCAAAAAGCCATTTATCGAACCTTCCACCGGCGAGCTTAAATACTCCTTCGCCAGCGCCGCCTGGATCTTATCTTCATCCCAGTGCAGCAAACGGTGCGCCGCCATATCGCTGGTGCCATCATTGAGCGCGGTAACCAAAAACTCACCGACATTCATATGGTAATAACCGGGAGCCTGACTGACGCTATGATCATCTGCTGCGGTAACATTGGCCATGAGCGCACAACTTGCCACAGCAAGCAGCTTAGTGCCTTTATTGATGTATCCCATATCTTTAGTTTCCTTATTGCAAAAACTTGTGAATAGCTCTTTAGCTTCTGTTAGTTATGACAAACGCCGCTAAATAGTTCATTCGGACACTCAATAACCCGCCGGCGACTATGGCGCAGGGACTTGTGCCTGCTGCGGGAGTTGCTCGTAACGAAGTGCTACCCGAGTACGCATCTGTTGCGCAAACGTCTCGCTGGTTAACTGAGCCAGCAGTTCGAAATAGAGCTGCGTTGCGTCCGCGTAAGGATCGTCAGCGAGCGCCTGAACATACATGTACCAGAGGAAAAATAACCCATGAGGGTAAGTTGCCTGGATCTGCGCATCGATATCGGCCGCCCATAACAAACCACAGGCATAATGAACTTCAAAGCTGTCCTGACTGGTATTGCACTTCGCTTGAGCACCCTGCAGACGGTGATTCAGATAAATACTATTGGTACGAATCGAGCGTAGATAACTGAGCGCCATAAACTCCGCAGCACCTTCGTGGATCCAGGCCTGCTCATTACTAAATTGTCCGGCCTGGTAGAGGTGGGCAAACTCGTGCGCAATAAACCAGAGCGTGTCCTCCACAAAATAAGGCGCGGTCACACGCTCCGCCATGCTATGCCCGTACCAGTGCAGCAACATCTGATTCCCGACCACGCCGCCCTGATAGCCAAAACGACCATCGGTCGTTGGACTAAAGGATGCCAGTAACATGGGCCGCTCACTCAAAGGTGGCATGCGCTGGTTAAAGTAAGCCGTAAGCGGTGGCACATCTTGCCTTAGCCGCTGTTGTAAAGACCTGGGTAAGATGGGATCGATAATCGTCTCAAAGCCATCCTGGCGCGAGGTATCTAAAGCCTGTGGCCCGACATAAACGACTTGCCCGTCACTCGCTGACTCACGCCAGTTAAGCTCGCCACGTTCGGACTGCTCAGGCAGCCGAATATGCTCACGCAAAGGGGCTTGCATACTGAAGTTATAGGAAAAGGCCAAGGCGCTGGAGCAGCTTTTCGGACAGACTTTAAAGCGTCCGGTAAACCAGGAAACGCCACCATCGCTAAAGGTCGAAAACGGCGCGTAATCCTTGCGCAGAGCAATATAGGTGGGGTCGAGCTGGAAGGCTACACTATTAAAGCCTGCACCATCGGTACGGGCGACATATTCATCGCCAGACTCACTGTCGACTGCCAGATAGTATCCGGACTCAAGGGGATCCCAACGCTGCAACCGCGAGCTGTCCGGATTACGCACAAAGTAGACACGCTCGACCACCTCCTCGAAGTGATAGGCAACGAACCATTCATCCTGCTCAGTTTTACTGACTGCGACGTCAACTACTGCGACTGAATTTGCTTTCATCCACGCCGCAACCAGCCAAATCGCCACGGCGCAGCCCAACAGTATGAGGAGAACAACTTTTTTATGCATAGGTGATAACTCAGCAAAGTGTGCAACTTAATCATAGGTCGAACACAGGGCTCTGCCCAGCATAAAAATGTTAATTCTTAATTGAGACAATTACTGATTCGGAAATTTTTGCTCGCACGGAATACCATTATCATTATCGTCGAGCTGAGTCTCAGGGCAGTTACTTAGAAAAAACAGGGCTTCATCGGCAGAGCGCATTTGACTGCAATACTTCCGGCCGTCACAGCGAAACTGTGGGTCACGTTTAAAGACTGCGCCTTGCACGCCCTGCACGATTTCTTTCACAAAGCCGCGATCTTCGCCGCTTTCAGCCGCCTTTCGGTTGAGATGATAATTCCAGGCCACCAGCGCCAGAATGGCGACCAAAATCAACTTTTTCATGTTTATTTCTCCACCGAACAGCTTGCTGTTGTGGCACCGTTGTCGTTTTATTCAAGTTGATTTCTAGACTAGCTTATTCTAACAAACAGCGAAACTATTTAAAAAGGTAGGTTTTTATGTCTTATTTTTGTTAATCCTGCTACGAGTGACTACAAAAATACTCACTAAGATCACACTACTGGCAATCACAAAACGCTGCTCCAAAGGTTCGCCCACAAAAATGATACCGCCAATGGCAGCGATAATTGGCACACTTAGCTGCCCGACCGCAGCACTCGTTACCTGCAGTTGCGGCAGCACCTTAAACCAAATGGCATAGCCCACCGCAGACGTCAGTGCACCTGACATCAATGCCAGCATTACAGCTTCGTAGGCGGGTTGCACTTGCCAGTTCACCCAGAAAAGTAGTGGCAATGCCAGCATCGACGCGCGGCGAAAATGTATCAGCGTATCCGCCAGCGGCGTACGGGAGCCGCGACCGACGGTACTATAAGCGCCCCACGCGGCACCGGCGAGTAACATCATCATTAAGGCTGTCAGCGATACCGGCTGCGACCATTGCGGCCAGACCAGATAACAAAAACCGATAAGAGCTGTGGCAATGCCAAGGATCTGCAACAGCGAGAAGCGCTCGCCACGGACCGCAGAAATCAACAGCATGCTAAATTGCACAGCACTAAATAAAACCAGTGCACCTATGCCTGTCGCCAGTTCGACGTACGCGTAAGCAAAAGCTGCGGCGTAACAGACCAGCCACAGCGCGCCCCACCATGATACTGGGTGCTGTTGCCCAGCTCTTGTCTGAGCAGGTTGCTGGCGGCGCTGACTTAACCACAGAATAACAGCCAGTGTCAGAGCGCCACTGACCAGGCGCAACAGGGTAAAAGTGGCAGGATCAAGTTGGTATTCAGCTAACGCCCAGCGGCAAAGTACAGAGTTACCAGCAAAAGCAATCAGAGCGAGTAGCGTCAACACGAACTTTTCGAAGAGATGCACGGCGTCATTCCAGTCATTAAAAAAGGCATTGCCGAATACGACAATGCCTTTTTAGAGTGCTTAACATGGTGGTGTCGTTACCGACTTACCAACCTGTCTTTTCGCGTAATGCTTTACCGATTTCGGCTAAGCTGCGCACGGTTTTAACACCGGCGGCTTCAAGCGCGGCAAACTTCTCATCAGCAGTACCTTTACCACCAGAGATGATAGCGCCTGCGTGGCCCATACGTTTCCCTGGAGGAGCGGTAACACCAGCGATGTAAGAAACCACCGGCTTGCTGACGTGATCCTTGATGTACTCTGCAGCTTCTTCTTCTGCGGTACCGCCGATTTCGCCGATCATGACAATGGCTTCGGTTTCTGGATCTTTCTCAAACAACTCGAGAATATCGATGAAGTTTGAACCAGGGATTGGGTCGCCGCCGATACCAACACAGCTCGACTGGCCAAAACCTTCGTCAGTGGTTTGCTTCACTGCTTCGTAGGTCAAAGTCCCTGAACGTGACACGATACCCACTTTACCTTTCTTGTGGATATGGCCAGGCATGATACCAATCTTGCACTCATCAGGAGTAATAACACCCGGGCAGTTTGGACCGATCATGCGCACACCTTTGTGCGTCAGGTATTCTTTCACATACAGCATGTCCAGCGTAGGGATGCCTTCGGTGATACAAACGATCAGTTCGATGCCTGCATCAGCTGCTTCGATGATAGAATCTTTACAGAATGGTGCTGGCACGTAGATAACAGATGCTGTCGCACCCGTTGCTTCAACAGCTTCACGAACAGTGTTGAATACCGGTAGACCAAGGTGCGTTTGACCGCCTTTACCTGGAGTCACACCGCCGACCATTTGCGTACCATAATCAATGGCTTGCTCAGAGTGGAAAGTTCCCTGACCACCAGTAAAACCCTGGCAGATAACTTTGGTATTTTTATCGATCAAGATAGACATTATTGACCTCCTGCCGCAGCAACCACTTTATCAGCAGCGTCAGATAAGCTCTCTGCTGCGATAATGTTCAGGCCACTTTCTGCTAATTTCTGACGACCAAGTTCTGCGTTATTACCTTCAAGGCGCACAACAACTGGCACTTTAACGCCAACTTCTTCTACTGCACCCATGATGCCTTCTGCGATCATGTCGCAACGGACGATACCGCCGAAGATGTTCACCAGAACAGCTTTCACGGCACTGTCAGACAGGATGATTTTGAATGCTTCAGTCACACGCTCTTTGGTCGCACCGCCACCAACGTCCAGGAAGTTCGCCGGTTCACCACCAGCAAGCTTAACGATGTCCATGGTACCCATAGCTAAGCCGGCACCGTTAACCATGCAGCCGATGTTGCCATCTAGCGCGACATAGTTCAGTTCCCAGCTAGCAGCTTGAGCTTCACGTTCGTCTTCTTGTGACGGATCGTGCATTTCTTTGATTTTCGGCTGGCGATACATTGCGTTGCTATCAATGTTGATTTTGCCATCTAAGCAATGCAGATTACCTTGCTCAGTGATTACCAACGGGTTGATTTCCAGCAGCGCGAAGTCGTACTGTTCGAACATTTTCGCCAAACCTAAGAAGATTTTGGTGAACTGTTTAACCTGATCCGGATTCAAGCCTAACTTAAAGCCAAGCTCACGGCCTTGGTACGGCTGTGCACCCACGGTGGGGTCGATGATGGCTTTGAGGATTTTTTCAGGAGTTTCTTCAGCGACTTTCTCGATTTCAACGCCGCCTTCAGTTGACGCCATAAACACGATTTTACGTGTTGCACGGTCAACAACTGCGCCCAGGTAAAGTTCAGAAGCGATATCGGTCAGACTTTCAACCAAGATCTTCGATACTGGCTGACCGTTAGCGTCTGTCTGGTAAGTAACTAAATTTTTACCTAACCAGTTGCTCGCAAACGCGTGCACGTCGTCAAGGCTGGAGACTAGTTTTACACCGCCCGCTTTACCGCGGCCACCGGCGTGTACCTGGGTTTTGACAACCCAACGATCACCGCCAATTTTCTTGGCAGCTTCAACGGCCTCATCCGCAGTGTCAACTGCGTGGCCTTCAGATACTGGCAAACCGAACTCTTTAAAGAGTTGTTTAGCCTGATACTCATGCAAATTCATGATGATCTTCCGATTCGTTTGAACAACAAAAGCAGCGTCATGCTGCTTACCCGAAAATTCGCGCGTATTTTACAGTTTTGCGCGCAAAAAAGACAGCCGCAAGCGTAAATGTAATAAGATTACAACGCTGCGGCCGTACTCAATGTTAAATGTCCAGCAACAGACGCTGCGGATCTTCTAACAATTCTTTAATGGTCACCAGGAAGCCGACGGATTCTTTACCATCAACGATGCGGTGATCGTAGGACAATGCCAGATACATCATCGGCAAAATCTCAACTTTGCCATCCACTGCCATTGGCCGGTCCTGGATCTTATGCATACCCAGGATTGCGCTTTGTGGCGGGTTAAGGATTGGCGTCGATAACAGTGAACCAAAGACACCGCCGTTGGTGATGGTAAAGTTGCCACCTTGCATATCGTCCATGGTCAACTTACCGTCACGACCTTTCAACGCCAGGTCACGGATGCCATTTTCAATATCAGCAATGCTCATCTTATCGCTGTCACGCAGAACTGGGGTCACCAAGCCACGCGGTGTTGATACAGCGATGCTGATATCGAAATAGTTATGGTAAACAATGTCGTCACCATCAATGGATGCATTGACTTCAGGGAAACGTTTTAGCGCTTCAGTGACTGCTTTTACGTAGAAGCCCATGAAACCTAACCGGGTATCATGACGCTTCTCGAACTCGTCTTTGTACTTCTTGCGCAAGTCCATAATCGGCTTCATGTTGACTTCATTGAAGGTGGTCAACATTGCCGTCGCGTTCTTCGCTTCCAACAGACGCTTAGCAATAGTTTTACGCAAACGCGTCATTGGCACACGCTTCTGATCACGATCACCGGCTGCTGGCGCACTGCTTTCACTTTTCGCAGCTGCTGGAGCTTCTTTCTTGCCGCCTTCTTTGACGTGTTTCTCAACGTCTTCTTTGGTGACCCGACCGCCTTTACCAGTGCCTTTTACATCACCCGCTTTGAGGTTGTGTTCGGCTAATAAACGACGCACTGCAGGACCGGCAACTTCGCTATCGCTGTCGTCGCTGCTGTCGTCTTTATCTTGGTCGGACGTATCAGCATCGCTCTTCGAAGAGCTCGAGCTTGCTGCGCCTTCACCGCCGGCTTCAACGATGCCAATCACATCGTCGGCACCCACAGTCGCGCCTTCTTCCTGCTTAATTTCGGCCAAAACGCCGTCCGCAGGAGCAACGACTTCAAGCACCACTTTGTCAGTTTCGATATCGACCAGATTCTGGTCGCGCGACACTTTATCGCCAGCTTTCACGTGCCATGCCGAAATTGTCGCATCAGCAACAGACTCTGGCAGCTGCGGGACTTTAACTTCGTGCTTTTCGCCCGAACCTGACTTGGAAGATTTCTTCTCAGACTTATCATCGCTTTTCGATGATGATTTTTCGTCTGCTTTCTTATCTTCTTTTTTGTCTTCTTTCTTATCTTTTTTGTCGCTCTTATCGTCGCCGTTGTCATCAGATTTATCGTCTGAGGAGTCAGCACCGTCGCCTTTTTCAAGCTTTCCGATAACTTCGTCAGCGCCAACGGTCGCGCCTTCATCGGCAATGATCTCGCCGAGTACGCCATCTTCAGGTGCGACAACTTCAAGCACCACTTTGTCGGTTTCAATATCGACCAGATTTTGATCGCGTGAGACTTTGTCTCCTGGCTTAACGTGCCAAGTAGCGACTGTCGCGTCAGCGACAGATTCAGGTAGTTGTGGAACTTTAATATCAATAGCCATGGTCAATTATCACCTATTTAATGGTTAGCGCGTCATCGACTAATTTCTGTTGTTGTTTGTTGTGCTCAGACAAATACCCAACGGCTGGCGCAGCAGATGCTTCGCGGCCCGCATAGGTTAAGTCTGCACCTTTAGGAATTGCCGCGCGGAAGTGATGCTGGCTGCTATACCAAGCGCCCTGGTTCTGCGGCTCTTCCTGACACCAAACAAAATCTTTAACGTGTTTGTATGCTTTCAAAATCTCAGCAACTTCGTCTGCCGGGAACGGGTACAACTGCTCGATACGAATCAGAGCAACGTCTTTAGTTTCACGCTCACGACGCTCTTTAAGGAGGTCGTAGTACACTTTACCGGAGCAGAATACCACGCGTTTTACTTTCTTCGCGTCCAAAGAATCGATTTCAGCAATCGCGTTTTGGAAGACGCCATCGCTCATCTCATCTAGCTCAGATACCGCCAGCGGGTGACGCAGCAGAGATTTCGGCGTCATCACGATAAGAGGCCGGCGTACCGGACGTAGATGTTGCCGACGCAGCATGTGAAACACCTGAGCTGGCGTTGTCGGCACGCACACCGACCAGTTGTGATCCGCAGACAGCTGCAGGAAGCGCTCTAAGCGTGCCGAGCTGTGTTCCGGGCCCTGACCTTCGTAACCGTGTGGTAACAGCAACGTCAGACCGCATAAGCGACCCCACTTTTGCTCGCCGGAACTCAGGAACTGGTCAATGACCACCTGGGCACCGTTCACGAAGTCACCAAATTGTGCTTCCCACATCACCAACGCGTTCGGTTCCGCCGTCGCATAGCCATATTCAAACGCAACGACACCTGCTTCAGAGAGCACGGAATCATAGAGTTCAATCACACCCTGACCGTCGCGAATATTATTCAGCGGCATGTAGGTTGATGCGTCATTTTGATTGTGCAACACCGCATGGCGATGGAAGAAGGTTCCACGGCCACTGTCTTGTCCGGTTAAGCGAATATGGACGCCCTGATCAACTAAGGACGCATAGGCCAAAGTTTCGGCAAAGCCCCAATCGGCTTTCTTCTCACCTTTTGCCATTTTCATGCGTTCGTCATAGACTTTTTTGACGCGCGAATGCAACTTATGATCCTCTGGATAAGAACTCATTTTTACACCAAGTTCTTCCAGCTGGGTTTTGCTGATTTTCGCGTCGTATTCGACGTCCCACTCATTACCCAGATATTCCGACCAGTCACTGGAGTGAGCTTTCATTTCGCGGAATTCATCGACTACGATCTCGCCGTCATCCAGCAAGTCACGATATTTATCGACTAAAGCGTCCTCGGTGTCCTCATCAACCACACCGGCATCAACTAACTTTTTCGCATAAATGCTGCGTGCCACTGGATGCTTTTTAACTTTTGTATACATCACCGGCTGGGTTGCACTTGGCTCATCGGCCTCGTTATGACCGTGACGGCGATAGCAGACCAGATCGATCATCACATCACGCTTAAAGGTGTTGCGATAATCGATAGCCAATTGCGTGACAAAAACGACGGCTTCAGGGTCATCAGCATTAACATGGAAGATTGGTGCCTGAACCATCTTTGCAATGTCGGTACAGTACTGTGTCGAACGCGTATCTTCGCGCTTCGAAGTAGTGAAGCCGACCTGGTTGTTAATGACGATACGAATCGACCCGCCTACCTGAAAGGCCCGGGTCTTGGACATATTAAAGGTTTCCTGCACGATCCCTTGCCCGGCAATGGCTGAGTCACCGTGGATAGTGATCGGAAGAACTTTAGCGCCCTCTTTATCACCCAGACGGTCCATACGCGCACGCACAGAACCCATAACAACCGGGTTTACAATTTCAAGATGCGAAGGGTTGAAGGCCAGCGCTAAGTGGACATCACCACCTGGAGTAGCAAAGTCGGAAGAAAAGCCCATGTGGTACTTCACGTCACCGGAGCCTTTATTGGTGCTGTGCTTACCAGCAAACTCGTCAAACAAGTCCTGCGGTTTCTTACCAAGCACGTTCACCAGCACGTTCAAACGGCCACGGTGCGCCATACCAATAACAGCTTCCTTGGTTCCTTGCTCACCCGCACGGCTAAGCAGCGCTTTGAGCATTGGGATCAGGCTGTCGCCGCCTTCCAATGAAAAGCGTTTCGCGCCCGGGAATTTAGAACCGAGATACTTCTCCAGACCATCGGCAGCGATCATCTCTTTCAGAATTTTCTGCTGATGTTCAGACTTAAACTCTGGCTTACCACGAACCCCTTCCAGGCGTTCCTGAATCCAGCGTTTCTCTTCCGTCGAGACAATATGCATGTACTCAGCACCAATCGAGCCGCAGTAGATTTGCTCCAGCAGCTGATGGATTTCGCCAAGTTTCATGTTTTCCTGACCGACCGCGAGTGAGCCAACATTAAACTCACTATCGTAATCGTCTTTGGAAAGTTCGTGGTGCTCTAAAGAAAGGTCAGGAACTTCTTCCTGCTTCCATAAATCAAGCGGGTCAAGATTAGCGTGCTGATGACCGCGGAAGCGATACGCATTAATCAACTGCAGCACCCGCACCTGTTTTAAATCAGGTGTACCTGATACAACAGTACCCGCTTGTTTAAGCTTATTCTTCGCCAGAGCACGGAATTGCTCGCGAATTTCACTGTGCTTGGTGTCACGGCTGCTGCCTTCACGCGGCAACTGGTCGAAAAACTCACGCCACTCATCACCAACTGCATTAGGGTCGTCGAGGTAAACTTCAAAAAGCTCCTCAACGTAAGCCATGTTACCACCAGCAAGGTGGGAGGATTCTAGCCAGGCTTGCATTACGCCATCTTGCATCGCTGTTCCTTCACACTCGTTTATAAAAAAATAGCCATCCAAGCTGGATGGCTATTTCGATACAGCTCGGCCACTACTATAGCAAAAACAACGCGATTAGACTAAATCGCGCGATTCAATAGCATGGATTTGATGTGTCCAATAGCCTTGGTCGGATTCAGACCTTTCGGGCAGACATTAACGCAATTCATGATTCCGTGGCAACGGAACACGCTGAACGCATCGTCTAACTCGTCGAGGCGCTGCTCCGTGGCAGTGTCACGACTATCGATCAAGAACCGGTAGGCGTGCAACAGACCCGCAGGGCCAACAAACTTATCTGGGTTCCACCAGAATGACGGGCACGAGGTTGAACAACAAGCACAGAGAATACACTCGTACAGGCCATCCAATTTCGCGCGCTCTTCCGGTGATTGCAGACGCTCACGCGCAGGTGGCGTTTTGTCGTCGTTAATCAGATAAGGTTTGATTTTCTCGTACTGTTTATAGAACTGAGTCATGTCGACAATAAGGTCGCGAATGACCGGTAAACCTGGTAGTGGACGGACCACGATTTTGCTACCTTTTAAGGCGGACAAAGGAGTGATACACGCCAGACCATTCTTACCATTCATGTTCAAACCATCTGAACCGCACACGCCTTCACGGCATGAGCGGCGGAATGCTAACGATGGATCCTGCTCTTTCAATTTCAACAGCAGATCCAGCACCATCATGTCCTGCCCCTCTTCGATTTCCAGGGCGTAATCCTTCATGTAGGGTGCGTTATCAACATCCGGGTTGTAACGATAAACTGAAATACTCAACTTCTTCATCGTTGTCACCTAACCTTAGTAAGTCCGCGCTTTTGGCGGGAATGCCTCACGCAGCGTAGGCTGCATATTTACTTCACGTTTCACCATTTCTTCGGCTTCCGGACGGTACACTGAGTGTACTAACCAGTTGTCGTCATCACGGTCCGGAAAGTCTGCACGGCTGTGCGCGCCACGGCTTTCGGTACGGAAGTTTGCTGCCACCGCAGTCGAATACGCAGTTTCCATCAAGTTATCAAGCTCAAGGCACTCGATACGCTGCGTGTTAAATTCTTTACTGGTGTCATCAAGACGCGCGTTTTTCAGGCGCTCGCGGATATCATTCAGTTCCGCCAGACCTTCTTTCATCGCTTCGCCTTCACGGAACACCGAGAAGTTCAGCTGCATGCACTTCTGCAAATCTTTCTTAATTTGCACTGGGTCTTCGCCCTGTTGGGTGTTTTCCCAACGTTGCGTGCGCGCCAAAGCTGCATCAATGTCGTCCTGACTGGCTTCACGTGCTTCAGTGTTCGCAGCCAGAGCTTCACCAAGGTGCAGACCGGTCGCACGGCCGAAGACCACCAAATCAAGCAGTGAGTTACCACCCAGGCGGTTTGCGCCGTGTACAGAGACACAAGCGATTTCGCCACAGGCAAACAGACCTTGAATCGGTGTAGTTTTGCCTTGGCTATCAATCTGCAATGCCTGACCGTTCACATCCGTTGGGATACCGCCCATCATGTAGTGACAAGTTGGGATAACCGGAATCGGTTCTTCTGCCGGATCAACGTGCGCGAAGGTCTTGGCCAGATCACAGACGCCTGGCAGACGGCTTTCCAACACGTCACGACCAAGATGGTCAAGCTTCAATTTCAGGTGTGTACCCAACGGTCCTTCACAACCACGGCCTTCACGAATTTCTGTCATCATCGACCGAGCGACAACGTCACGTGAGGCTAAGTCTTTAGCGTTCGGCGCATAGCGCTCCATGAAGCGCTCACCGTCTTTATTCAGGAGGTAACCACCTTCACCACGGCAACCCTCGGTGACCAGTGTCCCCGCACCGGCAATACCGGTAGGGTGGAACTGCCACATTTCCATGTCCTGTAAAGGTACGCCGGCACGCAATGCCATACCAACGCCGTCACCGGTGTTGATGTGTGCATTAGTGGTCGAGGCGTAGATGCGCCCTGCACCACCCGTTGCTAATACAACGGCTTTGGCTTTAACGTAAAAGATCTCACCCGTTTCGATGTTCAGTGTGGTTACACCCACCACTGCACCATCCTGGTTTTTGACCAGGTCAAGGGCATACCACTCTGAAAATACAGTGGTTTTGTTTTTGACGTTCTGCTGATACAGCAAGTGCAATAAGGCATGACCGGTACGGTCAGCTGCAGCGGCAGTACGCGCGGCCTGTTCGCCGCCGAATGATTTTGACTGACCACCGAACGGACGCTGATAAACTTTACCGCTTTCAAAACGTGAAAACGGCAAGCCCATGTTTTCCAGTTCCAGAATTGCTTCCGGACCGGTTTTACACATGTACTCGATGGCATCCTGGTCGCCAATATAGTCCGAACCTTTCACGGTATCGAACATGTGCCATTCCCAGTTATCTTCATGGGCGTTACCCAGAGCAACGGTGATACCACCTTGCGCAGAAACCGTATGGGAACGGGTGGGGAAGACTTTTGACATCAGCGCACAGGTCATGCCTGATTCTGAAATCTGTAATGCTGCGCGCATACCTGCGCCGCCAGCACCGATGACTACTGCATCAAATTCTAAAGTTTGTACGCTCACTTACACACCCTCCACAGGCCACACTACGAGTAAACCGGCGAGCCAGTACACGATGAGCGCGACGCTTACTACGAATTGAATGAAAGCTCGTAAGCCAGAGATTTTGACGTAATCAGTCAGTACCTGCCAGATACCGATCCAGCCATGCACTAACACTGAGGTTAATGCCAGCATGGTAAAGATTTTCATGCCAAGGTGACCAAATAAATTGGTCCAGACGGCGTAGTTCAGAGTGTCTGCTGACACTAAGAAGCTGACCATAAAGATGGTATACAACGCCATGATAATTGCTGACGCACGTAGCAGGATAAAGTCATGCGTACCGCTACGGCCAAATGTTGATGCTACTTTTACCATAACCAAACCCCAGCTAAAACAGAGAGTACGACACCCAGTACGAATGAGATCTGAGCTGTGATTCGACCGGACTCGAGCCCTTCGAAATAACCCATATCCATAATCATGTGCCGTATGCCAGCAAGCAGGTGGTAACCAAGTGCAGTAAGAATGCCCCAGGCGATAAACTTAGCAATGAAGCCGGTGAATAATTCATGCACCATTGCAAAGCCTTCGGCTGATTGCAGTGAAGTCGCTAAAGCCCAGACTAACAAACCTACGGAAACCAACATAATAACGCCGGAAATTCGATGTAGGATTGAGCTGATTGCAGCTGCCGGGAAGCTGATAGTTGTAAGTTCTAAATTTACAGGTCTTTGTTTTTTCACGATTGTTGTGCCTTTCAGAAAAGCATTGTTAACATGCTCGGAACTTCAAACATCCTCGTTCCTCCACTTACACCAAATTCAGATAAGCAAGGGAACAGAGAACCCTGTGAGATCGCCGCCAAAGTATATAAGCCATAGCCTTGAATTACAATTCTCTAGCGCCGACTTTCCATGAAAAACGTTAATTTTTTCGGTTTAGATCAACAGACTGTAAACTCGCTCTTGATGCAACACTACCTTAGTCGTATACACAGACCTTACAGAAGGAAGTATAAACCTAATGGTATACGCGATAGACTGTAAAACAGTGTCATCCAATTGCCACATGGATGCGTAATAATGGCAGTTTTACTTGACGGCTCTCAACCTTTGACTGCGAATTAAACAGCTGTTTGAATTGACAGGAGTGGTTAAGATCAAGTAAATTCTATCGCCCTTTTTAGTGATGAAGCAGACTCAAACAAGGAGATTTCCTTATGGCTGATCGTAAAGCCACCCTGCAGATTGACGGCCAATCCATTGAACTACCAGTGTTATCTGGTACAGCCGGCTATGATGTAATTGACGTGCGTACTTTAGGCAAACACGGGTACTTCACGTTTGACCCAGGCTTCCTTGCCACGGGTTCATGCGAATCAAAGATCACCTATATCGATGGTGAGAAAGGCATTCTTCTGCACCGCGGATACCCGATTGATCAGCTCGCGACCCAAGCGGACTATCTCGAAGTATGTTACATGCTGCTCCACGGTGAAGCGCCGAACGCGCAAGAGTACACTAAATTCCAACAGACCATCACCAATCACACCATGGTGCATCAAGGTCTGCATAACTTCTTTAACGGCTTCCGTCGCGATGCGCATCCGATGGCCATGCTTTGTGCCGTCACTGGTGCGTTGTCTTCGTTCTATCACGATGACCTTGATATCCACGACGAGAAGCAGCGCCTGCGTAGCGCATACCGCCTGATCGCGAAGATGCCTACCATCGCAGCCATGGCGTATAAATTCAGCATTGGCCAGCCTTTCGTTTATCCGAAAAATGAGCTGTCCTACTCTGAGAACTTCCTCAACATGATGTTCTCGGTACCAGCTGAAGACTACAAAGTGAACCCGGTGATTGCCAAGGCAATGGACCGTATTTTCACCTTGCATGCTGACCACGAGCAAAACGCGTCCACCTCGACCGTCCGCCTGGCAGGCTCATCAGGTGCGAACCCGTACGCGTGTATCGCAGCCGGTGTCGCATCGCTATGGGGCCCTGCGCACGGTGGCGCTAACGAAGCCTGCTTGCGTATGCTGAAAGAAATCGGCAGCGTCGATAACATTCCGAAGTACATTGACAAAGCAAAAGACAAAGATGACCCGTTCCGCCTGATGGGCTTCGGTCACCGCGTCTATAAGAACTTTGATCCGCGGGCAACCGTGATGCGCGACAGTGCGCACGAAGTACTTAAAGAACTGAATATCAGCGATCCACTACTGGACGTCGCCATGGAGCTTGAGCGTATTGCGCTTGAAGACCCCTACTTTGTTGAGAAGAAATTGTACCCGAACGTTGATTTCTACTCCGGCATCATTTTGAAAGCCATTGGCATTCCGACCAACATGTTTACCGTGATTTTCGCGTTATCGCGCACGGTCGGCTGGATTTCGCACTGGCATGAGATGATGGGCGAAGCGAATCAGAAAATCGGTCGCCCTCGTCAGCTTTATACTGGTGAAGCACAACGCGACTTTACGCCTATCAAGCGTTAGTTCGCAGTTTTCGCCATTAATTAGTAAAAAAGCACGCTCCGGCGTGCTTTTTTTATTTCTGGCGTCGGTAAATGTAACCAAGTGTAACCAGAACCACTCTCCGATATACCGTAAGATACTGTTTTTAAACGCATTTTCTTAAACTCCCCGTCAACATCTTCAATCTTGGCACGCTACCTGCATAAACTTAATCATCATCGTCATCGTCTTAATCTCTAACACGCCATGACGAGCAATGAATGAGTAAAACAGGGACCAAACAATGAAAACTAAATCTGTACAAATCAACTCAAGTTTTGTCGGCTTGACCGCTTTAATTCTGACTTCAAGTCTGTTGCTAAACGGTTGCGGTCAGGCCGACGCCTCTAATCAAACGGCCACGCAAGAAGAGGAAGTGGTCGTCCGCATTCCAGTGGCGACTCAGGATGTTGCTCGTAGTGCCATTACTTCAAGCTTCAAAACTACAGCAACGCTTGAGGCGCGCGACGAGACCGACGTCATTAGCAAAGCCAATGGTATCGTTGAAGACATTTATGTCGAGGAAGGCCAGCATGTTGAGCAAGGGCAGCTGTTAGCAAAACTGCGCGATGAAGAATATCGCATTCAGTTGGCCCAGGCTCAGGCAGAGCTCAACAGCATCCAGCAGGAATTACGCCGGGTCAAGGATATGGCAGAACGCGACATGATCAGCGCCGACGCGTACGACAAACTGCGTTATCAGGCGGACCTGTTACAGGCACGTTTTGACATGGCCAAATTGAACCTGGCCGAAACTGAGATCCGAGCGCCTATTTCGGGCGTGGTCGCCACTCGTTATGCCAAAACAGGCAATATGATTAGCCAGTATCAGGCACAAAAGCTATTCCACATCATCGCCCTGGATGAGCTGGAAGGGAATCTGTATCTGCCTGAGCGTGAATTGCAGTTCGTCGCTGTCGGCCAAACCGCCCAGCTGCGGCTGAGTGCCCTGCCCAACCAGGTCGTCGATGCCCGGGTAGCGCGTATCAGTCCGATGGTCGATACCCAGAGTGGTACCTTTAAAGTGGTGTTGAGCGTCAGCAACCCAGAGCAGCAGCTTAAAGCCGGCATGTTTGCTCATGTCAGCCTGCATTATGCTACCCACGATGACACTGTTACGGTACCGCGTTATGCCGTGCAGAGTCTTGACGGGCAACACTCTGTCTTCATCGTCGACAGTGACGGTGTCGCACATAAAAAAGATGTGCAACTGGGATTTGAAGATGAAACCCATGTTGAGATTCTCGCCGGCGTTGAGGCAGGTGACCGTCTGGTGGTAAGTGGTCAGGCCAATCTGAAAGATGCCGCTTTAGTTGAGGTCATCAAGAGCGAGCAACAATCATGAGTCTGGCGCGTCTGGCAGTTCGGCGTCCAGTAACGGTCGCCATGTTTACCCTGGCTGTTTTATTGTTTGGGATGGTGTCATTAGGCCGGATTCCGGTCACCCTGTTACCGGATCTTGCCTACCCTACCCTTACCGTCCGGACCGACTATCCTGGCGGCGCCCCGGGCGAAGTTGAACAACTGGTCAGTAAGCCTGTTGAGGAAGCTCTGGGCACCGTCAAAGGTGTACAGCGGATTGAATCCATCTCGCGCGCAGGCCAGAGCGATGTGCTGCTTGAGTTTGCCTGGGGCACCAATATGGACATGGCAAGTCTTGACGTCCGCGAAAAAATGGATCTGGTCAATCTGCCGCTGGATATTGAAAAACCAACCTTGTTACGGTTTAACCCGGCAGAAGAACCGATTTACCGGCTCACCTTAGGTTTTGATGGTACAACTGAACCGAATGTCGCTGAATTGAAACGCTTGCGCACCTTTGCTGAAGAAGAGCTCAAGCGTCATCTGGAGAGCGTGGAAGGCGTTGCCTCAGTGCGTCTTGGCGGCGGCCTGGAAGATGAAATTCAGGTGTTGGTCGATGAGCAACAAGCGACGCAGCTGCAAGTTCCAATGAGCTTAATCATGCAGCGCCTGCGCGAGGAAAATATTAATTTATCCGGCGGCCGCCTTGAGGCGCAACGCGCTGAATACCTGGTACGGACGCTGAACCAGTTTCAGAACCTGGACGACATCCGTTCGATTTACATCGCCACCCGTAATGACCGCCCAATTCTGCTGCGCGATCTTGCCAGCGTTGAAAACAGTTACAAAGAGCGTGATTCCATCAGTCGTATTGGCGGTCGTGAGGCCGTGGAAGTGTCCCTTTATAAAGAAGGTGACGCCAATACCGTACAGGTCTCAAAAGCTATCCAGGCGCATCTGCGACACCTGCAAACTAGCAAACTCATCCCTGACGTTTATCAAGTTGAGCCGATCGCGGATCAGGCTGTCTTTATTGAAGCGGCGATTGCCGAAGTTCGTGACGCAGCCATCATTGGTGGCTTGCTGGCGATGATCATTATCTATCTGTTCCTGCAGCGGCTATGGCCGACGGTGATTATCTCACTGGCGATTCCGGTCTCGATTATCGCCACCTTTAACCTCATGCATGGCTATCAGATCTCGTTAAATATGATGTCCCTTGGGGGGATCGCTCTCGCCGTCGGTATGTTAGTTGATAATGCCATTGTGGTGCTGGAAAATATTGCCCGTCACCGTGAACACAAAGGGGAAGCAGAGGCAGCTGAAACCGGTGCCAGTGAAGTGACAGGTGCAATTATCGCCTCCACATTAACCACCATGGCGGTGTTCTTTCCGCTGGTGTTTGTCGAGGGCCTGGCAGGACAATTGTTTGCCGATCAAGCGCTGACGGTGACCTTCTCCTTACTTGCGTCATTATTTGTCGCTCTAACACTGATCCCAATGCTCTCTGCCAAGCAACGTAGCGCGGATGCCACCATAACTGACCGCCAGCACTTCCCTGCTGCGGCCAAGCGCAGCGGCTGGCGTTTCTGGTTGATGACACCTTTACTGCTAGTGTTTCGCTGGTTACCGCTGGCCATTGTGGCACTCATTACCTTGCTCTGGCGCAGCCTGGCAAAAGGCTTGGGCTGGCTGGTAACTCCGGCATTAAGAGGCTTTGACTGGGGTTATCAACGTCTGGCAATAACTTATCAACGCGTACTGAGCTTTGCGCTGCAACAAGCAAAACTTACCCTCGGTGCTATCGTGCTGGTTGCAGCAGCCTGCTATGCGCTGGTGCCCTTGCTGCCGGTCAGTTTGTTGCCCAGCATGGCACAAGGCGAATTTTATGTGGAAGTTGAACTGCAGCCCGGAGCAACTATTTATGAAACCGATGCAGTTTTAGCAGGCTTTGCCCGCCACCTGGCCAATCAGCCGGAGCTTGTGAGTCAGGTCGAGCGCTCCTTTAGTATCGCCGGCACAGGCAGCCTGTTAAACGCCGCTCCCGGGCAAAATGGCAATCAGTGGGGTCGCTTCAACGTGGTGATGGCAAGCGACAGTGATGCCCTTGCCGAAGAGCGTGTGCAAAACGAGTTACGCCACTACGCACAGCAGTTACCAGGCGTCCAAATTAAGTTTGGCCGGCCGGAGCTTTTTAGTTTCAGTAGTCCCATCGCTATTGAAGTCATTGGCTATGACATCGAACTACTGCAACAGGCGGCGCAAACCTTGGCAAAGAATTTAGAAGAACACCAACAGTTCACCGATATTCGTACCAATATGAGCGATGGACAGCCCGAAATTGCTATTTATTTTGATCATTCCCGACTCGCTCAATATGGCTTGACCAGTGCTGATGTGTCCGAACTCCTCGCCACCAAAATTGGCGGCCGGGTGGCAACACAGTTTAGCCTGGACGATCGCAAAATTGATATTCTGGTGCGCAGTCAGGCCAGTGATCGGGACTCCTTACGCGACCTGCAGCAACTGGTCATCAATCATGGTGCGGCGCGCGAAATTCCATTGCAGGCCGTGGCCGAGATCGAACAAGTGATGGGCCCCAGTGAAATTACCCGTATTGATCAGCAACGGACCGCCATGGTCCAGGCGAACCTGGCCTTTGGCGACCTCGGCAGCGCCGTCAGTACAGCACAACAAGTGGTCGCTGACACTCAATTACCGCTTACCATTAAAGCCAATGTTGCAGGGCAGAGTGAAGAAATGCAGCGCTCGTTTCAGTCGTTACAATTTGCGCTGGTACTCGCGATATTCCTGGTTTACCTCATCATGGCTTCGCAATTTGAGTCGCTACTGCATCCATTTTTTATCTTATTCAGTGTGCCGCTGGCAGGCGCAGGGTCCGTACTTGGGCTGTATCTGATGGGCACCGAACTCAGTGTCATCGTTTTCATCGGCTTAATTATGCTGGCCGGGATTGTGGTCAACAATGCCATTGTGCTGGTCGATCGAATTAATCAGCTCCGCAGCGAGGGAGAAACGCGTTATAACGCCGTTTTCCAGGCTGCTCAGCAGCGCTTACGCCCAATTCTTATGACCATGTTTACCACAGTGCTTGGCCTCATGCCCCTGGCCATTGGTCTGGGTGAAGGCGCAGAAATCCGCGCACCTATGGCAATCAGTGTTATCGCGGGACTATTGTTCTCGACTTTATTGACCTTATTCTTCATCCCTTGCCTGTACCTGCTGGTGGATCGCAAGCAGGTGCGCAGTAAGACCTTAACGGAGGGCGCATAATGACTGCAGCAAAGCTAGGTGCAGCCCTGGCGCAGTTCGCACTGCGCCGTCCCGTAACCATTTGCATGATTTTCCTGTCGATGCTGCTGCTGGGAGCGATCAGCTCTCGGTTACTGCCACTGGAGAAATTTCCGGGTATCGAAATTCCCGAAATCATGGTCACAGTGCCCTATCCAAACTCCACCCCGCAAGAGGTCGAGCGACTCATCACCCGGCCGCTGGAGGAAGCCCTTGCCACTCTCAGCAACGTCAAGCGCATGCGTTCGTTCTCCAGCAGCGACAATGCGCAGCTGTCGCTGCAATTTGAGTGGGGCGAGGACGTCAATGCCAAAGGCATTGAAGCGCGGGAGAAAGTGGATGGCATGCTGCATTTACTGCCCGACGATATTGAGCGAGTGCAGGTGTTGCAGTTTAACACTGAAGACATGCCAGTGTTTCAATTGCGGATCTCAAGCCAGCGCGATTTAAGTAATGCCTACGACTTGCTGGATCGCAGTCTGCGCCGACCGATTGCAAGGGTTGATGGCGTTTCCCAGGTGACCTTGTATGGGGTCGAGAAACAGAACATAGTGATTCGTTTGGCACAAGAGAAACTGCTGCAACACAATCTAAGCGCGGCCGACATCACAGCGCGCTTACAACAAGCTAACTTTGCGCTGACCGCAGGCTATATTGAGAATCCCAACGAGCGCATTCTGATCAATCCAAAGGGAGAATTTCAGTCGGAATATGAAATCCGCAACCTGCCGATCACTGCGCGCTTAAAGCTGGGCGATATTGCTACGGTTACTCGCGAGATGCCACGTCGAGTTGACGGTCGTCACCTCGATCAAACCTATGCGATCGGCATGGATATTTTTAAGGAATCAAGTGCCAACCTGGTGGATGTGTCGCAGCGCGTCATGCAAGTTATCAACGACATACGCGACGACCCGCAATTCAACGGCATCAACCTGTTCGTCATGAATGATACCGCGGACGGGGTGACCACCTCATTGAATGATTTGTTGATGGCGGGTCTGCTGGGTGCGTTGTTGTCCTTTATTGTGCTGTACCTGTTTTTACGCAATATCGTCATCACGCTGGTAGTAGTACTGTCAGTGCCGATTGCCATTTGTATTGCCCTTGGCGGCATGTATTTCCTCGGCTATTCGCTAAACGTACTGTCTTTGATGGGGTTAATGCTGGCCGTGGGAATGTTGGTCGACAATGCCGTCGTCATCACCGAAAGTATTCAGCACGAGCGCGAAGCCGGCTATGACGCCGAAGCTGCGACACTGCGCGGGGTTGGCAACGTCTCTATGGCAGTTATCGCCGGTACGCTGACCACGGCTATCGTATTTTTGCCTAATATTTTTGGTAAAAAAATCGACCTGACCATCTTTCTCGAACACACAGCAGTTGCGATCTGTTTGTCATTGCTGGCATCGTTACTGGTTGCCCAGACCCTGATTCCGCTGCTTGCCAGCAAGCTCAATCGGGCCATGAAGCCGCGTGCAAAACCTGTCAATGCTAAACCCTCTCGCTATCGCCGGCTGCTGGAGTGGAGCTGGCGTCATCCGCGCTGGACCGGGGTGTTCGCAATCGCCATTCTGGCCAGTATCGCTGTGCCCTTTGCCGGGGTAAGCGGCGACCAGGAACCGCAAGGTTTTAATGACCGCCTGTTCCTCAATTACAATTTGCACCAACACTACAGCCTTGCTGAGGTGGAGGATGAAGTTGCCCGTTTCGAGGATTTCCTCTACCAGAATCAGGAAGCGTTTTACATCGATGCGGTGTACAGCTATTACACCCCCAGCTACGCAATCTCAACCTTGCTGCTCAAGCCGGATCGTCCGGTGAAGCTCAGCGTGCTGATGGAACAGATGCGTGAGCAGTTCCCGAAAATGCTGCGCAGTGAACCGCAATTTGGTTTTGGCGGCGGTGGTGAAGGTGTGCGGGTGACGCTGACGGGTCAGTCGACCGATGTACTCGAAGACATAGCACAGCGGTTTGTGCCTGTCATCGCAGACATCGAGGGCTTAAATGACGTGCGCAGCGAGAGCGAAGCGGGTCAATTTGAGTATCTGGTACGCATTGATCGCGAACGTGTCCACCGTCTCGGCCTCAGTAGTGCTGACGTCGCCCGACAAGTAGCAACCGCCCTCCGCGGCCAGCGTTTACGCTCCTTCCGTGGTGACCCCAATGGCGAGATCCCAATGCGCGTTGCCTTTGACAAAGAACTCGAGTATTCCCTCGAAGCTTTGCAAAATTTACCGGTACTGCAGCATGAAGGCCGCGTCATCCCCTTGCATGCCGTTGCCAGCTTCGAAGTGCAGCCGCGCTTAGGCGAAATCCGACGTCTCGACCGCCGCACTTCGCTGGCGATTCAAGCCAACCTGGATGATGAACTGCCACTTAATGAGGCGCGCGACAAGCTCACCGCCGCACTGAGCCAGTTAAGCCTGCCAGATGGCTACAGCTGGAGCCTGGACGGCAGCTTCCAGCGCCAGCAGGAAGCTGAGAATGTCATGCTGGTCAATACGCTGCTCGCTGTGGCACTGATTTACATCGTGATGGCGGCATTATTTGAGTCGGTATTATTGCCAACCGCGGTCATTACCTCGTTGTTATTCTCCATCGTCGGGGTGTTCTGGGCGCTCTTTATCACCGGCCAGTCGATCACCATCATGGCCATGATCGGCATTCTGATTCTAATGGGAATAGTGGTGAACAATGGCATCGTGCTTGTCGATCGTATTAACCAGCTACTGGCCGAGGGCTATGAACTTAAAGATGCGATCATCGATGGCAGCGTAAGTCGTTTACGCCCAATCCTGATGACCGTAGCCACCACTGTACTTGGTCTGGTACCGCTGGCCTTTGGCACCACCCAGATTGGCGGTGATGGCCCGCCGTATGCGCCTATGGCTATCTCTATTATTGGCGGACTATTGCTTTCCACGCTGACCAGTCTGTTCCTGGTGCCTTATGTCTACGCGCGGTTACTCTGGTGGCGGGAACGCTGGCACGCCTTGAAACAACGTGCCAGCACTATGGTTAGTCGAGTAATTGCTGGTTAGCTCGTTCTAAGTCGGCTGGCGTATCTATGCCAGCCGGCGGATTAACGATGGCCTCGGCAACATGGATGCGTTCACCGTACCAGAGCACCCGTAGCTGCTCGAGCGACTCAATGGCTTCTAATGGGCTGGGTTCCCACTCAATGTAACGCCACACAAAGCCAGCGCGATAGGCGTAGATACCGATATGACGTTTATAGGCGGCGCGCTCCCCCAGACGATCGTGATTCAGTGCATCGCGCTCATAAGGGATAGGTGCGCGCGAAAAATAAAGCGCATAGCCGTTGGCATCCGTGACCACTTTCACAGCATTTGGATTCAGTACTTCCTCCAGATTATGGATCGGCACCGCCAGTGTGGCCATGTGCGCGGCCCGCTGATTCATTAGATTATCCGCTACCTGACGAATAATTTCCGGGGGAATAAAGGGCTCATCGCCCTGCACATTCACCACCACATGGTCATCGGCAATCGCCAGGTAATCAATGACTTCAGCGATTCGTTCCGTGCCCGACTGATGGTGGTTAGCGGTCAACATCGCCCGCCCACCGAAGTCTTCGACAGCATCAACAATACGCTGATCGTCGGTTGCTACAATCACCTCGGCAGCGCCCGCTGCAGCAGCACGCTCGTACACGCGCTGAATCATCGATTTGCCACCAATCATGGCCAGTGGCTTGCCAGGTAAACGTGTTGACGCATAACGCGCCGGTATAATCACCGTAAAGCTCATTTCGGCATCTGCTCCAAATCCTGTGTGCTCAATGTTCGCGCGGCACTGGTCATAAGTATGGGGATCTCGTCACGTACCGGAAAAGCCATACGATCGCCCCGGCAAACAAGCTCTTTACTCTGCGCTAACCAAACCAACCGCCCTTTGCAAACAGGGCAGACAAGTAAAGCTAAGGTCCGTTCATCAAGCGCCATGTTTAAATCTCTTTAAGGTTGCGTCAAGGTGTCGCCAGAAGGTTTCCGGCAAATCTGCTGTAACCGGTAAATAATAGCAATCCTGATGCGCAATACCACGCCATTTCATCGCGTCTTTTTCGGTCATCAGCAGGACATCATAACTTTTCAGTTGCTCAGCATCATGAGCATCGAAGGACTGATGGTCGGCGTAGCTGCGCGTCGCAAATTCGCGCGACTCGAGCGCACGGACGGTATCAAAAAACCGTTGCGGGTGACCAATCCCGGCCAGTGCCAGGGTGCTCCCCTGCGGCAACGCAGTCACCTCATCATCATCGCTGACCCGGCGCCAGTTTGATGGCTGTAAGCTCATACTGTAACAGTGATTCAGCGCTCGCAACTGATCGGCCAGGCTGGGGGATTCGGCGAGATCACCGTTAATGATCATCGCGTCGACGTCGCCTAAGCGTCGCGTTGGTTCACGCAAGGGTCCGATAGGTAAGCGCCAGCCATTTCCCAGTCCACGCCGACCGTCAATAACAGCAATTTCAAACTGGCGTGGCAAGGCGTAATGTTGCAGCCCATCGTCACTGATAAGCACCGTCGTTCCGGGCGCATCGCGCAACGCCTGCATGGCGGCTGCGCGGCGGTCCGGGGCGACCACCACCGGAACCTTCGCACGCTGGGCCAGCAATAGCGGTTCATCGCCACAAGCAGCAGCAGCGCTACTCGCTGACACTGTCAGCGGAAACGGGCCTTTGCCACCATAGCCACGAGAAATAATAGCGGGCTGCTCGCCACGCGCTTTCAGGTGCTCCACCAGCGCCAGCGTGACGGGAGTTTTACCGGTGCCGCCGACACTGATATTGCCGACCACGATGACCGGCACCGGCAATGCCTTTGCCGGTATCAACCGGTAACGCCAGCGCCGCAAGGTACTGAGCACGACAAACAGCGCATGCAGCGGCAGTAACAGCCAAAGGTAAGGGGCAACTTTAGTGTTGTACCACGCGCGCTCTAACGCCATTAGCCGAGCTCACCACTGAACTGCAGACTGTACAGCTGATAGTAGGCGCCCTCGCGCTCCAGTAATTCCTGATGACTGCCGCGCTCAATCACGGCGCCATCTTCCAGCACCAGGATTTCATCGGCTTTTTCAATGGTCGATAAGCGGTGTGCGATAACAATGGAAGTACGATTCTGCTGCAATGCCTGCAGAGCACTTTGGATATGACGTTCAGATTCTGTATCCAGGGCTGAGGTCGCCTCATCCAGGATCAGGATAGGCGCATCGCGCAGTAGTGCCCTTGCGATAGCAATACGCTGACGCTGACCGCCAGATAACATCACGCCGTTCTCGCCCACGGTAGTATCCAGGCCATTTGGCATATTGTCGGTGAACTCCGTCACGTAAGCTTGTTCGGCGGCACGGCGAACAGCCTCCGGGCTTGGCTTGCCTTGTGCACCGTAGGCAATATTGTTGGCAATACTGTCATTAAACAAGGTCACATGCTGTGACACCAGCGCAAACTGGCGGCGTAAAGATTTCAGCCGATAGTCATAAATATCGACATCATCAAGTTTGATAAGACCCTCTTGCGGGGTATAAAACCGTGTCAGCAAATTTGAGATGGTCGATTTGCCGCTGCCCGAGCGTCCCACAAGTGCCAACGTCTTACCTGGCTCGACATGGAAACTTACATCAGCCAGTGCCGGGCTTTCAGTCTCATTATAAGTGAAATTGACGTGCTCAAATTTAATATCACCGCGGGTACGTTCGATATTCCGCTTACCCGTATCTGCTTCGGCATTCTCATCCAGCACACTGAAAATACTTTGTGCCGCGGCGATACCACGCTGAAAGTCACTGTTAACAGTAGTGAGCTGTTTCAACGGACGCAGCAGCATGATCATGGCCGTCAGCAACGTCGTAAAGGCACCCGCGGACAGTTGCGCCAGCATATCGGGAAAGCTAGCCAGCACCAGTACCATCGACAAACTAAAGGATGCAATCAGCTGAATCAGAGAGGTGCTCAGGCTTTGCGCATTAATCAGCTTCATGTTCTGGTTGCGGGTGATGTTATTAATGGTTGAGAAGCGCTTTGATTCACGCTTTTGTCCTTCGTACATGACCACGACTTTATGGCCATTAATCATCTGCTCAGCCGTGGTGGTGACATCACCCATCGCGGTCTGAATACGCGTCGATACTTTGCGAAAGCGCTTTGATACGACCGCCACGATCTTGGCAATTAAGGGGCCAACAATCAAAAATACCAGTGACAGCTGCCAGCTATGGTAAAACATCAATGACAACAGACCGATAACAAAGGCACCTTCACGGATCAGGATCAGCACTGCCCTGCTACTTGCTTCTGCAACCTGCTGCGTGGTGTAGGTAATTTTAGAAATTAAATCGCCGGTTGAATGCCGATCGTGAAAGGAAACGGGAAGTTTCATCATGTGATCAAATAACTGCTGTCGCAGTGTCGTCACCACACGAAAACCGACCCAATTCAGGAAGTAGGTCGAAATAAAGTTAAACAGGCCACGCAAGATGAAGATCACAGGAACAAAAATCGCACCGTACAACAGTATCTTTGGATTACTGCTGGTAAGGCCGTCATCAATCAGAGTTTCAATCTGAGAAAAGAAGAAGGTATCAACGGCTGCGTAGCCGAGCATCCCCACTATCGAGAACAAAAAGGCAGCGCGATAGGGTTTGATGTAGCCCATCAGGCGGCGAAATGTCTTTTGTTTTACAGTCTCTGCATTCATGCATCGGTTTCTAATAGCAAATAATGACATCATTCTAACCGTTTTCCCGGCCCACTGGCTAGTTTCTGCGAATTCAGCGCGCTGACGGGTCATGAGGGTCGACATCAAACCAGCTGCCAAAGTGCTGCGCCAGTGGCTGCCAGGCTTGCCAACGCCGGCCATCGGTCCATAAGGTGATTTGCCCACCGCGGGCAGTGTCGAGCATAGTGATGCGGTGTCCGGCATAGCGCGCGACCACCTCCGGATGGGCCTGTCCGTAAGGGTTATTGCGCCCCCGGCTCACTAACGCCAGTGAAGGTTGCACATGACGGATAAAGTAGTCTTCCGAGGAGCTTTTACTGCCATGATGGGGCACCACCAGAATTTCCGCGCTGACCGGTGCCAGCCGCGCCAGCAACTGGCGCTCCGCTGTTTTTTCGATATCGCCGGTGACCAAAATCCGTACATTATCAAACTGCAGTAGCACGACACAGGAGCTGTTATTACTTTGGTTACCAATGCCCGACTCCTGCGTCGGATGCAGCACCTGCCACTGTACCTCACGCCAGCTGCCGCTCTGTCCGGCAACGCACGGTGTGGTACTGGCGCCACCGAGCCAGCGAACTGCAGGAAAACGCTGCTGCAACGCGGTGTAACCGCCTTGGTGATCACGATCCGTATGGGTAATAAAGGCCAGCTCAGGGCGCAACCGTTTGCTCTCAAGAAACGGCATAATGACCCGTTCCGCCATAGCAACCGAGCCATCCCAGCTGGCGCCGGTATCGATGAGTAACGCCTGCTGCTGCCGTTGCAACACCAAAGCACTGCCCTGGCCGACATCAAGAACATGCAGAAACAACTGACGACGTTCAGGGATGGCTTCGTACACCAGCTGGCACATCACCAACACCGCGACTGCCACGCCCCGTTGCAGCCAGCGTATTGGCAATAGCAGGATCAGGGTGAAACTCAACAACCAGGGCCAGGCGGGCAAGTCAGCAGCCGATAACCATTGCCATGGCTGTTCTGCCAGCCAACCGAGCTGCGGCCAGAGTTGCTGTAGCGGCCAGGCCGCCAACACGAACAGCTGTTCCGCAGCTGCCAGCGCTCCGAGACCGGCCGCCATCACCCCGAGCAGGCCAACGGGCAGTACCCAGAAACTGACCAGCGGTACCACCAGGATATTAATCAGCGCAGCGGCGAGTGAAACCCCACCAAACCAAAGCGCCATGAGCGGCCAGAACAAAATTGTTATCAACCACTCAAAGCGCCACCACTCACGAAATCTGCTCCAGCGCCCCTGATACCTTTGCCAGCGCCAGTTCATAAAAACAATCGCAGCGACAGCCATCACCGAAAGCCAAAACCCTGTGGTCAATGGCGCCAGCGGTTCCACCAGGATCACCACCACTACCGCACGCAATAAAATACGCGGTGCGCTGACACGCCAACCCAGTTGTTTGTGCAGAACCACGACGCCAAGCATCAGTGCAGCGCGCAACGTGGTAATTGCAAAACCAGACAAAGCTGCATAGGCCATTGCCAGGACCAGCGCCAGCCAAGGCGTATACGCCCATAGGTTGAGCTGATCACGCCGACTTCGGCGCCGCACCAGCAGCCCAAAAGCATGCCAGGTAAGTGCCAGAGCAAAACCTGCCACCAGCGACAGATGTAAACCGGAAATGGCAATCAAGTGTGCCAGTCCGGTGCGCTGTACCAGGGTCCAGTCCGCATCAGACATCTGGTAACGTTCGCCCACCAACAACGCCAGCAACGGCCCTTTGAGTTCAACTTTGCCCAGCGCGGCTTCCACCGCGCTGACCAGATTTTGTCGCCAGCTCACCGCACCGGACAAATACTGCCCACTACGGATGGAACCCAAAGCATTAACGCCCTGACCTAGTAAATAACGGTGATAGCGCATCCCGCCTTCGTTACGGGTTCCCTGCGGGTGACGTAGTCGTACGCTGAACTGCCAG
This sequence comes from Pseudidiomarina terrestris, assembly GCF_030466375.1. NCBI lineage: Bacteria > Pseudomonadati > Pseudomonadota > Gammaproteobacteria > Alteromonadales > Idiomarinaceae > Pseudidiomarina > Pseudidiomarina terrestris. The sequence continues at coordinate 1,447,318 of NZ_JAGGJE010000001.1, forward strand.
GTCTCACCCTGGCGGGGCAGCCGCTGTGGTGCTTGCGCGTGGGCTTGATACCATTGCAGCCGCGCGATGGGCCGGGATAACAGGCTTTGTTCGTCAAGTTTGGTAAGAACCCCGGTTATGCGCCATAATCCGGGGTGGTGATGACTCACCGAGGTGACCTGCATAACGGTGGTCATCGTCGTTTGTGTCCATTGGTCACTTATAAGTGTGCGCTGGACGAAATAGGCGTTGCCAGTGCCCCATAGAATACCGCACAATACGCAGCCTATGAGATGGGTCCGAATATGTTGAAAATAGCTCAACAGAAAACAGCATAAAGCTAACCCCGCGCCAGGCAAATAGAGCCAGACATCGGCGCCAGCTGAGAAGGAAAAGCTCAGCGCGTAGCCCAGAAGAAATGCGCACAACCACCGGTCCATGGACGTTGTACCTATAAGCTAGAGTGACGAGTTGGTAAGCATGCCGAGAAAGTTTTTTCAGCGTATCATGCCCGATCATGATGCGATCAGAAACAGTCGCAGTCTTAAAGTGTTTGGTAAATTACTGCACGATGCGAACCTTTGGCACCTGAATCGCCGATCGGCTTCAGGGGCATTCGCTATCGGCTTATTCTGTGCTTTTATTCCGGTGCCGTTTCAGATGGTACTCGCGGCGGCTGCTGCCATTCCATTTCGGGTGAACTTGCCGCTTTCCATCGCTTTAGTCTGGGTTTCCAACCCTATTACTATGCCACCGTTATTCTACTTCTCTTATCTTGTCGGTACCTGGCTGATTGGTGCACCAGCACAGCCCTTTAACTTTGAACTCTCCTGGGAGTGGCTCGGCCATAGCATCACCACGATAGGGCCGGCATTTTTGCTTGGCTGTCTGGTGCTCGGCACTCTGACCAGTATCCTTGGTTATTTCGTGATCCGTCTACTCTGGCGCCAGTCTGTGGTCAGTGCCTGGCGCGCTCGTGCCCACAGGATTAAGCGCTAATCGCTTTGACCACCGAAATACGCGTGGCCTGCCAGGCGGGATAGAGAGTCGCCAACAAACTTAACAGCAGTGCGACTGTGGCCACCCACAAGATGTCCATGGCCTGTAAACGCACAGGAATGCGATCAACGAAATAAACATCGCTTGCCAGCAGCGAGCTGCCCGTAAAGGACTCCAGCAGGGTGAGCAGAGCCGGTAAGTTAAGACTTAACAAACTGCCGGCAACAACACCCACAGCAATTCCCAACATACCGTTTTGCAGGCCCTGTAATACAAAAATCTTCACCAGACCACCGGCGCGCATACCCATGGTGCGCAAGATACCAATGTGCCGCCGTTTTTCCTGAACCGTCATCACCAGCGTCGAGACAATATTAAAACACGCGACCGCCAACACCAGCACCAGCACCAGATACATCACAGTACGCACCATCTGGATGTCACGGTACAAATGCCCCTGCGCTCGCATCCAATGTTCCAGGAAGACATAATCCTGTAACTGGTAACCAATTTCATTGGCCACGCGTTCGGCGGCAAATAACGCACTGAGTTCCAGCTCAACGCCCGTAATCCCCTGCTCCATTCCTACCAACTGCCGCGCGGTTGCAAGGCTCACATAGCCGAGTTGATGATCCACCTGACCACCGAATCTGAAGGTTCCGGCAAGGGTAAGTGCTTGCCGTTTGGGCGCCTGGAAGCCACGCTCTGAGGCCACAACCAGAGTGAATTTATCGCCCACTGTCAGGTTGAGCTTAGCCGCCAGGTCTGCACCCAGCACCATGGCACCCGGCTCATGCAAAGCTTGCCAGCTGCTTGCGCTCATATACTCACTGATGGCGTGCGGCGCTGACGGATCCAGTCCGGTCACCTGTACCCCAACAAACTCGCGACCTTTTTGCACCAATCCCTGGGTACGAATGACCGGGCGCGCGGCAACCACTTCGGGATGCTGCTCAGCTAACTGGAAAATGGTTTCGGGATACTGCAGCGCACCTTCAACTGCAGTGAACTGGATATGGGGCACCAGTTTTAAAAAGCGCTCTTCCAGCACGTCCGCAAAACCATTCATGACACTGAGTCCGGCAATGAAGACGGTGCAACCCAGCGCAATACCAATGGTTGAAGACGCCGAAATAAAAGACAAGAAGCCACTGCGTTCACGGCCACGCCGGAATCGCCGTGCCAATTGCCAGGCGAGTGCCCAGGAACGCATCATTGCGAGGCCTCGCCCAGCGAGGCCACAATTTTACCATGCTGCAGACGCACCTGTGCCGGCAGACTCTGCGCCAGCTTCAGGTCATGAGTAACAATCACAAAGGCTGTTGCTAATTCCTGATTCAGCTCATGCATCAATGCCATCACTTGCTGCGCGGTGTCATCATCAAGATTACCTGTAGGTTCATCGGCGAGTACCAGTGCCGGTTGGTTGGCTAATGCTCTGGCAATAGCGACCCGTTGGCGTTCACCGCCTGAAAGCTCGGCGGGCCGATGTTCACCGCGTTGCGCCAGGCCTACCCGTTGCAACAACTCGGTGGCGCGCAGGCGGGCTTGCTTCGCGCTTTGACCCTGAATCAACAGCGGCATGGCAATATTCTCCAGCGCCGTGAACTCGGGTAACAGATGATGGAACTGATAAATAAAACCCAGCTGTTGATTACGCCATTCAGCCAGTTTGCGTGGCGACCATTTAGCGATGTCGTTGCCACGGAACAAAATTCTGCCGGTGCTTGGGGTGTCCAGCCCCCCCATGCAATGCAATAAAGTACTTTTACCCGAGCCGGAGCTGCCTACGATCGCCAGCAGCTCGCCATCGTTGACGGAAAAATTTACGCCCTGCAGCACATCGAGATCGTGATTACCGTCCCAATAACATTTACCTACCTGTTCACAAGCTAATAACTCTGTTGTCATAGGTCCTTACTCATATCGAAGTGCGTGGGCTGGCAGAACGCGGCTGGCTTGCCACGCCGGGAACAAGGTCGCTAAAAAAGTGAGTGCTAATGCCGCGATGACGGTGGCGCTCACTTGCCAGGCGTCAATCACCACCGGCAAACCGGCCGGCCCGGCAAAACTCAGATCGACCCCAAACGCCCGTAAAATCTCATTGACATAGGCGCTGATAAGTAACCCTGATGCCAGTCCCAGTGAGCTGCCGATAACACCTGTAGTTAATCCCTGCATGATGATCATGCGTCGCAGTTTATGTGGTGCTAAGCCCATGGTATTAAGAATTGCGATGTCACTGCGCTTATCCTGCACCACCATCATTAACGACGAAACAATATTAAAAGCTGCCACCGCGATGATGAGCCCTAGCATAAGGTTAATCATGCGTTTTTCCATGCTCACCGCGTCAAACAAATGGCCGTAATTTTCGCGCCAGCTTTTCACCTGCAAGGGTGCTGCAACCTGCCGCTGCAGCTGCTCAGCTGCAGGAAGTGCCTGAAACGGGTCAGCAAAATAATAGCGTACCCCAGTTACCCGATCCTTTGCCATCCGCAATAATCGTGCGAGATCTGCGCCATTCATCACCACCAGGTGCTGATCCGCTTCGGACTGCATGCGTACCACACCTGCCACCGTAACCAGTCGCTGCGCCGGTACTAAGCCGAGGGGCGTATAGATGCCGCCACCGGCAGCGACCAGACGCACCTGCTCACCGGGCCAGACGTTCAACTGTTGTGCCAGACTGTAGCCAAGTATGACATGGTAACTGCCTTCACTAAGGTCGAGCTGCCCGGCACTCAAATGTTCCCGCAAAGGCTGCAGTTGAATCGTGCTGTCTGCATGTTGTGGAAACACACCTTGAACGGACACGGCATGCAGCTGTTGCTTGCCCTGCACTAAACCAGCGGTGGTCACTTCCGGCACCACCGCCCGCTGTCCGGCGAACTCTGGCAGACCTTCAATCAGTTCTTGCCAGTCCGCAAGCGTGTCCTGCTGACTATCCTCGTTAGTGACTTCCAGTTGCGGCACCACACTTAAAATTCGATTTTTTAATTCGGCTTCAAAGCCGTTCATCACCGACCCCACCAGAATCAATGCCGCCACACCTAAAATCAAGCCCACCAGAGAGACTCGCTGAATAAAGCGAGTAAAGCCCTGGCCGTGGCGCGCGCGGGTGTAGCGCAATCCTAAAAAAAGCGATAAGGGTTGAAACATAATAGTGCGATGCGTCTCTGCTGTCAGTCGGCCCTGCCTGAGTGCAGGGTTGCGCTGCAAGCATAATGAAATCTGCGCACTGATCCAAGTGAGAGTTTCAGGTATACTTTCAGCTACTTGAGAAGTTAACGAAGCAGGACCCATGAGCAAGGCATCGATCCTAACCCCACCAAGACCACCTTCGGCGCTTACTGACATCACCTGGCAAGGCTTGGCAGGCAGCAGTATTGCCTACGCTTTGGCGCAATTGATCGACCAGCATGACAAACCGATCCTTATCGTCACACCAGATGCTCCACAGGCCCATCGGCTGGAACATGAAATAAGCTATCTCAGTAAGAAAGGCGATCAGGTACTGGTCTTCCCGGACTGGGAAACCCTGCCCTACGATAGTTTTTCGCCGCATCAGGATATTATTTCCGAACGCTTAAGTGTGTTAGCGAAACTACCTGAAATGCATGACGGGGCTTTAATCGTATCCCTAAACACCCTGTTGCACCGGATTGCTCCAACCGATTATGTCAGTGGCCAAGCGCTACAAGTGGCTAAAGGGCAACAGCTGGATGGGCATCGCTTGCGTCAGCGTCTGGAACGGGCCGGTTACCGGCATGTGAATCAGGTAATGGAACATGGCGAATTTTGTGCTCGCGGCTCGTTACTCGATCTGTTCCCGATGGGCAGCGTTGCTCCTTATCGGATCGATTTTTTTGATGACGAAATTGATTCAATTCGCACCTTCGACCCCGACTCTCAGTTATCCGCTGGCGAGGTTGAAGCCATCGATTTGTTGCCCGCCCATGAGTTTCCGACCACGCCCACAGCGATTGAAGGCTTTCGGGCGCGTTACCGGGAGTTATTCGACGCCTCCAACGAACGCGATTCCATCTACTACCAAGTGTCGCAAAACCAGTTCCCCGGTGGCGTAGAGTATTACCTGCCGCTATTTTTCGATAGCACAGCGACACTCTTTGACTATTTACCTGACGATACGCTGTTGGTCACCTTTGGCGATCTACAAGGAAGCCTTGATCACCTCTGGCACGATATCAATCAGCGCTACGAACAGCGCCGCTACGACCGTCTGCGGCCGTTAATTCCGCCGCAGCAATTGTTCATGCCGGTCGATCAGGTGCATCAACGCTTTAAACAATTGCCGCGGATCCGCGCTTTTGTGCCCGATGATAAACCGCAGCCCGGCCGGCAGGACTTCGCGACCACCACCATCGGTGAAGTGGCGTTAAATCACCAGCTGAAGGATCCGCTGCAGGCGCTACGTAAAAAATTAGCCGAATTGCATCAAGCCGATTTCAAAGTAGTGTTTGTAGCGGAAACCGCAGGCCGCCGCGAATCTTTGCGGGAATTACTGGCACCATTGCAGCTTGAATTGAACGAACTTGCGCACTTGTCGGACATCCATGCGCATGATGCCATCACCGCTATTACGGTTGGCCCGTTAGTTCATTCGTTCGTGCTTGACGACGCCAAAGTGGCAGTGATTACCGAAACAGAATTGCTCGGTAATCGTATCGCTCAGCGGCGCCGTCGTGATCAAAAAGCGACAGTGACCAGTGAACAAATGGTGCGCAATCTGGCGGAGCTGCGCGTCGGTCAGCCGCTGGTTCATATCGATCATGGCGTGGGCCGTTATCAGGGGCTGCAGACCATTGAAACCGGTGGCATGACCACCGAATTTGTCACCATCGAATACGCCAGCAACAGTAAACTTTACGTTCCCGTTGCATCTTTGCATGTGCTCTCGCGCTACAGTGGCGGTGAAGAAGCCAGCGCACCGCTGCACAAGCTCGGCAATGACACCTGGGAAAAAGCCAAACGCAAAGCCGCCGAAAAGATCCGCGATGTCGCCGCGGAACTGCTGGATGTTTATGCCCGTCGCGAAGCGAAACCAGGCTATCACTACCGCATGGAGCAAACTGACTACCAGCGTTTCGCGACCAGTTTCCCGTTTGAAGAAACCGACGACCAGCAACAAGCAATCGCGGCGGTGCTCACGGATATGCAGTCTGACCGGGCAATGGATCGGCTGGTCTGTGGCGACGTCGGTTTTGGTAAGACTGAAGTGGCCATGCGGGCGGCTTTTGTCGCCGTTAATGATGGCAAGCAGGTCGCGGTTCTGGTACCGACCACGCTGCTGGCGCAGCAGCACTTTGAGAACTTTAAAGACAGATTTGCGGACTGGCCGGTCAGGATTGAAGTACTGTCGCGTTTTAAAACAGCCAAGCAGACCCAGCAAATCCTTGCCGACACTGAGGCCGGCAAAGTAGATATCGTTATCGGTACCCACAAGCTTCTGCAGGGGAGTATTAAATTCCGCGATCTTGGTTTGCTTATTGTCGACGAAGAGCATCGCTTCGGCGTCCGCCAAAAAGAAGCGATCAAACGCTTACGCGCTGACGTGGATATCCTGACACTGACCGCGACACCAATTCCGCGTACCTTGAATATGGCCATGAACGGCGTCCGTGATCTGTCCATCATCGCCACGCCACCGGCGAAACGCCTCGCGGTGAAAACCTTTGTGCGCGAATACGACGCTCCGACCATCCGTGAGGCGGTATTGCGCGAAATTCTCCGTGGCGGCCAGGTGTACTTTTTGCACAATAATGTCGATACGATAGAGAAGACCGCGCGTGACCTGGTTGAACTGGTTCCCGAAGCGCGGGTGACTATCGCCCATGGGCAAATGCGCGAGCGCGAGCTCGAACGCATCATGTCTGACTTTTACCATCAGCGCTATAACGTGCTGGTCTGCACGACGATCATTGAGACCGGCATCGATGTTCCCACAGCAAATACCATTATCATGGATCGCGCTGATCATCTGGGCCTGGCACAAATGCACCAGTTGCGTGGCCGGGTCGGTCGATCTCACCATCAGGCCTATGCTTATTTGCTGACGCCACATCCGAAGCGCATGACCAAAGACGCCTTAAAGCGTCTCGAAGCCATTTCGCAACTTGAAGATCTGGGCGCCGGCTTCATGCTGGCCACCCATGACCTTGAAATCCGTGGCGCCGGTGAGCTCCTGGGTGATGATCAAAGCGGTCAAATCGAATCCATTGGTTTCACCCTGTACATGGAAATGCTGGAACAAGCGGTTCAAGCACTACGCGATGGCAAGGAACCCGCTCTGGATACCCTGCTGCAGGCACAAAGCGAAGTCGATTTGCGCGTTCCCGCGTTACTTCCCGAGCATTATATTGCCGATGTTACGCTGCGTTTGAGTATGTACAAACGCATCGCCAGCGCGGAATCTGCCGACGACTTACGTGCTTTACAGGTGGAGATGATCGACCGCTTCGGGTTGTTGCCTGATGCCGCCAAAAATTTAATCCGCATTACTGAATTGCGTAATTATGCCGGTAAACTTGGCATTCGAAAAATTGATGGCGGACCGCTCGGCATCAGCATCGAATTTGGCGCCGAGACCAAAGTCAGCCCTGACTACCTGATTGAGTTGATCCAGACTGCGCCGCAGGATTACAAGCTCGAAGGGCCTGCACGTTTACGTATTCTTGGTAAAATAGAAGATACTCAAGCGCGGCTTAAACTGGTAGAGTCGCTGTTAACAGATTTTGCAGAACACATGCAGCGGTAAGGATATGGAAATGCCAACAGCAACGCTCCGGCAGCGCCTCATTCGGTTAAGCAAAAGTGTCGTGCTGCTCGCAGCCGTACTCGGCGGACAGACTGCTATTGCGCAGGCTGAGCGGGATACATGGCGCTGGTTTGAGATTGAAGTTCTGGTGTTTAAACATAGCGGCAGTGAAGACGTCGCAGAGTCTTTTGCCTGGACCGGACCTGCCACTCCCGCAGCAAGTCAGTTTGACCCGTTGCCACGCTATTTCGCGCCAGATATTCGTGCTGCATTAATGGATTTACCGGCCTGTAACCTGCCCACCGTCATTCCCACGCTGTCGCAAGACTCGATCTGGTGCCGCAGACCCTGGGAAGCGAACCCCTGGCTGCCGATGAACTGGCCTGCGCCGCAGCAAGCTCTAGCCCAACTCGCGCAGCTTCCGGCACAAGTGATTGATGGTTCCGGCGGACCGGTACAACAGGCGACCGGTCCTTATCTTGCACCAGCACAGCAGTTTGAACTCAACGAAATGCGGCAACAAATTATTCGCCGCGGCGTGGGCGAGCCACTCTTACATATGAGCTGGTATCAGCCTGTTTTCAGCCTGCAACAGGACTATCGGGTAAGACTATTTGGCGGCAAAAACTATGGTGCGACTTTTGCACCAAGTGGTTACCCCTATGCGCCTGAACAAGATGAGTTTACCCAAGCTGAAGCAGCGCAGGAAAGCACGCAGCAAAGCTTAACAGAACGCTTGCAACAACTGCTGCAACTGCAACAGGAAGGCGGCTTACAGTTCACTGCCCGTGCCGCAGATCAGCCGCTTCCAAAGCAACGCGTTGAGCGCCCGGAGCAACCCGAACCCGTGTGGGAACTCGACGGCACTGTGCATGTTTATCTGGTGGGTAATTACCTGCACATCGACAGCGATCTGGAGCTGCGGGAACCGCACCTGGTCCGCTGGCAACCCGCTGCACTTGATGAGCAGGCTGAACAGATGGTGCAGAACGAAGGCACCAGTCAGTTTTTGCGTAGCTTTAAGCTGGACCAGTTACGCCGGGTCATTAGCCACGAAACGCACTATTTTGACCATCCTAAACTCGGACTTGTGGTGCAAATTCGGCGCACCGACCTGTCCGCACGTCGCTATTGAGTTGCTGACAGGTCAGGGTTAAAAGCAGGGAAAAGATTAAGGCTAGAAGGAACGCTAACATGGAAAAATATGACGAGTTGCTGCTTGCCTTGCGTAAGGTGATTCGCGCGACCGATCTTTATTCCAAACAACTCCATAAACTGACTGGCTTGACCGCTCCGCAGTTACTGATCTTACGTGAGGTTGCTGCTGCTCCGGCAGGCATTACCGCCAGTGCGGTGGCGCAAAATATAACCCTCAGCCCCGCTACCGTCAGTAACGTTATCGACCGTCTTGAGCACCGTGAGTTGATTCACCGTGAGCGCAGTACTCAGGATCGACGCCGCGTGGTGTTATCACTGACCAGGCAAGGGGCCGAGCGTCTTAAAGCCGCACCGCGCCCGCTACAAGAAGACTTTATCAATAAATTTCAGGGCCTGGCGGATTGGGAACAATCCCAGCTGCTCGCCGCCATGCAGCGCATTGCTGCAATGATGGATGCCGAACGCCTTGATGCTGCCGACGTTTTAGAAGTAGGAACCTATGCAAAACACCACTTTAGCCAAAATGACTAACCGACTCTGGCCCTTGGCCGTATTTTTTGCACTAGGTTTAACCGCCTGTTCTGCACCACCACCGGCCAGTCCCACTGGCACCGCCAACGCACCGCAGTGCGAGGCCAGCACCAGTCTGGCCACGGTGCAAGGCTCTGGCCCTGTTTCTCCTCTGGCCGATCAGCAGGTGGTCGTCACCGGTATCGTCACCGCGAGCTGGCAACAGTCCGGACAGCTGGGTGGCTTCTTTATCGAGCAGCACGCTGACGGACAAGCCGCAGCGCTGTTCGTGCAAACTGAGACGCCGCGGGTGGAAATCGGCGACCGCGTCGCAGTAACAGGAATCGTGCGGGAACATCAACAACTAACGCAGCTGGATGAGGTCAGTCAGCTGCAGCTCTGTGGCAAGGCTGAGTTACCGCAACCTTATGCGTTACGTCTGCCAGTGACGACCAAAGCTGAACTGGAACAACTCGAAGGCCGTTTCGTCAGTCTGCCACAGGCACTGGTGGTCAATGGCACCTATTTGTTAGGTCGCCACGGCAGTTTTGATGTGGCCTCTGAGCGACTCTACACACCGACACAAAGGGTCGAGCCGGGTCCGGCCGCGCGGGCATACGCTCAGGCAAATGAATTAAAGCGCTTAGTGATTGACGATAATCAGGCGCCAGCTGCCACCGAGATTCCTTACCCAAGCCCGCAACTTAACGCCAGCAACACCTTGCGCAGCGGCGATACGGTCAGCAATATCACCGGCATTCTCAGTGAGTTTAATGGTAGCTACCGAATTCAGCCCACGACGGAGCTTAACTTCGTGGCCAGCAATCCCCGTCCTGCGGCGCCGCCACGTAATGACGACCGCAGTGTGTTGCGTATCGCAACCTTTAACGTTTTAAATTACTTCAACGGCGACGGCGCCACACACGAGTTCCCCACCGAGCGCGGGGCCGCCACCGCCGCAGACTTTGCGCGACAGGAAGCCAAAATCATTGCCGCGCTGGCTGCGCTTGATGCCGATGTGGTGGGATTAATGGAAATTGAAAATGATGGTTATGCGTCACACAGCGCCATCGTCAGACTTACCCGGCAGCTTGCCGCTGCCACCGGCGCGCCCTGGCAGTTCGTTCGCGCGGCAGATGGTCAGTTTGGTGGCGCTTCCATTACCAACGGGCTGATCTACAGAACTGACCGTGTCGATCTGCTGGGCGAGACCATGACGATTACCGAGGGCCCGTTCAGTAACCGCAGTCGTTACCCGCTGATCCAGCGCATGCAGCCCAAAGGTACTGAGGAAGCTTTCGTGGTTGCCGTCAATCACTTCAAATCGAAAGGTTCCTGCCCGCGCGATGAAACTGATCCCAATGCCAATCAACACGATGGGCAGGCCTGCTGGAATGCAGCCCGGGTGCAGTCCGCCGAGTTATTGGTCGAGTTCATGCAAAGCCAACCGATCCTGGCCAGTACCCCGGCGCAGATTTTACTCGGCGATTTTAATGCCTATGCAAAAGAAGATCCGATGACCCTGATGAGTCAGGCCGGTTTTCATAACCGCGCCGAACACTTCGAACCATTGGGTTATTCTTATGTTTACGATGCCCAGGCCGGTAGCCTCGACCATTTGTTAGTTTCAGCCGCGCTGCATGGTCGTGTCTTGCAGCAACACCATTGGCTGATTAATGCCGATGAGCCGCCCGCGCTTAGTTACCAAGGCTATTCCCAAAATCCTGACTGGTATGCACCAACGCCTTACCGCTCATCGGATCACGACCCCATTGTTGCCGATATTCAATTTTAATCAGCGGACTTGTCACATCCATGGTACCTGTTGCATCTTATAAGGCAGATAAGTTGCAACAGGACGCACATGGCTAATACAGGTTTCGCTCAAGCAATCCCAACAGGCACGATCAAAGGCGCGCAACGCGGCCGGCGTGATTGTCAGCGGGTGATCTTTGAAACCTATCAAAGTGCTGTGCAGCGCTTACTGACCGGCATGTGCCGGGATTCAGAGCTAGCCCGTGATCTCACTCAGGATGTGTTCATCCAAACCTTCGCTAAACTGTCGCAACTACGCGATACCAGTGCTCTGGGAGGCTGGCTGAAGCAATTAACAGTGAACACAGCACTGTCACATTTTCGCAAGCCGCAACATCTGTCCGTTGCAGAACATGACCAAGACAGCCTTGATGCTCAGGACTGGCACAGTCAAAGTGACTGGCTACAACAACTCGACAGCATTGAGCATCTGCTTGCGGCTCTGGATGAACATGAACACCAGCTGGTCTGGTTGTATTTAGTTGAAGGCTATAGCCATGATGAGCTGGCTGAATTGTTCGCGGTAAACGCTGCCACTATTCGTCAACGTTATCATCGCGCTTTAAAGAAATTACGTGAGAGGAGTCAACAATGAAAGCTGACAAGCAAGCGCCTGAACTGACCGCTGCTGAACGAGCCCTGCAACAACGCCTTGAGCATTACGCAGAACCCGCTCGTCCCGTCACCTGGCAAGAGCTTAGTGCCCGCCAGACGGCTCGGTCCGGCACGACTCCCCGCCCACGTCGCTGGCCGCTTTGGCTGACGCCTCTGGCTGCTGCAGCTGCAGTTGCCTGGTTCTGGGTGGTACAGCCCCAGCAACTGTTGCCGGTGCCAGTGTCCGATACACCGATGTTACTTGCCAGTAACTACAGTCTGGACGCCATCGATCGGCAGTTGCAGCAGGCCTACATTCAGGGCGCAGATGAAGCAAAAATTAACGCCTTATGGCAACGACGCGAGCAGCTCACGACGCAGGAGATTTAATAATGATGAATCGGCAGTTTTTTAAATTAAGTGCAGTTTCCCTGCTCGCATTGGTCAGTATCGCAACCAGCTCAGCGCAAGAGCAAGATGCCCGCGAACATGCCCGCGCAGCGGCGGTTGCTGCGGCAAAAGCAGATGGTAAAGCAACGTCAGTGACGCTGGAGGAACCTACCCGCAGTTACTTCGATTGGGGCGCAGTACTCAACCCGTCAGGTCGGGTCATGTCCGTACGCGATGACTCGGTCGCTCAGGAGATGGGGATTGAGGTTGGCGATCGTATTCTGAGTGTCGACGGTCAGCAACTTGCAGAACAGTCGTTACAGGACATTGTGAGCTACCTGGAAACCTTAGACCATGGCAATTCATTTGCAGTCACTGTGCAACGTCAGGGTCAGACCGAAACGTTGTCGGGACGAGTGAAAGCCACCGTTATTCCTGGCTGGCGATTAGAGGTTGATGTTGAGCAAACGGTCGTGGATAAAGCCAATGAGGCCAACTGCGGTCGGGTCAGTGTATTTGTCACTCCACCTGAAGCCCGCGATTTATACCCGGCCTACTTTGTCAGTATCGATGGTGACAATGTGCTGACCCGCAAGCCTATCTTTAAATTATCACCGGGCAAGCACAGCATTGAAGTGCATGAGTTAATTAGTGACCCCTGGGTGCGCCGCTCGCGCAGTATCAATCAGCCCAAGCAGCTGGAACTTAATGTCGAACCGGATACCACCTACTACATCGCGGCGCGTTTCATTCGCGAAAAACGCCTGAGTAGCGTTCGTGAAGAATATTGGGAGCCTGTGGTATGGCGCGAAGTCGAGCAGCAATGCGAAAGCGATTAATCTCCCCCACATCGCATTAACGCACAAAAAAGGGCAGCCCTCGGGCTGCCCTTTTGCTCATCTGTACTGGCTTACTTTGCTGAGTCTTCTAATAAGTTCAGCGACGTGCCGATTTCAATTTTCCTCGGCTTCATGGCCTCTGGAATAATCTTCTCCAGACCAATGGTCAGCAAACCATTTTCCATTTTGGCGCCTTTCACTTCAACGTGGTCCGCCAGGTTGAATTTGCGCTCAAAGGTGCGGAAGCCAATCCCTTTATGCAGGTACTGAGGTTCTTCACCTTGCTCTTCTTTGCGGCCCTGGATCTTGAGGATGCCATTTTCGACCTCAATACTAAGCTCATTATCGCTGAACCCTGCTACCGCCACGGTAATGGCGTAACGGTTTTCGCCGATAACTTCAATATTGTATGGAGGATAGCCGCCGGCGCCGTTGCCTTCCGCGCGCATTGCGGAATCTAATAAACGCGCCATACGATCAAAACCAATACTACTACGGTAAAGTGGTGACAAATCAATTGTTGCCATAATCATTCTCCTTTGGAAGCAATGTTTAGTGTTATCGGGACTCTCTCTGAGACATCTCCGATATCTCTTAAATAGGGGCAGCCCTTAACTTTTCAAGAGCTCACCGCAAAACAATTTGCATCTGCCTTTTGTCATGCCGCTGTCACTTGCTCTGTGATAATATTCACGCTTGGTATCGCAATTGCTAATTTAAGTAGGAGAGTTCATACCGTGTTTCGCAAAACCGTTTTGATGGCCAGCATAGGCATGTTATTGAGCGCTTGCACGCAAGGCGCCCCGGAAACCACGACCACAAGCGCGGCACAAGCTGAGAGCTCGCCACCTAATATTATCTTTCTTATTGGTGATGGGATGGGCTTTGAATATATTTCTGCCTACCGCTATGCTATGAGCGAGCGCGGTCACCCCCTGGCAAGCACGCCGTTCGATGAGATGCTCATCGGTGCTGCAACCACCTATCCGGATGACAGCACCTGGGTCACGGATTCGGCAGCGAGCGCTACGGCACTATCGACCGGGGTAAAAAGCTATAATGGCGCTATCGGTGTCGATGCCGATAAGCACCCGCAACAAACGGTCATGGAGAAGGCACGGGAACTTGGCTGGCATACCGGTGCAGTGTCAACCTCACAGGTGACACATGCCACGCCAGCATCATTTTTTACTCACCACCCTTCCCGCAAAATGTACAACGCCATTGCTGATTCACTGGCCAGCACCAAATACGGTGAACAATGGAGTTTTGATGTGCTGCTTGGCGGTGGCATGAGTTACTTTAACCGCGACGACAAAAACTGGTTACCTGAACTCAGGGAGCAGGGCTTAACCGTCGTCGAGGATTACCAACAGCTCGAAGCTACCGAGCAACTGCCGGTGCTTGGCTTATTTGCGCCCATCGCACTGCCCTATGCGCTGGACGATCAGCCACGTCTGACACAACTGACTCGCAATGCGTTACGGTTACTTGGTGACGCTCAGGAGCAAAGTGGCAAGCCTTTCTCACTCATGATCGAAGGCAGTAAAATCGATTGGTGCGGACATGCCAATGACATCGCTTGTGTCATCGGCGAAATGGGTGATTTTGCGCAAGCGCTGGAGGTAGTCAAAGAATTTCAGCAGGCCCACCCAAATACCTTAATCGTAGTTACGGCTGACCACTCGACCGGCGGCCTTACCTTAGGACAAGGCGGCGAGTACGAATGGTATTCAGAGCGGGTGATGGCCATCCGCGCGACTCTGGAGGTTATGGTCCCCGAACTTCTCGACCGTCCGCAAAGTGAATGGCGTGAGTATTTAACCCCGCGCCTTAACCTACCGTTAAGCGAAGCTCACTGGCAGCAATTAACTGCACTTGAACTGGAAACAGGAACATCAGGCGAGCAGGCTAAACTTGTAGGTAAAACGCTGACAGCTATCATTGGTGAAGTCACCCGCACCGGTTGGACAACGAGTGGTCACACCGCCGTCGATGTACCGATTATGGCAATGGGACCGCACGCGGAAAAACTTCGCGGTTACCGGGATAACACTGAGATTGGCAAGTTATTGCTGCAAATCGTGCGCTAACACGATTTGCAGTGTCTTCGATCGGGAGGTCAGTAAATCAGGCCTGCCAACCCAGTTCCTGAGCACGTTGAGCGGCGAGCATTGGTACGTCGCTCTTAACAAAATGATGATGCAGAATTTGTACACCCAGCATGTGGTTAATGACCGCATCAAGCTGCACTTTTTCATCAATACTCACTTCGTCCGACTCATGTTTCTCGAAGGTGCGCTGCACCTCTTCAAAATCAAGCAGACCGGCTTCTTCAACCGCATCCTGGGTTAAAAACTGCTCCGCCAGTTTCTCCACCGCTCGCCATTTTTTGGGGTCGGTATGCGCTGGTGGTGCCATAAACGCAAACTTTTCTCGCTTATACAGTGTTTCTGGCAGCAACCCTTTCATCGCCTCACGTAAAACATACTTCTCTTTATTGCCTTTGATGCGCAGGTGCGGTGGCACGGTAAACGCATACTCGGCAAGATGATGATCAAGAAACGCTGGCCGCGCTTCCATTGAGTTGGCCATATCCACCCGGTCACCACCCCAGGTCAGGATCTGACCTTCCAGCATAGTTTTTATCCATACATACTGGGCACGATCCAACGGATGACGCCCTTTCAACATCTCTTCATCAAGAGTATCGGCAATGGCCTTACCAGGATCATATTCTTCCACTTCTGCGCGACGATGCTTGGCTATCAGGGGTAACGCTACACTTGAAACCGACAACCAGGGCTGCACACAGCTTGGGGTAAAGCCCATCTTGGTATTAAAGGCCGGACTAACATATTCCTCCCGGGCCAGCATCGCACCTTTAAACAGCTTGTTGTTCTTCTCCAGCAACTCCTGCCAGGCTTTACGCTCACTATCGGGCAGGTGATCCAGACCATGTAAGAACATGTCCTTACGAAACGCTGGATAACCGGCAAAGAGTTCGTCAGAGCCTTCGCCCGTCAACACCACTTTATAATTGACCTGATTGACTTGCTGGCTCATCAGGTATTTGGCAACACCCAGCGTGTTGTAGATGGTACGCTCGGTATGCCAGATGGTTTTCACAAAGTGATCGTACAAATCATCGGCATTGAGCCGCATAATATGGTGATCCGCGCCCGTTGCCTCGGCCATCTCCTGAGCAATCGGGGTTTCATCATATTCACTTGAATCGAACCCGATGGTAAAGGCCTTCACCGAAGTTTGTGTTGATGCCGCAGAGAGACCAAGAATGGCACAGGAGTCGATCCCGCCAGACAAATAACAGCCTACTGGTACATCGGCAGTTAAACGATGCTGCACGGCTTCCAGAAGATGTTTACGCACACCATCGATGTAAGGTTGCTCATCAACATCGCCACCCGGATACTCACTTTCCTGTGGAAAGTTAACATCCCAATATTTATGCTCAGATAGCTCCAGCTTGCCATCCTTACGCTGTACTTTTACCACGTGACCAGGCGGCACCTGATAGATCCCCTCAAACGCGGTAGACCCTGGCACCATCACCTGAATCAGCTGATGATAAAGACCCTCGGTAGAGAATTCCCGTTTTACTGACGGATGGGCAAACAGCACCTTTAACTCAGAACCAAAGACCACGCCATCATCCGTATGGGTGTAATACAGTGGTTTAATGCCAAAACGGTCCCGCACCAGGTACATACAATCTTGTTCCTGATCGTACATGCTGAACGCGAACTCTCCGCGTAAATGCGTCAGTGTTTCCTCAAGACCTTCACGCTGGTAAAGGTGCATGACGATTTCCGAGTCACTTTTAGTGCGAAACCGCGCACCCTGCGCCGTCAAATCGCCGCGGATCCTTTTAAAATCGTAGAACTCACCGTTATGGGCGAGCATCAGATTGCCATCGGCAGAAATAAATGGCTGACGCGCGCGCTCTTCGTTTAAATCAATAATAGACAGCCGGGCATGGCTAAAACCTACGCCCGTCTCATCCAGAATCTGATAACCAAAACCATCAGGACCGCGATGGTGCATAATGGCGGCCATGTTAACGAGTGTCTGGGCGTCGGGTTTATGCCCGGTGCTCTGATTGAAAATTCCTGCAATACCACACATTTTGCTTAATCCTCGTAAGTGTTACACCACATCCATCACGCGTTCCGCGCGTTCGACCATACAGGTGAGTAAAGCCATGCGCAGAAATACCGCGCCTCGGGCCTGGCTGAAATACCAATTGTGCGAGGTGTGATCGAGAGCCGTCGACAACTCTTCTCCGCGCGCCAAAGGATGTAAAATAATTGCGTCTTCTTTAAGTGGTGACTTTTCAGTTAAGTGGAAGGCATCACCATAAGTGCTGAAGGTATCGCCTTCCCATGAAATTGCGTTGATATAGACAATATCTAGTTCCGGAAGCACGTCATCAAGTTCGGTGGCCGTGCGGATACAAATGCCCCGCTCCTCAAGCTCTTCCCGTTGGCCCTCGCCAAAGAGATCACCGGAACTGGCTTCGTCATGAATGATGACCAGTTCATCTACCGCCTCAGGGAACACCGAAAGACATTTCAAAAAGCTGCGTACGGTGCGCATTTTATTGGGTACGCCGATGACACCGATTTTAATTTTATCATTGGCTTCCGGGTCGATGAGCGTTGGCCGCCATTTGAAAATCGCATACATATCGGCCAATGCCTGAGTCGGATGTTCATCGACTCCGTTCCCCGCATTAATGATCGGAATGCGTAGCGCATCCATCATTTCAAATAGCGAGCTTTCGTTGTTGTCGCGCAACACCACACAATCGCCATAGTTGTTAAACATTTCAGCCACATCAGCAAGGCATTCGCCTTTAGCAATACCGGTCGTGGAACGATCGGTGATGGACATAATGTCGCCTCCGAGGCGGTGCCAGGCACTCTCAAAAGAGAGTCGGGTGCGCGTACTCGGCTCGTAGAAAGCACTGATAAGAATTTTATTCTGCAAGGGCGAACTGAACCGCTTCGGGTTACTCTCAATTTTCGCCGCTAACCGGAACAACTGTTTCATTGTGTCCTGATCAAACTGGTCGCCTGAAACAATATGCTGTTTGGCAAGCTTAACTAAAAAATCACCATCTTCCTGAATCGTCCTCAGTAATGCTTTTGGATGCGCATCCCCATAGACATCAGGACGTTCTCGCTCAAACGAAACGTCATTTACGTTCATAATGAATTACCATATTTGTTTAGAAATGAAATCTTTTAGCCAAAGCCCAATTAAAATCACAGGGGCGCACGCGGTCAGCACTAAGCAGACCAATACCAGGGTACTGAATGCGGTTAATCCCATGGTCATGCCGAGTGCTCCTCTTGCTCATTAAGCTGCTGCCAGTCGAATTTATGTTTACTTAATAATAGTCCTAAACCACAAATTAAGGCAGAAACACTACAGGACACTAACGCAGCGACGTAGAAACCGACAACAAAATAACCTGCCAGCCCTGCCAGCGTACCTAATGTCATCGCTAATGCCGCGTACCCGCCACTTAAACGGCGGTTGTAGAGGCCCAGCACAATTGGGAATATAGTGCTGGCGACAAAAGCACCCGCGAAGTTTAAAAGCGCTCCCAGGGTGGCAATTTTTGGTAAGCAAAACAGCCAGGTCAGTATGCCCAGGCCAAGAATGCTGTAGCGGTTGAACCGCAACAGATGCTTATCGCCGGCATCGGGCTTTAATTTTTTATGGTAGATATCGCGGGTGACCAGATCAGAGGTCGCAGCCAACAGTGAATCCAGACTCGAAGCCAATGCTGAAAATACGACGATGAACACCACCACAGCGCCAATTTTGCCAAGCACTTCTGCGGCAACCATAGGCCCTACCATGTCGGCGCTCGGCGGGAATATACCCAGCTGTGGCGCGGCCAGGGCGATAAAGCCAGTTACAATAGGGATCGGTAACCACAAAACCCCGCCAAGTAAATAAGCTTTAAAGGCCACCGAGCCTTTAAAGGCTAAGGCGCGTGACCACCAGACATTGGAGTGGAAAATTTCACCCAGACCGAAAAATATATTATTGAATAAAAACATGATTGCCGCAGGAAACAATAAATCCAGTAACTGCGGGTGGTTGTCCTGCACTTCACTATGGATGGTTTCCAGACTCACGGTATCAATCAGGAACCAGGCGATAAGTACCACACCGAGAATAATAATTAAGGCCTGAATAAAATCCGTGGCGATGACGGCGCGCAGCCCGCCAAACAGAGTGTAACCGACGCAAATGATTAAAATCGCAGTCATGCCGATGTGATAATCAAGGCCGCTTAATGCCTCCAGCAAAATACCACCGGCCATGCCCAGACTGATAAGCCAGCCAAAGGCATACACCACAGATATCAGAATAAAGGCCCACCAGGCACTCTGCCCGTATCGCAGCCGCACAAAGTCACCAGAGGTGTAACCGTTAGGCATTAAGCGCTTAATGCGGGCGGCCAGCGGGGCAAATAGAATAAGTCCCAGGGCGGCAAAGGAATAGCCAACCATGCCCCAGACACCAAACTGATAGGTCAGTTGCGGTGCAACTAACGTCGTATTGCTGGTGACCCAGGTCGCCATGGCGGTCGCTGATGCCAGCGCAAAGCCAACGTTACGCCCTGCCAGCGCAAAGTCTTCATGAGTCTTGTTGGCCCGCCCGAGGTACCAGCCGAACAGTACCCACGCCAAACCGAACAGCACCACCAAGGTTAACCCTAGCGTGCTCGAAAGGGCGAAACCAC
This sequence comes from Pseudidiomarina terrestris, assembly GCF_030466375.1. Classification (NCBI taxonomy): domain Bacteria; kingdom Pseudomonadati; phylum Pseudomonadota; class Gammaproteobacteria; order Alteromonadales; family Idiomarinaceae; genus Pseudidiomarina; species Pseudidiomarina terrestris. The sequence continues at coordinate 1,467,164 of NZ_JAGGJE010000001.1, forward strand.
TTGTTTCAGTCATCCTGTACCTCCGCTACTTTAGTGTCGCGACTGCGAAGGTGAAGCGTGATAATAGTGATGACCAACAGAATGAACAATCCCAGCCCGGTAAAGAACAGGGTGTAGGCCTGCCAGCTGGGATAATGGGTCACTGTCACACCGACCACGTTGCTTTGTACGTTTTCAGCCGGTTTTAGCCGGAAGTAAAAGTCGCCGTCACTGAAGCCGGTCAGGGTCATTTTCTCGAAGTCACCAAACCAAACGAACTCCGCGTCAATTTTAATGAAGTCCGCCTGCGAGCTTTGCTGCACCACCATGCCCCGCAGCGGCGCCTGATCGAGCGCCAGCACAAAATAGCCTTCACGGCTTTGTTCGGGGGCAGATAAGGTAAACTGAGTCATTGTGTCTTGCGCAGCAACGGGCCGCGCCAGCAGCGTGAAGAGTAAAAACAGAGCGATGTAACTGATAAACCCGTAACGGTTCGGCACGATTCCTTCCTGTAGCTCTTTGTTTCTAGGCTAGCAAGCTAACAAAATCATTGCAACTTGAGGGATCTGTCTTTCGGGTGCCTGCGTATCAGGGTATGCTTAATCTAATTCGAGAAAGGTGAGAAGTCATGGTTCACGTTTACTTATGCAGTATGGGGGCGAATATCGCGCCTGAAGAAAATTTTTCCACCGCCCAGTCAATGATTCGTTGCTTAGGTCGTACCATTTTCTCAGACGCTGACTACACCCGTCCCGTTGATATCAACACTCAGCATGACTTCCTCAATGCTCTTTTTATTATTGAAACGGACTTGACCGCAGAGCAACTTAAAGAGCAGTTTAATGCAATTGAAGAGCGCTTAGGACGTGATCGTTCTGACCCGCGCTCCAGTGAGAAGGACCGCCCGATGGACATTGATATTCTGGGACAGCTTCGTCACCAAGAGGCGGATACCGCCTGGGAAAACGTGCCGGAGTACCTGCAAGGCATGTGCGCCAGCCTCAAACCCGCTGCTGCACAGTTGGAGCATACCGCATGACCACGACCTCAAAGCAAAAACCTGTTGCCCTGATCACTGGCGCTGGCCGCCGCTTTGGCTTCGAACTTGCCAAAGCACTGCTCGCGGAAAACTATCTGGTGCTGGCCCATTACAACTCTTCAAGGGATGGGGTTGCGGAGCTCGAGCAACTCGGCGCAATCGGCTTGCAGGCCGATTTAACTCAGCAGAACGCCGTTGAGCTGCTGATCGAAAATGTGAAAACACACACAGACCGTCTGGACCTGTTGGTCAACAATGCCTCCTGCTTTTTCAATAATGAAAAGGTGAACCGGGATCCCAGCGCCCTGGCGGCAGTTTTCCAGGTCCATGTACAGGCGCCCTACTTGCTTATTCACGCACTTAGTGACTTGCTGGCCAGCACTGGTAATGGCGTGGTGATCAATATCACCGACATCTATACCGATAGTCCCTCCACTGATTATATCGCCTACTGTGCTGCCAAAGCTGGTCTCGCCAACCTGACCCAGAGTTTTGCTAAACAGCTCGCACCTGAAGTTCGTGTCAATGGCATTCAGCCGGGACCGATTCTGTTTCTGCCCGAACACGATAGCGAACATCGTGACAAAGTCCTTGCCGAGACACCATTAAAGATTGAAGGTGGCCTCGATCCGATGATCCAGGCAGTGCGTTTCCTGCGCGATAATCCATTCGTAACGGGTGAATTCGTCAAAGTCGATGGCGGCCGTGCATTGGTCATTTAATCGGTTCATCATTAACACCCGGACATAAAAAAGCCAGGCGCAATGCCTGGCTTTTTTGTCTGCGGACAATGATATTAGTCCAGCATCTGACGTAACACGTAATGCAAAATACCACCGTTTTTGTAGTACTGCAGTTCGTTGTTAGTGTCGATACGACATTTCACTTCAAACGTGACCTCAGAGCCATCCTCTTTCTTGGCTGTAACTTTGAGCATCTGGCCCGGTTTCAGGCTGCTGTCGATTCCCTCAATTGAGAGTTGCTCAGTACCGTCTAAACCATGCGCCTGCACGCTTTCGTTTTCGTCGAACTGCAGCGGCAGTACGCCCATGCCGACCAGATTGGAGCGATGGATACGCTCAAAACTTTCGGCCAACACAGCTTTCACGCCAAGCAAGGTGGTACCTTTAGCCGCCCAGTCACGGCTGGAGCCTGTACCGTATTCTTTACCGGCAAGCACCACCAGCGGCGTATCGTCTTGCTGATACTTCATAGCAGCGTCATAGATAGACATCTGTTCACCAGAAGGCACATGAACAGTGTAACCACCTTCGACATCATCGAGCATCTGGTTTTTGATCCGAATGTTAGCGAAGGTACCGCGCATCATCACTTCATGGTTACCACGGCGAGAGCCATAAGAGTTAAAGTCTTTAGGTTCGACGCCATTCTCCTGCAAGTATTTTCCAGCCGGAGAATCAGGCTTAATTGAACCCGCTGGTGAAATATGGTCCGTGGTAATGGAGTCAGCAAAGACCGCAAGTACGCGCGCATCCTTGATGTTACTCATTTCATGCAACGGCTTATCAATTTCGGTGAAATACGGCGGATTCTTCACATAGGTTGAATCGTCACTCCAATTGTAAGTTTTACCTTCACCGATTGGAATGTCGCGCCATTCTTCATCACCCTTAAAGACTTCGCCATATTCACGACGGAACATTTCACCATCGACAAAGCTGACCGCTTCCGCGATCTCTTTGCTGCTTGGCCAAATGTCTTTCAGGTAAACCGGATTACCGTCCTGGTCTTCGCCCAGCGGATCTTTACTTAAATCGATACGCGTCGTACCTGCCAGCGCATAGGCGACCACTAAAGGTGGTGACGCCAGCCAGTTGGCCTGCACTTCAGAGTGCACCCGACCTTCAAAGTTACGGTTACCGGAAAGTACTGAGGAAACCGTCAAGTTACCTTCTTTTATAGCTTCACTAATTTCTTCTGGCAGAGGACCTGAGTTACCGATACAGGTGGTGCAACCGTAACCTACCAGGTGAAACCCTAATTCGTTCAGGGCCGGGGTAAAGCCAGCTTTGTCGAGGTAATCGGTGACCACTTTTGAACCGGGTGCCAGCGACGACTTCACCCATGGTTTACGCATCATGCCTTTCTCAACGGCTTTCTTCGCAACCAGTCCCGCCGCCATTAACACACTCGGGTTCGAGGTGTTGGTACAGGATGTGATCGCAGCAATAACAACGTCACCGTGAGACAAGGTGTAATCCTTACCCGGTACCTGTACTTTCTTGTCTTTTTCGTTCGCCTGTCCTGATTGCTCGAGTATTAAATCAAAGTTCGCACCCAGTTCCGGCATAGCAACCAGATCCTGAGGACGTTTAGGTCCTGCTAATGCAGCACTTACGGTACCTAAATCAAGGTCGAGTGAGTCGGTGAACATAGGCTCCTTGCCAGTTTCACGCCACATACCTTGTGCTTTGCTGTAGGCTTCAACCAAATCGATGGTTTCTTGTTCGCGACCAGAGAGTTCAAGGTAACGCAGCGTTTCCTGATCCACCGGGAAGAAACCACAGGTCGCGCCGTACTCGGGCGCCATATTCGCAATAGTTGCACGATCCGCTAATGGCAGATTATCCAGACCCGGACCGTAAAATTCGACAAATTTACCTACCACGCCATGTTTACGCAGCATTTGCGTTACTGTCAGTACTAAATCCGTGGCGGTCACACCCTCTGGTAATTTACCAGTCATGCGGAAACCGATAACTTCCGGGATCAGCATCGAAATTGGCTGACCAAGCATGGCCGCCTCAGCTTCGATACCACCTACGCCCCAGCCTAATACGCCCAGACCGTTGATCATGGTGGTATGGGAATCTGTACCTACCAGCGTATCGGGCATGACATAGGTTTTGTCGTCTTGCTCTTTGGTCCAGGCAACTTTTGCCAGGTACTCTAAGTTGACCTGATGGCAAATACCGGTGCCTGGCGGAACCACACGGAAATTATCAAACGCGCTCTGGCCCCAGCGTAAGAACTGATAGCGCTCAAAGTTACGCTCCATTTCAATGCGGACGTTTTCTTTAAAGGCTTCTGGGGTTGCGAATTTATCCACCATCACCGAGTGGTCAATGACCAAATCGACGGCAGATAAAGGATTAATCTGTTCCGGGTCCTCACCCGCTTTAGCGACTGCATCACGCATTGCCGCTAAATCGACAATCGCTGGTACACCGGTAAAGTCCTGCATCAACACGCGCGCCGGACGGTACTGGATCTCACGGTCGGATTTGCGTTCTTTCAACCAATGCGCGACGGCTTCAATATCGTCCGGAACGACGGTGTCGCCATCTTCGTTACGTAGCAGGTTTTCTAATAACACTTTCATGGACGTTGGTAATTTATCCACATCACCAATCCCCGAGAGCTTCTCAGCAGCCTTAGGCAGGCTGTGGTAGTGATAGGTTTTACCATTGACTTCTAATGTGCTTAACGTCTTCAAGCTGTCGTTGCTCGACATAGCTTACTCCTTCTTAAAACGATACATCCTCTAAGCTTAGCCGCAAAATTGCGGTTCAGCCATAGCACTTATTTATATTCACTATGGGACGTATAATCACAAAGATCAACTCAGTAACGCGCTGATACAACAATAGTTTGGCTTCTTTTAGCTATTTGCTTCGATAATGGTATACGCTTAGCCAGGACCCTAAATTAAGAACCGCCCGGTATGTCACACCACAAGATCGAAATATTCGAAACCTTAGGCCAGTATATGGACTTGCTGATGGACGCTATCTGCGTGGTCGACCCTGAAGGACACTTCGTTTATATCAGTGCAGGCGGCGAACGGGTGTTTGGCTACCCGCCTCAGGAAATGCTGGGCCATTCCATGTATGATTTCATCCATCCAGACGACCATGCCAAGACCCGTGCAACAGCAGCTGAAATTATGGCGGGTAGTGGCAAAGTTGATTTTGAAAATCGCTACATTCGCAAAAACGGTGAATGTGCCTTTATACTTTGGTCGGCGCGCTACTCGGAAAGCGATAACATCCGCATTGCTGTGGCCCGCGATGTCACGGCGCAGCGCAAGATCGAAGCGGAGCGCGAAGCTCTGCTAACTCAATTACAGCAACTTGCCCTTTATGATGGGTTGACCGGGTTGCCCAACCGTAGCTTATTTTACACCCGCGCCAAACAAGCTCTGGCGGAATCTAAGAATGTTGCAGTTGCCTACATTGACCTGGATAAGTTCAAGGAGGTCAACGATGAGTTTGGTCATGCCATCGGCGACCGCGTAATTCGCGCTGCTGCAAAGCGCCTGCAGCAAAAAGTACGTAGCGGCGATACCCTAGCACGAATTGGCGGTGATGAATTTGTGGTGCTGTTTGAGCGCGTGCAAAACCCTAACGATGCGCTGGCCATTGCAACGAAATTATTCGATGCGTTCGAGGCTCCTATTCACCTGCCTGAAGGCAACTTTAATATCGATGCCAGTATAGGTATCGCACTGGCAGAGAGACATGGCGACCAGCTGGAAGAACTCCTTTTGCACGCAGATGATGCCATGTACCGGGCCAAACGCTTAGCTGTTCGGCAGGTCGTTATGGCTTCAGTTGAAGAGCAATAACATAAATTGGCCTGTTACATGTTGTCGTCCGCTGCCGCAGCCTTATAATAGCCGCAGTAGCTAACCGAAAAGGAATAACGATGAGCCAGGTATTGCAGGATTTGCTTGATTTACTCCGCTTAGAAACGATTGACCAGGGAATTTATCGGGGTCAGAGTCAGGATCTAGGCTTTGGCGCAGTATTTGGCGGTCAGGTGATCGGACAGGCGCTCTCTGCAGCTAAGGAGTCCTTGCCTGAAGATCGCAAGGTACACTCGCTCCATTCGTATTTTTTACGCCCCGGCGACGCACAAAAACCTATCATTTACGATGTCGAAAATGTTCGTGATGGCAAAAGTTTCTCGACCCGTCGGGTAAAAGCCGTACAAAATGGTAAGCCTATTTTTTACATGACGGCATCGTTTCAGATCGATGAGCCTGGCTTTGAACACCAGGACACTATGCCTGAAGTTCCCGGGCCTGAAGGTTTAGTCTCGGATATTGACATCTACCGTGAACACGCAGAGCTGATCCCAGAAAAGATCCGCAATAAATTTATTTCGGAAAAGCCCATAGAGATGCGTTTTGTTACGGCGAACAATCCGTTCAAACCAAAAATTGATAAGCCTAAACGCTATGTCTGGATCCGTGCCAACGGCGAGATGCCAAATGACTCACGGGTACACAAATACCTGCTTGCTTATGCTTCTGATTTCAACTTTTTGCCAACGGCCCTGCAGCCCCATGGAGTGAGCTTCGCGCAACCCGACATGCAAATGGCCACCATCGACCATTCCATGTGGTTCCACAAAGATTTTCGTCTGGATGACTGGATTTTATACGCGATTGACAGTCCGGTGGCCTGCGGTGCCCGAGGCCTGGTGCGCGGTCAGTTCTTTACCCGTGACGGCGTGCTCGTTGCCTCGACCGCACAAGAAGGCGTGATGCGTAAGCATACGAGAAAGTAGCGCGCGACCATTTCACGGCCTAAATAATAATAGTCAGTGTAATCGCCATTGGCATAGGTGCCAAGCAGTTGACCGTCCTGGCTGTAATAGCTGTAGGTGGTGCTGCCTGATACGGTCTTTGCCACGCGGCGGCCGTGAGCGTCGTAGGTCGTTCCACTGACACTGTGGCAACTGAGCATCCATTTCGAAGGTCGACCAGATGATCATATAGGCCTACTAAAAGTTGGCTGACACAGAATGTTGAACACTCTGATTAATAGTTTAATTCAGTGTTAAGTGATAATTAGATACGAATCAAGTCTATGAATACCCATAACTATTCCTTCAAAATTCATCTCTTTGGAGTCCAACTGGTCACTTTTCAATATAAAACCGAAAAATATCCACGATTTTGCTAATGATAGCTTCAACCGAGCATTTAAATCTCGAGGGCTCAATTTATAAAAAAGCTCACCCATTATAACTAGACTATCTTTTTGCAAAATATTATCGAAGCACTTTTTATCCCGTGCAAAATCTCGAACAACAACTGATAAACCATTCAAGTCCAACCATTCTAAGAGCAGATCATCGCTTTCTGAAGAGGCTTCAATACTCTTGCAAGTCTCTTTTTTTGCGACATGTTCGTTCATATTACCCACCGTGGTTGTATATCTCGAAATTAGTTTTGATTCCGTAAGGTTTTCCCATGAAAAAAGTTTCGGGATTGCTATAGAACAAGGGGCAATACTAGTATCGAAATAATTTTTTATGTCCTCTAAAGATATGCTTTCCCCCATTTTTACTGTCTCTCTATTTTATCTTCATCAGGAAAGAAATCCCAACGTTTGCCGTCTTTATCAGTATAGGTGACATGGGGTCCTCTCTTAGTTCCAGACTCATGTGTATCTAGATCGTTATGTATCTGCTCACCTGACTCTGGATTGACCCACGCACCCTCAGAGCTACCTACTGGGGAACTTGGGTTTCCTTTCCATTCCCATCCGTCCTCGGGGGCGCTTTGCAAGTCCTCGCCTTTCGGGTTACTACCAAGTAACCCTGTAATTCTATCTCTAGCTTTATCTTCACCAGACTCATTAAAAACAGCGCCAATCACCATCCGAGCAAGCGATAGCGCTCGCCCAGTTGGCGTCGCTCGAAGCGTTACGCCCGCCGCAACAGAACGTGCGGCGGCTCTGCTCGCAAACTGTCCCCGACCTATTTGCCCACTTGAAAGCGCACGCGTATCGGCCAGTTCAGCTCGTGAGAATGGGATGGGCTCAGCACCATCCGGATCCACATACTTATACGGATTATTATTCGCATAAGCATAGCGGTTGAACAGTGTCGGATTGCTGGCTTTGAACCCGACCGGGTCATTCGAATAAAACCGCCCAATGTTGGCATCATAGTAGCGTTGCTGCATATACACGAGGCCGAGGTCATCATCTTCGACGTGGCCGGTGTAGCCGGGTGCATCGCTTTGCGTGCTATCACTGTAGCGCGCGACCATTTCACGACCTAGGTAATAGTAGTCAGTGTAATCGCCATTGGCATAGGTGCCAAGCAGTTGACCGTCCTGGCTGTAATAGCTTTAGGTGGTGCTGCCTGATACGGTCTTTGCCACGCGGCGACCGTGGCCGTCGTAGCGGTAGGTGATGCCACCTGAGCCGCTGATTTGCCCAGCGCGGTTAAAGCTAAAGCTGCGCTGGCCGTTGCTAATCACATTGCCGCGGTTATCGTAACTAAAGTTACGCGCGGTGCTGCCGCTGATGTGTGTCAGACGTTTGGCATTATCGTAGTGATAGGTGCCGCTGGCACTGCCAAGCTGCCGCGTGATGATGTTGCCGTTGCTATCGTAGCTAAAACTGCCCTGGCCCCAATGCCCCGTGGCAGCAACTAAGCGGTCAAGGCCATCGTAACTGAGTCCCGTCACGCTATGAGTGCCATTCACGCCATCGATGATGCTTTGGATATTATGATTGGCATCATAGGTGTAGCTCAAGTTGACTACGTGGCTGTTACCAAACATCTCACGTTTCTTAAGTCGCTGCTGACTATCCAGTGTTTGCCAAAAGGTCAGCCAGTTCGCTGTATCGTAGCCACGCAAAATACCATTGGCATAATAGCTCCCATTAGTGGCGTAGCTGCCCGCTTGTGTTGGCTCGCCATAGGCGTTCGGCGCATAGCTTACTACACGGCCCGAGGGATAAATGGTCGACACCCGATGTCCAGCGGTGTTGTAGCCATAGTCGGTCAGAAACTGCAGACCATCAATGCTCAGTTGCTCACTCTCGAGCAAGCCCAAGGTGTTATACCAATAGGACCACACCGCATTGCCGGCAGTTAGTTGCGTGAGCTGCCCTTGTGCATCAAAGGTGTATTGGCGCGTCGGTGTGGCATCAGGAAAGCTCTGCTGACGTACGTTACCGACATTATCGTAGGTGTAACTGATTTTCCGGGTAGAATACACGCTACTGGCATCACAACTGGCGGTGCTGCCATTCGCGCCCGGAGCGTGCCACAATAAATCGCCTACCGCGTTGTAGTAATAGGCGGTCGCACCCACATCATCACGCACCACTTTACACAGCCGTTGCTGGGCATCATAACGACGGTACTCAGTAGTGCCGCCTTGACTGTTACTCACGGGTTGGTCAAACAGGTTATAACTGAGCGTGGTGGTCACCCCTTCTGGCGCACTTATCACCGTCGCCAGCTTTTGCTCGGGGGCTCCGAAACCGCGATAAGTGGTCGTGGTGCTGTAACCGCGGGCATTGGTTTCCCGTACGCGGTTACCACTTAGATAGGTATAACTCGTGCCCTGATTAGTTGCCGTATTGCGCACCTGCCGCACCCGCTGCAAGCCATCGTAGCTGGTAGTATGCCCGGCACTCAAGCTCGTGGTGCGACTCGGGTACGACACAAAGGTCGGCTGGTTGTACGCATCAAAACGCTGGCGCACATAACGGTTTATCTGCGTGCTAAGGTCTTGCTCATGGGTCAATGCCGGACGCAGCAGCGCATCGTGCTCAATCCGTTTTTGGTAGTTCCCACGGGTCTGCGTTTGCACCAGATAGCCGTTCTCGTCCGTGTAGCTTATCGTCGTTGCTAACCACGGGCTCGGCGGAGTGATACTGGTCACACGCCCTAACACATCATAGCTGTACTGCGTGGTCGCGCTATTAAAGTTCGTCACCGCCGTCACTTCACCGCGCGCGTTCACCGTTTGACTGGCACTTACTGTGCCACTGCCGTAGCGTTGCGGTAAGGTAATGCTGGTGGGAATACCGCGCACATAGTTGTTAAACTCAACAAAGCGATTCGGCGCATTCCAACTTTCACGCTTTAACAAGCCGCTGCTATGATGCGTTTGCGTACGCTGCAGCAAGTACAACCTCTTGCGCCGGGGTATGCGTTGGCACGCATATCCATCCTTGTACAGTAACCGCACCAGAGGTCTCGGTGGTGACATCACCAATGGCGCCAAGCGCTCCCGCCTGTGCCTGTGCACACCACAAGCAACCTGCAGTGAAGATCCTTTTCTGCATGAACCTATCCTTAACATATCTTATTATAGTGTTGCTTTATTGGTACCATTTGTTAACTTTGCTAGTCAATTATTTTTCGCTAGGCTTCAGTTCGCTACATACAAAAAAGCCCGCAACAGCGGGCTTCTATCTCATCAGGGACAGTCTTAGGCTAAGAGATGCTAAAGAAAAAGCCCGCGATGGCGGCGCTCATCATGTTCGCCAGAGTTGCCGCGAGCAACGCACGCATACCGAGTCGGGCGATGTCGTGGCGGCGACTTGGTGCCATACCACCGAGACCACCCAGCAGAATGGCAATCGATGAAAAGTTAGCGAAGCCACACAACACGAAGGTAATAATCACCTGACTGTGCGCACTAAGCTGGTCTTTGTAATTGACAAAGTCGAGGTAGGCAACAAACTCGTTGATGACCAGCTTCTGGCCAATGAAGCTACCCGCCAGCTGGGCTTCGTCCCAGCTTACGCCAAGTACGTAAGCAATCGGCTGGAATACATAACCAAAGAGTTCCTGTAACGATAAGTCGGGATAGCCAAACCAACTGCCGACCCAACCAAAAATTCCGTTGATTAGCGCGATTAATGCAACGAAGGCAATCAGCATGGCACCAACGTTGATGGCGAGTTGCACACCACTGGAAGCACCGGCCGCGGCCGCATCAATAACGTTGACCGCACGGTCTTCGACTTCAATATCACCGGCTTTCTGGGCATCTGTGCCGTCAATAATATTTTCGATATCTTCGCGCGGCTTATCCAGCTCTGGCATAATCATTTTCGCCATCATCAGACCCGCCGGAGCGGCCATGAAGCTTGCTGCGATTAAGTATTTGAGCTCAACACCGACGCCGGCATAACCTGCCAGCACTGAGCCCGATACCGAGCACATACCACCGACCATGACGGCAAATAGCTCTGAGCGCGTCATGCTGCGAATAAATGGACGTACCATCATCGGTGCTTCGGTCTGACCAACAAAGATATTAGCCGCTGCCGACATAGATTCGGGACGGCTGCTACCGATGATTTTATGCAGTGAACCACCGAGGATCTTGATGATCCACTTCATGATGCCAAGGTAGTAGAGTACGGAAATTAATGACGAGAAAAAGACAATGACGCTTAACACCTGAATGGCGAATACGAAACCAAAGTCAGCGGACGCCAGGCCACCGAACATAAAATCTATACCGGCACCGGTGAAGGCAATAATCTTCGCCACCCCAGAGGCGACGGCAAAAAGCACGTCCTGCCCAAAGGGCACGTATAGAACAAAAGCACCAAGGGCAACTTGAATGGCAAACGCACCGCCTACTGTGCGCCAGCGAATATTTTTTCGGCTATTGGAAAAAATAAAAGCGATAAGGAACAATATGGCGATGCCGAGAAAACTATTCATAGATTAGACCGTGTTGTTGTTAGTTCTTATTCCGCCAATAACTGACGGATTTTCGATTTTATAAGGTCAATGGCAATCTCATTCTGACCGCCGCGAGTCACCACTAAATCAGCAAACTGTTTTGATGGCAAAATAAATTCAAAAAATGCAGGGCGAACCGTTTCCTCATACTGCTCGGCGACGGACTGGATGGTGCGGCCCCGCTCTTCTACATCCCGGGTAACGCGTCGTAACAAACACACATCAAGTGGCGTGTCCATAAACACCGAGATATCGAATAACTTACGCAAATGTGGATCGTGGAGCAACAAGATCCCTTCAACCATGATGACACGGCCAGGCTGAATTTTGATGGTTTCTTCGGTGCGGGTGTGTGTTTTATAGCTGTACTGCGGCATCTCCACCGGCTCACCTGTGCGCAACTGTTCCAGGTGTTCCACTAACAACTCATGCTCGAAAGCTGATGGATGGTCGTAGTTCGTCAGTTGGCGTTGCTCGAACGTCAGATGACTTTGATCGCGGTAGTAAGCATCTTCTGCGAGGATAGCGATACCCTTACCGCCGAGTTCGGCAACCAGTTCTTGATAAACAGTTGATGCAAATAAGCTTTTACCTGACGCTGAGGCACCAGCGATGGCTATAATGGTTGTTTGTCCCACACTAAAATTCTTCATTTGCCTGATAACAGCCGGCAATTATCCTTGATCCACTGGGTAATTGGAAGCGTTGTAACCGATTGACCAATCTTGTTACATTTTTCTGCCTTTCACAAAGTTACAACAACCGGTCACTGAAGTATTATCGAAACGTTAAAACACTAAAAACGGAAGATAGCTATGCGATTATCCAAAACATTGACGGCCATGGCCGTTGCTACAGTTCTACTTGGCGGTTGCCAGGCAACCGCACAACAAACGTCAGCGAATAATGCTGTCACCGCGCAGCAACAACAGAATTTGCCTGATGTTGATATCAGCTACGAAACTTTTACCCTGGATAACGGCTTAACCGTTGTCGTTCATGAAGACCGTAAAGCCCCCATCGTTGCCGTCAACGTCTGGTATGGCGTTGGCTCAAAAGATGAAAGCGAAGGCCAGACCGGTTTCGCCCATTTGTTCGAACACTTAATGTTTAACGGTACCGAAAACTACGACGACGAGTACTTCGGTCCGTTTGAACGTGCCGGTGCAACCGACATGAACGGTACCACCAACAGTGACCGTACTAACTATTTCCAGAACGTTCCTACTCCGGCGTTAGACATGGCGCTGTGGATGGAATCCGACCGTATGGGCCACTTGCTTGGCGCAGTAACCCAGGAAAAGCTTGATGAGCAGCGCGGCGTTGTACAAAACGAAAAACGTCAGGGCGAAGCGCAGCCGTATGGCCGTGTGTTCGGTTTCCTGGCCGAACAAACCTTCCCTGAAGGTCACCCCTACTCCTGGTCAGTGATCGGTTCAATGGAAGATTTAAATGCAGCGTCACTGGATGACGTGCATCAATGGTTTAACGACTACTACGGCGCAGCCAATGCGGTCGTGGTATTGGCCGGTGACATTGACGTTGAAACTGCCAAGCAGAAAATGAATAAGTACTTTGGTGATATCGAAGCCGGTAAACCACTGAAGAAACTCAACAGCTGGGTGGCCAAGCGCGAAGGCACCAAGCGTGCAACCATGGAAGACAATGTTCCTGCTGCACGTCTTTACAAGTTGTGGAACACGGCCGAAATGGGTACTGCTGACTCCGATTACCTCGGTTTATTAGTAGATATTCTTGCCAGTGGTAAGAACTCACGTCTGTACCAGCGTCTGGTTTATGATGAGCAAATTGCGAGCATGGTCTCAGGCTTTAACTACGAGCGTGTGCTGGCAGGTCAGTTCTTTATCATTGCTGATGCCAAACCTGGCGTCGACATGGATCGTATCGAAGCGATCATTGATGAAGAAGTTGCGAAAATCATTGCAGAAGGCCCCACCGCAGAAGAACTGGAACGTACTAAGTTCAGTACTGTTGCTGGCTTCGTACGCGGCGCAGAACGTATTGGTGGTTTTGGCGGTAAATCAGACATTCTGGCTGCCGGTGAAGTTTACCACGGTGACCCGGGCTACTATGAGCAATCAATGGAGCACCTGAAAGCAGCAACTCCTGCAAAAGTGCAAGCGGCTGCAGAGCGCTGGTTAAGTGATGGTGCCTTTGTCCTCAACGTAGTTCCACAACCTAACTACACCACCATTGCAGCCCAAGCGGATCGCTCAGAACTGCCAGAAGTTGGTGAATTGCCACAACTGGAGCTGCCGGAACTGACCACCTTTACCCTGTCCAATGGTTTAGAAGTTGCGTTAGCCGAGCGCCATGACGTACCTACGGTACAAATGCGTCTGGTGATCGACAGCGGCTACGCCTCAGATTTTGGTGGCAAAGTCGGTACGGCCAGCTACACCATGAGCATGTTACGTGAAGGTACGACCTCGCGTGATAGCCTGGAACTAAGCAAAGAGCTTGAGTCATTAGGTACCAACCTGTACGCCAGTGCCAGCCTTGATAATTCAACGGTAAGCATGGATACCCTGGTCACCAGCCTGGTGCCAAGCCTGGACATCATGGCCGACGTGTTGATGAACCCAGCGTTCTCAGAAGAAGAGATCGAGCGCAAGCGTGGTCTCTGGATTGAAAGTATCAAGAAAGAGAAAGCACAGCCTACCTCGCAAGCCTTCCGCGTACTGCCGCAGCTGATTTTCGGTGATAATCACGCCTACAGCGTGCCTTTCACCGGATCTGGCACTGAAGCATCGATCAACTCACTTACTCGTGCTGACCTGGTTGAGCATGCTGAAACCTGGTTACGTCCGGACATTTCACGGTTAGTGATCGTTGGCGCCACCACCGAAGCTGAAATTAAGCCATTGCTTGAACAGTACCTCGGTGAATGGACTAGCCCTGCTACTGCCGCTCCAGAGAAGCAATTCACTGCAGTTGAGCCGCAGCAAGAAGCGCGCGTGTACCTCATCGATCAACCAGGTACCCCGCAGTCAACTATCATTGCTGGCCATTTAGCGCCTTCAAGCAATGCTGATAACGCGGAAGCCGTTGACGTAATGAACACCATCCTTGGTGGTAGTTTCACCAGTCGTCTGAACATGAACCTGCGCGAAGACAAAGGTTGGTCTTACGGTGCGCGTTCAAGTTGGTATGCAGCTGATGAAGCAGGCATGATGCTGGCAACGGCTCCGGTTCAAACCGACAAAACCAAAGAATCGATTCAGGAAATCCTGAAAGAATTCGAAGGTTACTTAGGTGGGAATCCGGCAACTGATGAAGAACTTGAGAAAGTCATCTCGAACAAAACGGCGAAGCTTCCAGGTGCATACGAAACCAAAGCAGCATTGCTTGGTTCTATCGTCAACACCCTGGAAAAAGGCAAGGACATGACCTGGCTAGAAAATTACGGCCAGCGCATTCGCTCACTTGAAGTCGAAACGATTCGTGGCACTGCAGACGACGTCTTACGTCCTAACGCATTAACCTGGGTGATCATCGGCGACCTGAGTCTGATTGAAGACGAAGTGCGCTCACTCAACCTTGGTACTGTGACTAAGCTGGACAGCAACGGAAATCCGCTGTAAATCCAACTTTTTATTCTGCCTTCAAGCCGCTCTTCGGAGCGGCTTTTTTTTTGTTCTTTTTGGTATCAAACTTCGTAGGGTGTACCATAACCACACGACGTATAAACAAACTAAAAGGATGACATCATGGAAATGATTAAAACTCGAGCAGCTGTCGCTTGGGCTCCAGGCGAACCTCTGAGTATTGAAGAAGTCGACCTGATGCCGCCACAAAAAGGTGAAGTTCTGGTTCGCATTGTTGCCACGGGCGTATGTCATACGGATGCCTATACTCTGTCAGGGGCCGATCCTGAGGGTATTTTCCCTGCGATCCTGGGCCACGAAGGTGGCGGCATTGTCGAAGCTGTCGGTGAAGGCGTAACCTCCGTAGAAGTGGGGGATCATGTTATCCCGCTTTACACCCCAGAATGTGGCGAGTGTAAATTCTGCAAGTCGGGCAAAACCAATTTATGCCAGGCCATCCGCAGTACCCAGGGTCGGGGCTTAATGCCAGACGGCACCACGCGTTTCTCGAAGAACGGCAAGCCGATTTACCATTACATGGGCACCTCCACCTTCGCAGAACGCACCGTGGTTCCGGAGATCGCTCTGGCGAAAGTCAGTAAAGAAGCTCCGCTGGAAGAGGTTTGCCTGCTCGGCTGTGGCGTCACCACCGGCATGGGCGCAGTGAAGAACACTGCCAACGTGCAAGAAGGCGATACCGTCGCGGTCTTTGGCTTAGGCGGCATCGGCCTGTCGGTCATTATTGGCGCGGTAATGGCAAAGGCCAGTCGTATCATTGCTATCGATATTAACGAGAGCAAATTCGACATCGCCCGTCAGCTGGGCGCCACCGACTGCGTCAATCCGCAGGATCACGAAAAGCCGATTCAGGAAGTCATTGTCGAAATGACCGATGGCGGCGTAGATTTCTCGTTTGAGTGTATCGGCAACGTCAAAGTCATGCGTTCCGCGCTCGAGTGCTGCCACAAAGGTTGGGGCGAGTCGGTCATTATCGGTGTCGCCGGTGCCGGCGAAGAGATATCCACCCGCCCCTTCCAGTTGGTCACCGGTCGCGTCTGGCGCGGCAGTGCGTTTGGCGGCGTCAAAGGTCGCAGCCAGTTACCTGACTATGTACAGCGCTATCTTGATGGTGAGTTTAAGCTCAGTACCTTTATCACCCACACCATGGGGCTTGAGGATATCAATAAAGCATTTGAGCTCATGCACGAAGGTAAATCCATTCGTTCGGTGATTCACTTCGATAACTAAGCGAGGCTGACCATGACACCAGCAAACTTAAAGTTAGTAAGCAGTGTACGTTGCTTCAACGGCGAGCAGCGCCGCTATGAACACGTTTCCCAAATGCTGAACTGCACCATGCAGTTCAGCGTCTACCTGCCGCCGCAAGCGCTGCGCAAAGATCGGGTTGCCTCGGTACTGTGGCTGTCTGGGCTGACCTGCAACGATGAAAACTTTAGCAGCAAAGCCGGTGCACAACGGGTTGCCGCGCAGCTCGGCCTGGCGCTGATCATTCCCGATACCAGCCCGCGCGGTGAACAGGTCGCTGATGATGATACCTATGATTTCGGGAAAGGTGCCGGTTTCTACGTCAATGCGACTCAGCAGCCCTGGGCCAAGCACTACCAGATGTATGACTACATCAGCAAAGAGTTACTTAACCTGGTGACAGACGCTCTGCCACTGAATGGCCAGATGAGTATTAGCGGACATTCCATGGGAGGTCACGGCGCTTTGGTCATGGCACTGCGCGAAACCGGGCGTTTTGCCAGCGTCTCCGCCTTTGCCCCCATTGCGCATCCAACGGCATGCCCCTGGGGTCATAAAGCCTTCACAGGATACCTCGGCTCGGATCGCGAGCTATGGCGCCAGTACGACGCCGTAGAACTTATCCGTGACGGCAAGAAATGCCCGCCATTACTGGTCGATCAAGGCGGTGCTGATAACTTCCTGGCCGAGCAGCTTAACTTCACCACCTTACAGGAAGCCGCAGAAAAACATGACCTGATAGCCCAGTTACGACTGCAGGAAGGTTATGATCATAGCTACTATTTCATTGCGAGCTTTATCGAGGACCATTTGAATTTCCATAAAACGTATTTAAAAAGTTAAATAATTGGTAATTTCTGTACTCCTTGCTATGGTTTAACTAAGTAGCTTCACGACTGAGGAGTTATTGAGCAAAGGAGTACAGACAGTTATGTCACCGCGCCGTGTCGCTGCGTTCATAGCAATTTGTTATTTAGTACTGGGTTTAGTTTGGATTCGATTCTCGGACCAGATTTTGCTCGCGTTTGCCGCAGACTCCAACTTACTCACCGAATTCCAGACACTTAAGGGCTGGGCGTACGTTATCTTAACCGCCGGTATCCTTTATTGGCTGTCAAAATCGGCGCTTGAGCGCGAGCGTAACTTATCTGAGCGGGATAGTCTGACACGGCTGCTGAACCGACATATGTTTGGGCGCGAGCTTGCCAGCGAAATCGAGTTCGCTGATGACAACGACCAGAGTCTGGCCCTCGTGGTTCTCAATATTGACGGTTTCAAGCAACTCAACAGTACGGCAGGCAGTGACGTCGGCGACCGTTTTTTACAGAGCGTTGCCTCACTATTACGGGATCACTTCAAGCAACGTGTTTTACTGAGCCGTTTTGGTGCTGATGAATTTGCGATAGCAATGCCTGTCACCGCCTGGCCTGACCAGGTTCTGCCACAGGTGCAACATCTACAACAGTTGATCCAGACCATTAGCATACCCGAATTGCCCGGTTCAGCACTTTCCGCTTGCTTTGGCCTTGCCCGCTTCCCTACCGATGCAAAAACCGGCGAAGCGCTCATCGATTGCGCGCTGACCGCCCTTGAAGAAGCGAAATCAATGGGCAGTAACCGGCTACGGGTTTATAAGACAGAATACGGTGAGCATGCCTCTAAGCGCACTAAGTTGCTATTTGACCTGAAAGCTGCCATCGCCAATAAGAAACTTAGCGTGGTTTACCAGCCGCAATTCCGACTCGATGACCACAGTATCAGTGGCGTTGAGGTCTTAGCGCGCTGGCATCACCCGGAAAAGGGGCTCATTCCACCCGACGTATTTATTCCCCTGGCAGAAAAACACGGTCTTATCTGTGAAATTACGGACTTTATTATGCAGACCGCAATCAGCGAGCTGCTGCAAGCAGAATTACTTTATCGGCCAATTCCACGGGTTTCATTTAACGTCTCGGCGGCAGATTTCAACACCAACCAAAGCTCGCAGCGTTTTTTACACAATCTGGCGGAGTTACCTAAGGATGACTGGTCAGTGGTTGAACTAGAACTCACCGAAACCTCAGCATTATTAAATCTGGAAGGCGTGAAGAATGTGCTTCAGGTACTACGTGAGCGTGGCGTGCAGGTGTCGTTGGATGATTTTGGCACAGGTTACTCATCACTCAGCACCTTGCGTCTGCTACCGATACAGGAGCTTAAGATTGACCAAAGCTTCGTCCGTGATATCGCCAGCAATGCGCATGACGCACGGTTAGTCAAAACCATTTTAGCTATGGCAAAAGCATTACAACTTCGAGTGGTCGCCGAAGGTGTGGAAAGTCAGCAGCAGGCACGTTATTTAGCTAATGAAGGCTGCCAGGAAGTACAAGGCTATCTGTATGCTAAGCCTATGTCACTGCAAGCTTTAAAGTCCTTTGCTTCGAATATCAAAGCGTCAGCTGCGCAGCGGTGATCTGATTTTTGCCCGAGCGTTTGCCTTGATACATTGCGGCATCCGCGACTCGCAAAATAGCTTCGACGGTACATTCCCCTCGCACAGCCAAATCAGCATCAGCGCAGTGGCAAATACCAATAGACACACTCAGTTCCCAGTCATTTTCAGCACTGACTTTAAGAACCTGCTCGCGCGCGCGCTCCAGAATCACCAGACTATCCTCTAAGCTGGCTCCCGGATGAATGCTCGCAAACTCATCGCCACCAATCCGAGCCACAAAATCAGTGCCTCGCGTAGCTACGCAAATGCCATTGGCAATAGCTTGCAGAGCTCTGTCGCCGGTATCGTGACCAAGGGTGTCATTCAAGCGTTTAAAATTGTCCAGATCAATCAAGGCAACACTGAATGTATGATGGCCAAGTTTCAGCTCTTCAATATCCGCGGCCAGTTCCTGGTAAAACGCCCGGCGATTACCAACACCGGTTAAAAAATCCGTGAGCGCTTGTTGCCGTTCAAGCTCGAGCTGACGCCGAATTTTCTCTTCTGTTTCACGGTTCTGGCTTGCATCGCGAATAAAGGCAATGGCGAATGACTCACTTTTTACGGTAACGTGGCTGAGCATGATATCAACGTGAAAGGTATCACCGTTTTTGCGCTGACCTAAAAAACGAAAGCCGCGACCCATAGGTCGGTTCTTTTGCGAATTAAAAAACTGTCCAACATGGGATTTGTGTTGCGCCCGGATACCTTCGGGAAGTAAGTTATCTAATTGCGAACCTAGCAGCTCATTGTGTGGATACTGGAACATTGACGCGGCCAGCTGATTGACCAAAACAATAATGCCCTGTTGATTGACAACAAGAGCCGCGTCAGGAATGATTTCAATAAGTTCGCTGAGGTCGCGTTCGTCTTTCATTGCTTATAATTCATGCCGATTGTACCGATAGCCTAAGCTTAACGGAACTTGATACTAATGCCCATAGCGTACCGACAAGTAATTACCCTGGTGTTGGCAATTTTTACGGTCTGCACCGTTAACGGAACTGAACTTGATGCCCCTCCGCTGGGGGATCGGGCACTGCGTGTTTGGTCCACTAACGACGGGCTACCTCACAACTCAGTCAATCACATCACCCAGGACAGCCAGGGCTACCTTTGGATCGCCAGCTGGGAAGGTCCGGTGCGTTTTAACGGCCGCAATTTTGAATTATTTGCAGAAGAAACAGGCCTGCCCGACCCAGGCTCGCTATACGTTGCCGAGAACCCTTTTACGAAACAAATGATCTCGACCGGCACCCGTGGCGGTGTGAGTTATTACCAAAGCTCCCCCACCGGCGGCTATTGGACGCCCCAGCCGCGTGTCTTTGACCGTGTTGATTACGCTCTCTTTGTGTCTATAGATTGCACCTGGTACGCAACCGTCAACACTGGTGTTGTCCGCGAGTGCGGTGATACCCGCACCCAGTACGACAAAACCCAAGGCTTGCCCAGCGCTAAAATCCTTGAGTTGGAGCAGGACCAACGCGGACGTATCTGGGCTGGAACAGATGCGGGTGTAGCCTATTTCGATGCGCAGCTTAATCGCTTCAGAACTCTCGAACAACTTCCTCAAGGCTACAGTTTTGGCATCGTTGCCGCCCAGGACGGGGCGATTTATATCAGTATTGGTCGCGCCATTTTTGTCGTCGACCCCGATGACTTAAGTGTTACAGAGTGGCCGGCTCAGTATCCAAGTACCATCACCGAGCTCTATCAGGCACCCGAGGGTAGTTTCTGGATTGGCACGCACGAGCACGGCATCTCCACGCTGACACCCTCATCGCCGCAAATGGTCACAATCGCGGAGGGCCTGCCGAATAATCACATTCTCAGTATCTTCATGGATAGTGAGAATACACTTTGGGTAGGCACCCATCGCGGGTTAGTGCAATTTCGCAAGGCCCAGTTCCATAGCCATCATGGCGAAAGTGGTCTAGGTTACGACTACGTCAGAGCGCTAACTGAAGCTCCTGACGGCAGTGTACTGGTCGGTGGTCTGGGCGGCATAAAACGCATCAAAGATGAAGCCGTGTTACCTCTCGATACCAGCAGTAGAGTGCGCTCGGAAAGTATCCTCAGTTTCGCGTATGACCGTGACCAGCGGCTTTATATCGGCACTTATACCAACGGACTTTATGTGCTGGAAAACGGCAGGGAAATCGCACACTACAATGAGAACAGCGGCTTTCCAGGTAACGATATTCGTGGCTTACTCATTTCCGGTGACGGTTATCTTTACGCAGCGACGTCTGTTGGAGTCCTGAAGAGTCGTATGAATGACGATGGGACCCTGGCTACACCTAGCTATTTTGGTGTCGATGACGGGCTGCCAGATGAAGTAATTTATGCCCTCCACCAGACGCGCAGTGGTGAGATACTTATTGGCAGTATGCGCGGCCTATCTAAACTTTCCAATGGCAAAATTGAACCCATTGACGTGAGTTCAGTCAGTAACGCTGAGTTTATTTTTGGTTTCTATGAGGATGAAGCGCGTATTTACATCACCTCCGACCGGGGCTTGTTGGTTTACACCAAAAAGCTGGACAGGTGGCAGGTTTTCGACGCAGACAATGGACTACCGACGATTAAGTATTTTGATGTCATCCGTGATCACAAAGGTGACCTTTGGCTTGCTTCAGGACGAGGCTTAATTTATGTGGCGGCCCAGGACTTTGACTTTGCTATAAATGATGATAACCCTGCGACCCCCCTGCCCCATACGTTTTATCAACACCATCATGGCCTGGCCAGTGCCCAAATCAATACCGGTGGACCGCCAATGCTGGTCACCAAAGACGGAGAACTCTGGGTGGCAACTTCGCGCGGTGCAGGCCATTACAGTCCCGCACAAAGCAAGGCGATTCGACAGACGCCGCCACAACCAGTGATCGAAAAGGTCATTAGTGACGGCCATGCCATTTCGGAAAACACCTATCTTGAGCCTGACAGTGGCCGTATCGAATTTCAGTTTGTCGGCTTGGGTTATCAATACTCGGAAAGCATCCTTTACCGTATGCAACTCGCGGGCTATGACGAGGACTGGGTCAAGCCAACAGGCTCTCAGCTCATTGCCTCATACACAGAGTTACCTCCGGGGGCCTTTATTTTTCAGGTTCAGGCAGCTTACCCCAATGGCGAATGGAGTGATTCAGCAACTTTCACTGTGCACAAGCTGCCTACGCTCTGGCAGCGACCGAGCATCTGGGTGGCGTTGGCTTTAGCGTCATTACTGCTAGTTTGGCTGGCGTTTCAACTGCGTATTTATACGGTTACCCGCAGTAAAGAGCGGTTACAGCAGCTGGTGCGTGAGCAGACCGAGACGTTACAGCAACTGGCACATCAGGACAGTCTGACCACACTTGCCAATCGCAGAGCTTTCGATGAGCTATTGCGGCAAAAGGTTGCACAACATGGTGGGCAACAACCTTTGGCATTAATTTTAATGGACTTGGATCACTTTAAAGAGGTAAACGATCGTTATTTGCATACCACCGGTGATCAGGTTCTCAAGCGCGTGGCGAGGCTTATCCGTGATTCAGCACCCGAAAGTGACATGATCGCGCGCTGGGGCGGAGAAGAATTTGCCATCTTACTTTCTGGTGCACAAACAGCAAACCTGGTGCCCATTTGTGAGCGCATCCGTACCACGTTGATGAACGCCGACCTCCACGACCTGGTCAGTAATCTTTCTGTAACTGGTAGTTTTGGTGGTGCAACCTACCATCCGGGTGAAACCGCAGCTAGCTTGATAAGGCGCGCGGATAAAGCCCTTTATCGCGCCAAACATAATGGCCGCAACCGGATTGAGATTGCCCATCAGGAAGAGTGAGCAAAGCCACGCTCACTCTTTTTCTTCGATCATTGGGATCATCAGACGATGCAAGCGGGGCTGCCCGTCCCGAAAATGAAGTAAAAACACATCGCCGTATTCCTTTTCAGTCATGCTTTCAACCTCCACACCGAGGGCGCCAACGATCCCAGGTACTGTATTACTGTGCCCCACGACCAGCGCGGTTTGCTCAGCGGCCAGCAGTTTCTCTACCAGCACCTCTCCATCACCCGCCTTGTAGTTCTGCACAGCCAGATCAAAACGCTTTGCCACCGGCTGAGCGGTCTGCTCTGTGCGCTGAAATGGTGTGCTGTAGACCGCTTCGAGATCCAGTTTGCTCAGCATCTCCGCAAGTAGCTGAGCACGCTGTTTGCCCTTACTGTTTAATGCAGGGTCACTCTCGGCAACGGCTTTTTCTGCGTGCCGAACGACGACGATTGTAAAATCCTTGGCCATAACTGAACAGCTCCCTAGTAGTGCCACCATTATCAATATAATGAGTACTAAACTGCGATTCATCTTTGATCACTCTTATTTTTAATTGACACGATTTAGCCGTGCGCCTAAGGTCTTAATGTTGTTCCACTTTCTTAACAATAACAAGGACAATAACTATGGATCATCAAGGTTTCGATAGCTCAAGCACTGTCAGTGTCGGCGAGTGGATGCTGACGCTCTTGCTCACGTTTATTCCAATTGTAAACATCATCGCACTGATCATTTGGGCATTTTCAAGCGGTACTAAACCCTCTAAATCAAACTGGGCCAAGGCTACGTTATTGTGGATGCTCATCGCAATAGTACTTGGTTTTGGTATGGCAATGCTCGGTGTCGGTTTTGGTATGATGGGGATGAACAGCTACTGATAGTAGGAGTGAGTGAGTGCTCCCGCGAGCGGAGCACCCGCCGCTTAGTCTAACAATCCCTTGTTGACCCTACCTCTATACTGCGGCTTTATTCATCCAAAGAACAAGGCAGACAGCGCTCTTTACCTGTGATTAATTTGGAGAGTACGTTTCGGTGCCTGGCAAATCCCAGATAACCTTTGTCCGCCAGCCAGCGTATACCCGGCCAGCGCAGCGGCGCAACCAGCCAGCCACGTCCGACTGCAGACCAGGCCGCATAGGTGACATCAAGTCCGTAAATCATCTTGCCGTCAGGAGTTAACCCGTGCAGTATTCGGTTGGCTTCGGTGACATCGATCGCTGGAAAGCGCACAGAGAAATTGTCAGCCCAGATACTTTCAAACTGAATCTTGCCCTGTTTATCGAGAGCCTTGAGATGGCGCATTTCGCGAACGCACAGAGGGCAGCCCCCATCGTAAAATAAAATTAACTTTGCAGACAAAGGCTGACCTCCGTTACGAACTTTCGTCACTCAGTAGTGTTTACGGAGGTCAGCAAAACTTTGATCACGCTGATTCAGACATTTTTGAGATGAAATACACCGCGTAAAAGATGCAAATACCAAGCAAAATGGCTAAACCGGTAAAGGGAAAGAAAATCACCGGATCAGTGAAAAACGCTTTTAGCAGTTGCATGATCTGCCTCCTTAAAAACGATAACGAATTCCAAGCATGGCCACAGTCGGATCAATATCCACCGCAGCAGAATCAATGGTCGTGCCGTTAATACGAACATCTGCGACCGTATCGATAGCCATACGACTGACCATCAAATGCAAGCCCCAGCGCTCGGTCATTTCGACATTTACGCCAGCTTGCAGCGCATAGCCCCAGCTGTTTGAAAGTGCTAAATCCACACTGTCATTTGCTGTAACCACAGCCAGATCCGTCAACACACTTGCCAGTTCCGGGCTCACCTTTTCCTCAAAGAAAGTCGTGTAGTTAACACCTAGCCCAACAAAGGGGGCCACACGTTCGCTGCCGATGTCAAAATGGTATTGCGCCAGCAAGGTTGGCGGTAAATGTTTGGTCTCACCAATTTTTAAGCCTGCCAGGCTACCTGTGCCGTGGATTTCGTGTTTGAAAGGAGTGGCCGCGATCAGCTCCAGACTCCAGTTTTTATCCAGCTGATAATCAAAGGTGATCCCAAGCTGGGTATTATTATCAACACTCACTCCTGTGCTTCCGCTGGTCATGCCAGCGACGCTTTCAATGACAGGTAACGATGCACTATCATCATTTGGCATGACGCCAATGGCACCGACGTTCACTGAAATATCCGCGGCTGCAGGCCCTGCAAAACCTAAAACCACTAAACTACTTACTAGCAACGACTTTTTCATACAGCACTCCTTAGTTAATCTCCCTGTATTTTATAAGGTTACTCCCTGTAAACTTTGATCCTGATCAACTTTTTGCCGGCGATGATGAGAGTTTTTCTTTTCCGCTTTTTCGAACTATTATTGAGCTAGAGCCAAGTGAAAGAGTCATGCCGCATCGACTCATAAAAATAAGGAAACATGCGATGCTGAAGGAATTAAAATGGGGTGTGCTTTTCTCCGGAGCCATTCTGGTGTGGTTACTGATTGAACGCCTGACTGGACTGCATGATGAGCATATTGAATATCACGCTTATTTTACCAATCTCTTTGCCGTCGTCGCAGTCGTCATCTATGTCTTGGCATTGCGTGACAAACGAGCTTCGCTGCCTAACCAGGAAATGCGCTGGATAGAAGGTTTTCTTAGCGGGGTCATCATTGCGGTGGTCGTTGCCGCGTTATCACCTTTGCTGCAAATCATTGCGCACTATCTCATTTCGCCGGACTTCTTCGCCAATATGCAGGCTTACACCATCAATGAGGGGCTAATGGAGCCAGCGGCAGCGCGCGAGTACTTTAGTCTTGAGTCCTACATCATCCAGTCTGTTATCGGCGCACTACTTATGGGGGCCGCGACTGCTGCCGTCGTGGCGT
Organism: Pseudidiomarina terrestris; assembly: GCF_030466375.1. Lineage (NCBI taxonomy): Bacteria > Pseudomonadati > Pseudomonadota > Gammaproteobacteria > Alteromonadales > Idiomarinaceae > Pseudidiomarina > Pseudidiomarina terrestris. The sequence continues at coordinate 1,492,717 of NZ_JAGGJE010000001.1, forward strand.
TCTTTTTACGCACCCGAGATCGGGATACCTCACGGCACAAAACCTGATTGTGCCGTGAGGCTGGACGCCTGATGCAATTAAACGGGTGCACAGCAACACTGCTGCGCCGTTGGATGGTTCACCAGCTGCTCCACCAGCTCATCATAGCCATGCGGCTTAATTAACGGCTGTTTGAACTGGGCTACTTTATAATTGCCCTGGTGGACCATGGTGCCACGTGATAATGAACCTAAAGCTTTTAAAAAGTCTTTTGAGAATTTCATGTCGGTCTCCAAATAAGTGTTGGTTTGTTTAAGCAAGATAAGTATATTGTTTCCGTAGAATATGATTAGACCCGATAAGTGAAAATCATTGTTTCCTACGGAACACAATAAGGATGCCGAGATGCTTGACCGATTTGCCGACATGGCCATTTTTGCAGCGGTGATGGATACTGGAAGTTTTACTCGTGCAGCACAACAACTTGAGCTTTCTAAAAGTGCCGTCAGTAAAGCGGTGGCGCGTCTTGAAACAGAACTTCAAACTAAATTACTGGTGCGTACCACGCGCAAACTTTCGCCAACAGTTGCCGGTTCAGACTTTTATCAGCACTGCCGCGAAATCGTGCAGGAAGCCGATTTGGCCTATGAGCATATCGGTGCGATGCGCACCACGCCAAGTGGTCGCGTTACTCTGACCGCTCCGGTAAATTATGGAGCGACACGAATCGCTCCCTTAATACCGCATCTCTTAGCCACCTATCCCCAATTGGACGTTGACTTGCAACTCACCAACCGGCTCGTTGATCTGGTCGGTGAAAAAGTCGATATTGCGATTCGATGCGGCGTGCTCAAAGATTCCAGTTTCTACTTTCGCCGGGTAGCTCCTTTATCGATCGTGTTAGCCGGATCAAAAGGCTATTTTGCCAGCCACGCTAAGCCCAAACACCCGCATGAACTCAGTTACAAGTTTGGCCTGCACCAGTGCATCACCGATAGTGCTAAAGCTGCGGATAAGCTGTGGCGCTTTTACGAAGATGACCAACTCATCCAGGTAACAGTTAATGGCCGCTTTGCGGTATCGGACAATCGTGCCATGCGCGCGGCACTGCTGGCTGATCTGGGGTTGGCTTATATGCCCAGCTACTCGCTAAATGAAATGATCGCTGCGGGGCAAATTGAAACTGCACTTGATGATTTTATGCCGCAACCTGTCCCGGTGCATTTACTCTACCCTGAACGAAAATACACCACGGCCGCAGTGACCGTGGTGCTTGACTACCTCCAGCAACAACTGAGTCAATAACTCAGTCGTTCGCCTCTGCGTAGCTTAAATCTTCGATCTTATGCAGCTTACCGAAACGCATCACCTGCTTGATGGAGCGATAGGCCGCGACATCGTTGCCGGGATCTTCGCTTAACACCACCAGGTCCGCGTTTTTACCCACCTCAACTGTACCCAGCGTGTGTTCCAGGCCCAAAGCCTTAGCGCCATTTTTGGTCGACATTACCAGCACATCAGCCGCTGGAATTCCGGCCGCCTGCATATTCTTCATTTCAATAAGCATTGACGGACCATGGAACATTCCCGGATTCCCTGCATCTGTACTGGTCGCAATGGTGGCCCCGGCCTCATGCAGTTTGCGCAAATTATGTTTGACGATGTATTGCTCTTCTCCATAAAGCAAAGTGTCACGGACAAACGCTGAGGAGCTTACGTTTTTACTGTAAAACTCGGCCATTTTTTCATGTCCTTCAGTGACCAGCTGCCGCGTCCTTGGATCGATGCAATGATTTGGGTCATAAAAGTCAGGTTGTTCGCCAAGCAGAATACTGAGCGTCTGTAACGAGTTGGTATACCCGAAACTACTTGTCGGCTCATAGACCACGTCGTTCTTAACCATGGCCTGAACAAACTCCTCGTCCACAAGATCGGCAAAGACACTGTGAACCAGAACATCGGCGCCTGCTGCCACCGCAGCTTTAGCGTCAGCCAGATTGACCGTATGGGCGATAAATTGTAGGCCCTGGCGATGCGCAGCATCGGCAATCACCTGCAGCCGTTCGTAGTACTCCGCCGCACGCTCCGGAGGTAATGGGTCGAACCATACTTTTAAAGCGCTGGCACCGCTGGCTGCGACCACTGCGACACTGGCCAGCGCCTCTTCATTGGTACTCATGGGTAGGAATTCGTGCACGCCGTTGGCGACTTGGTTGTTTAATACCGTCTCGCTGACCCGGGTTTCACCGTGGGTCAACAGCTGACCAGCAGCAACAAAACGCGGGCGCTCCGGATTGGCTATGGAGCCTTCCTGCAATGAGGTGGTCCAGGGAAAACTCCCCGTATCAAACACAGCGGTCACGCCAGAGCACAAATAGCTCCGATCAAACTTCTCCGGGTTTTGCTGAAGGTAAGACTGAGCCTGTTGCAGGTCGTAGGTTTCAGACAGAAATGGGTACACAGGACGTGTATCAAACCAGCCGCTGGCAGCGTAATGCACATGCCCATCGACCAGCCCCGGCGTAACATAATGCCCCTCAAGATTAATCATTTCGGCATCCGCGGCGTAGTTACAGTCAGGGCCTACGCAACTGATCAGGCCTTGCTCGACCACAATCAGACTATTTTCCACCGGCGCCGCGCCGGTACCATCGTAAAGCGTTGCGCCTTTGAGCACCTGTTGCTGCGCATTGGCGTTCGATGACAGCAATAGGCCAAGCAGAAAGATGAGAAAACTGGATCGGTACATGCTACTCCCTCGCTTAGTTACCCAAACATAGTGTGAGTACTAAATCTAGGAAGCGAAGTCGCTTTTTGCAAATCCCCCCCTCGTTACCTCCAGCTTCTCTTAGCTTAACTCTTTGGCACCCAGGCGCTGTGCCAGACGCACTTCCATGCGCCGGATCTCTTTGGCAGTGTGGGTGCGGCCGGTCTCAAAAAATATCCACGTTTTGATCGCCACCTGCGAATTAAACACCAGGATTAAGCAGACGGCCCAGAATAACTGATGCTCTGGCGCGGCGGTAAAGAACTCGTAGCCCGTCCAAAAAATAAACCCGGTTAAGATGATGGCCAGCGCATAAGCAAACACCATGACCCAACCAAGACGCGAACTAAAACCGACCTTCAAATACCCGGTGAGGCCGGTGTCCGAGCTCATCAGCTTTTTAAGCTCCGCAGACTGCTCTTGTAGGTCCTCTTCAAACTTATCATTTGTCGACATGAGTTAGCTCTCCTATTCAGCTAAATAAAGGATTTTCAATTTATTTCTGGCCCTGTGTAAGCGGGATTTCACCGTGCCTTCCGGCAACTCCAGTAACAACGCAATTGTGCGAATCTCAAGCTCATGTAAAAAAACAATACACCTAAATCTCAGGTTCAGCGAAATTAAATTATTTTTCAGGCGCAGCGCGTTCGCGCCTAGAACCGCATCGTCCAAGCTATAACCTTTTGGTATTGATCGGATTTTGGCAAAGGATTGTAATGACAGCATTATCCGAGTAACTGCGAGAAACAAATGAAAGACATCGTGATTATCCATGAAAATGATGAGTGGCTGGTGCCGCTGCGCGAAGAGTTCCGCCAGCGCGGCGTGACCGCCATTGAATGGTTTCTCGATAACGGCAGCGTTCCCTTTAGCGAGCGCCCGGCGGATGCTGTCTATTACAACCGCATGAGTGCATCGTCGCACACGCGTGGTCACCGCTTTGCACCGGAGCTGACCAAGGCAGTGCTTACCTGGCTGGAAAGCTATGAGTGCACCGTCGTGAATCCGCGGCAGGTACTGGCCCTGGAAGTTTGCAAGCTTTCGCAATACGCGGCCCTACAACGCGCCGGCCTGCAGGTGCCAAAAACTCATGCGGTGGTCGGTAAAGACGCCATTGTTGCCGCCGCGGAAGCTTTCGAGCATTGGCCACTTATTGTGAAGCCTAACCGCGGGGGTAAAGGGCTTGGCGTGCAGCGTTTCAACACGGTGTCAGAGTTAGCTCAATACTTGCAACGCCCTGACCTGGACGAGCCCCTTGATGGTACCTGGTTGTTGCAGGAGTATATTCAGCCGCGGGAGCCCTTTATTACCCGGGCAGAATTTGTTGGCCGGCGATTTGTCTATACGGTACAGGTCAACACTGACGATGGCTTCGAACTTTGTCCGGCAGATAATTGCTCTATCGAAGATCAGTTTTGTCCGACCGATCAACAGTCGCATAAATTTACGCTAACCCAGCGCTTTGACGAACATCCGATCCTTAGCTTGTTGGAGAATTTCCTGCATGATAACGGTATTGATGTGGCGGGAATTGAATTTATCGAAAATGCGGACGGCGAGTTGTTTGTTTACGATGTGAATACGAACACCAATTACAACCAGGCCGCAGAGCAACGCGCCAATCAGCCTAATGGGGAAACAGGAATGGGCGCCCTTGCCAATTATCTTATCGGGTTAGCACAAAGCTGAGTCTTGCTCAGCTTTGCTTTTTCTTAATACTGAGCTTGTTCTCATACATGCGCTCATCGGCCAGTTTTAACAATGTGGCTTTATCCTGGCCGCCCTCTGAGTTGCAAGCACAGCCGATGCTTAAAGATGGATAGAGGATGAGCCCGTGTGCCTGAATATGCTGGCGTTCAACCTGGGCTCTAATTTTATCGATGATCTTGTCGGCCTGCTCCTTATCTTTGCAGCGATTTAAAATCACCAAGAATTCATCGCCCCCCATGCGTGCCACTATATCGGAGGCACGCACCGCGGTCTCTAACCCTCTGGCCACCAGTTTCAACATGTCATCACCGGTGTCATGACCGTGGGTATCATTAATGGCCTTGAAGTCATTCAGATCAATCGTCAGAACACAAAACCGATTTCTATCGTTACCTTCACTCATCAATCGGTTCAGGTAACTTAGCGCAAAGCGGCGATTGCTCAAGCCCGTTAAGAAATCTTCATTCGCTCTGTGCCGCTCAGCACGGTAGAAAACCCAAAGCATACAAACACTGAAAAAGAGCAGTATATAAATACCGATCAGACTCCAGCGTCCCAACTGCAATAGATTTTCCTGCTCCTTAGTCAGACTGTCTTTAAAGTCTGCCGCAATCCACCATTCACCGTTAGGTACAACGACAGGCCCCTGATAGTCGGCGTTTGCAAAGGTCTCGGGAGTGCCCTCGAAAACCTCACCGTCGCGACCTTTGCCATTGCGACCGCGAATTGCAATTTCGGCATTTTCGATACGGGATAAACCTGCTGACTCCATCAGGCTCTCGTAGTCTATAACCACACTCAAAGAGCCCCAGTAATTCTCATTCGCAGGATAATCCGTAAACACCGGAACCCGCGCAATTAGCGCCCGCCCGCCCTGAACCAGCTCCAGCGGACCAGCCAGGAAAATATCTTGTGCCTGGCGTGCAGCCTGAACAGTTTCGTACTGCGAGGGGACAGTTCTGAAATCAAGACCTATGGCTTTTTCATTACCTTCCACAGGGTAGTTCTTCTCAACAATATCATTGGGTGCCATACCGACATTGCGAACATTCTCGGCCCGTTCAAGCAAGCGAATGCTAATTTCGTAAAAGTTCTCGCCGGAAGCCTGCGGATCAATATTAAACAGGGTTGCCAGGCTATCGACCAAAAACACATCACGGAACAGCGCCGATTCCAGCTTGGATTTTGCCAACAGAACCTGCGAGCGTAATTCATCATTTGCATCTTGCTGCAAGCGCTCTTTGGCCAGGTCAGCCACCCAATTAGAGAGAATCCAGACAAGAAATAATCCGGCACAGAAAAAAACGGTGATCACGGCTGCTGCACGTTTACGAATGATCAAACTGCTGTCCTTAAAAAACGATGCAAACTGTAATGTTGAGCCGCGATTACGACCGAACGCCCAACTTTCATGAAACAACAAAGGCTGGGCGAACGCAAGTAAATGGCTTAATTCATTTAGAAAGCGCTAAACAAACTATCACGGCGAAGATTTAACCTCAGAATTCCAGACAGATTTTGCCGAAATGTTTGCCGTCTTTCTCATAGCGAAACGCATCAGCAAGTTCTTCAAAGGCAAAGGTTTTATCCACCACAGGTTTTACACCATTGGCTTCTAAAGCGCGCACCAAATCTTTCTGATACTCGCAACTGCCGACGATCAATCCCTCGAGCCGGGCCTGCTTCGCCATCAATTTTGCAGTTGGCACCTTGCCCTCACTGCCGGTCAGCACACCAATCAGGGCAATATGCCCACCTATCGCTACAGCATCAATGGATTGCGGTAAGGTGCCGGGTCCACCAACTTCGACAACATGATCAACACCACGGCCATGGGTCAGTTTGCGTACCGTTTTGCCCCACTCCGGGTCTTCTTCGTAATTGATCAGATGATCAGCTCCCAGATTTTTGTAGCGCTCCAGCTTTTCGTTCGAAGAGGATGTCGCAAACACCGTTGCGCCGAGACTTTTCGCCAACTGACAAGCAAACACAGAAACGCCGCCACTGCCCAGCACCAACACGGTGCTGCCCGGCTTGATGCCGCCGTCCACAACCAATGCCCGCCAGGCCGTAAGCCCTGCAGTGGTAAGGGTTGCAGATTCAGCATGACTATAATTGCGTGGCTGATGGGTAAAATAATTGGTTGGCCGCACCACCACCTCGCGCGCGTAGCCATCAATACCATCCCCCGGAGTGTTCGTGAAGTCAGCGACACGAGCAGGACCTGTTTGCCAGGTTGGGAAAAACGTCGAGACTACGTGATCCCCTACGGTGAACTCTTCCACACCCTGCCCCACAGCTTCGACGACACCGGCGCCGTCAGACATGGGAATACGTCCATCTTCTGTGTTCATGTGACCCGCAGCGACGCTGTAATCATGATAGTTAAGTGAGCTTGCTTTAATACGCACGCGCACTTCGCCGGGGCCAGGCTCGCCAGGATCATCCATTTCAGTCACCTGAATATTCTCCAGCCCGAACGGCTCTTTGAGTCGTAACGCTTTAATTTTATCAACCATAATCGTCATCCCTCGTGTTGATGGTGTATCTCTTCTAGTTGCTTACTATCAAGTTTGGATCAAAACCGTCGGATTTAAAGGTCGCAAGCATAAATAGCCGCGCGCCGAACGATTGAGCAAATTTCAAATACCCAGCTAGACTTAATGATTATTGGCGCGAAAGCCTTTTAACTCAGTAAAGGAGAAGATATGAAAACTGTAGGATATGCAGCGCATTCCGCACAGGATGACTTAGCCCCGTTTCATTTTGAACGCCGTGACTTGCGTGACAATGATGTTGCCATTGAGATCCTTTACACCGGTATCTGTCACTCGGATCTCCACCAGCTACGCAACGACTGGGACATGAGTGAATACCCGATGGTTCCCGGCCATGAAATTGTCGGCAAAGTCATTGATGTCGGCAAAGACGTGAAAAGCTATAAAGTCGGCGACAATGTTGCGGTTGGCTGCATGGTCGACAGCTGCCAGGAATGCGATCAGTGCGAACATGGTGACGAGCAGTTCTGCCGGGAAGGTATGACGCAGACGTATAACAGCCCTGATCGTATCAACGGCAACATTACTTACGGCGGCTATTCAAAGCATATCGTAGTGCGGGAAGAGTTTGTGCTGTCCGTATCAGACCAATTAGATATGAAACGCGCCGCACCTATTCTCTGTGCCGGCATTACCACCTTTGCCCCGCTCCGCGACTTTGAAGTAGAAGAAGGCAGCAGAGTTGGCGTAATCGGTCTTGGCGGCCTCGGCCACATGGCAGTGAAGTTAGCAAAAGCAATGGGCGCTAAGGTTACCGTACTGACGCATTCAGCAGGCAAAGTCGATACAGCCAGAGAAATGGGCGCAGACGATGTTGTCCTCTCCACCGATGAAGATGCCATGGAAAATGCTGCAAACAGTCTGGATCTCATTATTAATACCGTGCCGGTTAAACACGACCTAAACCCTTACATGCCGTTACTGGATGTTGGCGGTACGCTGGTTGTGGTCGGCCAGGTCGGTCCTGTCAATGAGCTCAATACTATGCCAATGGTGTTTGGTAATCGCGGCGTTTCCGGCTCGTTGATTGGCGGTATACAGCGAACCCAGGAGGTACTCGACTTCTGCGCCGAACATGACATTCATCCGAAATGCGAAATGATTCGTATGGATGAAATCAACGATGCCCTCAAACGCCTGGAGAAAGGCGAAGTTGCGCACCGGATTGTGATTGATATGTCGACGTTAGAGGCGGATCAATAACCACCGCCCAGTGTAAAACTTGTGAGGATTCTGTATGAAAAAATTAACCGGGTTATTGTTATTATTGTGCCTGAATGGACTCACCTCTCAAGCTGCATTCGCGCAAGACGAGGAAACAGCTTTGGTACCTTTGCCCTCGCTTGACGACTTCACTCGCGGTGAGGATGGTTGGGCCTTCGGGTTAGGCTTGGGTGTTGAATATGAATCTGCCTATGAAGGCTCCGACGAATTTGGATGGGAACTCCAGCCTGCGGGCGCCGTGCAATGGCGTAGTGGCGACAATATTTTCTACTTTGCCGGTGAAGCACTAGGCTGGCGTGGTCTTCGCGCTGACACCTGGTTGTTAGAGGCCACGGTGGGCTTTGACGAAGGCCGCGAAGAGGGCGATTCCGACGACGGTCACCTGGATGGACTCGGTGATCAAGATGAGGGTGCTGAACTCGTGCTGCAAGCGCGTCGCGCTTTCGATTCCAATTGGCGCAATTGGCTGGTGGGCCGTGTCGTGACCGGTGGTGACGGAAATCTGGGTCTATTTGGAGTGGGCCACCGCTTCGGAGACCAAATGAACGGTACCGGTTCTGAGCTTAATTTGGTTATGGTCGTTCATGACAGCGAGTACGCCAACAAAGGTTTCGGCATCGACGCGAATCAAGCGGCTGCATCAGGCTTACCTGAGACCCACCTAAGTGGCGGATTACGCTCGATTGGAATTGATTATAATTTCCGCCATTACGTCAACAACAATTGGCAGATCTACGGCGAAGCACTCTTTGAATATTATAGTAGTGAAGTGCGCGAGAGCCCAATCGCTCGTAATAATTACGAAGCCGAAGTAGGCGTCGGATTCATTTATGTATTCTAATGAACCTGGGGGCCGGTTAAGCAACTGGGGACGGTTTCGAATCTAAACCAAGCCATTAGCTTAAAAGACTAGTAAGTCATTGAAAGACTACAGATTTGCAAGCATAAAAAAAGCCGCTCAATGAGCGGCTTTTTATTTGGATTTGGTGGAGCTGGCGGGAGTCTTATTTTAACGACAACCCCTTGATAATAAATTATTTAATATAAAGCAGACAAGCTTTGGAATACATAATGGAATACTAAAAATCGAGCTTGATGAATCAGCTGTCTCCTCGTTCCTTATTCAGCTTTTTCTCTTGCCTCTTAGCTTTCTTTCCGGCCTTCTCACTTGACTTATTATAGTCATCGAGCTCACCTAGGTTAGTGATTTTCTGCGAATTACGATACTTTTTCACAGTACCATACATCTGCTCAATATTTTCTTCTAAGGCACCTGCGACCAGCTTAAAATTATTGCGAGTGTCCTCATCAAATTCTCTGTCAATCAGGCCATCTAGATCCTTCGCCAATGCCTGTAATGCAATACCTCGAGCTATCGCTTTCGCTGAGTACTTGTCAATGAACTCATCTAACACAAATTTCCGTATTCTCTTCAGACTTTGATTCTCTCGATTACGCTGTGTTGTATTGATGTCCTTTGCTTTCTCGAGGCGCTTCGCATATTCCTCCTGAATATGCTCTTTATGCTTTTGAATTTCATCCTCATAGTAATCACGAAAGTTATCAATACCCATTTTTATAATTGAGTCTAAGCCATCCGAAATCAAGTAACCTTTGGACACCATAAATCGATCAAATTCGCGTCGTGTGCTATGTTCGATCCAAGCCGATATAGCCACTTTATTTTGCTTTTTTTTCTTTCTATTACGCCGACTGGTTAATGCACTTTTTATTCTTTTAAATCGTTTTTCTCTTGGGTCATTATGAGCCGTGCTCTGCTCCCAAAGTTTATTACCAGTAACTAAATAAGTAACCATTGCGTTATCTAAGCCAACAGTAGATTTCAAATAATTGGATAGCCACTGCTGCTCTTCATCATTTCTTATTCCTAACGCGTGGCATAAGTCAAAAGACTCTTTCTCTATCTGTTCTTCATTCATTACGTCCACACCTTCACTTAAATAAATATAGATGCTATTTTAACACTTGTCACTTAGTGATGTCACTTCGTGATTTTTAATAAATACATATAGGTAGTTATTTAAACACATGGACCAAAGCGCGAATACAATATTAGACCGTTTGTTTCATAAAAATCCACAAGACCGAACTATATCAAGCGATAGTCAGCGGCCGTTGACGTCATACGCTAGGTTAGTGCTTTATATACTTCATTATAGGAAAGCTGACGGTCTCCCAGACGGGATACCAACTAAGAACTACTATAACGAATTCGGTATTAGCTACCACTTGGTTAAGCAAGCAATAGAAAGCCTGACCGAACGCAAAATAATAACCACATATCATGCTAATGGTACTTCTGAAGTCTTGGTTAAGTGCTTCCGAATAAAAGGCAATCCCAAGTCTAATCAACTAATAAAACCACCTAAGCCACTTCACGAATTTATAAAATCTGGAAGGCTTTCTTTGCCTAACAAGAAGCCTGAAAAACTCAGTGTCCCCGAACGAATGGTCTTAGCCTTCCTTGTTTATAAGTCTGATACAACTGGAGTGACTCAGGGCTTTTTTAATAGTGACATCTGCAATTCGACAGGCGTATCACGGGATCAACTTCTTCGTATACTCAAAAAGCTGAAAGCGAAAAAAATCATCATCAAAACAATTCCCGGCTACAATGGCAGCCGCTCTTTAAAGCGTCTACCCACCGTTTACTTCATTAACCGAGCATATCGTTTTGTTAACTCTAACCATTCTTCATATTGGAAAAACGAACAGCTTTTAGCGGCCAATCACCCTTTTAGCTTATCGTCAGCAGCAGAATACGTTCGTACTAACTCATATCAAGCATGGATAGCGTGGTTTGACAAATTGGCTCATAAGCTGGGCTCTGTAGACATGCTTCGTTATGTCACTAGTAATAGCAATAGTAAGCACCGCCTAGCACTCATTTTACTGGATGAGCGCAGGACGCTAGACGATATTGATAGACAGCACATTAGTTGGGCTGTTATGGAGACCGCAGAAATAATCTTAATTAACGAATTCAGACACTCCCCTGGGTTAATAGAGCAACTAAGAAAGAACCCTAACTCATTGCAACAGCGAGAAAGAAAGAGCCTACGCGATATGCTAAACAATCGACTCCTGGAGATTTTTCTTGACGAAGAATCCCATTATCGGAAAGTGAGCAAGATATTTCTTCGTATCGCCAAGCGAGTCAAAATTCAACAGAAAGCATTAGAAGCGGAGAGTACCGAAGCGGCCCAATCTGCTATCGCTGACGATCAGTATGAATCTGAGGCAAGAGAGCTGTTAAGAAGCGCTCGAGACTATTTAGCTGAGTGGTTAGTCAAATCAGCCGTTGAGGTTGCGTTTAATACTCAAAGGTTCATCACCGACCAGGACTTGTTTAACGCCGAAAAAAAGAATCCGCAATTTGGATGCCGCTTGTTACTTACTCACAGCACTAATGCCGAACAGTCAGACGTGACGTTGTTATTAGGCGAGGTTGATCATAGTGCTCCTGCTAAGTTAGCTGTGCACCCTCTTCCGCCAAGTCATAGGGAACCACTGTGATTTTAATTACAAAACACCGCGTAGCCGGGTAAAAGGCTTGGCTGTAATAGTAATATAAGCAACCAGTGCATCATTCATTAGTACGTCTAGTAACCAATACTTAGCCAGTGATAGGTAAGCCCCAAGCTTACCGTCTGACTCATGGTTAAAGATTACAGGATCAGATCTCCTATGAGCTTAACTGCAACTGGAGGTCTAAATGACAAATCGTAAGCGTAGTAAATACAATCACAACCTGAAGCTCTACCATGAACCAACATACAAAGGGTTTAAACTTAAACGAAGCAATGCACCTTACATTGAGCCGCACTTAGACGGGCTCTATGCAACGATGATAAGTGCGTTAAACCATCATCACAGAACACTAGCGGTTCGTTTTGACCTTAAGGTTCCTTTATCAGGGATACCTATTGAAGTAGATAACCCCATCAAACGCTTTATTGACGCTGTAAGAGCTCGCATAAACAGGCATCTAAAACAGAAATTTAAACGGGAAGGTCGTTTTCGTTCATGCAGGCTTCGCTACGCCGTGAAAGTGGAGCAAAAAGTAATGGCACTACACGAGCATTACCACGTCATTCTCTTCGTTAATAACGACGTTTTCAGGTGTATAAAAAACCTTGGGCCCAACGACGACTCGGCTCTTGGAAAAATGATAAGAGACTCGTGGCATTCGGTGGTCAAATTGGATGAGCGTTCAACAGAGGTACTCATACACAGTTCACCAACGCCCAACCGCCACTTAACAGGTGACGTCTCCAGCGACAACCCAGTTATGAGAGCCGCATTCGAGCATTACAGCTATATCTGCAAGGAAGACACCACGCTATACAGAATGAATCGCCCATCGTTTTATTCGAGCTCTAAGCTGGCAAAAAATAAAGCGCCAGCATAAGGCACCAAGCAACGTAGCAGAGGCCCAGGGAAAACCTCTGCTACGTGCTTAGTTGCATTACATCTACAACAACCCCCTTTCAGCAAACGAAACCGTGTCTTGACCTACTACGATGTGGTCAAGCACGGGGACGTCTATGTGATTGAGTGCATCCTTGATACGCGTGGTCACACGCTTGTCAGCTTCCGATGGTTCAGTCACACCTGATGGATGGTTGTGTGCCAGGATGATGGCAGCAGCATTTTGCTGAAGCACTTCTTTCATCACCTCACGGGGATACACCGGAGCCGCGTTAATGGTCCCAAAGAACAGCTCTTTGTACTCAATCAGCCGGTGCTGTGAATCCATCAGCAGAATGGCGAACACCTCACGCTTTTGATGCGCCAGCTTGTATCTCAGGAAGTCTTTTGCCGCAGACGGGCTGGTAAAGCCCTCCCCCTTTAAAAACTTCGTCTCCAAGATCTCAGACGCCTTATTCAACACATCAACCTCAGTCATTGGCCCATTCGTTACATACTCGGCATTTTGCTCGTGCATTTTGTGTCTCCATGTTTTTAATTCTTCAATGCACGTGCGTGATATAGGCCTGAAATACGGTGGAATCTCAGTCCATGGTTATTTCTTACAGGATCAACTCATCCCATGAGAGAAACCAAAATATGGAGAAAGCTCATGCGATTAATACGATTAAACGAAGTCAAAGCCAAAGTTGGTCTAAGCCGTTCCACCATCTACCGTCTGATGCAGGAAGATAGCTTTCCTAAATCAATTATCCTGGCAGGCCGGTCAGCGGCTTGGATTGAATCAGAGATTGATGAATGGATTTTACAGCAGGTCCGCGAAGTTCGTGGAGCAGATTGGGAGGAATCACGTCATGCGGTTTGATTTTACAACAGGATATAGCGATACCGTCCGTAAATTGGGTATTTGCACGGTAAATCAGCGTGACCCATTAACGGGCCGCACTAACTCAGTTCAAATGCACGAGGTATACGACGAGGAGCGGTTTAAACAATGGTTAAACATGCCGCCAGTAACATTCGAGCTGCTTGACTCGATACTGGCAACAACCCATATCAACCAGTGGAGCGAGGCTAATGACCGCAAGCTTCGGCAATACATGTTACCCATCGTGATTAGCAGCTTTAAGGTCGCAGCCCATGCAGGAGACCCAACACTTCACATTGCATCGACTGCGAGGGAAATATATTACTTTGTGTCCAGCGATAGCGAAGACGATAACAAGGAGCTGGCGCTATTTATCGGCAAGCTAATAACGGTTTACCTTCGAGCTCAAGGGCAAAACATGCCCAAAATAGTCCGACCTGAGCTGCTTGAAGCTATTCAACGACAGGAGGCCGGTATCATTCACCGTGTCATCAAGTCGAACCTATTAGGTATCAGCCCTCATGCACATGGGAAGTACGTCGGAGAGACCAAGCGGCAGGTACTTAGCGATGTTCATGAAACCAACGAATGCGATGACTCCAACCACATAACGGCTCAAATGGCAGCGCACATAGCCACTGACATCGCGTTTAACGACTAGTCATCACCCTACCCCTTAACTTGCATAAAAACACCTGACAGGTGCGCGTTTGCGTGCTTGTTGGGTGTGGAGTTGGATTAGCAAAAACGCCTAAGTTCCAACGAAAGCGACGTTGTTCGTGATCATCCATCTCAATTCTTACTAATCCTATGACACAGAACAAGGAGAAGCTCATGCGGTTTCTACGATTAAACGAGGTTCAAGAACGCGTCGGGCTGGGGCGCACCTCAATTTACAAAATGATGAGCGAAGGCAAGTTCCCCAAACCTGTTAACACACTGGGAAGAAACGTCGCCTGGTTAGACTCAGAGATTGATGAGTGGATGATGGACCGTATTGACGAAAAGCGCGGTTTATCAGTCCCCAAAATTAAGTATTGAGCCTGCCAGGGCTATTTAAACGTCTTAACAACGAGGAAGTCACTATGGAGCTCTCGTTCCTCAATGCAAGCGATATCGTCAAAGCGCACTTAGCATTACACGGCAAGGTGGAACCTACGGTTAATACTTCAGCCTTGATAAAAATTACTATCGTTATCGGCAGAAAGTACGATGGTTTCGATGTCAGCCTTGAAACCATCTTTCAGATTGCAGCTGAATACGGCGTTCAGCTGGCGCATAGCAACTGGCACCCGAATCCAGATAAAGCCGCCGAAACAGCATACCTAACCTGTGTGCTGCATATGAATCGTTACGGCATCGATATGGACTGCTCTCACCGCGATTTGCTTCTTATGATTCGAGACAGCTGGACCCAACCAAACAAACTTGCGGTTCACATGCTCAAAAAATACCTAAACAGCATCGCTGCCAAGTACAATCAACATTGTCGTACAAACCTAAATTTTGAAGTTGCCGACAGTTCGGTTAGGGAGCCAATGCACTGTTATGAGTTGGCGAATGTTGCGTCCCGGCTCGCTGAGAGTTTTAAGTTAGGAGATAGTAACTAACAGAACCTAAGCTTTTCGAAATAAAATCAAAAAAACTTTAGGGATAAACAACCCATTATCGCTGGCTAAAAAACCATAAACAACCACCAACCAATTTCCTCAAAAGCACGCCATATAAGGGCTATTGACTATGTTATCTAAATATTGGGTAAGCGGATTATCTGGTTGATGCTTCACCTACTGCTGGTGCATGTTTCCTTCGCTAATTCCAGCAAGAACCCCACACGCCTCAACTTCCCGGTCATCGTTGCAACTCGCTCTCAGTGAAACGAGTTGTTTCTCAAGCGCTTGCAGAGCGGTTATCTGCGACCGCACATGAGAGATGTGATCATCGAGCAAGGCGTTGACGGCGGTACAAGGCTGATGAGGGTCGTCCTGATAGCTCTGTAGTTCGTGAATCTCAGCCAGTGACAGGCCCAGGATTCTGCAGCGACGGATGAAGGCCAGCCCCTCACCATGCTTCTCGGTATAGACACGGTAACCGTTGTCCTGCCGATCAGGCGGCGGCAACAAGCCCTGCTGTTCATAGAAGCGGATCGTCTGTGTTTCGACCCCTACCAACTGCGCCAACTGACCAATGCGCATCAGCCTCCTCCCCAACGGATTCTTTACTCTATTGACCTTATAGTAGCTTTATAGTTTAAAATGGTACCACAACATTGTTCAAGTGGAGTCGTATCATGAGCAAATCCTGTGGTGGCGCCTGTGGCGGTGATGCAACGTCCGCAGCGGATACCGATATACAGGCCTCCTCCGAGGCGCCAGGGAGATGGGTCAGTGTTTATGCCGTGCCGAAGATGGACTGTCCATCAGAAGAACGAATGATTCGCCTAGCCCTGAACGGCTTTGAGGAGATTCGGGCGCTGTCCTTCGACTTGTCGAACCGCCGGCTGAAGGTCGTGCATGACGGCGAGGTCGAGCCCGTCACCTCGAAACTGAAGACCTTGGGGCTAGGCGCCTCGCTTCAGGAAACCGTCGCTGCAAATCCGGAGACCATCAAGGCCGCCGAGTTTTCGGCAGCTTCTGCTAAGCAAGAATCCGGGACCCTGCGCTGGTTGCTCGGCATCAATGCACTTCTGTTCGTGGTGGAAATGACTGCCGGTCTGATCGCCCAGTCCACCGGCCTGATTGGAGAATCCCTGGACAATTTTGCCGATGCGGCGGTGTACGGGCTTGCCCTTTATGCGGTTGGACATAGCGTGAAAATGCAGGTACGTGCCGCGCATCTTGCTGGTGTACTGCAACTGATCTTGTCTGTGGGCGTGCTCGTAGAGGTGGTGAGACGCTTTGTATTCGGTAGTGAGCCTGAATCGCTGGTGATGATGGCTATCGCATTCGTCGCATTGATTGCCAATACCAGTTGTCTGCTGCTCATATCCAAACATCGGGAAGGCGGGGCGCACATGAAGGCAAGCTGGATATTCTCAGCCAACGACGTGGTGATCAACCTGGGGGTCATCACCGCCGGCGCCCTGGTCGCGTGGACCGGTTCCAATTATCCGGATCTGATTATCGGCACCATCGCGGGGGGCATTGTACTTAACGGTGCCAGACGCATTTTGGCGTTGAAGGGTTAAATAATGCTCATTATTGGCAAAAAGCTCTCGCCGTATGCCCTATTGTCCATATCGGGTCTGCTGGCAGCGTCTGATCAGGCTGTAAAGTGGCTGGTGCAGCAATCAATGGCCTATGGCGAGTATGTTTCGGTGACCCCGTTCTTTAACTGGGTGCACCTATGGAACACCGGTGCCGCATTCAGTCTTTTTGCGAATGGTGGAGGCTGGCAGCGCTACTTTTTTATCGGAATCGCGGTAGTGGTCTCGATTTTTCTGATCAAGCTGATCCTTGAAAATCGTCATAAAGGAGAAGCCATCGCTTACAGTCTTATCCTCGGTGGCGCCATGGGCAACCTGATTGACCGGGTCTTTCGCGGCTATGTTGTGGATTCCTTTGATTTCTATTGGCGAGACTGGCATTGGCCGGCCTTCAACCTGGCTGATATTGCAATTGTCCTCGGTGCCTTACTTTTCGTTTCCAGCAGCTTGTTGGGTAAAAAAGCAAACACCAATGCCGAGCCGGATGGATCTGACTGACACCTACGCCTATACAACACCATGACCGAACTTCCCGACAACATCCTTCACCTGCCGCAATACCAAGTACTGGGCTGCAAATCAACCGACGACGAAATGCACTTCCAGGTGGACGTGCCCGATCCCATCGCCTGCGAGGAATGCGGCGTGCAGGGTGAGTTCGTACGGTTCGGCAAGCGTGACGTTCCCTATCGTGATCTGCCCATCCACGGCAAGCGGGTCACTCTCTGGGTGGTCCGCCGCCGATACACCTGCCGGGCCTGCAAGACAACATTCAGGCCCCAGCTACCGGAGATGGTGGACGGATTCCGTATGACACTGCGGCTGCATGAGTACGTGGAGAAGGAATCCTTCAACCACCCCTACACCTTTGTGGCGGCACAGACCGGCCTGGGCGAGAAGACGGTGCGCGACATCTTCAACGCCCGCGCCGAGTTCCTGGGGCGCTGGCACCGCTTCGAGACGCCCCGCATCCTGGGCATTGACGAGCTATACCTGAACAAGCGCTACCGCTGCATTCTGACCAACATTGAGGAGCGAACCCTGCTCGACCTGCTGGCCACCCGCCGCCAGGACGTGGTGACCAACTACCTGATGAAGCTGAAAGACCGGCAGAAGGTCGAGATCGTCAGCATGGACATGTGGAACCCCTACCGGGCAGCGGTCAAGGCTGTGCTGCCCCAGGCCCGTATCGTGGTCGATAAGTTCCATGTGGTGCGCATGGCCAACGATGCCCTAGAGAGAGTGCGCAAGGGCCTCAGAAAGGAGCTGAAACCGTCCCAGAGCCGGACTCTCAAGGGAGACCGGAAAATCCTGCTGAAACGCGCTCACGAAGTCTCAGACCGGGAGCGCCTCATCATGGAGACCTGGACAGGCGCGTTCCCGCAACTGCTGGCCGCCTACGAGCACAAGGAGCGCTTCTACGGCATCTGGGACGCCACCACACGGCTCCAGGCAGAAGCCGCCCTGGACGAGTGGATAGCCACCATCCCGAAGGGCCAAAAGGAAGTCTGGAGCGATCTGGTCAGGGCAGTGGGAAACTGGCGCGAAGAGACCATGACCTACTTCGAGACGGACATGCCCGTCACCAACGCTTACACGGAGTCCATCAACCGACTGGCCAAGGACAAGAACCGTGAAGGGCGCGGTTACTCCTTCGAGGTGATGCGGGCACGAATGCTCTACACCACGAAGCACAAGAAGAAGGCACCGACTGCGAAGGTCTCTCCTTTCTACAAGAAAACCATCGGTTACGGACTGCCGGACTTCGCAGAGGAACTCAACTACGGAGTCGATCTATCAACCATCTGAGGGTGGTATCAGATTGATGGGGTGAAGGTGCCCCATCAACCATTAAATCCGTATACCCTTCAATTAGAACAAGTTGTACTGGCCAAAGCAAAGTTATTGCGTGTACAATTCTTAATAAAATTGATGAAATAGAATCTGTTAGTTGTAACCGAGACGTCTAAATTTCCGGAGGTTACACAACGTACTTACACAATTTTTTAAGGTTGTCCAGCGGAGCTTCGTTAGGCTACTGATGGGGAAGCAGAACAGCCACTCCAATTTCGGTAACATAAATATAAAGAGTCTAATGCTTAGTGCCTTGTGCGGACTTTCGCTTTTAGTGATATGCCTGATTTGCGTTTCCCCTTCACTCAAAAGTTGGAATACGCTCACTTGGTTAGTAATTACATTTAGCCAGCTTATAAGGGATCTATTATATTGATATCTACTTTATATTTGGAACATTGAATGCACTATGAATCGCCACTAGTTCACTAGTTGAGAACTATTTTTAATTAATGTACCGTTAAGCTGCTTATTTAGAACTGTAGGTAATGATGCTTAGACTCGGATTTTTAATACTGGTGCTTGTTGCTGTTCTGACTCAAATCAGTCAGGCGGTTGCTGATGTGCATCAATCTCACCAGTCCTCTTCTGAGCAACACCTCAATTTTGAGCATGACGAATCCCACATCGATAAGCGCAATCTCCCTAAAAGTGGAGAAATCAGCTTTGACTGCCATCACTGCTGTCACTGCCATGGCTCATTTCATTTATATGCCATGAAGACTGAAAAAACTCTCGCGTTACCACGAATGGGCACAATACGTCCTGGGTATACTGAGTTTTACACTAACCCTCTATCATCTCCGCTGTTCCGGCCTCCCATCTCCTCATAACTGCCTAATAAGCTGCTATAGCAGCGCAAAAAAATCATTATTTTACGCAGTAATATGACTGAGGAGTCTATCTATGGGTCCGTTTTCGACACATAGCAAACGCTTGTTTATTGCCGTTAGTCTGGCAATAAGTTCAAGCTACGCCAATGCACAACAGTTGCCCGATCAATGGCAAAAAACTGTGCAGCAACACCCCAGTGTTGAAGCCGCTCAACAGCAGGCTGAAGCGCTGATCCAACAGGGCAAACAATTAAATCAACCTTTGTACAACCCTAGCTTATCGTCACGCTTAGAGCGCGAGGGTGACATCAATAATTACACTGTTGGCCTAAGCCAAACGCTGGACTGGAGCACTCGCAATGAAGCAAGAGCCAGTCAGAGTGACGCCATGACGGCTATGGCAGTGAGTATTTATCGCCAGTCGGCGACATCGCATGCTAAAACTTTGTTGAATGCCTATGTGCAATGGCTGGATGCAAAACAGCGTTACGCACTGGCCGAGCAACAAGAGAAAATCGTTAAACAGGCGATAAGCCTGGTTGCCGAACGACGTAAAGCCGGTGACTTAGGTGCCGTCGACGAACAACTGACGGTACTCGCACTAAGTCGGCAACTGCAACAAACGGCAGCTGCTTATCAACAACTGCAATCCGCTGAAGCAGAGTTAAACGCTCTGCTAACAACGTCTGATGTCGGTCAACTCTCCATTAATGAGGAGCTATTTAACGTTGAACCTGCGTTAACGACTCGTTGGCAACAACATCCAGCGTTAAAAGCCGCTTACCTGCAATGGCAATTAAAGCGCGCCGATGTCGACTGGAAACGCTCGTTAACCACCGCCAACCCAACCATAGGCGTCGAAGCGGGCGAGAGCGATAACGAAACAGTAGTTGGCTTATCATTCAGCATTCCACTACAGATTCGCAATAACTACAGCGATGCGGTACGCGCAGCCAATAGCGAAGCTGTTGCTGAAGAAAAACGTTTGATTGCACTAAGGCAACAATGGCAAGCAGCACTGAAATCATCTCTTAACAATTATCGTTTTGTGAAAAAACAGTGGCAAAGCTGGCAAAAAGACTTTCAATCTCGGCAGGATGAGTCGATGCAGGTGATTGAACAGTCCTGGCTCGCCGGTGACCTATCCACCACAGACTACCTCACCGCTATGCAACAGCAGCTCGATAGCCAATTTGCAGGGATAGCGCTGCAAACACAATATCGGTTGGCCGCCATTGAATGGTTGTACCGTTCGGGCGAACTCAGTAAAGCACTGACGTTATCGCCGTTAAGCCAGCCAACAAACGCAGAGATTGGAGAGTAAACGATGTCAGTAAAACCTTTATACGCAGCAATAGCACTTGCGCTTAGCTTTTCGGTTATGGCGCAGGATGAACACGGACACGACGAAAAAGAAGATACCCACAAGGAAGAAGGCAAACACGAGCAAGGTGAACATAAGGAAAGCCCAGGCGTGGAGCTATCCAGCAAGCAGCTGTCTATGGCAGATATCACCACGCGAACCTTGCAAACTCAAGTTATTGAATATCCGGTTTATGCCCCGGGCGAGGTGGTTGCTAACGACTTTAATAGCTATATCGTGAGTCCGCGCATCGATTCGACCGTTCTCAAACGTTTTGTCAGTATTGGCGACCACGTCGAAAAAGGTGAACCACTAGCCACCCTCTTCAGCGCCACCATGGCGGAGGCGCAAAGTCAGTATTTGGTCACACTTAACGAATGGCAACGCGTGCAGTCACTCGGTGAGTCAACGGTTGGTGAAAAACGCTTTGTTGAAGCGAAAAACGCCTTTACCTCAGCGCAAGCGCAACTCAAAGCATTTGGTATGTCAGCCAGTGATATTAAGCGTTTAAGTAAACCTGACTACCCTATCGGCGAATACCAACTGACCTCAGAAATTGGCGGGATTGTGGTTAGCGATAACTTCAAGCAAGGCCAGCAAGTTAATGCCGGAAATCACTTGGTTGAAGTGCTGCAAGAAGAAACCTTGTGGGTTAATGCTCGTCTACCAGGCTCAGCTGACCTTAATGTGCAGTTTGGTGATCCTGTTACAGTGAGTGTCGACAATCAGCGCTTTGCGGCAAAAGTCATTCAGGAAGGCCACACAATAGACCATAAAACCCGCACCCGAACGGTACGACTTGCGGTAAATAACGAAAAGGACCAATTACACCCTGGTTTATTTGCGGATGTTTATTTCTCAGTCAAGTCGGATGGACCGGTGCTTGCAGTTAAGGACTCAGCCTTAATGCGGGCATCTGATGGTGACTGGCAGATATTCATTGAACACGAACCCGGAAAGTTTGAACCGAAGAAAGTCGAATTGGTTGATGAAAAGGGTCCGTGGAAAGTTATTCGAGGCGTTAAGGAAGGCACAAAATACGTAGACAACGGCGCGTTTTTCGTTCGCTCACAAATCGCTAAAGGCGGTTTTGACCCACATAACCACTAACAGGAGGTTGTATGTTTCAGCGCATTATTCAGTTTGCTGTCGCCAATCGCCTGTTATTGGTATTGGCTTTATTCAGCATCAGCATTGCGTCATTTTTTAATATTCCCAAACTTAATCTGGATGCCTTCCCCGATGTTACCAATGTTCAGGTAACGGTAAATACGGAAGCCCCCGGATTAGCAGCGACCGAAGTCGAGCAGCTTATTACCTATCCGATAGAGTCGGTGATGTATGCCCTGCCCGACGTCAAAGAAGTTCGGTCAATCTCAAAAACAGGTTTATCGGGCATTACCGTGGTATTTGACGAGAGTGTCGATATCTACTTTGCCCGGCAACTGGTATTCGAGCGGCTGCAAGCGGCAAAGGAGTTGATTCCAGAGGGAGTCGGCACGCCCGAAATGGGCCCTAACTCTTCCGGTCTCGGCCAGGTTTATCAGTATCTGCTACTTGCCGAGCCGGGCTCTGGTGTCAGTAGCATGGAGCTACGCAGTCTTAACGACTATGTGGTTAAACTGCTACTGATGCCCGTTGAGGGAATTACCGAAGTCTTGTCCTTTGGCGGTGAAGTTAAGCAATATCAGGTTAACCTCAATCCCGCCAAGCTGCTGTCTTACGACCTTACCCAGCAAGACGTCATGGGCGCGGTCAACAAGAATAACGGTAACGTTGGTGGTTGGTATATGCCCCGCGGTCAGGAGCAGTTGGTTATTCGCGGCACCGGCTGGCTGGAAAGCGGTAAAAAAGGTCTACAGCAGATACAACAAATACCGCTCAAAACCGTTGACGGCGTTTCCGTAACACTGGGCCAGGTTGCCGACGTCGAAATCGGCAGTGAAATTCGCCAGGGAGCGGTCTCAATGTCGCGTAAAGTCGACGGCGAGGTCAACCAGCTGGGCGAAGTGGTGTCGGGTATTGTGCTCAAACGCATGGGCTCGAATACCAAAGCCACCATCGACGGTATTAAAAAGCGCATTCCGCTTATTCAGCAAGCATTACCCGAGGGTGTCACCTTTGAGCCGTATTATGATCAGGCCGATTTAATACAAAAAGCCGTATCTACGGTCGCGTATTCACTGCTCATTGCCTTTGTCTTTATTATCGCAGTATTAGCACTGTTTTTGCTCAACATACGCGCTACTTTTTTAGTGTTACTGTCCATTCCCGTTTCTATCGCCATTGCCCTGATGGTAATGTCCGCGATGGGCATGTCAGCTAACCTGATGTCGCTGGGCGGGATTGCTGTTGCCATTGGTATGCTGGTCGACGGCTCCGTGGTGATGGTTGAAAACATCTTTAAGCACTTAAGTCGTCCGGATAGTGAACACCAAGACGACGCCGAGCAACGCACAGAGCACCGCGACCCAGATCCTCAGGCAGCCAAACTCGATAGCCATGGTATCAAGCTGCGAGTTAAGGAAGCGGCGAACGAAGTGGCACGACCGGTATTCTTTGCCGCCATGATTATCTTGGTGGTCTTTATGCCACTGTTTAGTTTTCAGGGTGTTGAAGCTAAATTATTTGAGCCCATGGCTATCAGTATTATGTTGGCCATTATCTCCGCGGTTTTTGTGGCCATCATGGTTGTACCGGCATTAGCCAGTTACTTTTTCAGTCGGGGTATTAAGCCTCGTGAAAATAAACTGCTTAAACCACTAGATAATGGTTATAAAAGACTATTATCGGTGGCGTTACGCAGTAAAAAGGCTGTTATTACCCTGGCCGGTGTGCTGTTTGTCGGCGCTTTGGTGTTAGTGCCTCGTCTCGGCACAGAATTTGCGCCCGAATTGGAAGAAGGCACGATTAATATTCGCGTGACATTAGCCCCCTCCTCTAACCTTGAAACGGCCTTAGAGGTGGCTCCGAAGCTTGAAAAAATCCTGATGTCGTTCCCGGAAACCACCTACGCACTCAGCCGCATTGGACGAGCTGAAGTGGGCGGTGATCCAGAGCCTATCAGCAATATCGAGATATATGTGGGCCTTAAGCCGCAATCCGAATGGACAACGGCATCCGATCGCTACGCCTTACAAGAAAAAATGGAGGCAAAACTAGATGCTCACCCAGGCTTGTTGTTTAATTTTTCACAACCTATTGCAACACGGGTTGATGAACTGCTCTCAGGTGTAAAATCGCAGCTAGCCATCAAACTATTTGGACCCGAGCTTGACGTGTTGGCCCGTAAAGGCCAGGAAATAGAAGGTGCCGTCAAGCAAGTTGACGGGGCGGTTGCTGTAGCGATGGAGCAAATAAAAGGTGAAGCACAACTCGTGGTTTCGCCGAAACGCCAGCAACTCTCACGCTACGGCTTAAATGTCACCGATGTACTGAGCGTTGTCGACAATGGCTTGGGTGGCGCTTCGGCAGGCCAGATCATTCGCGGTAATGAGCGCTATGATATTTACGTGCGGCTGGCCAAGCAATTCCGCGATACGCCGGAGTCTATTCGTTCGTTACGCCTGTTAACTCCCTCAGGGGCCTGGGTAACCTTAGGCGAAGTCGCCCACGTCGCAATTGAATCAGGACCACCGCAAATCCGTCGTGATGACGTACAGCGTCGCGTTGTGATTCAATCGAACGTTCAGGGTCGTGACATGGGTAGCGTGGTTGCCGATATTAGGAAGGCGATTGACGAGAAGGTGGATTTACCAACCGGTTACTCAGTCGACATTGGTGGCCAGTTCGAAAGTCAACAACGAGCACAGGAGCGCTTGTCCATTGTCGTTCCCATATCGCTGGCACTCATCGCCCTGCTGCTTTATTTTGCTTTCGGCACCATGGGTCAAGCCATGTTGATTTTGGTGAATGTACCATTGGCAGTCATCGGCGGTATTGTGGCACTCTATGTGTCAGGACAGTACTTATCGGTGCCCAGCGCCGTGGGTTTCATCACACTGTTTGGTGTGGCGGTACTAAACGGTGTGGTTCTGGTCGAGAGTATTAACCAGAGAATAACCGATGGGCATGCGGTTAATGATGCCGTGTTTGATGGCGCGTGGTCGCGACTACGCCCGGTATTAATGACAGCAATAACCTCAGCGTTAGGACTCATTCCCATGCTGTTTGCAACCGGTGCAGGGGCTGAAATTCAACGCCCACTGGCTACCGTCATTGTTGGTGGTTTGGTATCAGCTACTCTGCTGACATTGGTTATCTTACCCGTGCTCTATCCTTGGTTTTCGAAACAAAAAATTAAGGATCTGAGCCGTTAGGGTTCAATAGCATTTAAGGGGGCGGTTATTGTCGCCCCCTTTTATTAAAAGAGGAACGTATTATGGGACATCACCATAACCATGATCACTCAAAGGACATGCCGTCCAACCGATTAGGTTGGGCATTCCTGCTTAACTTTGTTTTTACCATTATTGAGTTCATTGGTGGTTTTCTTACCAACAGTACCGCCATTTTAGCTGATGCCGTTCATGATCTTGGCGATAGCCTGTCGTTAGGTCTCGCGTGGATACTAAATAAACTTGGCAAAAAACAGGCTAACCAACACTTTACCTACGGTTATAAAAGACTGAATCTTGCCGGTGCATTTATTAATGCCGTTGTGTTAATCGCAGGCTCTGCCTGGGTACTTGTGGAAGCAATTCCCAGACTCTGGAACCCTCAGATGCCCGTCGCTGATGGCATGATTGCTTTAGCCGTCGTTGGCATTACAGTTAATGGATTTGCTGCTTACAAATTGTCAGAGGGCAAAACGTTAAACGAACGCGTTATTAACTGGCACTTGCTGGAGGATGTTCTCGGCTGGGTCGCTGTACTTATCGTTGGTATTGTTTTGCTGTTTGTGGATTGGCCAATTCTCGATCCGCTACTGTCGATTGGTTTTACTCTATTTATTTTAGTGAATGTGCTGCGCAACCTGTGGGCAACGCTGAAACTCTTCATACAAGCAACTCCGGACAAAGAAACCTACAGACAAGTCGCTGACACTTTGCTGGAGCTACCTCATGTTGCTGACCTACACCATCTGCATTTTTGGTCACTAGATGGCGAGGAGCATGTATTAACCGTTCATTTGGTGTTATCTAAAAACCTTGATATCGAGGCCCGTAGCGATTTAAAACAGCGCATCGATGACGTCCTTGCGCCCTATGCTTTAAGCCATACAACGGTAGAACTAGAAGATCCTGATGAAGCCTGTAGGGACAACTGATAATGAGTGCATTATTTTTAATGAAAACATTGGGCTTATTTATTGCCACCGCAATTGCTGAAATTGTCGGATGCTATTTACCCTACCTATGGCTCAAAGAGGGCCATTCGGTTTGGTTGCTCATTCCGGCGGCAGTGAGCTTAGCCTTATTTGCTTACTTGTTAACACTTCATCCGGCGGAAAGCGGGCGGGTCTACGCAGCTTATGGTGGTATTTACGTGTTAACTGCCATAGTCTGGCTGCGAATTGTCGATAAATCGCCACTATCCAATTTCGACCTGATTGGCACGGCGTTTGTGCTAACCGGTATGGGGATTCTTGTGTATGGCTGGCGTTAGCTATAAAGCAATTCAGTTAAAGAACTCCGCTCAAAAGTTTTACTACACAGACTAACGCACCTTATGTTTGTCCGTGGTAGCGTCCTCAACCCCGTCATTAAGCGAGGCCATCAGTGGACAATAGACATCTCCGTGTCCGGCGCTGCATTTTTGCACCAGCTCATTCAACGCTCGTTCAATTTGCTGTAAGTGCGATATCTTTCGACGAACACTGGTGAGCTTTTGCTCCCCAAGCTCCCGTGCCTCATCGCAATGAGCGCCATCTTGCAGAGTTAATAGCTCACCAATTTCATCCAGACTAAATCCAAGCCATTGAGACGCGCGAATAAAATGAAGCCGAGCAAGCGCTTGTTCGTCGTAATGTCGGATCCCCCCATACGGCTTTTCCGGCTCGCTCATTAGCCCTCGGCGCTGATAATAGCGCACCGTTTCCACGCCCACGCCGGCTGTTTTGGCCAGCGTGCCAATTGTCATTACGTTGCGTTTTTTTAACATAGCTATTGCTTCCGTAGTGAGGTACGGGTTTAAGATTAACACATTAAAGCAAAATGCCCGAAGGAGTTACTCTTATGTCAAATTCAAAATCTGGTCGGGGCTCTCTTCTCGCGGGAGGGATCGCAGCGACTCTGGCATCTGCGTGTTGTCTGGGTCCCCTCATATTACTTGCACTCGGTGTATCCGGGGCCTGGATTGGGAGCCTCACAGCACTTGAGCCTTATCGACCCATTTTTATTACCATTGCATTGATTGCCATATTCTTTGCCTGGCGTCGAATATACCGGCGTGCTGATGACTGCAACCCTGATAACACCTGCGCAACGCCAAATGCTCGTAAGAGCTACAAAGTGATGTTTTGGCTCGTTGCGGTGCTTACTTTAACAGCATTGGCTTACCCCTATGTTGTTCCTTTGTTTTACTAGGAGGCAATACACGATGAAAAAAACAATGATAACAACCATTTTATTTTTACTGTTTAGCATGCCCGCATTGGCGGTTGAGAAAACGGTTACGCTATCAGTACCCGGTATGACATGCGTCACCTGCCCAATTACTGTCAAAGCTGCACTTGGCCAAGTTGCAGGTGTGAGCGCCGTCGATGTCCGTTTTGAAGAGCGGGATGCAACCGTGACATTCGACGACGAAAAAACGTCAGTTAAGCAGCTCACTGAAGCAACGACAAATGCAGGATACCCATCAACACTGAAAGCAACGGCACCAAAAAATCAGTCATGAAACATCACAATGCCTTATAGCTGCTGTAAAACTGAAAGACCAAGGAGTAACCGTTATGAGTAATAACAATTTACACATTGCTGTCATTGGTAGCGGCGGCAGTGCGATGGCTGCGGCACTCAAAGCGACCGAGGGAGGTGCCCGAGTGACGCTCATTGAGAGAGGTACTATTGGCGGAACTTGTGTCAATATTGGCTGTGTCCCGTCTAAAATCATGATCCGAGCGGCTCATATCGCCCAACTGCGGCGAGAAAGCCCTTTTGATAAAGGCTTAAGTACCCATACTCTTAAGGTAAATCGATCAGCTCTCCTCGAGCAACAACAGGCTCGGGTAGAAGAACTCCGTGAATCCAAATACCAGAGTATTCTTAGAGAGAATTCCGCCATTACCGTTATTAACGGCGAAGCCCGCTTTATAAACGATGAAACTCTTTCCGTATCACTTTGCGATGGCGGTGAGCAAACGGTTCACTTTGACCGTGCTTTTATCGGCACCGGGGCCCGACCCGCACAACCACCCATCCCCGGCTTAGCTGAAACCCCTTACCTTACTTCGACAAGCGCATTAGGGCTAAGTAACATTCCTAAGCGCCTCGCTATTATTGGAGCCTCGGTCGTTGCTCTTGAATTAGCACAGGCCTTCGCGCGTCTCGGTAGTGAAGTTACTGTTTTGGCTCGCAGTCGGGTGTTATCCCAAGACGAGCCTGCCATTGGTGAGGCAATAGCCACTGTTTTTTATCACGAAGGCATCAATGTGCTTGAGCATACAGAAGCCAGCGAAGTGCGTTACGACGGACAACACTTCATTCTCAAAACCAATGCCGGAACATTAAAAGCAGAACAACTGCTCGTGGCCACAGGCCGCACGCCCAATACGGAAAACCTCGATTTAGAAACCATCGCCGTACAAACCGAGCGCGGTGCCATAACGATTAACGATCGCATGCAAACCTCTAACTCAAGAGTATATGCGGCAGGCGACTGTACGAATCAGCCGAAGTTTGTCTATGTCGCCGCCGCAGGCGGCAGCCGAGCCGCTATTAACATGACGGGCGGTGATGCGCATCTTGATCTCAGTGCCATGCCCGAGGTTATCTTTACTGATCCACAAGTCGCCACGGTGGGTTTATCAGAAGCTGATGCTAAAACTGGTGGTTACGTCACCGAAAGCCGCACGTTGGGCCTTGAAAATGTCCCACGGGCATTGGTTAACTTCGATACCCAAGGGTTTATAAAAATTGTCGCAGAAAGTGGCAGCGGCCGGCTGCTCGGTGTTCAAGTCGTCGCAGGAGAAGCTGGTGAGTTGATTCAAGCTGCTGTAATGGCGATAAGAGCAGGAATGACAGTCAATGAGTTGGCTGATGAGCTCTTCCCATACCTTACGATGGTAGAAGGCTTAAAATTATGCGCTCAAACGTTTACTAAAGATGTTAGCCAATTATCTTGCTGCGCTGGGTGAGATAACCTAGCTTAACTTCACTGGACAGTTACCAATAGACAATAAGTTTTCCTAGATACCTTTGCATCTGACAATGAAAATCGTATTCTCCGGTCTTTAATACTGGCAATTCGATCAACTTTAACTTATTGGTCGGTAAAGTATCGCTGATCCCCAGATCAGGAATAAGCAAAGTTTCAGAGCAACAGATTTAAAGGCTTCCAGTTTGACAACAATCTCATTTAGCCGTTTTCATTTGTTTATTATATAACGTTACAATTAGCCAGCCAGTAATCATAGCTCCCAAGGACCACCCGAATAATCCCGTAACAAATCCACTAAAACTCAAATGCCACTCGAAACCAGAGAGTTTTCCGTGAACCATGCCTTCTGTTAAAGCCATCATGCTAGAGGGCATAATAAGCACTAGCAAGCTACAAACTCCCCATAAAACTGCGAAAGCACCGCCAGCTGCTAAGCCAAATTTCTTTGCATTAAGTTTCATAACTTCCTCCTTAAAAATACCGTTGTAAATTAGATATATTGAAAAAGTACCGCTACTTGCACACTGCAAGTAGCGGCATTTCCAACGGAGAGCTTAATCTCTACTACATTTCCTTTTTTTCTTCACTCTGATGTTCCATCATCTGCTCCATCATCATTTGCATCATATCCATTCTATGCTCCATCATTTTCATTTTATTCATCATATTCTCTTTGCCCATTTGCTCTGCTTTGTCTCCCTTTTTATGTTCTCCTTTGTTCATGCCTTTATCCATCCCATGGTTCATCATTTGCATTCCCTTCTGCATTGACTTCATGTGTTCTTCCATTAGTTTTTTACGTTTCTTGGGATCGGATTCGCTTTTTATTTTTTCCATAGCTTCGCGCATTTCTTGCATGTGCTCATTCATTGATGTCATTTTTTCATGATGCATCATTCCACTCATTGAACCTGTTTTATCATCACCATGTTTATGCTGTGCATCAGCAAAGACAGGAGAGGCCATTAAAGCTGTGATAGTTAAAGCTGAAAGTACTTTTTTCATTTTATTACCCTCTTGACTATGACCAAATTGTATTGGTCTCATTAATTTTACTTTGTTTCACTATCGTTAAATCTTGGAGCCCACGCTGACGTAGACCTCATATAACGGCGATATTTATTGCCGAATCCTTCAATGCCTTCGATGAAATTGAATTTCATCGAATCTAACGGGAAACTTTTAAAGCTCATATTGTGACCTGGACGTTTTAAGCCATTTAACCGACAACTAGCTTTCCCCGATACATTTGCATCTGGCAATGAAAGTCGTACTCTCCGGGTTCCAGCGCTGGTATTTGAATTTGCTTTAATTTGTTAGAAGGCAACGTTTCACTTATTTCTAGCTTGGGAATGAGCAAAGTTTCAGAGCAAGGAGATTGATCCTTTCGCAGAAATTTAAGCTCAACAGGCTTGCCTTCTCGCACCTTTATACGCGAAGGTGAGTAGGTACCGTTTTCTACAGTAATTACAATCTCACCTTCTTCCGCCTGTTTCTCAGCAGGTTCATAAAGCCAAAACCACCAGACAATCAGTGCAATTAATGTTAAGCCAGCGATATTAATAAATAACATTTTTACTCTCCTGAAAGAGCTCTAATTAAAAGAGGAATCAGTGACTCTTCGCTTTGAAAAAGCGCAACCGATTAGCGTTACTCACTACCGTGAGTGACGAAAAAGCCATGGCTGCACCGGCAATGACAGGGCTTAATAGAATGCCGAGAAACGGGTACAGTACACCTGCGGCAAAAGGTATACCTGCCACGTTGTAAATAAAAGCACCGAATAGATTCTGCTTGATATTGCGCAGAGTAGCCTTACTTACAGCTACTGCATCAGCTAGACCATGTAACGACCCCCGCATCAAAGTAATGTCAGCACTTTCAATGGCTACATCCGTGCCCGTACCGATGGCGAAGCCCACGTTGGCAATAGCCAGTGCTGGCGCATCATTAATACCATCTCCCGTCATGCCAACGATTTCGCCTTCCATCTGCAGCTCCTGAACCTTTTTTGATTTTTCTTCCGGCAGAACTTCAGCGAAAAATTCTTTAATTCCTACTTTTTCAGCAACTGCTTCTGCTGTCGCGCGATTATCACCAGTAAGCATCACTACTCGCACACCGTTATCTTGCAAACGTTTAATGGCGGCTACGGAGTCGTCTTTTATCGGGTCGGCAACTGCAATAATTGCAGCTAACTCATTATCAACGGCAAAGTACATAGGCGTCTTAGCTTCAGCAGCTAAGCCTTGGGCTTTTTCAACAAAGTTACCGAGCTCAACTTGACGTTCACGCAACAGCTTTTCATTACCGAAAAGGAGGGACTTCCCGTCAACTTCTGCCTCCACGCCATGACCAGCGATGGCGTTGAAGTTCGAGACCTTACTTGTCTTAATCCCTCTTTCCCTGGCTGACTCAACTATCGCCTGTGCTAGCGGATGTTCAGAGCCAGACTCAAGTGTCGCTGCAAGTTGCAGTACGGTTTGCTCATCGTACTCACTCGCTACTAATACGTCGGTGACTTTGGGAGAGCCAAGTGTAATGGTGCCCGTTTTATCCAGGATCATAGCCGACACTTTCGACGCTGTTTGCAATGCTTCGCCATTGCGAATCAGCACACCTGCCTCTGCGGCTTTTCCTACACCCACCATTACCGACATAGGCGTAGCCAGACCTAATGCGCAAGGGCAAGCAATAATCAAAACGGTAGTCGCTGACACCACGGCAAAGGCTAGTGCCGGCTCAGGCCCAAAGTTAAGCCAAGCTAGAGCACTGATAACAGCAATAATCATAACAACAGGCACAAAGTAGGCTGAAATAATATCGGCAAGACGACCAATTGGGGGCTTAGAGTTTTGCGCCCGTTTCACCATGTTAATAATTTGAGCAAGTGCTGTATCTTTACCGACTCTCGTCGCTTGAAACAAAAAGGAGCCGCTCTTATTTATAGTTCCAGCCACGATTTTATCACCAGCAGCTTTTTCCACTGGCATGGGTTCACCCGTTAACATAGATTCGTCAACGGTGGTATTTCCCTCGGTTACCTCCCCATCTACGGGAATTTTTTCTCCCGGACGGACACGCACTAAATCGCCCTGAAGTACTTTTTCGATGGCGATATCCAATTGTTTATCGTCACGAATCACCCTAGCTGTTTTGGCCTGCAAACCAATGAGACGCTTTATGGCTTCGGACGTGCGCCCACGAGCTTTCAGTTCAAGTGCCAACCCCAGATTGATCAAACCGATAATCATCGCAGTCGCTTCAAAGTAAACGTGACGCGCCATTTCCGGAACCAGGTGTGGAACGATTACAACCACCATAGAATACAACCAGGCTGTACCAGTACCAAGCGCGATCAGCGTATCCATATTAGCGGAATGATTTTTCAGGGATTGCCAGGCACCAACAAAGAAGTGTTTGCCAGAGAAATAAAGTACACCTAACGTTAGAATACCTACGACTAACCATGTCACACGTTCTGAGGTAGTGGTAACCGTCATTTCACCAACAAAAAGGCTATAAATCATTAGGGGTACACCTAACGACAGCGCGACGGTCATCTCACGCATCAGTCGCTTATAGTAAGCCCAGTCGGCTTGCTCTTTTTCTGCCAACGCATCATCGCCACTTTGGGAACTGGCTACTTTAGCGCTATACCCCGCCTTCTCTACCGCTTTCACTAAAGCGCTCGGACTTGCTGTTCCTGTCACACTGACTGTTCGCTGCGCAAAGTTCATCTCTGCATTTTCCACACCGGATACAGACTTTAATGCACTCTCGATTTTGCCAACACAACTCGCGCAACCGGCTCCCTCGATAATGAGTTCCTCAATGGAACGACTACGAACGTCCTCAGTTTTCACACCCATACCAGTGCTCCTTATTGACGGGAAAAAAGCCAAGCAACAGCTATTTCCCGTAAAGTACCAACGATAAAACCGTCACTCACTACATATCCGAAAATCGATTCGCAGTTTGCACCATTCGTTTTATTTCATTTTCTTCAACGCTCTTTACCGTTTCTAACAGCTCTTTTGCGCTGTCTATATCAACACGGGAATATAGGTGTTCATACAACTCAATGACTTGCTCATGATGGTTTACAATGTTCTCCATAATGTGATCAGTATCTAACTCTTTAAAAGGCGAATCACAGTGTCCATGCTCAACGATGGGATGTTTCCCAATATAGTCATAACACCAAGTGTCTAATGCATTTCGGTTTGCTGTACTCAAAAAACCTTCGACCATTCGCTCTAAGCTAGCCTCATGACCCGACACGTAGTTTAGAATCATCCGAGCTCGTTCATCTTGGTTTTGTTTAGAGCAGTGAGTAACACACTCCTTCAGGTTTTTGTGGAAATCAACGGTCCAACTCAGCACATCTTTGATTGTTTCTATTTGCATTTTTTACTCCTTACCTATAATTAATCGTTACTTTCGTTTGCTTTTGTTAACTGGCGGACTTCTATGACAACTCCACGGTGTATGTTCCGAATTATCTTTAATATTTTGGTCAATAAACTTGTAGTACTCTTCTTTCAGATGAGTCCACCACCCACTATTTATTTCAACACCAAACTTCCTGAGCTTTTCCTCTATAACATTGAGATCCACTTTAGAGGCATCATAAGCGACCGATAACAAGTTATGCTCAGAGTCATAGGCAACGCTATCGAGACCAACCAACAAGTCAATTTCTTTGATAGCTTTGCGAACTTCTTTCACACTCTCTGCGTTTAGCTTTAAAGTGCGGTTTACTAAGTTAATTTCCCGCACTCCTGCTCTATGATCGTTATTTGACATCAATACTGTCCTGTTAATTAAAACTACCAATACGTTTCAGGCAACATTTGCGCGGTGTTAACTTTGTAACGAAAGCTCTTTATTAGTGGCTGCTCGTTTATCGTGAACCCAGAACAATTCATCGATTGGCGAGATAGAAACTAATCCCTCGTTAGATACCCCAGTATGGGCCGCTTCAACTACCAAGAGGGCAACATCACGCGCATCATCACTGTTCACATAAACTTCAAGCTGTACGTGATCAACTAAGTGATCATCGTTATAGCTATCGAAGTAGTAACCCCGTCCTCGCACAGGAAACAGCGTAAAGCCGCTAACGCCACGGCCGATGAGAGCCTCTTCCACTGAGTCTTGTCGAAGTTGATCAAAAATAGCGGTAATTTTAGATAGGTTCATATACCCCCCTAAAAGCCCTAAAGCATATAGCTTATGGACTGTGTTTAGCCTAGTTACTTAAATTTCGAGAAAATCTAGAGTTGTAATTTAGTAGTGCTATTTCGGAGGGTAGTAAATATCGAAGAGTATTTGCTTCACATCACCTTTATAAGACACGGGATGTGGCAAGTTGCTAGGAGAGTTTATCGAAGTGTCGAATTGAATAAATACTAGAGGTGAGTTCGCAGAGTTACACTCTTCATCCATAGAGCATTTATCAACTACGCAGCAATAGCAGTCGTCAATGATAGATTGCTCACTTTCATCGCAATGAAAGTTATCTTTGCTTTCGTTGCTAACATCCATATGGCTAACACTTTTTTCGTGCTGTACATTGGAAGCATTGTTATAAGCAGGAGCGGCTGGGAAGGATAGCTGTATCACTATTCCTAACATAAGCACAACTAAAAATTTTGCTTGAAACATATGTGCGCTCCTATTGCCATGCTATAAATTAGCATACTACCACCTGCACATCATTGATCGAGATCAAAGGTGCGCAGGTGATATTTACAGAGTAAGGTATCATCTAACCTTAACGTCTTTCTTTCGCCACAAATAGTAAACAGCAGGTAATACGAGCAAGGTTAAGATAACAGCGCTGATCATTCCTCCAACCATTGGCGCCGCTATTCTACTAACCACCTCAGCCCCAGTCCCTGTACTAAACATTATAGGCAATAAACCAGCAATTGTAGAAACGGCCGTCATCATGACGGGGCGAACACGAAGTCCTGCCCCTTCCATTACAGCAAGAGAGAGACCCTCTTTCGTTAATGCTTTACCATGCTCTAACTGACTTTTTTCATATTCATTATAGGACTGGTTTAAGTAAGTCAGCATTAGTATTCCTATTTCTACAGTGACACCGGCTAGAGCTATAAAACCAACCGCTACAGCAACTGAGAAATTATAATCTAAAAGATACATTAGCCAGATTGACCCCACCAACGCGAGAGGCAAAGTTCCCAATATAATGGCTATTTCTGTAGCGTTTCGAAAATTCATATATAAAAGAACGATAATAATCGCGAGCGTTAACGGAATCACGTAAGTCAGTTTTTCCTTTGCCCTTTCCATATATTCGTACTGCCCGGACCAGGTAACTGAATACCCTGCTGGCAACTCGAGTTCTTGTTCTACAACCTTCATTGCTTTTTCAACATAAGTGCCGACATCAACTCCCTCAATGTCGACAAAAGTCCAGCCATTAAGTCTTGCGTTCTCACTTTTAATTGCCGGCGGTCCGAGTTCAACGTAGACATCAGCCACATCCGCCAAACTAATACGCTGCCCGTCTGGCGTAACTAAAGGTAGCGTCTTTAACTCTTCCGGTGAATCACGGTAATCTTGGGGGTAGCGCAAGTTTATCGGGTAACGTTCAAGCCCTTCAATGGTCTCTGAAACGTTCATTCCCCCAATAGCCGTGGCAACTACTTGTTGAATATCTTCAATGTTCAAACCATAACGTGCAGCCTGCTCTCTTTTTATGTCAACTTTGACATAACGTCCACCTGCCACTCGCTCTGAATAAACAGAAGCAGTGCCATCTACATCATCAAGTATTGCTTCAAGCTGCTGGCCGATCGCCTGAATTTCATTAAGATCAGCTCCGGCAACTTTTATACCTACCGGCGTTTTGATACCTGTCGATAGCATATCAATGCGAGTTTTAATGGGGTAAACCCACGCATTTGTCAGCCCCGGAAACTTTACAAGCGCATCGAGTTCTTTTTTCAACTTCTCAGTGGTCATACCGTCACGCCACTGATCTTTCGGTTTCAGTTGAATAAAAGTTTCAATCATCGTTAGGGGGGCCGGATCAGTGGCGGTATCAGCTCGGCCAATTTTGCCAAAAACCGTCTTTACTTCCGGTACCGTCTTTATGAGTTTATCTGTTTGCTGCAAAAGCTCTCTTGCTTTCCCAATAGATAATCCAGGATAAGTCGTCGGCATATACATCAAATCGCCCTCATCCAGATCTGGAATAAACTCACTACCAATTTTGTCAATCGGCCAGACACCAACAGCCAGGATAACAAGAGCTCCCACAACTGCTGTCTTTGGGTATTTCAAAATGCCTTTTAAAAGCGGTTTATACCCGGCGATCAATAACCGGTTAAGCGGGTTTTTCCCCTCAGGTGTTACCTTTCCTCTGATAAAATACCCCATCAACACAGGGATAACGGTAACCGCTAAGGCTGCACTAGCTGCCATTGCGTAAGTTTTCGTGAAAGCAAGCGGAGAAAACATTCGCCCTTCCTGGGCTTCTAAGGTAAACACCGGCATAAAGCTGACGGTAATAATGAGTAAGCTAAAGAAAAGAGCGGGACCTACCTCTGAAGCAGAAGCGGTAACCACCCGCCAGCGGTTCTCTGCGGTCAGTGGCGTTTTTTCCATATGCTTATGCATATTTTCAATCATGACGATGGCACCATCGAGCATAGCGCCAATAGCAATTGCGATCCCCCCAAGTGACATAATATTCGCGTTAATTCCTTGCCAATACATAACAATAAACGCGGTTAAAATACCCAGAGGCAAGCTGATAACGGCAACTAGCGAGGAGCGGACATGGAAGAGAAATATCACACAGATAAACGCGACAATAGCGAGTTCTTCTATTAAACTTTTCCAGAGACTTTCGACGGCATCCGAGATAAGCCCTGAGCGATCATAGACAGTGACAATCTCAACGCCATCGGGTAACCCTGCTTTTAATTCCTCTAATTTTTGTTTTACACCATCAATCGTTTTTTGTGCATTTTCTCCGAAGCGCATTACAACAATTCCGCCCACGGCTTCCCCCTCACCATTGAGCTCGGCTATACCGCGCCTCATTTGTGGCCCCACACCCACATCTGCAACATCTTTAAGCAATAAAGGCGTGCCATTAGCATCAACGCCTAGTGGGATATTTTCTAAGTCGGAGACACCTTCAATATAGCCGGAGGCCCGAACCATATACTCAGCCTCAGCCATTTCAACCACTGAAGCCCCCACCTCCTGATTACCTCTCTGGATAGCGTTTTGTATGTGAGCCAAAGGAATATCGAATGCGCGAAGCTTCTCCGGGTCAACTTTTACCTGGTACTGCTTTACCATACCGCCCAGCGCGGCAACTTCAGAGACACCTTCAACAGTTTGCAGTTCATACTTTAAAAACCAGTCTTGCATACTGCGTAATTCACTCAAGTTGTGGTTACCCGTGCGGTCGACCAAGGCATACAAATAAACCCAACCAACTCCTGTAGCATCAGGACCTAATTGTGGCCTTGCATTAGCAGGCAGTGTGGGAGCAACCTGAGATAAATATTCAAGTACTCGCGAACGTGCCCAGTAAGCATCTGTGTCTTCGTCAAAAATGACATAAACATAGGAATCTCCGAAAAACGAATACCCACGAACCGTTTTAGCTCCAGGAACTGATAACATAG
This sequence comes from Pseudidiomarina terrestris, assembly GCF_030466375.1. Classification (NCBI taxonomy): domain Bacteria; kingdom Pseudomonadati; phylum Pseudomonadota; class Gammaproteobacteria; order Alteromonadales; family Idiomarinaceae; genus Pseudidiomarina; species Pseudidiomarina terrestris. Next base: position 1,530,533 of record NZ_JAGGJE010000001.1, read on the forward strand.
ACGTTGTTAATGGATAGGTAACTTGGTCTTCTACTACTTGTGGGGCCTGACCTGGATAACTGGTTTTAATAATCACCTGAACATCAGACAGGTCCGGCAATGCATCTACTGGTGTATTCTTGACGGCAAAGGCACCAACGCCCACAAGGATTAATGTCGCTAGAAGAACAAAAAATCGGTTGCTAACTGACCATCGAATGACTGACTTAATCATGGTTATGCTCCTGCTCTGTCACTTGTTCTTGCTCAGGAATATGAATCGATGTGAGCTGGTAACGTTGCTTACCTACTTGTGAAATTTCCGCATGTAAGGACAAACCGGCGCTGAGCTTTGAGAGTTCAACATCATCAGCGACATCGAAGTCCATCGTCATTGCAGGCCAGTCCCACTCAGGAATCTCACCGTGATTCAGCGTAACCATCGAATGTTGAGGCATAACACTTTTAACTGTTGCTTCGACCCAGACAGCTTCGACTGATACAGCTTCATTTAACATAGTGTCGTGGCTCTCGCTATCAGTGTTAGAGTCGTGGTTCATACGTTTAAAGTCGGAAGACTTACTGGACTCAGAGTCAATTAAGAACTGAGCCGATGTAACAATTTCATCACCTGCCATAAGACCCGATAAAATCTCAACTCGCGAGCTACCTAACCGCCCAACGTCAACATTAACTGATTTAAATTTCCCGTCGCCCAGTGCTAAGACAACTCGGTTCGAATCACCCATTCGAATAAGCGCTTCTTTGGGGATGACTAAGTTTTCGTCGCCTACACCAGCATTAATATTAAGATTCGCAAACATACCCGGCCTCAAAAAAGCGTCGGGGTTATTGAAGTGAATTCGAATTTTTCCCGTCCGGGTTTTAGAGTTAAGTGACGGATAGACGTAATCAACCTTTCCTTCCCAGTCTTTACCCGGAGCATACTCAAGATCCATTTGAACTTTATTACCTACCTCAACCTGGTTCAGTTGCCGCTCAAAGACTTCTGCAATAACCCATATTTTATCCAGTTGGGCAATCGTCATTAAGTTCATACTCGGCTTTACAAACGCACCTTCACGCACAGTCAGTTTATCCAATACCCCGGACTGCTTTGCTTTTACCGTAATTGTTTTCTGAATTTTATGAGTCTCTTTTAACTTCTTAATCTCAGGTTCAGAAACTTGCAGAGCTCTTAGGCGTTCTTCAGCAGCATCTAGTAGAACCTGATTACCTCTTTGCGAGGCCAATACAAGCTCTTCTTGCGCATTAACCATTTCAGGAGAGTAAATACTGTATAAAGGCTCGCCGGCTTTAACTGAGTTACCAACCGCTTTTACAAAAAGCTTTTCAATCCAGCCTTCAACACGGGGACTTACTGTCAGCACTCGGTTCTCATCAAACTGAACATAGCCAACTGTTTCGATATCCAGGTTGAGTCTCGAGGACGTGACGGTTGCAGTTGTAACCCCAAGGTTGTTAATAACATCGGGATCAATTCTCACAGTACCGGGTGAACTTTCTCCCCCATCATCGCCATAGAAAGGAATAAGGTCCATCCCCATTGGAGACTTTCCTGGCTTGTCTCTCCGATAATTTGGATCCATCGGAGCCACCCAATATAATGGCTCTTTTTTGGCATTATCCGATGAAGCATCGGAGCCCGCAGTTGACTGCATTAAGTAGCCAATAGCACCAGCGCCAACCGCAAACCCTACAGCTAAACTTATAAGAGATTTAGTGACTGTTTTCATTTTAAACTCCTGAGAATAATAAGTAGTTTGCTTCGGCAATCAGCTTTTGGCGGTTGATGGCGATCGCTAATGCATCAATTTTTGCGTTGACTTCAGCAATCTGTGAACGCACCGCCTCTGCAAAGTCGCCATCATCATTGTTGTAGGCTGTCAATGCAGCTTCAGACTGGGCGGACATTTGTGGAAGTAGCTCTTCACGATAAAGAGCAGCGCGTTCATTCAAACGATTCAGTTGTACAAAGGTACTGCGTAAACTGGCTATTAACTGTCTGGCAATCAGCAGTTTTTCAGTTCTTTTTGCTTCAGTTTTATACTTTGCCGAACGCACCTGTTCATCCTGCTTGTTATCAGTAAACAGTGGTATATCGAACGTAACTCCGACTGAAAACAAGTCGGCACGGTCAGTACCGCTTGGAGCATCGTTTCTATGACCATATTTAAGGTTGGTTGACCATTGTGGTTTATAACCTTGTTGAGCAAGCTCTATAGAAGTTTCCGACGCCGAAATGTCTTGATCGATAGCTTGCAAAACTGGGTGCCCTTTTATTAATTCGTACAAGGCTTGTTTAGGCATTGTTGAAGGCGAACTCAATGCTTCCTGTAGCGTAAGGTTAGGAACGTCATCTGGTAACTTTGATTTCGCTATAGCACCTATCCACTCCGACAGTTTGCTTTGAAATCGCTCCTCTTTCTGTCTTAATGAAGTCAATCGGTCATCCAGTCGTGTGAGCTCAAGCTGGGCCCTAATAACATCCTGCTGCCGTGCTTTTCCTTCAGTACTGGTATAACTTGCCTTGGCCGTCGACACTAACTGTTCAAAAAGCGCTCTATCGGATTCAATCAAACGGATACTTTGCTGAAAGAAAAAAACGTCTAACCACAACTTCGTTACCGTTGTTTTGACCTTAGCAATACGATCAGCCCTCAAAAGCGGTTGTTTTTGGGCCAATTGATTTTTTTGCTTACGAGACAACGATAGCGTGTCTCCTCTAGGAAAAGTTTGTGAAACACCTACGATCAATTGGGTCATTCCTTCCTGTCGTGAACTAAAACTGTCAACAGGGAAACTGGCTGCCGTGAGCGATATTTTAGGGTCAGGCAAACTGGAAGAGGCTATAGCTTCACTCGCGAATGCCTCTTGAGTTTGCTTACTTGCTGTTAGCCAGGGGTCTTCTTGTACAGCGATACTCACTGCATCTTGCAAATTCAAAAGCGGCTCTTGCGCATTAGCAAAATTTGGCACCACTACAGTCAGAACGCTTAAATAAGCCATTTCTCTTAAAAGTTTCATATTGTTACTCTCAAAAACTGTAAATTTTTAAATTAAACACAGACCAGGCTATGAGTTAGAGCGTAACTAGGGTTACTAGCGAAATCATAACTACAAAGACCGAGCCAAAGCTTAAAGCTGTGTTTTTACCTGGACGATAAACGCGCCAGGAGCGAGAAATTTAGTACTTTTTAAGAGTAGATTGGGGGCCGAAATAGCGAGAGAGAGTGCTTTTCTTTAATATTCGTATCTAAGAATGAGGAAGCGTTAAAAACCAGCTTCTCAATAGGCGGAACGGTGGATTGCTCAGAATAAACGACAGTAATTGACGGGCTGTAACAATGACGCATCATTGAATCAGAGCAACAGTTATCGGTAAGAGAGTGTGACACTTCGCAAGCTGCAAGATCGCAAACCTGCTCAGTAGAATCGTGCATACATGCCTTTTCCGTACTGGTAGTTTGTGAAAATGACATTGTTGTTACCGCTAATAGCAGTAGGGCAATGATTAAACGATACATGCGAAGCTTTATTGCAAAAACATGTTAAAATAATATCTCTTTGTCTGATAAAGATCAACCGATTAAAAGAAGTAGCCATAACTAGGTAATGAATCTAAGTGATAATACAGCTCCCATTGACGGTCCCCCAAGAAAAAGATCCACAAGGACGATGAATTTGGGCATGATAAAGACCTTACGAGGGCCACGTCATGAAATCAAAACGTTTTTCAGTCGAGCAGATCGTTTCCGCTATAAAACAGCA